>CAWJYB010000013.1:0-28556 GCA_963846905.1 uncultured Actinomycetota bacterium
GTTTCGACAGCCCGCGAACTCGATGGCCCTGCGCCGTGCTTCAAGCGTGGTGTGCCTTTCGGTGCGGAGATTCGGTAGCAGGCAAAGTTAGGTTAGGCTCTGCTATTTTCGTTGTGTGATGGACTCCCTCGTGTCAACGCTGGCACCGGCTGATGTCATCGGCGGATTGGTCGACGCCTTGCCGGAAGCCCGGGGCGACGACTACCTCGTCTATGAGAAGGACGGGACATGGACCCTGGCAGCAGGCTGCCGGGCCTTGGTCGAGCTCGACAGCGATGAGTTGAGGATTGTTTCGTCGGGGGTGGTTCACCGCCAACCGTGGTCCGGCAGTCCGGCCGCGAAGCTGGGCGAGGCGGCCGACCGCCTGCTATTGGCATCGGATTGCGTGTTCGGCTGGATCTCGTTCGAGTTCGGAGCGTATCGTTTCGGTCTGCAGCGTCGCCTACCACCGAGAACGCCTCTGGCGCGGCTGTTCGTGCCGCAGACCCGGATCGTCGTCACCCCGGACAGCGCCGACGTGATTGACGGCGTGGATCACGACCGTGCCGCCTTGCGGCGGTTGCTGACCGACGGCGTACCGCCTGCCGGACCGACGACCGAGATCGACCTGCGCTCCGATACCACCTGCTATCGCCGGCGAGTGTCGACTGCGGTGGACGAGATCAAGGCGGGCCGGTATCACAAGGTGATCTTGTCGCGCAGTGTTCCAGTACCGTTTTCGCTCGACTTTCCGGCGACCTACCGGCTGGGACGTCGCGGCAACACTCCAGTTCGCTCGTTTCTGTTGCGGCTCGGTGGACTTCGCGCGCTGGGTTACAGCCCGGAGCTGGTGACCGCGGTGCGGCATGACGGGCACGTGGTGACAGAGCCGCTGGCGGGCACACGCGCCTTCGGGCGCGGAGCGGCCTGCGACTTGGCCGCCCGTAATGACTTGGAGTACGACGCCAAAGAGATTGTCGAACATGCGCTTTCGGTGCGCAGTTCGTTGCTGGAGATGGCCGGGATCGTGCAGCCGGGCAGCGCGGCAGTGACTGATTTCATGACCGTGCGCGAGCGGGGCAGCGTGCAGCATCTGGGATCGACGGTCAGTGCACGTCTGCGCCGGTCGTGTAACCGGATGGACGCATTGGAAGCGTTGTTTCCGGCGGTCACCGCGTCGGGCATTCCCAAGAGCGAAAGTATCGAGGCGATCCTGCGCCTGGACCAGAATCCTCGGGGACTGTATTCCGGTGCGGTCGTGACGCTCTCGGCGGATGGGGGCTTGGACGCAGCACTGGCGTTGCGAGCCGCGTATCAAAGCGGTGGGCGCACCTGGTTGCGGGCCGGCGCCGGCATCATCGCGGAATCGACTCCCGAGCGCGAATTCGAGGAGACGTGTGAAAAGCTGGCCAGCCTCGCACCCTACCTCGTGGGCGCGAAACACACGACTAGCGCGCAGGATCAGGGCCGAGCACATGCGGGGTCCGGACTCAAGGGGCGAACCACACCGCCGGGCCGTTAATGGACGACCTTTGCCGCCGCTTCGCCGGCACCATTGCTGGGACACCCCAATTGTGCTGCGATCGTGCGCTTGTCGACCTTGCCCACCGCTGTCGTCGGAAGCGACGGCAGCGGCACGAGCATGTCCGGACGGGCGTGGGCCGATAGCCCACGGCCGTCCAAGTATTCGTTGAGTTCGGCCAGCGTCAGCGCCGGTCCACCAAAAACTACTGCGGCGCAGATCTTTTCGCCGAGGAGCTCATCCGCCTGTCCGACGGCGGCAGCGGCCCAGATCGCCGGATGCGCCAGCAGATGGGTCTCGAGGTCGACCGCTGAGACGGTCTCACCACCGCGGTGGATGACATCCTTGACCCGGCCGGTCACCTCCACATAGCCGTTCGTGAAGCGGCGCACCCGGTCGCCGGTGCGGTAGAAGCCGTCCGGGCTGAATGCCCGCTCGTTGTCGTCTGCGGCGCGGAAGTACCCGTTGAAGGTGTACGGGCCCCGCACCAGCAGCTCGCCGTCTTCGCCGGGCGCGACGTCGCCGCCGTCTTCGCCGACCACCCTCAGTTCGTCATGCGGAGACAGCGGGCAACCCTGGGTGCGGTCGACAACGTCGGGCGGATCGTCGAGACGCGTGTAGCACAACACGCCCTCGGCCATGCCGAAAACCTGCTGCAGCCCCGGGGTCAACGCGGTCCTGATGGCGGCGGCATCATCGGATCCGAGTTTGGACCCTCCGACCTGGAGCAGGCGCAGTGCCGTCGGGCGGGCCGGCTCCCATTCGCACGCCTGCGCCCACAACCTGGCCAGCGGCGGTACCAGTGCGGTGACGGTGATCCCGTGCCGGTCGATGTCGGCGAATGCCGATTCGGGACTCGGATCTGCGGTGAAGACGACTTTTGCGCCCACGGACATCGCGCCGAGAATGCCCGGGCATGCCAACGGAAAGTTGTGTCCGGCCGGTAGGGACACCAGGTAGGCGTCCTCAGCGGTCAGGCGGCACAACTCGGCGCTTGCGGTGGCGTTGTAGACGTAGTCGTCGTGGGTGCGGGGGATGAGTTTGGGTCGGCCGGTGGTACCACCCGACACCAGCAGCAGGGCCGGTGACGCGGGGTCGGGCGCGGTGGCCGGCGGTACGCAGTCGTCGGCGTCGGCGATCAGGTCCGACCACGACACGAACGGCTGGGGTTCGCCGGCAGGGTTGCCGTCCACGTGACCATCCACGTGACCGTCTGCGTCGCCGTCCACGATGACGCGCAGGACGCCGGCGTGCCCTTCGGTCAATTGTCGGGCCATGGATCGGTAGTCGAAGCCGTTCGCCGTGTGGGCGATTACCAGGCCTACGGCCCCGCTGACCTGTGCGAAGTGACTGACATCTGCCAGCCGGTGACCCGGTAGGCACAACACCGGGATCGCTCCGGCGCGCAGCAGCCCGAACAATGCGGCGGCGAAGCGGCACGAGTTGGGCAGCTGAAGGAGAACCCGGTCACCGGGCGCTATCCCGAGGGCGGCGAAGCCTGCGGCCGATCGGTCGGCGAGTTCGTCGAGCTGGGCGTAGGTATGGCTGTAGTCGGCGTCAACGACTCCGACACCGTCGGGCCAGTTGGCAGCCGCGTTTCGCAAGATTGAATCGATCGTGCGGCCGGTCCAATAGCCGGCGGCACGGTAGTTCGCCGCGCGCTCGGGTGGAAAGGGGACGAATCCATCCGGTATCACGCGTGGTGCTGTGGTTCCGACTCGCTGCGCAGAGGTCACAAGTGTTCCGAGTCTCCCTCGTGTAGGTGTGTCTTGTTCCGCGGCTTACGGTAGTGTACGTCAGATTAGGACAGCCTGTGCTAACTAGCGCGCGGGAATGCCGGAGGGTTGAAGCAGGATTTGACGAAGATTCCTCGTGGGCCGGGCCGCCGCGCCGGCAGCCCACAGCAAGGTGCGCCTGTCTGGCTGCTTTCGAATCGGACCGGCGAAAGCGACCCGCCCGACGGCCGGCCGCGAGTTTCCGGCCGGCAATCTGCTGAGCCGTCGGGTCCCGCGCTGGACCCGAATATGTCGGCTTCGTACCGGCTTGACGGTGATCTCAGCGTCGCGCGGGTGAAAGTGGCGTTCGCCGCAGTCGTGAACCGCCACGCGATCCTGCGCACCACGCACCAGAGCGAAGACACCGCGGGCCTGGCTCAGACCGTGCACAAAAGACTGACGCCCCGGTGGGCCGAGCACGACCTGACGCATCTGGCGGAGCGGGCGCGCAACCTTCGGTTGGAGGTGCTGGCCCAACGAGAATTCGGTGGACCGTTCGACCTGACCGCCGATGCGCCGCTGCGTGTGACGCTGATCCGAACCGGTCCGTGCGAACACGTGCTTCTCCTGGTTGCGCACCGCCTGGCCTGGGACGATGCGTCGTGGGGGGTGCTGCTCGACGAACTCGGCCAGGCTTACGCCGATCCCGGCGGGTATGGCGCAAAGCCCAGCGTGCCGCTGTCCGCAGGTCCCCGTCGGACGGCGGATGTCGCCGGCGGCGGCGACCCTGGGTACTGGCGTACGGTGTTTGCCGAGTTGCCGGAGCCGCTGGAATTTCCCGGGCCGAACGGCTCGGCGATGGCGGTGGCGACCCATGCCGCGGTGTGCACCCGGCATCTGACTGCAAACATGATGGATCGCGTCGGGCGGCTTGCTGACGGGATCGGCGCAACCCGTCACATGGTCATGATCGCCGCGGTATCGGCGCTCATCACCCGATACACGCAGACCGGAGACTTCTTCATCGCATTGCCGACAGACGACCGGAGCGCCGAAACGACGCAGTCGATCGGCAATTTCGGCATCACGGGATTGCTGCGCGCAAAAGTGTCGCCGCGAAACACATTCCGGGAGCTGTTGTCCCGCACCCGTGACGGCGTGATCGCGGCGCTGTCCCATCGCCGGGGAATGCCGGACGGGGTGCTCGGGGAGAGCGGCACCGACTGCGGCCGGGCCGGGGTCGAAGGGCTCGCCCGCGTGAGTGTCGGGCTGCGCGAGGCCGAGGGTGACACGTTGTGCCTTTGCGGTGTCCGCTGTGAGCGTGTGCAGTTGCGTGGTCAGGGGGCCCGGCGGCCGCTCGGCGTGACTGTCGAACTCACTGCTGATGGCGCACTGGTTCGAGCCGAGTACATGGTGGGCATCCTCGATCGTGCGCTCGTCGCCCAGATGTTGAAGCACCTCGAACAGCTGTTGGACAGTGCTCTGCGGCAGCCGGATACGCCGATCCATGCGTTGGACATGCTGTGCGCCGATGATGCGGCATGGCTGGGCCGGGCTTCTCGGGGCGAGGACGCGCAGGTGACGCCGACTACCCTGTGCGAGATCGTGGAACGCCAGGCCGAAGCCACTCCGGATGCGGTTGCGGTGACATGCGAGGGTCGGCACTTCACCTACCGGGACATCAACCAGCGCGCCAATCGATTGGCCCACTGGCTCATCGAGCGGCGCATCGGTCCCGAGGACCTGGTTGCAGTCGTTTTGGCCCGGTCACCGCAGCTGGTCATCACCGCGCTCGGCATCGCGAAGGCGGGGGCGGCGTACTTACCGGTTGACCCCGATTACCCCGCCGACCGGATCGAGTTCATCCTCCAGGATTCGGCACCGAGACTGGTACTGCGCGAACCCGTGGACGATCGGGAACGGCTCGACCGATATCCGACGACCAATCCGGCCGACCTCGAGAGGTTGCGCCCACTACTGCCCGCCAACTTGGCCTACGTCATCTATACGTCGGGCTCGACGGGTACGCCCAAGGGCGTTCCCGTCGCACACGCCGCGGTGGCCGAGTACTTCGCGTGGTTTGCCGGCGAGTACGAGGCAGGTGATCGGGAGGCGGTGCTGCAGGTCACGTCCAGCGGTTTCGACTTCTCCATCGAGGAGATCTTCGGAACGTTGGGAAGAGGTGCCCGGCTGGTGATTCCACGCAGTGGCGGGCTGCGCGACATCGGCTATCTAACCGATCTTCTACGGCGCGAAGGCATCACCACGATGCATTTGCTGCCATCGATGCTCGGGCTGTTCCTCTCGTTTCCTGGTGTTTCACAATGGCGTACGCTGCGGAGAATCCCGATCGGTGGCGAGCCGCTGCCCGGCGAACTCGCCGACAAGTTCTACGCCACCTTCGACGCGGCGTTGCTGAATTTCTACGGTCCGACCGAGACCACGATCGCCGCAACGAGATACCGGGTGACCGGAACACAGGCGAACCGGACCGTGCCGATCGGAAGCCCGAAGATCAACACAACGGTTCATCTTCTCGACGACACGCTGCGACCCGTCCCGATCGGCGCCATCGGGCACATCTACATCGGCGGTACATGTTTGGCGCGCGGTTACCTCGGCCTGCCAGGTCTGACCGCGCAGCGATTCGTCGCCGACCCCCACCGGATCGGCGAGAGGCTTTATCGCACAGGCGATCTGGCTCGGCGAAACGCAGGCGGGGATCTCGAATTCATCGGCCGCGCCGACGAGCAGGCGAAGGTGCGAGGCTTCCGGATCGAACTGGGCGAAGTCGCAGCGGCCGTCTCGGTCGATCCGAGTGTGGCTCAATGCGTGGTGGTGGTCCGCGAATTGTCCTCGACAGGGCGGGGTTTGGTGGCCTATATGACACCGTCAGCCAATCACGAGACGGTCGACGTCGGCCGGGTGCGCGCCCGGGTGAACGCGGCGCTGCCCCGGCACATGACACCTGCGGCGTATGTGGTGATCGACGAGATCCCGATCACCACACATGGCAAGTTCGATCGCGACGCGCTACCCGACCCGGATTTCGGACGTCACGATGTCACGCCTGTGTCGCCGGCGCGGTCAACTGAGGCGGTCGACCGTGTGGGACGGCTCATGGAGGCTGCCATATGAGCCGGACCCTTGCAATCGTCGGGGCCGGCGCGAAAGCCGCGGCCGTCGCCGCGAAGGCGGCGACACTTCGCGAGATGGGTGTTGACGTCCCTGCGATCATTGCGGTCGAACGCACGGGTGTGGCGGCCAACTGGCAGGCCGCGGGCGGGTGGACGGACGGCCGCCAGCGGTTGGGCACCAGCCCCGAGAAGGACGTCGGATTCCCGTACCGATCCACGTTGGTGCCGGGCCGCAATGCCGAACTCGACGAGCGGTTGATGCGGTACAGCTGGCAGTCCTTTCTGATCACCACCGGTGAGTTCGCGGGTTGGATCGACCGGGACAGACCGGCGCCCACACATGAGACGTGGGCCAGGTACTTGAGTTGGGTGGCTGCGGCCGCCGGCCTGAAAGTCGTTGGCGCAGAGGTGGTCCAGATCTCGGTGAACGAGTCGCGCTGGACAGTGCGGATGCCCGGGTCGAGCCTGTCCGCGGACGCGGTGATGATCACGGGGCCGGGACAGCCCGGCCGCTCGGTACTGCCGGGCGACCCTCGAGTGTGGTCGATCGCGGAGTTCTGGCGGCGTGCGGCGGGCGGTGAACGGATTGCCGCCCCGCGTGTTGCGGTCATCGGCGGCGGAGAATCCACCGCATCCATCCTCAGCGAGGTGTTCCATCATCGGTGCTCGGCGATCACGGTGATATCGCCACAAGTGACCTTGTTCACTCGCGGCGAGGGCTTCTTCGAGAACTTGCTGTTCTCCGACCCCATCGAGTGGCGCGGCCTGACCCGGGCCGAACGGCGCGACGCCATTGCGCGCACCGACCGTGGCGTCTTCTCGGCACGTGTCCAGGACGCGCTTCTGGCGGACGAGAGGATCAGGCACCTTCGCGGCCGCGTCGCCCACGCGGTCGACTGCGACGGGCAGATCAGAATCACCCTGCACACCGAATGCGGGGGAGAACGACTGGAGACGGTGTACGGATTCGATCTGGTCATCGATGGATCCGGTGCCGATTCGCTGTGGTTCCTGTCGCTGCTGGGCTCCGATACCCTGGACCTGTTAGAACTGGGTCTGCGCGGGCCGGTGACGCGCGAACGGCTGGAAGAGTCCATCGGTCACGACCTCGCTGTCGGAGGCGTCACCCCGAAGCTCTTCTTGCCCAATCTGTCCGGACTGAACGAAGGCCCAGGATTTCCGAACCTGAGCTGTCTGGGGCGGCTGTCCGACCGCATTCTCGGTTCCGAGATCGGAGGCTGTACCCCGTCCATGAGAAGAAGCGTTGAGTTTCAATCCATTTGAGGATTCCCCAATAACCGCGTCGGTCGGCGACGCACCTGTTGGCCACCGCATGTTCCGGTGCCGCGGCATCGGCGGTTGGTGGCGAGACTGGGAATGTCAACCGAGCCGCGACAGCACGTCTGCGATGGACGCTCCGCCGAGCAGATCGGCGACGCCGAGCTCGTAATCGAACTCGGCTTTCACTCGACGGCGAAACTCCAGCGCCTGTAACGAGTCCAGGCCGATCGCGACCATGGGAACGGCGACGTCGAGGGCATCCGTGTGGTCCATCCCGATGGTCTCGGCGAGCAGTTCCATGAAGCGTTGCGAAAGATT
Organism: uncultured Actinomycetota bacterium; assembly: GCA_963846905.1. GTDB lineage: Bacteria > Actinomycetota > Actinomycetes > Mycobacteriales > Mycobacteriaceae > Mycobacterium. The sequence goes on from CAWJYB010000013.1 coordinate 7,953, forward strand.
CCCTTTCGCCACCGCGGTCGTCCGCTCGGCGACGGGCGAGTTCAACTGCGACAACAATGGTCCGTAGCCGTAGGGTTCCAGCGCCGACCGGGCGCGAGCCAGGTCGTACGCCGCGACGATGACATTCCTGTCGGACCGGTTCAGTCCCAGCGTGACCGCCTCGGCGGGGGACATCGGGATGACGCCGGTAGCGGCCAGCTTCGCCAGTCCGGCGGGGTCGAGTTGGAAGTGCGCCTTCCATTGACCCCACTGCACGGAATTGCAGTTCATCCCCTCGGTCCGCAGGCGGTGCGCCATGGCGTCCAGCATCCGGTTGGCCGCCGCGTAGGCGACCTGTCCGCGACCGCCGATCGTCGCTGCCGTCGACGAGCAAAACAGCACACGGCAGTCCGAGGTGCGCGGACACATCGCCAATACGCGCCAAATGCCGATGACCTTGGCCTGCAATACCTTGCCGACATTTTCGACGGTGAGGTCGGCCAGTTCGATATCCGCATACTCCACCGCGGCGTGGATGATGAAATCCGCGGGATCTTCTCGAAGTGCGTCAGCCAGTCGCGACACTGCGGCTTGCTCACCAACGTCACAGGCTTGGACATACAGTTCCGTCCGGGTGGCGGCACGAACCTGCTGCAACTGGTCCGCGACTGCGGAGTTCTCTGCGGATCTGCTCGCCAGCGTGATGCGCCGGGCGCCGAGTTGTGCGAAGTACCGGCAGAATTCCAGTCCCAGCTTTCCCGTCCCGCCGAGAATCAGCACGTGTCCGGGGGTTGCGGTCTCGGAGTTGCTGTCGGAGTTGCTGTCGGAGTTGGTGGCTGAGCGCTCGGCCTCGACGATCCGCTTTGCATAGAGACCGCCGCTGCGCAGTGCGAGTTCGGGCTCTTCAGCCGTGTGCAGCGCCGCGAATATCGCGGCGACAGATTCCGGCGGTGCCAAAGCGGCCGGCAGGTCGAGGTGCCGGAAACGGACACCGGGATATTCCACTCCGATGCAACGGAATCCGGCACTCGCCGCCGCATGCACCGGATCTGGTGGTACGTCCTCGGCGACCACCGCCTCGGCGCCGAAGGTGACCAACCAGCATTCCGACACCGTTCTTGGCGGTTTCGGCCACCAGTTCCGTTCTCCGAAGAAGGTGGCGACCCGGGCTACCGCGGCGGGTGCCTCCAGTCTCTCCGAGGGAGGCACCAGCCATACCAGAACATCGAGATCATCCCGTGATGACGTGTTTTCGGCTGGATCGGTGACGTCCACCACGGAAGCGGTCGCTCCGAAGTCGCCGGCCGCGGCACACAGTGACTTGGTGAAGGTCGAGCACGCCCCGGTGTGATCGACGATCCCGATGGCTCGCGGCGGCGCGAGACAGCGACGCGACAGCCGCACCCACTCCTCGAGCAGGAGCCGCGCCGGCCCCGGATCAGCGGCGGAAAGCGCCGTCCTTCCCTTCTCCGGGTCCTTCTCGGTGGCAACCGATTTCGCGAACGACGCCGGAACGGCCGGTTGGAGTGGGGTGAAGTCGTATGGCAGCCACAGCCTGGTTTCGAGCATCCGGGAATTCGGAAAGTCCGCCAACGGGAGGGAAACGGGGCTGTCAGTCCCGGTGCGGAGGCAATCCCAGGGGTAATCGAGGTCCCGCACCGCCAGCGACGCAAGGTTGTGGGTGAGTTCGTCGAGACCCGTGGCTGTTCGCACGGACGTGCCGGCCACCGTGGTCGCGCGGTCGTCGGCCATGACAGCGAGATTCTCCTGAATCGCCAACTGCAATGTCGGATGTTCGGTCAGTTCGAGGAACGTACAAATGCCCCTTTGCGTTGCGGCGGCTATCGCCTTGTCGAATCGAACGGTGTTGCGCAGGTTCCAGAACCAGTACTGGTCGATCGGCAGATCCGGCGTTATGGGACCACCGAGCGTGGCGCCGAGGCATTCGGTTTCCGTGTCGAGGAACTTCGGATTCTCCAGTTGGCACCGCATGGTCAGACGTACCTTGTTGCCGAGTTCGTTGATCAAGCTGGTGTGCGCGGGATATTGGACCCGAATGACGCGCGCGAACATGCCGCGCTCTGTGAAGGTGTCTACGATGGCCTGCACCGTCTCCCGATCACCGGAGACCCCGACCATGTTGGGCGAGTTGATCACCGACAGCTGAGCCCAACCCGAGCAGCGTGCGAGCAAGTCCTCGCAGGTGTCGCGGTCGGTGGCAACGACTGCCATCGCATAGTCGCCCCGGGCGAACTCGTCGGCGGCACGTGCGCGGATTGCGACGACGAGTGCGGCATCTGCGAGTGTCATCGCGCCGGACACATAGGCCGCAGCGATCTCTCCCTGGCTGTGACCGATGGTCATTGTCGGTGCGATGCCCAGTGATCGCCAGACCGCGGCGAGCCCGGCCATTTGGGTGAACAATGCCGGCTGGACGGTACGCGCGTGGTCTTCGGCCGGAAGATCTTCGTCGAGAAGATAATCCAGCGGCGAATCACCGAACTGTGGTCGGAAAAATTCGGCGCAGCGCTCCACTTCGGCGCGAAACCCGGGAATCGATTCATAGAAGATCCGACCCATCCCGGGTCGCTGGCCGCCCTGCCCGGGAAAAACATAGGCGACCCGTCGGGTCCTCGCGGGGGTGTCGGTGCGGACCACCGACGGATGTTCGCGGCCGTCGATGATCGCCTGCACAGCGATGACCAGCTCGCCAAGATCGGTCACCATGGCAAGCGCTCGATGACGGCGGGCGGTCCTGCGTCCGGAACAACATCTCGGCGATCCGATGGGGCGGTACCTCAGGGTGATCTGCGGCATACGAAAGGAGGGCCGTGGCATCGTCGAGCAACTGCTCAGGGGTATCTCCCGACAGCAGGACGGGAACGGTGCCATTCGGCAGCCGGTAACTGACTGCATCGTCACCGGCCTGCCTCGCCGGCATGGCAATGATTGCGTGAGCATTGGCGCCTCCGGCGCCGAAAGACGATACGGCGCCGTAGCGATGCCCGTCCTTCGGCTCCCACGGATGCAGTTTCGTAGCCAATCGCAGTCCTGTCAGATCCCAGTCCACCTTCGTCGTCGGGTTGTCCGAGAACAGAGTCGGCGGTATATAACCGTGCTGGCCGGCGAGCAGCAGCTTGATCAACCCGAGGATGCCGGACGGCTGCCTGCGCATGCCCGGCGTTGCATTTCATCGAGCCCAGCAGTGCCGTCGATCCCAAAGCGCCATAGGACTTGAACAGGGCGATCAGCTCCACCGGGTCGCCCGCGAGAGTCGCGGTGCCGTGGCCTTCGATCATTCCCACGTCAGCCGGATCCACTCCTGATGCTGCGATCGTCTTGAGCATGAGCTGCTCCTGCGCCCGCACCCGGGGAACAAGGATCGGCTTGCCCTTGCCGTTGTGGTTGGTGCGGATGGCCAGGATGCGTCCGTAGATCCGGTGCCCGAGCTGCCGTGCTCGTGATTCATGTTCGAGGAGCACCATCCCCACGCCCTCGCCCCAGACCGTGCCGCTGGCATCGTCGGAATACGCCCGGCAGTGCCCGTCCTCGGAAAGAGCGTTGAGTCGGGCGAACTCGTAAAAGGCGGCCGGCGACCCCATCACACACACCCCTCCGGCGAGTGCCCATTCGCACTCGCCCGACCGAACCGCGGTCGCGGCGAGGTGCAACGCCGTCAACGAGGATGCGCACGCCGAATCGACGCACATGGACGGACCGTGGAGGCCGATGCAGTGTGAGATGCGGCCGGCCGCGCCAAGCTGTCCCATGCTGGCGATGCGATGGCCGCTGTAGTCGTCGACCGTGCAGGCGCGTGGACCGTATTCCATCGGCGACATCCCGACGAAACAGCCGCCGTCGGCGCCTTCCAGGGTGCCCGGATTGAGACCGGCGTTCTCCAGTGCCTTCCAGGCAACCCGGATCGCAACGCGTTGCTGGGGATGCATCGCGATCGCTTCACGGGCAGTGATCCCGAAGAATGCCGGGTCGAACAGCGCTGCAGTGGTGAGGAATCCGCAGGCGTCGCGAACCTGCCCCCAGCCATCGTGACCGGGACACCGCAAGGAGGTCGTCGACGGGCCAGCCGCGGTCCCGCGGAAAGGGCGTGATCAGCTCTCGCGACTCCGCGAGCGCCGACCATAGGGCGGCCGGGCTGTCGATTCCGCCTGGCGCCTCTACGGCAATTCCCGAAACGACGATCGGGTCGTCGGTCGTGGCGGACTGACTCATGGCCCCACCCGTGGCCCTACTCATGGCTTTTGCCGCACGGGGCGCACGACTCCAACAACTCCGCGATCGCATCGATGTGGTCGTTCCAGATAGAAGTGCCCGCCGTCGAACAACGTGACCGTTACGTCGTCCGCGTGCTGACGCCAAGCGTAGAGGTCGCCGAGCGTGACGTATCGGGTCCCGATCACCCCCCATGACGTGAATCGGTGCGGCGATCTTGACGTCGTCGGGGCAGGAGTATGCATCGAAGGCCCGGTAGTCGGCTTTGATGACGGGCAATGCCAGTTTCATGACCTCGCGGCTGGTGAATACGCCCGTGTCGGTTCCTTCTAGCTGCCGCGAGATGGTTGAGGATGTCTTCGTCGGCCGTCGGATGGGCCGGCTTGGCCGCGACGTGACAGGGGGCCACCGCCGCGGAGACACTGAGTTGACGCACCTCGAATCCGCAGGCTTCAGCGATCCGAACGAACTCGAACGCGATCAGTGCGCCCATGCTGTGGCCGAAGGCGACGATCGGGACGTCCGCGGTCGAGATCCGAACCGCAGAATTCCCCGAACGCGCCAGCCGCGAACTCGGGCAAGCGAAGCCGGGAGTGGTTCAGCCGCCCGGTCCTGACGTCCCGGGTACTGAAAGAGGATGACCCTGAACTTCGAACTGAGCACCTTTGAGAATGCCCGGTAGGCCGACGCACCGGCTCCGGCATGGGGGAACACCAGCAGCGGAAGGGCTGTCGGGCGAAGCGGGTTCGTGGAACTGCCTGATCCACCCCAGTGTGCGTTGCACGCGCTACCTCCTCTTGATCGCCGGGCCCGCACGCGTCCGAAGGGTCCGAACTGGACTGGCGTTGGTACGTCGAGTGGTCGACCTCGAGGGATCGTCCGAAGTTCAGCTAGGGACAACTTAGCGAAGGCTAACATAACTTTGCGAGGCGTAGCTGTGCACTTGTCGCGTGCCCGGGTCGGTCCACCTGAAGGGCCTCACCGGGGTTCACGGTTGCGGACCATCAGGGGGCTCGCTTCTCCGGCAGGTCGACGTGCCCGGCGCGCTGGAACCCGGCAAGTTCGAATGCGCGCACCGAATCGCGCATTTTCCATGTCGGGTTCGGCGATCACCCGGGCAGTCCGGACATCCGCGTCGAGTTGCCAGGCGGAGACCACGCGCAGAGGTCAGCGGCCAGCCCCCGACCGCGGCACTGGGCCGGGCCGAGGAGCAGGTGTATGCCGGCATCGTGGTGACGGGCGGCGTAAAACTGGGCGAGCGGGTCGAGGTCGGCACGGTAGAGCTCCCAGTAGCTCATCGGGACGCCGTCCAGTCGGCCCAGGTACGGGGTGGAGTGCGTGCTTGTGGTCCTGTTCGCGCAGGTATGTCGCGATCCTCCACGAGGCCATGGCTTCTTCCAGAATCGTGCCACCTCGGGGTCGTTCATCCATCGGATGCAACAGGTCCAGGTCGCGGTCGGGATCCATCCGGCTCAGCGAGAACACCCCGGAAAACATCGAGTGGCCAAGCGTGGTGTGGCGGTTGCTGATGTCCGATGCCACTCCGATTCCACGTCCATCTCTACCTGGTGCGCCTCCCCAGCCTCACGCCAACCTCGCGCTGAACCCGGTCCCGCGGGGGACCGCTGCCGTGGCGGTGGAATCCGTCGGATGCCACCGGCCTCGCCCGGGGAGCTGACTGCAGTCGTTGTAGTTAAGCTAGCCTATGCTAACTTTCGTGCAATTTGCGGAGATGAGCACTTGGAAGTGGTCGCTGTCGCGCCGCCCAGTGGCGATGCCTGCCGGGTGACCGCGAGGTCGGCCCGGCCGGTGGTCGGCGCCCACCCGTGGCGGGCAACCGGACGTTAGGTCGGGGCGGACAAGGGTCGGAACGGATAAACGGATAGAGGTCACAGTGGGACGAGCCATGGCAGACGAGGAAAGCGCCCTGCAGCAGCGCCGCCGGGAATTGCTGCGCCGGCGCGTTGCCGAAAGTGGTCTTTCGGCAACCGTGTCTTTGTCCACCGCACCGATCCGGTCGGGCGAGCGGTACCGGTCTCTCGGCCGGGCAGCGCCGGATGTGGTTTCTGCAGACGCTGGATGCTGACGACACCACGCTGAACATCTGTGTGGGATATCGACTGGCGGGCGTGGTCGACGAAGTCCGTTTGCGTGCCGCGTTCGATGCCGTCGCGGCACGCCACACAGTTTTGCGCACCACCTACGGGGTGGACGACGAGGGCGAGCCGTACCAGGTCGTTGCGGACGACAGTTGAGATCCCTTGGCAGGACTGGGATTTACGTGATCTCGCCGCTGAGGAATGCGACGGCCGGATCGAAGCTCTGGCTCGAGCCGAGTTCGGCAGGGCGTTCGACCTCGCGACCCAATTGCCGATGCGGGTGACCCTGATACGGACCGGCGCCGACCAATGCGTGTTGCTGATGGTGATGCACCACATCGGTTGGGACGACGACTGCTGGGACGTGTTCTTCGGCGACCTGGCGGCCGCTTACAACGGTCGCGAGCAGGACAGCCCAGCGCCGCAATTCATCTCGGTCGGCGTGCTGAAGAACTCGGGCGAACCCACGGAGTCCGAGGTCGAATACTGGCGCACAACGTTACGGCCCTTGCCCGAACCGGTTGAACTGCCGGGGCCAGCGGTCGCAGCCCCGTCCAGACGGATGGATCGGTCGCAGACTCGCGATTCCCGGCGAACTGTTCGGCCGAGTGGAGGCCTTCGCGCGGGAGCGGGCCGCGTCGCCGTTCATGGTGTTGCTGGCGGGCTTCGGTGTGCTCGTTCGTCGCTATACGGGCGCTGAGGATGTGCTGTGCTCCGTGCCGGTGACCGGGCGCAGTGCAGCGGCGGAACGAGCGATCGGGTATTTCGGTAACACGCTGCTGCTGCGGATGCGCGTGCGCTCCGACGACACCTTCGCCTCTTGGTCGACGCCGTGCGCGACACCGTTCTTGGCGGCATTGCCCACCAGACCGCCGGAATCGACCGTGTCATCCGCGAAGTGAACCCGGACAGGGCGATGGGACGCGACGGCATGGACAACCTGGTGCGCCTGGGCTTCAGCATGCGCAAGAGCGCGGACGACATGGCGCTCGACTGCATCACGGCACGACAACTCGACCTGGCCGCGGCGACCGCGGCAGTGCCGCTGGCCGTGGCGGTCGTGGCCGGGCAGCGGGGCAGTTCGTCGAGTTCGACTATCAGCCGATGTGCTGGCCGCACCACTCGTCGAGCAGATGGCCGAACATTATCTGCGGTTGCTGGACAGTGCGCTCAGTGAGCCCGGACGCCGCCTCAATGCAGTTGGACATGCTCGACGCCAGCGACCGGGACGTCGTGCTGGAGCAGTCGCACGGCGGGCTCGTAGCCACGCCCGCCACCACGATGGTGGACGTGTTGGAGTCGGCCGCCGCGGGCGCCCCCGGACGCGATCGGCGCTGGTTTCCGATGACGGCCGAGCTGACCTATGCCGAACTGCATCGACGCGCGAATCGGTTGGCGCGGTGGCTGATCCGGACCGGTGTCGGTGCCGAGGACGTCATCGGCCTGCGCATGAGCGCGTCGATCGAGTTCGTCATCGCGATGCTCGCCGTACTCAAGGCCGGCGCGGCTTACTTGCCGATAGACCCGGCCTATCCGCCGGACCGCATCGAATTCCTCGTCTCCGACAGCTGCCCGAAGCTGGTCATCGGCCCGCAGGAATTCGACACCGCCCGATCGGCCGCGGCGCAGTTGTCCGACGCGACTCCCACCGACACCGATCGCCTTCGTCCCTTGCTGCCCGGGCACCTCGCATACGTCATATACACCTCGGGATCCACCGGCCGGCCCAAGGGCGTGGCTGTGCCACACAATGCGATTGCCGAGCACGTGACGGGCTTCATCGCCGAGTGGAGCATGACCGCCGACGACAACTTGCTCCAGTCGTCGTCGGTGAGCTTCGATGCCTCGCTGCTGGACATCTTCGTGACACTGTCGCTCGGCGCGCAACTGATTGTGCCCAGGCCCGATGCCTTCGGCGACATCGGCTACGTCGCCGGTCTGATCAGGCGCCACCGGGTCACCGTGCTGCACATGGTGCCTTCCATGCTGCGCACCGTGCTGATGCTGCCCGAGGTCGGCGAATGGCGGGAGTTGCGTTGCGTACCCGTTGGCGGCGAAGTTCTCACCGGAGAGGTGGCAGACAAATTCGCCGAGTACTTCGATGCGGAGCTGCGCAACCACTACGGCCCGACCGAGGCCGTGGTCTGCTCGACCCACATGCCGGTGCATGGCCCGCAGGGCTCCGGAGTGGTGCCGATCGGCCTGCCGAACCGCAACGTCTACGCCTATGTCTTGGACGAGGCAATTGCAGCCGGTTCCCGCCGAGGTGATCGGCGAGCTGTACCTCGGGGGCAATCAGTTGGCGCGCGGATACCTGGGACGTCCGGAGTTGACGGCGGACCGATTCGTCGCTGATCCGTTCAACCCCGGTGGCCGGCTGTATCGGACCGGAGACCTGGTCCGCCGCAACATTTCCGGAGTACTGGCGTTCGTCGGACGGGCAGACGAGCAGGTGAAGATCCGCGGCTTCCGAATCGAACTTGGCGAAGTTGAGTCTGTGATCGCGGCGCACGACGGCGGTCAGACATTGCCTCGTCGTCGCCGAACGACACCGAAGCGGGACCCGTGCTCGCCGCATACCTGGTGCCGATGGAGTTGGACAGCGCGATCCACAGATGCGTCGATAGATGTTGCCGAGATACGTGCGCACGCCGCATCGGTGCTGCCGGAACACATGGTGCCCAGCGCGTTCGCGGTGGTCAGGGAAATCCCGTTGACGGTGAGCGGAAAACTCGACAGGCGGTCACTGCCCCCGGCATCGCCGGCGACGGCAACCGGTTTTCGGGAAGCCGGCGACGCCGACCAACGCCGGATCTGCGGCATCTTCGCGGGACTGTTCGGATGCGAACGGGTCAGCGCCGAGGAGTCTTTCTTCGCCTTGGGCGGCCATTCGTTGCTGGCAGCCCGGCTGGTCGCGCAGATCCGCGTCGAGATCGGGGTCGAGCTGACAGTGCGAACCGTGTTTGAGACTCCGACCCCGGTCGGGCTGGCCGCCGAACTGGTCGAGCGGTTTCGGGCCGAGTTCGACATCGACCTAGACGCCATAGACGACGACGGCGTCCCGGGCGAAACTGTGGACCGCCGTGGGCCGCGACGCCCTGAGCTCGTCGAAGCCGCCCGCCCGCAACGGCTGCCGCTCTCGTATTCGCAGCAGGCCATGTGGTTCCAGTACCGGATGGAAGGCGCGAGCGACGCCTTCAATCTGTCATTCGCGCTTCGCTTCGACGGTCCACTGGACCTGGCGGTCCTGACTTCGGCGTTCGACGACCTGGTCGCGCGCCACGAAGCTCTGCGCACCAATTTCGTTGAACACCAGGGTGTTCCGCGTCAAATTGTGCACCCCGACCTGCGGCTGGAGTTGCCGCTGGTGAACGTGGGCCCGGACGGACTCGAGCGGGAGTTGGCCGAACTGCGCCGGCATGTGTTCACACCCGAGTCGGGGGCGCTGATCAAGCCCACCCTGATAGCCCTGGACGCGCACGCCCACGTGTTGTTCGTGCTCGTGCACCACATCGTCACCGATCACGCGTCGACGCGGCATCTTCTTCGACGACATCATCGCCGCCTACCGTGCGCGCCTGCACGCGAAGGAGCCCCAATGGTCAGGCCTTCCCATCCAATATGCGGATTACGCGCTGTGGCAACGAGACGTAATCGAGGGCGGCGAGCGAATGGGGTCGATCAGAACTGACCCATTGGCGCGACGCGCTGGCTGGACTGCCTGACGAGATCACCGTCGCCGCCGACCACGTCGCGACCGCCGGTGCTCGGGCAGCGCGGCGAGGTGCTCAATTTCACGGTGCCTGCGCGCTGCCGTGCGGCGCTCGTCCGGCTCGCCGAGCAGACCGGTTCCACCGAATTCATGGTCTACCAGGCAGTTGTCGCGGTGCTGCTGCACAAGCTGGGCGGCGGCGGAGACATCGCCATCGGCAGTCCGGTCGCCTCGCGCGTGGATCCGGCAACCGAGAACCTGATCGGGCTGTTCGCCAACATGGTGGTGCTGCGCAACGACCTGTCCGACGATCCCACTCTGCGCACCGCCGTCGTCCGCAGCCGCGACACGGTGCTCGATGCTTTCGCACACCAGGAACTGCCCATCGAGCGCCTGGTGGAGGCGCTCAACCCCCCACGCAGGCGGTCCCGCAACCCGCTGTTCCAGACGATGATCAACTTCCGCGGTGAGGACTGGGCATTGATGCCCCGCGATCTCGACGGGACCGGCGAGACAACCGTCGTCGCGCTTCCGATGGACCTGAAGGTCGCGTTCCTGGATCTCAACCTCGGTTTGTACGTCACGCCGGCCGGCGAACTCGACGTCTGGGTCATCGCCAATGCCGATCTCTACGAACCCGCGACCGCCGAACGCATCGCCGATGCACTGAATTCGGCGTTCGAAGCCTTCGCGACCACACCGGACTGCCTGGTGTCCGACTTGGAATTGCTGCCCGTCGCGGCGTTGGCGAAGCTCGCCGCGTCGCCGCATCCCGGCTTCTCGGACCCGGCGCCGGTGTTTGCCTACGGTTCGGCAAAAACCCGGCAGAGTCTGATCGCATTGTTGGAGGAACTACTCGAGATCAGCGGCGTAGAGCCCGAGGACAACTTCTTCGCGCTCGGCGGCGACAGCATCGTCTCCGTCAAGTGGTCGGCCCGGGCCAACGAGCAGGGACTTGCACTCACCCCGCAGCTGGTGTTCGAGCACATGACCATCGCCGAGTTGGCTGCGGCGGTCGATGCGGCCGCCGAACCGCTCGAACGAGAACAGGGTTGGGTGCCGCGCCAGGAATACACCCCGATGAGTTCCGCGGGCCTGTCCGCCGATGCATTGGCCGAACTCAGCGCATCATGGCAAGGGCAGGCATGTGGGCCGTCGTGACCACAGCGCCGCCACAGATCGAGGACGTACTCGCGCTGAGCCCCCTGCAGGAGGGGTTGTTCGCGCTGTACCGACTCTCCGACGACGACATCGACCTCTACACCATGCAGTTCGTCGTCGACATCCACGGCCCGCTCGGCGTCGCACTGTTGCGCCGCAGCGCATCGGCCATGCTCGACCGGTACCCCAACCTGCGGGCCGCTTTCTGGGATCGCGACGTACCGAAGCCGGTACAGATCGTGCCCGTCACCGCCGAGTTGCCCTGGGCGCAGCGCGTTGCGGCTCCCGCCGAATTCGAGTCGATCGCTCGATCGGAGCGCGGTCGCCCGTTCGACTTGGGCAGAGGGCCCGCGATGCGCGTGCTACTGCTCGCGGTGCCCGGTGAAAACAGGCACCGGATGATCCTCACCGTGCACCACATTCTGATGGACGGCTGGGCGCTGGCCGTCTTCTTCACCGAAATGCTGGCCGTCTACCGGGCGGGCGGTTCCCTGGAAGCGTTGCCGGCACCGCGTCCCTACCGGGACTACATCGTTTGGCTCGCCGAGCAGGACAACTCCGCGGCGATGGCGAGATGGAACGACTATCTGTGCGGTGCGTCCGGCCCGTTGATGGTCGCGGACGGGGCGGCAGGCGCGCGCGGGGGTGTTCCCGGCAAGACGCAACTGCTCCTGGGTCCCGCGGACACCGTTCGGCTGCGGCTGTGGGCGGCCGGCCACGGTCTGACCCTGGGCACCGCGGTGCTGTTCGCCTGGACCGTCGTGCTCGGCAGGCTCACAGACCGCGAAGACGTCGTTTTCGGCACCATCGTCTCCGGTCGTCCCGAGCGGTTGACCGGGGTGGAGAGCATGGTGGGGCTGTTCATCAACGCCGTGCCCGTGGTGCACCATCTGGGCAGCGGTGCGTCAGTGGTCGCGCAGTGCGCTCGGTTGCAGCGTGAGCTATCGGCGATGCGCGACATCGGTCACCTGAGCCTGTCTGCGATCCAGCGGGAACACGGCCGCGGAACCCTCTTCGACACATTGTTCGTGTTCGAGAACGCGCCGATCGAAGACGCCATCCGCCCCGCTCAAGCACCCGACGGAACCAGGTTCTGCCCCATCGAGATGGAAAGCCTTACCCACTATCCGCTGGCCGTGGTCTCGCATCTGCAAGACGACGCCCTGGTTGTGATGGTCGAGGCGGTTGGTGAGGCGCTGCCGTACCTGCGGGCCGCCGACATCGGCGAACGACTGCTCGCGGTACTGCGTCAGCTCCCCGATGCCGGCGACGGCACACCGGACGTGTTCGATGTTCTCACGCCCGCCGAGCGGGCCGAATTCTACGAGCCGGCGGCTCATGCGCGAATCCCTGACGACGGCACCACGGTCTGGGAGGTGTTCGAACGGCAGGTCCGCGCCACACCAGACGCGGTGGCCCTGACCGGCAGCGGAGCCGACCACTTCACCTACGCCGAATTGCACGCTGCCGCCGGCCGGATCGCGGGGGAGTTGGTTGAGCACGGCATAGGCCCGGAGAGTGTCGTCGCACTGGTACTGCCCCGCTCCACCGGAGCGGTCGTCGCGATCTGGGCGGTGCTCGCCGCCGGTGGCGCCTATGTGCCCGTCGACGTCGCGCTTCCGGAAGCCCGCATCGAGTCCATCCTGCGCCAAGCCAATCCAGCGTTGGTCATCACCGATACCAGCCGCTCGGAACTGGTCGGAGACGGTCGGCCGAAGTTGGTCCTCGACGATCCCGCTGTGGCGCAACGCTGTTCGCGACGCGCCGTCGGCACGCCGGCGATCCGGCGTCATCCCGAACATTGCGCATACATCATCTTCACATCCGGATCGAGCGGCGAACCCAAGGGCGTCGTCGCCACGAATGCGGCACTGCTCGCCTACTTCGCCGACCATCGTGAGCGCGTCTACCGGGCGGCGGCACCGCACCTGGGTCGCCCGCTGCGGATTGCCCACGCCTGGTCCCTGAGCTTCGATGCTTCGTGGCAACCCATGGTCGGCCTGCTCGACGGCCACGAGTTGCACCTGTTCGACGCAGAGGAGATGCGCGACGCGGATCTGCTTGTGGAAGGCATGGCCCGATCCGGCGTCGACATGATCGACACCACCCCGTCGATGCTCACCCAGCTGTGCGCGGCCGGACTGCTGGACCGGGATCTCGCGGTCCTCGCCCTCGGGGGTGAGCCGATCGATTCGGTGCTGTGGGCCGAATTGCGCTCATTGCCACGCACGGCGGTTTACAACTGCTACGGCCCGACCGAAACGACTGTCGAGGCTGTGGTCGCCGCGGTCAGGGAACATCCCGTGCCGACGATCGGTACGACGAACACCGGAACTACGGGGTACGTGCTGGATTCGAGGTTGCGGGCGGTACCCAGCGGCGTGGTGGGAGAGCTTTACCTTTCCGGAGCGCAGCTGGCCCGCGGATACCTCCGCAGGCCAGATCTGACCGCCGGCCGGTTCGTCGCAGACCCGCTGTGCCCCGGCAGTCGCATGTACCGCACCGGTGACCTGGTGCGCCGCCTGCCCGACGGCGGATACGCCTACTCTGGGGCGCGGCGACACCCAGGTGAAAGTCCGCGGCTATCGCGTCGAGATCGGCGAGATCGAGGCCGCACTGCGGGCGCAGCCCGGGGTCCGTGGCGCCGCGGTCCGGAATCTGCGCCGCGAGCGCGGTGCGACCCTGGTCGGTTTTGTCGTGACAGGGGTGGGCGACGAGCCGCCGGCGCGAAGCACGGATCACCAGGTGGACGACGACCTGCCGGAGCTGCGCGGCGCACTCGGCCGAGTTCTGCCGTCCTACATGATTCCTGCGCGGATCGTGGCACTGCCTGCGTTCCCGTTGAACGCCAACGGCAAGCTGGACGGACCCGCCCTGGACAGGCTTGCCGCGAAAGCGCTGGCCGAAGCGGCGCCCGGTGGGTGTGCGGCGTCGGTGCTCACCGATACCGAGCGATCGCTGTGCGAGGTTCTGGCCGAGCTATTCAACGGTGTGGCACCGCATGTCGACGACGACTTCTTCGCGCTCGGCATGGACAGCATCGTCGCGATCTCGCTGGTCCACAAGGCCCGACGGCGCGGCATCGCGGTGAGTCCGCGAATGGTGGTGACCGCGCCGACCATCCGTCAGCTGGCGGCGGCGATCGACTCCACTGCCGACTCGGAGGCGGTCGAGCGAGCCCGGTGCGGAACCGAATGCGGAGAGGTGCCGCCGCTGCCGATGGTGTGCTGGCTCAACGAGTACGGCAACTATCGCCGCTTCACGCACACCGTTTTCCTGCGCCTGCCCGCCGACATCGACCGCGTAGCGATCGAATCGCTACTGCAGTTGTTGCTCGACGGACACGACGCGCTGCGATCGGTGTTGGTCGACACGCCGGCGGGACCGCGTCTGGTCACTCGTGAACCCGGTGTCGTCCGCGCCGCTGACGTGCTGAGCCGGGTGACGCTGGATCACCAGGCCGACGCCGACCTGAGTTCGGCGATAACCCGGTGCGCACGTACGGTCACCGACGAGATCGATCCCCGCACCGGTGCGACGGTGCGCGCGGTTTGGCTCTCCGGCATCCACCAGCAGGAGCAGGTGCTGCTGCTCACCGTGCACCACCTGGCGGTGGATGTCGTGTCGTGGCACATCATCGTGGGGGATCTCACGGAGGCGTGGCGCGCGGTGACAGCGGGCACGGCTCCGGAGATGCTGCCGGAGCACACCTCGTACCGCCGGTGGTCGGAGCTGATGTGGCAGCGCGCCGCGTCACCCGCGGTGGGGGACCAGCTCGAATACTGGGCCGCGCAAGTGCGGGAACCGGACCCCGCGTTGGGTGTACGGCATCCGGACCCCACCCGCGACACCTGGTCGAACCTACAGGTCAGGCAGGTGGCGACTGCGGCGCAGGTGACGGAGCGCGTGCTCGCCGCACTGCGCGGCGACACGGGTGTGCGCGAATTCCTGCTGGCGGTGATGACGATTGCCTTTCGAGTTGGCGGCACGGGCGTGGCGAGGACCCCGGTTCGGGCACGCTCATCGATCTGGAGGGTCACGGGCGTGCCGATGCCGTCATGGACACCGACACCACCAACACCGTCGGCTGGTTCACCAGCTGCTTTTCCGGTGCGGCTGGGCGTGGGCGACGACGCCGTGGACGTTGAACGGGCCGGGGACGACCCGGGTAGCGGCCCGGGCCCTGCTGGACTCGGTACGGGTCCATCTCGCGGCGATCCCCAACGGGGGCTTGGACTACGGGCTGTTGCGTTATGTCAATCGCGTCCCCGGGCTTGCGCGGGGCCGCCGAACCGCAGATTCAGTTCAGCTATCTGGGACGGCTCGATCTCAGCGGACGGACAGATCGTCCCTGGTCGCTGCTCGGCACACCGTACATCGACGCTCTGCCGGTCGACCCCGAACCGGATTTGCCACTGCGCTTTGCCATCACCATCAGCTCGGCTGTCGGCGCCACACCGCAGGGCTCGCAACTGGTCACGAATGTGCTGTTCAGCGATGCATTGTTCGCGGAATCCGACATCGACCGTCTGACCGATCTGTGGCAGCGCGCGATCGTGGCGCTGGCCGATGCCTTGGACCACGAATAGGCGCAGGGAGGATCTCGAATGCAGATGCCGCAGGAGCCTGCTGACCGCCGGAAGCGGATCAGCAGGGATGAGATTCGCGCCACGATCGCGGCCGAAATCGGTTCGCCCGTGGACGGCATCGCGGACGACGACGATCTCATCCGGATGGGACTCAACTCGATTCGGATGATGGCGCTGGCGGGGCGGTGGCGCATGGGTGGCGCCCGCATCACCTTCGCCGAGCTCGCGGCCCATCCCACCGTCGCGTCGTGGCACGAGCTGCTCAGCGATGAGATCGCAGGCATTGCAGATCCATCTGGCGACCGACCGCCCGAGACGGTCGCGGCCGGCTCCGAACACGACGCCGTACCCGCTCGCCGCCATGCAGCATGCGTACTGGATCGGCCGCTGCGAGGAGCAGGAACTCGGTGGAGTGGCGGCGCACCTGTACGTCGAGTTCGACGGGCAGGAGATCGATCCCGTGCGGCTGCAGGCTGCGGTGACCGATCTCGTCGCTGCGCATCCGATGTTACGTACCCGATTCCTCCCGGACGGCAGGCAGCAGACAATGCCGGAACCCGGCCGACCTGTGTTCAGTGTGGTCGACCTGCGTGGACAGTCGCCTGACATCGTCGAAGCCGAACTGGCGAAGTTGCGCGACCGCAAGACCCATCAACGGCTTGCCGTGCAGGACGCGCAGGTCATCGACGTCACCCTGACGTTGTGCGATCAGGGTCGCAGCCGGCTGCACCTGGACGTCGACATGCTGGCGGCGGACGCGATGAGTTACCGCGTACTGGTATCCGACCTGGCCGCCGCTTATCGCGGGGCGGTGACGACCTCGCCCGGTTACAGCTACCGTCGCTACCGCACCGAGCGCACTGTGGACCCTGCCTTGCGGCAGCGCGACCGGAGCTGGTGGCAGCTGCGGTTGCCCGACATGCCCGGCGCACCTGAGCTGCCGATCGTCCCGGCGGCCCAGCGCACAGCGCCCCATCGCACCGTCCGCCACGACCACTGGCTCGCGCCGGAAGCGAGGCGGGGGCTGGTCGCCGCAGCCCACCGGCGTGGCGTCACCCCGGCCGTGGCGCTGGCGGCCGTCTTCGCCGACACGATCGGGAACTGGTCTGCGCAGAGCCGGTTCTTGCTGAATCTGCCACTGTTCCAGCGTGAATCGGTGCATCCGGACATCGAGCGCGTGGTCGGGGACTTTTCGTCGTCGATCATGCTGGAGGTCGACGTGACCGAGAGCATGTCGGTCGCGGACCGGGCCCGGCTCATCCAGCGTCGTATGTACGAAAGTGGTTCGCACTCAAGCTATTCCGGCCTCGAAGTGCTGCGCGACCTGAGCAGGTATCGAGGCGGGCAGGTGCTGGCGCCAGTCGTCTTCACCAGCGCCCTCGATCTCGGCGAACTGTTCGCCGACAGCGTTGTGGAGACCTTCGGCGAACCGGTGTGGATCATCTCGCAGGGCCCTCAGGTGTTGTTGGACGCACAGGTGACCGAGGTGCGGGGCGGGCTGCTGCTCAACTGGGACGTGCGCGAGGGGGCGTTCCCGCGGGGGCTGATCGATGCGATGTTCGCAGGATTCACCGAGGCCGTCGAGTCGCTCAGCCGCGGCGACGCGGGCTGGGACGACGAGTCGACGGTGACGACGTTGCCGAGCGCCCAGGCGAGGGTGCGTGCGGCGGTCAACGCGACCGACGGACCCGTCAGCGGCCGGTGCCTGCATCAGGGATTCTTCGAGCATGCCGCGGCGAACCCCGGCGCGCCCGCCGTGGTGTGGGATCCAGGCGGCGCCGAAAACGTATGGAGCTATGGGGAACTCGCGAAGAGTTCGCTCGCCGTAGCGGGTGCCCTGCGGGCGTCCGGTGTGCGACGGGGTGACGCCGTCGCCGTGCAGCTGCCCAAGGGGCGCGATCAGGTCTTGGCAGCGCTCGGGGTGTTGGCTGCCGGTGGGACATATGTGCCGATCGGGTTTGATCAGCCGGCCGGGCGACGCGCGAAAATCCTGCAGTCCGCGGACATCGTTGCGGCGATCGCCGCCGACGGTTCGGACATCGGTTCAGCGGCGCGTGTTCCGATTCCGTGCCTGTCGATCCGGACGGCGCGTACCCATCCGCGGCCGCTGGCGTCGCCGGTCCTGCCCGATACCGGCGACATCGCATATGTGATCTTCACTTCCGGTTCCACCGGAGTGCCCAAGGGCGTCGACGTGCCGCACGGCGCGGCGATGAACACGATCGACGCTGTGAACGAGTGGTTCGGGGTTGGCGCCTCCGATCGGGTGTTGGCGTTGTCGGCTCTGGAGTTCGACGCATCCGTCTACGACATCTTCGGCATGTTCTCCGTGGGCGGCACACTGGTAGCGGTCGATGCCGAACAGCGGGCAACGCCCACCTCATGGGTGGAATTGATTCGGCACCATCGGGTTTCGATCCTCAACTGTGTGCCGAGCATGCTCGACATGATCTTGCAGCTGGGCGGTGACCGGCTCGGCGATTCGCTCAGGGCGGTCACGCTCGGCGGTGACCGGGTGGGTGCCGATCTGGCCCGCCGGCTGGCCGAGCAGGTGCCCGGATGCCGGTTCGCCGGTCTGGGCGGAGCGACCGAAACGGCTATCCACAACACGATCTGCGAAGTGGTCGGCGAACCGCCTGAGCATTGGACGACGGTGCCGTTCGGGGTGCCGTTGCGCAACGTCAGGTGCCGGATCGTCTCGGCCGCCGGCCGGGACTGCCCTGACTGGGTGACCGGCGAATTCTGGGTCGGCGGGGCCAATGTCGCGGCCGGCTATCGCAACGATCCGGTCCGCACGGCCCGGCGTTTCGTCGAATATGACGGCACACGGTGGTACAGGACCGGCGATATGGCCAGGTATTGGCCCGACGGCACCATCGAATTCCTCGGCCGTATCGACCACCAGGTTCAGATCCGGGGATACCGGGTCGAACTCGGCGAGGTGGAGAGTGCGCTGCGGACGGTGCCAGGGGTGCGGCAAGCGGTCGCCACGGTGGTCGGCGCCAACGCGCCGAAGTTGGTTGCGGCGGTCGCCGGCGATCCCACCAAGATCGGTGATGTCACAGCATCCGTTTCGGATCTGTTGCCCGCCTACATGATTCCGGCCCGGGTCGTGTTCTTCGAACAGGTCCCGCTGACCCCGAACGGAAAAGTCGACCGCCGCGCGGTGACGGCGCTGCTGGAGCCGGAGATTTCGCATCCCAAGGTCGTTGCTCCGCGCAATGCGGTGGAGGGGGCACTCGCCGCGGTTGTGGCCGAAGTTCTCGGTGTGGGCTCGATCGGCGTGCACGATGACTTTTTCGCCTCAGGGGGTGACTCGGTGTTGGCAACCACCGTCATCGCGCGCGTGCGCGACTGGCTGGTCGCCGATCACGCCGTGGTCGCCGACCTGTTCGCCTCGCCGAACCGTGGCCGGGTTGGCGCGACGATTGCAGGAGCGCGAAGCGCAGCGCGGCACGCCGGACCGACTGGATGTCGTCGCACACCACTATCTCGACATCGCAGCGATGACCGACGAAGAGGTCCTGGCCCAGGGTTGATCCGCTCACATCGGTCGGTGCCGGGCGGGAGTGCCCACGATGATGCTGCCTACACTGCATTCCTGTAGCTCATCGACGCCCGTGGCCGCGACGAACGCGGCGGTGTTACTGAATCCCTGTGCACACGTGCCCAGACCCATCGCGGTCGCGGCCAGGTAGATGGTCTGCGTCAAGACACCGACATCCTTGAGGATGGCGGCGTATCCGATCTGTTCGTAGGTCCACAAGATGCGACCGCAACGTGCTGCGACGACTATGAGCAGCTGTGGCTCGGCACCTCCGGTCAACGTCGCCGAAGCCGGACTCAACAGCGCGGACACGGCGGGCGAAGCCAAAACGGCCACCGGGCGCAGGACGTGGTCGAACGAGTCGTAGTGGTACATGCCCGGCGCCAGACCCGCGACGTTTCGCGCCACCGGGTAGAGCTCGAGTTCGTAGACGCCGCCGCCGGAAGGGTATGGCCGCGAAACGAGTTCCTCACCGTCTCCGAGCGGCGTCGTAGCCCGCGTCCGAGCTGTGCGGTACAGCAACTCGGCCAGCTGCTCGATTGTGATCGGGTGATCGTCGTCGAATCTTCTCGTCGAAACACGGTCTTCGAGAACGGCCGTCAGAGTCGGATCCTGTGTCCGCATGGCCGCCAGGTCGGGGACGAGCAGAGCGACGGGTTCGCCCGGATGGGTCGTCCTGCGCGCGGGTGGCTGAGGGAATCGGCCCTTCGCCCACTTGGTCGGACCGAACCGCTGCCAGGACACGATGCGCTCACCCAGCGTGCTGCGCCGGTGGAACCACAGATCCTGCGCGCTCCAGCTCAGGGTGTCGAAGTCGCGGTCCTCGGCGCCGGGCGGTACCAGAATGCCGCTCCAGTGCAGGTCCTCGACGAACTGCTCTGCCAGGGCGGTGGGTACACCATGGTCGTTTTCGGCCGGGCCGTCGAGGAGGACGAGCAAGCGCGTGTCATGGATACGGACGTCGCACCAGGCCAGTGGGTGTTCGAGGACGAAACCCGCCGCGTCCCTGTGCAGCACGGCAAACTTCGACATGGTGGCGGGCCGCAACGATGGCGGCACGGGCCGTTGGGCCGGCCGCCCGAACGGCAGTACGGAGTAGAGGTCACTCCCGCCGTCGCGCACCGTGACCGTCACCCAGCCTTCGGCGGCGAGGTGATTCATCAGTGCGAGAACGTCGTCTCCGCGTGCCGGTTCGGACATCGCCAATGCGGTTGCCGGTCCCGAGTTCAGAGTGTTGAGCGCCTGCAGCTGCAGCGGCGGTCAAACCGGTCAGCTTCTCGCTACGCG
>CAWJYB010000014.1:0-111656 GCA_963846905.1 uncultured Actinomycetota bacterium
CACCCGCTCCTGGATGTCGCGCCGGTGGATGCGGATCGAGCCGCCGCCGATCTCGTTGCCGTTGCAGACGATGTCGTAGGCGTCGGCCAGCGCGCTGCCCGGGTCGGTGTCGAAGGTCGCCACCGACTCGGGTTTGGGCGCGGTGAACGCGTGGTGGACTGCCGTCCACGCGCCGGACCCCACCACCACGTCGCCGGATGCGGCGGCCTCGTCGGCAACCTCGAACAGCGGCCAGTCGACCACCCAGGTGAACGCCCACGCATTCGGGTCGATCATGTCCAGGCGCTTGGCGATCTCGATGCGGGTGGCGCCCAGCAACGCCCGCGCCGACTTGGCCGGGCCGGCCGCGAAGAACACGCAGTCACCGGGTTGAGCGCCGACGTGTGCCGCCAGCCCGTCGCGCTCGGTGTCGGACAGGTTCTTGGCGACGGGCCCGCCGAGCGTCCCGTCGTCGGCAAACAGAACATAGGCCAGGCCCTTGTGTCCGCGCTGCTTGGCGAACTCCTGCCAGCCGTCCAGGGTGCGTCGCGGCTGCGAGGCGCCGCCGGGCATGACGACCGCCCCGACGTAGGGCGCCTGGAACACCCGGAACGGGGTGTCCTTGAAGTAGTCGGCGCACTCGACGAGCTCCAAGCCGAACCGCAGATCCGGCTTGTCCGACCCGAACCGGCGCATCGCGTCGGCGTGGCCGATCCGGGGCAGCGGCAACGGCACGTCGTAGCCGATCAGCGCCCACACCGCCCGCAACACCTCCTCGGAGACCGCGATGACATCGTCGGCGGAGACGAAACTCATCTCCACGTCCAGTTGGGTGAACTCGGGCTGACGGTCGGCCCGGAAATCCTCGTCGCGGTAACACCGGGCGATCTGGTAGTACCGCTCCATGCCTGCCACCATCAACAGCTGCTTGAACAGCTGCGGGCTCTGCGGAAGCGCGTAGAACGAGCCAGGCTGCAACCGCGACGGAACGAGGAAGTCACGTGCACCCTCGGGCGTAGAGCGCGTCAGAGTCGGCGTTTCGATCTCGATGAAGTCGTGCTGCGCCAGCACGTCGCGTGCCGCGGCATTCACCTTGGAACGCAACCGGATTGCGCGTCCCGGCCCGTCCCGGCGCAGGTCCAGGTAGCGGTAGCGCAGTCGCGTTTCCTCGCCCGCGGTTTCGTCGAGCTGGAAGGGCAGCGGTGCGCAATCCCCCAGCACGGTAAGCGAGGTGGCGTTGACCTCGACCTCTCCGGTGGCGAGGTCCGGGTTCGCGTTGCCCTCCGGCCGGATCTCGACGACGCCCGCCACCGCCACGCAGAACTCCGCGCGCAGCCGGTGCGCCTGGGCGAGGACCTGCCCCACCTCGAGGGCGTCGCGGAACACCACCTGCGCCGCCCCGCTGGCATCGCGCAGGTCGATGAAGATCACGCCACCGTGGTCCCGGCGGCGTGCCACCCATCCGGCCAGCGTCACCGTCTGGCCGGCGTCGGCGGCGCGCAACGAACCGGCGGTGCGGGTACGCAGCACGAAGCACTCCTAGTTTCGGGGTCGGGAGACGACTGAACAGTCTAAGGGTCGGCGGCCGGCCCCCCGAGTGCCGTACCGGGCGGCAACATGCCCGATTGCTCCCCATGCACCGGTTACCGGGCGGAGCATGGGCACATGGACACCACCGTCGACGAGATCGCCGCCGGAATCTTCCGGCTTTCGACCTGGACCCCCGATATCACCGAGCACGGGTTCACCTTCAACCAATTCCTGCTCACCGGCGACGAGCCGATGCTTTTCCACTGCGGCATGCGCCGGCTGTTTCCGCAGGTGTCACAGGCAATCAACCGGATCCTGCCGGTGGAAACGCTGAGGTGGATCTCCTTCGGCCATTTGGAGGCCGACGAGTGCGGCGCGATGAACATGTTCCTCGAGGCGGCGCCGCACGCCGAGGTGATCCATGGGCCAGCTCGCGATCATGTTGTCGCTGGCCGACATGTGTGACCGCCCGCCGGTTCCCGCGCCCGGTTGACGGTGTGCACGACATCGGCGCCCACCGGCTGCGGTTCATCGCCACACCGCACGTGCCACACAATTGGGAAGCCGGGTTGTGGTTCGATGAAGCCACCTCGACGCTGCTCGCCGGTGATCTGCTCACCCACGCCGGTAAATGCCCGGCGTTGACCGAATCCGATTGTGTAGAACCGGCGTTAGAGGCCGAGAAGCTGTTCCGCGCCACCGGCCTCACGCCGAATCTCGCGCCGACCCTGGACAGCCTCGCCGAGTTGAACCCGACAACGATGGCGATCATGCACGGAGCGTCGTTCTCCGGCGACTGTTCGGCACAGCTGCGGGGACTCGCCGACGGGTACCTGGCGATGATGCGCGAAGCCCCACGATGACCTGGCACGCCGCGGCCTCCTGGGCTGACAGCTATGGTGCTCTGACTACAACCCGTGGAGGAGACGGCAGATGACCGAAGCGTCACCCCTGCGAGCGGGTCGATCTGGATTTCATCGACTCCGCACCGCACCGCTTCGTCAGCAAGGTCGACCTGGCGATCACCCCCGAGCAGCTGTTCGAGGTGCTGGCCGACGAGACGTCCTGGCCGCACTGGGCCACCGCCATCAACGACGTCACCTGGACCAGCCCGCAACCCCGGGGAGTCGGGACGACCCGTACCGTGAAGATGCGCGGCGGCATCACCGTCCATGAAGAGTTCCTCGCGTGGGAACGGTACTCGCACATGGCATTCCGGTTCAACGAAGCCAATACCGGCACCGTCGCTGCATTCGCCGAGGATTACCGGGTGGTACCGACCTCCGCCGGCTGCCACCTCACCTGGGTGATGGCGATGAAACCCAACGGCCTTGCCGGGCGAATCGGTATGTCGGTGAGCGCTCCCCTGATGGGATGGCTGTTCCAGCGCTATCTGTACAACCTGCGCCGCTACAGCGACACACGCTTCGCGGTGCACAGCGGGTAGGCCACGCCCGGGACCTCGGTGGCGGCGGGCCGGTTTCAGTACAGACCCTCCCAGGCCGCGCGCCGCGTCGCGTCGGGATCGTCGACCATGACGTCGCGGGAGGTCCGGATGACGCGCGTCGCCCGCCGGGGGACCTCGTAGCGCGGCCAGTCGGGTAGCGGGTGCTGCCCGACGGCGAACTGTAGCCAGGCGCGCTGCATCCGCCGGCCCACCGACGGCCGGATCTGCCCACCCAGCGGGTGCAGCCTGCGGCCCAACCGTGAGCCGTAGGTGTGATGGACGTGGACGATCTCGCTGCCGTGGGTCGCGCCCAGACGCAAGGCACGCAGAGCCGGGGCGGCATGGTCGAATCGGTACGCATAAGTCGGTGCTCGGTAGCTGTAGGCGTCGGCGAAAGCCCATGTCGGCGCCCCGAACGTCACATCCGAGCCGAACGCGACCAGCGCCCGTCGCCGCGGATAGTCCGGATAGCCCGCCAGCACGCGTTCCCGGGCGTCGGGCGCGACCCGCGCGAAGAATGCGTCGACCGCTGCCGGTGTCGTCGGCAGCATCGGTTGCCGGGCCCAGGCGAACATCGACGCTTCGTCGCTGTTGGTGCCGACGATCAGGGGCAGCTGCGCCACGGCGCCCGCCTGTGCGGCAGCGATCGGATGCTGCGGCAGCAGTTCGGTCCCATAGGTGAGCCCGTAGGCAAGCGTGGGCGAGGTCCGCACGCTGCGCGCCTGGATCCGTCCCGCGGCCCGGCGCAGGGTGCGCTGCGGCAAGCCCTTGAGTTCGCCCGGTCCGGATCCGACTTCGGCCAGGAAGCGCTGGGTCTGCTCGGCGCGGGTGTCGTAGTCCGCGAGCAGCGTCAGCGCGGGACTCTGGGCGATCGCGCGGCCGAACAATCCGTCGGCCGCCGGACTCGCCAACAAGGCGAGCACCGATGTCCCGCCCGCGGACTCGCCGAACACCGTGACCCGCGCCGGGTCGCCGCCGAACGCGGCGATGTTGTCGCGCACCCATGCCAGCGCGGCGATCTGGTCGCGCAGGCACAGGTTGTCGTCGAAACCCGTTCCGAGCGAGCCGAGTTCGAATCCGCCGAAGATGCCGACCCGGTATGTGACGTTGACGACCACGACACGGCCGTTGGCGGCCAGCCGCGCGCCGTTGTAGACGTCGAACTGGCCGGCGCCGAGCACGAAGGCGCCGCCGGGAATCCAGACCATCACCGGCAATGAGCCGTGCGGATCAGGGGACCAGACCGTCAGCGTCAGGCATGCCTCGCTACGCGTGTTCGGACCCTTGCCGACATCGGCGGCAAAGGACTTGGCCTGCAGGGGCACCGGCCCGTGACCGGTGGCGTCCCGAACGCCGGTCCACGGCTCAACCGGGCGCGGTGCGGCGAACCGGAGGTCCCCCATGGGTTGTTGCGCGTAGTCCACACCCCGCCAGACGGCCACCCCGCGTTCACAGGTGCCCCGCAGATCACCGACCCGGGTGGAAGTGATGGTGTCAACTTGATCGACGACGGCCACGTCCGAATCGTAGTGTGCGAAGCTGTAACCACTGGTTACCGGCAATGACGCACACGAGGGCCCGGAGGCGCGCCATGACGTTCAGCGAAGGTATGCGGATCGACACCAGCAACACTTCCACCAGCGGCGGGGGCGGCGGGGGCGGCGGGCGTGGAATCGCGATCGGTGGCGGTGTCGGCGGTTTGGTGGTCCTCCTGGTGACGTTGTTCATGGGCGGGGACCCCGGCCGCGTGCTCAGCCAGCAAGCGGTCGAACCGCACGGCGGGGTGGCCGCCCCGGGATTCGACGTCAGCCAATGCCGTACCGGCGAGGACGCCAACAACATCCTGGAGTGCCGTCTCATCGCCACCGGCAACTCGGTGGACGGAGTGTGGAGCCAGTTGGTGAAGGGCTATACCGCGCCACACATGCGGCTGTTCAAGGACCAGGTGAACACCGGGTGCGGCCCGGCCACCACCGATGTGGGGCCGTTCTACTGCCCCGCCGACAAGACCGCCTACTTCGACACCGGCTTCTTCCAGGTTTTGGTCGACCAGTTCGGTTCCAGTGGCGGGCCGTTCGCCCAGGAGTACGTCGTCGCCCACGAGTACGGCCACCATCTGCAGAATCTGCTCGGCGACATCGGCCGCGCCCAACAGGGTGCGCAGGGCGCCGAGGGCAACAGTGTGCGGACCGAGCTGCAGGCTGACTGCTACGCCGGCGTATGGGCCCATTATGCGGCCATCACCAAGCAGTCGGGTACCAACGTGACGTTCCTGGAGCCGTTGAGCGACAAGGACATTGCCGATGCGCTGTCGGCCGCCTCGTCGGTGGGCGACGACCGCATTCAGAAGGCGGCGACCGGGCGGGTGAGTCCGGAGTCCTGGACGCACGGTTCGTCCGCACAGCGCCAGCATTGGTTCACTGTCGGCTATCAGACCGGTGACCCGAAGAAGTGCGATACCTACGACGCCCGGGACCTGGCCGGGTAGCGGCGTCGCACGGCGCCGGCGTAACCCAGGCACTGAAACGCCGAGCGTCGGATCACGCTTTTCGGCGTTGGGGGTCGTCCGGGGAGCATGCCTGCCGCCTGTATGTTGTGGACGGACGCACCGCTTCGACGCGAGGAACACCGCCGATGACCAGTTCCACCACCGCCGACATCTCCCCCGCGCTGGCCGCCTCCCAGGCGTCCTGGCGAGCCGTGCAGGCACACGACCGCGAGGCGTGGCTGGGCCTGATGGCCGACGACGTCGTCATCGAGGACCCGATCGGCACGTCGGTCACCAACCCCGACGGCGCGGGCGTGCGCGGCAAGGAGGCGATCGCGGCGTTCTTCGACTCCAACATCGCCCACAACAATCTGCGCATCACCTGCGAGGAGACGTTTCCGTCCAGTTCGCCCGACGAGGTCGCCCACATCCTCATCCTGAGGAGCGAATTCGAAGGCGGCCTTCGCAGCGAGGTTCGTGGCGTCTTCACCTATCGCGTCGACGACGCCGGACTGCTCACCAACCTGCGCGGCTACTGGAACCTCGACGTGATGAAATTCGATCACGCCGGGCAGCACGGACCCTGCACCGAGACATTCAGAACAGGGTCGGTTGCGCGACGACTGCAGACCGCTGTCCCCCGTCGGGGAGCGCAATACGCTGCATTCCGCCGCCCAGCCCGTACCGACTGACCATCGGGGCAACACGTTCGCGCAGCATCTGCCGGTACTCCGGCGGCAGGTAGGCGCCCCGCCGATACAACCTGCGGTAGTCGTCCACCAGTTCGGGATGTGAGCGTGCCAGCCACGACATGAACCACGCTCGGGTCGACCCGCGCAGGTGCAGACCGAAGACCGTCGCCCCCGTCGCCCCTGCCTCGGCGATCTGGCTGAGCAGAAAGTCCAGGTGCGCAACCGAATCCGTCAGATGCGGCAGCACCGGCGCCACCATGACGTGACAATCCAGGCCGGCGTGCCGGATCGCCGAGATCAACCCGAGCCTGGCCTGTGGGGCGGGCGTGCCGGGTTCGACGTCGCGGTGCAGGTCAGGATCGGCGACGGCCAGCGACACCGCCACCGACACCGGCACCTGTTCCGCCGCCGCGGCGATCAGCGGCAGATCCCGGCGCAGCAACGTGCCCTTGGTCAAGATCGACAGCGGTGTGCCGGACTCGGCAAGGGCGCCGATGATGCCCGGCATCAGCGCATAGCGCCCTTCGGCACGTTGATACGGGTCGGTGTTGGTGCCCAGCGCGACCGTCTCGCGCGGCCAGGATGCGCCGGCGGAACTCCCGGCGCAGCACGTCGGCGACGTTGGTCTTGACCACGATCTGCGAGTCGAAATCGGCACCGAAGTCCAGGTCCAGATACTCGTGGGTGGGGCGGGCGAAGCAATAGCGGCAGGCGTGGGAACAGCCCCGGTACCCGTTGAGGGTGAATCGGAACGGCAGTTGCGCCGAATCGGGAATCTTGTTCAGCGCCGACTTGCACAGCACCTCATGAAACGTAATGCCGTCGAATTGCGGCGTGCGCACGGTGCGGACGAATCCCAGACGGGCCAGGCCCGGCAGCGCCCCGTCGTCGACACCGACGCCTTGAGCTTCCCAACGCACACCTCATTCGAACAATAGTTCGATAAAATGTCAAGGCCGCCCAGGCCGTGCTGTCAGGGCGCGATCACCACTGCGAACCCAGGCACCTCGGGCTGTAGGGATGCTCGTTCTGGATGACAACCTGACCATCCACGGCGACCTCGCAGCGCGCGTTCGGCGCCGCCATGCCACCGCGCGTGGTGCTGCTGACCTGCAGGAACGCCCACTGCGGATCGGCAAGGACGGTTGGGAAGACCCACGGCGCGTCGGGGGCAACCGTGACCGTCTCACGCTTCAGGTAGGCGTTGGCGTTGGCGTTGTATGCGGCCTTGTTCGGGGGCTGAGCCGTCAGGTAGGTGAGTTGAAATTCGTACGGGGCGCCCGTGGTGAGCGTGTACCGGATCTGGTGAGCGTCCGGGTCGGCATTGGCCGTCGCCTCGGTGACCGCCGCAGAACCGGCCGCCAGCATCACCACTGCCGAGAGATACGCCGCAGTCCTGCGTGTCGCCTTTCCCATGCCCGTCATATCTGACGACGCTACCGGATCGTTACCTCGCCCGCGGGCGCCTCTCCTTCCTCTCCTCCACTACTCTCCCTCCCCGTCCTTAATCCCGCGAATGTGCGCGTCCCCGGCCGACACGCCGCGCGCTACACCGGTTATGCGCACGCTCGACGGGTGAACAGGGCCGGCCCGGCGCATGCTCGACGGGATGGCGGTGCCGGAATACCGGTCAAACAACAGGTTAATGTGTTCGTGACATACAGACATTCCCCAGAAACACCGGCGACCTAACGTCCGGCTTGGCGCCCGCCGTGGCGCCGTTCGGCCTCGATGTAGTCGGCAAGAGCGTTTCTGGCCTGATGCAGAGGCCGTGCCCACCGTCACGAAAGGTTGTCGATGCGCGGTTTCCCACGTACCACACTGAGAAAGCCTGCCTTGGCGGCGGGAAGCGTCGTCGCCGCCGCCGTCATGCTCGCCGGCTGCGGAAGCAAGGCCGGCGAGACCGAAGCGACCAAGAGCGCGTCGTGCGTGGACACCTCGCGCGCCGAGATCAAGGTGGGTTCGCTCAACTCGCTGTCGGGCACGATGGCCATCTCGGAAGTGACCGTGCGCGACGCCATCAAGCTCGCCGTGGACGAGATCAACGCCAAGGGCGGCGTGATGGGCAAGCAGGTCGAGATCGTGGGCGAGGACGGCGCGTCCGAACCGACGGTGTTCGCCGAGAAGGCCGAGAAGCTGATCAAGGACGACTGCGTGGCCGCGGTGTTCGGCGGGTGGACTTCCTCGAGTCGCAAGGCGATGCTGCCGGTGTTCGAGGGCAACAATGCGCTGCTGTACTACCCGGTGCAATACGAGGGCCTGGAGTCGAGCAAGAACATCTTCTACACCGGCGCCACGACCAACCAGCAGATCGTTCCCGCGCTGGATTACCTGAAGGAGAAGGGCGTCACATCGCTGTACCTGGTGGGCAGCGACTACGTGTTCCCGCAAACGGCCAACCGCATCATCAAGGCCTATGCGGCCGCCAACGGCATCGAGATCAAGGGTGAGGACTACACCCCGCTCGGCTCGACCGACTTCTCGACCATCGTCAACAAGGTGCGCACTGCGAACGCGGGCGCGGTGTTCAACACACTCAACGGCGACTCCAACGTGGCGTTCTTCAAGGAGTACACCAATGCGGGGCTGACGCCGGAGAAGATGCCGGTGCTGTCGGTGTCCATCGCCGAGGAGGAGGTCAAGGGTATCGGCGCACAAAACATCGCCGGCCAGTTGACCGCCTGGAACTACTACCAGACGCTGGACAACCCGGTCAACGCCGCATTCGTCAAGGCGTTCAAGGGCAAGTTCGGCCAGGACCGAGTCACCTCGGACCCGATGGAGGCCGCATACGTGTCGGTGTACCTGTGGAAGAACACCGTCGAGAAGGCGAAGTCGTTCGACGTCAAGGCAATTCAGGAAAACTGCGACGGTGTCACTTTCGACGCACCCGAGGGGCTGGTCACCATCGACGGCTCCAACCACCACATCACCAAGACCGCACGCATCGGCGAAATCCACCCCGACGGTCTGATCTACACCATCTGGTCCTCGCCCGGCCCGATCACGCCCGACCCGTACCTGAAGGGTTATCAGTGGGCGGCGGGTCTGTCGGGCTGACCCGATGGACATCCTGATCGGACAGCTGGCAACGGGATTGAGCCTCGGCTCGATCCTGTTGCTGGCCGCTCTGGGCCTGGCGCTGACGTTCGGCCAGATGGGCGTCATCAACATGGCGCACGGCGAATTCATCATGGCCGGCTGCTACACCGCCTACGTGGTGCAAAAGGTCGTCTCCAACGCCGGTGCGTCACTGCTGATTTCGCTGTTCGCGGGTTTCATCGCCGGCGGCCTGCTCGGGGCGCTGCTGGAAACCACCTTGATCCGGCGGATGTACGACCGGCCGCTGGACACCCTGCTGGTGACGTTCGGTGTCGGGCTGATCCTGCAACAGGTGGCGCGCGACGTCTTCGGTGCGCCCGCGGTCAACGTCGTCGCGCCGTCCTGGCTCTCCGGTGGTGTCGAGATTCTCGGGGCCGTGGTGCCCAAGACCCGCATCTTCATCCTCACGCTGGCACTCATTTGCGTGACGGTGCTTGCGGCGGTCATGAAGTTCGGGCCGATGGGCCGGCGCATCCGCGCCGTCGTACAAAACCGCGATCTTGCCGAGACGAGCGGAATCTCCTCGCGCCGAACCGATATCACCACGTTCTTCATCGGCTCCGGTCTGGCCGGCGTGGCCGGCGTGGCACTCACCCTGATCGGGTCCACCAGCCCGACGATCGGGCAGAGCTATCTGATAGACGCCTTCCTCGTCGTCGTGGCGGGCGGATTGGGCCAGATCAAGGGCACGATCATAGCCGCATTCGCACTCGGACTGCTGAACTCGTTCATCGAGTACAACACCACCGCCTCACTGGCCAAAGTGATCGTGTTCGTGATCATCGTGATCTTCCTGCAGGTCCGGCCCCAGGGCCTGTTCACCGTCCGGACGAGGAGCCTGGCATGACGGCACCCGGCAAGGTGCAACGGACTCCAGCACGGACAGCGTCGCGGACACTTTCGCGGAAAGTGTTGCCCCCGGCCAGTTTTCCGCTGGCCGGGTTCGCGGTGGCCACGGTGCTGCTGTTCGGGGTTGCGCCCCTGGTCCTTTCGGATTTCCGGCTGGGCCTGCTCGGCAAGTTCCTGTGCCTGGCGATCGTGGCCGCCGGCATCGGACTGGCCTGGGGCCGCGGCGGCATGCTGGTTCTGGGCCAGGGCGTGTTCTTCGGCCTGGGCGGCTACATGATGGGCATGCATCTGAAGATCGCCGACGCGCAACTGCGCGGCAGCGACGTTCCCGATTTCATGCAGATCGCCGGTATCCGCACGCTTCCGGCGTACTGGGAGCCGTTCGCCTCCCCCGCCTTCACATTGCTGGCCATCGTCGTCGTCCCGGCAGCGATTGCCGCCGCACTCGGCTTCGGTGTGTTCACCCGCCGAGTCAAGGGCGCATACTTCGCGATTCTGTCGCAGGCCCTGGCCGCCGCGCTGGCCATCCTGCTCGTCGGCCAGACCAGCCTGGGCGGATCGAACGGGCTCAACAGGTTTCGCACATTCTTCGGCTTCAGCCTCAACGACCCCGTCAACCGCAGGATGTTGTATTTCTTTGCGGCCGGTGTGCTCCTGGCGGTCGTCGCGGCCGTGCGCCAGCTCATGCACAGCCGCTACGGCGAACTGCTCGTCGCCGTGCGTGACGGCGAGGAACGGGTGCGGTTCCTGGGCTACGACCCCGCCAAGGTGAAGGTCGTCGCCTACGCCGTGGCTGCCCTCTTCGCCAGCATCGCCGGAGCGCTGTTCACCCCGATCGTCGGGTTCATCGCGCCCTCTCAGGTCGGTGTCGTTCCCTCGATAGCATTTCTGATCGGCGTTGCGATAGGAGGCCGAACGACGCTGCTGGGGCCGGTGCTCGGCGCGATCGGCGTGGCATGGGCGCAAACCCTGTTCTCCGAACGCTTTCCGTCGGGCTGGACCTATGCGCTGGGGTTTCTGTTCATCGTGGTGGTCGGCTTCTTCCCAGCCGGGCTGGCCGGGGTGTGGGCGATGTTGAAGCGCCGGCGCCGCGGCCGCATCAAGCCGGCGACCTCGGAGCCCGACGTTGTCGGGGCACACGCGTGACCACCGAAGGGCAGCCTGTCGCCGGCGGAAACGTCGGGATGGGCACCGAGTACCTCGAAATCCGCGGGCTGACGGTCGACTTCGACGGCTTCAAGGCGGTCAGCGGCGTCGACCTCACACTGTTCCAGGGAGATCTGCGGTTCCTCATCGGACCCAACGGGGCGGGTAAGACCACGGTGATCGACGCGATCACCGGCTTGGTCCCCGCCACCGGGTCGATCAGCAAGTCCGGGGTCGAACTGCTGGGCAAGAAGGTGCACCGTATCGCCAGGCTTGGAGTGGGGCGGACATTCCAGACCGCGAGCATTTTCGAAAACCTCACCGTGCTGCAGAATCTCGACATCGCCGCGGGTGCGGACCGGCCCTGGCGGACGCTGTTGCGTCGACGCAAAGCCGCACTGCCGATCATCGAGGAGACACTGGAGACGATCCGGCTAGCTGCGCTGGCGGACCAGCCGGCGGGCGTGCTGGCTCACGGGCAAAAGCAGTGGCTGGAGATCGGCATGCTGCTGGTGCAGAACGCCGACGTGCTGCTGCTCGACGAGCCGGTGGCCGGCATGAGCTCCGAGGAGCGCGAGGAGACCGGAAATCTGTTGCGCCGCATCGGTGCCGAGCGCACCGTTGTTGTCGTCGAGCACGACATGGACTTCATGCGGGCATTCGCGACGTCGGTGACGGTTCTGGCGCGTGGTCAGGCCATCGCCGAGGGCACGGTCGCCGAGGTGCAGGCGAACCAGAAGGTGCAGGAGGTCTACCTGGGTACCGCCGCAGCGGGCCCGCAGGGTGCCACCGGGCGACTGACCAGGGAGGCAACGTAGATGCTGCAACTCCTGGACGTGCGTACCGGATACGGTCGAACCGAGGTGATCCACGGCGTCAGCGTCGAAGTGCCCTCCGACGGCGTGGCGGCGGTCATGGGCCACAACGGCGCCGGCAAGACGACGCTGCTGCGCGCGGCGGTCGGACTGCTCAAATGCAATGCGGGCAAGGTGGTTCTCGACAGCGAGGACGTCACGGAGATGCGGGCGTCCGCCCGCGTCTCACGGGGGCTCGCTTACGTGCCGCAGGGTCAGCAGTCGTTCGGGCAGCTGACCACCCTGGAGAACCTTCAGGTGGTCGCCGACGGCCGTAAGAACGGCAGGCGGCTCATCGACGAGCAGCTCGACCTCTTCCCCGCGCTCAGGGAACTGGTGGGCCGGCGCGCCGGACTGCTGTCGGGCGGACAGCGCCAGCAGCTGGCCATCGCGCGGGCCCTGATCACCACGCCGAGGATGCTGATTCTCGACGAGCCCACCGAAGGCATCCAGCCGTCGGTGGTCGCCGAGATCGAGGCGGCAATCACTGTGTTGACGCACCGCGGGGGCCTGGGGGTGCTGCTGGTCGAACAGCACATCGGGTTCGCGCTCGAGTCGGCCCGGCGCTATTACATCCTGGCCTCCGGCCGTGTCACATCCTCCGGTACAGGCGGTTCGGCGTCGGAGGCCGATGTTCGCACGGCCATGGCCATCTGACTCCGAACCGCGAGGCCCGCACCCGCCTCCGCCCGCACGACACGCCGCGCGTTCCGCCGGTTTGCGCACGCTCGCCGGCAGTGCGGGCCTCTGTTCAATCACGGCGTGCTGTGGTACTCCATATCCAGTGGAACAGCCCTACCGACCACTGCTGACCTGGCGCGGCTCTCCTGTGAGCCGCCGCTCGGTACTGCTCGGCGCCGGAGCGGTCGCCGCCTTCCTGGCCGTCGATCTCGGCACCATGGCCTACGCCAACAACTGGATCAGGCCGCGCGATCTCACCCGGCAGAGTTTCATCGACGCGTTCCGTACGGTCTTCGGGGTGCATCCCGGCTTCCGGGCCAACCACGCCAAAGGGGTTGCCGTTACCGGCTATTTCGACAGCAACGGCAACGCTGCCGGACTGTCACACGCGGCTGTGTTCCGGTCCGGCCGCGTACCGGTGAGCGGCAGGTTCTCGTTGGGCGGTGGTAATCCAGCTGCCCCGGACACCCCGGCGAATGTACGCGGTCTCGGCCTGGCCTTCGCGTTCCCCGACGGTACGCAGTGGCGCACCGCGATGATCAATCTGCCGGTGTTCCCGGATAATTCACCGGGGGGCTTTTACGACAGACTCCTGTCGTCCCGACCGGTCCCCGGCACCGGCAAACCCGACCCGGCGACAATGGACGCCTTCCTGTCCGCGCATCCCGAAACGGCGGCCGCCATGGCGATCATCAGGAAGACCACGCCGACGCCGGGTTTCGCCGACAGCACCTTCCGCGCGCTGAACACGTTCTATCTCGTCGCGGACTCCGGTACCCGTACGCCGGTGCGTTGGTGGCTGTCGCCTCAGCAATCCTCGCTGGCGCCGGGCAAGGGTGACAACGCGCTGTTCGACGCGCTGATCAGGCAGATCCGCAGCGGTCCCGTGCACTGGAAGCTGGTGCTGGCGGTCGGTGCCGCGAACGATCCGATCGACCCCACTGTGCCGTGGCCCGACGATCGACAAACGATCGATGCGGGAACGGTGACACTGACCGGGATCGAAACCGACGGTCCGGGCAATGCGCGCGACATCAATTTCGACCCGCTGGTCCTTCCCGCCGGCATCGAACCGTCCGAAGACCCGCTGCTGGCCACCCGGTCCGCCGTGTACGCGGCCTCCTACCGGAACCGCACCGGCGAGCCGAAACCGTCCCCACCGTACGGGTCGACACGGTGACGCCATGACCGAGAACGGGCCGGCGCACTTCCCGGTACGCACGCGAATCCTGCACTGGCTGAACGCGATCCTGATCTTCGCGGCCCTGCTGGTGGGGTTCGTCATGGTGAACTCGCTGGGCTCCTACGCCGCCCTGGTCAGCGTTCACATGACGCTGGGTGCGGCGATCCTGGCGCTCGTGGTCGTCCGCATAGCCAACCGATTCACCCACCGGGTCCGCCGCTGCCGCGGACGTTCGGTCGGATCGAGCGCCGACTGGTGGTCGGCTCCGAACTGACGCTCTATGCCCTATTGCTGGCGCAACCCCTGGTCGGCTGGGCGATGCTGTCGGCCGCCGGTAAATCGCCGGTTCTGTTCGGCACAATTCGGCTGCCGCGTATCGCAGCGTTCGACGCCGACCTCTATTTCGTTCTGCGGCAAACTCATTCGGTGCTCGCCTACCTGATTGTCGCGGCGGTGGCGGTGCACGTGTGCGCCGTGCTGCTGCACACCGTCACGCTGCGCGACGGCACGCTGTCGCGGATGGTGCACTGACCCCGGCCCTTGCCCGAGCGTGCGCAGATCCGTGAAAGCCACCGGCGTGTCGGCCGGGTACGCGCCCGCTCACGCCAAGTAGTGCGGGCAGGCGCTCAGCCCCGAAGCCGGGAAAGTACCTCGGCCACAACGGAGCCGGCGGCGACATCCACCTGCTCGCCCGTCGCGAGCTGCTTGACGCCGATCGTCCCCGCCTCGATGTCGCGGTCACCGGCGACCAGCGCCAGCACGGCGCCGGAGCGGTCGGCGGCGCGCATCGCGCCCTTGACACCGCGGTCGCCGTAGGCCACGTCGACGCGCACGCCCGCGGTGCGCAGCCGGGCCGCCAGAACGGCCAACTCCCGCTTGGCCCGCGCCCCCAGCGGTACGCAGAAAACGTCGACCCGCGACGTCGACCCAGGCGTCACGCCCTCGGCCTTCAGCGCCAACAGGGTGCGGTCAACACCCAGGCCGAAACCGATGCCGGATAGGTCCTGCCCGCCGAGTTGGCGCATCAGGCCGTCGTAACGGCCGCCGCCACCTATTCCCGACTGCGCGCCCAGCCCGTCATGGACGAACTCGAACGTCGTCTTGGTGTAGTAGTCCAGGCCGCGGACCATTCGCGGATTGATCGCATACGGCACACCCAGCGCGTCGAGATGGTCCAACACCGCATCGAAATGCTCTTTGGCGGCCTGCGACAGATGGTCCAGCATCACCGGTGCGCCGGCAGTCACGGCCCGCACCTGCGGACGCTTGTCGTCGAGCACCCGCAGCGGGTTGATCTGCGCGCGGGCCCGGGTATCGTCGTCGAGGTCGAGCGCAAACAGGAAGTCCTGCAGCAACTCCCGATAGGCCGGGCGGCAGCTGTCGTCGCCCAACGAGGTGATTTCCAGCCGGAATCCGCTCAGCCCGAGGCCACGGAATCCGGCGTCGGCCACGGCGATCACCTCGGCGTCCAGCGCCGGGTCGTCGACGCCGATGGCCTCGACACCCACCTGCTGCAACTGTCGGTAGCGGCCGGCCTGCGGCCGCTCGTATCGGAAGAATGGGCCCGCATAGCACAGCTTGACCGGAAGAGCGCCCCGGTCCAGGCCGTGCTCGATCACCGCGCGCATCACGCCTGCGGTGCCCTCGGGACGCAGTGTCACCGAGCGGTCGCCCCGGTCGGCAAAGGTGTACATCTCCTTGGACACCACATCGGTGGATTCACCCACGCCTCGCGCGAACAGCGAGGTGTCCTCGAAGATCGGCAGCTCGACGTCGCCGTAGCCGGCACGGCGCGCGGTCGCCAGCAGACCATCGCGGACGGCGACGAACTGTGCCGACTCCGGCGGCAGGTAGTCGGGAACGCCTTTGGGCGCTCGAAGCGCTGATGAGTCGCTCACTGCCTCGAGTCCTTCAGTAAGGGGTTGAACCGGCGCTCCGCACCGATGCTCGTGGACGAACCGTGGCCCGGTAATACCACGGTTTCGTCGTCGAGCACCAACAGCTTTTCGGCGATGGAGGCCAGCAGGCGCGCGGGATCGGCCGCGACACCGATCGCACGGCACAGCAGGGTGTCACCGGTGAACGCAACTCCGACAGGTCCTTCGTCGGTGTCGGCCATGACGCGGAACACCAGCGACCCGTCGGTGTGGCCGGGTGTGTGGTCTACCGCGACGCCGATGTCGGCGATCTCCAGCAGCTGGCCCTCGGCGAGTTCGACGACGTCGTCAGGCTCGCCGTAGTCGGAATCGGCAAGCAAGGTGCGGTCGGCGTGATGGATGTAGGCCGGGATATCCCACCCGGCGCAGATGTCGATCGCCGATGCGGTGTGCCCGGTATGGCCGTGGGTCAGCAGGACGCCCGCGGGAGTGAGGTCATTGACCGCGAAGTAGTAATCCAGCGTCGGCAGAGCCTCGTGGCCCGGGTCGATCACGATCGCATACCCGCCGGGCCGAGGCGCCACGAGATAACAGTTCGCCTCGGACGTGCCTGTTGCGAACCCGGTGATCAGCACGCTGCCCAGTGTCGCACTCGCCGCTCTGCGGACGGACCACCCCGCGGGTCGCTGCGGCTGTGCTCAGGATTGGCTGGCAGACTCTACGCGACGCGACGACCAACGAGTGAGAGGGACTTCACGCAATGCCGACCAACGAAGAACGGCGTGCCACGGCCAAAAACAAGCTCGAGCAGCAGCTCGACACCCATCAGCAGCGGGCTCGCAAACGCCGACTCCTCACCGTCATCGGCGGTGCGCTGGTCGCGCTGGTGGCGATCGCCGTGGTGATTGCGCTGGTTGTCATGAATCGCAAGGACTCCGACGATACGACCGCCGCGGCCGACACCACCGTGCTGACGCCGGCCTCAGCCGTGCCGACTTCGGCCGCGCCGATCTCGGCCGAGGCGACGCCGGACGCCGGGCCGACTTCGGCACCCCCGGCGACGGGCAAGCTCCCGCCGTTCACCCCGTCGGCGAACCTGGGCGGCAACTGCCAATACCAGGCCGCAGAGGCACCGGCCCACAAGGTCGACGCGCCGCGCGCCGGGAAGGTGTCGACCTCGCCCGCACAGGTGAGTGCCAGCATGTCGACCAGCCAGGGCAACATCGGGCTGCAGTTGGACAACGGGAAGTCCCCGTGCACCGTCAACAGTTTCGCCAGCCTGGCCCAGCAGGGTTACTTCAACAACACCCCCTGCCACCGTCTGACGACTTCACCGACCCTGTCGGTGTTGCAGTGCGGGGATCCGACCGGCACCGGCACCGGCGGCCCAGGCTACGAGTTCGCCAACGAGTACCCGACCGATCAGTACCCGACCGGCGATCCGGGTGCGCAGCAGCCGGTGACCTATCCCCGCGGCACGCTCGCCATGGCCAACGCCGGGCCGGGCACCAACGGCAGCCAGTTCTTCCTGGTGTACAGGGACTCGCAACTGCCGCCGCAGTACACGGCGTTCGGCACCATCGACGAGACCGGCCTGGCAACGCTGGACAAGGTCGCGACAGCCGGGGTTGCCGGCGGCGCTATGGACGGCCAGCCGGCGGTCGATGTCCGGGTCAAGTCCATCGCGCTGGACTGACGCCCCCCTTTCCCATCGCGAGCAGACGCAAAATCATCGCCATGCGGGCGTGTCGGCATTGAGTTTGCGTCTGCTCGCGGTTCGTGGTGGGGCCGGCAGTTTATGCCAGATTGCCACTGTCCGCCTGGCTCGTGCTGCCGCAGATCAGTCCCCTCAGCCGCCTGAGGCGCGCGACCGTTGCGTCGGTTTCGGCTCGCCGGTGTTCGGGTGCCAGCCTGTCGAGGAGAAGGCGATGCTGTCGATCTGGCTCAAAGCCGAATGTACCTCGGATACGTCGGTGCAGCCTGCTCGATGACTTGTCGATACTTTTCCAGCAATCGGTCCACCTCTTCGTCAGCTCACCGTCGTTCTGGCTGAGCCGGTCTTCCAGCAGGGCGCGGACCAGACGCGCGTCTGCCATCCCGATCGCTGTGTAGAACTTGCGGTCGATGACGAAACGCTCGCCTGCGGTGGCCTCGCACCGCGCGAGCAATTCATCGGAACCCGGCACGTCTTGGTGCAGAACTGCCGCCCAGGTCAGCCAGTTCAGCGTCGGATAGGGATCGAGAACACCGCGCTCCCGGTTCAATTCGTGGGCGTGGGAGTAGTTTGCCGCGCTTTGGTCAGTGCATCCTGCGCTTCGTGGGGGTCGCGTGTGGCGCGGGCAGTACGCCGGTAGGTGCCTCCGAGCAGGTTGTACCGCTCGGCCGTCTCAGCCACGGCGAGCAGGGCCTCAAGTCGGTCGACGGCGGACTGGTACCACTTCTGCGCCTCGTCGCAGTCGACTGTGATTCTGACGACCCGTCGAGCCTCGTCGATCTTCTGGTCGGCAATGCGCACCTCGAAGTTGGCGAGTTGCTCGACCGCAGCGAAGGTGGTCGTGCTTTCGCCCGCCTCACCGGCCAGGGCAGATTCCAGGTGATTGCAGGCATCCTCGTAACGACCGAGGCTGCCGTAAGCGATGCCGAGCTTGATCTTGACGGCGGTCTGCTCGCGCCAATCGGGAGGACAGCTCGTCGCGAGTTCGTTGAGCCGCGTCAACGCAGCGGCTTTGGACTCGGCGTCGTGCTCGGCCCTGCCAGCGACATCGCCGACCGCCTCGATGAATTCGGCCACGGCTACACACCCGTTATGCGTGCCGGCGATCGCCGGAATCCGTGGGGTCGAGCCGATAATCCGGATCGCCGTAGGCCTGGTAGGCGCCCCAGGTGTTGGTGCGGGGGAATCTGCGATGGGTGTGCACGCGAGCCGCCTTGAGTGCGCTGCCAAACGTCTCGCCACCGAGCATGCTCCGGTAGAACATCTCGGCAAACTCCCGTGCGGCGTCGTCCCTTACTTTCCACCCTGCGGCCACGACGGCGCGCACGCCCATCTCGATGAGTTCGCGGGAAACGCTCGCCGCAAGACGGTTGAACTCGACGGTCGCAGAGCCCGCCCTCGCATAGGGCCCACGGTTGTCGTCGGGTCCAGTCTGGCCGATGTA
This sequence comes from uncultured Actinomycetota bacterium, assembly GCA_963846905.1. Taxonomy (GTDB): domain Bacteria; phylum Actinomycetota; class Actinomycetes; order Mycobacteriales; family Mycobacteriaceae; genus Mycobacterium. The sequence goes on from CAWJYB010000014.1 coordinate 18,987, forward strand.
GCAGCAGTTGAGGAATACCAGCTCCGGTACCTGCTGCATCTGCCCCACCTCGACCGCGGTGAGGAACAGGCCGTTGTCGAGCACCAGGCCGCTGCGCGCCTTGCCATCGGCGGTGGTCGGCGGTTGGTAAACGCCATGGCCGGCCAGATGCACGATGCGGTACGGCTTCTCGTACAGACCGGCGAGTACCTGCAGTGCGGACGGTTTCGGTAGGGGTGGTTGGACGTCGAACTCACCGGCACGGAGTACTTCGTACACCGCCTTGGCCTCGTCGGCAGCGCCCGGCAGTTGCTTGAACTGCGCGGAGACCTGGGGATCGCCGACGACGAGCGCGGCGGTTCCCGCACGGGTTCCGATATGGGGGCGGTAGTTCGAGGTCTGCAACTGGCGGACCAGACCCTTTGCGATGCAGAGGGGCGTATCCCCGGCGCTCATCAGCTCCCACGGATACGCGGCGGTTTCCGCGTCGACGACCAGCACCAGATTGTCCACCTGCGCGAGACTCGACTTGAGTTCGTTGGGAACCGTGAGTTCGAACAACACACGCGATTCTTCTGGAAGGTAGCGGGTCTCGCGGATTGCGGTTTGGATCAGACGCTCCACCAGTTCCGGCTGCCGTTGCTGGGAGGTGGCTTCGGCCCGGGCGCGTTCGGACAACGTAAGGAAGCGGATCTCGCGATGTACCTCGGGTTCGGCGGGTTGCCCGAAGGCCAATTCGGTGAGCGCTTTCAACAGTTCCGCGTCGGCGTTCTCGGATTCCAGGACAGCCTGCTTGAGGCGATCGAGCAGCGGTTCGGCCAGGCGTGGCGGGTTTTGGCTCCGGGGCGGCGGCACCACGCTCACTTCCCAGCGGCGCCAGGCCGTGCGTTCGGTACTGAGCCTGAGCCGCTGGCGGCCCGCTCGGCCGAGGCTGAGAAGCGGGACCGCGTCGATGTCGGTGTCGAGTTCGTCGCCGATCATCGGGGCCAGGTGGTTGACCGCGTGGGCGGCTTCCGTCGCACGGTCGGCATACAAGTCGATGATCTCCAGCTCCTGGATCGCCATGGACTTGCAGCTGCCCCCGGCCAGTTCCCGATTGGCCTGCGCGATCGCCCGCAGGATCGCACCGACCGAATCGCCGACGGTGATATTGGTGGTGGATGCCCCGCCGACCAGCAATACCGACAGGCCGACCATCGGCGGGTCAGCACGGTCGTCGGCGGACGGATCGCGACTGTCGCAAAGTTGCAGCACATACTGGATTGCGGCGCGCCGGAGGAGATCGGCGAGTTGCACGGCGCCCAGTTCGCCCCATTTCCCGAGCCCCATGACGACTGCTCCGGAGGACATGCGCAGGGCCTCCTGCACCGCCGTGGGCCGGCGCAGGATCACCGCAATCGAACGGAACTCGCCGGGATACAGACCCAGCGCGTATCGCTGCGACAGAGCCCCACCCACGCGCTTGTCCACCTCGGCTTCCGCACCGACGATGGTGTCGCCTTCGTAGTGGCCGACCACGATCGGATAGCGGGCCCACCTGAGATCCCCATGCACCACTTTCACGCGGAAACCGGCGCCGTCGTTGTGGCCGATAGGACCTGCTGGGTTGCTTGCCGAGAACACCCGCTGCCAGCGAGGACTCCGTCGGATAGAGGACCGGTTCGGGTAATGCCCGGTCGGCAACCGGCCCACCACGGGTGCCCGTAGCGGGTGGGGCTGGTCGGCAGACGAACGGTGCTGCCGGCCACGAGCAATTCCGTCAACGCGTGGAAACTCGGCGGGTGCGATGCCAGATCACCGTGTGCAGCTTCCGCATACCAGGTCCGCACTTCCGGCAGGCGGCCCGATTGGTAGGTGACCCGGCCGTCCCCTTCCGGTGTCACCGACAACAACACCCGGCTGTCGACTGATCTCCACACCGGTCACCGTGCGTGGTGATGTGCCGGCGACGTAACGCACCCGATCGGCGTGTGGAATCACCGAAGAAATATGGGTGGCCATGTCCATCGAGGGTTTCGCGCGCCTTGGCGAGCCGTTCGGCGTCGGGAACTGACGCCGGCCCTGCGCTGCCGCCGGTACTCATTCCACACTGCGTTGCCGAAGTATTTCTCCTCGTAAGGCAGCATTTCGAGCAGCCCGGGAAACTGCGCGAATATGTTGACGAGCGTGTCGATGTCGTGCTCGCCATCGAGTAACGACAGCTGCTGGATGATCGGGGAAGTGCCGAGCAGAATTTCGACTGTGTCGAACGAACCGCGATTCGGTGTGCCCAGCATCACCAGCCGGCCATCGCGATGGCACAGGCGATCCCAGAGGCACGCTCTCGGACGCGATCATCGCACGCACCACCAGGCCGCCCATGCCATGTGCGATGAAACGCACCGGTTGCTTGCTCTGCTCGAGTGTGCCTTCCACGCTAGCTGCCAGAAGCGCTGCCGTTTCTACGATCGACTTGCGCCAGTCATAGGCGAACGGAACGACCACGTGTGATTGCTGCAGATGATCACACAGCTCCCGGTAACCCACGCCAATCAGGTCGGATGGTTCGACGGCCTCCGCGTCGACGTCCGCGAGCTCGCTGATCCCGCCGTTCCCCAGGGCGTCATAGTCCGGCCAGACTGTGCGTTCGCCGATTTTCAGATGTGAGCCCATGAGGTCCGGCACCACAAAGACGATCGGTTTGTCTGCGCCGTCCCGCGTCTGCAGCGCCCGGGGCATGGGCACCGGCGCGAACGCCTCCACGGTGAGCGCGAGGAAACTCTTCGGCCGTTCCCCTTGCCTCGCCGCCAGCCAGTCGACCAGTGCAGCGCGGGTGCGCGAGTTCCGGAAGTAGCTGAAGTGACTGACATCAGCCCCTTGATCGAACACATACCCGGCCACCCTGCCGCGCGCGCCGTTGAACATGGCATCGGTATTGACAACCAGATCGTTGTCGCGGGCCTCGTAGACAATGTGGTCGCTGGCGAATACGCCGAGCCGCTTGAGCCAGTTGCCGCCCGCGATGTCACCGGCGACCACGCCGAGGTCGCCGCCTGCCTGTGCCTGGACGTTGTTGATCAGCGCGACCAGCGGTGACTGCGGCATCATCGCTTCGATCCCGGGAACCAGCCACGGCTCGGTCCGGCTGCGGATGATCTCCAGTGCGATGCGCTTCGTGACTTCGTAGAGCGGTGTTCCCCCCACTCCCGGAATCAGATCGACGAGGTTGGTGAGCACCGATAGGAAGAGGTCGATGTTCTCCCCGGCAAGCAGGGTGCCACGAGACGGCGCAGCGCAGCGTACGAACCGCTCGATCCGAAGTTGCTGCGCTTCGATCAGCCCTGCGAGTTTCTCCAGTTGCTTGCGATCGTAGAGGTCGGCCCTCTCCTGTCGTTTGCTGCCGCGGTTGAAGCGATCCTGGAGATCCTGGCCTATCGACTTCAGCGAGATGAGTTCGCCGATCAGACCGCCACGCGAATGCGACACGATGTTGACGTGCGCTCTGGGCGGCAGCGCCTTGAGCAGATCGATGGCGTTGTCGATCGGGCTGTCGCTCATCGTGCGGTGCTCGAAGGCGTAGATCCGGCCGTCGAAGCGTTGCTTCAGCGCCTCCCACTGTGGTTGGGCGTCCGTATCCAGCAATGCGCTGAAACTGCCGCGGGTGGACGACCCGGTGCCGTGGATGAACACGAGGATGGGCTTGTCGGCGTCGATGCTGTCGGGCGGCACCGGGCTTCGTTCGTCCGTCCAAGGCTGCTTGGTGGCGTCCTCCCAGGTGTACAGACCGGGACCAGGCTTGAGCCTGTCCTCGATGAGGCGGACGAGGGCTTTGGTGACCAGCCAGGCCGGCAGCTGCACCGCAAGGTTGAGTCCCAGATCCTGCGCCAACGTCTTGAGGTCATCGAGGCTGGTCGGCCACCGGCTGGGGTCTGTGGCGACGTCCTTGATGTTGTCCTTCACCCGCAGGACACGCAGCTTGTTGGCCACCCAGTCCGAGACACCGCGATCGGAAACCTGTGGCACGGTGTCGACGATGACGGCGTCGCCGTACCGTGCCTCCGGCTTCAGCAGCGGCACGTCCTCGGAGTAGCGCTTGGCCGAGACCCATGTGGTGAATCCGCCTTCGAACTCGACCTCCAGCAGGTCGTCGTCCTGATATTCGTCGATCTTCTGGTTGGTCGTTGGCTGCGCGCGCCGCCGGGGAGAGATTGAAGGACATCGATGACCTTGACGTCGTCGAGCAGGTCTGTGACTCTGTCGTCCGATCGCTCGCCGGCACCCACGCCGCGCGCGGCACGCAAGTCGGCGTCATCACGTTGGCCGTGGATCCTGAGCTTGACCGCCATGTCGGGTCGGCGTTATTCGATGGGTGAGAGGAACGGCTGGTCCAGCCGGGCCGTGTTGCCCTCCAGTTGCGGGATCTGCTCGTAGCGCCCACGCCTCAGCTTGGCCAGGGTCTCCTGGTGCAGTTCGCGGTAGGTGAGCGGTCCCGACGCTTCGGTCAGCGCTTCGACGAGGTGGTAGGTCAACGCCCCGGCATAGCCTCCGGCGATCGCCGCATCGGCCGAGGTCTGGTCTGCCCGGCAGCCCGAGATCAGGACTTCCGCCATATCGGGGACGTCGACGACGTCGCTGGCAGATCGCTCGGCCACAGCGGCCCGGTGCAGGCCGCCACGACTGGCACCCAGGGTTCGTCCCGACTCCACGGTCACCAGATCCCACGGGCTGGGGAGATACCGCTCGAGGATCGGTGCGTCGGGGGGTTCGATAGCGCGGGTGATGGTTCCCGAGTGGCAGCTGTCCGAGATGACCGTGAGATTGACGCCATCCTTCAGACCGTCGAATACGCCACGCAGCCAGTCGTCGCGCAGGGTGTCCTGCCAGTCGAGATCGGTCGGGCAGAGGATCTCGTCACGATTGTCGTCCTCCTCGTCACCGTTGTCGTCGGGCACATTGGAGCCGTGACCCGAGTAGTGCAGAAGCAGCACGTCGCCGCGGCGTCCGCCCGCGACCAAGGTGGTGATGGCGTCCTCGATGGCCTTCTTGGTGGCATCGAGATCGGTCAGCATATGGATATCGGAGGCGTCGAAACCGTACTGCTGTTGCAGCAGTTTCGACATGTTCTTGACGTCAGGAACGCAACCCCTTAGGTCCGCCCCTGGAACGCGATAGCGGTTGATGCCGATGAGTACCGCCTTTTTCGCCACGTGCTCCCCTTCGATTACTTGAACCTGGTCTGTGGTGATCGAATTCTGCGTAGATGCCCGGTGCGCCGGCATGTCAGGGCATTCCCCAAGATTTGAGCCGGCGGCAGAGAGCCGTACGGAATTACTGGCACCGCCTCCCCTTCGCGCGCCTACGCAGTGCCATTCTTGCGATGGCAACTCACATATTCGCACGAACTGGTTTGACCGGGGGCGGAAAGGACGTCCCTGTGGAGCTTCCGGTTGCACGGCCGGCGGGCCGCGGACACCAGGTATCAGGTATCAGGCCGCGGATGTCACCCGGTAGACGTCGTAAACGCCTTCGACATTGCGCACCACGTTGAGCACATGCCCGAGGTGCTTGGGGTCGCCCATCTCGAATGTGAAGCGGCTCACCGCAACCCGGTCGTCGGACGTGGTGACCTGCGCCGAGAGGATGTTGACTTTCTCATCGGCCAGCACGCGGGTGACGTCGGACAGCAGGCGGTGCCGGTCGAGCGCCTCGACCTGGATGGCGACGAGGAACACCGACGACGGCGACGGCGCCCATTTGACGTCGATGATGCGCTCGGACTGCTGCTGCAGCGACGCGGCGTTGGTGCAGTCGGTGCGGTGCACACTGACGCCTCCCCCGCGGGTGACGAATCCGAGGATGAGGTCGCCGGGCACCGGCGTGCAGCACTTGGCCAGCTTGGTCAGCGTTCCGGGAGCACCCGGAACGCTGACGCCGACGTCCTCGTTGTTGCGGTGCCGGACCGGAATGTTCGACAGAGTCGCCCGCTCGGCTATTTCATCCTCGGCGTCCTCGGCTCCACCCAGCTGGGCGATCAGCCGCTGCACGACATGCCGCGCCGATATGTGGCCCTCGCCGACCGCGGTGTACAGCGCCGACACATCGAGGTAGCGCAACTCGCGGGCCAGCGCCGCCATCGAGTCGGCACTCATCAACCGCTGCAACGGAATCCCGCCGCGGCGGACTTCGCGGGCGATGGCGTCCTTGCCCGCCTCGAGGGCCTCCTCACGGCGCTCCTTGGCGAACCACTGGCGGATCTTGGCCTTGGCCCGCGGTGACACGACGAAGCCCTGCCAGTCGCGCGTCGGCCCGGCATTGGGCGCCTTGGAGGTGAAAACCTCTACAACTTCACCGTTTTCGAGCTTGCGCTCCAGCGCCACCAGCCGGCCGTTGACCCGGGCGCCGATACAGCGGTGGCCCACTTCGGTGTGCACCGCGTACGCGAAGTCCACCGGAGTGGACCCGGTGGGCAGCGTCATCACGTCACCCTTGGGGGTGAACACGAAGATCTCGGCCACCGCGAGGTCGTAGCGCAGCGACTCCAGGAACTCGCCCGGGTCGGCGGCCTCCCGCTGCCAGTCCAGGAGCTGGCGCATCCACGCCATGTCGTCGATCTCGGCGGCGGCGTGGCTGGGCGGTACCCCGGTCCGGCCCTTTCCCTCCTTGTAGCGCCAGTGCGCGGCGATGCCGTACTCGGCGGTCTTGTGCATGTCGCGGGTGCGGATCTGCACTTCCAGGGGCTTGCCCTCGGGCCCGACGACGGTGGTGTGCAGCGACTGGTAGACGCCGAACCGCGGCTGGGCGATGTAGTCCTTGAACCGCCCGGCAATGGGTTGCCGCAGCGAGTGGACCACACCAACGGCGGCGTAACAGTCGCGGATTTCGTCGCACAGGATTCGCACGGCCACCAGGTCGTGGATGTCGTCGAAGTCCCGGCCCTTGACGATCATCTTCTGGTAGATCGACCAATAGTGCTTGGGCCGTCCTTCGACGATGGCGTTGATCCGCGCGGCATTCAATGTGGCACTGATCTCGGCACGCACTTTGGCCAGATAGGTGTCACGCGACGGTGCCCGGTCGGCGACCAACCGTACGATCTCGTCGTACTTCTTGGGATGCAGGATCGCAAAGGACAGGTCTTCGAGTTCCCACTTGACGTTCGACATACCCAGCCGGTGCGCCAGCGGCGCGATGACCTCCAACGTTTCGCGCGCTTTGCGGGCCTGCTTCTCCGGCGGCAGGAACCGCATGGTGCGCATGTTGTGCAGCCGGTCGGCGACCTTGATCACCAGCACCCGCGGGTCGCGGGCCATGGCGATGACCATCTTGCGGATAGTTTCGCCCTCCGCGGCGGAGCCCAGCACCACCCGGTCCAGCTTGGTGACGCCGTCGACGAGGTGGCCGACTTCCTCGCCGAATTCGGCGGTCAGCTCCTCCAGCGCGTAGCCGGTGTCCTCGACCGTGTCGTGCAGCAGCGCCGCGACCAGCGTGGTGGTGTCCATCCCGAGTTCGGCAAGAATGCTGGCAACCGCCAGCGGGTGGGTGATGTACGGGTCTCCCGACCGGCGGAGCTGGGTGGCATGGCGCTCCTCGGCCACCGTGTAGGCGCGCTGCAGGATCGACAGGTCTGCCTTCGGGTACACCTCCCGGTGCACCGCGACCAACGGCTCCAGAACGGGACTGATGCCGCCACGCTGCGCGGTCATCCGCCGCGCCAGCCGGGCACGTACCCGGCGGGACGCGCTGGTGGTCTTCGCGACTCCGGACTTGGGCGACTCCGGCTGGTCCGGAGGCACCTCCACCGGACCGGCCTGGACGGCCACACCGGGTTCCTGCTCGCCAGCCACGGCCGTCACCTCCCGATGGTGTATCGCTCCAGCTTCCATTCCCAGTGTTGGAGAAGATGCCGGTGGCGGCAAGGATATCGCGTCAGATTGCGCGCAGGCTGGTGACGGCCAGCGGCGCGACCCGCTCGCGGCCGCCCAAATCGGTGAGTTCGATGACCACCGCCGCCGTGGGCACCTGGGCGCCGGCATCGGTGAGCAACTGGCAAGCGGCTGCGATGGTGCCCCCGGTGGCCAGTACATCGTCGATGACGACGACGGTGCGGCCGTCGATGTCGATCCCCTCGATGGGGACCTCCAGGACGGCGGTCCCGTACTCGAGGCTGTACTGCGCGCTGCGAACCGGCGGCGGCAGCTTGCGGCCCTTACGGATGGCCAGCACGCCCGTGCCCAGCTTGGTGGCGACCGAGGCACCGATGAGGAAGCCCCGTGCGTCGATGGCGGCGATCAGATCGGCGCCGGCAGCCACCTCCGCGAGCGCATCGGTAACCGCCGCCAACCCGTGCCGGTCCGCGAGCAGGGGCGTCAGATCCTTGAACTGCACACCGGGTTCGGGAAAATCGGGAACCTCACGCGTCAGCGATGCGATGAGATCCACGACATCGGTGCTCATAGGCTCCGCGCGGTCAATTGCGCCCTCACTTTCCCATTTTCCAGCGATCCATATTCCAGCCGGCACCCCAGCGGGTCGGATTGCTGCTCACGGCCGACACCTTCTTGGATGTCAGCAGAGTGCGCTGCTGCCGGTACAACGGCAGCGTCGGCATATCGGCCCACAGCACCGGCGCACCGTCCCCGACCAAGCGCACCTGCTCCCTTGGATCGACGGTCACAGCCAGGGCGGAGATGATCCCGTCGATCTGGGTATTGCTGTAACCCGACAGGTTGTTCCCGTTGCCGGTGAACAACGCGTAGGCGTCCATCGCCGACGACCCGGTCGATCCGGTGCCGGTCGCACCGCCCGTGCTGGCAAGCAGAACGTCGATCTGGCCGTCTCGCAGGGTCTGCGGGCTCACTGCGTCGGACGCGGCGTCCTCCACGGTGATGCCGGCCGGCGCGCATGCTTTGGCGATGGCACCGACGGCGGCCGCTAGACGGGCATTGGGCGTCTGGTATCCGATGCGCACACCCATCGGCTGGTTGCCCAGCGCGGCGCGTGCGGCGTCGGGGTTGGCGAGGCCGAACTGGCCGCCTTCGCCGTCGATCTCCACCTGGGTGAGTGCGTTTTCACTGGCAGCGTTGAGCCGTGCATCCGAGATCGGCAGCTCGGCGTTGCCGGCAATCAGGTCTCTCGGGGTGCACTGCGCCAGCGCGCGTCGCGCCGGAGGCGCCGACATCGGCCCTTGCGGCGCGAATATCAGCTGCTCGATTCCCGCGGACGGGGTGTCGGCGCGTTGGTAGTCGTCGGGAGTGGTCAGCGTTCCGGACGACCCGGTGGCAACATCGACGACGTCGACGGTGCCGTTGTTGACCCGGTCCTGGAGGTCGACGCCACGGGGCGACACCGTGATCCGGTTCGTGACCGGCTTGGTGCCCCACCACTTGTCGTTTGCAACGAGCGTGACCGCACCCTTGCGGTCAACCGAGTCGATCTTGTACGGACCGGATGACGGAAAGCGCTTGGCCTCGATGCCGGGCTGGAGGTCCCAGGTGGTGTTCCACGCCTGGGCGATCTGGGCCACCTTCGCCAGATCGTTGCCCTGAATCGCCGCGGTCACTCCGTGTTCGCCCAGCCCGAGTTGGTCGGCGACGACATGCGACGGCATCATCGAGGTTGCGGTGAACAACTGTGTGTAGTCCGCTAAGGAGCGGCCGACGGCGAACGACACCCGCGCCTTCTTGGCACCTGGCTGGCAGTCCACCGATGCGATGTCGAGGTAGCCAGCACGGCTGGCGGCGTCGAAATCCGGGTACCGGCCCGACTGGGCGGCCCAGGCCAGCACCAAGTCGTCGCAGGTGACCGGCTTGCCGTCGGAGTACACGGCCTTGTCGGCGATCTGGTAGTCCAGCACCAACGGCTCGCGGCCAACGACGGAGACGAAACCGAAGTCGTGGTCGGCGACGACCTGGCCGTTGGGCCCATGGTAACCGAAGCCGGTGAGCACCCTGGCGAACGCCTGCGAACCGCCCGACGCCGCGCCGATGACGGTGTTGGTGTTGTAGGTGACCAGAGCCCCGTCGACGGCGTAGTCGATGTGGTCTTCGGCTGCCCGCCCGCAGCCCGTCAGCGCGAGTCCACCGGCAAGCAGCGCAACGGTCGCCAGAGCGGCGCCCCGCTGGGTCAACCCAGCAAACATACGGCTATCCCCGCCCTGCGCTTCGTTTGCCGGCCGGCCGGCCGGTTCGGCTCGACGTGGGCCGCACCGGCCGGGCGCCGGGCGCGGGCTTGCTCGGCGCCGGGACCGACGCGACCCCGGCCTCGTCACCGTCCGATGTCGCCGCGCCCGCGTCGGCCCCGTCCGCGCTGGTGGCCCCGGGGCCGCTCCTGGCGCGGCGGTTCATGACGCGTCGAGTGTGGGTACGAACCATTTCGGTGCGCTCCCGCAGCGACACCAACAGCGGTGTGGCGAAGAAGATCGACGAGTAGGTGCCCACGATGATGCCGACCAACTGCACCAGCGCCAGGTCCTTGAGCGTACCGACACCGAGCAGCCAAACGGCCACCACCATCAGCGCCAGCACAGGAAGCACGGAGATCAGGCTGGTGTTGATCGATCGCATGAACGTCTGGTTGACCGCCAGGTTGGCCTGCTCGGCGAAGGTTCGCCGGGTGGTGTGTTCGAAGCCGTCGGTGTTCTCTTCGACCTTGTCGAAGACGATGACGGTGTCATACAGCGAGAAGCCCAGAATGGTCAGCAGACCGATCACGGTGGCCGGTGTGACTTCGAAGCCGATCAGGGAATACACGCCCGCCGTGGTGATGAGGTCGAAGAACATCGCGGCCAAAGCGGCGGCGGCCATGTAGCGCTCGTAGCGGAGTCCGATATAGACGCTGACGAGCACGACGAACACCACGAGCGCGATGAGCGCCTTCTTGGTGATCTGCCCGCCCCAGGTTTCCGAGACCGCCGAGTCGCTGATCGCCTCCTTGCTGGGCTGACCGTCGGGGCCCTTGGGCGCGAACTTGTCGAACAGCGCCTGGCGCAGCGTGGCCGTCTGGTCGTTGGTGAGCGTCTCAGAGCGGATTTGCACGGTCGCCGCGTCGCCGTTCCCGACGATGACCACCGTTTCCGGATCCTGGCCCAGCGCGTCGTGGAAGGCAGCTTGTACCTGCTGGGTGGTGACATTGGCGGCGGGCATGGACACCTTGGTGCCGCCCTCGAAGTCGATGCCGAACGTGAACCCGCGGAAGGCGATGCTGGCGATCGCGACGAGCAGGATCAGCCCGCTGACGGTGAACCACAGCTTGCGCCGGCCGACCACTTCGAACGCACCGGTTCCGGTGTAGAGCCGGACGAAGAAGCTGTGGTGCGGCAGTGCGGCGCTCCCCGCCGCGGCGGCGACGTCACCGAGCCCGGCCAGCTCGTCGGCAGTCGACTCGATCATTACGTCCGGTTCGGCGCTGCCGTTGCTGTTCGTGTTTGCCATCGTCTAACCCCGTCCCGTCGAGTGCAGGGTGGCCCGCCGCTCCCGCGCGATCTGCTGCACGGCGCCGAGCCCGTTGAACGCCGGCTTGGCCATGACGCCGGACTGGCTGGCGATGGAAAGCAGTGGCCAGGTCACCAGGAAGACAACCACGACGTCGAGGATCGTGGTCAGGCCCAGCGTGAACGCGAAGCCCTTGACCTGGCCGATGGCGAGCAAGTAGAGCACCAGTGCGGCCAGGAATGTCACCGCGTTGCCGGACAGGATCGTCTTCCGGGCCCGGACCCAGCCGCGAGGCACCGCCGACCGGAAGGACCGGCCCTCGCGGATCTCGTCTTTGATGCGTTCGAAGAACACCACGAACGAGTCGGCGGTCGTACCGATGCCGATGATCAGGCCGGCGATGCCGGCGAGATCAAGCGTGTAGCCGATGTAGCGTCCGAGCAGGACGAGGATGGCATAAACCACAGCCCCCGATGCCACCAGGGACAGCGCCACCAACAGGCCCAGGACGCGGTAGTAGAGCAGCGAGTACAACAGCACCAGTAGCAGCCCGACCGCACCGGCGATCAGGCCGGCACGCAATGACGTCAGGCCCAGCGTCGCCGAGACCGTTTCGGCCTGTGAGGATTCGAACGACAGCGGAAGCGAGCCGTACTTGAGGACGTTGGCCAGCTCGCGCGCGGAGTCGGCGGTGAACTGACCGGTGATCTGCGTCCGGCCACCCGGAATGGCCTCCTGGATCCGCGGCGCGCTCACCACCTGCGAATCGAGCGTGAACGCCGTCTGAGTGCCCACGTTGGAGGCGGTGAAGTCGGCCCACGTCTCGGCGGCCGGCCCCTTGAACTGCACGTCCACCACGTAGCGGGCGCCCTGTTGGTCGAACCCCGACGTGGCGTTCTCGATCTGTTCACCGCTGATGATGGACTTGTCCAGCAGATACACAGTTTGGCGATCGGTCGAGCAGGTCACCAGCGGAAGGTTGGGGTCGTCGTTTCCGGCCAGCGCGTCCTCGCCGTCGCAGCGGCCCATCTGGTACTGCAATGCCAGGATCTGGATGTTGGGGTTGGCGTTCTGCCGAAGTTCCTTCTCGAACTTGATCCGCTGAGCGAGGTCTTTGCGCGGATCCGGCGGTGCGGGCTTGGCCGGTGCCTGCGCACCTGGCGGCGGCGCGGCGGGCGATGACGCCGGCGCCGACGGAGCGGCCGGTGCGGGCGGCGCCGGTGACGGAGTGGGCTCCAGCGGAAACGGTCGCGGCTGCGCCGGAGCTGCCGGGGGCGGTGGAGCGTTGGGCGACCGTGGGGCCGGGGCGTTCGGGGACCCGGCGGGCGGGGCACCGGCGTCGGCGCCGCGAGCTTGGCCGGGCGGCGGAGCCTGACCCGGCTGACCGGGCTGGGCAGGTTGACCGGGTTGGGCAGGTTGACCCGGCTGGGCACCGTCAGGTGGGGTGGCCACTTCCGCCGGTACCGCATGGATCACCGGCCGGATGTAAAGCCGCGCCGTCTGCCCCAGGTTGCGCGCCTCGTTGCCGTCGTTTCCGGGGACGGTGATCACCAGGTTGTCACCGTCGATCACGACTTCGGATCCGGACACTCCGAGTCCGTCGACACGCGAGCTGATGATCTGCTGTGCCTGCTGCAGTGCTTCGCGAGTGGGCGTCGACCCGTCCGGGGTGCGCGCGGTGAGCGTTACGCGTGTGCCACCCTGCAGGTCGATGCCGAGCTTGGCCTTCGTCTGCTTGTCCCCGGTGAGAAATACCAGCAGATAAGCGCCGACGAGCAGTACCAGGAACAACGTCAGATAGCGGTAGGGATGCACCCGCGCCGAAGACGATGCCACGTTGTCGTATCTCCTCCGAGTTTCAAATGCCGTGCCGGGGATCGGTCGCCGGCACGCACAAAGGGCAAGGGTACGTGTGTGTCCCTGGGGTCAACTATCGGTCACAACCGTTCCGGGTTCGGCGAAGCGTCACCCTCGCCCGTTCCGGTGATTCTGGGGCTGTCGGCGCCCTCGAAATGGGTGTCCTCGAAATAGGTGTCCTCGTCGGTGTCGACGGCGGGATGGATCTTGTCGCCGACGGCCATTTTCTTCCAGGTGGTGATGATCCCGGGCGCGATCTCGAGGTCGACGTTCTCGTCGGTGATCCTGTGGATGGTGCCCTCAATGCCGGCCGTGGTGTGCACCCGGTCACCGATGGCAAGCGACTCGTGCAGGTCGATGGTGGCCCGCACGGCCTTCCGTTGCCGACGTAAGGCGAAGAACATCTGCAGGCCGATGAAGATCATCAAGATCAGCAGGAAAAAGGATATGTCCATCAGGTCGGGCCCTTCGGGTGTTTTCGTCGGCGGCGGATCGGCCATGGCACGGGGGCCGTACCGGAAGGTGACGGCTCCTCACGGGTCACCAGTGTGCCACCTGGCACAGACGCACCGACCGACACCGCCCCGTACCGGACCCGCGCCGCCCGGTACCGCCGTGGACGGCGGTCCGCCCGAGGCGGGCTGTGGCGAACCTCGTGGGGTATCAGACCCGATGAGTTCTTCCCTTCGCAGACACCACGACCCGGGAGAAATCCGGCTCAGCGACGCCGTTCAGCGGACTACGCTCGATGCGTGTCCGCCGTCGAACAGAGCCGCCTGCTCACCACCGATATCCCGGGTCCGCGCTCGATCGAACTGGCCAAACGCAAGACCGTGGCCGTATCGCACGGCATCGGCACCACCATGGGTGTCTACTGCGCACGCGCCGGCGGAGGCATCGTCGAGGACGTCGACGGCAACCGCCTGATCGACCTCGGTTCGGGCATCGCGGTGACCACCATCGGCAACGCCTCAGCGCTGGTAGTCGACGCGGTGCGCACCCAGGTCGCCGACTTCACGCACACCTGCTTCATGGTCACGCCCTACGAGGAGTACGTGGCAGTCTGCGAGCACCTCAACCGGCTCACTCCAGGATCCGGCGAAAAACGTTCGGTGCTGTTCAATTCGGGCGCCGAGGCCGTCGAAAACGCCATCAAGATTGCGCGGTCGTACACGCGCAAGCAGGCCGTCGTCGCCTTCGACCACGCCTACCACGGGCGCACGAACTTGACCATGGCTCTGACCGCCAAGTCGATGCCCTACAAGAGTGGGTTCGGCCCGTTCGCGCCCGAGATCTACCGGGCGCCGCTGTCGTACCCCTACCGCGACGGCCTGGTCGACAAGGAGTTGGGCACCAACGGCGAACTGGCCGCCCAGCGCGCACTGTCGGTGATCGACAAGCAGATCGGCGCCGGCAATCTGGCCGCAGTGATCATCGAACCCATCCAGGGTGAGGGCGGGTTCATCGTGCCTGCCGCCGGGTTTCTGCCGGCCCTGCTGAGGTGGTGCCGGGACAACAAGGTGGTGTTCATCGCCGACGAGGTGCAGACCGGGTTCGCCCGGACGGGCGCGCTGTTCGCATGCGAACACGACGGCATCGAACCCGACCTCATCTGCACTGCCAAGGGCATCGCCGACGGGCTGCCGCTGTCGGCGGTCACCGGGCGTGCCGAGATCATGGACGCCCCGCACGTGTCCGGATTGGGCGGCACCTACGGCGGCAACCCGGTCGCATGCGCTGCGGCGTTGGCCACCATCGAAACAATCCAGACCTCCAACCTTCTCGCGCGGGCCCGGCAGATCGAGACGTCGATGAAGGACCGGCTCGGCAGGCTGCAGGCCGACGATGACCGCGTCGGCGACGTCCGCGGGCGGGGGGCGATGATCGCCATCGAATTGGTCAAGTCCGGCACCGCCGACCCCGATCCGGAACTCGCCAAGAAACTTGCCGCCGGCTGCCACGCGGCCGGAGTCATCGTTTTGACGTGCGGAACTTACGGCAACGTCGTGCGGTTCCTGCCGCCGTTGACGATCAGCGACGAGTTGTTGACCGAGGGACTCGATGTGCTGGCATCGGTCTCTCGCCGATCTCTAGGCCCAGCCCATCCCGTCGCCACAGGCCGCCAGCATCAGCACCGGGACAGGTAGGCGCGTCACGTCGGCCGCCATATCGGGTCGGTGAAGCATCATCGAGCGCATAGCCGCGAACATCGGGGCGCGCGGAACAGCGGTGAACGCCGCCATCACTGCTGCGGCTTGATCCGGTTGGGTCGCAACGGGCGTCTACCTCGATCGCATCGGCACCGAGGAGGTCACAGTGACCGGAGCGGAGTACTCCCTGTCCCGGGTGACCGAGGCCTGGCAGGCCGACGCGGGTCCCCGCCCGTCCTCACGCTGCCCTGACCCCGGGCCGGCCCTACTGAGGGTGGGTCGCCAGATAGTCGGCGACCGGGATCGGGGCCGTCGCCGTGTAACCGATCGGCAGCAGCACGTCACCGGCGGTGGTCTTGTAGTAGACATCCCACCCGTGGTAGCCGGCCCAGGCGGCCGGGTCGACGGCGAGCACCGCCGCGTAGTCGTTGACCGCCCGGACGTACGCGTTTGCATGGTTGTACTGGTAGATCGCGTGATCACGATCTGCAGCAAAGCCATTCGCGGCCAGCATGCGGGCGGCCGCCATGATGGCATCGCGGGGAGCATGGATATCGCCACCGTCGCCGTAGACGGCGAACGTCGCGGGCAGGAACTGCATCGGACCCTGCGCCCCGGCGGTACTGACCCCGTCGATTCTGCCGAGAGCGGTCTCGATCAGGTTGATCGCGGCCAGGTAGTTCCATCCCACGCCGAACGCCGCATCCGCCTCGTGGTAGTAGCCCAACAACTCGTCGGACGGGGCCGGCGCCTGAATCCGCCACGCGGGCACGGTGTCCCGCACGGGTGCCATGGAAGCGAGTTGACGACGCGCGTCGACATTGCGGTCGTATACCTCGACCAACTCTGCCGGGACGCGCGGCCGGATGACGGCATCCCATTCCGGGTGACGACCGACGGCGCGGTAGGCAACTTGCTGACGGCGCGCCGCTTCGCCACAGCGCGGCCTGCGGTGTCGACGGGTCGCGCAATGCCCGCTCATCGGCGACCAGGTCATCAGCCAGTTGCGCGGGGTCCGACGCCAGTCGGGGCGGGGCGCCCACAGGCGCCGCCGCTCGCCTCGCGCGGGCGCGGGCGGGTCGCTCCGGCACCGGCGCGGGCGGGTCGGCGTCCGGCACCGGCGCGGGCGGGTCGGCAACCACTGTCGTCGCGGGATTGGTCGCGGGATTGGTCGTCGACTCGTCCGGATCGGCCATCGATGCGCTGCACCCCACGAGTCCGACGGCGATCGCGGCAACGGCGGGCAGCACACCGCGCGCCATCACCTGTAAGGCTCCGAAATGGGTCATAGGTACACCCCTTAATTGAGCAGCATGAGAAAGGACGATGGCGATCGCCGGAAAGCGCTTGCATGACTGCCGCGGCCGCCATCGAACCGATGCCGACGAACACGAGTGCGGCTCCGGCGGCGTTGTGCCCCATGGACTACATCCCACACTTTCCAGTCGGACATCGGGTTCGGCGCCCGAGGAGGGAACGGCATTAGCACGATACCGATTGCGATGAAATCGCCGGGGTCTTGGTGGGTCATTCGGAGGTAGAATTTTTCGGTGGCACCTAGCAAAGCGCCACTCGAAGGTCGCGATGACGGGCTCGGAACGGTTACCGGCCAGCTCGGTCCACGATTGCGGGCAGAGTTCGAGCAACTGCAGAAATCGGAACGCAAAATCCTTGCGGCGCTGGCGAAGCCGGATACCGCCAAGGATTTCGCAGCGGACCCGCTCGCGGTTCTGACGGCGCTGAAGATCGACGTACCGCCCATCGTCCGGCAGCGCCTCAAGTCGGCGGCCTCGAGCGCTGCCTTCTCGGAGCTGACCAGATCGCATTCCTTCCGTCTGCCCAACGGGCAGGTGGTCACGGCCGGCGTCAGCCTCCGGTTCACCGGTGCGCCGTCGTTGACCGACGGGCAGGGCTAAGAGATGTCCGGAACGCAGACCGCGGGCTACGACCTCGTGATGGAATGGGCCGAAGACGCCTATCAACGGTTGCTCAGTGCCATCTTCGACGCCGACGACTTCCTGCTGGGCACCATCCTCGGCGGGCTCGGAATCCCCGTCGACCTCGGCACGCCTTTCTCGGTGGCGGTCTCCTTCGACCGGCCGGCCGGACTCCCGGCGAGCGCCACCGACGTCATCGACATCCACGTCCTCCTCGGCGACACCGGGGCACTCGGATCGCTGCGCATCGTCGCCAGCGTCGACATCAACACCGCCGTAACGGGATTCGACATCGGCCAGGTCAACTTCGCGGACAAGCTGTGGCTGACGGAGATCAGCGTCGTCGGTTTTCCGCTGCCGGACTGAACACGTTGTTCGCCAACACGCTGCGGCAGATGAAGTCGATTCCGCTCGTGCCCTTCCCGGTGAACCATGCCGAGACATCGAATGTGCTGATGAAGAACGCCGATGTGGGCATCATCGACGACACCTCGCCGGCCGACAAAGACGCGTCGGCGTTCCTGATCACGTTCGGCGGCGGAACCCCGGCAACAAGAAGGCGCTTAGCCAGAGCTTCGTCTCGCCCGGTGGGAATGCCGGCGTGGCGGTGTCCATGGCGTGGATCTGCCGCGTCATCAGCCCGATGATCGACACGTCGCTGAATCTGGGCGGGGCGTTCACCAACTGCCGGCTCACCCGTACGGTCCGCATCGACGACGACAACGACGTGGATCTGACCGGCCTCACGGTCAGCCAGCAGGACGGCTTCCTTGCGGTCAAAGCCACCGTCCGCAAGTCGGGTTTCTGCTATTCGGCCAGCGGCACCGTGGGTGCCAGGATCAAGATCGCGGTCGAGAACAGCCGTCTCGTGGTGAAGTCCGAGGTCGACGACCCCGATGTCGACGTAGACATCCCGTGGTATTGCTATGTCGCGGGCGCGGTCATCGGCGCCGTTCTCGGGGCGCTGCTGCCCGGGGTGATCTACGCAGTGGTCGGGGCGGTCCTGGTACCGCTGATCATGTACCTGGCGACCGAGGTGATCGAGGGCACCATCAACAGCGTCGCCGAGCACATCGCCGATGCGCTCAACCAGATCGCCCCCGCGGTGGACATCCCCGCCGTCGGTTTCGACCTGATCTTCAGCGACGCGTTCATCGACGACGTCCAGATCGTCGGGCAGGTGCGCCCCCGCGACACCGCCGTGGTGCGCTGCTCGGGTACGGCCTCGGTACCCAGTGGCGCGGCGTTCGACCTCGACACCGGTCAGGTGGGCGCGCGCGACATGCCCAGCGGCGACCTTCTGGTGACCGGAGGGCCCTTGGACCGCACCGTGCGGTCGATGTGCGGCGCCCGGTGGGCGCGCACCGGGCTGCGCGATTTCGCCGCACTGTCCCGGGCGGCCGTCTACCCCTACACCTATACCGCGCCCAATCCGGTACCGCTTGCCGAGCTGGCAAACCTCAACCCGTTCGGCGTGGTGTTCGGCGATCCGTTCACCGAGACCAAGCGAATCTACGGCGTGCGTAGCAATGAAGGGCGCTGGGCGGCCGTGCAGGCCGTCGAGGTGACCCTCGACCGGATCGTGTTCCGCTACATCACCTGGGAGAAGGCGCTGGCGACGGTGCAGATCGTGGGCGGCTTCAATTGCCCGACAAGAACTTTCGTCACCTTCGGGGAGGTGTCCAAACCGGGTTCGGCGGTGTTCGTCCGATCGCCGGCTCTGGGTACCGTCCGCGGGACTCCTGTGACGACAGGTGTTTCGGGGCAAGCTGACCCATGTGTGTCGTTCCGTGACGCCGTGCGGGACGGTGACGCCGGGGTCGCGGGTCGTCGATTCTATCGGCGAGGCGATACGCGCGCTGCCCCTCATCGACCAACGCATCGGCACGTTCGTCGGCGAATACGCGTGGGCTCGGCCTCCCAAGGCCCGATTCGACGCCAGGACAGTCGGATTCGGCAAGGGCCAGAAAGCGGCGTGGCAGCTCAACGGCACCGCGCTGTCCGCTCCCGGCGGCACCGTGGACCTGGGCGGCGGCGCGAAGGCGAAATACGAGATCACCGGAACCAACGTGACCATCACGCTGACCGTCAACACGGCGATCGAGATGCGGCTCTCGGTGACGGTGGTCGACGATGCGGCGCATGCGGCTTCGGCGCAGCGGTGTGTGCGTTACGAACCGCGCTGCACGGGCCGCGGCCGTGTCACACCGGTGTGGACGGACTATCAGAAGACGTGGGCGAAGAACTTCGGTGTCGTCGAGGTCTCTCCGCCCGCACCGGTGATTCTGTAAGAACGTGTTTGGAAAACGGGGGCCTGCGTGGCTGATGTGACTAGGTGGTCAATGTGATCGTTTGTGCGTGCGTGGGTGCGAACAGATCGATAAACGGACAGTCAAGCTGGTGGCGGGCAGTCTGACTTCCGGTAGTCCAGTCGGCTGCGCTCATCTGCTATTGCCTGCTCGCTGCATCAGTCCGAGGTGCTTCAAATCAACGATGATATTGTCACATCTGTTCTCATGGGTCCCGATACCCTAATGCTCTGAACCTTCAGCAGCATTCCAGATGCTCCGCGGAGCAGTTCGGCCGCGGCCAGCTATGGTGCGCCGCGGGCACATCACCAACGGGGTTCCAAGCTGGTGCGGTGGGCCGCTGTCGAAGCTATCGGGCGCCATCCCACCACGTCGAAGATCGCGCGACCGCACCCGGATCAGAGTCACGCCGCGCCAAGAACATCGCCAAGGATCGCCGCGGCACCCAAACTGCTCACCTGCTCTACCACGGGCTGCGCGACGGGCACAGACGCCCCCGCAGAGCGGCGTGAGCACGGACGCAACACGCGCGGCCGCTGCACCTCTGACCCCCTACGCGGCGTGGTCGCCCACTTGATTGACCCGCGTGCTGCCACCGCACCGCACCGCTTCATGCGCGCACCAGCTGGGCGAACAGATGACCGGCAAGCCGGAACCCAATCCGGCTCTGCCCCAACGTATCTGCGCATCACAACATTGGAGAAGAAACCAGACCTACACAATCTCGCCGTGGCGGTGTCGGGTTCGCGGACCAGCACCGCCCGGCCGTGGGTCTCGCCGAACGTGCCGTACCACAGGCAGTCGCTGACGGCGACCATGACGGTGTCGAGGCGCCGTAGCGGTGCGCGGTGACGGTGCGCCAGGTCGCGACGGCCAGCTCGGCCAGCCGAGGTAGCCGCTGGCCCTTCTTGACCGGCAGCAGGGTGGTGATCGTGGCGCCCGCACCAGCAGCGGGCGGCCGTGGTAGGCGGCGTCGCCGACGAGGTGGATCCGCTTGTGCGGGAATGCTTTTGTTAGCACGGTGAGCACGGCGCCGGCCAGCTCGACCGGAGAGGCGGCGCCTTGCCGGCCCGCGTCCAAACAGGATCGGCGGGCGCACCGGATGGCTAAGAACGCCAGCGCGCACCACGATCCCGACGATCACCCACCGGTTGCCGCCCCCCAGCTTGGCCGGGCCTTGGGCTGCGCGTCGTGGTCCAAACGCGTGATACACCTTCTTGTCCCAGCGGCGAACAGGGTGTCATCCATTACGGTAGTGATGGGCGCGTCGGCATCCAGTAACCGGTCCACGATCAGCCGGGCGACCGCGAGGCCGAGTCGATCGGTGTCCCAGGCGTGGTGCGAGAAGAACCGACACGCCGAGTGGAGCGACACCAACGCGGCCATCCTGGCGCCGCCGAGCATGCCCACCACGGTGCGCGGCGGGTGCGCACGCGAGCAGTCCGGTGGCCAGCAGCACCAACAATCCGAACGTTCGATCCGCGGCGAAACGCAGCCCGAAACCGCCGGCAACGCGAACGCCACGAGCGGGTAGGTTCAGGCCCGGAAGCATCGGCGGAACTCCATCTCGGGGTTGAACCTTTCACATCCGCCGATGTTTCGTAATACGTACCAGCGGATCACGGCGACACGCCGAACAACGCCACAACAGCCCCAGAAATCACAAGCGCCACAGGACAGCCGTCAAACTGCGAAACTCAAGCTTGCTGTGGCTGATGAATATTGCGGTCATCCACTGGAAGCGGCCAGCAGCTTTCGTGTCCAATGGCATCCGTCGAGGGCGTCGCGATGACCCTGCCACAAACCCGTAGCAGCCCGTTGCGAATGGACGCCTAACTGGCTGACCTTCCTGGCCGCATACCTGCGTCGCCAAAAAAATCACATGCCGTATGCGTTACTACGCGAAACCTCCGCCGACTGTCTTTCGTGTACGTTCACGAGCCCGGTTTCTGCGCTGATGACTTCGGTTGCCTGGCAGTCTGTTCCGCGGCAATCGGCGTGGCGGGCGGCGCTTGGCCTGCACCCGCTGGCTGTTCGGTCCAAGTGCTCTGCCCGCAGCGTGTCTCGCCGCCGAGCCTGGCGCGCAGCTGGTTGAGGCGTGTGATGGTGACCACGGTGGTTGGGAGGTCCGGACTGAGCTTTTTGAGCAGGTCTCTTACTTTCTCGATCTGAGTGTCAACTGAATCGCGTTCGCCCGCGGTGGGCCCGGCCTTGGTGATCACGTCCTGGTAGACGGCGTGCAGCCGGACAACCTCGTCATCCCCAACTTTGCCGTCCTGCCCGAGCAGGCCCGATCTGAGCGCCAGCACCAGCTCGGCGTCGGCGATCGCGATCGCCGTGTAGAACTTTCGGTCTTTTCGGAAGCTCTCGCTTGCGGTTGCTTTGCAACGCTCGATCAAGGCGTCCGCGTCGGGCACCTGCTGATCCAGCAGTGCCGCCGAGGTGAGCCAGTTCAACGCCGGGTATGGATCGAGGCCTTGGCGCTGCAGGCTGAGCTCATGGGCCCGGCGATATTGTGCGCCCGCTTCAGACAGCGCCTCTCGCACACTTTGGGTGTCCGGCGCGATCGTGGCACGACGCTTGTACACGCTTCCCAGCAGGCTGTGACGCTCAGCCGTCTCCGCGATGTCGATGAGTTTCTGGAGGCGTGAAATAGCGCGCCCGTGCAACTCGCGGGTGCGTTCGGTTTGATCTTCGGTGAAGCGGTCGGCACGTCGCGCCTCGTAGTTCGCGAGTTGCTCGACGGCGCGCAGGGTCGTGGTGGAGTCGTCGCCGTCGCCGGCGAGGGCGGTAACGAGGTATTGGCTTGCGGATTCGAACTTCCAGAGCCTGCCGTAGGCGTAGCCGATCTCCATCAGCACGTCGGTCTGGGCGAGCCAGTCGGGAGGGCAATCGTTCACCAACGCCTGGAGGTTCTGGACGGCGGCACCGGGCGACCCGTTGTCGACACTGCCGTCACCCTGCCCGATGTCGTGCACCGCCTCGATGAATTCGGCAGCGTCGACATTTCCCAGTGCCCCTGCCATGTTGCCGGTATTGGCCGGGTCCAGCCGATAGTCGGGGTCGCCGTAGGCCTGGTATGCGCCCCAGGTGTTGCAGTCGGAGAACCTGGTCGTACGTGTGGTTGCGGGCCGTCTTCAGTGCGCGGCCGAAGGTGTCTCCGTCCAGCATGCTGCGGTAGAACTCCTCGGCGAACACTAGCGCGGCGTCGTCGCGCGACGGCCCAACCGGCGGCGACGACCGCGCGCACGCCCATCTCGATCAGTTCTCGGGAAACGCTGGCGGCCAGGCGATTGAACTGCACGGCTTGGGTGCGCGGCGCCGGTCGTCCTCGGGTCCGGTCTGGCCGATGTAGCAGCAGTTGAGGAACACGAGCTCCGGCACTTGTTGCATCTGCCCCACCTCGACGGCGGTGAGGAAGATCGCCGTTGTCGAGCACCATGCCGCTGCGGGCCTTGCCGCCCGCAGTGGTCGGCGGCTCGTAGTGGCCGTGTCCGGCCAGGTGCACGATGCGATACGGCTTCTCGTACAGCCCGGCGAGGACTTCGAGAGCCGTGAGCTTCTTGACGGGCTTCTCGCCGACGTCGAATTTTGTGCCCAGCAGGGCGTGCACCGCGGCAGCTTCGTCCTGCGCGCCCGCCGAGTTGCCGAAACGGTGCGCTGACGAGTGGGTCGCCGACGATGTAGGCGGCCGTTCCCGCCCGTGCGCCGATCTGGCGGCGGTAGCTCGAGGTCTGCAGCTGCCGCACCATCGCCTATGTGATGCAGAGCGGCTTGTCGCCGGCGCTCATGAGTTCCCACGGGTAGGCGGCGGTCGTCCGCGTCGAGCACCAAAACGAGATTGTCGACCTGGGCCAGACCGGACTTGAGTTCGTTCGGGAACAGTGAGTTCGAACAGGACGCGCGATTCCTCCTGCCGGTAGCTCGTCTGGGAGATGGAATCCTTGATGAGTCGCTCGACGAGTTCGGGCTGCCGTTGCTGCGAAGTGGCTTCGGCGCGTGCGCGTTCCGAAAGAGTGAGGAACTTGATCTCGCGATGCACCTCGGGGGTCGCGGCGGCTTGGTCGATCGCCAACTCGGCGAGCGCCGCCAGCAGTTCCGGGTCGGCACCGTCGGCCTCGAGCACGGCGCGTTTGAGCCGATCGGCGAGTGGCTTTGGGAGACGTGCCGGTGCAGACAGCCGGCGGGGGCGTCACCACGCTGACCTCCCAACGGCGCCACGCATCACGGTCGCGAGCTCGACCTCACACGGCGGCGTCCCTCGCGACCGCGCTGAAGAAGCGGCTCGGCGTCGATGCTCGTTTCGAGCTCCTTGCCGATCAGTGGCGCAAGACGCTTGACCGCGTGCGCCGCTTCGGTCGCACGGTCGGCGTACAGCTCGATGATCTCGAGCTCCTGGATGAACGGGGTGCTGTTGGCGCCCTGGGCGAGTTCCCGATTGACCTGCGCGATCGCACGCAGAATCGCCCCGATGGAATCGCCGATCGCGATGTTGGTCGACGAGTTGCCGCCGACCAGCAGCACGGAAAGACCCACCTTCGGCATGTTCTGGTCCGTCATCCGGCGAGCCGGCGAGACTGTCGGCCAGCTGCATCACGTACTGCAGCGCGGCGCGGCGAAGAAGGTCGCCGAGTTGGCCGGCGCTGAGCTCGCCCCATTTGCCGAGCCCGATGATGAGCGCGCCCGAAGGCAGCTCCAGCGCTTCTTGCACCGCGGTGGGCTTGCGCAGAATCACCGCCATGGAACCGAATTCACCGGGGTAGAGGCCCAACGAATATCGCTGCGACAGCGCGCCGCGCATCAGCGCGTCCACCTGGGCCTCCGCACCGACGATGGTGTCACCCTCGTAGTGCCCGACAACGATCGGATAGCGCGCGTAGCGCAGATCGCCGTGGACCACCGCGACACGCAAACTCGGCAGCCCGCTTCCCCGGTAGGGCCTGCGCGGCTGTTTGCCGAGCAGGCCTGCCGCCAGCGATCTCCTCCGTCGGATAGAGCACCGGTTCGGGCAGCGCCCGGTAGTAGACCGGACCACCCCGGGCCGCGCTGGGCGGGACGGCGGACAGGCGCGAGGTCCTGCCCTTCTCGAGCAGCTCCCCGATGGCGCGGAATGCCCTCGGCGTCAGACGCAAGGTCACCGTGCGCCGCCGCCAGGTACGACATCGGCACCCCGGTGAGACGGCCCGACTTGTAGGTCACCCGGCCGTCGCCTTCTGTCGTCACCGATAGCACGACACGACCGTCGACGATCTGGACGCCGGTCACCGTGCGCGGGGATGCCCCTGCCACGTAGTGCACGCGGTCGGCGTGCGGAATCACCGCCGTGTCCGGGTCGAGCGTGTCGCGTGTCTTGCGTGCCGCGGCCAGCCTTTCTTCGGTGGGTTTGGCCGACCCCTTCCGTTGTTCTCGGCATTTCGTCCAGTGCGTTCGCGTCGAAATAGCACTTCTGGTCCAGGAAGCAGCTCCAAAAGCCCGGGGAACTTCGCGACGATGTCCACGATCGCGGCCGTATCGTGTTCCAGGTCCAGCAGTGCGAGTTGCTGGATGCTCGTGGCCGTGCCGAGCAGGGCCTCGACGATGTCGTAGGAACCGCGATTCGGCGTACCCAGCAGAACCAGGCGCGCGCCGTCGCGTTCGCAGATGCGGTCCCACAGGCCGGGCTGCTCGGCGATCATCGCGCGCACCACCAGTCCGCCCATGCTGTGGGCGACGATGCGCACCGGTTGGCGGGTCCGCGTCAACGCGCTCTCGACCTCGCCGGCCAGCAGCCGGGCCGCGTCGGTCACCGATCGGCGCCAGTCGTAGGCGAACGGAATCACCTCGTGCGAGTTGGCCAGCGACTCGCAGAGCTCGCGATAGCCGTCGCCGACGAGGGCGACCGGCCGCACGTTGGCCGCGTCCACGTCGGCAAGGTCACCAAGCGCGCCCCGCAGCAAGGCCAGGTAGTGCAACCACACGCCGCGCGTCGCCCACGTTGAGGTGCGAACCCATGATCCCGGGCAGCACGAAGACGATCGGCTGATCGGTGCCGGAACGCTTCTGCATCGAACGCAGCATCGGCACCGGCGCGAACTCACCCACCGGGAGCTCGTGGAATGTTTCCAGCAGCTTTTCCGGCGGTGCAGAGAACCAACTCGACCAAGGCGGCCCGGGTGCGCGGATTCCGGAAATAGTTGAAATGGCTGACGTCGGCGCCGCGGTCGAAAACGTAGCCGGCCACGTCGCGGCGCGCGCCGTGGAACATGGCGTCGGTGTTGACCACCAAGTCGTTGTCGCGACCCTCGTAAAGAAATCTGATCGGAGACGAAGACACCGAGGCGCTTGAGCCAGTTGCCGCCCTCGATGTCGCCCGAGACGACGCCGATCGCACCGGCCACCGCGCCTCGAGGTTGTTCAGCAGCGCGGCGAGCGGCGACCCCGGCATCATCGCCTCGATCCCGGGCACCAGCGCCGGCTCGGTCCGGTTCCGGATCACTTCCAGGGCGATCCGCTTTGTCACCTCGTACAGCGGCGTTCCCCCCACACCCGGAATCAGGCCGACGAGGTTGGTGAGCACCGACAGGAACGAGTCGACGTTCTCAGAAGCCAGCAGCGTGCCGCGTGAGGGCGAAGCGCACCGCACGAATCGCTCGACGCGGAGCTGCTTGTCCGCGAGCTTCCCGGACAAGCGCTCCAGCTGCAAGCGATCACGTTCGTCGGCGTGCCGCAGCTCGGGATCCTTGCGGTTGAACCGCTCGCGAAGATGCGGGCTGATCGATGTCAGCGAGACCAGGTCACCGACCAGTCCGCCGCGCGAATGCGAGACGATGCTGACGCAGGCGTTGCGGCGGCAGGGCGGCGACCAGGTCGAGGGCGTTGTCGATCGGACTGTCACTCATCGTGCGGTGCTCGAAGGCGTAGATGCTGATCGCCGAAGATGCTGCCGCAGCGCCTGCCACTGAGGCTGCGCATCCTCGCTCGAGGAACGCGCCGAAGCTGCCGCGGGTGGAGGAGGCGGTGCCGTGGATGAAGACAAGGATCGGTTTATCGACGTCGAAGTCGTCGACGCTCGCGAGCTTGCGTCCGTCGGCGTCATCCGACAGCTTGCGGGTGGCCTCCGCCCAGCGGTAAAGCCCCGGCGCCGGATCGAGACGGCCCTCGATGATACGGATGGTGGCCTTGGTGAGCGAACCAGGCCGGAAGCGCCGTAAGGTCGAGCGCGAGGTCTTTCGCCACCGCTATCTGAGGTCCGGCAGGTCCGTCGGCCATTGGCTCGGGTCGCCCAGGGTGTCCGCGATGCTGTCTTTCTGCAACCGCAGGACGCGCAGTCCGCTTTGCACCCAATCCTTTACGCCCCGCTCCGAACCCCGCGGCAGGGTGTCGAAGGTGACGACATCGCCGTCCTTCACATCCGGCTTGAGGAGCGGGACCTCCTCGCTGTAGGCCTTGGCCGAGGTCCAGAAGTTGAATCCGCCTTCGACCTCGATCTCGAGCACATCGTCGTCCTGGTACTCACGCACGATGGGCTTGTCGGTCCGCGCACGGGCCGACGGCGAGAGGTTGAACGACTCGACCAGCTCGACCGCCGCCAACAAGTCGGTGACGGGTTCCTCTGTCCCAGGGGGACCGCCCCGCGTCCCGCGTGGATCACCCGCGTCTTTCTGGCCGAGAATCGACAGCTTTACGGTCATGACGGGCCCCCTGATCGCATGCCGGACGGTCCTAGTCGATCGGTGACAGGAACGGCTGGTCGAAACGTGCTTTGTTGCCTTCCAGCTGCGGGACCTGGTCGTAGCGACCACGTTTCAATTTGGCGCAGGTCTGATCGTGAAGCTCACGGTAGGACAGTGGCGTCGTGGACTCGGTGAGCGCCTCGACAAGGTTGTAGGTGAGCGCTCCGGCGAAGCCGCCGCCGATCGCGGCGTCGGCCGAGGTCTGGTCCGCCCGGCAGCCGGTAATCAGGATTTCCGGCATGTCGTCGACGGGCACGATGTCGCGTGTCGCGCGTTCGGTCTGCGGCGCCATGTGCAGCGTGCCGCGCGTGGTCGCGGCCAGATCTCGACCGGACTCCGCGGCGGCGATATCCCACGGGCTCGGGAGATATCGCGCGATGATGGGCGCGTCCGGAGGTTCGATGGCCCGCGTGACCGTGCCGGAGTGGCAGCTGTCGGTGATCACCGTCAGACTCACGCCGTCACGCAGGCCGTCGAAGACGGTGCGTAGCCAGTCGTCGCGCATCGGGTCGTACCAGTCGAGATTGGTCGGGCAGAGGATCTCGTCGCGGTTGTCGTCTTCCTCATCCCCATTCTCGTCGGGGACGCTGGAACCGTGACCGGAATAGTGCACGAGCAGCACGTCGCCGCGCTTTCCGCCGCGGACCAGCTCGCTGATCGCCGTCTCCATGGCCTCCTTCATGGCCTCGAAGTCGGTGATCAGAGAAATATCGTCGGACTCAAACCCGTACTGCCGCTGAAGCACATTGGACATGTTCTTCACGTCCGGTACACAGCCGCGCAGGTCCGCCCCCGGAATGCGGTACCGATTGATGCCGATGAGAACCGCCTTTTTCGCCATGCTCTTTCGCCCCCTGTATGAGTAGACCACCGAAGCACCCGTGGGCCGGTCGGCCCATAGGCTGCGATCGAATAGTGCAACAAATCCGGCGCGAATACCTGAGTACTGCACTACCTGGGTTTCTGCCGGTCTGCATCGACGCTGACGAAGTAGAACCGCAACTCATCGGACGATGCGCCGTGCCTCAGATCAGAACCATCGTGTCGCCCCTGGTTCCCCGGGCCGGATTTTCGGGACACGCACGACCCCGCGCCGAGGGTGAGTTGTCGTCGGTGAGCTTGGGTAGACCGGTTGCTGAGGAATTCTTTGGGTGAGTACGGCGGGGTTGTGGTACGTCACACACGGGTCATATCGGTTGCTTCGAGTTGCTCGTAGCGGTACCGATGTCGCCCGTGGGCCCATTCCTCGAGAAACTGCTGCCACGTCGTTTCCGCTTCGCCGACGAAGATCAGGTACGCCAGGCCCTCGAAGTAATCCTCCTGGACGCTGACCCACGGACCGCCGACGACAGTGAACACTCCCCGCGATTTGAGTTCGCGGAGAATCTCGTGCATCCGACGGCGTCATCCAAGCTACCTCGATCTGCGGCTGCGAGTTCACCGTTCTCGGCTTCGCCGGGTATCGCCGAGGCTCCTGCGCCCCCACCGGTGTATCCGTGAAACGGTCATTCGAACAGGCCTTGCTGGCCCAGCCCGGCCGCTCGCGGCGGCGGGGTCAGGCCGAGGTGCGTCCACGCCTGCGCGGTGGCGACCCGGCCGCGCGGGGTGCGCGCGATCATGCCCGCGCGCACCAGGAAAGGCTCGCACACCTCCTCTACCGTGGTGGACTCCTCCCCCACCGCGACGGCCAGCGTCGACACCCCGACGGGTCCGCCGCCGAAGCTACGGGTCAGCGCCGACAGCACGGCCCGGTCGAGGCGGTCCAGCCCGAGTTCGTCGACGTCGTAGACCTCCAGGGCGGCCTTGGCGATGTCGCGGGTGATGGTGCCGTCGGCGCGGACTTCGGCGTAATCGCGGACCCGCCGCAGCAGTCGGTTGGCGATGCGCGGTGTGCCGCGGGAGCGGCGGGCGATCTCGGCGCCGGCCTCGCCGCCTAGCTCGATGCCCAGAATCCCGGCCGAACGCAACAGCACCAACTCCAGTTCGGCGGGCTCGTAGAAGTCCATGTGCGCGGTGAAGCCGAACCGGTCTCGCAGCGGCCCGGTCAACGCACCCGACCGGGTCGTGGCGCCGACCAGGGTGAACGGTGCGACCTCGAGGGGGATGGACGTGGCGCCCGGCCCTTTCCCGACGATCACGTCGACCCGGAAGTCCTCCATCGCCAGGTAGAGCATCTCCTCGGCGGGCCGGGCGATGCGGTGGATCTCGTCGATGAACAGCACATCGCCGTCGACCAGGTTGGACAGCATAGCGGCCAGATCGCCGGCGCGTTCGAGAGCCGGGCCGGAGGTGACGCGCAGCGAGGAGCCCAACTCGGCGGCGATGATCATCGCCAGCGACGTCTTGCCCAGGCCGGGCGGTCCCGACAACAGGATGTGATCCGGCGTGCTGCCGCGGTTCTTGGCGCCTTCGAGCACGAGCTGCAGCTGCTCGCGGACCCGCGGCTGGCCGATGAACTCCCGCAGCGAACGCGGTCGCAGGCTGGCGTCGATGTCGCCTTCGCCGACCGTCAGCGCCGCCGACACCTCACGGTCCTCGGCCTCCTCGTGCCCCGATCTTCGAACCGGCTCACTTGTTCTTACCCAACAGGTTCAGCGCCGCCCGCAGGGCGCCGGAGGTGGTGGCGGCAGGGTCCCCGGCCAGTACCTTGTCGGTTGCCTCCTCGGCCTGCTTGGCCGCAAAGCCAAGGCCGACAAGGGCTTCCACCACCGGGCCGCGCGACCGCATGGGCACCGGCCGCGGTCACCCCGCCGGCCGCCGGGGTCGCGCCGATCTTGTCGCGCAGTTCGAGCACGATCCGCTCGGCGCCGCGCTTGCCGATGCCGGGAACCCGGGTCAGCGCGGTGACGTCACCGTCGGCCAGCGCCTGCCGCAACGTCGGGGCGTCGTAAACGGCCAAGGTGGCCAGTGCGATCTTGGGCCCGACGCCGGAAACCCCGAGCAGCGTGCTGAACAGGTCCCGGGCGGCGGCGTCGACGAAGCCGTACAGCGTCTGCGAGTCCTCCCGCACGATCATCGCGGTGATCAGCCGGGTCTCGGCTCCGCGGCGCAGGGTGGCCAGGGTCGACGGGGTGCACATCACCTTGTAGCCCACACCGGCGGCCTCGACGACAGCGTGGTCCAGGGCGATGTCGACGACCTCGCCGCGCACCGACGCGATCATGCCCGGGCCTTGAGGGTGGACTGGTACTTGCGCCGCTGTTCGGCGGCCAACGCCTGGGCCTGGGCCATCCGGGCGATCATCGGCGCGCGCCAGCAGTGACAGATCGCCAGCGCCAGCGCGTCGGCAGCGTCGGCCGGTGTCGGTTTCTGTTGCAACGCAAGGATTTTGGTGACCATCGTGGTGACCTGCGCCTTGTCGGCACGACCGTTGCCGGTGACCGCGGCCTTCACTTCACTGGGCGTATGGAAATGCACGTCGATGTCCCGGCGTGCGGCAGCCAGGGCGATGACCCCGCCCGCCTGCGCGGTTCCCATCGCGGTGTTCGCGTTCTGATTGGAGAACACCCGCTCGATCGCGATGACATCGGGGCGGTGGGTGTCCATCCAGTGCTCGACGGTGTCGCTGATGGTGAGCAACCGCTTCTGCAGGGGCTGCTCGGCCGGGGTCCGCACCACGTCGACATCCAGCGCGATCACATGGCGACCTTTGCCGCTCTCGATCACGGACAGCCCGCAGCGCGTCAACCCGGGGTCGACACCCATGACGCGCACACCAATCCTCCCGTCTACGAACAGCTGTTCGACACCTTAGCGGTGTGCGCCGACAATCCGACACAGGACACACCGACTCACCGCTGCTGTCGGCCTGTGGCTCGGAGCGGCAAGGCATGGTGGTCTCGGCGGCACCTACGAGCCTTCCTCGAACGTCTCGCCTCCACAGCCGTGTGCGCCGCTGCGGGTCATCATTCGTCGACGGCCTCCAGAAGGGAGGGGCTGTTCGCGAACCACTCGATCGAGGGCCTATTCCTCGTCGAGTTGGGCCGCCACCTCGTCGGGGATGTCGATGTTGGTGTAGACGTCCTGCACGTCGTCGCTGTCCTCGAGTGCGTCGACGAGCTTGAGCACCTTGCGGGCTCCTTCGAGGTCGACGGGCACGGTCACAGACGGCTGGAAGCTGGCCTCGGCGGAGTCGTAGTCGATGCCGGCATCCTGCAGAGCGGTACGTACCGCCACCAGATCGCCCGGCTCGGAGATGATCTCGAAGGCGTCGCCGAGGTCGTTGACCTCTTCGGCACCCGCGTCGAGCACCGCAAGCAGGACGTCGTCCTCGGACAGGCCGTTCTTCTCACACGTCACCACGCCCTTGCGGGAGAACAGGTAGGCCACAGAGCCCGGATCGGCCATATTGCCGCCGTTACGGGTCATCGCGACCCGCACCTCACCGGCGGCGCGGTTGCGGTTGTCGGTCAGGCATTCGACGAGCACCGCGACACCGTTGGGGCCGTATCCCTCGTAGGTGATGTTCTGCCAGTCCGCGCCACCGGCCTCCTCGCCGGCACCCCGCTTGCGGGCCCGCTCGATGTTGTCGTTGGGCACCGAGGACTTCTTGGCCTTCTGGATGGCGTCGTACAGTGTCGGGTTACCGCCCGGGTCGCCGCCACCGACGCGGGCCGCCACCTCGATGTTCTTGATGAGCTTGGCGAACATCTTGCCGCGCTTGGCGTCGACGAGGGCCTTCTTGTGTTTGGTGGTGGCCCATTTTGAATGGCCGCTCATGCAGGTACGCCTTCTTTCTGGTCAAACTCCGGCATCGAAGTCTACGTGGACATTTGACGCATCACTGCACCGCGGCCGTCGGGGCCGCGCTCGCCCGGCATTACGACCCGGCGGGCGTCCCTGCGCATCCAGGCGGATTCACCTGCATTCGGACACCGACAAGTCCGCGTCGACATACCGCTGGAGGTTCGGCGCGATGGCGGCGACAAGTTCATCGTGGGTCATCGAGGCGACGGGTTCGATCCGCCAGACATACCGCATCATCGCCAGCCCCATGATTTGCGACGAGATCAAACCGCTGCGCCGCAGCTTGTCCTGCTCGTCGCGGCCGGCAAAGGCGTGCCGGGTGCCGGGACGACCGGCCAGCAGGTTCTCATCACCGACACCGACACCCCGGGTCCGGTTACGACGTCGTGATCGCCGACTGCTTCACCGTAATCAGCCGATGGCTGACCACCTGGCCCGGTTGGCGCTGGGTTGACGCCTTCGAAACCTACTGACCGGGGCTGGGCGCCGTCGGGGTGCCGCCGATGAAGTCGTCCCAGTGCCGCCGCACCGGCGCCCAGCGCTTGTCGAACGCGGCTGCCCGCCGCTGGGCGTAGGCGAGCTTCTTCTGGTCATAGCGCCGGCGCGCCCACGGTGACGTCGGGCGCGCGAGGCGCACGGCGGCCACCCACGAGACTGGCGAGAGGAACAGGCTGATCAGCGCGGTCGGGTACTTGCCTTTGAGTGCGACCACCGCGACTACCAGGAAATGCAGCAGCAGGGCCACCACGGCTATGTACCGCCAGGTGGCGGCACGGGCGGGCAGGTCGTGAGTGTGGGTTGGCGAAACGCCTGCGGCGGCCAAGCCCACGCACGCCCCGGCCAGCGTGACGATGTTGACCGACAGCTGACCCTCCTGGCTCCAGTACACGTCCTCAGCCGGAAGATCATCGCGAACTCGTCCAGCACCAGCGATGCGCCGACGCCCACGAGCAAGGCCGCCAGGTACCCCCAGACCGACAGCGGTGGGCAGCCCACGGCGGTGAACGCTCCCGCGATCAGCAGGATGATGCCGGGCGTCGAGTGATGGATGTGCACGCCTCCGGCGCTGACATTGTGGAACGGCCCCTTACCTACCCGGATCAGCCGCGTGATGGTGCGGGTGGTCAGGAAGGTGACGACGAAGGCGACGAAGCTCAGCAGCAACGGGCCCTTGTAGCCATCCACGACGTCGTGCTGCCACCAGGCATTCAGCCAATCCACCGCCAAATCGTACGTGCGGTTTGTGGAGTCTGAGCCGCGCTCAGCGCGGCTCAGACTCCACAAACCGCACGAAAAGTTGGTGGATGCGACGGTCTCCGGTCACCTCGGGGTGAAACGCCGTCGCCAGCGCGGCCCCCTGCCGCACCGCCACAGGATGACCGGCCGCAGACGCCAGCACCTCGACGCCCGGCCCGACCCGCTCGACCCACGGTGCCCGGATGAACACCGCATGCACCGGCAGGTCCAGCCCCGCGAACTCGACATCACCCTCGAACGAGTCGATCTGACGGCCGAATGCGTTGCGCCGCACGGTCA
The DNA here is from genome assembly GCA_963846905.1 of uncultured Actinomycetota bacterium. Classification (GTDB taxonomy): domain Bacteria; phylum Actinomycetota; class Actinomycetes; order Mycobacteriales; family Mycobacteriaceae; genus Mycobacterium. The sequence goes on from CAWJYB010000014.1 coordinate 52,621, forward strand.
TATCGATGGCCCCCAGCGCTTCGGCGCGACGGCCGTCGACGCCGGCATCGAGAATCTCCGACGCCAGCAGGATCATCCCCGCGCATGATCCGTACGCGGGCATTCCCTCGGCCAACCGGGCGCGCAACGGCTCCAGCAGATCGAAGACCCGCAGCAGATGACTGATCGCTGTCGATTCACCACCGGGTATCACCAGCCCGTCCACTACATCGAGTTCGGCGCGGCGGCGCACGGTCACGGAGTCGGCACCCGCCTCCCGCAGCGCAGCCAGATGCTCACGGGTGTCGCCCTGCAGGGCCAGCACACCCACGCGCGGGCGCGTCACTGCTGTGCCGGGCCGTGGTAATCCCGCTGGTAACGGGTGAGGCCCTCCTGCATGACGACCGCGACCATTTCACCGCGCAGGTTGTAGAGCTTCCCATGGGTAAGCGCCCTACCCCCGCATGCCGAAGGCGACGACTGGTCGTACAGCAGCCACTCGTCTGCCCGGAACCGGCGCATGAACCACATCGCGTGGTCCAGTGAGGCCACCATCAGGTGCCCGCGTTCCCCGGGGTGGGTGACCTGCGCCGAACCCAACAACGTCAAATCACTGAGGTAGGTCAGCGCACAGATGTGCAACACGTGATCGTCGGGCAGCGGATCGCGATGCCGGAACCACACCTGCTGCTGGGATGCCGCGCCCGGGGTCCGCACCAGAACGTCACGCGGAACGATGCGCACGTCCCACTCGGCGAACTGCGCGAAGACCGCGTCGTCGAACGCGCTGGCGGAGCGGAAACCCGGCATGTCGTCGGGGGGCGGCGCAGCGGGCATCTCGTCCTGGTGCTCGATGCCGTTCTGGTCGGTCTGGAACGACGCCGCCATGCTGAATATGGTCTGGCCGTGCTGGATCGCACTGACCCGGCGGGTGCAGAACGACCCTCCGTCCCGGATGCGCTCGACGAGGTACACCGACGGCGCAGCGAGCATCCCCGGGCCGCAGGAAGTAGCCGTGCAACGAGTGCACGCGGTAGCTCGGGTCCACCGTCCGCACGGCCGACACCAGCGACTGGCCGGCGACGTGACCGCCGAAAGTGCGCTGCAGGAAACCGGATTCGGGGCTGAAGACGCCACCTCGATAGATGTTGACCTCGAGCTGTTCGAGATCGAGAATCTCCTCGATCGCCATCGGCTGGCTTACCAGCCGCGGGAAGCGAGTCGGTGCGGCTGCGCGATGTCCTCCACATTGATTCCGACCATTGCCTCCCCCAGCCCGCGCGACACCTTCGCCAGCACGTCGGGGTCGTCGTAGAAGGTGGTGGCCTTGACGATCGCGGCTGCCCGCACAGCGGGGTCGCCGGACTTGAAGATGCCGGATCCGACGAAGACCCCCTCGGCGCCGAGCTGCATCATCATCGCGGCGTCGGCCGGGGTGGCGATACCACCGGCGGTGAACATCGTGACGGGCAACTTGCCGGCTCGAGCGACCTCGACGACGAGTTCGTAGGGGGCCTGCGGACTCCTTGGCCGCCACGATACAGCTCGTCCTCGGACATGGAGGTGAGGCGGCGGATTTCGCCGCCGATCTTCCGCATGTGCGTGGTGGCGTTGGAGACATCGCCCGTGCCGGCCTCGCCCTTGGAGCGGATCATGGCGGCGCCCTCGGTGATGCGGCGCAGCGCTTCGCCGAGGTCGGTGGCGCCGCACACGAACGGGACCGTGAACTTCCACTTGTCGATGTGGTGTTCGTAGTCGGCGGGCGTCAGCACCTCGGACTCGTCGATGTAGTCGACTCCGAGGCTCTGCAGGATCTGGGCCTCGACGAAGTGCCCGATACGGGCCTTGGCCATGACCGGAATGGTCACCGCGGAGATGATGCCCTCGATCATGTCGGGGTCGCTCATCCGCGACACCCCGCCCTGAGCGCGGATGTCGGCCGGCACGCGTTCGAGCGCCATGACGGCGACCGCACCAGCGGCCTCCGCGATGCGGGCTTGTTCCGGGGTGACGACGTCCATGATGACGCCACCCTTGAGCATTTCGGCCATTCCCCGCTTGACGCGGGCGGTTCCGGTCTGGCCGGCGGCCGCCGTGGTGTGAGCGACCTGGCCTTCTTGCCTGTCCACCGCGATCTCCTTGTGTCTGTTGCCAGGTCCAGTCTAGTGCCGGGCGATCGGCCTGCCGCAGAGCGCTCAGCGGATCGCCAGCGGGGCCCGCGGGGCGACCGCACCACGGCTGCCGCCGCTGACTGCGGCGGCCGACGCCAGCAGTTCACCGAGCTGCACCGGGTAGACGGTCTGGCCGGATGCCGCCAGCGCGCCGATGGTCCCGGCGTCACACCACCGGTGACCGTGGATATAGCGGCGCTCGAGCGTGGTGCGGCCCGCTGCCGAGGGTTCGAAGCGCCGGGTCCGGTGGACGAAGAAGAACTCCTGGCTGCGCATCACCGAGCCGTTGAAGTCGATCATCGCGTCACGGCGCCACACCGGGCCGATCATCTGGTCGGGATGTACGTGCAGCCCGGTTTCCTCGGCCAGTTCACGCACCGCGGCCTGTGCCAAACCCTCGTCGTCGAGCACCTGACCACCCACCGTGAACCACCATTTGCGTGCGGTGCCGTCGGTGATCGCCGGGTCGGAGCCGCAGAACAGCAACACCGCGTCGGCTTCGTCGAGCAGGACCACCCGCGCCGAGGTCCGCAGGGATCCGCCGTCAGCGGTGGCGTTCGCCGGGTCGGTGACGCGCTCGGCGATCTCGAAGTACACCGGCAGCGGTGCATGCCCGCCCAGCCGCAGCAACCGTACGGCGAGGCGTCCGCGCAACGCCAGGATGTCGCGCACGGCGTCATTGTGGAAGCGCCTCGCCAGCAGCACCCGGGCCTCGGCGTCGGCCAGCTCGAACACCAAGGCACTCGGCGAGGTGTCGACGTCGACCGTCGCCAATGCCGTCGACAATTCGTTCTCCACCGTCTCCCTCGCCGAGCGAGAAGTCCGCTCGGCGGCGTCTGCGAGCGCGACGAGGTGGTGAGCCTGGGCAACGGTGGCTTCATGGCTGGCGAGAAGCTGGGCCGCGACCGCGCGGGCCACCACCGACCGCCGCGCCAATGCCCCGTCGAGCGCCTGCCAGGACAGGTCGTATCGCACATGCAGCCGGTCCAGGCGATTGGCGGTCTGGAATGCCCATGCGCCGACGATTGCGAGCACGACAATCATCAGGACAGCGGCCGCCAGGGCGGCCACCGCTACCGGTGTCAACTGGCCACCTGGACCTTCGCCCCGGCGCCGGCGACCGTGTCGTAGACGCGCATGATCTGGCGGGCCACCACCGACCAGTCGTAACGCTGTACCGCGTCGGCGGCGGCGCGGACATAGCGTTCCCGAGCGACGTCGTCGCTGAGCACGTCGATCAGCGCGGCCGCCAGTGCATCGGGGTCGGCGGCCGGCACCAGCCGGCCTGCGTCGCCGTCGGCCAGGACCCGCCGGAACGCGTCGAGATCGCTGGCCACCACCGGGGTACGGGCGGCCATCGCCTCGACAAGCACGATCCCGAAGCTCTCACCACCGGTGTTGGGCGCGCAGTAGACATCGGCACTGCACAGCGCCGACGCCTTCTCGGCGTCGCCGACCTGACCGAGGAACCTCAGATGGTTCGCCAGTTCACCTGCTTTGCTGCGCAATTCGGCTTCGTCACCCCGCCCGACGACCATGATCTCGATGCCGGGATATCGCGCCACGAGCGCCGGAAGGGCGGCCAGCAGGACCTCCATCCCCTTCCGAGGCTCGTCGAAGCGGCCCAGGAACAGCACCGACTTGCCCGGTCGCGGATAACCCGGAATGCGGCGCTGCATCCGCGAAGAACTCGACGTCGACCCCGTTGGGGATCTCGACCGCATCGGATCCCAGCGCTTCCATCTGCCAGCGCCGGGCCAGGTCGGAGACCGCGATCCGGCCGACGATCTTCTCATGCCAGGGCCGCAGAATCCCTTGGAACACACTCAGCGTCAACGACTTGGTGGTCGAGGTGTGGAAGGTGGCGACGATCGGTCCTTCGGCGATCATCAGAGCCAGCATCGACAGGCTCGGCGCGTTGGGCTCGTGCAGGTGCAGCACATCGAATTCGCCCTTGAGCAGCCAGTTTTTGACCCTGCGGTGGGTCTTCGGCCCGAATCGCAGGCGTGCGACCGAGCCGTTGTAGGGAATCGGCAACGCCTTTCCGCCCGAGACGACGTAGCCGGGCAGGTCGACATGCGGTGACGCCGGCGCGAGCACGCTGACGTCGTGCCCGCGCGCTCGCATCACCTCCGCCAGTTGCAGGACGTGCGACTGCACTCCGCCCGGGACGTCGAACGAATAGGGGCACACCATGCCGATGCGCATTCAGCGCGCCTCCCGTCCGCCCGCATCCGGGTCGCTGCGCTGCTGACCACCGGCGATTCGCGCCCGCCGGTCGGCGGGAAGGTCGGCGATCCACTGGGGCTGCAGCATGTGCCAGTCGGCGGGGTGGGCGGCGATGCCCTGCGCGAAGACGTCGGCGAGGGCCTGCGTGATGACCGAAACATCTCCGGAACTGGTGTCAACCGCCGGATACAGGTTGAACACCCAGCTGTCCGGGGTGTTGTAGCAGTGCACCGGGTGCAGCGCAGCGCCCGTCTCGAGCGCGAGCCTGGCCGGGCCGGCGGGCATCCGACTGGGTTCGCCGAAGAAGTCCACCTCGACGCCACGGTGCGTCAGGTCACGGTCGGCAACCAGGCAGACCAACCGGTTGGCGCGCAACCGGTCCGCGAGAATCTCGAACGGTGGCCGCGAACCGCCACTCAGCGGAACGATTTCGAAGCCCAACTTCTGCCGGTATGCCACGAACCTTTGATACAGCGACTCGGGCTTGAGCCGTTCGGCGACAGTGGTCAACGAGCCGTAGTGCTGTACCACCGACACTCCGCCCATGTCCCAATTGCCGCTGTGCGGCGATGCGATCACCGCGCCGCGACCGCTGTCCAAGGCGGCATCGAGGTGGTGCCGGTTCCAGAGGCATCCCGCGACACGGTTGGCCAACATGTCCTCGCTCATCGAGGGCAATCGGAACACCTCCCGCCAATACCGGGCGTAGGAGGAAAGCGAAGTGCGAATCAACTCGGGGGGCACCTCGGCGGGCGCCACCCCCAACACGCGCGCGAGGTTTCGGCGCAGCTGCTCCGGCCCGCCGTCCCAGGCCGCATACCAGGCGCCGGCATCGAACGCTGTGCGGGCGGCGAATTCGGGCATCGCACGCACGAACTGCCAGCCAGCCGCGTATCCGAGGTCCGACACCCGGTCCGACACCAGGCTCCGGATTCCAGCCACCGCCCGAACAAGGGGGAGCCGCCCTGGCGTCGACATCAGGACTCGCTCTCGGAGTCGTCGTCCTCGCCAGGGGAGGCGGGTCGGAGCTGCGGAATCGGGTCCGTCGCACCGGGCGAGACGCGGGCCGCGTGCAGGCGTTGGGCAATCGTGATCAGGCTGGTCACCGCCAGAAGCCACATGGCCGCGGGCAGGAGCCAGGGCATCGGGAAAAACGGGAAGTCGGACATCCCCGCGCCGAGCAGTGCGATGATCAGGCGCTCGGGTCGCTCGATCAATCCGCCACCGCCGTTGAGGCCGCCGGCTTCGGCTCGCGCCTTGATGTAGGAGGTCACCTGCGAGGTGACCAGGCAGATCATGATCGCCACCATCAGCGCTCCGCTGTGCAGACCGAAGACCGCCCACCACAGCAGGCCACAGAAGATCGCGCCGTCACTGATGCGGTCGCAGGTCGCGTCGAGCAGCGCCCCGAAGGTGGTGCCGTAACCGCGTTCGCGGGCCATCGCGCCGTCGAGCATGTCGGCGAGGATAAAGAACCACATCACCAGCCAACCGACGAACAGCTGACCGATGGGGAACAACGTCAATGCGGTCAGCACCGATCCCGCGGTGCCGATGATCGTGATGCTGTCCGGTGTGAATCCGGCACGCAGCGCCGTGCGCGCCACCGGCCGTGACAGTTTGGTGTAGGCCGCCCGGGTCAGCAGGTAGAAGTCACTCAAGACAGTTTCGCCCATTCCTCGGCCAGCAGCCGCCGGGTGTCGGCGAGCAGTTGTGGGACCACCTTCGTGTTGCCGATAACGGTGATGAAGTTCGCGTCGCCGCTCCACCGCGGTACCACATGCAGATGCAAGTGCTCGGCCAGCGAACCCCCCGCCGACTTGCCGAGGTTGAGCCCCACATTGAAACCGTCCGGGTTGGAAACACTCTTCATGACGCGAATTGCCTTCTGTGAGAACAACATCAGCTCGACACTCTCGGCACCGGTGAGATCCTCGAGTTCTGCGACACGGCGGTATGGGACCACCATGAGGTGCCCCGGGTTGTACGGGTAGAGGTTGAGCACCGCGTATACCAACTCCCCCCGCGCAACCACCAGGCCGTCTTCGTCGGAGAGGTTCGGGATGTCGGTGAACGGCTGTTTGGAAGCAGCCGACCCGGCGGGCTCCTGCACGGCGACCTCGCCGACGATGTAACTCATCCGGTATGGCGTCCACAGCCGTTGCAAATGGTCAGGTTTGCCGGTGCCCGGGCCGATCGACACTCGTTCGACCCTATGATTCTCAGTCACGCTGAAATTTCCGGCCGGCGTAGACCGCCTCTGGCAGCGGGTTCGGCGCCTGCTTTCAGTTCTGCTTCACGGAGCCCAGGACCCGCGGCGGTCCCGGCAGGTACATCTGACCGGGCTGCCGGGTCGGTGTCTCGGGGGGAACTCATCGGTGTGTCTTCCATGTCTGCGCAGGGTCGGGTGAACCGCGACCCATGCTATCGGGGCACGGCTACAGCGCTGCATTCACGACCCGATGCCGACCGGACTCTTCAGCCACGGCCAGCCGACGCCGAACAGTCCGGCCACCCAGCCGATGGCACCGACGAACCACAGGGTCACGACCGCCACCGCGAAGGTGAGGGTCGACACCAGCACCCGAACCCACCAGGGTTGGCGCTTAAGCCAGTCCATCGTCGCGTCGTAGCGCCGGCGAGCGGCGGCAAGCCAGCGGCGCGCCCATTCGAATTCGGTTGCCAGGATGCCCAAGCCCAATGATCAGGACCGCCCACCCCGGTCCCGGATAGGGGATTGCCATCACGCCGACGGCCAACACCGCAATACCGGCAATGGCAACGACTAGGCGGTACAGGACGTTGGCCGCGGGGCGATGACGGAAGCCTTCTCGCCAGCGGGCCCACCGGCGCCGAAACTCGGATTTCACGGCTGACCCGGTTCGAGCTTGACGAAGAGGGCATTGGCCTCGGCCAACAGCGTGTCGCCATGGCGAAGGGCGGCGTCGACGAAGATCTTGCGACCGTCTTCGCCGCGCAGCGCCGCATCGACCCGAAGCTTCGTCTCAACCGGGACGATGGCGCGATAATCGATGTGCAGGTAGGCGGTGCGCTGAAAACGCCGACCGGTCAGGACAGCCGACGTGAAACCAAGCACAGAGTCGAACAATAGCCCAATCGCGCCGCCGTGGGCCGCACCGTTGCGGCCGAGGTAGAAGCGGGGAAAGCCGGGCCCACCCGTTGACCCGGCCATCGTCGCCGCACACCAGCTCCATCGGTACCCCCAGCACGTTGCCGCGGTTGGGCAGGTCCAGTCGGCGACCCGACGGCGACGTCCACTCGTCGGCGTCGAACGGAGCCAGCAGAGCCGACACCTTCTCCAGCTGATCGGCGGCCTCGGCGATCACGTCGTCAGGTGCATCCGCGGCGCGGGCGCGGTCCTGCACATCTCGCACCGCGGCGACGAATCGGCCATAGTCCGGGCCGCCCCTCGTGGTGGGTTCGGGCGGGTTGAATCCACCGCCCGGGTACTGATGTCGGTCGGCCACACCGCCACCGTAGTTGTCGGCAAGGAGTTCGGTCGGCGACACGTCAGCATGTCTGCCATTCAAGCCGCTTCGCCACATCCGCCGGGTGGGAAGCTGAGCCGGTGGAACTCGGTGACCTCGACAATCTCGCCCTGACGTACGACGAAGTCGGCGCGACCGAGGACGGTGCGGAATTGCCGGTGGGCTACCGCCACCTGCGGCTGGTCGCACGGATCGGCAGCGGCCGGTCCAGGTTCGAGCAGGCCGCCGAGAAGGTGATGCGTTACGGGATGTTGCGCGGTGCAGGAGTCCAGGTAATCGCCGGCACCGAGGTGGCCGAGGTGGGCACCGCCGTCCTGGGCCGGCTCGGCCCCTTTTACGCGCCCTGCCGCGTGGTCTATGTCGTCGATGAATCCGACTGCCGCGGTTTCGCTTACGGGACGCTGCCCGGCCACGCCGAATCGGGTGAGGAGCGCTTCGCCGTACGCTACGAACCGGACAGCGACTCGGTGTATTCCCATGTGGTTGCGTTCTCCCGGCATGCCACCTGGTGGAGCAAACTGGGCAGTCCGGCAGTGGGGTTCGTCCAGCGTGTCGTCACGAAGCGCTATCTGCGCGCCGTCTGATTCGCCACGGCACTCAGGTTGTCGTTCCGGCGAGCGCGCTCGGTGCCGAGCGCCGAAGTCAACTCCATCCGGCAGGGAGGCCCTGATCTGGACGCCGGCGAGTCGCTTCGTCAGGACCTCCGCGCGAGGCGCTTCGTCAGGACCTCGGCGCCGGCAGCGACGCGACCTCGGATTGCGCCCACCGATAGTCGGCCTTTCCGGACGGCGAGCGCTGCAGGCTCGAGCGGAACAACACCTCCTTGGGCAGCTTGTACCGCGCGATGTGGCGGGCCGCCTCCTCGAGGATCTCCACCGCCACAGCGGGTCCGGAAGGCACACCCTCCGTCAGCTGCACCAGCGCCACCACCTCGCTTCCCCACTCGATGCTGGGCCGGCCGACGACGACCACGTCCCGAACCGCTCGATGATTGCCGACCGCCTCCTCCACCTCCTCGGCGAAGATCTTCTCGCCGCCGGAGTTGATGGTCACCGAATCGCGGCCGAGCAGTTCGATGGTGCCATCGGCATACCAGCGTGCGCGATCACCGGGCACCGAGTGCCGGATGCCGTCGATGGTGGGAAACGTGCGTTCACTCTTCGCGACATCGCCGAGGTATCCGAGCGGTACCAGCCCCTGCTGGGCCAGCCAGCCGATCTCGTCCTCACCCGGCACGAGGACCCGGATCATGTCGTCGCTGACGACGACGGCCCCGGGGTTGGGCTGGAACCTGCCGCTGCCGGTGTCGGCGGCCACCGATATTTGGCCCATCTGCGCACCCGTCTCCGAGGATCCGCCGGCGTCGAGGATCTTCAGGTGCGGTACTCGCGCGAGCAGTCGGGCCTTGACGCCGGCGCTGAACAGCGCGCCACCGCTGCCCACGACCTGCAGCGCCGAAAGGTCCCGATCTCCGGTCTCCAGCGCGTCGGCCAGTCGCCGACCGAACGCGTCACCGACGATCAACACCATCGCGACCTTCTCCCGGCTCGCCAGCGCCCAGGCTTCGTCGGGGTCGAAATGACTTGTGATACTGGACATCACGAACGGCCGGCCGGCGAGAATGCAGCTGAACGCCGACCACTGGGCGGCACCGTGCATCAGCGGCGCGCACGACAGCGAACCCGCCCCGCCTACACGTGAGCGTTCCACCACGGCGTCCAGGTCTGGCATCACCTCACCGGTGCCGAAGGCGCGTCCGCCCATGGCGGCGACGTAGATGTCGTTCTGCCGCCACAACACACCCTTGGGCATCCCGGTCGTGCCCCCGGTGTATAGCAGGTAGAGGTCATCCGGTGACGGCTGCACATCCAGCGGTTCCCCGGATGCCGAGGCGAGCAGGTCGTCATAACGCACGGCGCCTGGCAACGGCTCCACGCCGGAGCCGTCGTCGACGTGGATCAACCGGGCCGGCGACAGCCGCTGCAGCGCTGCAGCCAGCGTGGGGCCGAATTGCGCGTGATACATCACCGCGGCGGCACCCGAGTTGTCGAGCAGATAGACGAGTTCGTCGGCGACGTAGCGGTAGTTGACGTTGAAGGGTGCGACGCGTGCACGGTACGCGCCGATCATCCCCTCCAGATACTCGTTGCAGTTGGTCATGTAGAGCGCGAGGTGGCTTTGGCCCGACTCGTGACCGGCGAGGCGGGAACGTTCGGTGTGAGTGCCCAGGCCCCAATCGTGAAGGACGCGTGCCAGCCGACGGGTGCGCTCGTCTACCTGGGCGAAGGTGAGTCGGCGGTCCCCGAAGACGATGCAATCACGATCCGGGTAGGCCGCGGCAACCGCGCCGAACACCTGGGCCAGGTTGTACTCCACCGCCGTCACCGTACCGGACACCGGCACACTGACCGAGCCCTAACTTCCCCGGGCCGGCGGCTATGCCGGCGCGGCAGCGGGCATACCCCGACTTGCCACGATCACGGGTCACGCGGCACTGGTGATCGGCCTGGATTCGCCCCGACGGTAAACTCCGTCCTGTGGCTGTGACCGACAACGACGTCGCACACCTGGCACGCTGCGTGGAGCTGGCACGTGAGGCGCTGGAGAACGGCGACGAGCCGTTCGGCTCGATCCTTGTCGACGCCGACGGCGCAACGCAGTTCGAAGCTCAAGTGAAATCGCTCTACGAAACCAGGCTCCATCGGTGACGGAGCCCGCCTGGGTGCGGCATGCAATCTGGTGGCACATCTACCCGCTGGGGTTCGTCGGCGCCTTCCCTGCCGAAAGCCTGCCCGGCGCAGACCAACACCGACTGCGCCGGGTTACCGAGTGGCTGGATCACGCTGTGGCACTCGGGGCCTCTGGAATCGCGCTCGGCCCGGTGTTCGCGTCGAGAACCCATGGCTACGACACCGTCGACCACTACCGCATCGACCCCAGACTCGGCGACGACGCCGACTTCGACGATCTGGTCACGCAGGCTCACGGGCGCGGACTGCGCGTTCTGCTCGACGGGGTGTTCAACCATGTGGGAATCGACTTCGTCAAGCACCGAGCCGCCATGGACGGCGATGAGGACGCCAGACTTTGGTTTCGAGGCCGCCCCGGCCGATTCCGCACCTTCGAGGGCCACGCCGAATTGGTGACCCTCAACCACAACAATCCGGCGGTGGTCGACTATGTCGCAGATGTGATGGCGCACTGGCTGCGGCGAGGCGCCGACGGCTGGCGGCTCGACGCGGCGTACGCTGTGCCCGAACAGTTTTGGGCCAAAGTGCTGCCCAAAGTTCGTGCCGAGCACCCGGACGTCTGGCTTGTCGCGGAAGTCATCCACGGCGACTATCCGGCGATCGTCGCGAAGGCGGGATTCGACTCGGTCACCCAGTACGAGCTGTGGAAGGCGATCTGGAGCAGCCTCAACGACGGCAACTTCCACGAACTGGACTGGGCCCTGCGCCGCCACAACGATTTTCTGGACGCCTTCGTACCCCAGACCTTCGTCGGCAATCATGACGTAACCCGGATCGCCAGCCAACTCAGCGACGCGCGGCACGTCGAACATGCGCTGGTGCTGTTGATGACAACGGGAGGGGTGCCCTCGGTATACGCCGGCGATGAGCTCGCTTTCCGCGGGATCAAGGAGGACCGCCGAGGCGGAGACGACGCGGTGCGCCCTGAATTCCCCTCTCCCCCGATGCCGGTCGACCAAGCCGGTGCCGACATGTTCGCCCTGCATCAGTACCTGATCGGGCTACGGCGCCGGCATCCCTGGTTGCACACCGCGCGCACCGAACCGGTGCGACTGGGCAACGACCGCTATGTCTACGAAACCCGTTGGCAGGACGAGGCTTTACTCGTCGCGCTCAACCTCGCCGACGAACCGCTGCCGCTGGTGCTTTCCGAACTCGATCGCGGGCGGGCGCTGGTCGTCGGGGGCACCGGGGCGCCACCGGCGCACATCGTCGGCGAAGTCGCGGTGGCCCCACATGGCTGGCTCATCCTCGATCCACGGTGAGCAGTCTGACCGTCTCCGGGTCTTCCTCGCCCGCATAGCAGGTGCCGAGAACCTCGACGAACTCGAGGTTGTCGTCGGTGGCGCGGGCGAACAGCGTCATACTGCTGCGCACCTTCAGGTAGTCGGGGAAGCCGAAGACGTCCCGGATCGGGCGGCCCGTGATCGCGGCCACCGCGGTGCTGCACTCCCGCAGCCGAGGTCCGAGCACATCGTGGGCGAGGTAGGCGCGTGCTTCGGCCAGGCCGGAAATGCCATACTGGCGCGCGGTCGGACTGCGGCCCAGTTCGGCGAGTTGCGGGAACACGAACCAGATCCAGTGGGTGCGCTTGCGGCCAGCGCGCAGCTCGGCCAGCACAGTCTCGTACACCCGATCCTGGGCATCGACAAAGCGCTGGAGATCGAATACATTCGGCACGTCCTCACCGTCGCACACCGTCCGTTGTAAACACAGACCCCTACCCCGGCGACTAGTGTGCTGCGCGTGATGAATCGATGAGTCCGGACAGCGTGCGCCGGCGCCGGCTTTCACAGGTCAGTATCCAATCGAAGCTGCTGCTGATGCTTCTGCTGACCAGTGTGTTCTCGGCGGCGATCGTCGGCGCCATCGGCTACCAGTCCGGGCGCAGTTCGCTGCGTGGCGCCGTGTTCGACCGGCTGACCGAGATCCGCGATGCGCAGACCCACCAGCTGGAGACGCAGGTCGCCGATCTGAAGAACTCGATGGTGATCTACACCCGGGGCTCCACCGCGACCAGTGCGATGGATGCGTTCAGCAGAGGATTCGCCGAACTCAACAACGCCACGATCGCCCCGCAGCAACAACAGCAGATCGTCGACTACTACAGCGGGCGGTTCGCGCCGCTGGTGCAAAAGCAGTCGGATCTGCAAATCGACGTGAGCGGTGTGCTCCCGCAGTCGAATCCGCAGAAATACCTGCAAGCGTTCTACACCGCGCCGTTTACCTCCGATCGGCACGCGATCGAGGTCGACGACGCCCGCGACGGCAGTTCGTGGACTGCCGCCAACGCACGCTTCAACGAGTTCTTTCGCGAGATCGTCAAGAGGTTCGACTTCGACGACGCACTGCTCATCGACCCCGTGGGCAACGTCGTCTACAGCGCATACAAGGGCGTCGACCTGGGCACCAACATCCTCGCCGGGCCGTACCGCGACGCCGACCTGAGCAGAACTCTCGAAGAGGTCCTGACCGCCAACACCGTCGACCATGTCGCCCTCACCGATTTCTCGAAGTACCTGCCGGCTTACGGGAAGCCGACGGCGTGGATGATGTCGCCCATCGGGCCCGCCGGGGGCTACACCGGTGTTCTCGCGCTGCAGTTCCCGATCGCCAAGATCAACCGGGCGATGACGTTCGGCAAGGACTGGCAAGGCGCGGGCTTGGGCCGAACGGGCGAGGCGCTCCTGGTCGGCCCCGATGAGTTGATGCGCTCGGATTCGCGATTGTTCCTGGAGGATCCCGAGCGGTTCAAGCGCGAAGTGATCGATGCCGGTACCCCACCCGAGATTGCCGAGGCGTCGCTGAGGCAGGGCGGCACCACCCTGGTGCAGCCGGTCGGCAGTGAGGCGGCGGACCGCGCCCGGCGCGGTCAATCCGGGACCGCGATCGACGTCGACTACCTGGGCCGCCGCACGCTTGCCGCGTACGCGCCGGTGGACGTTTCGGGTCTGCACTGGATCATGCTCGCCAAGATCGACACCGACGAGGCGTTCGCGCCGGTCTCGGCATTCACCAAGCGGCTGGTGTTCTCCACGGCGCTGATCATCTTTTTGGTGTGCGTGGCCTCGATGGTCCTGGCACGGATGTTCGTGCGGCCGATCCACCGACTGGAGGCGGGTGCGCAGCGGATCAGCACTGGAGACTACGACACGGTGCTGCCGGTCCTCACCCGGGATGAGTTGGGTGATCTCACGGCGTCGTTCAACGAGATGAGCCGGAATCTGCGGGTCAAGGACGACCTCCTGGCCGAGCAACACAAGGAGAATGATCGGCTGCTGCTGTCGTTGATGCCAGAGGCGGTCGCCGAACGCTACCGGCAAGGTGAGGACATCGTCGCGCAGGACCACCGAGACGTCACCGTCGTCTTCGCGGACATCATCGGGCTCGACGAGCTGTCGACGATGCTGTCAAGCGATGACCTGGTCGAGGTGATGAACCGTCTGGTGCGCCAATTCGATTCCGCAGCAGAGACATTGGGCGTCGAGAGGGTGCGCACCATGCGCAGCGGCTATCTCGCCAGTTGTGGGCTCAACATGCCCCGACTCGACAATGTCCGCCGCACGGTCGATTTCGCGGTCGAGATACACCAGATCGTGGAGCGCTTCGCCGCCGAGACCGACTATCGGCTTGCCCTGCGCGCCGGCATCGACACCGGCCCGGTCACCTCGGGGCTGGTCGGCCGCACCAGTGTCATCTACGACATGTGGGGGTCGGCGGTGAACCTGGCCTACCAGGCGCAACGGGGGCCGCGAGAGCCGGGGATCTTCGTCACCACCGCGGTCTACGAGGCGATGCGTGACGTCCATCGATTCAACTCGGCCGGTGAGATCAGCGTGGGCTCCCCGCCAGGCGCGACCACCGTGTCGATCTGGCAGTTGCAGGAGCTTGGGTGATGCCGTCGACGCTGTCGGGTTCCTGGTTCTACTGGACCGTCGGCATCGCGGTGGGAATGCCGGTTCTGCTGCTTTTGCTCACCGAACTGCACAATGCGCTGCGGCGCCGTGGCAACCCGCTGGTGCGCCCGGTGGGTTTGCTGCGCGATTACCTGCTGCCGATCGGCATGCTGCTGCTTTTGATGACCGAGGCGCGCCAGCAAGCAGGTCACGAAATCCCGGTGCAGGTGATCGCCACGATCTTCGGATTCGTGGTGCTCGTCCTGCTGCTTTCCGCGCTCAACGTGGCCCTGTTCCAGGGCGCGCCCGAGGGAAGCTGGCGCAAGCGACTTCCGTCGATCTTCCTCGACGTGGCGAGGTTCGCACTCATCGCGGTCGGCCTCGCGATGATCCTGTCCTTCGTTTGGGGCGCCGACGTGGCCGGCCTGTTCACCGCGCTCGGGATCTCGTCGATCGTCCTGGGTCTGGCGTTGCAGAACTCGGTGGGCCAGATCGTTTCCGGGCTACTGATGCTCTTCGAGCAGCCATTCCGGCTCGGCGATTGGCTCGACACCCCGTCGGCGCGGGGCCGCGTGGTCGAACTGAACTGGCGCGCAGTGCACATCGATACCGGCAGCGGCCTGCAGATCATCCCGAACTCCGTGCTCGCGGGAGCATCGTTCAACAACCAGAGCCGGCCCCCCGGACCCTACACCATCACGATCGAGACCACGTTCTCGCCGTCGGACCCGCCAGATGGGGTGTGTGCGCTGCTGGTTCAGATCGCCAATGACCTCCCCGAACGCCATGGGGACAAGAAGGTGGTCGCGGTTCCGCTGGGCAAGAACAACTTTCGCACGCTTATCCCGGTGCGTAGTCCCGCCGACGCGGCTTCGGCGCGTGCCACGTTCACGCGGTGGCTGTGGTACGCGGCACGGCGGGCCGAGTATCACCTTGACGGCGCCGACGATGACTTCCCCACGCCGCAGCGAAAGCACACGGCATTGCAGAAGATCGCCCGAACCCTGCGGCTGGCCGGGGACGAGCAACGCGAGTTGGTCTCAGCGGTGCGGATATTCCGTTACGGCGCACAGGAGCGTATCCAGCGGCCGGGAACTGTTCCGCAGAGCATGAAGTTTGTGGTTGCCGGGCAGGTGCAGCTCGTCGCCGTTGCTGAGGACGGCAGCCCACTGACGGTGCGCACGCTGGAAGAGGGAGATTTCCTGGGCCAGAACACTCTGACCCGCGAGCCGGTGACCGCGGGCGCCATCGCCCTCACCGAGGTCACCGTGCTGGACGTCGACCGCGAAATCGTCGAGGACCTTGTCGCCGCCAAACCGGTGCTCGTGCGGGAACTCGGGCGGGCCATCGAGGAACGCCGGCGCGGTCTGCGGCAGGTTCTGTCGGCGGCGCAAGACTGACCAAGACTGACCTAGCGGCACTGCGAATCCCGGGCGTCGCACCGGGAAGTCACACGCGCGCCGGGAACAAACGGCGTCCTCTCCGGGTTGAGCGCAGCAGAGTCAATCTTGGAGATACGATGCCAGAACCCACATCATTGCCCGTGCTGTTCATCGCGGACCCGGTCGTACTGCCCGGAATGGTGGTGCCGATCGAACTCGACGATGCCGCCCAAGCCGCCGTGGACGCCGCACAAGCCAGCGAATCGGGCAAGCTGCTGATCGCGCCACGGCTCGACGATCGGTACCCCTCCCACGGTGTGATCGCGTCGATCCTGCAGGCCGGGCGTATCACGGGCGGTACCGGAACCGCCGCAGTGGTGCGCGGCGAACGCCGGGCGCACATCGGCTCCGGCACGACCGGGCCGGGCGCGGCGCTGTGGGTGCAAGTGACCGAGGTCCCAGATGGCCCGGTTACCGACGAAACCCGCGCCCTCGCAACCGAGTACAAGAAACTGCTGCTGGCCATGCTGCAGCGCCGCGAAGCATGGCAGATCGTCGACTACGTCAACCGCCTCTCGGACCCGTCGGCCTTGGCGGATACCTCGAGTTACGCGTCTTACCTGACCGACGTCCAGAAGCGCCAACTGCTGGAAACCGAGGACGTGGGCCGTCGCCTCGAGTTGCTGATCGAGTGGACGGGCGAACACCTGGCCGAAGTCGAAGTCAACGACAAGATCGCCGAGGACGTCCGCGCCGGGATGGACCGCCAGCAGAAGGAGTTCCTGCTGCGGCAACAACTGGCCGCGATCCGCAAGGAGCTCGGCGAGGGCGAGCCGGACGGATCAGAGGATTACCGTGCCCGCATCGAGGCCGCGGACCTCCCCGAAAAGGTACGTGAGGCCGCGCTGCGCGAAATTGCCAAGCTGGAGCGCAGCAGTGAGCAGAGTCCCGAGGGCGGCTGGATACGCACCTGGCTGGACACCGTCTTGGACCTGCCGTGGAACGTCACGACGCAGGATTCCACCGACCTGACGGCGGCCCGGCAGATCCTTGACGCCGACCACCACGGACTTCAGGACGTCAAGGATCGCATCGTGGAGTACCTCGCCGTGCGGGCCCGCCGCGCCCAGCGCGGATTGGCGGTGGTCGGCGGTCGCGGCTCCGGAGCGGTGATGGTGCTGGTGGGTCCCCCCGGTGTGGGCAAGACGTCACTGGGTGAGTCCGTGGCCCGGGCGCTGGGCCGCAAGTTCGTTCGCGTCGCCCTCGGCGGCGTGCGCGACGAGGCCGAGATTCGCGGGCACCGGCGCACCTACGTCGGCGCGCTGCCGGGCCGCATCGTGCGCGCAATCGGCGACGCCGGATCCATGAATCCCGTTGTACTGCTCGACGAGATCGACAAGGTCGGCTCCGACTACCGCGGTGACCCCGGTGCGGCGTTGCTGGAAGTACTGGACCCGGCGCAGAACCACACATTCCGCGACCACTACCTCGACCTGGAACTGGATTTGAGCGATGTCGTGTTCCTGGCCACGGCCAATGTCGTCGAAAACATCCCGTCGGCGCTGCTGGACCGCATGGAACTGGTCACGATCGACGGCTACACCGAAGACGACAAGGTCGCCATCGCCCGGGACTACCTGCTGCCGCGCCAGGCCGAGCGTGCGGCGCTGACCGGCGACGAGGTCAGCATCACCGAAGCGGCGCTGCGCAAGATCGCAGCCGACTACACCCGCGAACCCGGTGTGCGGCAATTCGAGCGCCTGCTGGCCAAGGCGATGCGCAAGGTTGCCACGCGGCTGGCCGACGTCACCGCTCCGATTGTCGTCGACGAGCCGGACCTGGTCGACTACCTGGGCCGTCCGCGGTTCACCCCGGAATCCGCCGAACGCACCGCGGTGCCCGGAGTGGCCACCGGCCTGGCCGTCACCGGCCTGGGCGGGGATGTGCTGTTCATCGAAGCGGGATCGACCGGATCGGACGCCGCCGGTGAACCGACATTGACGCTCACCGGACAACTCGGTGACGTGATGAAGGAGTCGGCGCAGATCGCGCTGTCCTATGTGCGTTCCCACGCCGAGCAGCTCGGGGTGGACCCGAAGGCGCTCGACCGCAGGATCCACGTCCACGTGCCCGCCGGGGCCGTACCGAAGGACGGGCCGTCGGCGGGTGTCACCATGGTGACCGCCCTGGTGTCGATGGCCACCGGACGGCAGGTGCGTTCCGATGTCGGCATGACCGGGGAGGTCACGCTCAACGGGCGAGTGCTGCCGATCGGCGGTGTCAAGCAGAAGCTGCTGGCCGCGCAGCGGGCCGGCCTTGCGACCGTGTTCATTCCGCTGCGAAACGAACCCGATCTCGACGACGTGCCCGACGAGGTTCTGGCCGCACTCGAGGTAAAGCCGATGACCGATGTGGCCGACATCGTGGCGCAGGCGCTGGAACCCCCTGCCGCCGTCGCGATCACCGCGGCCTGAACTGCCGCACGGCGAGACGACCGCCGCCCCGGCTTGATGCGCCTGACGCGCCGCCTCTGGGGTCTCTAGACTGCAAAAATGCCGGACGTCAATGCGCTCAAGCGGCGCCTCGTACATCCTGTGCAGCGCTGTGTTGCCAACCCGTCGTCCGGCGGATGCCGGTGACCATGTTGGAGACCACAGGCCGCAAGACCGGCCGGGCAATGGGCACCGAACTGTTGACGATCCGCATCGATCTCGATTGACATGGCGACCTGGCCGGCCGCGTCCGGCAGTGAGCAGGAGCGTTTTCGGCCCCGTCCGGTGCGGGTACGCCGATCAGGATTGATCCCACCCATTCCGGGCGGAGGGAAACGAAAGGGAGATCATGTCCAGGACCACCACGTTCGTCATCGTCGGCGGCGGCATGGCCGGCGCGAAGACCGCAGAGGCTTTGCGAGACAACGACTTCGACGGACATATCGTGCTTGTAGCCAACGAGGAGCGGCTGCCCTACGAGCGGCCTCCGCTGTCCAAGGACTTCCTCGCGGGCAAGAAGGAACTGTCGGACTTCACCGTTCACGACCCGGCCTGGCATCGCGACCATGACGTCGACCTCCGGTTGGGCACGGAGGTCACGGCCATTGAGCGGTCGAGGCATGCCGTGGTTCTCCCCGATGGCCAGGAGTTGCACTACCAGAAGCTGGTGTTGGCCACCGGGTCGCGGTCGCGTCGCCCACGTATACCGGGTGCCGATTCAGCCGGCGTGCACTACCTGCGAACCGTCGATGAGTCCGAGGCGCTGAGATCGGCATTGACGCACGGCGTGTCGCTGGCGATCGTGGGCGGCGGCTGGATCGGGTTGGAGGTGGCGGCCAACGCACGTCAGCGCGGCGCGGAAGTCACCGTGGTCGAATCGGCGAAACTGCCGTTGCTCGGGGCACTGGGGCCCGAGGTCGCCGAGGTATTCGCCGCCCTGCATCGCGACCATGGTGTGGACCTGCGCCTGGATCAGTCGGTGGACGAGATCACGACCGCGGACGGGACCGCAACAGGGCTCAGGCTCGGCGACGGAACGATCGTCGCCGCCGATGCCGTGCTGGTGGCCGTCGGAGCGGCGCCCAACGTCGAACTCGCCGAGCGGGCCGGCCTGCGGATGTCCGACGGCGGCGTGCAGGTGGACGCCTCCCTGTGCACCAGCGACCCCGACATCTACGCTGTCGGCGATATCGCAGCGGCTGAAAACCCGTTGTTCGGTACTCGAATTCGGACCGAGCACTGGGCCAATGCCCTCAAGCAGCCCGCCGTCGCCGCGCTCGGCATGCTCGGAAAAGCCGCTCAGTACAACGAGATCCCGTATTTCTTCACTGATCAGTATGACCTGGGAATGGAATACGTCGGCCACTCCCCCGGCTACCAGCGGGTGGTGTTTCGCGGCGATGCGGTCGGCAAGCGTGAGTTTCTCGCGTTCTGGCTCGACGCCGACAATCGGGTCCTTGCCGGAATGAATGTGAACATCTGGGACGTGGTCGATGACATCAAGGCCATCATCCGGTCACGGGCAGCCGTCGATCCCGACAAGCTCACCGATCCGGACTGCCCGCTGGCCGAGGTCGGCGGCTGACGGAGGTCGTGCTGAGTCGGTGGGCTGCTGCTCGCTGTGCTCGACGGGTGACCACCTACCGTTTATGACTTCCGGAACGGTGATCTCCTGTAGCCTGGCGCGCTCGGCCCGGCGGCGAGCGACGAGTTCCTTCGCGCCCGCCGGTTCGGCGGTTACCTCGTTGCAGGTGAGGTAGAAGACATCATCGCGGGTCTGGACGATGCTCCGGTCGACAAGCCGTACTCCGGCTTCTCGCAGTGTGATTCGCAGCTGATGAATCGCTCGGGCGGTGATGTCCCACGCGAGTTCCCGGGATGCACGGGCATTTTCGGCCGGACGCGCCGAGGGGTGGGATCGGCGGGTTTCCTCTACCGCTGGGGCGCCTTCGTCTGCCGCCAGCGCCGCAGCGGCGAGCAACTGCTCGGGCTCGTCGGCGATGACCGGATTGACCAATTCGGCCTCGCCGGGCCCGCGGTGGCCCACGCGCGTCACCGCCGCGTCGAATGCGGCGCTGAAATCGCGGGCCGATGAGCGCAAGGCGGCCACGTCGCCGCTCGCCGCAAGTTCACGCAGCCGGGGGTTGTGGCGCAGTCTTTCGGCCAGCGCCGCGGTCTCCGCTGCCAGGTGGGCGGTCGACGTCATGGCAGCCGGGTGGGGTATCAGCGGTTGCGGGCGGCGGGCAAGCCGGCTCAGCGCTCCCTCGATGAGCACACCCAGCGCAGCCAGGGTCCAGCCTTGACGGATTTGGTTGCACAGCAACAGGATCCGGACTTCGACCTGGGCATCAGTCAATGTGGCCAAGTCTGGCCGACTCCGCTGCACGGTGTCTACCGCCGCCGCGTACCCGGCGCAACGGCGACCGTAGTGCCCAGCCAGCCCGATCGCCCGCGCCGTCGGTTTCCAGCCGGGTGTGAGCGCGGCGGCTATCGACACCCCGGTATATATCCGGTGTCCGAACACGGCGGTGGCGTTCGCGTCCCACACGCGGGCCAGGTCCTCCGGAAAACCCAACGCGGCAGACGTCGCGCGCTGGGCGCTGCGCAGTCCGGCGAGTTGGACATCGAGCGTCATCGGGGTCAGCGGACCGGGAAGTGCGTCGGAGGAATCCGCGCAACTGAATATCGGGAAACGGGTGTCGATGTAGGAGTCGAATTCACCGGCGAGGTCTTCGGCTGCCGCAGCGACAAGATGCACGTCGTCGGGCGGTGCGGGAAGTTCGGTGGTCACCGGAAGTCGGCGCCCAACCGGCACCGCCCCATCGCGCCCCAGTCGGTAGCCGTCCAGCGCGGCAGCTGTGTCGGCCAACGCATCGGCGGGGTTCCAGCCGCACTCGAATTTCCAATCACGTTGCAGTGGAACAAGTCTGAACATCGGATCGACAACCGGCCAGGTGGGGATCCGATGTACCGGTGGTAGCAGCGGGCTCACCATCCGGCGCGCGGTCACGCACGCGATTCCGTCGGTGGTGGCGACGTCGACCTCGCCGGTGCGGTCCGACGCCACCGCGCGGTCCAGGAACCGGCACAGGTCATCGGTATGTAGCAGGCGAACCGGCTCGTTGCCGCCATGAGCGGCCCCCAGAGTGGCCACCGTGCGGCAGATCGCCCAGTCGGTCGACCTGCCCACCAACGGGGCAACCCGGATCACCAGGGTAGGCCCCCAACTTGTCGACACGAGTTCCGCCGCCTGGCGGTACAGGTCGGGGGCACCCGCGGCGTGGGTCAAGACCAGCAATCTGGTGCCCGCGCGGGCGGCGGCATGCGCGATGTACACCACCCCGGTGAGACCCGTCGAGTCCGGCACTCCGGGTTCGATGGGCTCCAGGTGAATGACCACGTCGGCGGCCGCGATCCGTTCGGACGGCGCCGGGTGGCCCAGCGGTGCGCAGACGACGTCGAGGCGAGGATCGAGATCGCGGTGGTGGCGGTGGGTCACACCGGTCACCTGGTATCCACGTGCCACGAGATGACCGGCCACCAAGCGGCCGATGTCAGTGGCGACACCGGTGATCAGTATGTGCATTCCCTAGCTCCCAGTCGGCCTGCAGCGAGGATATGCCCGCTAACCATGTTTTGCGGGCGGTTCTCGCGGCACGGACCCAGAAGGCCTATACCAGCTCCGCTGTGCTGTCGGCGTGGACTTGGACCTTTGCCCCGGCTGGATCGGCACCTTCGCCGGCCATGGCCGTCACGGTGTCCACGTCGGTGATCACCGCCAGCGCACGGGCATCGTCGGGGGTGCGGACACTGACGAACGCCTTCATCGGGGCACCGTCGCGACCGTACGGCGCGGTCCAGGTTTCCAGCGTTCCGACGCCTTCCCAGTCGGTAACCGCACGCCGGGTCGGCTCCTGGTCCACCGCCTGCTGGACGTCCTCCCAGCCGAATCCCCGAGCCGGTGGTCGGGTGCTGTACACACCGAAGCTGTGCTTGGTGAGGTAACCCCCGTTTGCGGTGATCAGCCCGCGCGTCCCGGGCGCGGTGACCAGTTTCTCCGCCATCGTCGCGATGGAGTGCATCACGTAGTTGTTCCACGGGCCGCCCGCGAAGGTCAGCCCACCGGTCACGGTCAGGGGACGGGCGGGATCGTCGACGGGAAGCCCGATTTCGGCGGCCGCGACCTGAACCGCCGACGGGAAACACGAATAGACGTCGATCAAGTCGATGTCGTCGGCACCCAGCCCGGCCAGCTGCAGTGCCCGCTCGGCGCCGATGCGGATCGCCGGCGAGCGGTGCAAGTCGAGGCGCTCGGCGATCGAGTTGGTGTCGTGGCAATCGGTTCCGGCCCACGGGAACACCCAGCGGTCGTCGGGGATCTGCAGGTGACGCGCCTTTTCAACCGAGGTCAGGATCACCGCCGCGCTCTGGTCCACCATATTGTTGGAGTTCATCAGCTTGGGGTAGGGCCAACTGATCATCCGGTTGTCCGGGCCCGGGGTGGCGATCTCGTCTGCGGTCCACGCCTTGTTGCTCCACGCGTGTGGATTACCTTGGGCCACATCGTTGAACCGTGCCCACAGGTCGGCGATGCGGCGCCGGTGAGCGTCGCTCGTCTCGCCGCGAGCGACCCGCAGCGCCTCCTCGAACAGTGGGTAGACATGTGCCGGAAGCACCAGCGAGATGCGCTCCTGGGCTGGTCCGGACATCTCGAGAGGGTCCTCGGCGCCGGGCGGGACCGGGACGGTCTCGTCCTGGATGGTCCAGTCCGGCCGGACGCCGTCGGCCTGCAATCGTTTGCGGGTGCGCCACGCCTCAGCGCCGGCCAGCAGAACCACCTCGGCCCGGCCCTGCTCGATGTCCAGGCAGGCCTGGTTGACCAGGGACTGAGGCACGTTGCCGCCGGCGCCGGTATAACGGGTCGCCGGGTTGTCCGCTCCGATCAAGGCTCCCAGCAGCGCTCCCGGATCGCGGTAGCGCCAGGACAACATGTTGACGACACGGATGGCGTCGACTTTGGCGAGCACCCGTGGGCCGGCCGCTGCCCGGGCGGCCGCGGCCATCAAGACGACCGGTTCCTGCGCGTCGGCCGCGTCCACGCGCTGGTTGACCTGACCGTATCCGACGAGCACGGGTGTGCGGGGGTCAACGGGCATGAGCAAACGGTATCAGCGTGCCAAAACCGCCGGTTGTGACAGCTGTCGAGAGGCACGGTGCGCTAGACCACCGGTCGTGGGCACTATTCGGACGTGGTGAAAAGCACGCCGTCGGCCAGCAGCCGTTCGGTTTCCGCCTCGTCGAATCCCAGCACGTCCCGGCAGATCTCCCGGGTGTCCTGCCCGGGCAGCGGCGCGGGCCGTTGCGGGACCGGGCCGGTGTGACGGAAGGACGCGGGGCCCGACTCCGCGGGCAGCGACCCGTCGATGAGCGGATGGGTCATCTGCTGGTAGAACGCGCGGTCCCGCAGTTGCGGGTCCGCGAGCACGTCCGGACGCCGGTACATCGGCGCCGCGGCCACCCCCGCCTGCTGCAGGCGCTCGGCGGCCTCGGCGGCCGTGAGTGTGCGAGTCCACCGCTCCCATTCGGCCGGCGCGCCGATAACGGCTTCCGCGAGGCGCCGTTCTGTCTCGGAGCGCAGCGAGATGACGCACCACTCGTCGTCACCCTGGCAGGGATACACGCCGTCGTCGGCGACACCGGTTTCGACCAGACCGGGATGCTCGGCCGTGACGCTTCGCGTCACGAACACCGTGTCGAGCTGGTTGATCCCCGCCTCGGCCTGCGAAATGTGGACTCGGGCTCCGATGCCGGTGTGCTCACGGCTGATCAGGGCCGCCAGAGCCCCGATCGCGGTGATCCGGGCCACGACATGGTCCGGGAAAACCGTCGTCGCGTCGAAGTAGGGGTGGCGATCGGCGTCCTGCCCGCCGGTATTGCAGGACCACAGGCTGCTGACACCGATGCTGGCCCGGACGAGGGGGCCATAGCCCATCCGGGAACTCCACGGGCCGGTGTCGCCGAACGCGCTGCTCTCGGCCAGTACGATCCGCGGGTTGAGCGACCACAGCTTTTCGAACGGAAAGCCCAATCCCTTAAGGGTTCCCGATTTGAAATTGGCGAACACCGCGTCGGAGCACTCGACGAGCCGCGCGAACACATCGGCGCCGGCCGGGCTGCGTAGCTCCAACCCCAGTCCCAGTTTGTTGCGGTGCGTCCAGGCAAACGATTCACTCATGCGCTGTTCCCGGCCTGCCTTGCCGCAATCCGTCCGGATAGGCCGCGCTCTCCACCTTGATCACCTCGGCGCCGAGGTCGGCGAACAATCGGCCCAGTTCGCCGCCGGCAACGATGATCCCCAGATCGACTATGCGCAGCCCCTCGAACGGCAGCTTGTCCGGCGGTCCGGGATCGGCATGAGTGCCGGGGGCGATCCAGCGCGCAGCGTCCTGCCCGGGCCGCGGCGCCGGTATGCGGAAACCCGTGCGTTCCCCGTTCACGCAGAAGTAGCCGACGGGAATGCTCGTGTGCACACCGCGGGCCAGTTCGGCGTCGGTCATCGCCCCGACCGCGAGAAAGTGGTCGGCGTGGGCCACCTCGGACGGTTCGAGAACGGCGGCGATGGGAACGCCGTGCGATTGCCCTGCCACCACGAGGTCGTCCATGGTGCGGTCGGCGAATTGGCTCTCCAGCCGCGCGCTGATCTCGTCCCAGGCCGCAAACCGCTCGGCGATGGAGTCGTACTTGCGGTCCTGGTACTCCTCCGGTTCGCCCATCCACGCGCGAAGGCCGTGCCACTGCCGCGGGGCCATCACGACGAGCCGAATGTGACCGTCCTTGCACGCGATGATCGGGTACGCATCCTGGTTGCGTGGCCTGCCTCGCCACTTCTGCGCGCCCTGCGCAGCGGCGGCCTGGCCGTGTGAGCCGAACGGCGGGTCGAGCGCCGAAAGGACCGCCTCGTACCGCGAAAAATCGATGTAATCACCACGGCCGCAATGTAATCGGTGGTAATAGGCAACGAGTGCGGCCCACGCGGCCTGTACCGCCGCAGTGGCCGATGCGATCCCGTCCGGCGGCAGCACGGGAGTTCCCGCCGGCGGGCCGGAACGTGACAGCGCCGACGAGAGCGCGTACAGCACCGCGTCGGTGGCCCGCCACCCAGAGCGCGGTCCCGCGGTGCCGAAGTCCGTCACCGACAGCGCGACGATGTGCGGAAAGCGCTCGGCCAGTTGGCCGCAGGACATTCCGTACGCGGTGGCCCCGCCGGGCATCCCGCAATCCACGACGATGTCGGCGCTCGCCAGCAGGTCCAGCAGCCGCCGGCGGTCGTCGTCGGAGGCCGGGTCCAGGACGGTGCTGCGCTTGTTGGCATTGTGCAATGCGAACGCCACACTTGTCCCCGCGATCCGCGGATGCGCCTGGCGGGCGGGACTGCCGCCGGGGGGTTCGACCTTGAGCACATCCGCACCCAGGTCGGCGAGGATGCGGGTGACCGGGTCGGCGCTGCCATCGGCCGTGCAGGACAGGTCCACGACACGCAGGGATGCCAGCAATCCGCTGTCAGCCATCGCTCGGGTTCCTTCTGCTCGCGGCCAGTCCACGATATCCACGCGGATGGGACCATATCCTCGGCTCGAACGGCCGGGGGCACGCCCACCTGACTTTCCGCGCGGACAGCGCATGACCGCGGCAAGGGTATCGTGGGCGAGTCATGTCTGACTCAGCCACCGTCGCCTTCGTCGGGGAAACCCGGGCCGCCGAGGTTTGCCATCCGCTCCAGGCGCAGCTGTCCGCGCTGGGTGAGTTCCGGGCGCACATCGATGTCGGTGTGGTCGTGATCGTGCTCGCGCTGACCAATCTGCTTGCGCATTTCACCACTCCGTGGGCCAGCGTCGCTGTCGTGCCGGCTGCGGCGGCGGGCCTGGTGGTCCTGGTGCGGTCGCGCGGTCTGGGCTGGGCAGAACTCGGACTGGGCCGCGACCACTGGCGCTCCGGTTTCGGTTACGCGCTGGCCGCTGTCGCGGTCGTGGCGACGGTGATCGCGGCCGGAACCCTGTTGCCGTGGACCCGCCCGATGTTTCTCAACAACCACTACGCGACGCTGTCGGGTGCGGTTCTCGCCTCCCTGGTCGTCATTCCGCTGCAGACGGTGATCCCCGAGGAACTGGCGTTTCGTGGCGTTCTGCATGGCGCGCTGGACCGGGCCTGGGGTTTTCGCGGGGTTGCGGCGGCCGGCTCGGTCTTGTTCGGGCTGTGGCACGTGGCCACGTCATTGGGACTCACATCGAGCAACGTCGGGTTCACCCGACTGTTGGGCGGGGGCGTTCTCGGCATGCTGGCCGGAGTGCTGGGCGCGGTGCTGGCAACGGCGGCGGCGGGTTTGGTGTTCACCTGGTTACGGCGGCGAAGTGGCAGCCTGATCGCGCCCATCGCATTGCACTGGTCGTTGAACGGTCTGGGTGCGCTGGCCGCCGCGCTGGTCTGGCACCTGTCGAGCTGACCTGCGAATTCAGACCGTCAGCACCGCTGCGCCCGAGATTCGGCCGGCCGCGAGGTCGCTCAGTGCCCGGTCCGCGTCCAGCAGTGCGTATTGACGGGTTGTCACCTCGATATGGTGACGCCCGGCGAACTCGAGGAACTCACGTGCGTCATCGCGGGTATTGGACGTCACGGACCGAACCTGACGCTCCTGGAACAGATGGCGCTGGTAATTCAGCGGACCGACGTCACTGAGATGGATACCGGCGATGGCGAGTGTCCCTCCCCGATCGAGTGCCTCGAGCGCGGGTGCCACCAGGTCTCCGACGGGTGCGAACAGGATCGCCGAGTCCAACTTGACCGGTGGAGGGTCCGCGGCGCCCTGCGCCGATGCGGCCCCCAGCGTCAAGGCCAACCGGCGGTCCTCGACTCCGCGGGTCATCACGTGCACCTCAGCGCCGCGAGCCAGGGCCACCTGAGCGGTGATGTGGGCGCTGCCGCCGAATCCGTACAACCCGAGTCGGCCACCGGAGGGAAGGTCGGCGCGCAACAACGACCGGTATCCGATGATGCCGGCACACAACAGCGGGGCGAGTTCGGCACCGGAATAGCCTGCGGGCAGCGGGTGCGCGAAATCGGCCGGAACCGTTGCGAACTCCGCATAACCGCCGTCGGCGTCCCAGCCGGTGTAGCGCGAATCTGGGCAGAGGTTCTCGCGGCCGCTGACGCAGTACCGGCACTGGCCACAGGTGTGCCGCAGCCACGCGATGCCGACCCGATCCCCCACCCCGAACTCCGATCCGGGCCCAAGTCCCGATCCGACCTCGACCACCTCGCCGACGATCTCGTGTCCCGGTGTCACCGCAGGCCGGTGGACCGGAAGGTCACCCTCCGCTACGTGCAGATCCGTGCGGCACACGCCGCAGACCTGAACGGCGACCAGCAGTTCGTGCGGACCGGGCCGTGGCACCTCGGAGGTCACCGAACTCAGCGGATGTGTGGACACCGGCCCGGGGCTGCGGACCTGCCAGGCTGCCATCGTGGTGGGGTCACTCACCTGTCAATGGTGCTCCCGTTAAGGGACCAATGACCTCCAAACAGGGTCCTTCGTGGCATCGGCGCACGTCACGCTTGTGCCAGAGTTTGCCTATGAACGGTGATTTTCCCGACGACGAAACCATCGGGGCGGCTCTTTCGCTGGCGGTGCGGGCTCCGTCGATCCACAATTCGCAGCCGTGGTTGTGGCGTGTCGGTGACACCTCTGTGCACCTGTACGTGGATCAGGCTCGCCACCTGTCCCATACCGATCCGGCCCGGCGGGAACTCATCCTGAGCTGCGGCGTCGCACTGCAACATTTCTCGGTTGCGCTGGCGGCACTGGGATGGCAGCCGCACGTGCACCGACTGCCGAACCCCGGTGACCCCGGACACCTGGCCGGCATCGAAGTACTCGCCTGCGCGCCCAGCGAGCAGGACATCGCGCTGGCGGCGGCGATTCCGCGTCGGCGCAGCGACCGGAGGTGGTTCAGCTCTTGGCCCGTGCCGGGTGGGGACATCGCCGTTCAATGCCGACCCATTACCGGCAACACCCCGCCGTCCGCTGTCCGAGGTGGTACAGCGGCTCGACGGGGGCGCCGAGTAGGCCGCGTGGTTAGACCCTGGTACGCACCTTGCTCATGATGAACAGCAGGATCACCGCTCCCAGAATGGCCGTGAACAGGGTGAACCACCACCCGCCGCCCGCGGTATCGACGAAGAAGCTCAGCAGGAAGCCGCCCAGCAGCGCACCGACGACACCGACGACGATGTTCATCAGTAGGCCCTGACCGCTACCTTTGACGATCTTCCCTGCGAGAAATCCTGCGAGAGCACCAATGATGATGTAGCCGATCCAGCCCACGCTCGTCAAAGTGCTCGAACGCGCGAGAAACTCGGTGGCTGCTACATAAACGGGCACCGTTTCCATCAGTATCTCCTTGTTTATCGGATCCCGACTCCATGGCCGGGCCTGACTAGAGGTATACCCCCCGTCGGTCACGTTTAGACGGTGAAATGGCCACGATCGTCGACAAAATCCGCAGCTCACCCCCTGGCTGCAGGGGGTGAGCTGCGGTAGTGGTGCTCTAGAGGTTGCTACGGCGTCATTTCGGGCACCGGAGTCAACACCGGGACCGGCACTCCGACCGGTGCGCGCTGCGCCGGATGCGGTGCGTTGGGATCCGCGGGAGGCGGCGCTGGAGCATTCGGATCGGGCGGCGGCGCTTCCGGCGCAGGGGGTGGCGGCGGAGGATTCCACGGGCGGATCGAGTTGGCCAGCACCACGGCCGCGTCCTTGTCGATCGGGGTCGTCGACGTGCCCAGCCACACCACGAACCACCGCTCGTTGCGCTCGCCACGAGGGGCGTTGCCGCCGGCATTGCCGACGACGCCGGCCCAAATCTGCCCGTTGGGCTTGGTGGTGTCGGTGAACTTCACCTCATAGGACGAGGCGGAGCCCATCATCCCGCCGGCATTGAGCGGTACGGTCTGCTGGTTTATCCGGGTGCCGGGGTAGGGCATGAAGAACTCGCCCATGTCGGAGGCCAGCCGAACCGCGGCCTTCGCGTTGTCGGGCTCTGCGCCGGCGAAGAGCTTCAGGTCCAGCCGGCCAATCAGGATGCTGGTGTCATTGGCCACCGGCGCGGGCTGACCGGCGATTGCGGGGCCGATCTCTTTCGCGAGCAGCGCTTGACCGTAGTTGAGCTTGCTGGCATCGGCGGTGACCCAGCCTGGCGGGAGGATGTAGCTGAACCCGCCGGCGGGAACCTCCGTGCGCGGTGGCTCGGGCGCGGGGGGTGCGTTGGGGTCGTGGGGTAGGGGTGGTGCGTTGGGGTCGGCCGGCGGCGGCGGTGCTGGTGCGGGCGGCGGGGGCGCGAAGGGATCCGCCGGTGCGGGTGGCGGCGGCGGGGGCGCGAAGGGATCCGCCGGTGCTGGTGCGGCGGCGGGGGTGGCGCGGGCGCGTTGGGGTCGGCCGGCGGCGGTGTTGGTGCGGCCGGTGCTGGTACCGGTGGCGGGGGTGCGAAGGGGTCCACCGGTGCGGGTGGCGGCGGCGGTGCCGGCGCGTTGGGGTCGGCCGGTGCCGGGGCGGGTGGCGGCGCCGGCGCTACCGGATCCGCATGCGCCAACGTCGCGGGCACGATAACGGCGACGGCGCTGACACCGGAAACCGCTGCAACCGCCAGCGATGACCAGATGCCTCTACGCCGTATCTGGGAGGGGTCCGGCTGATCCATGGCGACGAACCTAGGTGTGTTACGGCCGTGACGCAAGTGTGACTTGCATACTTTCTCGTTCCGATGCCCTGTCACATGCTCACAAGCGACATCGCGCGTACCCGTCAGGATCACTGCGGCTGCGGCTGCTGGTGGCGCTGACCTGCGGTCACACCGGGTGCAAGGTCACCTCCTGAGCTTTGACCGCAAACCACACCCGGTTGCCTGCCGCCACGCGAATATCGACCGCGGCAGCTGCGGTGATGTCTGCGGCAATGCCGGGCATGCCCTCCTCCGACGAGGCGGCCCGCACCCGAACGGTTGATCCGCGTGTCTCGAGTTGGGCGACCGTCACCTCGACGACGTTGCGAGGGCTCCCGCGTGGGCGGCTCGGCGAAGATCGCCACCGCTGAGGGCGGGAACACCGCCACCGCATGTCGGCCGGTGGTCAGCGGCTCGGCGGACACCCCGTGCCAGAGCCCGCCCGAGGCCGCACGAAGCGTCCCGGAGCCATCGATGGATCCCGTGACCAGGTTGACGCCGGCGATCCGCGCGCCGAAGCCGCTGCGGGGCGCGCTCAAAACGTCGCCGGCCCGCCCGATCTCGGCAAGCCCGCCGGCCTCGACCACCGCCACCCGATCGGCCAACGTCAGCAGGTCGAGCAGATCATGGGTAACCAGCAACGCGCAGCGTCCCTCACGAATCAGCACCCGCCGCAGTACCGCACGGGTGGCCGCGGCGGCTTCGACGTCCAAGCCGGCCATCGGCTCATCGAGCAGAAGGATGTCGGGCTCGCCCGCCAATGCCCGCGCAATGGCCACACGCTGTGCCTGACCGCCGGACAATTCGCGCGGCCGGCGGTCGGCGAGTCCCTCGGCGCCCACTTCACGCAGCCAATGCATGGCCGCTGCACGGGCTTGCCGTCGCGACCGCACCCCGCCCCGGACCCGGCTGCGCGGCGAGAATGCGACGTTGGCGCCGACACTCAAATGTGGGAACAGCAGCGGTTCCTGCATCAGCAGGCCGACCCGCCGGTCATGCGTAGCCACGTTCACCCCGGACGTGGTATCGGTCAGTGACCGATCGCCGGACCGGACGATGCCATGGTCGGGTGTCACCAGCCCCGCGACGACATGCAACGCGGTGGACTTGCCCGCGCCATTGGGCCCGATCATCGCCAGCACTTCTCCGGGCTCCACGGTCAGCTCCATGTCGAACCCGCGATCGGTGATCGCCGCGCGCAGGTACAGGCCGCTCACGGGCGCCTGCCCAACACCGTCCCGACACCGTTGCCGCCCAGGCTGCGCCCACCCACCCCGAGCACAACCAGCGCCGCGACCATCACGAGCAGGATCGACAAAGCCACCGCTGCATCGGCATCGGTCTCCCGCTGCAGGTAAATCTCCAGCGGGAGGGTGCGTGTGACGCCCGGCCGCGAGCCCGCAAACGTGAGTGTCGCCCCGAACTCTCCCAGCGACCGCGCGAACGCCAGCACGCCGCCGGAGACCAGACCGGGCAGCAATAAGGGCACCGTCACCCGCCACCACACCGTCGACGGTCGGGCGCCCAGCGTGGCGGCCGCCGTCTCGAAATTGTGGCCTGCCATGCGTGCCGCGCCTTCCATCGCGATCACCAGGAACGGCAGTGAGACGAAAGTCTGCGCGAGCACAACTGCCGTCGTCGTGAACGCGATCCGGATTCCCGCTGCGTCCAGGTACCGGCCGACCAGGCCGAGGCGGCCGAAGGTGTACAGCAGGGCGATCCCGCCCACCACCGGGGGAAGCACCAAAGGGAGCAGCAGCAACGGGCGCAGCCAGCGCACCAGACCGGACCGGCTGCGCGCCAGCACCAATGCCAGCGGCGCGCCCACAACGACGCACGCGAGCGTGCTCGCCGCGGACGTGCGAACACTCAACAGCAGGGATGTGGTCGCTGCCGGCGTGGTGACCAGAGACCAGAAGTTCGGCCAGTCCACGGTGACTGTCATCGCCGCTATCGGCAGGACGATCCAGGCGGCACCGACCGCGGCGGGCAGGTAGATCCAGCGCGGCAGGGGCGCCGGCGTGACCATGGTTTTTCGGACTCGGCCCCGTCGCACTCGACTGACCTTACGGTTGCGTACCGCGATTGTGGCCGGATCGTGTCCGGGCTGGCCACGACCGCTTGGCTACCGTCCAGTAACATCCGATGCCGGCGGCGCCGCCTGCGCGACAATGCCCGGAACCGCTCACCGTGTGCCACCATCGGGTGACGGGGTCCAACGGCGAACACGAGGGAGGTCACGGCGATGGAGGTGCTGATCACCGGCGGTGATACCCAGCTGGGGCAGGTGATCGCGGGAGGGTTCCGGGAAGCCGGTCACCAAGTGGTGATGACCGGGGCGCGCCGGGAGGAGCTCGAGGTGGCCGCCAAGGAACTCGACGTCGACGCCGTCCTGTGTGACAACACCGATCCGGTCTCCTTGAGCCAGGCGCGTGCGGTGCTCCCCCACCACCTCGACGCCGTCGTCAATGTGCCCGCACCGCGCTGGAACGACGCGGATCCGCGCGCATACACAATGGCCGAGCATGCCGCCGCATGGCGCAACGCGCTCGACGTCCTGGTGCTGGCGCCGGTGCTTACGCTGCAGGCCGTCGGCGACAACCTGCGTTCCGGCGGTTCGATCGTCAGTGTGCTTCCCGAGTTGGCCCGTGAGGGCAGTGCCGACGCGGCGGTGAAGATGGCCCTGGCGAACTGGACCGCCGGTCAGGCCATGCACTTCGGGGCACGCGGAATCACGATGAACGTGGTGGCGTCGGGCCGTTGCGCCGGGACCGGTTACGACGGCTTGTCCAAGACGCCTCCCTCGGTGGCGGAGGAGATCACCCGGATGGCGCTGTTTCTGAGCGGGCCGGCCGCCCGCCATATCACCGGGCAAACACTGCACGTCAGCGGCGGTGCGGTCGCGGGCTTCTGATACGTCCCTCCGAAACGCCGAACGCCAGGTCTGCTGGCGGGCCGTCCCGGTTCATCGTGCGAGAAATCGAGCGCACCGGATCGGCTTGAGAAAAATTCACCGCCATCGCTGGGCCCGTCGGAACTCTGACGGCTACGGTATTTGTTGTACCTGCTGCGAACGCATTCCCTCATCGAGGAGCCAAACAGTGAGCCATGCCGGAGCCACAACCTCGGATCGGCACAAGGTTGTCATCATCGGATCGGGGTTCGGCGGCCTCGCCGCGGCCAAGAAGCTCAAGCGCGCCGACGTCGATGTCAAGATGATCGCCAAGACGACCCATCACCTGTTCCAGCCGCTGCTTTACCAGGTCGCCACGGGCATTCTCTCGGAGGGCGAGATTGCCCCGCCCACCCGCATCATCCTGCGCAATCAGCGCAACGCTCAGGTGGTGCTCGGCGAGGTCACCCGCATCGACCTGGCGAACCGCACCGTCGACTCAATCTTGCTCGGGCACACGTATCGCACGCCCTACGACAGCCTGATCATTGCCGCCGGCGCCGGCCAGTCGTATTTCGGCAACGACCAATTCGCCGAATGGGCGCCCGGGATGAAAACCATCGACGACGCCCTCGAACTGCGGGGGCGCATTCTCGGGGCGTTCGAACAGGCTGAGCGGTCCTCCGATCCGGTGCGCAGGGCGAAGCTGCTGACCTTCGTTGTGGTCGGGGCGGGACCCACCGGAGTGGAGATGGCGGGCCAGATCGCCGAACTGGCCGATCACACGCTGCGGGGCGCCTTCCGGCACATCGACTCGACGCAGGCCCGAGTGGTCCTGATCGAGGGCGCCGACGCCGTCCTGCCGCCGATGGGCCCGAAACTGGGTATGAAGGTCCAAAGGCGGCTGGAGAAGATGGGTGTGGAAATCCAGCTCGGCGCAATGGTGACAGACGTCGACCGCAACGGGCTGACCGTCAAGTACAAGGACGGCAGTGTCATGCGTATCGAATCCGCCACCAAGGTGTGGTCGGCCGGGGTCGCGGCCAGTCCCCTCGGCAAGGATCTCGCCGCGCAGGCCGGTGTCGACTTGGACCGCGCCGGGCGAGTCAAGGTGTTGCCCGACCTCACCGTCCCGGGTCACCCGAACGTCTGGGTGGTAGGTGACATGATGGCCGTCGACGGAGTGCCCGGCATGGCCCAAGGCGCCATTCAGGGCGGCAAGTATGCCGCCAACCTGATCAAAGCCGAGTTGCGCGGCGCCGACCCCCAGGCCCGTGCCCCCTTCAAGTACTTCGACAAAGGCTCTATGGCGACGGTGTCGAAGCACTCCGCGGTGGCCAAGATCGGCAAACTCGAGTTCGGCGGCTACATCGCCTGGCTGGCATGGCTGTTCCTGCACCTGATCTATCTGGTCGGGTACCGAAGCAAGATCGCCACGCTGCTGTCGTGGGCGAACACCTTCTGGGGTCGTGGCCGGGCCCAGCTGACGATCACCGAGCAGCAGGCCTACGCGCGAACCCGGATCGACCAGCTCGAAGAGATCGCCGCCGCCGTGGATGACGAGAGGGCCGCGAGTTAGCTGGAAAGCCGGTCGCCCAGCCATGTCGCCAGGACTCCCCCGCGGGCAAGTTCGAGCACGGTCGCCCCGACTGCGTGGTCGCCGCCGATTGCGCAGGGATAACGCAGTTCGCTGACGCAGGCCCGGGGTGCGCCCAGCAAATCGTCGGTCACCGCCCCGCTGCCAAGCTCCAGCCGGTGCCTCAGCAGGGGTTGGCCGTCGACGTCCGCGCGCAGGGATCCGGTCCAGAACCCCCGGCCCTCGCCGATCCTGCCGATCTGAACGCGCTCGCGCAGTCGAAACGCACCTGGGGCATCGACGGCCGCGACGACCGAAGTGTGGTGGACCGCATCGGCGGCCACCACGGTGGGTTGCAGGTCGACGTCCAGGCACCCGGCGACCTCGACACTCATATCGGCACGCGACAACGGGGTCGCGGCACCGGGCAGTGCGACCGTCGCCGCGACGCTGCGCAGCCGCAGCCGGGCACCCGCGCCCACCACCACCCGCACGCGCACGGTGTCGCCGCCCAGCGGCGTGGCAGCGGCCGACACCAGGTGCACGGTGTCGCGAGAGGTGCTGCGTGCGGCCAGCCCGCCGCGGCACACGATCCGCGGTAGCCGGTCCGCCGTGGCGACGATTGTGACCTCGGAGTCCATCAGCCCGATTGTCCGGCCCGCAGTTGCTCGCGGACCCAGACCACCACCGCGGACGCCGTGGGGTCTTCGGCGATGCTGATCAGCAGCGTCGGCCGGTCGCCGCGGACCGTCGCGGCGTCGCGGCGCATCACGGCGAGGTCCGCACCCACCAGGGCGGCCAGGTCGGTCTTGTTGACCACGAGCAGGTCCGAGAACGTCACGCCCGGCCCGCCCTTCCGCGGGATCTTGTCCCCGCCGGCGACGTCGATGACGAAGATCTGTACATCGACGAGGCCCGATGAGAATGTTGCCGTCAGGTTGTCGCCGCCGGATTCCACCAGGATGAGATCCAGGTCGTCGTGGGAGGCGCTGAGATCTTCGATCGCGTCGAGGTTGGCGGTGATGTCGTCGCGGATCGCGGTGTGCGGGCAGCCGCCGGTTTGCACGGCGGCGATGCGGTCGTCCGGCAGGACGGCGTTTCGGCGCAGGAAGTCGGCGTCCTCGGTGGTGTAGATGTCGTTGGTCAGCACCGCCAGTGAAAGTTCATCCCGCAGGGACCGGCACAGCGCCGCCACCAGAGCGGTCTTACCGGAACCGACGGGTCCTCCGACGCCGATTCGCAACGGTTCGCCCGGTAGCCGTTCGCGGCGGGGCCTGTCGGTGTGGCTGTGCGGTTGACCGTCGAGGAAGTGTGGTGGCACGAGGCGCCTTTCAGGAGACGAAGAGGGGCCGTTCACGTTCGGCGTGACGCTGCGCGAGCGCGTCGAGCAGGGGGTCGGACAGATCCTGAAGGCCGCTCGCCGCCTCGCTGGCCGTGCGTTCGCACAGCTCGGTCAGCGCGAACGTCGCCGCGGCGACGTCGGCGGGGTCCAGCGCGAGCAGGCGCTGCGCCGCGGTGGCCGACCCGGTCATTGTGGTGTACGTCACCGCCAATGCAGTGTGCTCGGGTGTCAAACCGCTCACCCGGCCGACATGCCCGGTGACCACCGGAAGGTGTGGCAGCTGCCCGACGACTGTCCAATCCTCGGCGGGCCAGACCCGGCGGGCCAGTCGCAGCAGCCCCCGGCCCTGGCTGCGGGACGCCCGCCGCGCGGCGGGCGACGGCGTGCGGGCGTCGGTCTCCCGGTCCGCCTCGGCCGCTCCCAGCCGTCCGGCGTGCACCGCGGCGGCGATCGAGGCGCTTACCAGCCCGCTGGTGCGAATCCTCCGGCGCAGAAAAGCCTCCAGCGTGGTCAGGTCCACCACGAGTCCGCTAGCGACCGCCTCTTCGGCCCCACCCGAATGAACGTGGCCACCGGTGGGCAGCCGGGAGTCGGAGAGGGTGAGAAGGGTCGCCAGGCCGGTCATTCAGAACAGGAAATCACACGACATAGGTACGCAGATAACACGGGGGGAATCATGGCGGGCAGAGCAGGCCGCCGCGGCTGGGGGTGGTTGCCGTTGCGCAAGCTCCCTCCCTGCCAATCTCGGTCAGCCGGGCGGTCACCCATACGTCACCGAGACCATGAACCACCCTGAGTCAGGGTGAGCAGTCTGCTGCCACGGCGATCTTGGCGATGTTGGTGCGGCGGTGTGATTCGATCCGGGTGCGGTCGAGCGCGGTCGTCGACGTGATGGGATGGCGCTGGATGGCTTCGACGCGCCCACCGCACCAGCTTGGAACGGCACTGTCGAGTTGGGTTTGGGTGTCGCTGAAAGCGGGTGATGGAGCCGGTGAGTTGGGTCAGCAATCAATCTGCGCCGGTGCGATGTTGGGCCTGAGCGTCGATTGCTGCTCCGAGCCACCGGCGCAGAAATCGTCGAAGGTCTTGTTGTGACCTCTCCGTCTCGTTCGGTGCCACAACAAACGAGAGCATGGTGCGCAGTGTGAACTCAACGAGTTCGCGCAAGCTTGCTTCGTCGTAGCCGTAGGCTTGCCAATCGACGTCGAACTTGTCGATCGTGCGCATTCCAAAATCGCGGGCCTCGGCGGAAGCAAGATTGCGTCGGTAGTTATCCGGGAACGTTCCCGAGATCAGGATCCCAAACTCGGGTGTGCTCTCGATTGTTTCCAAGGTGAACAGCGCGCCCTCGGTCATCGCTTGCGCTGGCTCGGTGAGACCACGGACATGGTCGGCCAACCGATCGAGAAAATCGTCTACCAACGACAACGAAGCTGCCTGCATCAGTTCTTCGGGCGTTGGGAAATATCGGTATACCGTTTGGCGGATGACGCCGAGGGACGACGCGACGTCGGAAATGGATATCGGGGAGCCGGTATCGGCAATCAGCGCGACCGCGGCGGCGATGATGCGCTGGCTCGCCTCATCATCACTTTGAGGTGGATTACCGCCCCATCCGCGCCTACGTGCCATGTCCGAACCTCGGCTGACGTTGTCTCAGAAAGCTTTCCGGCCCCGCTGCCAGCAGCGTTCGCGACTCTAACACGACCTCACAACTGGCCTCTGAGGCACAGAAGTTCCGGTCTTGCGGGTCTCGCCAAACTATCATACGATCATACTTAAACCGTTTGATTGTATGGTGTCAAGGCATAGATCGGCGTTTGGTTTCCGGTGCCGCGATGCGTTCGCGGCGAGAATTAGCGAGGTGCCGTAGATGACGGATCTGATCGTGCGCAAGCTGCGGTTCGCCTTCGCCGAGCGCCACGTCCCATTCGCATGGAACGACACCAATCCGGCGTTCTCCAGCATGGCCAACGCGGTATCTATTCTGGCCGTCGCCTTCGAGAAGATGGTCGGGCAGATGATTCCCGAGGCGCTGCCGTTCATCACCGATCCCGAGGTGGCCGAAGAAGCGCGAGCTTTCGTGCGGCAGGAGGGCCAACACTCGATGGCGCACCGTCAGCATGTCAAAGGCCTGATCAGGAGTTACCCAGGCGTACAGGAGACGCTGGATGCGGTCGTCGCGTCCTTTGACGACATGACCGCCAACAAACCGCTGAAATACCGGCTGGCCTACACCGCCGACCTGGAGGCAACGTTCACACCGGCGTTCAAGTTGATGCTCGACAACGACAGCACCTTGTTTGC
Organism: uncultured Actinomycetota bacterium; assembly: GCA_963846905.1. Lineage (GTDB taxonomy): Bacteria > Actinomycetota > Actinomycetes > Mycobacteriales > Mycobacteriaceae > Mycobacterium. The sequence goes on from CAWJYB010000014.1 coordinate 90,918, forward strand.
GCCGGGCGATGACCGGGTGGCGTCACTGTTCCTGTGGCATTTCGTCGAAGAGGTCGAGCACCGTAGTTCGGCGCTGATGATCTACGACGCCGTAGTTGATGACCCGTGGTACCGCATGCGGGTTGCTCCGTCGATCTTCAAGCACGTCATGGACATGATCCGGCTGGCATCAGAGGGGTTCAACGAGCACGTTCCGCTGGCTGATCGTAGGATCGACGCGCTGTCGACCTTCCGGATCGCGCGGCGCAAAAAGGCTCTGCTGCAACGGCTGCCCTTCTTCGATGCACCCTATGACGGACCGTTCGACAACGCGTTCAGAAATGTGGGGCTGCGTGAACAGCTGGTCGCGCTGTGGGGGATCGTACGCAGTCAGATCCCCGGCCACGATCCGTCGAAGGAGAAGTTGCCCGCGCTCGCCGATGAGTGGTTCGCCCGTTACGCCGCGGGATATGACGTCACGCGGTGGTACACCGCCGCCGATAGACAACACGCGTAAGGGCCCCCGATGTCCGATCTGTGCACGACGACGTTCGCTGATCTCGCGTCGCGACTGGGCTTTTCATGTGCCACCGCGGGTGGGCTCGTCGAATTTCGCAACCCGTTGACCCTGGAGAACTGGACTCTACCCGTCCTGGAGGTCACCGTGATCGCCGGCGCGGTTCTCGCGCTGGTGTTCGCGATCATCCGACTGCGCCGCCACAACGATCCGACGAATATGGTGTTGTGGTTCGGGGCGATCGCTTACCTGTTGATCATCGAGCCGCCGCTGTATTTCCCCGTCGCGTTCGGAATCAGTGACTACGTCGACACCATGTTCGCCCACAACGTGTTCAGCGTGGATTTCCTCTGGGGCCGGCTGCCGCTCTACATCGTCGCGATCTACCCGATGACGGCGACGATCGCCTTCGAGATCGTCCGGATGCTGGCTGTCTTCCGCCGCTACGGCGTGTTGGTGGGTGCGATCTGCGTCGGATTCGTCCACCACGTCTTCTACGAGATCTTCGACCACCTCGGGCCACAACTGCGTTGGTGGGAGTGGACCCTGCAACACCCGATGAACCAGCCGTTTTTCGACTCGGTGCCGCTGCCCAGCGTCGTGGCCTTCGCCGCATTGTGGCCGATGTCGCTGGCGTTCTGCGTGCAGCTGTTCGTCGGCCGGCATGTCGATAGCGGGAGAACCTTCTCGGGGTTCGAATTGCTTTGGCGCACAATCGCAGCGAGCATTCTGGCTTCGATCGGCACCGCTATCCTCCCGCTGCCTGCGACGCTGATCGGCTCGACCGTCGGCATTACCGCGATGGGGGTCGTCTACGCTGCGGAACTCGCCATCATCGCTGCTGTGGCGGTACCTGTGCTGTTCAGTCAATGGCGAGAAATCCGTTCGGAAGCAGAAACGTCCGAGCGCTACGCCAATCGTCCGATTCTCATCTACAGCGCGGTCTATCTCGCTGTCATGGTGACCCTTTGGGTAACAGCATTGGCGGATTATTTTGCAGCGGTCGATGGAAGAACCAGCAACGGCGATCCCACCGGCAGCTTGTGGTACGTCGCAGTGTGCGTCATCACCTCTGGATTGTGTGTGGCAGCCGCAGCCACGGCGAAGCCTCCCAACACCACGCCCGAAAAGCGGTCTCGAGCCGGCAGTCAGTCGCGCGCCCGTTTCCAGATCGCAGCGAAAACTCCGACTTCGTAGGAAAGTAGCAATACAGAAGTGCCCGGACGCGGCCGCCCCGGCAGGCGACGTCCACCATGACGACGTCCGTAGTGTGCGGTGGTGGCCTATGTGCGAACGGTGACGACGCGGTGCCCGCTCGATCGAGCATGCGGCTCAGCTACCGATCTGCTCACCGCGTTCATGATCCGCAGTTGCCGCACCCACCCGGGCCCGAGTCTGCAACCTGATCGATGACATGAGCTTCACCGCCCACCACATGCGTCATCTGGTCGATAGCATCCCCGGAGAACGAACAGGATCCGATCGAAAACATCGCGGGCCGAGAGGGTTTCGTAGTTCAGAGAATCCCGTCTAGCGACACCGTGGCACTCTTGGTGACGGTACGGTACTCCGACCACAGGAACGCCTCGGTCAGGTTGGCGCCGGTGGGAATCGCTGGGGGACGTCCGAGCCGTTCCCACCCGGCTTCCCACCGGTCCATCGGGATCTGCCCGGTCTCGGAATGGATCGCGCGGTGTGGTTCAGGTGATCGACATCGTGCCGCCGGGGTTTCAGACTGGCCCGCGCGACGAGCGAGTCAACGAACCCGACGCCATTGCCCCTCGATGAATACATCGCCGAGACCATGGCGCTGCTGACCGAGCAGCCCGAGGCGACCGAGATTGTCGTGAACGCCCGCGAAACCGCTCCGGTTCGCCGAACGCGACGGCGTCTACGAGCAGCGCTACACCTACTTCAACACGTCCCACTCGCCCTAACAGGCGTCTGGCAGCGGTCCGCCACACCAGACTACCCCGATTCGACTGGGGCACACCGGTCACGGCGGCGACACCACGATCGGGGGCCGAACAGTACTGGTTAGGGCTACATTCGCGGTTATGACTGTCGAACTGACGCAAGAGGTTTCCCGCAGACTCGAATCGGATCGCTACGTGTGGTTGACCACCGTTGCGAAATCCGGCCAGCCGGTACCAAGGCTGGTGTGGTTCTTCTTCGACGGCAAGGATGTGACCGTGTATTCGATGCCCAAAGCCGCGAAGGTCGCGCACATCAAGGCCCGCCCGCAGGTCAGCCTGAATCTGGATTCCGATGGCAACGGCAGGGGGACCGTCGTGGTCGCCGGTGCGGCCAGGGTCGACGCGGTCGGCGCCGATTCGTTGGCGGACGAGCACTATCAGGCCAAGTACCACGATTACGCCGTCAGCATCGGGATGGGCGACGAGCATCTCGCCGCGTTCAGCACGCGGTTGAAGATCAGCGTCGACATGGTGTGGTCGACGCCGTCTGCTGGGTAGCTAGTATCCCAGCGGGAAGCCTCCCGCCGCAGCCTCAACGCCATCACGCGCCACCATCGTCTGCGCTCGACTCGGCCGATCGCTCGAATCAGCGCATGGCCCGCAGTCTTGATCTCACGAGAAGTCGTGAGATCGTTTCCGGTCGCCGCGATGCATGGTCGAACACGTCGACGAGCGCGAGAGATCCCCAGCGTGCTGGGCGACCCCGCGACAGCAACCCCTAAATACCCTGTGGCACAGGTGTAGTCCACCGGCCCGAAACTGACGGGTTCGGCGAATCCGCGCGGGCACGGTGTGTTCGACGTGATGGTGGTGCTATGGACAGCGGGTCCGGAAATCCGACTGCGGGTTGCCTTATGCGCTGAAGGTCGTCCTTGACTTGCGGATTGGCGTCTAGATAAGTCTGGACCTGAGCCCGGATCTGATCCTTGGGTTGGCCCTTGAGGGTCGTGAAATAGGTGTTCACGTCGGGGTGGCTGGTTAGGTAGTTCGCCGTGTCGAACGAAACGCCTGACATGACGAGGGCCAGTTCGGCCGCCGAGCACGGCGGCGGCGGTGGCGGTGGAAGTGGCGGCTGGGCCGTCGCGGTGGCGGCGGCCCCGAAAAGCATTGCACCGGCCAGCGAGCCGGCGCTGATCGCCCCCATTATCGCGCGGCGCGCAGGACGTGCCAAGGGCAACATGATGGCTCCTTCATCGAGTGGTTCACGGACCATGCGGTAGTTGCTCAACGATGTCCACCGCCTACCGCCAGGACGGCCGGACGAAGTCAGCGATGCCCACCACCCCCGCGACCCGGTTCAGCGTTGAAGCCTGGTTCAGCCACCTCCGCTTCGCTGAGTTGGTCGTTGAAGTCAGGCACTGCGGCGGGGACACATTGCAGGGAGTAGTCGTCCGGCGTGTCGCTTCCTGTACATTCCTGGGCGACGGCGTGGGGAACGACGGTTGGTCCGGCGAAAACGGCGATCATCGGGGCCAGAGCAAGAACCATCGCGACTGCGCCGGCGAACATCAGTCGTCGCGTTGGGATTTGAACCGCTGTCATAGTCTGTAGTCACACCCTTAGAAAAGTTCTCGACGACCGTGGCCTCAGCGCGCTGTGACCAGGATTCAAGACTAGGCTGTCAAGGAGCCTGCCCACCGGGTTTCCGTGACTCTTCAGCACGACTGTCCACAGCGGCAGCGGTGGCCATTGCCCCGGCGACGGCGGGCGCTCCGCCTGCCAGCAACTTCCGCAGCACTGCCCCGCTGGCCGAGACGACTCCGATGTCAGCTGCCCTTGGGCATCGGGCACGCGCCGTCGACGACCAACGGCAGGTTGATCGTCAACGCATGCAACGTGCCGTCGGTGTCGTTGGTCCCGCCCGCGATGATGCACTTGCCCTCGACAATGGCGTCGCCATTGACTCGGTGGCGGTCGGCGAACAGGGTCGTGGCGTTGACCTCGACCGTGGTTTTCGTGGTACTGCCGTCGGCGCCGAGTGTCGTCAGGACGATCGTTTTCTCACTGACGGAATCGACGGTGCCGCGAAAGCCCCCCAATGGACTGCGCGGAAGCCCTGCGTTGTCACTGCCGCCGGTCTTCTGGCACTGACCGCCACTCGACGCGCCGATCACCACCGCATCTGCTGTGACGGTGCCGCCTTCTGCTCCGGTTGCGGGCCGGATGGTGACACACTGGCCAGCGGTGATGTCGGTCGGCTTGGCGGGTGTCAGTTCCATGATCTTCGTCGACGACGAGAATGCCACCGACGCCGATCCCTGCGGTCCGCTCACCTCGATCGTCGTGCCCGACACCGAATCGATCGACCCGACCACCTCGTCTTCACCATTGATCTTCAACGGAGTTGTCGACGGAGTTGGGGGCGACGCCACCGCAGCCGTGGTCTTCGGTGCGGTCGAAGATTCGCTTGGCGAACTGTTGTCGGACGAACCACAACCGACGGCCGCCAGTGCGGTCATCGCGACGATCGCGAGCAGCGAGTGGCAGGTTATCGATCCTTTTTGCATGGTGGCTCCTGACCGATGTTGGTGAGTCGAGATTAGTCGCGGCATTCGATACCAGTTATGTGATCGACTGAACGCCGTGCGAACTCCCGGCGCCGCCGGTGAACAGGGGCGAGCCGTTAAGCACGATGCCGTGGCCACGGGCGGGCAGTCGGGAGTCGGAGAGGGTGAGAAGGGTCGCCAGGCCGGTCATTCAGAACAGGAAGTATCTCTGCGCCATGGGCAGAACGGCGGCCGGCTGTTCCTGCCAGACCTCACCGTCGATGCGCACGGTGAAGGTATCGGGGTCGACCTCGATGCGTGGCGTCGCATCGTTCAGCGGCATGTCGGCCTTGCCGACCGAGCGGACGTTGCGAACCGGCGCCAGCGTCCGCCGGATGTCTATCCGTTCGGCCAGGCGGTCCTCGATGGCCTGCTGGGACACAAAATGCAACGACGTTGCTCCGGCCGCGGCCGGAGCCGCCCCGAACATCGGCCGCGGCAGAACCGGCTGCGGTGTGGGGATGGACGCGTTGGCGTCGCCCATCGCGGCCCACGCGATCATTCCGCCCTTGAGCACCGCGTGCGGGCGGACCCCGAAGAATGCCGGCTCCCACAGCACCAGATCGGCCAGCTTGCCTACTTCGACCGAGCCGACCTCACCGTCGATGCCGTGGGCGATTGCCGGGCAGATGGTGTATTTGGCGACGTAGCGACGGGCCCGGTGGTTGTCGGCCGCACCGTCGCCCTGCAGCGCTCCACGCCGTGCCTTCATCACGTGTGCGGTCTGCCAGGTGCGCATCACGACTTCGCCAATGCGGCCCATCGCCTGGGCGTCGCTGCCGATCATCGAGATCGCTCCGATGTCGTGCAGCAAATCCTCTGCGGCGATCGTTGACGGCCGGATCCGGCTCTCGGCGAACGCCAGGTCTTCGGGCACGTTGGGATTGAGATGATGGCACACCATCAGCATGTCGAGGTGTTCGTCGAGGGTGTTGACGGTGTGCGGGCGGGTGGGATTGGTGGAGCTGGGCAGCACATGATGCTCGGCCGCCACGGTGATGATGTCGGGTGCATGCCCGCCGCCGGCACCTTCGGTGTGGTACGCGTGGATTGATCGGCCCTTGATCGCCGCCAGGGTGTCCTCGACGAAGCCCATCTCGTTGAGGGTGTCGGTGTGGATCGCGGCCTGCACCCCGGCCGCGTCGCACACCGTCAGACAGGCGTCGATCGCCGCCGGCGTCGTGCCCCAGTCCTCGTGCAGCTTGAAACCCGCCGCTCCGCCCCGCAGCTGCTCCCACATAGCATCCGTGTTGACCGTATTTCCTTTGCCGAGCAACGCGATGTTGAGCGGCCAGGAGTCCAGTGACTCCAGCATGCGCGCCAGGTGCCACGACCCCGGCGTGACGGTGGTGGCCTTGCTGCCCTCGGCCGGTCCGGTGCCGCCGCCGATGATGGTGGTGATGCCGCCGCCGAGCGCCTCGGCCATGATCTGCGGACAGATCAGGTGCACATGACAGTCGATTGCGCCCGCCGTGAGGATGCGGCCGTTGCCCGCGATGATCTCCGTCGACGGCCCGACCACCAGGTCGGGATGCACCCCGGACATGATGTCGGGGTTGCCGGCCTTTCCGAGCGCCACGATCCGGCCGTCGCGAATCCCGATGTCGGCCTTGACGATTCCCCAGTAGTCCAGGATGACCGCGCCGGTGATCACGGTGTCGGGGGCGCCCTGGGCGCGGGTGGCGCGGCCCTGCCCCATCGACTCGCGCAGCACCTTGCCGCCGCCAAAGACGGCCTCGTCGCCGGCGATCCCCGGTCCGCCGCTGCGGTCTTCGGTGATCTCGATCAGCAGATCGGTGTCCGCCAGCCGGATCCGGTCACCGGTGGTCGGGCCGTACAGTGCGGCATAGCGCGCGCGGGACAGCCCGCTCATCGCGACCCTCGGCTCTTCGCGCAAGCGCTCATCGCGCGTCCAATCGCCCCGGCGGGTGCAGCGTCAGACCGTGCACCTCGCGCGTTCCGGCCAGCGGAACCAGGATGACCCGTTGCGGAACCCCGGGTTCGAAGCGGACCGCGGTGCCGGCCGGGATGTCGAACCGGAAACCCTGCGCGGCCGCGCGATCGAAGGCCAATGCGCGGTTGGCCTGCGTCACATGAACGTGGCTTCCGACTTGCACCGGCCGGTCTCCGGTGTTGACGATCTCCATCTCCAGGCGCGCTGTGGCGGCCTGGTTGATGTGTATGTCGCCCTCGCCGAACAGAATCTCGCCGGGCACCACCGTTGCGTGAGAAGGACCCGGAGGCGTACCGCTCATGAGATCGGGTGGTGCACGGTGACGAGCTTCGTGCCGTCGGGGAAGGTGGCTTCCACCTGCACGTCGTGCAGCATCTCGGGAATGCCGTCCATGACGTCGTCGCGGCGCAGGACTTCGCGGCCGCTGACCATCAATTCGGCGGCGGTGCGGCCGTCTCGAGCTCCTTCGAGCACATGGTCGGTGATGATTGCGACGGCTTCGGGGTGGTTGAGCCGAAGCCCACGGCCCTGCCGACGCCGGGCCAGCTCGGCCGCGTAGGAGATCATCAACCGGTCCTGTTCATGCGGTGTCAGGCGCATGGTCAGCGATCCTGCCACGCCCAGACCGGATCAGCAGGCACGGGCGCACGACTGGCGGCGGTCGGGCTTCTCAGGTGTCTACGGCCTCGAGGTTCTGCAGCCGGACCTGGCCGCGCGCGATGACGCGGCCTTTCTCGTCTTTGATCGTCACCAGCCACAGCTGCTGGCGCCGTCCGCGGTGGATCGGCTCGGAGGCCGCATAGACCGTGCCCGCCGTGATTGCACGCAGGAAGTCGGTGTTGTTGTTGACGCCGACGACGTTGCCGCCGCCGTGCCCCGCGAGCCAGACATACGCCGAGGTGCTGGCGATGCTTTCGATGATCGAGCAGTACACGCCCCCGTGCACGATACCCATCGGCTGTCGGTGTTCGGCGGTGACCTCGAGCTGAGCCGTGATGCCGTCCGGGGTGACTTCGGTGAACTTCAGGCCCAGACGTTCGTCGAATGGCGAGGAGAATCCCGCCGGGAAGCCAGGGGGTAGTGGATGCATGGCTGTCTGTCTACACGCCGGCGGAGCCGCGCCGTGCCCTCGGGGCATGGCGATAACCTCGGCATCGCGCTGAGCATCACTTGGCAGCACATTGGGCAGCGCATTCGGCATTCAAAGAGGCGAGCCCCGCGCAATGCGCGGGGCTCGCCCTTCGAGCGGACCGGGGGTCTCTGCAGCCCTCAGGACTCCGGCACGGTCCGTTGGTCTTGCCCTTGTAGGGTAGGCAAGCCTGCCCTAATTTGCAACTCCGACCGCGACGGAACCGCTGCAATGCTCCGGCCGCGCATCATCCCGACCCGGGCGCGCAGGGCCGACTCCCCGCGCACCGGGAGCCCGAAACCGACAAGCGCGTCCAGAACGGCCTGGCCGCGCCGCATCCCGACGATGTCGCTGGTGCCCGCCATCATCGGTATTTGGGTCGCAGCCACCACGATCGCCGAACCGACGTTGTGCCACATCGATGCCACGCCGACGGCACCCCCGCTCACCTCGTGCAGTCCCGCGTACAACGGAGTCAGGCACCGGTGGCATCGATGCGCAATCCATGTCGCAAGGGCGTCCTCGCTGGGCAGGGCCAGCACGCCATCGCTGCGGGCCGCACGCGCGCTGGGATCGTCCGGCAGTACACGAAGGGTCGGGTCGACGACCCCAACCCAGTCGATGCTGCCGTCGGAATCGGCGTGTACCCACAGGTTCTCCATGCCCGGGTCCCATCCGCGGCCCTCGAGCACCATCAGTGCCACCACGCGGCCGATCACGACGTGCGCCAATGTTGCCGCCAGCTGCTGGGCGGCGATCGCCGTGCTGTCGACCTCCCGGGACGTGGCGGTGAACATCGCATCGAGCCGCCCGTCGGTCAACGCAGCCTCAAGTGGCCACCACCGGCGCTTAGACACGTCGGACATCACCGCGACGCCGTACATTCGGGGGCTCTCCGGACAAAGCATCCGCAGCCGGCGACTCGACTCGTGCACTGCCAGAACCCGGCGCATCACCATGCCCTCGATGAGCGGGTCCTCGACTAGAACTGTCACAGCCGCCTCCATATGATTAGGTAAGCCTAACCATATCCGGAAGGGAATCGATGACACACCGTTGTGACGGCTCTCACATCGCCCAGCCGCGCAGGCTGCACGGATCGGTGATCGGCAAGACGGGGTTCGGAACCGACTCCGGAACAGGCTCAGTTGGGGGTACGACGCGCGGTAGTAACCCGCGTACTCTTGACACCGAGGCTAACGGAGATGAACGAATCATGGCCAAACACGCTCGTCTGGGTGAGTTAGAGCAAGCGGTCATGGACCACTTGTGGTCTTCGGCGGAGGCATTGACGGTGCGGCAAGTCCATGAGGCCCTATCGGTTCACCGCGAACTGGCGTACACGACGGTCATGACCGTCCTGCAGCGGCTGGCCAAGAAGAACCTAGTCGTTCAGCATCGCGACGACCGTGCGCACCGATACGCTCCCGCGTATGGCCGCGACGAACTGGTTGCCGGGCTGATGGTCGAGGCGCTGCACCAGGCCGCCGATACTGGAAGCCGGCGCGCCGCGCTGGTGCACTTCGTCGAGCGGGTCGGCGCAGACGAAGCCGAGGCACTGCGAAGTGCGCTGGCCGAGTTGGAGACCAAGCACGGCCTGCACATGCCCTAGCGGCAGGTCGGTGAGCCGCGCGACGGTGTACGGAGGGAGACTGTAAACGTGTCCGCGCTGGCCTTCACTGTCCTGGCGATCTGCCTGGTCGGTCCGGTCCCGGCGCTCCTCGCACGCGCAACGTGGCCGCTGCGTGCTCCTCGCGCCGCGGTGGTGCTCTGGCAGGCCGTGGCCGTCGCTGCCGTGCTGTCGGCGTTAAGTGCCGGCATCGCCATCGCAATCAGGCTGATCTGCCCGGGCATCGCCAGCGCCCCGGCGGCAACGGTGACGGGTGAGGCGGCGCGTCTCGGATGGCCGCTCTGGTCGGCGTACGCGGTCGTCTTCGCACTTACCCTCTTGGTGGGAGCACGGCTGGCCGCCTCGGTTGTCCGGGTGGCCATCGGAACCCGTCGGCGTCGCGCACACCTGCGCATGCTCGTGGACCTCCTGGATGTTTCGCACAAATGCGCACCCGCCCGTCCCGCCCACGTTGGGCTGCGCATCCTGAACGTCGAGCAACCGCTGGCCTACTGCCTGCCGGGTGTCCGCAGCCGAGTCGTGGTGAGCGAAGGTGTCCTGAACCACCTCGACCACACCGAGGTGGCTGCGATTCTGGCGCACGAGCGTGCACACCTGCGCGCCCGTCACGACCTCGTACTCGAGGCGTTCGTCGCCGTGCACGCGGCATTTCCCCGCTTCGTCCGCAGTGCCAGTGCGCTCGACGCGGTTCGTCTGCTGATCGAATTACTCGCCGACGACGTCGCGGTGCGAGCGACCGGTCCCACTCCGCTGGCACGTGCGCTCGTCGCCTGTGCCGCCGGACGCTCGCCGTCCGGCGCTTTGGCGGCAGGTGGTCCCCACACGGTGGTGCGGGTGCGCCGGCTCGCGGGACGCCCAAACAGCATGCTGCTGGCAGCCGCCGCATACTCGGGCGCCCTCGCTCTGCTGGTGCTGCCCACCATTGCGCTGGTCGTACCCTGGCTCAGCGAACTGCAACGGGTGTACACCCTGTACCGGTAGGCCCGCCGCAGTCCGCAAAGCTGTGCCACAACAGAACCGAAAGGCGACAGATGTCTGATTCGAACTCCACCGCCGGCGCGGCCCAGATCGGGGTCACGGGGCTGGCCGTCATGGGCTCGAACATCGCGCGGAACTTCGCCCGGCACGGATACACCGTCGCCCTGCACAACCGATCCGTTGCAAAGACCGACGCGCTGCTGGCCGAGCACGGCACGGAGGGGAGCTTCGTGCGCAGCGAGACCGTCGGGGAATTCCTGGGGGCTCTCGAGAAGCCGCGCCGGGTGTTGATCATGGTCAAGGCCGGTGACCCCACCGACGCCGTCATCGACCAGCTCGCCGACGGGATGGAAACCGGAGACATCATCATCGACGGCGGCAACGCCCTGTACACCGACACCATCCGGCGCGAGAAGGCGATGCGCGAACGCGGTCTGCACTTCGTCGGGGCCGGAATCTCGGGCGGCGAGGAGGGTGCGCTCAACGGCCCGTCGATCATGCCGGGCGGGCCCGCGGAGTCCTACCGCTCTCTGGGCCCGCTGCTCGAGGAGATTTCCGCGCACGTCGACGGCGTGCCGTGCTGTACACACATCGGCCCCGATGGCGCGGGCCATTTCGTGAAGATGGTGCACAACGGAATCGAGTACTCCGACATGCAGCTCATCGGCGAGGCGTATCAGCTGCTTCGCGACGGGCTGGGCCTGTCCGCACCGCAGATCGCCGAGGTGTTCACCGAGTGGAACAAAGGCGACTTGGACAGCTTCCTGGTGGAAATCACCGCCGAGGTGCTCAACCAGACCGACGCCAGGACCGGCCGGCCGCTGGTGGACGTCATTCTCGACGAGGCCGAACAGAAAGGCACCGGGCGCTGGACGGTCAAGTCCGCGCTCGATCTCGGGGTGCCGGTCACCGGCATCGCCGAGGCCGTGTTCGCCCGTGCGCTTTCGGGGTCGGTGGCACAACGGCGAGCTGCGGTCGGCATGTCCTCCGGCGAACTGGGCGAAAAGCCAACGGATGCAAAATTATTCACCGATGATGTGCGAAAGGCACTGTACGCGTCGAAGATCGTGGCCTACGCGCAGGGCTTCAACCAGATCCAGGCGGGGTCGGTCGAGTACGAGTGGAACATCACGCCGGGCGACCTGGCCACCATCTGGCGAGGGGGCTGCATCATCCGGGCCAAATTCCTCAACCGCATCAAGGAGGCGTTCGACGAGAACCCCGACCTGCCGACATTGATCGCGGCGCCGTACTTCCGTGCCGCGATCGAGGATTCGGTCGACAGCTGGCGCCGGGTCGTGGTGACCGCCACCCGCCTGGGCGTTCCGATCCCGGGCTTCAGCTCGGCGCTGTCCTACTACGACGGGCTGTGCACCGAGCGCCTGCCGGCGGCGTTGACGCAAGGCCTTCGCGACCTGTTCGGCGCCCATACCTACGGGCGCACCGACGCCGATCCAGAGCAGCGATTCCACACCCTCTGGAGCGGAGATCGCAGCGAAACAGAGGCCTGACACCGTGAGGTTTCTCGACGGTGTGCGCCCACCGTACGACCTGACCTACGACGATGTGTTCATCGTCCCCAACCGCAGCGACGTCACATCCCGGTTCGACGTCGACCTGTCGACCACCGACGGCACCGGCACCACCATTCCGGTGGTGGTGGCCAACATGACCGCGGTAGCCGGTCGGCGAATGGCGGAGACCGTGGCGCGCCGCGGCGGCCTGGTGGTGCTGCCGCAGGACCTTCCGATGGAAGCGGTCATCGCTACGGTCGACTTCGTCAAGAGTCGCGATCTGGTCGCCGACACACCGGTCATACTCGTCCCCGACGACTCGGTGTTCGACGCGTCGATGCTGATTCACAAGCGTGCGCACGGCGCCGCAGTAGTGGTGGAGGCGGGCCGGCCCGTTGGTGTGGTCACCGAGGCGTCGTGCGTGGGCGTGGACCGCTTCGCGCGGGTCCGTGCCATCGCCGTCACCGACTTCGTGACCGCCCCGGTGGGCACCACCCCACGCCGGGTATTCGAGTTGCTGGAGCATGCACCGATCGGATTGGCCGTACTGACGACGGCGCAGGGGTCGTTGGCAGGAGTTCTCACCCGGACCGGAGCCGTGCGCGCCGACATCTACGCCCCCGCCGTCGACGCGTCGGGGCGGTTGCGGGTGGCCGCGGCGATCGGCATCAACGGCGACGTCGCGGCCAAGGCCAGGGCGTTGGCCGGCGCAGGTGTCGACGTGCTGGTCGTCGACACCGCACATGGTCACCAGTTGAAGATGCTCGACGCCATCAAGGCGGTGGCAGGGCTCGACCTGGGCCTGCCGCTCGCCGCCGGCAATGTCGTATCCGCGGAAGGCACGCGCGACCTGATCAGCGCCGGTGCGGACATCGTCAAGGTGGGCGTCGGACCGGGGGCGATGTGCACCACCCGGATGATGACCGGCGTGGGGCGTCCACAGTTTTCGGCGGTGGTCGAATGCAGTGCTGCGGCGCGGGAGCTGGGTGGCCACGTGTGGGCCGACGGCGGGGTCCGGCATCCGCGGGACGTGGCACTGGCGCTGGCGGCGGGCGCGTCCAACGTGATGATCGGTTCGTGGTTCGCAGCCACCTACGAGTCCCCCGGCGAGGTGATGACCGACAGCGAGGGCCGACCGTACAAGGAGAGCTACGGAATGGCCTCCAAGCGTGCGGTGGCCGCGCGGACTGCCGCCGACGGCGCCTTCGACCGCGCCCGCAAGACCTTGTTCGAGGAGGGCATCTCTACCTCGTGGATGGCGATCCGCCCCGACCGCGGCGGCGTCGAGGACCTGTTGGATCACATCACTGCCGGGGTTCGCAGCACGTGCACCTACGTCGGCGCCTCGAACCTGGCCGAACTCCACGAAAAGGTGGTGATCGGCGTGCAGTCGGCCGCGGGATTCGCCGAGGGACACCCGCTGCCCGCCGGCTGGTGATCTCTTCGCGGCGCGCCCGGTCCCGGCGGCCGGGCTAGCATGGTGGTTTCCGTGATGCCCAAGAAGTCATGCCCGAGAAAGAGAACACGTGCCGCAGCCACCTCAGGCGGGCTCCGGTCACGCCGCATCCCTTGGCTCCGCCGGCGCTTCCGTCATCCTTTCCGGTCCCGCTCCCCCGGTGACGGGTGATCTCGCGGCGGTTCGCCCATGAATATCGCGATGACAGTGCTGAGCGTGCTGGCGATCGTCGCCCTGACGGTAGGCACGGCAGTGTTCGTCGCCGCCGAGTTCTCGTTGACCGCGCTGGAGCGCTCAACGGTCGATGCCAACGCCCGCAGCGGCGATCGCCGCGACAGGTATGTGCAGCGGGCGCACCATACGCTGTCGTTTCAGCTCTCGGGTGCCCAGTTGGGCATCTCGATGACCACGCTTGCGACGGGATATCTGGCCGAACCCGTGGTGGCCAGGTTCCTGCAACCCGGGCTTGACCGCCTCGGCCTGCCCGGTGGGCTCGCCGGAGCGCTGGCGCTGACCGGATCACTGGTGATCGTGACGTCGTTGTCGATGGTGTTCGGCGAGCTGGTTCCCAAGAACCTGGCGGTGGCACGGCCGGTGCCCACCGCACGCGCCACAGCGGGTCCGCAGTTGTTCTTCTCGAAGATCCTCACCCCCGCCATCAAAGCCACCAACGGCATCGCGAACTGGATTCTGCGCCGCATCGGCATCGAGCCCGCCGACGAACTCACTTCCGCGCGCACTCCGCAGGAGCTGGTGTCGCTGGTGCGCAACTCGGCGCGCCGCGGGTCACTCGACGAATTCACCGCGGCACTGGTGGACCGTTCACTGCAGTTCGGCGAACTCACCGCCGAGGAGCTGATGACGCCGCGATCCAAGATCGAGGCCCTGCAGGCCGACGACACCGTTGCCGACCTGATCGCAGCCGCCACCGAAACCGGATTCTCGCGATTCCCCATAGTGGACGGCGATCTGGACGAAACGATCGGAATCGTCCACGTCAAGCAGGTGTTCGAAGTGCCGCGGGCCCAGCGGCCGGTGACGCAGCTCGCCACCCTGGTGCGACCGGTGGCGGTGGTGCCGTCAACCCTCGACGGCGATTCCGTGATGACCCAGATCCGGGCCGACGCTATGCAGGCAGCGCTGGTGGTCGATGAGTACGGCGGCACCGCGGGGATGGTCACCGTCGAGGACCTCGTCGAAGAGATCGTCGGTGACGTACGCGACGAACACGACGACTCCACCCCGGACGTGGTGGCCGCGGGCCGGGGCTGGCTGGTGTCCGGCCTGCTGCGCATCGACGAGGTTGCCGCCGCCACCGGATTCCGCGCCCACGAAGGCGAATACGAGACGATCGGCGGGCTGGTGCTGCAGGAGCTGGGACACATACCGCTCCCGGCGAGTCCGTCGAGCTCACGGTCTTCGACCCGGACATGCGCTTCGATCAACCGGTGCGCTGGCTGGCGACCGTGGTGGTGATGGAGGGACGCCGGATCGACCTGCTGGAACTGGCCGAGCTCGGGCTGACGGAGACGTGATGGGTACCGACATCCTGGGCGTGCTGCTGACCACCGTGCTGTTGGGCGCCAACGCATTCTTCGTCGGTGCCGAGTTCTCGCTCATCTCCGCGCGCCGCGACCGTCTGGAGGCCCGGGCCGAACACGGCAAGCGGAGCGCCATCACCGTCATCCGCGCCGGGGAGCAGCTTTCGCTCATGCTGGCCGGCGCGCAGCTGGGAATCACCGTCTGCTCCATCCTGCTGGGCCGCATCGGCGAACCGGCGGTGGCGCACCTGCTGGAAAAGCCCTTCGACCTCGTCGGCATCCCCGACGCCGTGCTGCACCCCGTGTCGTTCGTCGTCGCGCTGACAATCGTCGTCACCCTGCATGTGCTGCTCGGCGAGATGGTGCCGAAGAACATCGCCATTGCCGGGCCTGAACGCACCGCGATGCTGCTCATACCGCCCTACCTGTTGTACGTGCGAGCGGTGCGGCCGTTCATCGCCTTCTACAACTGGTGCGCCAACCTCACCCTGCGTGCTCTGCGGGTCGAGCCCAGGGACGAACTCGATATCACGGTTTCCAGCGTGGAGCTTTCGGAGATGATCGCGGAGTCGGTGTCGAAGGGCTTGCTCGACACCGAGGAACACAGCCGGCTGACCCGCGCACTGCAGATTCGCAATCGCGTGGTCGCCGACGTGGCGACGCCGTTGTCCGATATCCGCGCGGTGCCGGCCGCTGCGCCCGGGACGGGCCCCACCGTCGGGGCGATCCAGCAGGCACTGGCCCAGACCGGCTACAGCAGGTTCCCCGTCGTCGACGCCGACGGCACCTTCGTCGGCTACCTGCACATCAAGGACGTGCTGGCGCTCGGCGACAACCCGGACACCGTCGTGGACCGCGGTGCGGTGCGGGCACTGCCTGCGATGCTCGCAACGGTGTCACTGCCCGACGCCCTTTCCCGGTTACGCCGCAGCAAGAGTCACCTGGCGCTGGTCACCGAAGCGCAGGCGGGTGCGGCCGAACGCGTGGTGGCCATGGTGGCCCTGGAGGACCTGGTCGAGAACCTGGTGGGCACGGTACGCGACGAGACACACCGTGCCTGAGGTGTGCGCATCGCCAGGAGACCGACATGCCGGGCTCGTCATGGACGCAGAACAATGGAGCGCGCGACGGCAGGTGCACCAGCAGCGGGCCAAGCTGCTTCCACTGGTCAGCTCGGAGCTGGTGTGGGACGCGTTCACCCTGGCCTACGACGCCCGCGACCTCGATATGCGGGCCGGCCCGTATGACCTCAGCGGCTACGGCTACGACCCGGTGCCGGTCGAGACACCCGCCGGACGGGCCGAGTACGTGCGCCGGCAGGCCGCGCTGGCCGACCGGGCTGCGATCGTCAGGGAAGACCTGCGCACCGGCTGCGTCACGCTGCTGGGCTGCGTGCCGGCGTAGCGGATCAGCAAGCCTTCCGGGTCACCGGCGTGGTAATCGCCCAAACGCCGGCCCTGTCGGGATGACGAGGTAGGACAGCGGCCTACATCGTCGCGAGGTTGCGCCACAGGTTGCGCAGGCTGTCGGTGCCGCCGAACAGCGTGGTGAAGTGCGTGGAATCGATCAGGACGATGTCCGCGGCGCGCTCCCCTGCCGGAGGCATCCAGATCAGCGCGTTGAACTCGGCGTTCCCGGCGGCGGTGAACGGGTGCGGCCGGTCCGGGTCCACCCGCTGACGACCCAACACCCGCAGGCCGTCGCTTTCGGGGGCGGTGAGCTCGTAATGCGGCAGGTGTTGGTGGAAGCTCAGCGTCGTCACGTCTTTGAGCAGGCCGGGTCCGTCGAGGTCGGCGAACGCGGTAAGCGGGAAGATGTCCTTGGTGCCGTCGACGACTGCCGGCCGCAGGCCCCACGTGTTGTGGATGGGGACGTCCAGTGCGCGCATCAGTGACCGGGTGAAATGACTGAACCGCTGTTGGCGCGGCACCAGGCGGTCGCCGTGATGTTCGTACTCCATCTGGCGCTGCGCGATGTCGTCGGTGAATCCGACATCGTGGTGCGGAGCGAGCAGCAGGCAGGTCCCCTCGCGGCGCAGCCATTCGCGTATCGCCTCGACCTCTCCCGAACTCACCTCCAAACCCGAGGTCAGGTGATCGAGGCCGAATACCATCAGGGTGTCGGTGTCATCGAGAATGCGTTCGTCGATCGGCTGCGGGTAGCCGGCCTGATCGACACGTTGGAACACCGCGACCGGATGCCCCGTCAGCTCGCCGGCAAGGTCCTGGAACGCCAGGGCAGAACGGTGGAACAATTCCAGCGTCCCGGCGATGCCCTGCAGGAAATTGGCCGCTTCGAACCCTGGCTTCTCGTAGGCCGGGTAGATGACGTTGCGCACCTCGGTCATGGTGGAGAAGCGGTTGGACATCGCGGCAGGGTCCCGCTGGGCCTCCCACGGGTAGCTCCACGTCCAATAGATGCTCATACGGCGCTTGCCGTCACGGGGACGGGCGATGTGGTCCTGGTTGTAGGTGCGGGCCTGCCGTTTGTCCGTAATCGTGATGTCCTAACCGCCGAGTGTGGCCAGGTAGCGCAGGGCACGCAAGCCCGGCAGGAAGAAGTAGGCACCGCCCGTCAAGGTGGTGAATGCCGGAATGCCCTTGTGTACCTTGCGGATCGGGCGTTTGGGCACGGCAAAGTCGAGCGTGCCGTCCTGGGTTCCACAGATCGGGTCGTGTTCGTTGCCCAGTTCATGGAACGCCTTGTCGTTGATCCAGACGTTCTGGGCGAACTCGAATTGGCGCACCAGGCTGGCGCAGATGATGAACGCCGCGATGCCGCGGTCCACCCCGTCGTCGGGGGCGCCGTCGGGCAACGCCGGGCCGTAGGTGGCGCCGCGGCGGATCATCCTGCGGCGGTTCATGTTGTGCGCGGTGTCGCGCGGATTCAGTCGCCGGGCATGCGATCCCAACGGGCAGGCATACCCGAAGGGGTCCATCTCCTTGTAGTTGAAGTCGTTGTTACGCATCGGGTCGGCACCCAGGTCGGGGTCGTCGGCCCCGGGTGCCAGCACCAGCGGCGCCCCGCTGCGCCACCGGCCCATGAACTTGGCCGCCAATAGTTCCTGCTCGTCCGGCGTACCGGCGTTGGCCGCCAGGTAGCTGCGGAACTCCCCCACATGCTCCTGCAGACGGCGGTAGGCCATGTAGCTGCCGTTTCGCGAAAGAATCTCCGGCTGGGGAAGATTCGTCACGGGCCCGTCCTCGTCCGGATAGCCCAGGATGAATTCGCCCGGTTCCAGCGGTGCGCCGGACCCCGGCGTGGGTTCCTCACCGGAGCCCTTCATGACGGGCTGGGACAGCCGGTCCCGGAACCCGAAGTGGTCGTGGGCGAAATTGAACGGCGGCGTGGCGTTCAGATCGAGGAAGGACACTGTCCGCACGCCGTCGCAGCGGGCAACCAGCTTGTCGTGTTCGCCGACGCAGCGGCGGTGTTCCTCGTCGTCGCGGGCGAACAGGATCGCGATCGCGTGCACGTCGTCACCGCCCAAGCCGCCCACCCAGTGTTCCGGGGCGTTGGCGCCGGTGTCGCCGAGGATCCCGGCACGCGCGGCCATGCCTTCCCGGAACTCGTCTGGAAACGTGGACAGCGCATCTTCGGCAACGCCGAGTGCCCGAAGCCCCGTCCAGGTGAACCCCAGCGTGATCCACCGCTTGGAGGCGTCCATCGTTCGGTCGACATCGGCGGCCGACTGCACACGATCCAACAGCTCGGTCAGCCAGGCCCGGCCGCCGGCAGCGGTGCCGAAGGACAGGAACTCGTAGCGACCGGTCATCGCCGGCGTCCGGGTCAGCAGGATGTGCTGGATGTCGTCGAGCTTGAGGGTCACTGCATCTGGTCGAGCATGTCCGAGAAGGCGGCCTTGAGCCGCAGCGCCTTCTTGATCTCGTCAGCGGTGACATACGGGTACTCGCCGTACTCCAGGAAACTGGGGCACCTGGTGGTCCCGCACGAACTTGGATGAACGCCTCCGGATTGGTCTGCCAGTCCTCGGGGAAACCCTCGAGGTTGGTGAACACCGTGGTGATCCCGGTCTGCCCGAACAATTTGACAGCGTCTTCGGTGTACTTGTCGAAGTCGGTGTCGAAGATGCCCTGGTACTGGAAGTGCAGGCCGGAGCCGACGTCGAACAACACCCACCGCAAGTAGTGCAGCCGCAGCGGCGCCAGCACGTCCGGGGAACCGGCGATGGCCTCTTCGATCTGTTTGCCGTAGGCGCGCACGGCCTCTTCATGGCCCTCTTTGACCTTGGCGATGATCGAGAAGCCGTAGCAGGCGGGCGTGCGCGGGTAGACCGGCCCGTAGCGTCCGCGTTCGAGTTCGTCGTAGCCCTCCGCCGGGATGGCCTTGGCCGCGGGCCGCGACCAAACTTCGTCCTGCGCTGCCATGTGATTGCCTCCACTCAATTACCGCTACCAGAACACCGCCCGGTCACGAACCATAGTGCCCGAAAACCCCGCTCCATCGCCAAACCGATGGAAAACGCGGTGAGTCATCGGTGGTGGAGACGCCGCTGCGGCATGGTGGGTATGCTTAACTACGTTCGCCAGCATCTTGTGAGCTGGTTGTCGTCCAGCGAATCGGGGCATTCATGCGTTCGTTGTCACTCCTCATCGCGCCGGTGCTGTTGCCCGCCGCGATAGCCGGCGGACTGTACGTGGCGCCGTCGGCGTCGGCGGACTGCACCAGCTCGGGCGGCACCACCATCTGCGGTCAGGGCGACGTGCGCGGCGCCGACACCGGCGACGGTCCTTCAGGTGCGTACCCAATGGATCCGTACTGCGGCTACAACGGCTACTGCGACAACGACTGGGGCTGGGACATGGATGTCGTCGTTCCCATTCCGCCACGGCCCGGTGGCGGGCCGATCTTCCCCGGCCGGCCCGGTGGCGGCGGCGGTATCGGACCGCGCCGCTGATCGGCTCATGAGCGCCTGAATATTCGTAGACCAGCGAAGGAGTCATCATGTTCTCAGCCCGACGCGGGCTCATCACCCTGGGTACCGCCGCCACGGGGCTGACCCTGTCATTAGGCACGTTCCTCGGCACGGCCGCGACCGCGGCGGCCGATCCCCCGCTGCCCAACTGCACGTCCGCCGACCTGGCCGGGGTGCTTTCCGGTGTGACGGCGGCTACGTCGGTCTACCTGTTCACCCATCCGGACGTAAACGGGTACTTCACCAGCCTCAAGGACCTTCCCGCGGAACAGCGCAGGGAACAGATCCGCGCATACCTGGATACCAACCCCCAGGTGAGGGCGGATCTTCAGGGCATCCGGCAACCCTCTCTGGACTTCCGCGCCCGGTGCTCGGTGGCTTAGCCGGCTTCCTATGACGCCCTAACCGATGGCAACTGTGCACCGGGAAGGGGATTACTTCAGTCATGCCATCACCGGGATTGGTTGCCGGGCGGGGCCGCGGTGTGCCCGCATCAGCTTTTCGTAGATACGTTCGGTAACCAGTCAACACAGTCCGTGGGCCTTGCCCTTGCGTGCCATCTGGGTATGCCCGACAACCGCCG
>CAWJYB010000015.1:0-17718 GCA_963846905.1 uncultured Actinomycetota bacterium
AGGGTGGTCGCCGTGGCCCCGGCCAGCGCGTCGACCTCGTCGTCGGCGAGTCCGCCCGCAGATCCAGTTCCAGTGCGCAGCCACCGCATGACCCGGTATGGGCCGCGGCGCCAGCGTGGCCCCGTCAGGCCCCCGCCACCGCGCCGATTCCCGCACCGGTTCGCCGAGGAACAGCCGGCCACCTTCGAAAGCGAGCGGCCGAGATGCGATGATCGCTTGCTGTTCGTCAACAGACTGTACTGTGCCCGAACGTATTCGGCATTGCTGAAGGATTCGCAGCGGGGTCGCGGGTCGGTGTGGCCGCCCAGAACGCACCCAGGGGTAGACCACGAACACGTGGAAGCTGTGGTGGGCAAGAACTCCGGGGCCGGCGGTGATGTCATCGAGCAGCCCGCAAGGTTGTCCCGCAAGCGCCTGCCGCAACCGGGTCAGCAGCGCGGCGGGCGTCACGCGGTCGAGCAGGGGGCCGCCCACCGAGTAGGCCCGGACCACTTCGGAGTCGAGCGGGTCGGTCCGTCCGCAGGCCGACGCGATCTCCTCCAGGTATGGCCACGCGCCGTCGAAACCCTTTGCGTGGCGACTGATGTCGTCGGCGTGCTCGGTCAGCAGCACCGACGAATCGGGCGGACCGCAGTAGCCCAGTTCGTTCGGGGGATATGCGAACGCCGCGAATGTCCGCCAGCCGTCAGCGGTAACCGTCATCGTTTCCCGACGCAGCAGTTCCAAGCCGGCCAGCGCCTCGGCCGCGCCGGCCTCATCGGTCCTTTCCACCGGAATCCCATGTGGATGATCACCCAGTCCCCGGGCGTCAACGTCTCGTCGGGCAGCATTCCGACATTGACTTTGCGGTGCTCACCGGAGACGTCGACCAGCGCCAGCTGGCCGCCGTAGCCGGCCAGCATTTCGACCACTCGGCCCGGGATTCCTAGGCACATCGTGTGCCTCCCAGCGCCGCGACCAGTTCCGTTACCGCGCGCACCGCTTCGGAAACGGCCGCTTCCACCCGCGCCGAGAGCCCGATCCCATCGTCCACGGTGCCGACCTGACAACCGACGACGATCGTGCGCGGTGGAGTGCCGCCCAGCGCTCGCAGGCCGGCGAAAACCGCCGCTGGATCCATGCGGTGGGCATCCAGCCCCGCAGATATGGCCTCCGCCGGCGGGTCGACCTCGAACACGCGGACCTCTCCGGGGTGGCCGCGGTCGGGCACCGCGTCGACGAGAACCAGCGCGTCCCAGTCGTCGAGCAGGTCGTAGGCCAAGTGCATCCCGCGTATTCCGTAGTCGACCACGAGCACCCCGCTGTCATTCCACCCGGCCTTGCCGGCCACACGGCGAACCACCTCGGGGCCGAACCCGTCGTCGCCGAGGAAGATGTTGCCGATACCGGCTACGAGAATCCTTGCCACGCGCTACATCTGGCGCATCTTCAGGTAACGTCGCACATCGGGCATCGACTTTGCGCCGACGACGACGCCGGTGAGCACTGCGACTGCGAGTGCCAACGCGGTGATCCGACCGATCACGTTCATGCCGGACTCCTTCTCTCGGGGCTGGAAGTCTCTTCGGGGGGTGTCGCCCCGTTGTCCAGCGGCTCTATCTCATCGGGGGAAAAGTACAGATAACGGCCGTAGGAATCGTGCAGCTCTCCGGCCGGGTCGTCATCGAGCACGACGCCGACATGGTGTGCACCGTCCACGTCTTCGTGAACTACCGTCACACGGGCGGTCCGGCCTTCGACGAACATGTCCTGCGCGTCGGCCCGCCGGTTCGGACGTAGCCGCACCCGGCTGCCCCGCGCCACCGGAACCCCCGCGACGAGCACTGCGTCGAGTTCGGGCCTGACGGCACTGTCGGCCAACGGATCCCACCAATCGATGCCCTCGGGTATCTGCGGTATCAGCTCGGGCATCGGGCCATGCGGGTCGCGCAGGACGCCGTGCAGGTTCAGCATCGCCTCCGGGGACATCTCGTCGCACTGGTCGATGATGCGCGCCGCCCGGGGATCGGTCGCGCGGGCCTGCGCCTTCTCCGCGTCGGTCATCGTCATCACCCGCAGCGTGAGGATCTCGTCGATCTCACACGCGTCATACAGCGCTCCGCGGCTCTGCTCGGCGATCTCGGGATGGTCGTAGAGGATGATCGGCGACACCAGCAGCAAATCTCGGCGCTCGGATGGGCCCGCGAGGACGGGGAAGCAACGGTGCTGGCAGCAGTGGGTGGCGGCGTCCGCGGCGTCCGGCGACGGTTCCAGCAAGGACTCGAACGTGCCGTCGGTGACGGCGATGACGTGAGTGCCGATCATCGACCGCGCGATCGCGTCGTCTTTACCCCTCGCCGGAGCACCGGTGTTTCGCAGCGTAATGCTGACCCGTTCCACCGTGCTGTCGGCGTCGACCCGTATCAGCATCTGCCCCACAACGGCGTGCCGCTTTCGGACCAGCCGGCCGCCGTCGAGCTCTTCGGCCTCGGTTGCGGCTCGGGCGAGGACCGGAAGCGTCCACTCCCGTGACGAACCGATGCCGGGATGCGACGGCCGTACGAGGGGAATCGGGCCAAAGGAGAATTCCGCCTCCACCGCCTCATCCCAGGTCAACCACGATCCCGAGGGCGCGACCAATTCGCGGACCGCGACATACTCGCCGCCGGGAGTGCGCTGTTGCGCGCTGCGGCGCTGCAGGTGCAGGAAGCGCACCACCAGGGTCAGCTCGGTGGCGTCGCGAACGAGGAATTGCGCCGACAGGCGGTCGTCCTCCCCGAATCCGGCAGCCGCGGCCCCCGGCGGACCCAAGACGCCGAACTGCCAGCGCGCATGGTTACGGTCCGAGGTAGCCCGATACGGGTAGAGAAGGTAGCCCTCGTAGAGCACCGCGTCGGCCACGGTGCGAACGCACTCCCAGGGCGCCGCTGCGGTCACGTGACCTCCTCGCGCGCGGCGGCGATGAGCGACAGCACGGTGGCATCGAGATCGAGAAGGCCGCGTTCGGCTTTGTATGCCGCCAGCGCCGCGACGGTGTCGTGGCCCAACCGGACGAATCCTTGGTCGGGATAGTGCAGCGTCATGAGATCCCGCCACACCGCGACCGGCAAGTCGTAGGTGTCCTCGCAGTCCCACGGGATCTGCTGGACCGAGAATCCGGATGAACCGGGCAGGAAAATCGTTCCACTGAAAAGGAATTGCAACCCGACGGTGCCGTCGCGCAGCGCATGAAGATACTTGGCCGCGGCGACCTCGAAGTCGTAGGTGCACGCCAGGGGCAGCGCGACTTCGGTGCGACCGGTGAAACCCTGCACCATCGCCGTGGCATGCTGCCAGACGAATGCGCGTGCAGTATCGGCCCAGCGATCCCGGGCGCCGAACAGGTCGAGCAGTCCGGCGGCCTCGTCGTCGGTGTAGCGGCGCCGCGATGGTTCGATCCGCACCTGGCAGCGCAGGGCGATCGAGTGTACGGGTCCGGTGTCCTCGGGAGTGGTTATCTCTATCCGCGCAGCCAACATCGGAGTCATCGCGTACGGCTCGGGTGCGACGGCGGTGACGGCGAAAGTCGGTGGCGCCGTCATGTGGTCGCGCTCCGGCTACGCTGCGCGAGCTGGGCGAAAAAGTCGTCGATGAATTCGTTCGCCTGCCGGCCGCCGTCGAATCCCCGCCACAGCATGCGCAGCGCGCCGACGAATTCGTAGCATGCGTCGATCGGAACCAAGAAGCATTGCGGCGGGCCGGACTCCGGAACCCTGATCAGCAGTGCCTCGACGTCGTCGGCCAGCATCGAGAGGCGGGGGTCGCCCGCGGTCAGTTCATCGAACGCCCGCAGGTCCAGTTCGGACTCGCACGCTCCGGCCGGCCCGGGGTAGAACGCGACGAATCGGTCCAGTGCGGAGTTGCGGAAGAAGAACGCCAACCCGACGGGTATTTGCAGAGCCTCCCACGCGCGCCGATCGACGGCGAGGCCGGGCAGCGTCAGGTAGCGGTCGGGCACCGCCCGGTACCGCAGTTCGGCGCCAGTGTCGGTGAAAAGCAAATAGCATCCCCGGCACACGCACATCAGTTGGCGTCCAGCGACATTGACGACATGCTGGTGTTCGTCGGCGATCGGTTCCGAACACATCTCGCACCGTTCTCCCGCGGCCGGCACCCGACGGCGTGCGGTGATGCGCGAGAGGACTTCGAACGGTGTGGTCACGCCGAGAGTCCCGCCGGTTGCCCCTGTATCGCCAGCGCCAGCACACCGTCGCGAACGAGTAGCGGCAGCGGCTGCAGGTGACGGTCCGGGTGGTCGAGTCCCGCACCGGCTCGCACCGCGTCGTAATGTGCCCGGCACCGCGGGCAGCGCAGGACCGGGTCACGCGATCCCATTGCGCGGTGCAATACCGCTCCCGCCAGAGACCCGTCGCAAGACGGACAGTGGTCGCGATACGCGAAAAGTTCGTCACCGACACGGCAGGCCAGCACGACGGTCCCGTCGATGTCGAAGCCGCCGACCTCGCCCGGGAGCAGGTCGGCAAAGCCCGGCACCGGGTGCCAGGCGGTGGGACCGTGGGCGTGCACGCGGCTCAGGAGCGACTCCGCCGGGATCACCGCTGTGCCGTCCTGCTCGCCGGCCGCCACCGCTATCGCGGTGATCTCCGGTGCCGCGGCTCGCACCGCGTCTTCGACTGCCAGCTCCAGCGTGGCCGACGACGACGGGCAGGTCTTGCAGTTGCCCGTCAGCCGGAGCGTGGCGATGCTGCCCTGCGGCCCCTCCACGATCCCGATGAGTTCCACGTCGCCGCCATGCGAGCCGAGGTACGGCCGCACCGATTCCAGGGCGTCCGCGACACGTCGATGCGTGTCGTGCGGATGTAACCGGTGCACCAACAGCAGGCTTGCGACGAGGTCGTCGGCGGCGTAGCGCTCGACCGCGGCAGGGTCATCGGTGAGCGCGACGACCCGGCCGAGGGCGGCGCCGTAGAGGTCAACCACCTCGCGCACCAACTGTTCGGCGCGCTCGCGAGCCGCGCTGGCATTGGTAGTGGGCACGCTTGATGCGTCAAGCAGTGTCTGGATACGATCGCCGGCCGTGCGCCACCGATTCGGATCGAACTCCCTGGGATCGGCTGAATCCTCGGCGCGGACCGTCATCGTCTACTCCCCGGTGGCCGTCTGGGTCGGGGAGTGCAATCTCTGGATGGTCTTGCCGCCGCCGAGGTACATGTGCACTCCGCAGGGCAGGCACGGGTCGAAGCTGCGTACCGTGCGCATGATGTCGATGCCCTTGAAATTCTCGCGGTCGTTCTCCTCGAAGATGGGTGTGCCCTGCACGGCGTCCTCGTAGGGGCCGGGGGTGCCGTAGCTGTCACGCGGGCTGGCGTTCCACGGCGTGGGCGGATACGGGTGGTAGTTGGCGATCTTGCCGTCGCGAATGACCATGTGATGGCTCAGCACACCGCGCACCGCCTCGGTGAAGCCGCAGCCGATGGCCTCGTCGGGCACCTCGAATTTCTCCCAGGTCTTGGTGCGGCCGGCCCGGATCTCGACGAGCGCCTTCTCCGCGAAATGCAGTGCCGCCGCGGCGGCGTAGGCCTGGAAGTAGGTGCGGGCCCGGTTGCGTTCCAGCGTGTTCGAACCAGCTTGGGGCACATGCCATTCCAACTCCACCGGACCCTTCAGCGCGGTCTTGGGCAGGTTGATCTGCACGCTGTGCCCGGTGGCCTTGACGTAGCCGATGTCGACCAGGCCGGCCAACGCGGTTGACCACATCCGGGCCAACGCGCCGCCGCCGGTGTCCAGGGCCAGATGGTCGGTGCCGTCGAACCAGCGCGGCGACATCACCCAGCTGTACTTGTCGTCCATGTCACGCTTCTGCGGGCGCGGGTTGGTGTGCTGGTTCCACGGATGCCGCCGGTCGATCGGATTGCCCAGCGGATCGGTCTTGACGAACATCTCGTGGTCGGTCCAGTCGTCGTAGTAGCTGTGGCCCAACAGGATTCGGATTCCCAGGTTGATGTCCACCAACGAGTGCGTGACCAGCTTCCCGTCGACCACCACACCGGGGGTGACGAACATGGCGTTGCCCCAGCGCTCCATGTCCCTGTAGGCGAAGTTGCACACTTCGGGATCCTGGAAGCTGCCCCAGCAGCCGAGCAGGGTGCGGCGCAGCCCCACCTTGTCGTAGCCGGGGATGGCGTCGTAGAAGAAGTCGAAAAGGTCGTCGTGCATCGGCACGACCTTCTTCATGAACTCGATGTAGCGCATCAGCCGGATCATGTAATCGGTCATCAACTGGATCGTCGCCGAGGTGCCGATGCCGCCGGGGTACAGCGTTGATGGATGGACGTGCCGGCCCTCCATCAAGCAGAACATCTCCCGGGTGTAGCGGCTGACCTGCAGCGCCTCTCGATAGAACTCGCCGGAGAAGGGGTTCAGTGCACGCATGATGTCGGCGATCGTGCGGTAGCCGTGCGCATCCGCGTGCGGCGCGGCGGTGTTCTCGGCCTCGGCCAGCACCCCCGGATTGGTCTCGGAGACCATCTTCTCGCAGTAATCGACCCCGACCAGGTTCTCCTGGAAGATGTTGTGGTCGAACATGTACTCCGCGGCCTCGCCGAGATTGATCAGCCATTCACCGAGGTTTGGAGGTTTTACGCCGTAGGCCATGTTCTGGCAGTAGCAGGAGCAGGTGGCGTGGTTGTCACCGCAGATGCCACAGATCCGGCTGGTGATGAAATGCGCGTCGCGGGGATCCTTGCCCTTCATGAAGATCGAGTAGCCGCGGAAGATCGACGACGTGCTGTGGCACTCGACCACCTGCTGATTCTCGAAGTCGATCTTGGTGTAGATGCCGAGGCTGCCGACGATCCGGGTGATGGGATCCCAGGCCATCTCGACGAGTTGGCCGGGCTCGGCATTCATCTGCGACGGCTCGGGGATGATGGTTGTCATCGCTGGTTCGCTCTCTGTCGGCGGGAATGCCCTCCCCCGAGGGCGTTGACTGGCGGATGGCCGGCTACCAGGTGCGCCGTGCGCCCGTGGTGAGTTCTTTGCCGCGATGGCGCCACTTGGGTTCCTTGTCCACCGTGCGCTGCGTGATATGCCGCAGATTCCGGATGACCGAGCCGTACAAGCCGGAGGCCGTCGTCGACAGTTTGCCGCCGGGCGGTTCATCCATGAAGGGCATGAACTTGTCCGGGAACCCCGGCATGGTGCACCCGATGCAGATACCGCCGACGTTGGGACAACCGCCCACGCCGTTTATCCAACCCCGTTTGGGCACATTGCATTTGACGACCGGACCCCAGCAGCCGAGCTTGACGATGCACTTCGGGGAGCCGTACTCGGTTGCGAAGTCGCCCTGCTCGTAATAGCCCGCCCGGTCACAACCCTCGTGCACGGTGTTACCGAACAGCCACGTCGGCCGCAGTGCGTCGTCGAGCGGGATCATCGGGGCCTGCCCGGTGGCCATGTAGAGCAGATAGGTCAGTGTCTCGGCCAGGTTGTCGGGATGTGTCGGACAGCCCGGCACACAGACGATCGGCACGCCCGCCTTGCTCTGCCAGCTCCAGCCCAGATAGTCGGGAACGCCCATCGCGCCGGTGGGATTGCCGGCCATTGCGTGTATTCCACCGTAGGTGGCGCACGTCCCGACGGCGACGACGGCGGTCGCTTTAGGCGCCAGGCGATCGAGCCATTCGCTGGTGGTCATCGGCTGCCCCGTCGCGGGATCGTTGCCGAAACCGCACCAGTATCCCTCGTCGTGCAGTTGCTCGTTGGGGATGGAGCCCTCCACGACCAGGACGAAGGGTTCAAGTTCACCGCGATCGGCTTTGAAGAACCATTCCAGGAAGTCGTCGGCGCCACCCGTCGGTCCGCATTCGAAGTCGATCAGCGGCCAGTGAACGGCGACTCTGGGCAGGCCTGGCAAGGCCCCGAGGGCGATCTCCTCGATCGTGGGCTGGGTGGCGGCAGTCAACGCCACCGAATCGCCGTCGCAACTGAGACCGGCGTTGATCCACAGGACATGGATCAACGTATCTTCTGCTTTGACTGCCGCGTCTGTAGGCATGCTGCAGCTTTCCGGGGCGGGCTGGCCCCTGCACCGCCGGAGTCGACCGTCGGCCCACTTGCGCGGCGCTTCATTCGGGTCTACTCCACCGTCGCTTGTGATGTCAATCACATACCGGAGCATTCCTTCAACCGGCCGGATTCTTCGGGTGGGTAAGTAACCAGAATCGTGGTGTTGCGCGTCGCCGCGAACGGTCGTCGCTGGGTCACGCGTCGTTGGTGAATCGCCGCACCCACGTGTACCAGGCGGCCATGCCTTCGCCGGTCCTGGCGCTGACCGGCAACGCGATTGCGTGCGGATTCACGCGGCGCAGGTTGTCGAGGTAGCTGTCCAGGTCGGCGTCGAGATGGGGGAGCAGGTCGATCTTGTTGAGCAGAACCACATCCACCGAGCGAAACATCACCGGGTACTTCAGCGGTTTGTCCTCACCCTCGGTTATGGAGTAGACCATCGCCTTGGCGTGCTCGCCGACGTCGAACTCGGCCGGGCACACCAGGTTGCCGACGTTCTCGATGAACACCAGGTCCAGTGGTGCCAGGTCGAGGCCCTGCAATGCCCGGTTGACCATTGGCGCGTCCAGGTGGCACTCGCCGCCGAATCCGTTGCCGGTGTTGATCAGTGACACCTGGGCGCCGCGTCCGCCGAGTTTGACGGCGTCGAGGTCGGTCGCGATGTCGCCCTCGATGACGCCGACGGCCAGTTCGCCGGCCAGTTCGTCGAGCGTGGCGGCCAACACCGTGGTCTTGCCCGATCCGGGCGAGCTCATGAGGTTGAGTGCCCTGATGCCATGCTCCTCGAACGCCCGCCGGTTGATGTCGGCGCGGGAGTCGTTCTCGGCGAAGATCGACTCCAGTACTTCGATGCGCTGGAGGCCGGTCTGATAGCCGCTGTGGTCGCTGTGCTCGTGTGTGTGACCCTGCTCGTGGTTCTGGTCGCCGTGCTCGTGGGTATGCGCGGTGCCCGCGGCATCGTCGGTGTCGTGGCGGTGGAATTTACCCATCGTGAAGCCTTTCATCTCGGGTCATCTCAGGTCATCTCGGGTCATGTCACGTCCAGCGAGGTGACCTGGAGCTCGTTTCCCCGCACCACGTCGACGTCACCGCTCTCACAAGCGGGACAGCACACCGACCATCGCGACTCGATCTGTGAGCGCTGATCGCACGTCCGGCACGATACGACGGCCGGTACGACTTCGAGCTCGAGCTCGGCGCCGGCCATGTCCTCGTACTCGCGGACCAGCGTCCAGCAGAACTCCAGTGACTCGGGCACGACCTGCCGGAGGGCTCCGACCCGAACCCGCACGATGTCGACCCGGCGATCGCCCGCATGGGACCTCACCACGCCGGCGATGGCCTGACACAGTGCGAGTTCGTGCACCATTCCATGCTCCCCCGGCGACCGCGGGACGCAAGGCCGACTTCGGCCAGAATCCGTGGAGCTTTCGCGCGGAATTCTGATTGTCAGCGTTGATCGACGGGGCTAGCCTGGTCTCACCGGCCCGTGTCCACAGCCCACCGATACGGGAGTTGGTGCTGCTCAGGAGGTACATGACGGGCAGTCAGAGCGTAGCTGAGACACGTGTGCGGGTCAGGCTCGACATCACCGGGGTGGTCCAGGGTGTTGGGTTCAGGCCGGCGGTGGCGCGGGCGGCACTGTGCCACGGCGTGGACGGCTTCGTCTACAACGACTCGGGTTCGGTGCACTGCGAGCTGGAAGGGCGCGCCCAAGCCGTGGACGCGGTCGCAGCCACGATCCGCCGGCAGCCGCCGCCGATGGCCCGGGTGGACACCATGAGCGTGACTCATCTTGTACCGCAAGGGGACTCGGGATTCCGGATCGTCGAGAGCCGCACCGGTGACGGCACCCGCACCCTGGTGCCGCCCGACGTCGCCGCTTGCGCAGACTGCGTGCGGGAACTCCGCGACCCCGGCGACCGCCGCTACGGGCATCCGTTCATCACGTGCACCAACTGTGGTCCCCGCTACACCGTGATCACCGACCTGCCCTACGACCGGCCCACAACGACGATGGCGCGTTTCGGCATGTGCTCGGCCTGCGCCGACGAATACGACGACCCGACTGACCGGCGGTATCACGCGCAGACGATAGCGTGCCGGGACTGTGGGCCGACGCTGTCATGGGCCGGACCGGGCAGTGGCGCACACCCGGTCCAGGACGCTGTGGCGGCGCTGGACGCCGGTTTGATCGTCGCGGTCAAGGGAATCGGGGGATACCACCTGGCCTGTCGCGCCGACGATGCCGCGGCCGTCGCCGAACTTCGGCGCCGCAAGAGCCGGCCGGACAAACCCTTCGCCGTGATGGTCGCCGATCTGGCTGCGGCACAACGGATCGCCGAGGTGAGCGACGGCGCGGCGTCGCAATTGCGTTCGCCCCAGGCGCCGATAGTGCTGCTGCCCGCGCGCGACGCACAGGTGTTGCGGGCCACCGCTCCGCGATTACGCGACATCGGAGTGATGCTGGCGTACACGCCCGTACACCACCTGCTCTTCGATCGGCTCGGTCCGGTTCCGCTGGTGATGACGTCGGCCAACCGCGGCGGCTCTCCGATCGTCTTCCGCGACGAGGATCTGGACTGGGTCGACGGCCTCGCCGACGGTGTGCTCGCCCATGACCGCCCGATCCACGTACCGTGCGAGGACTCGGTCGTCGCAGTGGGTTCCGACGGCGCGGTCATCCCGGTCCGCCGCTCGCGCGGCTACGCCCCGTTGCCGGTCGCCGTGCACGCGACAGGCAACGGGGCAGGGAACGGGGCAGTGGTGCTGGCCACCGGTGGTGACATCAAGACCACTTTCTGCCTGGTGGGTGCCGACGGCCGAGCCCACCTGTCGTCGCACCTCGGGGACATGGCCGATCCGCGTACCCAGTCCTGCTTCGAGGCCGCCTACGCGCACCTGGCTCACATGACCGACCGTCGGCCCGATGTGATCGCAAGCGACCTGCATCCCTCGTACGCGACCACGCTCTGGGCCGCCCGCCAGGGCGGCGCGGTCCTGCGCGTCCAGCACCATCACGCCCACGCCGTGTCTCTGCTGGCCGAGCATGACCTTCTCGGCACGTCCATGCTCGCCGTGGCCTTTGACGGCACGGGCTTCGGTACCGACGGAACGATCTGGGGCGGAGAGCTTCTCGCCATCGACGATCCGGCGCAGTTCACCCGCGTCGGTCATCTCGCACCGTTCGCGCTGCCCGGCGGGGAGGGGGCGGTGCGGCACCCGGCCCGGATCGCACTCGATCTGCTGCACCGTGCCGGCATCGCGTGGGACACCGGGTTGCCCTGCGTCGCAGCATGCGGACCGGATGCCGTCGGTGTCCTGGCGCAACAGATTCCCCGCGGCATCGGTTGTGTGCCGACATCCAGCATGGGCCGGCTGTTCGACGCGGTCGCCAGTCTGCTGGGTGTGTGCCACACGGTGACCTACGAAGGTCAGGCCGCCGTCGAACTCGAACATCTGGCTCGCGCCGGCCGCGCGGCGCCGCTGGACTTCGGGGTGAGTGCCGGCGTGCTCGACCCGATCCCGGTCATCGGCGGGCTGGTGGCCGGCTTGCGCGCCGGGATCGGGACCGCCGATCTGGCGGCCGGCTTCCACCACGCCGTCGTGCGTGCGACCGCGGCGGCGGTCGCCGAGTGCGCGCGTGCCACCGGCATCTCCACCGTGGGGTTGACGGGCGGGGTGTTCGTCAACCGGATTCTGCTACAAGGGCTCCGGAAGACGCTGGCCGACAAAGGCTTCGACGTCATCACCCACGCCGTGCTGCCGTGCAACGACGGCGGTCTGGCGCTGGGCCAGGCCGTGATCGCGGCCGCACGCCACGCCAGGAAGGGAGGGAGCGGCTCATGTGCCTAGGCATCCCCGGCAAGGTGATCGACATCTGGGACGAGTCGGGTACCCGGATGTCAACCGTCGACTTCGGTGGCACCACCAAGACGGTGTGCCTCGCCTACCTGCCCGACATGAGCGTCGGCGAATACGCGATCGTGCACGCAGGGTTTGCGATCACCCGCCTCGACGAAGATTCCGCCAACACCACACTGAAGATGTTCGGCGATCTCGGGGTGCTCGACGAAGAGCTGTCCGGCACCGAGGGACAAACCAGGAGGGATCCGGCATGAAATACCTGGACGAATTCCGCGATCCGGTGGCCGCCCGGACACTCGTCGACCAGATCAAGCGCCGCTCAACCCGATGCTGGACCATCATGGAAGTCTGCGGCGGTCAGACGCATTCGATCATCCGCAACGGGATCGACCAACTCCTTGCGGGGGCTGTCGAGTTCATCCACGGCCCCGGCTGCCCGGTGTGCGTGACGCCGCTGGAGATGATCGATCGGGCGCTGGAGATCGCCGCGCGCGACGACGTGATCTTCTGCTCGTTCGGCGACATGCTGCGGGTACCGGGTAGCCGCGAAGACCTGTTCAGTGTGCGGGCCCGCGGCGGCGACGTGCGGATCGTGTACTCGCCGCTGGATGCCACCCGGGTTGCTGCGGACAACCCCGACAAAGATGTGGTGTTCTTCGGTGTCGGCTTCGAGACCACCGCGCCGGCCAATGCGATGGCGGTGGTGCACGCCCGCCGGCTGGGCCTGGCCAACTTCTCGATGCTGGTGTCGCATGTGCTGGTGCCGCCCGCGATGACGGCGATCTTGAGTTCGCCGGCCAATCGGGTCGAGGGCTTCCTGGCGGCGGGACACGTCTGCACCGTCATGGGCACGCGCGAATACGGCCCGCTGGTAACCGAATTCAAAGTGCCGATCGTGGTGACCGGGTTCGAGCCGCTCGATCTGCTCGAAGGCGTCCGTCAGGTTGTCGACCTGCTGGAAGCGGGAAAGCCCGAGTTGCGCAACGCCTATCCGCGCGCCGTCACCGACGCCGGCAACACTGTCGCGCAACAGACCCTGGCCGAGGTGTTCGTGGTCACCGACAGGCAGTGGCGCGGTATCGGCATGATCCCGCGATCGGGCTGGACCCTGTCCCCGCGGTACGCACAATTCGACGCCGAGCGCAGGTTCGGCGTCGGGCACCTGCGGGTCGAGGAGTCCCGGGAATGCCGAAGCGGCGACGTCCTGCAGGGTCTGCTCAAACCCAACGAATGCCCGGCGTTCGGGACGTCGTGCACGCCACGGACACCGCTTGGCGCGACGATGGTTTCCAGCGAGGGAGCTTGTGCGGCGTACTACCAGTTCCGCCGGCTGGAACTGCCCGCACATGCCTGACCGGCCCGTGACCGTCGATCCGGCCGACTGGGTGTGTCCGCTGCCCCTGCGGGAGACCAAGCGGATCGTGCTCGGGCACGGCGGCGGTGGCGTGCTCTCCGAGGAGCTGATCGAGAATCTGTTCCTGCCCGCGTTCGGGTCCACCTGTGGGCCGGCGCGCGATTCGGCGGTGCTCGACGTTCCGGGCGGCCGCATCGCGCTGACTACGGATTCCTTTGTCGTACAACCACTTTTCTTCCCCGGCGGCAACATCGGGGACTTGGCGGTCAACGGCACGGTCAACGACTTGGCTTGCAGCGGCGCCCAGCCCATCGGCCTGACGGCCGGGTTCATTCTGGAGGAGGGGCTCGAACTGGAGGTGCTGGGGGCCGTCGCTTCTGCGATGGGCAGGGCCGCGGCGAACGCGGGTGTCGGCATCGTCACCGGAGACACCAAGGTCGTCGGTAGGGGGGGAGCAGACCAGCTTTTCGTCAACACCGCGGGTGTGGGCGTGATCCCCACCGGAGTCGAGATCTCGCCGGATCGTGTTCGTCCGGGCGACCACGTCATCGTGTCGGGCAATCTCGGCGAACACGGGGTCGCGATCATGAGTGTTCGGGAGGGCATCGACTTCGGCACGGTGGTGACCACCGACAGCACGCCGCTGCACCGGTTGGTGGCGGCGATGCTGGCCGCTTCGTCAGCCTCGGGTGCCCCGGATGCCATACGCGCGTTGCGCGATCCCACGCGCGGTGGACTGGTCGGTTCGGTCGTGGAGATCGCGCGCGCGGCCGCGGTCGGTATCGAACTCGACGAGGCGAGAATTCCGGTCCCGGAGACGGTCTCGTCGGCGTGTTCGTTCCTGGGCCTGGATCCGCTGCAAGTCGCGAACGAGGGCAAGCTGGTGGCATTCGTCGACCCCGACCACAGCGAGGCGGTGCTGTACGCGATGCGCACCCGGCGCGAAGGCGAGCACGCCACCATCATCGGGCGAGCTGTCGGCGATCATCCCGGCATGGTGGTGGGCAGGACGGCGTTCGGGACCACCCGCGTCATCGAAAGGGAACTCGGCGAACAGCTTCCGCGGATCTGCTGAAGTGTGAATGTTGCGCCCATTGCCACCTGTCCGGCGCAGGCTCGTCTACTTCTTCCTGCCTACCAGGGCGTCCGCCGGGTCGGGCGCACCCTCGCGGTTGCGCACGACCCGATAGGCCAGATATCCGAAGGCCAGGGTGAGGAACACGAAGATCACCGCAAAGTACTGCAAGAACCACGACTGTCCTGCCGGGTCGTAGACCTCTTGGCGCGGCCAGCCGATGTTGACCACCAGTAGGGTGCCCATCACCACCGCGATCAGGTTGACCCCGATGCCCCACTTGCCCAGATCCATCACCGGAGGCCCGTAGGAAAGGCTGGTGCCGCGAAGGCGGTGGATCAGGGCCGGCACCGTCACCATGAGGTAGGCCAGGTAGACGATGACGACCGACACCGAGGCGATGGCGGCGAACACACTGGATTGCCCGATGTTCACCAGCAATACCAGGATGGCCAGTGTGCTGACGGCGATGCCGGTGATGACCGGCGTGCCGGTGCGCTTGTTGACCCTGGACAGGAACTTGCCGAACGGCAACCGGTTGTCGCGCGCCATCGAGAACATCACCCGTGAGGCCGAGGCTTGGATGGCCAGAGTCGCCGAGAACATCGCGACCGCCACCAAGCCCAGCAGGGTCTTGCCGAGTCCGGTGTCCAGTTGGCTCTCGATCACCCAGGCGATGCCCCCGTGGGCCAGGTGGTCGCCGAGGTCGGGCGCCGACATCAATGCGGCCAGAATCATCAGGCCGCCGCCTAAGAACGACACCAGCAACGCGTTCACGATCGCCTTGGGAGCGGTCCGGCGCGGATCGCGGGTCTCCTCGGAAAGCTCCGCTGCACTGTCGAATCCGTACATCACATAGGCGGCCATGAGCATCGATGCCAGGAATGAGGGCAGGTAGCCCCAGCCGGTGCCGTGCCCGCCGGTGTCGACCGTCGCGGCGACCGGGCCGCGCTCCGCGGTGACGAACATCGCCCCGACGATGAGCACCACGCCGATGATTTCCAGCGTCACGCCGGTGACGGTGATACGTGCCATGAACCGCACACCCACCGCACTGATGATGGTGCACAAAACGATCGTCACGGTGCCGAGGATGATGCCGTTGCTCGCACCCGACGCCGACAGCGGGTCCATGTTGTCACCGACGAGCTGGAACCCGCGCCATATCGGCGGCAGGACGGTCTGCATCGCGATGGCCAGCGCGGCGATCGACACGATGTAGCCGATCAGCATGAACCAGCCCGCGAACCAGCCGATCGCGTTGCCGGCCAGCCGTCGCGACCACTGGTAGATCGCCCCGGCCACCGGGAACTTGCCGGACAACTCGGCGAACACCAGGCAGACGCAGAACTGGCAGAGGAACACGATCGGCCAGGTGAAGAAGAACGCGGGTCCGCCGAGCGTGAAGCCCAACGGGAAGAACGCGAACACCGTGGTGAGGATGGAGACGAAGGAGAATCCGGCGGCGAACGCCGCGTATCCGCCGATGCCGCGGTGAAGCTCCTGCGTGTAACCGAGTTCTTCCAGGGTGGCGGCGTCCTCCTGGGACGAGATCGCCGGGTCGAAGCTGGCGGTCATTGTGACGCTCCTTGGTTGATGAATAACTATCGTCTGACAGAAATTACCGTGGACTCTTGATTCCCGCATCTCGAGCGCGTCACAACTGTGTGACCGCGATGGCCGCTGGGTAACAATGTTCGGTATGCGTGCCATCGCTGCGACCATCGGAGATATAGATGCTGCCAGCAATGAGCCGTCTCTGCTCGCCGGGATGGAACGCGCCCACCAAGCGGTCCGGGACGAACTGGGTGCGCACACCCCGGCGCTGACGCTCGCAGCCGCCTGGTCGGAGGTGCTCCGGCACGGGGTCGCGGCCGGCGTGCGGATCAACGGAGCGGGCCAGCCTGGGCGTGGCTCGTGTCCGGCAGCGTGGCACGAGGGGAGGCTGCACCCGGATCCGATGTCGAGACGATGGTCGTGCTCGACGATGCAATCGACGACGACGCCAAGTTCGCACTATTGGCACGTGCGGCCGAGGTCCACGACCTGTTGGAACGGTGCGGCATCAGGGGTGACGCAAATGGCGTGCTGGCAAGCCGCCCGCGGTTCTGCCGCCGCCGGAAGAGCTGGAGCAACGGGATCGAACAGTGGACCGCTGATCCGAGGGAGGACCGGGGCGTGGTGATGACCGGGCTGTTGGCGGATTCGACGGCAGTCCCCGGACAGTCGGGGATGCCGGAGGCGGTGCTGCGCGCGCAGACCGTTGCGGCCGCAACCCGCAGTTCCCGGCCCGTCGCGCAATGCTCCAGGATGCCACGGCACTGCGGGCCGGCTTTCCGTCCCGGCTGCGGATGTTCACCACGGGCGGCGACACGGTGGACCTCAAGCGGGCAGCCGTCGATCCGGTGGTCAAGATCCGCGGTGGGCCGCGCTGTCGGCGGGGTCGGATGCGTTGTCAACGCTCGATCGCCTCGACGTCGCCGCCAGCGATGTCCTCGACGCCGACGATGCTGCGAGCCTGCACGACTGCTTCGAGTGGCTGATGAGGTTTCGATGGCGCCGCCGCGCCGGTCCGTGGCTGCGCGATGAGAAGGTGAGCGACGTCATCGTGTTGTCGGAGACGGCGCCGCAGGAAAGAGCGGTGCTGCGTAATGTCGCGCGCGAGGTGGCGGGCATCAGCCGCAAGCTGACCTATCTGGCCTCGACGCAGTCGTTCAGCGAGCCACGCTGACCAGCTTGTCGTACCAGCGCATCGCCCAGCGGGCGTCCGCCAGCGCGGTATGGCGTTGGGTACCTGTAGGCGGCCTTACTCCGCACTGCCGGGATAGATCGCCGAAATCCCGTTCGGGTTCGATACCGGTCGCTCGGACAGCCGCGACGGCCAGAGGCACCACGTCCACCGGATCGACCGCCAGCGCGGGGTGATCGCGTGCCGGCCGAGCATGCTCGCCAGGCATTCGGTGTCGAATTCCGGCACCACGCCGATCACCGTGGCACCGGCCGTCCACCCGTCCACCAGCGCCGCGGCTTCCCCGGCCCGGTAGACCCGCGGAATGTGCAGCGGGCGGTCGCGGGCCTGCGGATGGCGCTTGTGGAACCCGCTGATACGTAGGCCGGCCGGATTGGCCGATGCTAGATCCAGGTCTTCCACGTCGACGCATATCAGCAGCCGGGTCTGGTCGACCGGGGTACGCCGGATAATCGCGATTCCCGCGGACCGCTCGCGATGTACGCCCGTCGTCTCGGTGTCGAGGAACACCAGGATCGGATCGGGCACCGCCCAAAACTAGCGCTTGGTCGCCGGGGGGAGCCGGCAGCCAGGAGACGCGATCGCGGCGCGCCGGGAACGCTGTCAGCGGCGCGTCACATCGGA
>CAWJYB010000016.1:0-19518 GCA_963846905.1 uncultured Actinomycetota bacterium
GCGCAGGTTGGCCGACCACCTCAGGGAGCCGGCTGCACGGTCAGTACCGTGGACGTCGCAGTGCCGGACGTGCTGGGCTCGCGGGCCAGGGAACGCTGGGGCGCAGTGGACGACGGGGGTCAGGGCTATGTTGCGGCTACGATGTCTTCGTCGACGAGACCCTCGACGAGCGACTCACGGCTTTGTCAGCCTATCCCGCGGCGGAAGTATGGACCGCGCGGGAGTATTCGGGCCCGGTCGAGTGTCCGAGCCTGGCCGTGGTATGCGCGGTACGGACCCACGAACCACCCGGACGGATCCCTCTGGCCGGGTTCGCCGCGAAGGACGGCGACCACTTGCCCGCGGTCGCCGCGTTGCACCCTATGTCCACCGAGTCGCTGATCAGAACATGAACGGCTGCAAAAACCGGGTCATGCGCCGCAGGTACTCGGCCTGACTGACATGCAGCACGTGGTTACCGGGGAACCAATGCAGTGTGCAGCGATCCCAGTGTTTCCATAGCTCCTCGGCCTGTTCTGGCGGGGCGAGCCGATCACCCAGACCGGTGATGATCAGGCGCCGTTCCTTGGGCACCAGCGGTCGGTAGTTCAGCGGTGAATGGAACGCCGACGCGGCGAGCGACTCCTCCTCGGTTAAACCGCCTGCACGGCGCCCCAGCTTCACCAGCTTGTTGGCCGGAAACCATTCGTCGAACAGTGCCTCGGGATTCACCACCGGAACGTTTGGTATGACCGCCTGTAACCGTGCGTCCGCCGACGCGATGAGCGAGGAGGTGTACCCGCCCAAAGACATTCCGGTCAACGCGATCCGGTCCACGCCGGTGAACTCCAGGTAGTCCATCACCGATCGGAAGTCGAAAATGGCCTGGGCCATCGCCTCGGCAAAACCCGCCATGCCGAACTGAAAGAAACCATAGCCGCTGAATGGCGAGCCCCGCTGGGCGCGTCGGCCATGGAAAGGCAACGTGTACAACATCACGTCGTAGCCGGAACGGTAGAACCACGGTAGCGAGAAGAATAACCCGTTGAGCATGTAGGCCGAGCCCATGAAGCCGTGGATCACACACAGGGTCGGGTGCGGGCCGTCGTCATGGCGCCAATGCTGGGCGTGCACAACGTTGTTGCGATCCAGCCGGCGCCAAAGATTGCGCATTGCGGGATTGGTCGGTTCGAAGCTGCTGGCGAACCGGATGTGCTGGACCTTTCCGCCCGCGACGTAATTGGTTATTGCGCTGGCCGGCCGTGAAGACACGTGCGGCACGGCGGCCGGCGCGGGAAACGACTTCGCGGAATCGTGTTCGGCGGCAAGCTCGGCGTAGAAGGCGAGGTTCGCGCGTTCACGTTCCAGGTCGGTCCGCCGTACAAGCCCGGTGAGCAGGGGCGGCAGCATCGCTGCCCCCACCACGGAGGCGATCGCCGTGCGCAGGCCGATATCGGCGACGGCAGACGTATCGACGACGGTGCGCTGAAGCAACGTCAGCTCGGAGCGGTGGGGAAGGCCCCGTGATCCGGCATCAGCTCCGGGGACATCCAGTACCGGGATCGGGATATCCGGGTCGACTGTGGTCATCGACTCCGATGTTAGCTGTTGGACTGCGGGGCAGCGGCAATATGCGCTCGTTGCACCGCGACCGGGATCGTTTCCCGCGGCTCGGATCGACGCGAGAGAATGAGGAGGTGGTGTGGAACCCTGACGCCTATCTTGCTTTCGCCGGTCAGCGCGGTCGTCCGTTTTTCGACCTGATATCGCGGATCTACGCCGAAACGCCTCGGCGGGTGGTGGACCTCGGTTGCGGCCCTGGCAATCTGACGGTGTCGTTGAATCGTCGATGGCCGTCCGCCCGGATCGAGGCTCTGGACAGCTCTCCGGAAATGGTGGCCGCAGCACGAGAGCGCGGTCTGGATGCAACTGTCGCCGATGTTCGGCGGTGGGTGCCGCAACCTGACACCGACGTCGTCGTGACCAACGCGGTGCTGCAATGGATTCCCGGGCACACTGAGCTGCTGACGCGGTGGGCGCATCAGCTGGGCGCGGGATCGTGGATCGCCATGCAGGTGCCCGGCAACTTCGACGCCCCGTCGCACCGGGC
Organism: uncultured Actinomycetota bacterium; assembly: GCA_963846905.1. GTDB lineage: Bacteria > Actinomycetota > Actinomycetes > Mycobacteriales > Mycobacteriaceae > Mycobacterium. Next base: position 2,090 of record CAWJYB010000016.1, read on the forward strand.
GATTCGAGAGGTCGCTCGACGCCCGGAGTTCGCCGATACTTTGCGTGACATGAGATTTCGCGATGACCTGGCGGTCGAAACGCCGGAGGGCTACGCAGGGATTTTCTCCGATGCCGGGTGTGCGGTCGATGCTTGGGAGACGACGTACATTCACGAGCTGACCGGTGAGACGCCCGTTCTGGACTGGATGTCCGGGACGGCGCTGACCGAGGTGAAGTCCGCGCTGTCCGAAGCCGAATGGCGTGAGTATCGGCACGGGATCACGCCACTGCTCGCCAAGGCGTACCCGGCGCGGGCCGACGGCCGTACGTTCTTTCCCTTCCGCAGGGTGTTCGTGGTGGCCCAGGTACGATGACCACAGTAGTTGTGATGACGGTAGTTCATCGCAACGGGGCTGTCAGATGGATGGTTGGGCCACCCGATGCCGATCGAGATCTCCGAAATCAGCGATACGCTGAGCCTTTGGCGGCAGCTGGTTTCGGGTGCGGTCGGCGGACCGAAGCCGTCGGCCGTCGCGGTCGAGGCATTTCGGCGACTCCACGGCCGCGGTGAACCGGGCGCATTCGACTCCGCCCTGCTGCTGTGCACCGACTGGCAGTGGCGCACCGTCAGTGCGATGGTGATCTCCGGCATCGTGGATTCGGGGATTCTCGACGATGACGACCAGGACCGGCTCGCCGACCCGCTGCTGTGGCAGGAACACGTGCACTACCGGCACCCCATTTGGTGGATCGGCACCACCTTCGTCGAATACGACCTGGAATCGCCCCGACCGGGCCGCAGGGTCCACATCGATCCCAACACCGAGATGACCTCACGTCGTTCGGTATGGCCCCCGCTGCGGACCTGGGCTGCCGCCCGCCTTCTCGGTCGACACCAGGCGTCAGCCACCGACGTCCTCGAACACGCACGGTCACTGCAGGCTCTGGACGCGGCGGCAGTGGTGACCGGAGCGGTCCGAGCCGCGGACCTTCTCGACGAGGATCAAGCACGTGGCGTCATGAACGTTGCGTTGGCATGGGGACACAAGACGCCCCGCAAGGCAGCCCTGGAAAGGCTGCTGATCGGCGGCCAGGACGACCTGGTGCGGACACTGGCCGGCAACGATCCAGACGCGTCCATCCGGCGATGGGCGGAAAAACGACTCAGCGGCAAACCCGCACAGTGCAACTTGTTCGACTGACGCCCGCTAGCGGCTAGCCCTCGAGCGCCTTCGCGCACCCGGCGATTATTGCAAGGAAGGTCGAACGAAGCAGCCGGGACCCGATCCGCTCCACCACTTTGCCGCCGACGCGAGCCGGAACGGTGTAGGTGGTCACCCAGTCGACGTGCGTGCCCTCGCCCGATGGTGTGAAGGTCAGCGTGCCGCCGTCGTGGTCGAAGGGTGGGAACGAGCGCAGGATCAGGTAGGAGTAGCTACGCGGCGGATCATAGGCGGTGATCTCCTCGCGAAACCATGTTCCAGCCCCGATCACGTTGCGTATCGCCCCCACGCCGGGGGCCGAGAAGCCTTTCGTCCAAGAGGCTTTCAGAACCGCAGGTGCGGCAGTCAGGCTGGCCGGATCCGCCAGTCGGTCGAAGACACGTTCCGGGGGTGCGGCGATTGTTCGCTCCACGTGGAGCCGGACCATGAGATCTCCCGCATTGTCGTGGTTGCGCCGTCGTGGTTGCGCTCAACGGACATAGTAGACATTCGCCGCAGCACCGTAAGTCGCATCGACGCACTGACTGGTGGCTGGGGGGTCGCAACCTGAGCAGCGTGTGGCTCGCTCGCCCCGAGAGCGGTAGCGGAGACTTTCTGGTCAGTTAAACGGTTTGCGCCACGGGAGTTTTGGAAAACGGGCGAAGCCGCGGTCGTTGGTCATCCAGGTGCCGCGATTCTCGATCGCCAAGGCGGCGTGATAGGCGTCGGGAACGAGGCTCGAGGTCGGAAACTTCGCGGCACAGGCCGACGAAGCTGTCCCAGTGATGCGTCCTCGGGCGCAGTGGCACGGCGGCCGGAACAGCGCGCACGGTGTTGCACTAGGCGAGCACCTCGACCGCGGTGCTGGGCTCTTTGACAACGCAGCAGACGGCTACCATTGACGCACTTCAGATGCGATTGCTCAGTCCCAACCCCGGAGCGCCTGTGAAATTGCCAAAGACACTCGCGAGAGTCGCGGCCAATCTCGGGCTGGCGATGCTGTGCTTGCCGCTCGCTGCGCCAGTGTCCGCCGATCCTGCGATATCCCCTTCGGGCCCGCCCACTCAGTGGATCGTCGTCGGTGTGCCCGCCGCAAACGCGACAAGCGGCACACTCACCGCCTTCCAGCGTGACGGTCAACAATGGAAGGCGGTCCTCGGCCCAACGCCCGCCAAGGTGGGTGCACTCGGTGTGGGTGCCCCCGCAGATGGTGTCCACCGCACTCCCGTGGGGACGTTCACCTTCGATCAAGCATTCGGCCGCGAACCCAACCCCGGCACTCGGATGCCGTACTTCCAAGCCACCGACCAGGACTGGTGGGATGAGGACGCTCGATCGACCACCTACAACACGCACGTGCGCGGACCCGGCAGTCCTTCGTCAATCGCGGAAAACCTCTACGACTCGGGGCCCGTCTACGACTACGCCGTCAACATCGCGGTGAACCCGCAACGGATCCCGGGCCGGCTGTCGGGGATATTCCTTCACGTTACCGACGGCAGCCCCACCTGGGGCTGCGTGGCCATCGGCCGCGACGAGATGCGCACCGTGCTGAACTGGCTCGACCCTTCCATGTCCCCGCAGATCACCATCGGCGTCGGCAATCCTTCGCTGGTCCCATCCGGGTCGTGACGCGGCAAGATCGCTATCAAGATTGCCATCAATATCGTCAGCGGCAGCGGCCCTGTGGTACGGCGGGGTGGTGACCCAACGGAAAGCCGCGTCGATCGTCGCCGCTGCGTTGGTCTATCTAGCGCTGTGGGTCGGATGGGTGCATGAGTGGGCGTGGCTGACCGCGGTCGACGATTGGTTCCTCGACGGCTGTCACCGCGCCGGAACCCAATTTTCCTGGTGGACGACCGCATGGAACGTGTTCTGCACGGTGTTGGGACCCGCGGCGTTCCGGCTGTTGGGACTTGCGGTCATCATCTGGATGGTGACCCGGCGGTACCTGCGCGCCGCGTTGTTCCTCATTGTGACCGTCGAGTTCTCCGCCGTGGTGACCGAAGTCGCCAAGCGCCTGGCGGACCGGCCGAGACCAGCCACCGCTACGGTCTACGCGTACGGAACGGCGTTTCCGTCCGGTCACGCTCTGGGCGTGACCGTGAGTGTGCTCGCGTTGCTGACCGTGACGCTGCCACTGGTGGCCGAGTGCTGGCGGACGCCGCTCATCGTGGCCGGCGCGGCGATCATAGTGATGATCGGGATCGGACGGGTCGCGCTCAATGTCCACTACCCGTCCGATGTGCTGGCCGGATGGGCGCTGGGTTACCTCTACTACCAGCTGTGCAGCGCGATCGTCGGTGCGGTGCCCCTGCACCGGATCACGTCGCGGGGCGAAACACGGGAAGTGCGCGGTACAGGGCACTGAAACTGGCCGAATCGTATTCACCGTCGACTTCACCGTCGTGAGCCAACGGGGTCGGACCGTCGACGGCGGTGAATCGGAACTCGGGCGCCTGGATCTGATGGTAGAGCGGGCTACGCTCCAAGCGCCCCAGAGCCAGAGCCGTCAATACCCTTGTTCGGGACAAGCGGCGGCCAGTCTCGAGAATCCGGACATCCAGAAGACCGTCGTCCATCCGGGTACGACGCGACGGTGCGAAGCCCGACGGCAGGTAGATCGAGTTTCCGAGGAAGAACAACGACGTCCAAAGCGTCCTGTTGTCGTATTGGATCCGGATGGGCTGGTCATCGCGCAACGTGTGCAGCATTGCGTAGATGCCCGCCAGCGGCTTGCCGATCCTGTGTTCGAGCTTTTCGCGGGTTTGAACGAACAAAGGGTACGCGCCGATGCTGGCGGTGTTGACGATCATCCGGTCTTCGTTCAGGCAGACGAGGTCGACGCAGGAGACGGTGCCTGTTCGGATCGCCTCGACGGTCTTTGCGACGGTATCGCAGCCGATGTCCTTGGCGAAGTGGTTGAACGTGCCGGCGGGGAAGACGGCGAGCGGCAGTTTGGCGTCCTTGGCCACTTGCGCGGCAGTGGACACGGTGCCGTCGCCGCCACCGATGCCCAACACCTCGGCGTGCTCGGCAGCAGTGCGCAGGACGGCTGCGGGGTCGTCGTCCGGTCCGAGCTCGATGATCTCCGCCTTGGGAAGTGCTTCACGCACTTCGTCGATCACGTCGGTGCCGGTACCACCGCCGGAGGCGGGATTTACGACGAGCACCACACCTTCGCCGTCGGGCCGTGGCGGGGTTTCGATCCGAAGTGGTTGAGTGGCAGGCAATCTGGTCTCAACGACGGGTGGCACCAGCCGGCCGCCCAACACCGCTATTCCGGCCCCGATGCCGAATCCCGCGAGCACATCGCCCGGGTAATGGGCTCCGGTGGCGACCCGCGAAAGCCCCACCAATCCGGCCAACAATGCCAGTGCCAGCCCCAGCGGCGGACTCTCCAGCCCTACGCCGACAGCGAATGCCGCGGCGCTGGCGGAATGTCCGGACGGCAACGAGTTCGACGTCGGGAAACGTCGTATCCGGCGCGGAAGCGGCACCGACAGCCGGTTGGGTCGAGGGCGTACCCATATGCGCTTGGCCACTTGGTTGGTCACGAGGCTGGTCACGGCAAGCGTGGCGGCGCCACGCGCGGCACCCCGGCTTGCCCGCGGGTTGCCCGACACCGCAAGCGCCGCCGCGATGAGGAACCAGATTTTGGAGTGATCGGCCGCACGGGTCAACGGCGGCATGACGGTATCGAGAAGCGGTGTCGGCGATTCGGCGATCGCCTCGAACACCTCGCGGTCGAGAGAGCCCAGACCTTGTGTGATCTGGCGGAAACCTCGATCGCGCTGCCAGGGCCAGCGAGTCATGCGGTCCACCGTAGCGAGTGCGGAAAGGTCGCCGTTGCCGGTAGACCGCATTCCGGTTATGTGTTCCGGTCAGGTCGTTCGTCGGCCACGTCGGTGGTCCTGTCGCCCGGTATGACGATTCGCCTGGTCACGCTTCTCTTGGGCTCGACGTTCTTGGTGACGGGCGCCGTCGGCGGCATAGTGATGCGGCCCTGAACAGGCGCTCCATTTTTCACGACGGGCACCGAGATCCGCTTCGTCGGGGCCTTTTCCTCTTTGCCTCCGGCGGCCGCGCCGTGCATGCCCGGCGGCATCATCGGCATGCCGCCCATCCCGCCCATCGGCGTCGGCGGATGCGCGGCCGTCGCCGCGACGACGGGAGGCCCTGCCATGGCCCGACCCGCGGTCGGCGCGGTGGTGGCCGCAGGAGTGGCAGGTGGCCCGAGCATCGCCATCGGTGTCGTTCCTATTCCGCCTACCCCGCCGCCGCCGGCACCTCCGCCGCCGACATCGGCGCCAACCCCGCCAGTCCCGGCACCGAGACCATCGCCCAGGCCGTCGGCGGCCCAATCGGCCGCTGTACTAATCCCCGCCGTGCCGGCGTCTTGTTGGAAAGCGCCCATACCGGATTGAAGGAGCTGCTGTCCGGCCTGGGCAAGCTGCTGAGGCATCTGCATCAGCGGTTGGAACATGCCGCCCATGGCACCGCCGATCGCCCCCGCGAGCCCGCTGGCCATCTGCGGAATCTGTTGTGCCATTTGGTCCATGCCTTGGGCCTGTGCTTCATCGCCGGCGGGGAACTTCGCTGCGGCCTCGCTGGTCAACGACTCGCGCTCGGCGTGGCCTTTCTGAGCTTTGGCATTGTCCTCCGGGTCGCCCATGTTCGCCGCACCAAAAAGCGCAACGGTCGCCATCTCGATCCACGACGCGGCCGCGGGCGGGATGTCCGAGGTGATCGGCGGGGGTGGCGGCACAAGGCTGGCCTGCTCGTAGCCTCCCTGTTCTACGTTGAGTGTTTCACCGGTCATGATGCGTACCCCTGCTTTGCCATGTTGAGTGCCTGGAACCAGGCGAAGTGGTAGTTCAATGCTGTTTTCTGGCCAGTGACCAGGGCGTGGATAGCGGTGAGCAGCTGCCAGTTGCCGACAGCGTCGACATCAATACCATCCGCACGATCCGCGTAGGACGTGAGCACCGCTTCTGAGACCGTGCTCAGGTGTTGGTGCAGCAGATCGCTCTCCTCGTCGAGAATGCCGGTTCCGGTGATGCCTGCTTTAGTCAGAGTGTGGGCAAAACGTGGCAGGCCGTCACGCCAGTTTGTGGTCTGGGTGAGCTGCCAGTGGAGGTCGTCGACGGCGGGCAGGTCGCGTGCACGCAGGGACATTGAGACCGGTTCGGCGTCCTTTTCTGAGGGCAGGTAATGCCCCGGGATCCAAGTCTCGATGAATGCCGCGTCGCCCAGCAATGCTTCGAATCCGCCACGCCTCCGCGCTGCGGGCAACAGCTGTACGCCTACCGGGATCTCCACGTTCGGTGGGATCCACCCGCCGGCGAGGTCGGTGACCAGCACGGTCGTTCCGTCGTCGCGTTCGCCGATCGCCCAGCGCAGCCTGGGTTGCTGGCGCGCAATCGCCTCGACGAGTCGGCGCAGCCGGGATCGCGCAGCCTTGTGGGCTGAGGCCGCTCCGCTGGCCGCACCCGACGCCGTTGCCGCGAAGGCACTTTCGGTCAATCCGATTGCCGAGGTGGTATGCGGGGAAGCCGTGGTCGCGGGTGGCTTGCTGACCACCGCGGGTTGGGAGATACCGCCGGCGCCGCTGGCCGGGTTCACCGGCGCCGATGACGGAGCGCTTGCCAACGGCGGCGGCGGAGGCAATGACGTTGACATGACCGGCGTGGCGGGTCGAAGGTCGGACCCGTAGGTGGGCAACGGCCCGGCCGGCGCGATCGGTGGGGGAGTTGCCGACATTGAGGGGGCCGATGAAACTGGCGCAGCGAACATTGTGGGGTGGGAGGCCGCCGCGGCGGTCGGCATTGCGGGCGATTGTGTCGCGGTACCCGCGCCGGCGCTTTCGCCGGCGAAGAAGCCGCCGGACGAAGGAGACGTTCCAGCCGACAGCGTGCCAGTCGGTGTAGAGAACTCGGGATGCTGGGTCACCGGGACAGCGGCCCCTTGGCCAAACGCCTGTCCAAACGTCGACACCGGGTCACCTGTCCGCATGCCGTGAGTGAAGCTGTCGGTTAGGCCTTGTGGGCCCAGGGGATTGATCGCGGTGGTACCGGGGGTAGCCGCTGGGGCGCTGGCTGATGGCATGGCGGCGATCCCGCTTTGGGTGGAGGAAGGCGCGATGCCCGATGCGGGGCTGAATTGCGGGGCGGGGGTTCCGCCTGCCGGGGCTAATTGGCCTGGGCTTGAGGGGGGATTCGTAGGTGGCGGGGTGGGTTTGCCGATGGACCTGTGCCGTAGCCCCCTTCGGTTGTGGGTTGCTGTGGGGTGGGGCTGGAGGGTTTCGTACTTGTTGCCGATGAAGGTGTCCCGTAGTCACCGGCGTCCGATGGTTGCTGTGGGGTGGGGCTGGAGGGTTTCGTACTTGTTGCCGATAAAGGTGTTCCGTAGTCACCGGCGGCCGATGGTTGCTGTGTGGTGGTCGGTTGATCGATGAGTGGCTGCACCGCAGCGCGGATCCCGTCTTCACTGGGCTGCTGGGGCTTCGATAGATCAATACCGTTGTCTCTAGCGAACTGTTGAGGTGTACGGGGATCGCCCTCCGCGGCAAGTACATCCTGGATTCCGGCCAAAATTTTGTCGCCATATTGAGACGCTTTGTGTGCAGCCTCCCGATTCTTCTGCGCAATTACTTCGACAACCTTTGACAGCTTATCCGGATTCTTTGATTGGAGGATAGAGTCGATGCTCTGATTGCCGTCGGCGGCTATCTGGGCGAGGTCTGATCGAAGTCCGCTCATGGCGTTGGTCGCGTCTGAAAAAGCCTTCTGCTTTACACCATTCCTATCGACAACCTCTCCTGAATGCGTCTCGCCATCCTTGAAGGCAGAATGTGTGGTATCTGCAGTGACACCACGCATGGTGGTCAATGGCCCTGTCCTGGTAGCCCGTAGCACGTTCACGTAATCGTCGAACAGAATCTGGATTGCGCTGCGGTTCTGGGCGGCGTTAGCGGTAACGGTCACCGTCGTGCCACTTGGCCAGTATTGCCCAACTAGTATCCAGGAGTAGTTACCCGGCGGCAGGTCCGTCATGCACAAACCTTGCGGATTTCGCTATCAATCGCATTCATCTTTTTTGCGAATGGATCCACTTCCGCTTCCGGTTTGTCTGCTAGTCGCGCAATCACAAATTCTTCAAATGTTGACGCAAGGTCGTGGACATTCCGAGCCATCTGCGGCGGCGTGGCGGGGTTATCGCTGAGGACATGGAATAAATGAGATGCCGCAGCCTCGAATGCTAGTCGACTGTCAAGCGAAATGAGCACTTTCTGGACGGGATCTTCGTTTTGCCTTGAGCCTGCCACGTTAATCGCATGGGATGCCTTAAGAAATGCATCGCAAACGGCCTTCTGCGCGTCCGCGACCTCCTGCTCACTGTATTGAGGTGTCGCAGCTGTCGTCGGAGGTTTGTCACTGGCCGGACGGGAGCATCCGACGAGTCCGATATCAGCGCAATCGCCGCGAGTCCGATTGTGACGATGAGCGGACCTCGTGCTGAGTGACGTGGCCGGAGGCCCTGTGTCGACCGGGACGAGGGATCTGCGGGCGCGCTTCCACAAGGCGACTCAGACATGTTCCGATCGTATCCCGCATTTGCCCAGCCGCTAGTCACGTAGCGGGCTGAGAAAGCCGGCGCAAGAAAGAACTCCGACCGCCTGCGCTGACCGCCATCGCGGGGAGCTTTGAGCTCCGCAAATTCCCTGCTCAGTGGATTTGCTGATCCGAGGACCATGCCGGGCCGGCCCATGGGTTGCAACCCATCCGAGACCGTAGCGTTTCCATCCTTTGACGCGAATCACTGATCATGAGACCGGTGCGCCGACGGCTAACCGCATTGATGGCTGCCTTTGGGGCGGCAGTGCTGGCCCTTGCCTTTGCGCCGTTGGCAATGGCGGCACCCGGGCCGTGGTTTGCCGGCCGCGTCGGAAACGCCACCCAGGTGATATCGGTGGTCGGTACCGGGGGTTCGGAAGCCAAAATGGACGTCTGGCAGCGCACAACCGCGGGATGGAAGGCCGTCGGCACGGGCATCCCGGCCAAGATCGGCGCCAATGGGATGGTGCCGCAGAGCCACGACGGCAACATGGCCACGCCGATGGGTGTTTTCACGCTGCCGTTCGCTTTCGGCACCGCCACGAATCCCGGCGGCGCGCTGCCGTACGTCCAGGTCACTCCCGATCATTGGTGGGACGGTGACATGAAGAGTCCGACCTACAACACCATGCAGGTCTGCAAGAAGGCGGCCTGCCCGTTCAACACCGACCCGGCCAGTGGAACCGAGAACCTTCAAATTCCGCAGTACGTCCACGCCGTCGTGATGGGCGTCAACCCCCAGCGCGTGCCCGGCAACGGTGGAGCTTTCTTCCTGCACGCCACCGACGGTGGCCCGACCGCCGGATGTGTCGCCATCGACGATGCGACATTGGTGAAGATCATGGGCTGGCTGCAACCAGGCGCACTGATCGCCGTCGCCAAATAGTTCAGGCCAGCGCGTCGCCCTGCATGAGCTTGAAGTCGAGCGCCTTCAGCGACATGGTCGCGTCGTAAGTGCGCTTGTACCCAGTAGCGCTGATCTTCCAGCCGTCCCCTGTACGCCGGTATTCGTCGTGATAGAAGGCGGCTCCGATCAGCATGAAGTCGAACTCAAGCACGATCACTCGGTCTTGCAGATACCAGATCCCTGCTGCGGTATCGACATCGACGGTGATCTCGGGATGGGTCACGCGATGCTCGGTGACGACGTTGGCGGGCAGCGAGTTGCGCATGTATGCCACGAGCGAGTTCCGCTCGGAGAAGCGGTGCTCTTCGCCCAATGACGACCCGTAATCGGCGATGACGTCCTCGGTCATGGTGTCCGCGAAGTCGTCCCAGTGCTTGGTGTCCAACGCTCGCAGGTAGCGGTACTTGACGAGCTTGATTTCTTCGACGTCATCCATGGTCAACATCACATCACAGGCGGGGAGGGCGGAGCGGACGTCTTCTACGGCTGTGTTCCCGGACGGCGGCCGTCGAGAGCCGGCGTGGGCGGGTTTTGCACGGCGTCGGTGGCCGCGGCCCGTGTGTCATACCCCATTGCAATAATCGAATGTATGTTCGATTCAACTTCCGATGCCGATCTGATTGATGCGATGGCGGCCGCATCTCGGGCGGAGTCGGCGGCCGTGGCTCGTCGGTTGGCGGCGGTGGGTGAGCTGTTCGAGCGTCGGGCGCAGGAATTGCGGGATTGCCAGTTGTGGTTTACCGATCCGGTACAGGCGGTGGCAGCTGAGGTATCGGCGGCGCAGAACATCAGCCAGGGCCGGGCGGTTGGCCAGGTGTGGCATGCGCGGGTGTTGCGGGATCGGCTGCCCCAGGTAGCGGCGGTGTTCGCGACCGGAGCGATTGACGTGCGAATGGTGTTGGCTGTTATTGCCCGCACCGAAAATGTGGAGGACGACCTGGTTGGGCAGTTGGATGCGGCGTTGGCCCGGCATGTGTGCACGTGGATGAGATTGTCGGGGCCCAAGCTTCGGGATCGGATCGATCTGTGGGTGGCAAAGTTCGATCCGGCTGCGGTGCGGGTTCCGGCTGCGATCGATGAGCAGCGCAAGGTCGAGGTGTTCGAGACGGGTCCGGGTATGGCGGGGATATGGGCACGTGTGCATGCCGAGGATGCTGCTGTTGTCGACAAGCGGTTGGATGCGCTGGCGGGCACGGTCTGCGCCAACGATCCCCGCACGAAGGATCAGCGTCGTGCGGATGCGTGTGCTGCGCTGGCCCGTCTGGAGGCGCGGCTGGCCTGTCAGTGCGGGACATCGGAGTGCCCGGCGGCAATGGAGCAGAAAACCCTCAAGGATGTGGTGATACACGTTCTGGCTGACCAGGGGACCGTTGACGGAAGCAGCGACCAGCCGGGGTATTTGGCGGGATTCGGGATCTTGCCGGCCGCGTCGGTACGCAGGTTGGCGACGGCAGCCAAGCGCAGGCCTCTCACGGTGCCGGCCGGTCACGCCGAGTCGGGCTACCGGCCGTCGGCGGCACTGTCGCACTGGGTGAAGTGGCGGGATTTGACTTGCCGGTTCCCGGGGTGCGACGCCCCGGCCGCTGTGTGCGACATCGACCACACCGTCGCGTACCCGGCCGGTCGCACCCATCCGTCCAACCTGGCTCTTCTTTGCCGTGCCCATCATTTGCTGAAGACCTTTTTCACCGGCCCGAACGGCTGGTCGCAGCGCCAGCTTGCCGATGGCAGCCTGGTCTGGACAGCGCCCACGGGACACACCTACCGCACCGAACCGCACGGCGGTCAGTTGTTTCCCGCGCTCAAGACGCCGACCGGTGAACCCGACCCGGCGCCAGCGGTCGACCGGCCCGACACTGACCGCACGGTCATGATGCCGACCCGCCGCCAGACCCGTGACCAGGACCGTCGCGACCGCATCGCCAATGAAAGACGACAGCGCGCAGACCTCATCGCCGAACAGGAACGCCAACGGCAAGCCTGGCAGACCGCCACCTACGAACCGCCACCGTTCTGAGCTTCCGGCAGCCGACCGCGAGCGCCTGCCCGAAATAACTGCGCAGCTCGGGCTGGGCCGCCGATGCGCTGACTTCTGGAATGCAAACGTTACAGTCGACCCGTGACGAAACTGTCGGTCATCTATTACTCAGCTACCGGGCATGGCACCAGGATGGCGAGTCGTGTCGGCGAAGCGGCTGAAAGTGTAGGCGCCGAAGTCCGGGTGCGCCATATCGCCGAAACCCGCGACCCCGCAACCTTCGCGGGCAACGCCGCCTGGACAGCCAACTACCAGGCGACCAAGGACCTTCCCGCGGCTTCGGGACATGACATTGTCTGGGCCGATGCCGTGATCTTCGGCACTCCGACTCGGTTCGGCTCTCCCACGTCGCAATTCCGGGCCTTCTTCGACGGGCTCGGCGGACTGTGGGCGCAGGGCAAGCTGGCGGACAAGGTGTATGCCGCGTTCACGTCCTCGCAAACCGAGCACGGTGGCCAGGAGTCCACCCTGCTGGCCCTCTATATCTCGTTGATGCATTTCGGCGGCATCATCGTGCCGCCCGGGTATACCGACGCGGTGAAATTCGCCGACGGCAATCCCTACGGTGTCGGCCACGTCACTGGGCCGGAGAATAAGGCCGATCTCAGCGACGCCACCGCCGCGGCCCTGGATCACCTTGCTAAGCGGGTGGTTTCGGTCGCTGCTCGTCTCGCTGGCTCCCCATCAGGCGCTGGGTAGCCATCTCAACCAGTGTGCGGCGCTCACGCTGCCAGTCGATGGGTTCATCGATGATCATCTGCGCCAACACCATTCCCCGCAGTGCTGCCCAGATGACCTCTGCGACTTCACGATCCGCGGGATCATCGGATATGAGGCTGCCCAATCCGCCGATCGCGTCATTCATGGCCAACAGGTGCTGCCGGGAACTATCACCGAGGCTGCCGCGAGCGGCTCGAAGGATCTCGAACGCCGCCAACGAAGTGGGACTGCTGTAGCAGTTCCACGCGATGTCGACCACCGTCTCCACTCGTTGAACCAGCGGCAACTCGCTGACCTCGGCGGCGGACAAACTCTCCACCAATCGACTTACGCCGTCGTCGACGACCGCCATCAGCAGGCCGTTCCGATCCCCGAAGTGGTACTGGATCACCCCCCAGGTGACGCCAGCCCGCTCGGCGACATGTTTGGCAGTCGCCGCGGGGAAGCCCTCCTCGCATATGCATCGCACCGTCTCCTCGATGATCTGGGCACGTGTGTCGTCACCGCGCTTTCGGGGCGCGGTGGTGCGGCGGGTCGGTGCGGACGAAGCGGCGCTGGTCATTGTTGACTTTATAACATTGTCATCTCTATGTTTGGGGCGTGACTTCAGCCCAAAGTCGATATTCTTCGCTATCCCGTGAACAGCTTGCCGTGTTGGTACCCGAGTTGCTGTTGATCGGCCACATGATCGACCGATCCGGGATGGCCTGGGCGCTTGCGGCGTTCGGGCACGAGCAGATGATCCAGGTGGCCATCGAGGAATGGGGCGGCGCCAGTCCGATCTACACCAAGCGCATGCAGCGGGCCCTGAATTATGTAGGCGACGATATTCCGACAATCTTCAAGGGACTGCAACTCGACATCGGGTCCCCGCCGCAGTTCATGGACTTTCGCTACGTCGTCCACGACCGTTGGCATGGCGAGTTCCACCTGGACCATTGCGGCGCCCTGCTGGATGTCGAACCGATGGGCGAGGAACACGTGCGCGGCATGTGCCACGACATCGAGGATCCGACCTTCGACGCGACCGCGATCGCCACCAATCCCAAGGCGCAGATGCGGCCCATTCACCGACCGCCCCGTACGCCCGCCGAACGTCATCCGCATTGCGCGTGGACGGTGATCATCGACGATTCCCATCCCGATGCCGAAGCGTTGCCGCCGCTGGCGGTGATCGAGAAAACCCGCGCTGCCAGTTGGGAATTAGCGCCGATCGATTGCGACGACGAGGGAAGGCCGGACTATTCAGGCCCCCTGATGAACGACTTCGCCTTCGCCGATTACTCGCATTCGGCACTGGTTCGGATGGCCGACGAGGTGTGCCTGCAAATGCATCTGCTGGCAATGTCGTTCGCCCTGGCGGTGCGGAAACGGGCCGAGACCGAGGCCTCCGCACGGAAAATCTGCACCAAAGGTCTCATCGGTGTGGCCGGGTTGGGGGCCGCGCGCATCCAGCACGCACTAGCGCTTCCCGGTGGTACGGAGGGCGTCCTGCGGGTGATGGAACTTCATCCGCTGTTCAACCCGGTGGGCTACGTCGACGCCAAGTTCGTCGGCGACAAGGGATTCGTACATCGTTCAGCTGCCCACGACGATGGGGCGTGGATCTCGTTGTGCACGCCGGACTCCGTCAAATCGTTGCAGGCGATCGCCACGGCCGTCGACCCCCACGTCCAGGTCAGCGTCAGCGGCAGTGACACGGACTGGGCATTGGAACTTGCCATCACCGAGGCGGCCGCCAAGGTGCTGCCTGAGGTCGATGTGGCCAACTTCAGCCGCGGGGCGACGTTCCAATTCGAGCCCCGCCGGTCGTTGCCACTGACCGTCGTGTGAATACGCCCACCGTCGATGCGAATTGCACCCTGGCAGAACCTTGTTCGCGCGCCAAGTAGGGAGTGTCGATCAACGCGATGAGAGCCGCGCGCCTATACAGTGGCTGAGTGGCCGGCCCTATCGGGTTGTCGATTGGCGCGACGAATCTGGTTGCAGCGCGGATAGGCGCACAACCGGTCCTGCGCCGTGCCGTGCTGACGCTCCACGATCGTCGTCCACCGACTGTCGGCTTGCCTGGCGACATCTCCATCGCGCCTGAAGCCGGTGTAGTGATTAGCGGTTTTGTCGAACGGGTCGGCGATCCGGTCCCGTTGGTGGCCGTTGACGGTTCCGCCCACCGCGCCGACCGTCTTCTGGTCGATGCTTTGGGTGCCCTGGCACATGACGCCGGTGGCGTCGGCCCCTCCGCGGAAATCACTGTCGCAGTGCCCGCATATTGGAGAGCCGGGACGGTCCGGGCGCTTGCCGCCACGTTGACGCACGATCGCAATCTGGCACCTAACGGCGTCGTTCCCCGTCTGGTTTCCGACTCCGTCGCGACGCTGATCGCGCTGCGGCGGGATCCCGGACTGCCCGACGATGGCGTCATCGCACTCGTAGATTGCGGAGGCAGCGGAACAAGCATCACACTGGCCGACGCCGGGCGAGGTTTCCAGCCGATTGCCGACACTGTGCGGTATCTGGAATTCTCCGGAGATCAGATCGACCAGGCGATGTTGGCCGCCGTCCTCAGCAGTTCCAGCGGGACCGGCGAGTCCGATCCGGCCGCAACGACTTCGGTCGGTTCGCTCAAGCGGCTACGCGATGAGTGCCGACTGGCCAAAGAGCGGCTATCGGCGCAGCTCGAAGTCGTCATCCCCCTCGCACTACCCGGAGTCACCTCGGAAGTCCGCTTCACCCGGGAAAAACTTGACCGACTGATCGACGCGCCACTGGATGGCGTGATCGCGGCAGTCGAAGAGGCGTTGCGGCGCGACGGGTTGACATGGCGGGACTTGTCCGCGGTCGCGGTCACCGGCGGGGTGGCCGGAATTCCGATGGTTGCACAACGACTTTCGGAGCGCAGCGCCCACCGGGTTCTATCGAGTGAGCAACCTGCGATGACCGCCGCGGCTGGTGCTGCGCTGATCGCCGGCAGCGGCTTCGATGCCGATGCACAGACAGGAATCGCCTCTTCGGTGGCTGGGGCCTCGACCGCGGGTATCGGTCGATCCGGCAGCGTCGGGGCAGTGCTGGCATGGTCCGAGGACGATTACCGGGCATCAGAGCCCGTGGCGTATGTCGAGGCCAACCCCTACAGCATCAACACGTCCAATGCGCGGCCCCGTATCGAGTACAGCGCACCGGCCGGCCTGGCCGCCGATGCAGAACCAATGCGTCACCGCCTGGTTCAATTCGCCGTCGTCGGGGCTGCGCTCATCGCACTGGTGGCTGCCGGCGGCGTGGTGTACTCGTTTACCTCGGCCAACAGTACGAGGACGCCAGCCACGCAGAGCGTGACGACAGGACCGGCGGCGTCGATCGCCGAACCGCCGCTTCCGCCGCTTCCGCCGGAAACGACCGTCGCGGCACCTGTAGAGGCCCCCGTGCCCGTGGTCACGACCGTCGTGCCCCCACCGCCTCAGACCGTCACACGCACGGTCACGCCGACTACGACCCCGCCGCCGGTAACAACAACGGTGCCCACCACAAGCACAACCAGCACGACTACCACCACCACCACCACAGCAGCAACAACAACAACACGCCGACGACCACAACCACAACCACGCCACCCCCGTCGACGAGCACGACACCAACGACAGCTGCGCCGGCCGCGCCGACCCTGCAGATGACTACGACCTACTTGACCGTGCCGTTCGTGCCCGTACCGATTCCGATCCCAGTACTGCAAAATCCGTTCCGGCTGCCCGGACAAGCGCCCTGACCACGCCTTCTGGCGAATACCCGCATGACAGCGGAAGATGGCGGTACCGCAGATGGTGCGGATAAGTGCCAGCAGGAAGGCATGCAATGAGCAACAGCGGGCCGTTTGGATTCGACCCGGAAGACCTCGACCGGATGGTGCGGGAGGCTGGGGAGGGCCTCCGAGACGCGCTGGGCAATCTGTTCCAGCAACCCGGTGACCGTCCCATCTGGTCCGTTCTCTTCGATCAGCCGGGGCGTCGGCGGGGGCCAGAACCCGAAACGACTGGTGAGGCCGGAAGCGGTGTCTGGGCGATCTTCATCGTCGGTGACGACGGTATCGCCACTGTCGAGCAGGTGTATGCGGCGGAACTCGACGCGCTGCGCGCCAACAAGTACAACACCGATCCCAAGCGCAGGGTGCGGTTCCTGCCGTACGGCATCCCTGTCACCGCTCTCGACGAATCGGATGACGAATCGGATTAATTGGCTGGCGTAATGCGTCCCAGTCACGCACAGTGAGTTCGTGAAAGTTCGACGTTCTGTTCTGACATGCTTGATCTCGGCGTTTGTCGCCCTTGGCCTTATGGCGGGTGCAGCGCACGCCACACCTCCTGAGGGCGATTCCGAACGCGCCGAAGTCGCCAAGGGGACGACGGATGCGCCGATATCCATCGTCTCCGCCGGCGGTCCTACCACGCTCTACGTGCAGAGTCTGACGCTCAAGCCCGCGGCGAGCAGTGGCTGGCACACACACCCTGGGCCCGAACACTCAGTCGTCACCGACGGCGTGGTGATTCTGCAGACCGCCGATGACTGTGCCGGGCGGCCTTTCAGCGATGGTCAGGCCGTGTTCATATCCGGCGGAGTGCCTCATCGAGTAGCTAACCAAGGCCCGGATGACGCGTCGGTGGTGGTGACCTACACGCTGCCCGCAGATCTGCCCGTTCGGGGCGACTCGCCCAGTTCCTGCGGGTGAGCCGAAGGTAGGGGTATTCGCGGCTTCTCGGGGGCGCAAAACCAGCCGGCTTTGCCGAATGCAGGCGGCGGCGCCGTTATCGTTTTGTAAGAAATCCCTAACAAAACAAACCTTCCACCTTAGAAGTGGACTGCGTGATCTCAGCCCCAGTTAGCCCCGGGAGTCATCATGCAGTTAGCTCTCCGTCCCTCTGCGACCGCGGCTGTCGCGTTTGCGAGTGCCACCGTGATCGTGGCAAATCCCATTGC
>CAWJYB010000017.1:0-137792 GCA_963846905.1 uncultured Actinomycetota bacterium
GCGCCGGCCCGAGGGGCCGGTCTGCGATCCGTGTTCCACCGCGGCGCTGCGCCGGCGGGGCGTCTGCGCCAGCTGCGGACAGACCCGGCGGCTGGTCCCCCACCGGGCCCTGCCGCCACCGTGTGTGCCGAGTGCGCCGGGCAGCCGACCAGCCACGTCTGCATCGACTGCGGCCTCGAGGACAAACTCTACGAACGCGGCCGCTGCGAGTGCTGCGCGCTGCGCCGACGCACCAGACTGCTGCTGTCCGGCGGCGGTGAACAGATCCCGGACACGCTCAAGCCGGTCTACGCCGCGATCACCGCCACAACCAGCCCGCGCAGCGCGTTGAACTGGCTACGCAACGGCGCCAGCGCGAAGGTGCTCGCCGAGCTTGCCGAGGGCCAGATCGCCTGCAGCCACGAGGCGCTCGACGCACAGCCCCACCGGCGGGCCGCCGACTACCTGCGTCACGTCCTGGTCGCCAACGGTGTGCTGCCCGCCCGGGACGAGGCGCTGATCGGCGTCGAGCGGTTCCTCGCCGACACCCTGGCCGGCGTCACCCGCGACCACGACCGGCGCCTGGTGCACGCATTCGCCACCTGGCTCGTGTTGCGCCGACTGCGTCGATCCGCCGAACGCGCCGGCCGGCCCCGCACCTATACCCGCAACGCCCGAGCCACCATCTGTGCCGCGGCCGCGTTCTTGAACTGGCTCGCCGACCACAGCATCCGCTCGCCGAGGCCGGCCAGACCGACGTTGACACCTGGCTGACCGGCGGACCCGCCCGCTACCAGGCGCGCGACTTCCTGCGCTGGGCCGCCAACGCCGGGCACGCCCGCATCCTCCTCGTCCCCACCCGCACCCCGGGCCGCACCATCGGTGACGACGAGCGCTGGAAGCTGGTCGCCCGACTGCTCCACGACGACGACCTCGAACTCACCGACCGAGTCGCTGGTGCTCTGCTCCTGCTCTACGGTCAGCCCCTGTCCCGGATCACCGCGATGACCACGGAGCAGGTCACCACCCGCGACCAGCAGGCATTCATACGCCTCGGCCACGAGGACATAAACGTCCCCGAACCACTCGCCGGACTGCTACTCGCCCTGACCCGCCAGCCCCACCGCTACCTCGGCGTCGGCTCACCGAACCCCAGCAACTGGCTGTTCCCCGGCATGCAGCCCTGCCGGCCACTCACCGCCGCCCGCCTCGGCGAACGCCTACGCGCGCTCGGCATCCGCGCCCAACCCGGACGACGCTCCGCGATGACCCACCTCGCCGCCCAGCTACCCGCCGCCGTGCTCGCCGACCTGCTCAACCTCGCCCCCACCACAGCCGTCCGCTGGGTCCGCGACGCCGGCGGCGACTGGTCCCGCTACGCCGCCGAACATTCCATTAAACTTTTTGTTTCTTTCCAACTAGCCCGGGAGGCGATCACCGACAATGACGAATACTCAGCGACCGCTCGCCGTCCAGCACCGGCATTCGCCGGACCCGAAGATTGCTGGTTACCAGTTTTGTGCTCTAGGAACTCGTCGTCGTCGAGGATGCGCGTGATGACCTCGTGCACGAGGTGGGTGGCTTGGCTGGTCGTTCGTATGCGGTGGTTGGGGTGTTTTCGTTCGGCAGTCCGACGCCGGCCTCGCCGATTTCGCGTCTGACCGCTGAACCTGTGGCTGCCTGAAGGAGCGCAGGCTCACGTAACTGGCAACCGTACGCCGGCCGTTATGTCACCATTCAGGTTTCCAAGCGGCTTTAGCTCTGCCTAATATGCGCCGGTACCGCGCAGCACCGCGCGCAGTGTCCCAGCTGTGATCGCTAGGTCCGCCACCATCGACCAGTTCTCCACATAGGAGAGGTCGAGGCGTACCGAATCCTCCCAGGACAGATCCGACCGTCCGCTGATCTGCCACAATCCGGTGATCCCAGGTCGTACCAGCAGGCGGCGACGGACGTGCCGGTCGTATGCTCGACTTCGCAACGCAGCGGTGGCCGCGGCCCGACCACGCTCATTTCACCGTGCAGGACGTTGAGGAATTGGGGGAGTTCGTCGATGCTGTAGCGCCGCAGGAAGCGGCCGACTCGGGTGACACGGGGATCTCGGCGAATCTTGAACAGCACTCCCTTGCCCTGGTTGAGGTGCGGACGTCGGCGAGAATTCGGTCTGCATCGACAACCATGCTGCGAAACTTGATCATCTGGAAGGGCTTACCGTCCAACCCGATCCGCTCGGCGCGGTAGAAGACGGGCCCGCGGCTCTCCATTTTGATCGCGCAGGCGGCCGCGATCATCAGGGGGGCGGCGGCGATCATGACCAGGCCGGCGAAACAGACATCGAAGGCCCGCTTCTGGAACTTCTTAGCGCCGTCGTACTGTGGTTTGTCCACATGGATGATCGGGAGGCCGCCTGCGGTACGGAAGGTCAGCCTGGGGCCGGAAACGTCGGCCATCCCCGGCGACACAACCAGATCGACATCCAGGCGCTCCAACTCCCAGGACAGATCGCGGATCTCGTCGGGTGTCAGGTCCCCGGAGAGCAGGGCGACCGTATCGGCGTTGCATCCGGCGACCGCCAGTGCCAACGCGCTTTGCCGTTCAACACGAGTGCTGGTGGTGAGCTCGAGTGCTCGCGCGATCCCGATGTCGCGGCGAACCTGAGTGGGGTCGCACGAGTCGACGAGCGTGTACCCGTGGTCCGGTTCGCGCATCAGTGACAACTCGAAAGACTGCACCGAGGCAGGATGCCCGATTGCGAGTACGCGGTTGGCGAACCGCCCTTTCTTTCGCTGTTCGCCGACGAACCGCCGCGCCAGGTTGCGGTTCACTGTCAGCAGCAAGAGCCCCAGCGGCAGGGCGAGTGCCAGGTACCCGCGCGCGATCTCGAATTTCACCAGGCTCGAGACGACCGCGACGCACCCGAATGTCGTCAGCGTGGCCGTCCATACCCGGCGGTATTCTTCGGTCCCGATTCCCAACACGCTCGGAGCGCGGGTTCGGACGATCGCCAGGCAGGCCAGCCATCCCGCTGCGATCAGCACGGATACGAACGCGTAGAGGGACAGCGGTCGACCCGAGTCGGGCCCGAACCGCAACAAGTCGGACAAGAAGACCGCGGCAGAGACCACCAGGGTGTCCGAGACTCGGAGCCACCGCACATACCAGCGTTGCCAGACGCGCAAGTTCGATTGCGGGCAGCCCTTGCGATCGGCATCCGGTGGACTCAAAGACGACACGCTGTTGAACATCTGGCAACCCCCAAGGCTTCAAACTTCCCCTTATCAAGGATGTTGCCACGAACGTAGCCAGATTGTCCACCGTTGCTCAATTTGTGCGCCATCGGGGCGTTCGCTGGAAGGTGATCTATACGTATCAGTGTGGCCTGTGTTCTGCACCGATGGTGTCCAACTGCGGGTGCCGCATCGGCGGTTCTGGCAGGTGGAAGCGGTGGATTCCCTATCGGTCAAACCGCGGGCATCGTTAAGTCTATCTTTGCCACATCAACGATGGCACGTCAGTAAAAATTGGTCTGACGCCCGGTGACATACAATCATGGCAAAGGTATCGGGCGAGCGGGACTGCTGCTCCTAGCGACGGGGCGGCCAAGGGCTGAACGCGGCCGCGGCACTGTCGCGACGACGATTTCGCAGTCAGGCGCTTCGGTCGCACCACAATGCGGTAACCGTCAGGCCGACACGCGCCAACAATGTCCGGGTCAGGGGCAGGCTCAGGCCGATCACGTTGGTGTGGTCGCCTTCGATTTTGTCCACGAACCAGCCGCCCAGGCCGTCGAGGGTGAACCCGCCGGCTACGCTCAATGGCTCACCCCGGGCGATGTATGCGTCTAGGTCGGCCGGCGATGGTGATCCGAAATGCACTTTGGTGCACGCGGTTTCTGACAATCGCCCGGTGATGTCACCGTCGCGCAGCCGGATCAGACTGTGCCCGGTGAGCAGATCGCCCGAATTACCCGCCATCGACTCCCACTGGGCGCGGGCGTGTTGCGGCGTTCCCGGCTTGCCGCACAGCCATCTTTCAGCAGCAGCATCGAATCGCAGCCGATCACCACACAGTCCGAGCCAACATCGGGAGGCAGCGCATTAGCCACGTCCTGCGCCTTGGCCTGCGCCAGCGCGCGAACAACGTACGAGGGCGGCGCGTCGGCGATGCATGGCGACCAGCGGCGTCCTCGTCGACGCGGGAAACGATCACCAGCGGCTCGACACCGGCGCGCTCTCAGCACCGCAAGCCGGCCCGGAGACGCCGACGCGAGCACCACCCGGGTCATCGACGCATGTGCATCCGTTCGAGCATTGTTATGCGTTGCCAACTCAAAATCGAGTATCGCAGTTTGCCGACCGGATGACCCCACGGGTTGAGTTCCTGTGGGCCGGGTGCGGGCTGCCCACCGCTTGAGGCAGATAGCACAGTCGTCAAGGCGGCGATCTCGAAGTCCGACGGCTGCCCCTTGACGATCCGGATTTCGGGCGCCGAGGATGGGGGATCGTCGATGGTCATGTCGCGCGGATCGCTGACTTCGGTGATGTCGGCTTCGTGGTTCATTTGATGACGTCCTTCACAGGGGGATGTTGCCGTGCTTTTTCGGCGGCACCTGGGTGATCTTGCGCTCCAGTAGACGAAGTGCGGTCGCGATGTAACCGCGCGTCTGCGACGGGGGTATGACGGCGTCTACGTAACCCCGCTCGGCGGCGACGTATGGGTTCACCAGGGTGTCCTCGTAGTCCTGCTGGAGTTCCAGGCGCAACGCATCAACGTCCCGGCCGTCGTTGGCCGCCTCCTTGAGCTGGCCGCGGTATACGAAGCCGACCGCGCCGGAGGCGCCCATCACCGCGATCTGCGCCGAAGGCCAGGCGACGTTGACGTCGCAGCCCATGTCCTTGGAGCCCATGACGCAGTACGCACCCCCGTAGGCCTTGCGGGTGATGACTGTGATCTTGGCGACGGTGGCCTCGCCGTAGGCGTAGAGCAGCTTGGCGCCGCGACGGATGATGCCGTTGTATTCCTGGTCGGTTCCCGGGAGGAAGCCCGGCACGTCGACCAGCATGACGATCGGGATGTTGAAGCAGTCGCAGGTTCGCACAAATCGGGCGGCCTTCTCCGAGGCGTTGATGTCCAGGCAGCCGGCGAACTGCGTCGGTTGGTTGGCGACGATGCCGACCGGGCGCCCGTCGACCCGGCCGAATCCGACGACGATGTTGGTGGCGTACCCGGCTTGCACCTCGAGGAACTCGTCGTCGTCGAGGATGCGCGTGATGACCTCGTGCATGTCGTAGGGCTGGTTTGGTGAATCCGGGATCAGCGTGTCCAATTCGAGGTCCTCGTCGGTGAGGTTGTCCTCGATGGCCCCCGGATGCGGCGGTGCGGGGTAGCGTGGCGGCTCCGCGTAGTTGTTGGGGGGCAGATAGCTCAACAGGTCGCGGACGTAGTCGAACGCGTCCTGTTCGCCTGATGCGACATAGTGAGCGGTACCAGATTTGGCCATATGGGTGTGGGCGCCGCCAAGCTCCTCCATTGTGACGTCCTCACCGGTGACGGTCTTGATCACGTCAGGGCCGGTGATGAACATCTGGCTGGTCTGGTCGACCATGATGACGAAGTCGGTCAGGGCCGGCGAATAGACATGGCCGCCGGCGGCGGCGCCCATGATCAGCGAAATCTGCGGGATGACGCCGGAGGCCAGGATGTTGTTACGGAAGATGCGGCTGTAGAGGCCCAGCGAAACGACGCCTTCCTGGATGCGGGCGCCCGCGCCGTCGTTGATGCCTATGAGTGGACGGCCGGTCTTGATCGCCAGCTCCTGGACCTTGACGATCTTCTCGCCGTAGACCTCGCCGAGGCTCCCGCCGAAAACCGTGGCGTCCTGGCTGAAGATGCAGACGTCACGGCCGTCGATGGTGCCGTATCCGGTGACCACGCCGTCGCCCAATGGGCGGTTCTCGCCAAGACCGAAATTGGTGCTGCGGTGCCGCGCGAGCGCGTCGAGTTCGACGAACGAGTCCTCGTCGAGCAATGCGTAGATGCGTTCCCGGGCGGTCAGCTTGCCTTTGGCGTGCACCTTCTCCACCGCGGCGGCACCCACAGGATGCTGCGCTTCCTCGGTGCGCTTGCGCAGATCAGCCAGCTTGCCCGCCGTGGTGTGGATGTTGATGGTGTGCTCACCCGATGGGTCCGCCTTGTGCTCGGAAATTGTGGTCATGGTGCTCGATGCTAACGGCACGCGTTGATGGTGATCCCAAAGGAGTCAGCCATCAGCCGGCGGCAGCGCATGCCGGATCGCCGAGGCCGCCGACCGTAATCCCATCAAGTGGGGCGTCGACGCGACCTCGGGGCTCCGCGATCCGTACAGTTCTGCGCTCTCATCGAGCAGCTGCGGGCCGCCGGTTGGATGTTGACATCGTCAAAACAGATTGACGGAGGATCCCGCTGCGACGGGCCCTGCCCTCCGTCCGAGGGGCGCGCATCCGCCTCGCATGTTCGTCAGCCTTTACAGTCTCATCGTGCGCTACCCCGACAACATGCTGGCCGAAGAGGAGTGGGTGGTTCTGCACCGTCACCCGCACTGGAAGTGCCTGGTCGGTCCCGTTCTGGCCCTTCTGGCAAGTACCGCGCTGGCGTCCTTCGGCGGCGCCTACGTCGGCACTCGCGAATGGGATTCCACGTTCAAGACCGTGGTTACGTCGGTGATCGCCGTGATTTGGCTGGTGGTCGTGGGGTGGCTGGCGCTCTGGCCCTTCCTGAGATGGCGGACGACGCATTTCGTCGTCACCGACCGGCGGGTGATGTTCCGGTTTGGGCTACCGACCAGGGCCGGCATCGACATCCCGCTGGCTCGCATCGACAGTGTGGGGTTTCGGCACGGCCTTGTGGACGGGATCCTGCATACCGGCACGCTGACCGTCGAGTCGGGCAGCCATGACCCCGTGGAGTTCTACGACGTGCCTAACGTCGAGGAGGTGCATTCGCTGCTCTATCGCGAGGTATTCGATACCTTCGGCTCCGAAGGGTCGATTGCCCTGACGGGAGCCACTGCGCCACCATCGACGTCGCAGCGGTGGCGGATTTGCGCCTATGTTGGGTCGGCGCTCGAAGCCGTCCTCGAGTGCCTCGACGATGCCGCCGCCGGTGAGAGCGGACTCGAGGGCCTTCTCCGGGTTGCGGGCGAACTCGCTGGGGAAGACGAACCGGCGGAACGCCCAGAACCGAAACGCCATCTGAAGCAGGTTGCCGACGATGTAGGCGGAGATGAAGTCGGCGATGTTCTCGACCGTCAGGGACACGGCCGGAACGCGAAGCTGTAACACGTAGCTGGAGAACCACAGCGGGACCATCGCTAGCACGACCCCGACGCCGCTGACCGCGAAGAACAACAACGCCTCGTGGTGGCGCTCACGTCCGCCGCGGTCGCGGAAGCTCCATTCGCGGTTGAGGATGTAGGAAGCGATCACCGCGATGATGCCGGCGATGGTCTTGGCGGTGACCGGCTTGGGTTCGAGAATGGTCAGCTTGAGGGTGTAGAAGATCACCGAATCGATGACGAATGTCGTGGCGCCGACGATGGCGAACTTGATCAACTCATGGTGGCGTTCGGCGAACAGCCGGATCGGGCGCGGTAGGCGCGCAATCGTGGCATCAGCGAAGGACACGTTTTATCAGTGTACGCAAACCCGCGGCTCGCATTGCGTGCAGCGGAAGTTTCGCAGCAGGTCATGCCACCATGGTGGACGTGTCATCAACCCTTCTGAAAAGCGCTCGCCTCCCGTCGTTGCCATGGTCGGCGGTGGCCAGCTGGCTCGGATGACGCATCAAGCCGCTATTGCGCTGGGCCAGACGTTGCGGGTGTTGGCCGTCGACCCGCTGATCCGGCAGCGCAGGTAAGCCCGGACGTGGTGATCGGGTCGCACACGGACTACGCAGCCCTGCGCAGGGTCGCGCAGGGCTGCCACTGTGCTGACGTTCGATCACGAGCACGTTCCGGCCGAATTGCTCGAGAAACTCCTCGCCGACGGCGTCACCGTCGCGCCCCCACCCGGGGCGCTGGTACACGCGCAGGACAAGCTGGTCATGCGGAAGAAGTTGGCTGCGCTGGACGTGCCGGTGCCCCGATTCTCGGCCGTCGCGGCTGCTGGTGAGGCGGCGGAATTTGCGCGCGACGTGGGTGGACCGGTTGTGATCAAGACAGTCCGTGGCGGCTACGACGGCCGCGGAGTGGTGCTGGTCGACGGTGCCGAAGAAGCACATCGGGTGGCGTCCAGTTATCTCGACGACGGGGTCGCGATCCTTGTCGAAGAGCGGGTAGGCATGCGTCGAGAGTTGTCTGCCCTGGTCGCACGTTCCGAGTTCGGCCAGGGTGCGGCATGGCCGGTCGTAGAAACCGTTCAGCGGGACGGCATCTGTGTCGAGGTGATCGCGCCGGCTCCCGGACTTGCCGATGAGGTGGGTGTGGCAGCCCAACGGCTCGGGCTCTCCCTTGCCGACGAACTGGGGGTGGTCGGTGTGTTGGCGGTTGAATTGTTCGAGACAGCCGAAGGTGGGCTAATGGTCAACGAGCTGGCAATGCGCCCACACAACTCGGGTCACTGGACGATGGACGGAGCTGTGACCAGCCAGTTCGAACAGCACCTGCGCGCGGTTCTGGATTACCCGCTGGGCGATACCGCCGCGCGGGCGTCGACCACCGTGATGGCCAACGTCCTCGGCGCGCCGCGGACCCCCGCGATGAGCGTCGACGAGCGCGTTCATCATCTGTTTGCGCGGCTACCCGAGGCCAAGGTGCACTTGTACGGCAAGGATGAGCGCCCTGGCCGCAAGCTGGGCCACGTCAATATCGTCGCCGCAAAAGGACAGGAACCGGTCGACGTACGTGAGAGGGCCAATCGCGCGGCACACTGGTTGTCGCACGCGCAGTGGACTGACGGATGGGATGGACACCGATGAACGTGAAGCGAGGGTCGGGCACGGCGCTCGAGTGCGGGCGGGCGGCTCGCTTGTGAGCATCACACGCGTCGGACTCATCATGGGCAGCGACAGTGACTGGGCGGTCATGGCTGACGCGGCAACCGTGCTGACGGAGTTCGATGTGCCGTTCGAGGTATCAGTGGTGTCCGCGCACCGAACCCCCGGCAGGATGCTCGACTACGCCCGCGCAGCGGCGGGCCGAGGCATCGAGGTGATCGTCGCCGCAGCGGGCGGCGCGGCGCACCTGCCGGGGATGGTTGCGGCGGCCACTCCCTTGCCGGTCATCGGTGTCCCGGTACCGCTGGGGCGCCTCGACGGGTTGGACTCACTGCTGTCGATTGTGCAGATGCCCGCCGGAGTCCCGGTGGCCACCGTCTCGATCGGCGGTGCCCGCAACGCCGGGTTGTTGGCCGTCCGCATCCTGGGTTCGGCCGATCTGGCACTTCGTCAGCGGATGGTCGCATTCCAGACGGAGCTGGAGGAGGCGGTGCTGGCCAAGGACGAGGCACTGCGGACCCGCCTTCTCCGAGGGTCCCCGATCGAGTAAAGTTACCGACGAGTAACTGGGAGGTCTCGATGACTGGATGGGCCGGAAACCCGTCGTTCGATCTGTTCCAACTACCCGAGGAACATCAGGAGCTTCGGGCCGCGATTCGCGCTCTGGCGGAGAAAGAGATCGCCCCGCATGCCGCCGATGTCGATGAGAAGCCCCGCTTCCCGCAGGAGGCCCTCGACGCGCTGAACGCCTCTGGATTCAACGCGTTGCATGTGCCTGAGGAGTACGGCGGCCAAGGTGCCGATTCGGTGGCGACGTGCATCGTGATCGAGGAAATCGCCCGCGTCGATGCGTCGGCCTCCTTGATCCCGGCAGTGAACAAGCTGGGCACGATGGGGTTGATTCTCCGGGGTGCCGATGCGCTGAAGCGGATCGTCCTGCCTGACCTGGTCGGCGGTGCAATGGCGTCCTACGCGCTCTCCGAGCGCGAGGCAGGAAGCGACGCAGCGGCTATGCGTACCCGCGCCAGGGCGGACGGGGATGACTGGATCCTCAACGGATCGAAGTGCTGGATCACCAACGGCGGTAAGTCCAGCTGGTACACCGTGATGGCGGTGACGGATCCGGACAAGGGCCCCAATGGTATTTCGGCGTTCATGGTGCACACGGATGACGACGGCTTCACCGTCGGTGCCAAGGAGCGCAAACTCGGGATCAAGGGCTCGCCCACGACCGAGCTGTACTTCGAGAACTGCCGTATTCCGGGTGAACGGATCATCGGTGAACCGGGCTCGGGGTTCAAGACCGCCCTGGCGACGCTTGATCACACCCGTCCCACGATCGGGGCGCAGGCAGTCGGGATTGCGCAGGGGGCGCTGGACGCCGCCATCGAGTACACCAAGGCCCGCAGGCAATTCGGGAAGTCGATCAGTGAGTTCCAGGCCGTGCAGTTCATGATGGCCGACATGGCGATGAAGGTGGAGGCGGCCCGGTTGATGGTCTATTCCGCGGCGGCACGCGCAGAACGGGGGGAGGCGAACCTGGGGTTCATCTCGGCGGCGTCAAAATGCATGGCTTCGGATGTGGCTATGGAGGTGACCACGGACGCCGTGCAGTTGCTCGGAGGCGCTGGCTACACGATGGACTTTCCGGTCGAGCGCATGATGCGCGACGCCAAGATCACCCAGATCTATGAGGGCACCAACCAG
Source organism: uncultured Actinomycetota bacterium (assembly GCA_963846905.1). Lineage (GTDB taxonomy): Bacteria > Actinomycetota > Actinomycetes > Mycobacteriales > Mycobacteriaceae > Mycobacterium. Next base: position 10,657 of record CAWJYB010000017.1, read on the forward strand.
ATTCAGCGTGTCGTCATGTCGCGCATGTTGCTGGGTCGCTGACCGAGCCTGCGAGGCAGCAGTTGATTTCACGGCAGACAGAGCGCAGCCGGCGTCATCACGCTTCAGGCCGCAGGTGGGTGATATCACCGGCCGCGACGGTGGTGACAGTCGTCCCGCAGGCGATCAGGAGCCGCCCCATGGAATCGATGTCCTGCGCGGTCCCGACGATTTCCCGGCCGCCGGGCAGGATTGCCCGCACCCGGGATCCCAGGGTGACACTCATGCCGCGGTAATCGGCGATGAGGGTGTCGTCGGTGCCGCCCGGCGTGCGCCATTGCCGGACGCGACGGGCAAGTCGGTCGAGAATGGCGGCGGCCAACTCGTTTCGGTCCGCATCTGGTTGGCCCAGCATCGCCAGCGACGTCGCGATTTCGGTGGGCGCCTCCGCTGCGGTAAACGAGACATTGATGCCAAGCCCTATGACGATCACCGCTGCCGGTGCGGCGACCTCGGCCAAGATGCCGGCCAGCTTGCCTTGCCCGACCAGAATGTCGTTCGGCCATTTGAGCCCGGCCCGTACGCTGCAGGTTGCGTCGACGGCCTCTACCGCGGCTATCCCGGTCAGCAACGGCAACCAGCCCCAGGTGTCGGGATCCATGCCCGCAACGTCGACGGCGACAGACATCGCGACCTGAGAGCGCGGGGGAGCCGTCCAGGAACGGCCTTGTCGCCCACGTCCGGCACTTTGGTATTCGGCCAGCAGTACGCATCCGGCGACTTGCTCGCCCCGGGCAGAGCGCTCCAACAGGTCGGCATTGGTGGACCCGGTTTGTTCGACGATGTCGATCCGCCGCCACTGTTCTCCCGTCGCATCGCGCAGCATTGACGCGTTCAAGGCGGTGCGGCCCCCGGATGCCGTCATATTCACAGCCTGGTCGGCATCAGGTGTCCGAGCAGGCGAAGCGGGTGCTGCAGCTGTCGTCCAAGACATGGGTCACCTTCTCGGCGATGAGCCGTCGCGATTGATCCGCAACGGGATTGGCGACCTGGACCAAAGAGGCGCCGGCGGCCAACACCGCCAGGAACTTGTCGACGAGATACCCGGGGCTTGCCCAATCCGATGACGACCACACCCGGTCCGACCGCGCGAGGTTCTGTGACAGCGCGGATTGCCGCGCGATGCTCAGCACTTCTTCTGCGGAATACCCCGCCAGGGCGGGGCCGGGATGCGGCTCTGCAACGATCTGGTCGCCTTGCGCGCGAACCGAAGTGGCAAAGTCGATGACACCGACCGGAAGGCCGTCGACCCCCCTGCCGAAGAAGTCCAGCGACAGCACGGCGATCTCGCCGGTGCCGACCGCGCGTTCCGCGTCGGCCAGTCGATCCCCGGTGCACAAGGCGATGTCGGCCTGCCCGCCCAGCACGACCTCGGCGCCGGTCCACCAGACGCCGAACAGGACCGCGGCGGTCTGCCAGTGCGCGGGCAGCAATAGTCGCACCCGGCTGCCGGGCGCGGCGCCCATGTCGTCGCGAACGAGGTTGGCGGTCTTTGCGGCCCAATTCGCCAGCGTCGAGGTGGATAGCTCCACGCGCTCACCGGTGATGTCGTCGTAATACGTGATGCGCGGGCCGCTGGGGTTGTCCCGCAGCAGCGGTTCGAGTATCGCGCCGGTGACTGTGCGCACGCCGACAGCGTAGTCCGCGGCTTTCGTGCTGCTCCACCGTTCAGTTCACGCAGGCTGGGTCTTCGGACCCGGCCGTGATGATCGGCGACGGCGGCGGTGCGGTCGTTTCGGGTGTCGTCGTCTCATCGCTGACGGCGTCGCCGCCGTAGTAAACGTGCGATCCGTCCAGCCCGGAGCCCGGGCCGGTGTAGCTGGCCGTCAGGACCACGCGAACGGAGCCCGGCGGCACCGAAGCGTCGGCAACGACGGGCAATCCGCCCAATTCCTTGGCGACCGCCTGGGCGCCGAGGTCATCGTCGCGGGCTGCCTGAACCTGGCTGCCGGACACGTGCCCGGATTCGTTGTTTCCGACGCTTCCATTCTTGAAGCCCTTCCCCGACAACACTTCTGCCACCGCCGCAGCCAGTCCGTTGATAATGGAATCGTTCACCACGTTGACAGTGGTCTGCTCGGGTGCGTAGGTGATCTGCTCGGACTTGCCCTGGTCTTGGCCGTGCAGCAGGCCGGACACCCATTCCTTGACCTGGTCGGGGTCCACGCGCACGACGCTCTGCATGCCGTCGTCGCTCCATCCGGCTTCGTCGAGCACCGGGATGGTCGCGAACGCAACACTCCCGGCGGCTAGCTTCTGCAGCTGGTCGACGAAGGTCATGATGTCCCAGCCGTCGGACAGCACCACCGAGCGTTGCACGGCTTGCTGGAGACGGTTGAGCGTGGCTGCACTTGACAGCGTCCGGCGCGAGATCACCTGGTGGGCAAGTGAAGCCATCACCACCTGTTGGCGTACCACCCGGTCCAGATCGCCGCGCGGCAGATCGTGGCGCTGCCGCACAAAGCTCAGTGCCTGCGGGCCGTCGAGACGTTGCCAGCCGGCCGGGAAGTCCGCGCCCGAAAGGGGTTCGTAGACGGCTTCTTTGAGACAGACATCGACGCCGCCCAGGGCGTCGGTGATCAGCGCGAAGCCCAGCAGCCCGATCTCGGCGTAGTGGTCCACGGTGACACCCGTCAGTTTGGCGACCGTCTTGATCAGCGCCTCTCGGCCCGCCTCGGCGCCGCGCTTTTCGCCCTCGACGGGATCCATGCCCTCGTTCTCGATGAGTTCCTTCATCGTGTCGAGCTTGACCTCTCCGTACACGCCGTTGATCTTCATCTTGCGCAGACCCGGCGCATCCACGTAGGAGTCACGCGGTATCGAAATGGCGGTTGCGGACTTCGCGTTGACCGGGATGCGAACAAGGATGATCGTGTCGGTGTTGGTGGCGACGTCGTCGCCCGCCCGCAGGGTGGCCAATTCCTCGGCGGAGAGCGGCTGCCCGTGGGCATCCGTGCGACTGTCCATTCCGACCAGCAGGATGTCGATGGCGCCGTCCTCGCCGTCGCCACCGAGTGCGGCTGTGCTGATGTGGTTGATTCCGTCTTCGAACGAACGGATGGTGCTCCACGCGACACCGGTGCCAACGACGATCGTGACGGCAAACGCGGTGGCGAGGACACGTATCACCCGGGCAGGCATCGACTCAGGCTACTTGCGAAGGCTGCGGTATGCCGGTAGCCGGGTTCGGCGTGCCAGACTCGTGATGTGGCGGACACGATCGTGGTCACCGGGGCGGCCGGCCAGCTGGGCAGGTTCTTGACGGTCGAAGCCGCACGCCAGGGCCGAAATGTGCAGGCCTACACGTCGGGCCAGTGGGATATCACGGACCCGGCGGCGGCGGAAGGTCTGGTCGTAGCCGGTGCTCTGGAAGGGGCAACGGTTGTCAACTGTGCTGCCTATACCGACGTCGACTGCGCCGAGGCCGACGAGGCCGGGGCTTACGCCGTCAACGCGGACGGGGCACGCAACGTCGCTCACGCCTGTGCCCGTGCCGGCGCCCGCATGATCCATGTGTCCACCGATTACGTATTCGACGGCGACTTCGGCACTCGGCCGGCGCAGCCCTACGAACCCGGAGACCCGACGCGCCCGTGCAGCGCCTACGGCAGAAGCAAGCTCGCCGGCGAACTCGCGGTGCTTTCGGAGCTGCCGGAGGCAACTGTCGTCCGTACCTCGTGGTTGTATACCGGTGGGACCGGCCGCGACTTCGTCGCGGTGATGGCGAGCAAGGCGGGCGTGGCCGCGGCGGTCGATGTCATCGACGATCAGGTGGGTTCGCCGACCTACGTCGGGGACCTGGTCGCTGCCTTGCTCGAGATCGCCGATCATGGCGTGACCGAAAACCTGTTGCACGCCGGCAATGCAGGCGCTGTCACCCGCTTCGAGCAGGCGCGCGCGGTGTATGCAGAACTTGAGGCAGACCAAGACCTGGTGCGCGCGGTGAGCACCGATCAGGTCCCCCGGCCGGCTCGGCGCCCGACTTTCTCCGCACTGGGTGGCCGTAAGTCTGCGATCGCCGGGTTGACGCCGCTGCGGCCATGGCGGGAAGCGCTTGCGGAAGCGATTGCCCGGGCGCGGTAGAGTCCCGCCCAGGTACGTGGCCCGACGGCGGATACCCTCGACGCCGTGGCCGACGAACTGCCCGTGGTAACGGTGACCTATTCGCCGGGACCACACCTCGAGCGATTCCTGTCGTCATTGACGGCGGCCACTGATGTTCCGGTGAGCGTCGTCATGGCCGACAACGGGTCGACCGACGGAATGCCCGAGGCGGCGATCGCACGCTACCCGAACGCCCAATTGTTGCGTAGCGGTTCAAACCTGGGCTACGGCACCGCGGTCAACCGTGCGGTTGCCGGGTTGGGTACGTCGAGCGAGTTTGTCGTCGTTGCCAACCCGGACGTGGTCTGGTCGCCGGGCAGCATCGACTCACTGCTGGAGGTCGCGCAACGGTGGCCGCGAGCTGCGGCAATCGGTCCGCTGATCCGTGACCCGGACGGTTCGGTGTACCCATCCGCGCGGCATCTGCCCAGCATCGTGCGTGGCGGCATGCACGCCCTGGCCGGGCCGTTCTGGAAGACCAATCCGTGGACGGCCGCCTACCGGCAAGACCGTGAGCCGCCCAGCGAGCGCGGTGTGGGGTGGCTGTCAGGTTCTTGTCTGCTCGTGCGGCGCAAAGCCTTCGACGAAGTCGGGGGTTTCGACGAGCGCTACTTCATGTACATGGAAGACGTCGACCTCGGCGACCGGTTCGCTCGTGCGGGCTGGCTGAACGTGTACGCGCCCTCGGCGGAGGTACTTCACGACAAAGGACATTCGACTGGCCGCGATCCGTCCCGCAACCTGTCCGCGCACCACGACAGCGCGTGGATCTACGTGTCCACCCGGCACACCGGATGGCGTCGTGCACCCCTGCGGTGGGCAATGCGCCCCGCTCTGGCCGTACGATCATCGCTGGTTGTGCGAAGTTCACGCAGGAAAGGGAGGCCCCGATGAGCGATCTGGACCCCGCGGCGGTCGATGCCGTCGTCCTGGTCGGCGGCAAAGGCACGCGGCTGCGGCCGTTGACGCTGTCGGCGCCAAAGCCGATGCTGCCGACGGCGGGCCTGCCGTTCCTGGCGCATTTGCTGTCGCGGATCGCCGAGGCCGGTATCGAGCACGTCATCTTGGGCACCTCGTACAAATCCTCGACGTTCGAAGCGGAGTTCGGCGACGGCTCCAAATTCGGGTTGCAGATCGATTACGTTTTCGAGGAGACTCCGCTGGGAACAGGCGGAGGCATCGCCAATGTCGTGCCCAAGCTGCGTTACGACACCGCAATGGTGTTCAACGGCGATGTGCTTTCCGGTACCGATCTGACCCAACTGCTCGCATTCCACGGGCAAAGCTCAGCCGACGTGACCCTGCATTTGGTGCGCGTGGCCGACCCGCGGGCTTTCGGGTGCGTCCCCACGGATGCCGACGGCCGGGTGACCGCGTTTCTGGAGAAGACGCAGGATCCGCCGACCGACCAGATCAACGCCGGCTGTTATGTGTTCAAACGCGACGTCATCGCGACCATCCCCACCGGGCGGGAGGTATCCGTCGAGCGCGAGGTGTTCCCGTCGCTGCTGTCTTCCGGTGTGCGTGTGTGCGGCTATGTCGACACCACGTATTGGCGCGACATGGGTACTCCGGAGGATTTCGTCCGGGGCTCGGCCGACCTGGTCCGCGGCATTGCCCCATCGCCCGCGCTGGGTGGGCGCCGGGGTGAGTCACTGGTCCACGACGGAGCGTCGGTGGGGCCGGGTGCGGTCGTGGTCGGTGGCAGCGTTGTCGGGCGCGGGGCCGAAATCGGGCCAGGCGCACGATTGGACGGTGCGGTGATCTTCGACGGCGCAAAGGTGGAGGCGGGGTCGGTGGTGGAGCGGTCGATCATCGGATCCGGCGCCCGTATCGGGCCGCGGGCGCTGATCCGCGACGGTGTGATCGGCGACGGCGCCGATATCGGGGCCCGCTGCGAGTTGCTTCGCGGGGCGCGGGTGTGGCCGGGCGTTTCGCTGCCCGACTGCGGCATCCGCTATTCCAGCGACATCTGAGTACGCGCCGCGGCCAGCCGAACCAGGTTGCGCGTCGCGGGGTCGACGTCCGGCGGCAATCCGTCGATGGGCCACCAGCGCAGGTCCAGCGACTCGTGGCTGATCGCGATGGCGGCAGCGGGCGGCGCCTGCGCGATGAACAGCACGTCCAGGTGATGGGTCGGTACGCCCAGCGAACAGGTCACCGGGTGAACGTCGAGCGCGACCGGGTCGGCATCGATGGTCAGCCCGGTGATGCCGGACTCCTCCGTGGCTTCGCGCAGAGCGGCGGAGACGATGTCGGCGTCTTCGGGTTCGCAGTGCCCGCCGAGTTGAACCCACCGACCCAGCCGCGGGTGCAGAGTCAGCAGCACCCGGGCGCCGCCGTGATCGAGCACAGCGGTCGATGCCGTGATGTGGCCCGGGACGCAGCCACGCTCGCAGGCGTCCGTGCGGGCCGTCACGTACGCCACCAGGGCGTGCCGCAGCGCGTCCTGGCCGGGATCGGGTGCGGTCCAGGAGGTCAGCACGGCAAGTACCGATTCGCGCATTGTCGTTATCGCACCAGGAGGCGTATCCGCACCGGCAGGTCATATCCGCAGCAGTAGCCCTTCGCGGTCAGCGGGTGGCCGCGGTCCGGGGTCGCCGGAATCGGCATCGGGATAGCCGATTGCGATGGCGCCCAATGGTTCCCACTCGGCGGGCAGCTGCAGTTCACTGCGCACCAGCTCGGGTGCGAAGATGGTCGAGCCGATCCAGCAGCTCCCCAGCCCGCGTACTGCCAGTGCGATGAGCAGGCCCTGAACGGCGGCCCCGGTGGCGACCGTGAACATGGTTCGCTCGGCGGCGGTCCGGGCCGGATCCGGGTAGTGATGCGCGCCGTCGGGGACCGTGAAGGGGATGATCACCTCCGGCGCGTCGTAGAGGATGCGGCCACGAGCCACCCTCCTCTCCACGGTGTCGGGCGATCGGCCGTCGGCGGTCAGGTCGGCGCGCCATTTATCGGCCATTCGGTCCAGCAGCAGGTTTCGCCGGTGCCGGTCCGACAGCCATACGAACCGCGTGGGACGGGTGTGGTGTGGCGCCGGGGCGGTCAACGCCTCGCCGACTGCCGCCTCGACAAGTGCCGGGTCCGGCGGCTGCGGCGCGAACCGTCGCACCGACCGGCGCAGCAGTTGAGCCTGGGCACGGCCGAGGTCGATCGCCTCGGCCGTGCCCAGCCAGAACAGGTCGTCCTTGCCGGGCCTGAGCAGGTCGCGTGCCGTGGAGCCGTTGTCGGCCGGCTTTAGTCCGCGTACCACTGCCACCGGTATGCCGGTGAGCTTGCCCTTGACGAGATCGGCGGCTGCGGCGATCTCGTCGGCGACGGCCACCTCCGTGACCACCAGCGGGTTGCCGTGCGGGTCCACCGCCCCGCCGTAGCCGTGCAGCACGGTGAGCCCGGAGGCGCCGATCGCGGTGTCGATTTGTCCTTGGCGCCAGGCGCGACCCATGGTGTCGGTGACAACGACAGCCACTGAGACGCCCAACGCTTCACCCAGTCCCTCGCGAAGAGTTGCGGCACTGCGGTCGGGATCCCGTGGCAACAGCACCAGTTCCGTCTTGCTGATGTTCGATCCGTCGACACCTGCGGCGGCCTGAATGAGCCCGATCGCATTCTCGGTGATCAAGGTGCGGCCCTTGCGGGCCAGCACTCGGACCGCCTCTTCGTCGATCAGCTTGCGCCGCAGGATATCCCGCTGTTCCGGATGCGCCGGGGTGGTCACGATGCGTCCTTCGCACTTGGAGACGACTTTGCTGGTCACCACCACGACGTCGCCGCTGCGCAGCCACGGCGCGGCGCGGGCCACTGCCGCCGTCAGATTGTCGCCAGGGCGGAATTCGGGGAGCCCGGTGACCGGCAGGATCTCCACCGGTCCCGCGGCGCCGTGTTCGGCGGGCGTGGTCACAGCGCACCCGTGGAGATACCGGCGAGCTCCAGACCTGCTCGCACCATCGCGCCGGTCGCGGACGGATCTGTCATCAACAGCGGAACGGCACGCACCGCGACGCCGTCGATCTGCGCGCTGTCGCCCTCGGCGATGAGCCACCCGTCGAGAAGGCCGGTGGCCGGGCGTGCGCCGTAGTGGCGCCCGACCGCCTCGGCGGTCGATTCCACGCCGATCACGGACAGGCATTCGTCGGCCATGCCGCGCAACGGTCTGCCGCCGACGATGGGGGAGTAGCCCACCACCGGGCCATGGCCCGAACGCACGGCCCCGCGAATACCCGGGATGGCCAGGATGGCGCCGATGCTGACAACCGGGTTGGACGGCGCGAGCAAGACGATGTCGGCGTCGTTGATCGCCGCCACAGCGTCCGGCGTGGCGGTGGCCTTCTCCGAGCCGACGAACGCGAAGCTGTGGGCCGTCACCCGGGCGCGGTAGCGCACCCACCATTCCTGGAAATGAATGGCACGTCGTTCGCCCGCCGTTTCCCCGGGGCAAGGATCGGTGATGACAACGTGGGTTTCGCAACGGTCGTCGGTGGCGGGCACCAGCCGCGCCCCCGGTTTCCAACGTGCACACAGCGCCTCGGTGACAGCCGACAGTGGATAACCGGCGCGCAGCATTTGACTGCGCACCAGGTGGGTGGCCAGGTCGCGGTCGCCGAGACCGAACCAGTCCGGCTGAACGCCGTAGGCCGCCAACTCCTCCTGGGCGTGCCAGGTTTCGTTGCGGTGTCCCCAGCCGCGCTCCGGGTCGACGCCGCCGCCCAGTGTGTACATGCAGGTGTCCAGATCCGGGCAAATTCTGACACCGTGCATCCAGGCGTCGTCACCGACGTTCACCACCGCCGTCAGTTGGTGCTCATCGGCGCCGCGGTCGTCGGCGAATTGGCCAAGCCCCAGCAGCCGTTGCACACCCAGGAGGAAGCGGGCGCCGCCGACGCCCCCGACCAGAACGGTGACCTTCACACCGAAGCACACTAGGCGTTGACGAAGGGCAGACGATGCGCCGGGGAGGACCGCGGAATCCGAGGCGAGCCGCGCCGGAAATGTCAGTGCTATTACTCACACGACACGCCAAGACAACGACTCACCGGAATGTCCGGGTCAATGGTATGAAACTCGGTCGTAGCGCTTGACCCGAGCAGCCTGCCCGTGTCTAATCACACCAGTGTCATTTCCCGGTTGACCGGCCGGTTCCGGTGTCGCAGACCGAGATTCGATCATATGTTCGAATTGGGATGGCCACAGGATAATAGCGGGCGACATTTTCATTGGATACGAAACCAAGGTGAGGAGGCGGAACATGTCCTATCAGCACCTTCTGGGCGCAATAGGAAGCACACCGCACACCAATATCGGTCCGGTCACCGAGGGGGGTTCGGATTTCGGCGCACGTCCCCGTTTGACCCTGGTGCCCGACACATTCGACGCGGGTCTGGAGCCAGGTGACAGCCAGTGGCAGGAGCGCGCACTGTGCGCGCAGACGGATCCGGAGGCATTTTTCCCCGAGAAAGGCGGCTCCACCCGCGAGGCCAAGCGAATCTGCCTGGGCTGCGAGGTCCGCGATGCGTGCTTGGAGTACGCGCTGGCCAACGACGAACGTTTCGGCATCTGGGGCGGGTTGTCCGAGCGTGAGCGCCGCCGCCTAAAACGCGGCATCATCTAGCCGCTGGGTGGTCTCGCCGCGGTATCCGCGCGCCCCAGCGGCCACCACCGCCATGGGAGGACGTCCATTGGCACATGCCGGTTCCTGTCCGCCGTAGGTTTCGACAGCCCGCGAACTCGATGGCCCTGCGCCGTGTGGTTCCCCCGAAATCGTGGAGGGTTTCCTATGCCGCTTCCGGCTTGGTCTTGGATTCCCTGATCTCGTAGTTGACGGGCGATAGCCCGTCGGCGGCACTGCGCCGGCGTTGGTGATCGTAGAACGTGTAGCACCAGTCGATAACCAATCTGGCGGGCATCAAACGTTTTCACGCGATAGTCCCCGTCCTCGGCGATGGCGAGGAGGAACGGGTTGTTCGGGCCTGTGCGTCGGGGGTGGTCAGCGCGCGGGACGCCGTGATCACGTTGCTCGCATTGTCGACGGGGCTGCGGGCCTGTGACATCGTGGCGCCGCGGGTGGGTGATGTCGATTGGCGTGGGCGCACGATCGGCCTGGTGCAGCAGAAGACGGGCAACCCGCTGCCGCTGCCGGCGATCTCGCTGAGTGGCCGAGCTCGCCAGCCAGTAATTGCTCGAACGATACATGAGCGAAGGCTCGGGAATTGCATCAGACGGGCGAAAATGCCTGGTTGCGTGGTGAGGGGCTTCACTAAGTCTAACCTGAAGCGTGCGCAGAATGTGCTGTTGACCTGCTGATTTGCGAAGATGATCCCGCCTGGTCGCATGATTCGCCCGCTATTAGACGGTGTGGGAGGCGGGTTGCGGCAGGTCGATTTGGCGGGCGCGGCGCATCTGGAGTTGGTGGTCGGCGTGGTGCAGTTGCGCCCGGAGGACGCCATGGTCGAGGCGATGTGGGGCTGGAAAGCCCAGCAGGTGTCGCGCGGACTGCGTGAGGACACAATCACCACGCGGGAGCGGCTGATTCGCCGGTTCGTCGGGTTCACCAACGAGTACCCGTGGTGCTGGACACCGGCTCATATGGACGAGTGGTCATTGTCGATGGTCGGCGAGCGGCGGCTGGCACCCTCGACGATCCGCGGCTATCAGGGCAGCCTGCGGCTGTTCACCGAGTTCTTGACCGACAACGCCCGTTACGGGTGGGCGACGGCGTGCGAGCGGGAGTTCGGGCCCGGTATGCACCCCGTTCCGATTGTGCACGAATGGAATTCGACCGCTCACCTAAACGACTACGAGGGCGGTCCGGAGGCGCGGCCGTTCACAGGGGAGGAGTTGCAACGGTTCCTGGACTACGCCGCCGACCAGGTCGAGCGGGCGGTGCGAGCCAAACGCAAGGGCGCGTTGGCCGCGTATCGGGACGCGACGCTATTCAAAGTGATTTACGGGTGGGGCCTTCGCCGGACCGAATCGGCACGGTTGGACATCGTGGATTGGGGCCGCAATCCCGCCGCGCCCAGTTCGGTCGGTTCGGAACGCTGCATGTGCGCTACGGCAAGGCCAAGCGCGGGCAGCCGCCGCGGCGACGCAACGTCGCTTCGGTGATGGACTGGGCCGTCGACGCCGTCCAAGACTATGTGGAGAACATCCGGCCGCGCTTCGGTTGCCAGGACCATCCGGTCGGGCACGAATGCGACAGTTCCACCGCGATCTATACCCATGTCAGCGACGACTTCATGAACACCATGCTGCGCAAGGCGCTTTCGCCCGCGCTCGACCCTATCGCCTCCACGGACAAGGACCGTCGATGACACCCAAACTGGACTACCACTGGCATTTGCGCAGGGTCATGGCCGACCGGGGCATGTTCGCGACCACCGATCTGATCGAGCCACTGGCCCAGCGGGGCATCGCCTTGTCCTCGAGCCAGGTCTACCGGCTCGTCGTCGAACGCCCGGAGCGGCTGAGCCTGAGGATCCTGATGGCACTGCTGGACATCCTCGACTGTTCGATGGACCAGCTGATCGAACCGTTCGCGGCGACCACGGCGAAAACCCGGAAGAAGAAGGCGGTCGGCGCCGAGACCGCCGTCGGGGATCTGCGGCCCAAACGCGCCCGTGTCCACGGTGGCGAATGGCCGTGACCACAGCCCAGTCCGAGGACCGGGCGATCACGGACCCGGTCGGCCTGATCGTGGACCTGATCACGGCGGCCGAGTCCACGCTCGAGCGAGAGCAGATCCGCCCGGTGGTCACTACCGTCACGGGTGGTCGCGCGAAAGCACGGCGCCTGGCCTGCGCGCTCGTCGAACGACCCTAGGTGCTCGCCGATGGCCGGGTCCCCGGCACCACGGGTGGTCGGCGAGTTGCTGTTAGCACTGCGCAAAGCCGGTGCGGCGTCGATCTCGCCGCCCTGTTGCGCCACCTGCGCAAAGCAGTTGCGGACGATGCAACGTCGCGGACAGGACTGGTTCTGCGCCGTTTGCGAGCAGACGACCGCGCCCTGCGCCGCCTGCGGAAACACCCGCCATGTCACGTCCAGGGACCGGACCGGTCAACCCCGCTGCGCCCAGTGCCCCGACCGCGACGACCGCGACCCGATTACCGTCATCCACGGCCTCGTCACGGCCTTGGATCCCGGCGTCGAGCGCGAAACCCTCGTTGCCGCGGTCGATCGGCTATGTCAACGGCTCGCCTACCGCCGGAAGTTGGCCTGGGCGTTGGAAACCGACCCCACGTTGCTCACCGGGCAGGCCCACCGCGCCGCGCTACGGATGGTCCCCGGGTTCGTCGAGCAGCTGCACGCCGCGGGGATCGCCGGGATCGTTCGACCGACCTGTCCCGGTTGTCACCGCGTGGTGCGCATCGACAAACCCCTCAACGGTCAGCGTGTCTGCCGGACCTGCATCGCGCACACCCGATACGAGACGTGCACGCGCTGCGGAGGCCGCCACGAACCGGTGACACGCGACAAGCACGGTGGCGCCGTTTGCGTGAATTGTTTCATCACCGACCCGGCGAACCTGAAGACCTGTATCAACTGCGGCCGCCTGCGTTCGGTCTGCCGACGAACCACCCACGGGCCGCTGTGTCCCAGTTGTCCCACGCTCAAGCGGCTGACCTGCTGCATCAGACCACGGCTTGGGGCATCTCCCGCATCACGGGCCTGCCGTGGTGCCCGACATGTCAGCGCCGGTCGGTGACGTGCTCGTCCTGCGCCCGTAGCGCGGCGATCGCCTCCGGCACCATGACCGAACCGCGCTGCAGTGAGTGCACCACACCTCCGGCCTGGTTGGTGGCCTGCCCCACCTGCAACGACCCCGACTACCCCCATCCGGGCCAGTGCGCACGATGTCTGATCAACAAGCGTCTCGACGAGGTGATGGGGCCACGCAGCGACTCGCTCGCCCCGGGCCTGACGGCTCTGCGGGACAACATCTCCACCGCCGAGCACCCCGTCACAGCGATGCGGTGGCTGACGAAAACATCTGTCGCGCCGGTCCTTTCCGATCTCGCGAACGGGCGACGACCAGTCACCCATGAGGCGCTCGACGAACTTCCCGCGACCCCCGCCCTGGCCCATCTGCGGCAAACGCTCGTCGCTGTCGGTGCTCTGCCCGAACGCGACGAAGAACTGGCCCGCCTCGAACAATTCCTGACCGGCTTCCTCGCCTCGCAACCCGACACTCATCGACGGAAACTATTGCGCCGCTACATGATCTGACATCTGGTCCGGCGTCTGCGCAGCCGCAACAACGGTCGCCCCACGTCCCGGCAGCAGTCGCTGCGCATCCGTAGCCACGCCCGCGCCGCGGTGGCGTTCCTGGACTGGCTCGACGCCCACGGCCTCACTTTGGACACCTGCCGCCAAGCCGACCTGGATCGATGGCTCACCGACGCCACGGGCGCCTACCGTTTCGAGACCGGCAACTTCATCCGGTGGGCGCACGCCAACAAACTCACCACCGCCTACATCCCCGCGAAACGCTGGGACGGCCCCACCGATCTCGACGACCATCACCGCTGGGACACCGCCCGCCGACTCCTGCACGACGACTCCCTCAAAACCGAGGACCGCCTCGCCGGCCTGCTTCTCCTGCTCTATGCCCAAAGAGCATCGACGATCAGCCGGCTGACCGTCGATCACCTCGAGGCCAACGGTCGCGACGTTCGACTGCGTCTCGGCCGCGCACCGATCCACCTGCCGAACCCGTCGCCGAACTGGCCCGCGCTGTGATCGCCGACCGAAAGGGCCACGCCACCATCGGCGCTCTGGCACCCTCCCTATGGCTATTCCCCGGAGGCCAACCCGGCCGACCGATCAGCAGCAACCGGCTGACTCTCAAACTCAATCGGCTCGGCATCAGACCCAACCAGGCCCGCAGCACCGCCCTATTCCAACTCGCCACCGAGATCCCGGCCGCGATCCTCGCCCGGACCCTCGGCATCAACATCGAGGCCGCCGTCCGATGGCAACGCCTCTCCGCAGGCGACTGGGCCACCTACGCCGCCGACGTCAGCCGACGGACACCCCAAACAGACAGTCATTCCGACAGTTTGAATATCTGACGGTGCCATTACCGCCGGCACTAGACCCGCACCGCCGCGGCAGCAAATCCCTTGTACCGCTTACTTAATGACCGGAACCCAGGTTGACAGATTCCGGTGTCAATCTTGATTTAGGCGGGGTCAGGCGGTGGCGGTGTGGTTGTGCTGACGTATTCAGATTTCAGATGTGCTGCCGGCGGTAACTCGTGTGACCGGGGCCTCGCGCACGACGGTGATCGCCGCGGTGGCGGAACTGGCGGCCGAGGGAAGCGAGGATCGGCGACAGGGCGGACGGGTTGGCTACGGTAGCGGGGTCGCGACAACTGCTGGGCGGCCCACTTGGCAAGGTGCGGGCGCTCGATCTTGGAGTTGTGGCGCGGATCCACCGGCAGCCTGCGCTTGAACAAGATGGTGTGAATGTTGTTCGCCATGTCGGAATCTGCAGCCCGCGCGAGCAGTTCCTCGTACAAGCCGGCGAGTTCGTTTTTGCCAACGTCGGGTTCGACCTCGACGCAGAGGGCGGGCAGCTCGCCCTCCGGCGTGGGTACTCCCACCAGTCCACTTCGCCTCACCTTGGGGTGAGCGTCGAAGAGCGGCTCGACTTGCAGCGGGAATAGGTTCCCGCTGTCTGTCTTCACCCGCTGCGACACCCGACCGCAGAGCCAGAGCCTGCCTTGCGCGTCGAGGTAGCCGGCATCCCCGAAGCGGTGCCAGTCCCCTTGTGGGTCGGGCACTTTGTTCTTGCGCGTGTTCTCGGGGTCGAGGTAGTACCCGGGACTCACGTGCTTGCCCCGTACCAGGATTTCGCCGACCTGCCCGTTGGGCAGCTCCGATGTGTCCTCGATGAAGTCGATGGGACCGTCCACGATGTCGATGATCTTCAGTGCAATGCCCGGCAGGGCGTAACCCACACAGATGCCGGCACCCGCTCGGTCATATTCCACAAGCCGTGAAGGTGTTCGCGACTGCCCATTTCGGTCGACGGCATGGCCTCGGTGGCTCCGTAGTTCGCCGCCAGCTCTGCGTCGGGAGCCATGACCGCGCTCAGCATCCTTTCAACCGGGCCGTAGATCGGCGCCCCGGCCCCGATCACTCGTTTCAGAGAGGGCATCGTCAGGTTGCGCGCAAGCGCTTCCCGGGCCAGGTTCTCGATCAGGATCGGCGCGGCGAAAAACGACCGGACCTTGCAGTCGTTGATGACCTGGATCAAGGCAGCCGAATTCACCTCAGCCGGGCCTTGTCGGGCGAAGTCGATGGGGGGCACCACCATCGTGCCACCGGCACTGATGGGAATGAACAGGAACGCGGGGAAGACGGCCATGTCCACCGGGACCTCGTTGTCCGCATCCCAGCGCCAGCTGTGGTGGGCATTGCGGAACATCTGACAGAAGTTGCGATGCGGGTAGAGCGAGGGCTTCGCCGGCCCGGTGCTGCCGGTGGTGTAGAGAACGGCGCAGGGGTCGCCCGGCCCGACTTTCGGCGGCTGGGGTTCAGCGGGCGCTTGTCTACGCAGCGTCCTGATCGATCGCGCCCCGGGGAAGGGCGGAAACCCGGTGACCGTGCGGGCTCCCGGCACGAGTGGGCATCCGGTCAGGACAAGTTTGCGCAGGCCGCGAGGACCCCATCCGAAGGTGATTCTTCCGATGTGCGCGAGCGCGACGCCCAAGAACGCCTCCGGATTCACCCGTCTCAGCCGCTCCGCGACGTTGAGATAGCCGACCGAGGGGTCGATCCAGATGGTGAAGGCGCCCACCCGCGTGAGGGCCACGCCTATGACGCAGGTCTCGTAGCTGGGTGGCGACATGCAGACGATGCGGGTCGTCTCAGCAATGCCCATCTCGCGCAGCCCCACCGCGACCGACTCGGCGTCGGCCGAAAGCTCGGCGTAGGTGTGGCGTTTGTAGCGGCGCGTGCCGTAGCCCTCCCAGCCGTCAGGCTCGATGACGGCGATGCGTTCAGGGTCCTCGCGCGATACCCGCAACACGATGTCGGCGAGGTTGAAGATGTCGTCGGGGAAAGGCTCCATCTCAGGCCTGCCTCTCCGCGGTAGCCTGTAGGAACCCGTCGATGATCGAGGCGACCTCGTCCGGCCGCTCCAGCATCAGCAGGTGGCCGCAGTCGGGTAGCCATTCCTGGCGTGCGGGGTGCAGCGTCGCATTTAGGCGACGTCCCGCCTTGGGCGAGACCATCTTGTTCTTCAGCCCCCAGATGGTGCAGATAGGAGGGAACCCCTGCTGCGGCGTGAGGTTGTCTATGACCGAGTAATTCTCGAGGTCGTCGAGCACCCCGAGCAGCGACTCCACCTGGCCGGTGGCCGCGTAGCAGCCGCAGAGTTCGGGGTTGCGATAGAGCTTGAGGTCACGGCCGCGCGGCCCGAGCTGGAACAGGTTGGCAATTGAGCCGATGCCGTTGGTGAGCTTCAGTTGCCCGACCAACCGGTACACTTGCCGATTGATTCCGGGCATCCGCTCCCGCATCCACAAAAACGGTCCCAACCAGCCACCCAGGAAGGTCGACTCGGTGAGCGGGTTGCAGAGCACCAGGGCCTTCACCTTGTCCTGATGGCGGTCGGTGAACGCCAGGGAGATGGCGGATCCCATGCAGTTGCCCACAACCGCGACCTTCTCCAATCCTCGTGAGCTGACGAACTCCTCCAGCATCGCTACGTAGTTGCCCAAGGTGTAGCCCGCGCCGGGCTTGGCCGAGTTGCCGAACCCCAGCAGGTCAAGGGCGAAGATCTCGTACTTGCCAGCCAGTCTGTTCGCTACTTCCTCCCAGATGGCATGCGACGAGCCACCGTTGTGGAGCATGATCACCGGCTCACCGTGCCCGGTGTGCTCATACGTGATCGGCAATCCCCGGAAGTCGAAACTCTCCAACGCAATCCGCCCTCGCACCCTGTGGTGATTACGATACCGCCGCGCTGCACAGCACCCCGGTGCCGACGCGGCGGCCAGCCACTTAGCTTCGGCACGGCGGCCTTCCACCACCCGGCCGACACCGTTTCTCGATGCAATCACGGAACCTAGCCCGCGGGTAGGGACCGAAGTCCCATACCCGAAAGCCATTCGTCGGTAATCAGGCATAACCGCATGATGCCCGGCACCGCAGTCGATCCGCGGCCCGCGGCGCCCGGAGTCGGCCGTGTCCATACGTGCTCGAGCGGTTGCCGGCTTGGTCGCATCCGAGGGTGAGGATGCCGGTGGCACCGGGACCGTTCCCGCGCATCCCGGACAGTTTGAGGCGTTGACCAACGACGGCTTTGCAGCCGGCTTCGACGGTGCCGGAGCCGATCAGCGCATCGGGGAAGTTCAGCAGCGCCAACACGGTCAGCACCGCCACGACCCGCCAATACTCCGCGGGCAGGTCTCTGATCATCGAGCGGGCGCGCTGGCCCACAACGCGGCCGATGGTCGGTCGCGCACCAGCACCACCATCGCCACACTGAAAAACGCGGGCACCACCGCGATCCACGGCGGCGGGTGCGTTTGGTGGCCGAGAAGCTCGTAGCCGGCCATGCCCAAAAGGCGGCCCGATCACGGCACCGATGGGTCCATGGAGGGGTGGTATCTGCCAACCGGCGTGCGTGTCCTGTATCGCGGATCACGTCCGCTCGTCGAAGTTCACAACTCACCGCGCAGCCAACACGTCGGTGATGCGCGCGATCTGCTCATCGGACAGCCGGGGGCAGGCCCTTGAGAATCCGGTCCGTCACCGGCCAGGATCAACTGTTCTGTCGCCATCTCCTGGCGCGCGGCGATCAGGTCGGGGTCGTCGGGCGGTAACTTGCGGCTCAGATTGTCAATGGCCAAGTAGAAGTCCCCGCTGGTGGCCAGATAAAAGTCCCCGCCCCGTGCGGTAATTCTGGTTTGGTTGGGGGTTCTCCTTTCGGTGTTGGGCGTCTTTCATGCGGTAGGACTCGCCGTCGGTGATGACGACGGTGGCGTGGTGCAGGAGCCGGTCGAGGATGCTGACGGCGGTGGTGTGCTCGGGCAGGAATCGGCCCCATTGCTCGAACGGCCAGTGTGAGCCGATGGCCAGGGATCGGCGTTCGTAGGCGCCGGCGACGAGCCGGAACAGCAGTTGGGTGCCGGTGTCGTCGAGCGGGGCGAAGCCGAGTTCGTCGAGGATGATCAGGTCGACCCGCAGCAGGGATTCGATGATCTTGCCGACGGTGTTGTCGGCCAGGCCGCGGTAGAGGGTTTCGACGAGGTCGGCGGCGGTGAAGTAGCGGACCTTGTGCCCGGCGTGGATGGCGGCGATCCCCAGCCCGATCAGGGTGTGCGATTTGCCGGTCCCGGCGGGCCCGATGATCGCCAGATTCTGTTGTGTGCGAATCCATTCCAGGCTGGACAGGTAGTCGAACACCTTTGGCTGGATCGAGGAGGCGGCCACGTCGAACGACTCCAAGGTCTTGGTGACCGGGAACCCGGCGGCCTTGAGTCGGTTGACGACGTTGGAGGCATCCCGGGCGGCCAGTTCGGTCTCGACCAGGGTCCGCAGCACTTCCTCGGGGGTCCAGCGTTGCGTCTTGGCGGTGATCAGGACTTCGGGTGCGGTGCGGCGGATCGCGGCGAGCTTGAGCCGCCGCAACCCGGCATCGAGATCGGCCGCCAGCTGCGGAACACAGAGCGGTGCAACGGGTTTAGTGGCTTTGGCTGGTGTGGTGGTCATGAGGTCACCCCGCCGTCGGCGGCCGGGGTGATCTTGTAGGCGTCCAGCGAACGGGTCGGGGCGACCGGCAGGTCCAGGATCAGCGCATCCCCGGCGGGGCGGGGTTGGGGTGTTCCGGCGCCGGCGGCCAGGATGGAGCGCACGTCGGCGGCGCGGAACCGCCGGAACGCCACCGCCCGGCGCAGCGCGGCGATCAGCGCGTCGGTGCCGTGGGCGGCGCCCAGGCCGAGCAGGATCTCCAGTTCCGAGCCCAGGCGGGTGTTGCCGATCGCCGCGGCCCCGACCAGGAACGCTTCGGCGTCGTCGCCCAGGGCGCAGAACTGTTTCTCCATGCTGGTTTTCGGGCGCGGCCCGCGGCTGGGTGCCGGGCGCGGCCCGTCGTAGTGCTCATCGAGGATCGAGGCGCTGCCCGGGGCGACGAGTTCGTGTTCGGCCACGATCATCCCGGTGGCGGGTTCCACCAGGCAGACCGCGCCGTGGTCGACCACCACGGCCACCCTGGTGCCGATCAGCCGGGTGGGCACCGAGTAGCGGGCCGAGGCATACCGGATGCAGGACAGCCGGTCGACCTTGCGCAGCACCGACGGCGCCCCGATCTGCAGGCGCAGCGACGGCAAGGGTCCCAACAGTTCACGTTCGATCAGGAGCCGCTCATCGGGCACCGCCAGATCTCCGAATGCACCGCGGCGTTGACCTCCACACACCACGCCTTGGCCGCGGCGTTGGCGGCCCGCAGATCAACCGGCGTCCCGGCGATGGCGGCCTCGGTCAGCAGCGGGACGGCCAGGTCGCGTTGGGCGTAGCCGCACAGGTTCTCCACGATGCCCTTCGATTGCGGGTCCTCGGCGTGGCAGAAATCGGGGGCGAAACCGTAATGGCTTGCCAGCCGGACATATTCGGCTGTGGGGACGACCACGTTGGCGACCACACCGCCCTTGAGGCAGGCCATCCGGTCGGCCAGCACCCGGGCCGGGACACCGCCGATCGCCCCCAGCGCTTCGGCGATCAACGCCAACGTCGTCGATGCCCGCTGATCGGTGGCGAACGCCACGAACCGCCACCGGGAGAACGCCAGCACCGCGCAGAACAGGAACAGACCCGGTGCGGCTTGGGCCCAGTCGATCACCAGATACTCACCCGGTGACCACACCGCCGGGCGGCGGCCCCGGTGATGTTCGTTGCGCCACAACACTTTCGCCCGCGCGACCAGGCGGCGGAAGTTGCGTGCCGAACCGTCGTAGCCGGCGGCACGGGCGATCGGCAGCATCCGCTTGGCCGACATCCGGCCTCCGGACTTCTTGACCCGTTCGGCGACCAGCTCGGCCACCGCATCGTAGTTGTGGGCCCGCTCGGCCCGCGGCGGTGCACCCTCGCCGGCCTCGAACTTTCGACGACCCGTTTGACGGTCTTGGGGGTGGTGCCGCACAGCTCGGCGGCGGCTCGGTACGACCCGACTTGTTGATAGGCAGAAATGATGTCCATGCGGTCCTTCGCAGACTTCAATGGAACTCCCCGGTGGTGGCGATGAGTGGTTGGCACCTTCACCGTCACCACCGGGGCCCGCAGTTCCTGATCGACACGACGAACACGGGGTGGGGACTTTTATCTGGCCACCAGTGGGGACCTCCACTTGGCCACCAGTGGGGACTTTTTCATGGCCACGGACACAGATTCGAGACGATGCCGGAGTGATTGACAGGGGGATAGCCATAGGGGAGCCTCACGACAATAGGTGTGTTCGTCGCACCGCCACCTCATCCGGTCGGCGTACCCAACGACCTGGCGAGTCGTGCTCTATGGCCCCATACGCCCCGCCTGTTGCCACAGGGCTTCGCATCGGACGCATCTGCCCTCACGGATCGTGATCAGTCCGACAAGGTTGGGGTGGCTCATGTGCCCGTCCGCCAAGTGATTTCGATATCGCGCGGGTCGAATTCACGCCTGCCCCTCGAGTTGCGGTTGATCTTCACCGTCAGCAAGGTCCGCACCACGGTGCGGCGATCCGATATCGAGAACGTCTCCCATACTTCACGCGCACCTGGGCACTGTCACGTTAGGTGCGTGTCGGTGACCTGGGAGGATCGGTCGGGTGAGTACCGCAATGCCGTCGTACAAGGGCCATCGCTTTCCGGTTGAGATCATCGATTGCTGCATGTGGCTGTATTTGCGGTTTCCGCTGAGCTTCCGCGAGGTTGAGGAGCTGATGCTGGCACGTGGTGTCGCGGTCAGCTATGAGACGATCCGGCGCTGGTGCGCCAAGTTCGGGCAGGCTTACGCGAACGGGCTGCGCCGGCGGCGCCCGCGCCCCGGCGACAAATGGCACCTTGATGAGGTCTTCATCGAAGATCAACGGCACGATCCACTACCTGTGGCGTGCGGTCGACCAGCACGGCAACGTCTCGATGTGTTGGTGCAGTCACGGCGAAACGCCAAGGCAGCCAAGAAGTTCTTCCGCAAGCTGCTCAAGGGCCTGCAGTACGTGCCGCGCGTGCTGTTGACGGATAAGCTCGCCAGCTACGGGACTGCCCACCGCGAGCTGATGTTGTCGGTGACCCACCGGCAATCGAAGTATCTGAGCAATCGGGCCGAGAACTCCCGTCAGCCCACCCGGCAGCGCGAGCGGGCGATGAAACGGTTCACATCAGCCAGGCACGCGCAACGGTTCCTGTCCGCGTTCAGCGGTATCTCCGGACACTTTCGGCCGCGACGGCACCGGCTCAGCGCAACCCAATGGCGAACCGAAATGGCTGAACGCTTCGCGGCCTGGCATGAAGTTACCGCGCTCGACGCTGCCGCCTGAAAGCCCAACAACACCAAGCTGATCCAGCGCCACAGCTCTATAATCAACTGCACCACTGCACATTTCAATTAACGTGACAGTGCAACTCGGCCAGCTGTTCGATTGTGATCGGGTGGTCGTCGTCGAATCTTCTCGCCGAAACACGTTCTTCGAGAACGGCCGTCAGAGTCGGATCCTGTGTCCGCATGGCCGCCAGGTCGGGGACGAGTAGAGCGACGGGTTCGCCCGGATGGGTCGTCCTGCGCGCGGGTGGCTGAGGGAATCGGCCCTTCGCCCACTTGGTCGGACCGAACCGCTGCCAGGACACAATGCGCTCACCCAGCGTGCTGCGCCGGTGGAACCACAGATCCTGCGCGCTCCAGCTCAGGGTGTCGAAGTCGCGGTCCTCGGCGCCGGGCGGTACCAGAATGCCGCTCCAGTGCAGGTCCTCGACGAACTGCTCTGCCAGGGCGGTGGGTACACCATGGTCGTTTTCGGCCGGGCCGTCGAGGAGGACGAGCAAGCGCGTGTCATGGATACGGACGTCGCACCAGGCCAGTGGGTGTTCGAGGACGAAACCCGCCGCGTCCCTGTGCAGCACGGCAAACTTCGACATGGTGGCGGGCCGCGACGATGGCGGCACGGGCCGTTGGGCCGGCCGCCCGAACGGCAGTACGGAGTAGAGGTCACTCCCGCCGTCGCGCACCGTGACCGTCACCCAGCCTTCGGCGGCGAGGTGATTCATCAGTGCGAGAACGTCGTTCCGCGTGCCGGTTCGGACATCGCCAATGCGGTTGCCGGTCCCGAGTTCAGAGTCTTGAGCGCCTGCAGCGGAGCGGCGGTCAAACCGGTCAGCTTCTCGCTACGCGGAGGATTGAGCAGCACCGCTGCGGACGGTGTGGTCACGCAGGTGATGCCGGGGCGGAATGCGAATCGCGTTTGGGCGGGGTAGGTGCTGTGGGTATCGACCGGTTGGGTCCGCGTCGACATTTCTGGAGCGCGCCCGGACACGCTCCGAAGTTAGCATTGGGTTACCTAACTGTCGAGGCGTCAAACTTCCAAACCGACTACTCGTTGGTCGGGCGCGGGGATCAGGCGTCGTCGATCGTCGGATCGATGATGTTGGGTTCCACGCTGAGATACGTGGCCACCTGGGCGACCAGAATCTCGTGGAGCAACTCGGAGAGTTCCAGCGTGTCTTTGACCCGCCGCTCGATCGGCTTGCGGAACAAGACAATTCGCGCCCGCGTCGGTTCCCCGCGAACGTCCACTCCGGCAGGGATCAGCCGGGCCAGGGCGATCGGCCCGTCGGCGACGACCTCGGGAGGGAACTGCACGTTGTTGGGGTCGCGTGCGGCAATGCGGGGGATTTCGTCGACCGCGATGTCCAACTTCGACAGCCGATCTCGCCAGCGCCGTTCGATCGGCTCGTAGGCTTCCATCACCGCCATGTCGAACCGTTCCGATCGGCTCCGCCAACCCGGCACCGTCTGTGGCAGCAGTGGACCGCGAATCTCACGGCCGTGGCGTGCGGACGCCCGTCCGCCAGGACGGCCGGGACGGGAGCTGCCCGAGCGCATCACGGGCCGATAATAACGGTTCCACATCGCGGCATCGACGGCTGCGTGTCCGGTCACGCCGGAATGTCTCCGCACGATAGCCTCACGGCGTGAATGTTCCCCGTCGCTGTTGTCGGCCCGGGTGCCCTCACTATGCCGTGGCGACGCTGACGTTTGTCTACTGCGATTCCACGGCAGTGGTGGGCCCGTTGGCCACCGTGCGGGAGCCGCATTCATGGGATCTGTGTGCTTTGCACGCCGGCCGGATCACTGCCCCGCGCGGTTGGGAACTGATGCGGCACGCCGAGCCACTGCCTACGCACCATCCCGATGAAGACGACCTGGTGGCGTTGGCGGAAGCGGTGCGTGAGCGACCGGACGGCACGCTCCCGTCCCGTCTGGTGCCGACCGTGAACGGCTTCTCCGACCCTCCCGGAGGTCACGGTGCTGTGCCGGCCGGCGGCTCGGTGTCTGCATCCGTGCACATCTCGAAATCTGCGGGACGGCGCCGGGGGCATCTGCGTGTTCTGCCCGACCCCGCCGATTGAGGCGGTCGTCGGGTACAGGTGGTCCTCGCGGCGCGACGCACAGGGATGCAGCTAGGCTGGCCAAAACCGTTCCGTTCCACAGGAGTGCAGTATGTCGAGGTCCGCTGCCTCGGTCGCCGGCGTGATCAAGGCATACGACGTGCGTGGTCTGGTTGATGACCAACTTGACGAGGCCTTCGTAGCCGAAGTCGGTGCCGCATTCGCCCGTCTGGTCCGTTCCGATGCCGGCCGGGTCGCGATCGGCCACGACATGCGGGAGAGTTCACCGGCACTCTCGGAGTCATTCGCCGACGGGGTGACCGCACAGGGACTTGACGTCGTCCGGATCGGGCTCGCCTCCACCGATCAGCTCTATTTCGCGTCGGGCCTGCTGGATTGTCCCGGGGCGATGTTCACCGCCAGCCATAACCCCGCCGCCTACAACGGCATCAAGTTGTGCCGCGCCGGAGCCAAGCCGGTCGGTCAGGACACCGGGTTGGCCACGATTCGCGACGAGATCGTTGCGGGTGTCCCCGCATACAACGGGCCGGCGGGGGCGATCACCGAGCAGAACGTGCTCCGCGACTACAGCGATTTCCTGCGGTCACTGGTGGATGTGACGCAGTCTGCGGCCACTGCGGGTCGCCGTCGACGCCGGCAACGGGATGGCAGGCTACACCGCTCCCGCGGTGC
This sequence comes from uncultured Actinomycetota bacterium, assembly GCA_963846905.1. Lineage (GTDB taxonomy): Bacteria > Actinomycetota > Actinomycetes > Mycobacteriales > Mycobacteriaceae > Mycobacterium. The sequence goes on from CAWJYB010000017.1 coordinate 35,081, forward strand.
TCGATGCGATCCCTTCGGTGACCGTCCTTCCGCTGTACTTCGAACTCGACGGCTCATTTCCCAACCACGAAGCCAACCCGCTCGATCCGGCCAATCTTGTCGACCTGCAGCGCTTCGTCGTCGAGACGGGTGCTGATGTCGGGCTGGCATTCGATGGCGACGCAGACCGGTGTTTCGTCGTCGACGAGCGCGGGCAGCCGGTCTCGCCGTCGGCGGTGACGGCCATGATCGCCGTTCGTGAACTGAAACGCGAGACCGGCGCCACCGTGATCCACAACCTCATCACTTCGCGAGTCGTACCCGAACTCGTGGTCGAACGGGGTGGCACACCGTTTCGGTCGCGTGTCGGGCACTCCTATATCAAGGCCTTGATGGCCCAGACGGGCGCGATCTTCGGCGGTGAGCATTCGGCGCACTACTATTTCCGCGACTTCTGGGGTGCCGATTCGGGGATGCTGGCGGCGTTGCACGTGCTGGCCGCACTCGGCGGACAGCAGCGTCCGCTGTCCGAACTGTGTGCCGACTACCAGCGCTACCAAGCTTCCGGCGAGATCAACTTCACCGTGGCCGACTCGTCGGCGTGCGTGGATGCGGTGCTGAAGGGGTTCGGCTCCCGGATCGATTCGCTCGACCATCTCGACGGTGTGACTGTGGACCTCGGTGATGGCGGGTGGTTCAACCTGCGCACCTCGAATACCGAACCGTTGCTTCGGCTCAATGTCGAGGCGCGTACCCGCGGCGATGTCGACGACATCGCCGGGCAGGTCTCCCGGATCATCGAGGCGGAGCGGGACGTGTGAGTGCCACGCACGCACCCCTCGACCTCGACGACGTCGCGGGGCTTCTTTCGGCCGACGGCGAAGGGCTGTTACGCGCGGCGTCAATGGCCGGTGCACAAATGCGGGCGACGGCCGCGGCCGTCGATGAGGGTGCCCTGGATGCGGTACGGACGGGTGAGCGCCCCCGTGCGGTGATCTGGGTGGCTTCCCGTGGTACCGCGGAAAGCGCCGGCGCGATGCTGGCGGCGTCGCTGGGCGGTTCGGCTGCCGAACCGATCGTCACCGCGGCTGAGGCGCCGCCGTGGATCGGACCACTGGACGTGCTGGTGGCTGCTGGAGACGATGCCGGCGATCCGGCTCTGGTGGCCGCTGCCGCTACCGGAGTTCGCCGCGGTGCACGGGTGGTGGTGGTTGCACCCTACGAGGGTCCGTTGCGCGACAGCACCGCCGGGCGGGTGGCAGTTCTGGAGCCGCGATTGTGGGTTCCTGCCCAATTCACATTGTGTCGTTATCTGGCCGCGGGGCTGGCTGCCATGCAGGCCGTCGACTCGGCGCTGCAGGTGGACCTGGCCGCTCTGGCCGACGGGCTGGACGCCGAGGCAATGCGCAACAGCGCCAGCCGTGAGGTGTTCACCAATGGGGCAAAGGCCATTGCGCAGCGGTGTTCGGGAAGCCGTCTGGTTCTCGCCGGTGATTCCCCGGCCACCCTCGCGCTGGCGCGACACGGATCGGCCGTCTTGTTGCGGGTTGCTCACGTGGTTGCCGCCGGGGCGGGGTTGGCGGAGGCGCTGACGGCGCTTGGCGGTTCCGATGCCCCAGGTCCCGGAGCTGCGATGAGCGACATCGCCGCGTTGTTCCACGATGAGGAGATCGACGGCCCGCTGCCCGACCGGCTGCGCGTGCTGGCGCTGATCCTGGCCTCGGAACGACCGTTGGTTTCTGCGCGGGTTTCCCGGATAGCCGACGTCGACCTGATCGGTACCGAGGACGTGCCGGATGCGGTCGCGTCCCAGCTGCCAACGGGTCGTCCTGAGCAGCAGTTGGCGGTACTCGCCGTCCGGTTGGAGATGGCCGCGGTCTATCTGCGGCTCGCGGGACAAGCGAGATAGCCGGGCAGTGGAACTTCTACGGGGAGCGGTACGGACCTATGCGTGGGGTTCACGCACGGCGATAGCGGATTTCACCGGTCGGCCAACCCCGACTCCGCATCCCGAAGCCGAGCTGTGGTTCGGGGCCCATCCGGCCGACCCTGCGTTTGTCGAACAGACTGGCGGCGCACGTTCGCTGCTCGACCTGATCGGCTCGGATCCGCAAGGTCAGCTCGGAGCGGCGGTGTGTTCGCGGTTCGACGATGCGCTGCCGTTCCTCGTAAAGGTGCTTGCCGCCGACGAACCACTGTCGTTGCAGGCCCATCCGAGTTCCGCGCAGGCCGTCGAAGGCTTCGAGCGCGAGAACCGTGCCGGTGTTGCGGTCTCGTCGCCGGTACGCAATTACCGCGATCGCAGCCACAAGCCCGAGCTGATCGTCGCACTGGAGCCGTTCGAGGCGCTGGCGGGTTTCCGGCCCGTGTCCCGCACCGTCCAACTGATGCGCGCACTGGCTGTCTCGGAACTTGACCCGTTCATCGCGTTGCTACAGGGTCAGTCCGACGCCGGCGGACTGCGAGCACTCTTCACGACTTGGATCACGGCCCCGCAGCCCGACCTGGACGTGCTGGTGCCCACCGTGATCGACGCGGCGATCGGCTATGTCCGTTCCGGTGCGAGTGAATTCGCGGCCGAGGCCAGGACGGTACTGGAATTGGGTGAGCGCTATCCAGGTGATGCCGGTGTGCTGGCAGCGATGCTGCTCAATCGCATGCACCTCGAGCCCGGCCAGGCGATCTACCTGCCTGCGGGCAATCTGCACGCCTACCTGCACGGCGTCGGCGTCGAGGTGATGGCCAACTCCGACAATGTCTTGCGGGGCGGTCTGACGCCCAAGCACGTCGACGTTGCCGAGCTTCTGCGGGTGCTCGACTTCACGCCCGCCACCGAGGCGTCATTGCATCCTGCGGTGTGCAGCGACGGGTTGGTGCTCGACTACCGGACGCCGGCTGAAGAATTCGCGGTGTCCGTGCTGACCCTTGATGGCGCCAACCTCGGCCACGACGTCGCTGTACCCTGTCCGCACGCCGGCCCTCAGGTCCTGCTGTGTGCGCACGGCGCGGCGGTCGCATCGACGGCAGTGGGCTCGGTTTCGCTCAAACGCGGCGCGGCGGCCTGGGTTTCGGCCGACGATGGGCACGTTCGACTAAATGCCGAGATACCGGCCAAGCTGTTCCGTATCTCCGTCGGCATCTGAGCGTTACGGAGGACCCGAATGACTGCCGAAGGCAGCACCCGCGCCGTCGTGGCGGCACTGGTCGCCAACGTTGGTATCGCAGTGTCGAAGTTCGTTGCGTTTTTTGTGACGGGAAGCTCGTCGATGCTGGCCGAAGCGGTGCACTCACTGGCCGACACGTCGAATGAGGCGCTGTTGTTGATCGGTCAGCGGCAAGCCGCCAAAAAGGCGGACGCGTTGCATCAGTTCGGGTACGGCCGCAGCCGCTTCTTCTACTCGTTCGTGGTCGCCATGGTGTTGTTCTCGATGGGATCGATGTTCGCGTTGTACGAGGGGTACCACAAGATCACCCACCCGCATAAGGACCTCAGCGCCCCTCTCGTGGCCATCGGGATTCTCGTTGTAGCGATCGTTTTAGAGGGTTACAGCCTCTACGTCGCTGTGAAGGAGTCGCGCCCGCTCAAGGGCAAGGCCAGTTGGTGGCAATTCATCCGCAAGACCCGTAATCCGGAGTTGCCCGTGGTGCTGCTGGAGAACTTCGGAGCGTTGATCGGTCTGGTGCTGGCGTTCGCCGGTGTGGGCCTGACGATGCTCACCGGCAACACATTCTGGGACGGGCTGGCCACGATCGGCATCGGTCTGCTGCTGGGGGTGATCGCGGTCATCCTGGCGAGCGAGATGCACAGCCTGCTGATCGGCGAGGCCGCTACGCCGGAGCAATTCGCGGCTATCCGTGCGGCACTCACCGAGTCAGAAAATGTCGACCGCGTGATCCATATGCGAACTCAGTACATCAGCCCCGATGAGATCGTGGTCGGCGCCAAGATCGCCTTGCCGCCCCAGTCTGACCTCAAGACCGTGGCAATGACCATCGACAATGCGGAAGCGCGGGTGCGTGCGGCGGTACCGGCGGTCAGCTTGATCTACATCGAACCCGATCTGGACCGCTCGCCGGCGCACTGACGTCGCCGTCGAGAAGCCCGCTCACCTTGCGGCGTGGCCAACCCCGGTGTAGGAACTGCCGTCCAACCCCCGCCGCGCAAATCCGCCGCTTGCGCCGATGACGCCTGCAGATCGTCCGGTTTCCTCCACCGGCGCCAGGCCAATGGGTACCCTCCCGGAATCGTCCAGGGGAAAGGTGACGCGATGTCGGGTTGGCGTATCAAGTCCGTCGAACAATCGATCGCCGATACCGACGAAGCGGGGACCCGGCTCCGCAAGGAGCTCACCTGGCGGGACCTCACCGTTTTCGGCGTCTCGGTCGTCATCGGAGCCGGCATTTTCACGGTGACCGCCTCCACCGCCGGCAACATCGCCGGACCGGCGATCTCGCTGTCGTTCGTCATCGCCGCGATCACCTGCGGTCTCGCCGCGCTGTGCTATGCCGAGTTCGCCTCGACGCTGCCGGTCGCGGGGAGCGCCTACACGTTCTCCTACGCCACGTTCGGTGAGTTCGTCGCCTGGATCATCGGTTGGGACCTGATCCTGGAGTTCGCGATCGGTGCTGCTGTGGTGGCAAAAGGCTGGTCGTCATACCTGGGCACGGTGTTCGGCTTCTCCGGCGGTACCGTGGCACTCGGGCCGATCGACTTCGACTGGGGCGCACTGCTGATCGTCGCGGTGGTGGCGACCCTGCTGGGGTTCGGCACGAAGTTGTCGTCCAACTTCTCTGCGGTGATCACCGCGATCAAACTCGCGGTCGTATTGCTCGTCGTGGTGGTCGGCGCCTTCTACATCAACGTCGACAACTATTCGCCGTTCGTTCCACCGTCTGCAGTCGGTAACGCATCCGGGTCGGGCCTGCATCAGTCGGTGTTCTCCTTGCTGACCGGCGCGGAGGGAAGTCACTACGGCTGGTACGGCGTACTGGCCGGCGCGTCCATCGTGTTCTTCGCCTTCATCGGCTTCGATGTCGTGGCGACCACCGCCGAGGAGACCAAGGATCCGCAGCGGGACGTCGCCAAAGGCATCCTGGCGTCGTTGGCCGTAGTCACCGTGTTGTATTTGGCGGTCTCGGTCGTGTTGTCGGGAATGGTGTCCTACACGCAGTTGCAGACGGGGCCCAATGGCGAGAAGACCAACTTGGCCACCGCGTTTGCCGCCAATGGCGTCGACTGGGCGGCCAAAGTGATCTCGATCGGCGCACTGGCGGGGCTGACGACCGTGGTCATGGTGCTGATGCTGGGCCAGTCCCGGGTGTTGTTTGCGATGGCGCGTGACGGTCTGCTGCCGAGGTCGCTGGCCAAGACCGGACCGCACGGCACACCTGTGCATCTCACCGCGATCGTCGCGGTGATGATCGCCGTCGCTGCGTCGGTCTTCCCGATGGACAAGCTCGAAGAGATGGTCAACGTCGGGACATTGTTCGCATTCATCCTGGTCTCCGCCGGGGTCATGGTGTTGCGTCGCACACGGCCGGACCTGGAGCGCGGTTTCCGTGCGCCCTGGGTACCGTTGCTTCCGCTCGCGTCGATTGCGGCATGCCTGTGGTTGATGCTCAACCTGACCGGTTTGACTTGGGTCCGGTTCGGCATCTGGTTGGCACTCGGCGTCGTCATCTACTTGGTGTACGGACGGAACCATTCCGTTCAGGGGCGGCGGGAGCGCGAGGGTTCGGTGTCCTAGCCGTTCCCTGCCGCCCTCGCTCACCTGGATCTTCGAAACGTGAGCCAGGAAGAGGGTGTGCTGTGGGTCGCCGCGACTTTACAAAATGATTACTCCTGTCTAGACAGCCGACAAAGGGGGGCATATGGTCAAATCGTGATGGTTCTCACAGGTGGAAGTGGCCGATGACTTCAACCGAATCTGAACACCTCGCCGTCGACGAGTGGCGGGACAAGAAGCGCTATCTGTGGCTGATGGGCCTGATCGCGCCGACGGAGCTGTTCGTCATGCTCCCGGTGACCTGGGCGTTCAACCGAGCCGGCTGGCACGAGGCCGCGCAGGTGCCGTTCTGGATCGGGCCGGTTCTGCTCTACATCCTGTTGCCTGCCTTGGACCTGCGATTCGGCCCGGACGGCCAGAATCCGCCCGAGGAGGTGATGGAACGATTGGAGAGGGACAAGTACTACCGTCGGTGTACCTACGTCTACATCCCGTTCCAGTACACCAGCGTGATCTTGGGCGCCTACCTATTCACGGCATCGGACCTGAGCTGGTTGGGCTTCGCCGGAGCGCTGCCTTGGTTCGCCAAGATCGGCTTGGCGCTGTCGGTCGGCGTGCTCGGCGGCGTCGGTATCAACACCGCCCACGAGCTTGGACACAAGAAGGACTCCCTGGAACGGTGGCTGTCCAAGATCACGCTCGCGCAGACCTGCTACGGCCACTTTTACATCGAACACAACCGCGGCCATCACGTACGCGTGGCCACGCCGGAGGACCCCGCATCAGCGCGCTTCGGCGAGACGTTCTGGGAGTTCCTGCCGCGCAGTGTGTGGGGCAGTCTCAAGTCGGCGTGGAATCTCGAACGGCAGCGACTGCGCCGAACAGGCAATGGTCCCTGGCACTGGTCGAACGATGTGCTCAACGCCTGGGCGATGTCGGTGGTGTTCTGGGGCGCATTGTTTGCCTGCTTCGGCCCCGCCCTTATCCCATTCGTGGTGATTTCGTCGGTGTTCGGCTTCACATTGCTGGAGACGGTCAACTACCTCGAGCACTACGGGCTGCTGCGACAGAAGACCGAAAGCGGGCGTTATGAGCGATGCGCGCCGCGGCACAGCTGGAACTCCGATCACATCGTGACCAACCTTTTCCTCTACCACCTGCAACGGCACAGCGATCACCACGCCAACCCGACCCGGCGCTACCAGACGCTGCGCAGCATCGACGGCGCACCCAGTCTGCCGAGTGGGTACGCCTCGATGGTCGCGCTCACCTACTTCCCGCCGATCTGGCGCAAAGTGATGGATCACCGGGTGCTTGAGCACTACGACGGCGACATCAGCCGCGTGAACATCGATCCCCGGCGCCGCGCGAAGATCCTGGCCCGTTATGGCGGTAACCCCTGATGGCCCGGTACCGTTGCCCCGTTTGCGGATACGTCTACGACGAAGCCAAAGGTGCTGCGCGGGAAGGCTTTCCGCCAGGAACGTCGTGGGACGGGATTCCCGACGAATGGTGTTGTCCGGACTGCGGAGTTCGGGAGAAGGTCGACTTTGACAGGATGGGAGCGCAGACGTGACCGAACCGGCTGAGCCGTACAGGCTGTTCGTCTGTGCGCAGTGCGGCTTCGAATATGACGAGGCCGAGGGCTGGCCAGAGGACGGTATCGCGCCGGGCACCCGATGGGCGGACATCCCCGGTGACTGGAGCTGCCCTGACTGCGGCGCGGCAAAGGCCGACTTCGATATGGTGGAGGTTGCCCGTTCGTGACGGTTAGGGTCGCGCGTGTGGTTCGACGTGATACCCGCGGCAGGGTGGTGCGCGTTGGGTATGCCGAGGCCTCCCGGGGGTTGTTGAGGGACATCGTCCTTGACGCCATGCGCGACCTGCTGCTCGACAGCGACTGGTCGTCGATCACGCTATCGGATGTCGCCAAATCCGCAGGGATCAGCCGGCAGACCATCTACAACGAATTCGGCTCCCGCCAGGGTCTTGCCCAGGGGTACGCGCTACGGCTCGCCGATCGCTTGGCCGACGCGGTCGGCGAGGCGATCGAGGGCAATGTTGGGCAGATCTACGAAGCGTTCCTGCAGGGTTTCCGGTCATTCTTCGCCCACTCGGCCGCCGATCCGCTGGTGATCTCGCTGCTCACCGGAGGCGCCAAGCCCGACTTGCTGCAGATCATCACCATCGACAGCGGGCCGATCGTTACCCGTTGCTCGGCGAAGCTCACCGAAACCTTCATGCACGGCTGGGTCCGGGCCGGTGAAGAGGACGCCGCCCTGCTGGCGCGGGCAATCGTCCGGCTCGCCATGAGCTACGTGTCCATGCCCCCCGAATCCGACCACGACGTGGCCGCGGATCTGGCCCGGTTGCTGACACCCTTCACGGAGCGCCACGGCGAGATACAGATCGGCTGACCTGTTGCCGGGACCCGGGTTGGCGGTGTAGCGGCATGGCGGGCTAACGTGCTACGAGCAAACTTCCACCGATTGATTGGGCACCATTGATGAACCTGACCGCCGACCGCAGCAACGGTATCGATTACAAGGTTGCCGACCTGGGTTTGGCAGACTTCGGTCGTAAGGAGATCCGCCTCGCCGAGCACGAGATGCCGGGCCTGATGTCGTTGCGCCGGGAGTACGCCGAGGTGCAGCCCCTGAAAGGTGCGCGGATATCCGGTTCGCTGCACATGACGGTGCAGACCGCGGTGCTCATCGAGACGCTCGTCGCACTCGGCGCCGAAGTGCGGTGGGCGTCCTGCAACATCTTCTCCACTCAGGACCATGCCGCGGCCGCCGTCGTGGTCGGCCCGCACGGCGCCCCCGAGAACCCGAAGGGCACATCGGTGTTCGCTTGGAAGGGAGAAACCCTCGAGGAGTACTGGTGGGCCGCGGAGCAGATGCTGATCTGGCCGGGCGGGCAACCGGCGAACATGATCCTCGACGACGGCGGCGACGCCACCATGCTGGTGTTGCGGGGCGCCCAATATGAGAAGGCCGGCGTGGTGCCGTCCGCCGAGGACGACGACCCGGCCGAGTGGAAGGTCTTCTTGAACCTGGTGCGCGAGGGGTTCGAGAATGACAAGACGAAGTGGACCGCCATCGCGAACTCGGTCAGGGGCGTCACCGAGGAGACCACCACCGGCGTCCTGCGCCTCTACCAGTTCGCCGCCGCGGGTGAGCTGGTGTTCCCGGCCATCAATGTCAACGATTCGGTCACCAAGTCCAAGTTCGACAACAAGTACGGCACCCGGCACTCGCTGATCGACGGCATCAACCGCGGCACAGACGTACTGATCGGCGGCAAGAAGGTGCTGATCTGCGGCTACGGCGATGTCGGCAAGGGATGTGCCGAATCACTGGCCGGCCAGGGCGCCCGTGTCCAGGTCACCGAGATCGACCCGATCAACGCGCTGCAGGCGCTGATGGACGGCTTCGACGTGGTCACCGTCGAGGAGGCCATCGGCGACGCCGACATCGTGGTCACCTCGACCGGCAATAAGGACATCATCACCCTCGACCACATGAAGGCGATGAAGAACAAGGCCATCCTGGGCAACATCGGCCACTTCGACAACGAGATCGACATGGCCGCGCTGGAGGGTTCAGGCGCCGTCCGGATCAACATCAAGCCGCAGGTCGACGAGTGGGTGTTCGGCGACGACGGACGCTCGATCATCGTGCTGTCCGAGGGTCGGCTGCTGAACCTGGGCAATGCGACCGGTCACCCGTCGTTCGTGATGAGCAACAGCTTCTCCAACCAGGTGATCGCGCAGATCGAACTCTGGACCAAGAACGACGAGTACGACAACGAGGTCTACCGGCTGGCCAAGCACCTCGACGAGAAGGTGGCACGCATCCACGTCGAGGCGCTCGGTGGCTCGCTCACCCGGCTCACCAAGGAGCAGGCGGAGTACATCGGCGTCGACGTCGAAGGCCCGTACAAACCGGAGCACTACCGCTACTGAGCCGAGCGCCTGGGTCAACGCCGGCCCGCAAACCGCAGACGATCTCACGGCACCTTGGTGCCTTCCGAGGCCTGGCGCACGGCTAGGCTGCACCGGTGCTGATCGTGATCGAGGGTCTCGACGGGGCGGGCAAGCGGACGTTGGCCGAGGGTCTGCGCACCGCGTTCGAGGCCGCTGGAAATACGGTGGCCACCTTGGCATTTCCGCGCTATGGCCGGTCCGTGCATGCAGATGTCGCGGCCGAGGCGCTGCACGGCGAGCACGGTGACCTGGCTGACTCGGTGTACGCGATGGCGATGCTCTTCGCGCTGGACCGGGCGGGCGCAACTGAGCAGATCGATGCCCTGCGGCGCAGTCACGATGTGTTGATCCTGGATCGCTACGTCGCCTCCAACGCCGCCTACAGCGCGGCACGTCTGCATCAGGACGATTCCGGTCAGGTGGTCGACTGGGTGTATCGGCTGGAGTTCGGGCGGTTTGCCCTGCCGAAGCCAGATTCTCAACTCCTGCTCGATGTTTCGGTCGCTACCGCGGCCGAAAGGGCACGTCGTCGCGCGGCCGCCGAAGACGGGCGGCAGCGGGACGCCTACGAACGCGACAGCGGCCTGCAGCAGCGGACCGGTGACGTCTACGCCCAGCTGGCCGCTGCCGGTTGGGCCGGTCGCTGGTTGACCCTCGGGCCGCACAGCGCAGCCCGCGATGTGGCCGACGCCCTGATCGCCGGGTGAGCTGCTACGGCTGCGGGCCGGGCGATGACGGGATGGGCGCCCCCGGATCTTGAGTACGGGAGTGCGGTTTGGATTCCGTTTGCCGCAAAACACGGCATTGTGGGCGTGTGGTACCCGAGTTTTGTGGAGTTCTGGTGACACCATGGACACCATGAGGCAAAGGATTCTTGTTGTCGACGACGACGCATCGCTGGCCGAGATGCTCACGATCGTGCTCCGTGGGGAGGGATTCGAAACAGCGGTGATCGGCGACGGCACCCAGGCGCTGACGGCCGTCCGCGAACTGCGTCCTGACCTGGTGCTGCTGGACCTGATGCTGCCCGGTATGAACGGCATCGACGTGTGTCGGGTGCTGCGCGCGGATTCCGGCGTGCCGATCGTGATGCTGACGGCGAAGACCGACACCGTGGATGTGGTGCTGGGCCTGGAATCCGGTGCCGACGACTACGTCATGAAGCCGTTCAAGCCCAAGGAACTCGTCGCGCGAGTGCGCGCCCGACTGCGCCGCAACGACGACGAACCGGCCGAGATGCTGTCCATCGCCGATGTCGAAATCGACGTCCCTGCGCACAAGGTCACCCGAAACGGTGAGCAGATCGCGCTGACCCCGTTGGAGTTCGACCTGCTGGTGGCGCTGGCACGCAAACCGCGCCAGGTGTTTACTCGTGACGTGCTGCTCGAACAGGTGTGGGGATACCGCCATCCGGCGGACACCCGTTTGGTGAACGTGCACGTCCAGCGGCTGCGCGCCAAGGTCGAGCAAGATCCGGAGAATCCGCAGGTCGTGCTGACCGTTCGAGGAGTGGGCTACAAGGCCGGACCCCCGTGACCCCCGGCGGCGACGATGCAGAGCGTAGCGATGCTGAGGAGCGCCGCGTTGACCCCGGCGGCGACGATGCAGAGCGTAGCGATGCTGAGCGGCGCCGATGATTTGGCGTTCAAAGCGGCGTACCCGTGGCCGCTGGGGTCGCACCGGCCCCGTCGTTCACGGTGTGGGCGCGCTGAGCCGCACGGTGGGCATTGCCTGGCGTCGTTCGCTGCAGTTGCGGGTGGTGGTTCTGACACTTGGGATGTCGCTGGCCGTCCTGCTGGTGCTCGGCTTCGTGTTGACCAGCCAGATAACCGATCGCGTTCTCGACATCAAGGTGCGTGCCGCCACCGAGCAGATCGAGCGTGCACGCGCCACCGTCGGCGGTATCGTCGGCGGTGAGGAAGCGCGTTCGCTGGACTCCAGCCTGCAGCTGGCCCGCAATACGCTGACCTCCAAGACCGGGCCGTCCTCTGGGGCGGGGCTGGCCGGCACGTTCGATGCCGTGTTGTTGGTCCCCGGTGACGGGCCCCGGGCCGCCACCTCGGCCGGCCCGGTGGATCAGGTTCCGGCCGGCCTGCGGGAGTTCGTCAAAGCGGGGCAGGTCAGCTACCAGTACTCCGTCGTTCACGCCGAAGGTTTCTCGGGCCGGGCACTGATCATCGGCAGCCCCGCCTCGTCGCAGATGACCAATCTCGAGCTGTACCTGATCTTTCCGCTGACCAACGAGGAGAGCACCATCGCCCTGGTGCGCGGCACCATGGCCACCGGTGGGCTGGTGCTGCTGGTGCTGCTGGCGGGTGTCGCCTGGCTGGTGTCGCGACAGGTCGTGCTTCCGGTACGGTCCGCTTCGCGGATCGCCGAGCGGTTCGCCGAAGGGCATTTGACCGAACGCGTGCCGGTGCGCGGTGAGGACGATATGGCACGCCTGGCCGTGTCGTTCAACGACATGGCCGAGAGCCTGAGCCGGCAGATCACCCAACTGGAGGAGTTCGGCAACCTGCAGCGCCGGTTCACCTCCGATGTCAGTCACGAACTGCGCACTCCGCTGACCACCGTGCGGATGGCCGCCGATCTGATCCATGACCACAGCGACGACCTCGACCCCGCGTTGCGCCGGTCGACCGAACTCATGGTCAACGAACTCGACAGGTTCGAGTCGTTGCTCAACGATCTGCTGGAGATTTCGCGCCACGACGCGGGCGTGGCCGAATTGTCCGTGGAATCATTCGACTTGCGCTCGACGGTGAACAGTGCGCTCGGCAACGTGGGGCATCTGGCCGACGACGCCGGCGTGGAGCTTTTGGTGGACCTGCCCGGAGACGAAGTTATCGCCGAAGTCGACGCCCGCCGGGTGGAGCGGATCCTGCGGAACCTGATCGCCAATGCCATCGACCATGCCGAACACAAACCGGTGCGCATCAGGATGGCCGCCGACGACGACACCGTCGCGGTGACCGTGCGCGACCACGGGGTGGGTCTGCGTCCCGGCGAGGAGAAACTTGTATTCAGCCGGTTCTGGCGGTCAGACCCGTCACGGGTGCGCCGCTCCGGCGGCACCGGGCTTGGGCTGGCGATCAGTATCGAGGACGCCCGCCTGCACCAGGGCCGCCTGGAAGCTTGGGGCGAGCCGGGGAAAGGGGCGTGCTTCCGGCTGACCCTGCCGTTGGTTCGCGGGCATAAGGTGACCACCAGTCCGTTGCCGCTGAAGCCGAACATGCCCGAACGGAAGGCGCTGCCCGGCTCCCGTCCGCGTGAACACGCCGGGGAGCACGTATGACCAGGGCCATCGGCGTGATCGTGGCGCTGGTCGGCGCGCTCGCGCTGCTGGTCGCCGGCTGCGCCGGGGTACCCACTTCGTCGGCGCCCCAGGCGATCGGAACGGTCGAGCGACCCGCACCGCCGAGCCTGCCCAAGCCGACCCCGGGCATGGACGCCGACTTATTGCTGCGTGAATTCCTCAAGGCCACAGCCGATCCGGCCAGCCGTCACCTGGCGGCGCGGCAGTTCCTGACCGAATCGGCGTCGAGAAACTGGGACGACGCAGGTGGCGCACTGCTCATCGACCGCGTTGTTTTCATCGAAACCAGAAGTACTGGAAGGGTTTTGGTGACCATGCAGGCCGACATGCTCGGTTCGCTCTCGGACGTGGGGGTTTTCGAGACCGCCGAGGGGGCACTGCCCGACCCGGGTCCGATCGAATTGGTCGACACACCCGACGGGTGGCGGATCAATCGGCTGCCCAACGGGGTGTTCCTGGATTGGCAGCAGTTCCAGGACACCTACAAGCGTCACACGTTGTACTTCGTCGACCCCACCGGCAAGACCACGGTGCCCGACCCGCGGTACGTCGCCGTCTCCGATCCCGACCAGATGGCCACCGAGTTGGTGTCCAAACTGATCGCCGGCCCTCGGCCCGAGATGGCCAACACGGTGCGCAACATGCTCGGCCCACCGCTTCGCCTTCGAGGACCGGTGACGCGGGCCGACGGAGGAAAAACCGGCGTGGGGCGCGGTTACGCCGGTGCACGGATCGATTTGGGGAATCTCTCCACCACCGACCCGCACAGTCGGCAACTCCTTGCCGCGCAGATCATTTGGACGCTGGCCCGCAGCGACATCCAAGGCCCGTACGTGATCGACTCCGACGGTGCGGCTCTCGACGACCGGTTTGCCGACGGCTGGCAGACGACCGACGTGGCGGCCACCGATCCGGGTGCTGCCGACGGTGCGTCAGCGGGGTTGCATGCGTTGGTGGGCGGGTCGTTGATGTTTCTCGACGGGCAGAACTCGGCGCGCGTGCCGGGCGCTTTCGGCCAGATTGCCGGCCAGTCCTCGGCAGCCTTGTCGCGCGACGGCCACGCGGTCGCCTCGGTGGTGACGCTGCGCCCCGGTGCGCCCGACGCCGCCGCCTCGCTGTGGATCGGCTCCGAAGGGCAAGGCGCGGTGGAGTCGACCGACGGCCGAAGCATTTCACGGCCGACATGGGCACTCGACGAAGCGGTCTGGGTGGTTGTCGACGGGAACAACGTTGTGCGGGTGATCCAGGAGTCGGTGTCGGGAGCACCTGCCCGGATCCCGGTCGATTCAACCGCGGTAGCCACCAGGTTTCCCGGTCCCATCACCGAACTGCAGTTGTCCCGCGACGGGACACGGGCCGCGATGGTCGTCGAGAAGCACGTCATTCTGGCCGGTGTGGCGCAGACGCCAGGTGGGGAATTCGCTTTGACGTATCCACGCCGGCTCGGGTTCGGGTTGGATGATTCGGCGGTGTCGTTGTCCTGGCGCACCGGTGATGACATCGTGGTGAGCCGTAACGACGCGTCGCATCCGGTGTCGTACGTCAATCTCGACGGGGTCAACTCCGACGGGCCCAGCCGAAACCTCACGATGCCGGTGACAACGGTGGTGGCCAATCCGTCGACGGTGTATGTGGCTGACCGGCGGGGCATCATGCAGTTGTCAGGGTCGGGCGCCGAGGACGATCACGCGTGGTCCGATGTGCGGCCGTTCACCGTGTCGGGTGCGATTCCGGTATTGCCGGGTTGAGCTGCCCTCGAGGTGGCAGCGGGAGCGACCGAACTCGGCGAGTCGGCGCTCTCAGTGCGACTTCAAACGAGAGCGTGCGATAGTTACGGCCGCCGACACCTGCATGTCACTCCCGTCCACCACAATGCATGCATGCTCGACCTGGTCCTGCCATTGACGTGCGGTGGCTGCGGCGCACCCGCCACCCGCTGGTGTGAGGTCTGCGCGGCGGCTCTGGAGCCGGATGCCGACGCCCCTCGCCTGATTACGCCCCGCGTAGACCCGGGTGTGCCTGTTTTCGCGCTGGGCCGATACGCCGGGCCACGCCGGCGCGCCATCGTCGAGCTGAAGGAACACGGGCGCACCGACTTGATCGCGCCATTGGCACGCGCTCTGGCGATGGGTATCCACAGGCTGCTGACATGGGGAATCATCTGTACGCCGTTGACGGTCGTGCCGGCCCCGACCCGGCTATCGGCGGCCTGCAGACGCGGCGGTGACCCCGTCGGCAAGGTGGCCATGACCGCCACGGCAAAGCACCCCGGCATCGCCGTCGTAAAGGCCCTGCGGACCCGGGCCGGAACGCGCGATTCCGTCGGCCTCGACACGGCGGGTCGGCAACGCAACGTCGCCGGCCGGGTGGTGCTCATCAGTCGACCGCCACGCGTCGGTGCTCTGGTGGTCGACGACATCGTCACCACGGGGGTCACGGCCGCCGAATCCGTGCGTGTCCTGCGGACGACTGGGACACCGGTGACGGGTGTACTGGTGATAGCCCATGCGTAGTGACGAATGGCTTGGGCGTTGTGCGCGGCGTCGATGACGATGACCGGCAGAGGCCGAAAGTTGTGCAAACAGGTGCGCCAAAGGGTGGCACGGTCGGGCCGACTGCGACTACCTTCGGTGCCAACGATCCGTCACCAGGTCACCGTGGGAGCACCCGGATGACGAGGCTCCCACTTCGCCCGAGCGCGGTAGGAGGTGAGTGCCGAATCCCGGCGCCGCAGGGTGGTGCGAATTGCATAAGCCCTCGGTGCACATCCGTGATGGCCAGGCACGCGAGCAAGCGTGCGACGCGACATAGAAACGAGTTGTCAAGCATGTCAACCCAATCCGTGGATTCCGCCGAGACGCTGGCCCCCCAGGACGGTGACGTCGGCCAAGGGTTCGGTCCGCTGGCGCGGGCCGAGGTGGTGGTGAAAGGCCGCAACGTCGAAGTGCCCGATCACTTCCGTACCCATGTATCGGAGAAACTCTCCCGCTTGGAGCGGTTTGACCGCACCATCTACATGTTCGACGTCGAACTCGACCATGAGCGCAACCGGCGCCAGCGCAAGAGCTGCCAACATGTCGAGATCACCGCTCGGGGCCGCGGCCCGGTCGTGCGGGGTGAAGCGTGTGCGGACAGCTTCTACGCCGCGCTGGACTTTGCCGTCGCCAAGTTGGAAGCCCGACTGCGCCGCAGCAAGGACCGCCGAAAGATCCACTACGGCGACAAGACGCCGCAGTCTCTGGCCGAGGCGACCGCCATGGCGCCCGCTTTCGAGCCGCCGGTGTCGCCGATAGAACCCGAGGTCGGCACTGCAGAACCGGATGACCATGAACCGGGCCTGATCGTGCGCGTCAAAGATCATCCGGCGAAACCCATGAGCGTTGACGACGCGCTCTACGAAATGGAACTCGTAGGCCACGACTTCTTCCTGTTCCACGACGAGGAATCCAATCGGCCCTCTGTTGTCTACCGGCGTCACGCCTTCGACTACGGTCTGATCCGCCTCGCCTGAGGCTGTTCGCTTCGAACGCAGCGCTGCGGTCGACGGCCCAGCCTCGCACCTGTTTGGCGGCTTGACCTCTGCGCTTCTGTACGTCACAGCACTGGCGCGGGGATGTCGGCACCTGCGCTCGCGGGGGTATTACCCTGCGTCACCTACGATGGAGCCGAATTGATTCCGATCCGGTAGGGGACATATCCGTGCTGTCGAAGTTGTTGCGCATCGGTGAAGGTCGCATGGTCAAGCGCCTCAAAAGGGTCGCTGATGACGTCAACACCAGAGCCTCCGACGTCGAGAAACTGACCGATGCACAGTTGCGGGCGAAGACCGACGAATTCAAGAAGCGATGTGCCGATGGCACGAGCCTCGACGATCTGCTGCCCGACGCCTTTGCTGTGGCTCGCGAGGCCGCGCATCGCGTTCTGAGCCAGCGGCCGTTCGACGTCCAGGTGATGGGCGCCGCGGCATTGCACTTCGGCAATGTGGCAGAGATGAAAACGGGTGAGGGCAAGACGCTGACCGCTGTGTTGCCCGCCTACCTCAACGCCCTGGCCGGCAACGGCGTGCACATCGTCACGGTGAACGATTACCTCGCCAAACGTGACTCCGAGTGGATGGGTCGGGTACACCGGTTCCTGGGTCTGGACGTCGGGGTGATCCTGTCCCAGATGACCCCGGAGGAGCGCCGTGCCGCATACCACGCCGACATCACCTACGGTACGAACAACGAGTTCGGCTTCGACTATCTGCGCGACAACATGGCTCATTCGGTGCAGGAGATGGTGCAGCGGGGCCACAACTTCGCCATCGTCGACGAGGTCGACTCCATCCTCATCGACGAGGCCCGCACGCCGCTGATCATCTCGGGCCCGGCCGACGGCGCGTCGAACTGGTACGTCGAGTTCGCCCGCCTTGCCCCGCTGATGGAAAAAGAGATCCACTACGAAGTCGACCTCCGCAAACGCACCATCGGCGTGCACGAACTGGGCGTCGAGTTCGTCGAGGATCAGATCGGTATAGACAACCTCTACGAAGCCGCCAACTCCCCGCTCGTCAGCTACCTGAACAACTCGCTGAAGGCCAAGGAGCTGTTCCACCGCGACAAGGACTACATCGTCCGCAACGGCGAGGTGCTCATCGTTGACGAGTTCACCGGCCGGGTGCTGATCGGCCGTCGCTACAACGAGGGCATGCACCAGGCGATCGAGGCCAAGGAGCGAGTCGAGATCAAGGCCGAGAACCAAACGCTGGCCACCATCACGCTGCAGAACTACTTCCGGCTTTACCACAAGCTGGCCGGCATGACGGGCACCGCCCAGACCGAAGCCGCCGAGCTGCACGAGATCTACAAACTCGGCGTGGTGACGATCCCCACCAACAAGCCGATGATCCGCGCCGACCAGTCCGACCTCATCTACAAGACCGAGGAGGCCAAGTACATCGCTGTTGTCGACGACGTCTCCGAACGCCATGAGAAGGGCCAGCCGGTCCTGATCGGCACGACCAGCGTCGAGCGGTCGGAATACCTGTCGCGGCAGTTCACCAAGCGCAAGATTCCACACAACGTGCTCAACGCCAAGTACCACGAGCAAGAGGCGAACATCATCGCCGAAGCCGGCCGACTCGGTGCCGTCACCGTGGCCACCAACATGGCCGGCCGCGGCACCGACATCGTCCTCGGCGGCAATGTGGACTTTTTTGCGGACAAGCTGCTCCGTGAGGAGGGGCTGGACCCGGTGGAAACGCCGGACGAGTACGAGGCCGCGTGGGATCCGACCCTGACGCGGATCAGGGAACAGGCGGAGAAGGAGGCCGACGACGTGCGCGCCGTCGGTGGGGTGTACGTGCTCGGCACCGAACGCCATGAGGCCCGGCGCATCGACAATCAGCTGCGGGGACGCTCGGGCCGGCAGGGCGATCCGGGCGAGTCGCGCTTCTACCTGTCGCTGGCGGACGAGTTGATGCGCCGATTCAACGGGGCTGTCCTCGAGTCGTTGCTCAACCGGATCAATCTGCCCGATGACGTGCCGATCGAGGCCAAAATGGTTACCCGCGCGATCAAGAGCGCGCAGACGCAGGTCGAGCAGCAGAACTTCGAAATCCGCAAGGAAGTCCTCAAGTACGACGAGGTGATGAACCAGCAGCGCAAAGTCATCTACGAGGAGCGCAGACGGATCCTCGAGGGCGAGAACCTTCAGCAACAGGCGCACACCATGCTCGTCGATGTGGTCACGGCGTATGTGGACGGTGCGACGGCGGAGGGCTATGCGGAGGACTGGGACCTCGACAAGCTCTGGGATGCGCTCAAGATGTTGTATCCGGTGACCCTCGATCACCACGACCTTCTCGACTCCAATGCGGTGGGCGAGCCTGGCGAGTTGACCCGCGACGAACTGCGGCACGCGCTGATCGAGGACGCCGAGAAGGCGTACGCCAGGCGGGAAGCCGAGATCACCCAGCTGGCCGGCGACGGCGCGATGCGCCAGCTGGAGCGCAACATCCTGCTCAATGTCATCGATCGCAAGTGGCGTGAGCATCTGTACGAGATGGACTATCTCCGGGAGGGGATCGGCCTGCGCGCGATGGCGCAGCAGCGGCCGGAGGTCGAGTACCAGCGTGAGGGCTACGACATGTTCGTCGGCATGCTGGATGCGGTGAGGGAGGAATCCGTCCGCCTTCTGTTCAACGTGCAGGTCGAGCCGGCTACGGAGCCGGTAGTCGCCCCCGTGGCCACACCGGAGGGTCTGGCTAAGCTCATGGCCGCGGCCTCTCAGGGCGCCGCTGTGGCGTCGGATGGCTCGGCGGGCGAGCAGGGTGAAATGGCTGCGCCTGCGGCGTCCTCTGTGGAAGAGGCGGAAGAGGCGCGCCCAGCCGCTCGCCACGCGGCACCGGTGGGCCTGGTGGCCAGGGGGATCGGCGAGGAGGAAACGCCGCCACTGACCTACGTCGGTCCATCGGAGGACGGTACCGCTCAGGTCCAGCGCCATGGGCCGCCGAGTCCCGTCGGGCCGGGGCCGGAGGGATCGAGCCGCCGGGAGCGGCGCGCGGCGGCCCGACGCGAGGCCAAGACCCGTAAGAACTAGCGCCGGCGAAGACTCAGCCGATATGCAGGGCGACCACCTGCCATGTCTTGTCATGTCCAGCGGCGATGTGTTGGACGCGGCAGGCGATCGCGTGTACTCGCGGTCCGCGCGAGTATGTGGCGGCCACCTCGAATGCGGTCTCGCCGGGGCACACGGCCTGGAGCCGGACGCGGCGCAGAACAGCGCTGGTATTACTGCCGGACCCGGATTGGGAAAACGATGCCACCGAGTCGACCAGGCCAGCAGACAGCAGCGCCCTCAGGTGGACAGGGGACCGGCGCCGATCGATCACCTCCAGAACGCCGCGCAGCGCTGCGTCGGCGAATGCCGCCGCGCCGCGCAACTGCGCCGATGCGGCGGACGGCGCGATGGGCGGGGCGTGTTCGCGGGCGCGCTGCCGGGCAGGGGAACGCCGGGCAGCCGATCCGATCGCCACCGGCCGTGTTCCGGTCGTCACCACGCGGGGCTCGTAGTCGATTACGGGGGTCACGGTCATGCTGGGCCTCCACTGGGCAGTCGACTACCGGGCGCCTGCTGGAGAGTGGCAGGTAGGAACACGGCGATGATGGCACAGATCGGCGCCGCGGGTTTACACCCAGCAAGCGGGCACCAGGGCCGTGCCGTTACCGTGGCTAACGCAACGCGCATTCGGCGGGCGGCAGGGAAAAGGGGGACAACGCGACGATGGTGACCCGGCTGTCAGCATCCGACGCAGCGTTCTACCAGCGGGAGAACACGTCCACGCCGATGTACGTGGGGTCGTTGGCGATCCTGCGCAAGCCGCGTGGCGGACTGAGCTACGAAACCTTGTTGGCGACGATCGAGCGGCGGTTGCCCCAGGTTCCGCGGTACCGGCAGAAGGTACGCGAGGTGACGCTCGGGCTTGCCCGTCCGGTGTGGATCGACGACCGCGATTTCGATATCACCTACCACGTCCGACGCTCGGCGCTGCCGTCCCCGGGCAGCAACGCCCAACTGCACGAACTGGTCGCCAGACTCGGCTCGCGGCCACTGGACAAGTCACGCCCCCTATGGGAGATGTCTCTGGTCGAGGGGTTGGCCAACAACCGCGTCGCCATTTACACCAAATCGCATCAGGCTCTGGTCAACGGGATGTCTGCGCTGGAAATCGGTCACGTGATCGCCGACCGGACCACACGCTCGCCGGTGTTCGGCGAGGACATCTGGATACCGGGCGGCGAACCTGGCGCGGCATCATTGTTGGCCGGGGCGATCGGCGACTGGGTGTCGCGTCCGCGCCAGCAGTTCGGCGCTGTGCAGTCGGCGCTGACCGAGGCGGTCACCAATTCCGGGCACATCGTCGACCTCGGGCGCCGATTCGCCAATGTCGCGCGAATCGTCGCACGGGGCACCGCGCCCAGCAGTCCGCTCAATACCACCGTGTCGCGGAACCGTCGTTTCACCGTCGCCGCCGGCAGCCTCGAGGACTACCGCCGGTTACGGTCGCGCTACGACTGCGACGTCAACGATGTGGTCTTGTGCGTGATCGCCGGGGCGCTGCGCAACTGGTTGCTGTCCCGGGGCGAACCGGTGACGTCGATGTCATCGGTTCGCGCGATGGCACCCATGTCGGTGTACCGCGACCCGGGTCTGGAACTGTCGGCGGGCCCGGGTCAGCCGATCAGCGAAGTGGCCCCGTTCCTGATCGATCTTCCGGTCGGTGAGGGCAACGTGGTGGTGCGGCTGTCACAGATAGCGCACGCCACCGAATCGCATTCGACGGCGACGAGCCTGGTCGACGCGCGCAGCATCGTCACGCTGTCCGGATTCGCTCCGCCGACCTTGCACGCCATGGGGATCAGGGTCGCGACCGGCTTTTCGGCGCGGCTCTTCAACCTGCTCATCACCAATGTGCCCGGTCCGCAGGCGCAGATGTACATCGCCGGTGCCAAACTTCTCGAGACCTATGCGGTGCCGCCGTTGCTGACCAACCAGGTGCTGGCGATCGGCGTCACCTCCTATGACGGAATGCTGTACTTCGGAATCAACGCCGACCGCGATGCGATGAGCGACGTGGACGTCCTGCCCGCGTTGCTGCGAGAATCCCTCGAAGAACTAATCGAGGCCGCGCAGTAGCGTTACGCTTCGCCCGTGGCCAAAGAGAAAGCTCCGGACACTCCGGAGAAGCCGGCCGAAGAGAAACGGCCAAAAATTCCCAACGCGCTCTACGAAGCCGAGATGTTTCGCCTGCAGTGCGAACTCGTGAAGGTGCAGGAGTGGGTGAAGGACACCGGCGCGCGGATCGTGATCGTCTTCGAGGGGCGCGATGCCGCGGGCAAGGGCGGGACCATCAAGCGGGTGACCGAATACCTCAGCCCCCGCATCGCACGGACCCTGGCGCTGCCGGCCCCCAGCGACCGCGAACAGGGCCAGTGGTATTACCAGCGCTACATCGCGCATCTGCCCGCCAAGGGCGAGATCGTGATCTTCGACCGGTCGTGGTACAACCGGGCCGGCGTCGAGAAGGTGATGGGATTCTGCACGCCGCTGGAGCACTCTCTGTTCTTGCGGCAGACGCCGATCCTCGAACAGATGCTCATCGACGATGGAATCATGCTGCGTAAATACTGGTTCTCGGTGTCCGACAAGGAGCAGTTGCGCCGGTTCCGGTCCCGGTTGAACGATCCGGTGCGGCAATGGAAACTCAGCCCGATGGACGTGGAATCGGTGACCCGCTGGGAGGACTACTCGCGCGCACGCGACGAGATGATGGTGCACACTCACGTGCCGTTGAGTCCGTGGTACTTGGTCGAATCCGACATCAAGAAACACGCCCGGCTCAACATGATCTCGCATCTGCTGTCCACCATTCCCTACACGGACACCCCGCGGCCGGTGGTCCACCTGCCCAAGCACCCGATCGAATCGCACAACTACATTCGTCCGCCGCGGGAGTTGCTGAACTACGTCCCTGATCTCGCCGGCAAGTTGCTGGGTGGCGGCGGGGCGAACCAGTAATCCGGGTCTACGTTCCGGCCACGCTGGCCATGCTGCAGCGACTGGTCGCCGATGGTGTGATTTTTCCGGTGAGTGGAACCGCGTTCGCGGTCACTCCCGCGCTTCGTGAGTCCTATGCCGAAGGCGACGACGAGGAGCTGGCGGAAGTGGCGCTGCGCGAGGCGGCGCTGGGCTCACTGCGCCTTCTCGCGGTCGACGAGCCCGACCCCGTTCGAGGCGATCCCGGCGTCGCAGGTGTGTTGCCGGTGCGGCGGGCGGTGGTGGTCGCCGATGTCGACCCGGTGACCTTGCGTCCCGATCTCGACGATGCGGTGGTGCGCGTCGCTCGGCCGATCGCGCTCGACGAGCTGGTCGCGGTCTACGTCGACATCGCCGCGGCCGAACCCGCTGTGCGCAGGGCGATCGAGGTCATCGATGCGGCCGATCTCGGCGACGAGGATGCCGAGCTACTGGTCGGCGATGCGCAGGACCGCGACCTGGCGTGGTATGCCGTGCAGGAGCTGCCGTTCCTTCTCGATCTGCTATGACGGGTGGTGACGATGCCGTAGGTTACGGTACCGTAGGTTGCAAGCCCCGGTGTGGGGTCCGCATGCACCATCGGAGCCGCTATGGCCAAGAATTACGTCAAGGTCAACGCCAGAGTCGTCGACACCGTTCGTCCGGCGATCGCCGGCGCTGACCGTCATCGCGGCTGGAACGCGGTGCGCTCGTTCGCGGGTCGCATGACCACGCCGCTGTTGCCCGACGACTATCTGCGTCTGGCCAACCCGTTGTGGTCGGCCCGCGAACTGCGCGGCCGGATTCTCGAGGTGCGTCGGGAAACCGCGGATTCGGCGACGCTGGTGATACAGCCCGGCTGGGGATTCACTTTCGACTACGAGCCGGGCCAGTACATCGGAATCGGCGTATTGATGGACGGCCGGTGGAAGTGGCGGTCGTACTCATTGACGTCAAGTCCGTCCAGCGGCGCCCGTATCGTCACGATCACTGTCAAGGCGATGCCGGAAGGCTTTCTGTCAACGCACCTGGTCGGCGGGGTGGCCCCCGGCACGATCGTCCGGTTGGCCGCACCGCAGGGCAATTTCGTCATGCCGGACCCCGCGCCGTCCTCGGTACTTTTGCTCACGGCGGGTTCGGGGATCACACCGGTGATGGCGATGCTGCGGACGCTGGTGCGCCGGGATCAGATCACCGACATCGAGCACCTGCACTCCGCGCCGACCCTTGCCGATGTCATGTTCGCGCGGGAACTGGCCGACCTGACTGTGGCGCGCCCCGGTTACCGGCTGAAGGTCCGGACTACGCGCACTGAAGGGCGGCTCGACCTGATGCGACTCGGTGATGAGGTGCCCGACTGGCGAGATCGGCAGACCTGGGCGTGCGGGCCCGAAGCGATGCTGAACGCGGCCGAGCGGGCGTGGGCCGACGCGGGTGTCAGCGGCCGGCTGCACCTCGAGCGGTTTGCCGTCACGCACGCCGCACCGCGCGGCAGCGGCGGTACGGTGACCTTCGGGCGCAGCGGAAAGACGGTGGCCGCCGACGCGGCGACTTCGCTGATGGAAGCCGGTGAGAAGGCCGGAGTCGCCATGCCGTTCGGCTGTCGGATGGGCATCTGCCAGTCCTGTGTCGTGAGCCTGGTCGACGGCCATGTTCGGGACCTGCGAACCGGCGCCGAACATGACCCCGGTACGCGAGTGCAGACCTGTATCTCTGCCGCCTCGGGCGATTGCGTACTGGACCTATGAAGCTTTACCCCTAGGTAACCTACGCTGTCGTAGGTTACGCTACCGTAGATCGGAAAGGAGGCATTATGGCCATTACCGACGTGCCGGCATTTGCGCACCTCACGGACGCCGACATCGAGAGTCTGGCGGTTGAGCTCGATGTTATCCGCCAGGATATCGAAGACTCGTTGGGTGAGCGCGACGCGCGCTACATCCGCCGGACCATCGCGGCGCAGCGGGCCTTGGAGATCGCCGGTCGTCTGCTGTTGGCCGGAAGCTCCAAGCGTGGTTTGTGGTGGGCGGGGGCCACCACTCTGGGCGTTGCCAAGATCGTCGAGAACATGGAGATCGGCCACAACGTCATGCACGGTCAGTGGGACTGGATGAACGACCCTGAGATCCACTCCTCGAGCTGGGAGTGGGACATGGGCGGAGCGTCGAAGCATTGGCGCTTCACTCACAACTTCATGCACCACAAGTACACCAACATCCTCGGGATGGACGATGACGTGGGCTACGGCGTGATCCGCGTCACCCGCGACGAGAAGTGGACGCCGTTCAACTTGTTCAACCTCGTCTACAACGCGGTGCTGGCGTTGCTGTTCGAGTGGGGCGTCGGCCTGCAGCACCTGGAGTTGGGCAAGATCTCCAAGGGGCGCGACG
This sequence comes from uncultured Actinomycetota bacterium, assembly GCA_963846905.1. Lineage (GTDB taxonomy): Bacteria > Actinomycetota > Actinomycetes > Mycobacteriales > Mycobacteriaceae > Mycobacterium. The sequence goes on from CAWJYB010000017.1 coordinate 60,038, forward strand.
ACCGTGCGGCGACGTTTGTGCGCGTGCGTGAGTTCGGCGTCAAGGCCGGCCGACAGGTGGGCAAAGACTACGTGGCCTATCCGGCACTGACGGCACTGTCGCCCTGGGCGACCTACCGTTCGACGGCAAGGGCCAACGCGGTGGCCAACATCATCCGCAACGTGTGGTCCAACGCCGTCATTTTCTGCGGCCACTTCCCCGATGGTGCGGAGAAGTTCACCAAGACCGACATGGTGGGTGAATCGAAGGGCCAGTGGTATTTGCGTCAGATGCTCGGAAGTGCCAATTTCGAGAACGGCCCGGTGCTGCGGTTCATGAGTGGCAATCTCTGTCACCAGATCGAGCACCACTTGTACCCTGATCTTCCCAGCAACCGGCTTTACGAGATCTCGATCCGGGTCCGTCAGGTGTGCGACAAGTACGACCTGCCCTACACCACGGGTTCGTTCCTGATGCAGTACGGCAAGGCGTGGCGGACGATCGCCAAGTTGTCATTACCGGAGAAGTATCTGCGTGACACCGCCGACGACGCGCCGGAGACCCGCAGTGAGCACATGTTTGCCGAACTCGGCCCGGATTTCGCGCGGACCGATCCTGCGACGGGGTACAAGCGGGGGCTGAACACCGCCGTCGCCACGGTACGGAGGTGGCGGCGTGAGCAGCGGTCGGTGTGATTTGTGGGGTTTGGGCCGCGCGTAGCGCGGCCCAAACCCCACAAATCGCCCTACAACACCGTCAGCAGTCGCCGGGCCGCGGCCACCCGGCATCCGGTGGCGCCGCCCAGACCGTCGAGCGCGCAGTCCGGATCGGTTGCCGGGCCCATGTGCCGGCAACCTCGTGGGCATTGGGTTATCGCCTCGGCCAAATCCGAGAAGGCCAGCAGGACGTCGTCGGGCTCGATGTGAGCGAGCCCGAACGAACGCACCCCGGGGGTGTCGATCACCCAGCCACCGCCAGGCAGCGGCAGCGCCACCGACTGGCTCGACGTGTGTTTGCCTTTGCCCACCCCGGAGACCTCCGCCGTTGCCCGATCCGCCTGTGGCACGAGCCGATTCACCAATGTCGATTTCCCCACTCCGGAGTGGCCGAGTAGAACCGTGAGCCGCCCCGCGAGCAGCGGTGCCACCCCGTCCAGGGAGTCGTAGCGGCCCGCAGTGGTCACTGTCAGGTCCAGGTCGGCGAATTGCGCGGCAAAGGACTCAGGCGGAGCGAGATCTGTCTTCGTCAAACACAGGACGGGTATCAGCCCGCCCGCGTAGGCCGCTATCAGCGCACGCTCCACGAAGCCCGTCCGCGGGGGCGGGTCGGCCAGCGCCATGACGACGAGCAGTTGGTCGGCGTTGGCCACCACTACGCGTTCGGTGGGGTCGGTGTCGTCGGCAGTGCGCCGCAGAACGGTTCGGCGCGGCCGGCGGCGCACGATCCGGGCGAGTGTGTCGGGGCGACCTGTGAGGTCGCCGACCACGTCGACTTCGTCGCCGACGACGACGGGGGTGCGTCCGAGTTCGCGCGCCCGCATAGCGGTCACCGTGCGGAGCGGGTCGCCGCCCAGGACACAGCCCCAGCGTCCCCGATCAACGGTCACCACCATCGCGGCGCACGCGTCGGCGTGGTCGGGCCGGGTCTTGGTGCGCGGGCGCGATCCGCGGCCCGGGCGGACCCTGACGTCGGACTCGTCGTACTCGTGTCCCGGCACCGCGCTGTCCTAGCCCTGGCCGGCCAGCATGTCCGTCCACAGCTGTGGGAACTCGGGCAGCGTTTTGGACGTGGCCTCGATGTCGTCGATCTCGATTCCGGGCACCACCAGCCCGGCGACGGCTCCGGCCATCGCCATGCGGTGATCGGCATAGCACTGCCACGTGCCGGCATGTAGCGCCGTGGCGGTGATCAGCAGTCCGTCGGCCGTCTGCTCGCACCTTCCGCCGATCCGGTTGATCTCGTTGCTCAGCGCGGCCAGTCGGTCCGTCTCATGTCCGCGCAAGTGGGCGATGCCACGCAGCCGGGACACCGAACCCGGTGCGGCCAGGGCGGCCAGCACCGCAACCGCCGGAGCCAGTTCGCCGACCTCGTGCAGGTCGGCCTCGAACCCGCCGTATTCGTCGGCGCCCTGCACCTCCAGGTGCGATTCAGACTGGGCGACGGCTGCGTCCACCAGGCTGAGGATGTGCACCACGGTCTGCACCGGCTGCAGGCTGGGGCTGGGCAGGCCGGTCACACGGACCGCGCCGCCTGTCACGGCCGCCGCGGCCAGGAAGGGCACGGAGTTGGACAAGTCGGGTTCGACATCCCAAGGCCGGGCCGCGACCCGGCCCGGCGCCACCCGCCATCGGTCGGTCGCGGTGTCGTCGACGTCGACGCCGGCCTGCCGAAGCATGGCCACTGTCATCTCGATGTGTGGGGCAGACGGTACCGGGGGGCCGACGTGCTCGACGGTCACTCCGTCGGCGAACGCCGCTCCGGCCAACAGAAGACCCGAGACGAACTGGGAGGAAGCCGATGCGTCGATCGCCACGGTGCCCCCCTTGACCGAACCCGTGCCGGCCACCCGGAAGGGCATGGCATCGCGGTCGATGTCCACTCCCAGTGACCGCAGTGCGGACAGCAGCGGTGCGATCGGCCTGGCGCGGGCCTGCTTGTCGCCGTCGAATTCGACGGTGGCTTCACCGAGGGCGGCCAGTGGAGGCACGAATCGCAGCACGGTGCCCGCGAGCCCGCACTCGACCCGGGCGCCGGCGGTGGGGGAGATGCGGCCACCGACGCTCAATTGCGTGACGTCACCGTCGATATCCAGACCCAAAGTCCGCAAGGCGGAGATCATCAGTCGGGTATCGCGGCTGAACAGCGCCCCGCTGATGGCGGACTGGCCCGTGCCCTGCGCAGCCGCCAGCGCGGAAAGGATCAGGGCGCGGTTGGTCAGCGACTTGGACCCGGGCACGGCCACGGTGGCATGATACGGGTTCCGGTGCCTGCGGTGCCGACCACGTCTGTTTCTTCCCCACGGCTCCATCCTGCCCGGTCGCCGTCTGCAACGATGGAAAGTATGTGCGGACGGTTCGCGATCACCACCGACCCGGCGCTGCTGGCCCAGAAGATCCAGGCCATCGACGAGAGTGTCACCGCCCATTACCCAATGCCCAACTACAATGTCGCACCGACCACCGTCGTCAGCACGGTTGTGACGCGGCATACCGAACCTGACGACGAGCCGGCGAAGCGTGTTCGATCGATGCGATGGGGATTCGTGCCGCCGTGGGTCAAGACAGCAGTCGGCGGCGGCCCCGACGTCCGCGGCCCCTTGCTGATCAACGCACGGGCCGAAAAGATAAGCGCATCACCGGCATTCCGGAGCTCGGCAGAACAAAAGCGCTGCCTGGTCCCCATGGACGGCTGGTACGAGTGGCGCCCGGACGGCGACCGGGCGGATGCAAAGAAGCTCCCGAAAACGCCCTTCTACATGTACGCCGACGATGGCGAGATGCTGTTCATGGCCGGTGTCTGGTCGACGTGGCGCCCGAAGGGCGCGCCGCGCGATGACGCGCCGCTGCTGAGTTGCGCCATCATCACCACCGATGCGGTGGGTTCCCTCGCCGAGATCCACGACCGGATGCCGCTGACCGTCGGCATAGCCGACTGGGACCGCTGGCTCGACCCGGACGTCCCGGTCGACGACGGGCTGTTGCGTGGACACGGCGACGTCGACCGCATCGTGGTCCGCCAGGTGTCCACGCTGGTGAACAACGTCCGCAACAACGGTCCCGACCTGATCCGATCAGCTGCCCCACAGCCCGAGCAGGCCGGGCTGTTCTGACCACCAAGCATCCAGCGGATGTTTGCCGGCCCGGTCCCGGCCCCGGGCCGGGACGTGCGATGCTGGCTTGCGGTACACGAATCTGCACAGGAGGTCTGCGATGACTGCAACAGGAGCCCGCACCGAAGCCGACAAGGTCATCGTGCACAATCCGGCCAACGGCAGCATCGTCGGCACCGTGCCGGTCGACACGCCCGAGACGGTCGCCGCAAAGGCGCGCGAACTGCGGCGGGCACAGCCGGAGTGGGAGGCGATCGGCCCGCGCGGACGTAAGCGCTGGCTGCTCGCGTACCAGGGATGGATCCTCGACAACGCCGATCACATCACCGAAGTCCTGATGTCGGAGGCCGGCAAGTCGCGGGGCGACGCCAGTCTGGAGCCCGTCGCTGTCGCCGACGCCGTCAATTACTGGGCGTCCAATGCGGCAAAGTTTCTGGCCGACAAGCATCCCAAGGCGCATAGCCCGCTGTATCAGGTGAAACGATTCACCACCACATACCGGCCCTACCAGCTGGTCGGGGTGATCACGCCGTGGAACTTCCCGTTGGGGATGCCGGGCCTGGACGTGCCACCCGCTTTGGCGGCGGGTGCCGCGGTGCTGCTGAAACCGTCCGAGGTGACGCCGCTTTCGGCCGTCGAGTTCGTGCGGGGGTGGACCGAGGTCGGCGCGCCGCCGGTGCTCGGCCTGGCCACCGGCTATGGGGAATCGGGTGCGGCCCTGATCGACAACGTCGATTATCTGCAGTTCACCGGGTCCACCGCGACCGGGCGCAAGGTGGCCACCGCTTGTGCGCAGCGGTTGATCCCGTACGGGCTGGAACTCGGCGGCAAGGATCCGGCCATCGTTCTGGCCGACGCCGACTTGGAACGCGCAGCCAACGGCATTGTCTGGGGCGGGCTGTTCAATTCGGGTCAAGTGTGTGTATCGATCGAACGCGTCTATGTCGAAGAGCCGGTATACGACGAGTTCGTCGACAAGTTGGCCGCCAAGGTGCGCGCGGTGACACAGGGTCAGCACGGTGACACCGGCGCCATGGCCACACTCGCTCAGCGCGACATCGTCACCCGCCATGTCAACGACGCCACCGCGGCCGGAGCCCGGGTGCTCACCGGCGGCGGGCCGACAGGGGTGGGCACCTTCTTCGCGCCCACCGTGCTCGCCGATGTCGACCACAGTATGTCGTGCATCAGCGAGGAGACGTTCGGTCCGACGCTGCCGGTGATCAAAGTGGCGGACGAGAACGAGGCCGTCCGGCTTGCCAACGATTCCGTGTACGGCCTGTCGGCTACGGTGTGGACGGGCGACACGCGCAGGGGTGAGCGCATCGCGCGGCGCCTCGAGGTCGGTGCGGTCAACGTAAATGATGCGATGACGAACGTGTTCTGCCCTGGTCTGCCGATGGGCGGCTGGAAGGAATCCGGGGTCGGGTATCGTGCCGGCGGTCCCAGCGGACTGATCAAATACTGCCGCCAGCAGGCGATCACCGCTCCGCGGGTGCCTACCCAGAAGTCCGAGCTGCTGTGGTACCCGTCATCCAAGCGCCGCATGGGGGCGGCCCTCGCGGCGATGCGCGTCTTTTCCGCGCACGGTCTTCGTCGGCTGGGCCTCAAACCGTTTAGGCGTTAGTCCGCACGGGAATCCTTCGCCGATGACGGCTTACCCGCGCCATGATGCTGTCCGTCACGGGCAAGGGCCGGTGTAGCCCGGCGGATTGGCGCTCTCGACCCACAGGTCCACACCCAGGTCCGAGCCGGGCACGCAGTTGTACACCGACAGGTCGGTGACCCCCGATTCGAGCAGGACATCCTCGCACAACAGGGTGTTGCCGGTATAGGAGGCCGGTTTGTTGAGGATCACGTAGGCAGCGTCGGCGTAAACATCGGGCTTGCGGGACCGCGCCATGGCCTCGTCTCCGCCGAGCAGGTTCTGCACAGCCGCGGTGGCCACCAAGGTGCGCGGCCACAAGGTGTTCGACGCTATGCCGTGCTGCCGCATCTCTTCGGCAATGCCCAACGCGCACAATGTCATACCGAACTTCGCCATCATGTAGGCGGTCGGGCGCAGCCACTTCGGGTCCAGCACGATCGGCGGCGACAGTGTGAGGATGTGCGGGTTCTCCCGGCCCTTCATGTGCGGAATACAGGTCCGCGAAACAGCGTAGGTGCCCCGCACCTGAATACCGTTCATCAAGTCGAAGCGCTTCAGCGGGACATCCTCGACCGATCCCAGGTTGATCGCCGAGGCGTTGTTGACGCAGATGTCGATACCGCCGAACTGCTCGACAGCCATGGCTACCGCCGAGGCCACCGAGTCGCCGTCGCGGATGTCGCCGACGATCGGCAATGCCTGTCCGCCGGCCTCCTCGATCTCCTTGGCCGCGGTGTAAACGGTGCCTGCCAGCCTCGGGTGGGGTTCGGCGGTTTTTGCCACCAGGGCGACGTTGGCGCCGTCAGCGGCCACTCTCTTGGCGATGGCCAGGCCGATACCGCGGCTGCCGCCGGAGATGAACATCGTCTTGCCTGAAAGGGACATGTCCTCAGCCTATGTGCCACGTCGGCCACGGGGCGGTCTGGAAATAGCGCGACCGCGGGCGCTGTTTTGCAGTGCAGTCCGCACAGCAGGCGCGGATGTGTCGGTCGAAGTCTTAGGATCGCAGGAGAGGGGAGCCCGGTGTCGACGGTATGCCTGGAGCGTCCGGTGTCTCTACCGGACCTGTTCTGTGCGCCCAAGACGAAAGGGGCTGTGTCAACCACGATGACTGACATCGAGGACACGGACGCTGCTGTGCCGATCCCTTCCGGGGAGGCCGATGCCGTATTGACGGCACGGTTCGAGCGCGATGCGATCCCACTGCTCGACCAGCTTTACGGTGCGGCCCTCCGGATGACGCGCAACCCGGCCGATGCCGAGGATCTCGTGCAGGAAACGATGGTGAGGGCTTATACCGGCTTCCGCTCGTTCCGTGAGGGCACGAACCTCAAGGCCTGGTTGTACCGCATCTTGACCAATACCTACATCAACAGCTATCGCAAGAAGCAGCGTCAGCCGGCGGAATACCCCACCGACGAGATCACCGATTGGCAGTTGGCGTCCAACGCCGAGCACACGTCCACCGGCCTGCGCTCCGCCGAGGTGGAGGCACTCGAGGCGCTACCGGACACCGAGATCAAAGAAGCCCTGCAGGCACTGCCGGAAGAATTCCGGATGGCGGTTTATTACGCCGACGTGGAGGGCTTCCCCTACCGGGAGATCGCCGAGATCATGGATACACCGATCGGGACGGTGATGTCCCGGCTTCACAGGGGCCGGCGCCAGTTGCGTGCCCTGCTCAAAGATGTCGCCAAGGACCGCGGCCTCATCCGCGGCGAGCAACTCGACCAGCCCGAGGGGGTGTCCTGGTGAGCGACGAACGGCGGAGCCCGCCAGCGGGCCCGATCGACCCCGAGCACCCGCAATGCGCGAGTGTCATCGCCGAGGTGTGGACCCTGCTGGACGGCGAGTGCACAGCCGAGACCCGCGCGAAACTGCTGCAGCACCTCGACGAGTGCCCGGGTTGCTTGCGTTATTACGGCGTCGAGGAGCGGATCAAGACCCTGATTGCGGCCAAGTGCAGCGGCGAGAAGGCTCCGGAGGGCATGCGCCATCGTTTGATGGTCCAGATCAAGCGCACCATCATCATCAGAGGCTGACGTGTGAATGCCGCGGGCGCCGACAACCGGCTTTGCCCGTTTGTACGCCGCTGGATTCAACGCCGGAGGGGCTTGAGGGAGCGGGCGCAGGGCAGGGTGGTCGATCGGCCGCCGGTGGTCAGGAGTTCGGTCGCTTGCCGTGGTTTGCTTTGCTGTACTTGCGATCGCGCTTCTTGCGGCCCCGCTTGGCCATGATTAACCTCCGTGTGAGCTGTGGTGATTCGCGCCGTCGAGTGACCTGTGTCGCGATGGGCGCTGTCATCGATTGTTGCACAGCTGCGACGGCGCTTCGTCCACGCAACGACACCGCGCGTGTGGTTCGATAGAGCGGCAGGAATGCTCACAGGAACTTGAGTGGGGTGAAGATGGCCGAGGATGTTCGTGCCGAGATCGTGGCCAGCGTGCTTGAAGTCGTCGTCCACGAAGGTGACCAGGTCAGCGAGAACGACACCCTGGTGCTCCTGGAGTCGATGAAGATGGAGATTCCGGTGCTGGCCGAAACGGCGGGCACGGTTACCGGTGTTCACGTGGCGGTCGGCGACGTCATTCAGGCGGGCGATCTCATAGCCGTCATCAGCTAGGCACCGATGTCTACGCTCGGTGACCTTCTTGCCGAGCACACGGTGCTGCCGGGCAACGCGGTCGATCATCTGCACGCCGTGGTTGGAGAGTGGCAACTGCTTGCCGACCTCTCCTTCGCCGATTATCTGATGTGGGTGCGCCGTGACGACGGCGCGCTGGTGTGCGTCGCGCAATGCCGCCCCAATACCGCCGCGACGGTCCTGCTCACCGACGCTGTCGGAACCATCGCTGCCGGAGACGACCTTCCCCTGGTCACGGCGGCGTTCCGGTCGGGTGCCATCGGAAGCGAGGACGGCCCCAGCCCGGGCCTGTCGTTACGCTCGACGGGGCCCAAAGTCGAGGCGGTCCCGGTCAGGTACGGAAATGATGTGGTAGCGGTGCTCACCCATCAGACGGCGCTCGCGTCGACCCGGGAATCCAGTCCGCTCGAACGAGCCTACCTCGACTGCGCAGGCGACTTGGTGCACATGCTGTCGGAGGGTACTTTTCTCAATATCGGCGACCTGGCGATGTCGCGGTCGAGTCCCCGCGTCGGAGACGGATTCATCCGGCTCGGCGTCAGGGGGAATGTTTCGTTCGCCAGCCCCAACGCCCTGTCGGCCTATCACCGGATGGGGCTGACAGCCGAACTGGAGGGCCACAACCTGGTCGCCGTGACCCGTCCGCTGATCTCCGACCCGTTCGAGGCCCAGGAACTCGCCGAGCATGTCCGGGATTCGCTCGCCGGGGGGTCCAGCATGCGCATGGAGGTCGACGCCGGGGGGGCTGCGGTGCTGATGCGCACCCTGCCGCTCGTCGTCCACGGTTCGCCTGCCGGGGCCGCGTTGCTGATCCGCGACGTCACCGAGGTCAAGCGTCGTGATCGCGCCCTGCTGTCCAAAGACGCCACTATCCGGGAGATACATCACCGGGTCAAGAACAACCTGCAAACGGTCGCCGCCCTGCTGCGGCTGCAGGCACGCCGGACCAGCAATCCCGAAGGGCGGGAGGCCCTTCTGGAGTCGGTCCGGCGGGTGTCGGCGATTGCATTGGTTCACGATGCGCTGTCGATGTCGGTCGACGAGGAGGTCAACCTCGACGAGGTGATCGATAGGATACTGCCGATCATGAACGACGTCGCTTCGGTCGACGCGCCGATCAAGATCAGCAGGGTCGGAGCGTTGGGCGTGCTCGACGCCGACCGCGCCACCGCGTTGATCATGGTCGTCACCGAACTCGTGCAGAACGCGATCGAGCACGCTTTCGATCCGCTGGCCCAGCAGGGGTCGGTGGTGATCCGCGCCGAGCGATCCGCGCGTTGGCTCGACGTGGTGGTGCACGACGACGGTCGGGGGCTTCCGGAAGGCTTCAGTCTGGAGAAATCCGACCGGCTGGGTTTGCAGATCGTACGCACATTGGTGTCTGCCGAACTGGACGGATCGCTTGGTATGCGTGACGGGGACAGCGGCGGGACCGCGGTTGTACTGCGGGTGCCGATCGGCCGGCGGGTGGCGTCCCGTGCTCCTGGATGATGTGACTCGGACACTCTGACGGCCCCGGCTTGTGCCGCCGGGGCCGTCAGGATTTGTTTCGAGGTCAGACCCCGGTGCGCGCCCGAGTGCGGGCATTGCGGCGCTTGAGTGCGCGACGCTCATCCTCGCTCATCCCACCCCACACGCCGGCGTCCTGGCCTGAATCGAGTGCCCAGGTGAGGCATTCCGTGGTCACCGGGCACCGGTTGCACACCAGCTTCGCTTCAGCGATCTGGGCAAGCGCCGGACCGCTGTTCCCCACCGGGAAGAACAGCTCCGGATCCTCGTCACGACAGACCGCCTTGTGGCGCCAATCCATGGCATTACTCCTCATCTGGGCGCGCGACGATGCTCACCCGGTTTGTGTTCGGCTGTTTCGTGCACGCAAATGTTTCTGCACTGTTGCATTCGATAGTTCCAGAGGCTCGACAGATGTCAATAGAACTGCGTTAACACGTGGGCAATCTCACTGATTCCTTTACCTCCGCGAAACCTTCCACAGCGGAGGAGCCCCCTCGGGGCGGGTTGGCCAGGCCTGGCATCAGCCAGCCGGCCCGGAGCTCATCACTGCAGGTCAGTCGGATATATGCAGGGGTGCGACCACGCTGAGGGCGTTTGGTACCGACCGGAACCGCATGCTTTCGCGCAACCCGAGATATTCTCCGTCGACTTGTGTGGCGATCGGCGTGTCGCTGGTGACGTCCAGCCATGCGACGTCGTCGTCGCGGACCAAGTGCTCGGCCTTGATATTGGGTCGCTTGGACAGCATCCGCCGGATCAGACCCAGATTGCGCCACACATTCATGCTTGTGGTTGCGAACACGCCGATGCCCGTCTCGAAGCGGCAGTCCGGGTTGGTCCACACCGGTCTGGCATTGGCATAGGTCCACGGACTGGAATTCGAGACGAACACGAAGTGCACACCGGTGATGGGATCGCGGTCGGGGAGCCTCAGGGTCAAGGTCGGTGGGCGGCGCGCGCTGCCCAGCACCGCCGGCACCGCCGCCGCGATGTAGCGGCCCGCGGTCACACCCTTGTCCTTGCGCCGGCGGGCTTCGACCGCGGCCACCACATCGCCGTCTAGGCCCAAACCGGCATTGAAGACGCCCCAGCACTCGTGGCAGTCAACGAGCCCGATCCGCCGCCACCTTCCGGTACGGCGGTACTCGCCGAGCAGGTCGATCAGCAGATTGGTGGCCTCGATGGGGTCATGGGGTATTCCCAGCGAGCGGGCGAACACGTTGGCCGAGCCTCCGGGGACCACGGCCACCGCAGGTACGTGGCCGGTTGGCAGCGGCCCGCCGGGGGGTCCGAGCAGGCCGTTCACCACTTCGTTGACGGTGCCGTCGCCGCCGTGGGCGATCACAAGGTCGACGCCCTGCCGGGCCACCCGCGCGCTGATGTCGACGGCGTGCCCGCGGTGGTCGGTGTGCTCCACCGTGAGTTCAACCCGGCTCTCCAGAGCGTGCGCCAGCAGGTCACGTCCGGCGGGCGTCGTGGAGGTGGCGTTGGGGTTGACGATCAGCACGGCGCGCACGAGGCGCAAGCCTATGCCACGCCGGCGAGGTGTCGCATTGCTCGGTACCGCGCAGGGTCGCTCCTGCGGCATGCCGGCACGGCGTCGTAACGTACATGAGGTGACCGACCGGCGTCTGCTCCTGCTCAACGGCCCCAACCTCAATCTGCTCGGGACGCGCGAGCCCGGGATCTACGGAGTGACCACTCTGCCGCAGATCGAGAAGATGACCGCGGCCGCCGCGGCCGAGCACGGCTTCGATGTGCGCGCGGTGCAGAGCAACCACGAGGGAGCGCTGGTCGACGCCATTCATGCCGCAGGCGCCGACTGTGCCGGCATCGTCATCAATCCCGGCGCCTACAGCCACACCTCGGTGGCCATCGCAGATGCGCTGACCGCAGTCGGGCTGCCCGTTGCCGAGGTGCACCTCAGTAATGTCTACCGCCGCGAGCCGTTCCGGCACCACTCCTATGTATCGGCCGTCGCCGCGGTGGTCATTGCGGGTGCCGGGTCGCTGGGATACCGGTTCGCGGTGCAGTTCTTGATCGCCGAGTTGTCGGCGTGAGGCCTCCGCCCGCTGTGCGGTTCGCCGGGTTCGGCGTGCTCGCCGAGGCGATTGTGGCGCTGTCGATGGCCGGCATTCTGCTGGCGCGCGCGATCGGCGGTGCCGATCAGCATGTAGTGAACGGATACGGCACTGCAGCGTGGTTCGCGGTGATCGGGGCCGGTGTGGGCGCCGGCGGATGGGGTCTGGTGCGAAACCGGCGCTGGGGCAGGGGCATCGGGGTGTTCGCCAACTTGTTGTTGCTACCGGTTTCCTGGTACGCGTTCAGCTCGCATCAAATGCCGTTTGCGGCGGCCGTTGCGGCGGTGTCCGTGCTGGTTCTGGGTCTGCTGTTCAGCCCGTCGGCGGTGCGCTGGGCATCCTCGGGCAGTTCGGGCGATGCGGACCCCAATTCCCTTGTTCGGCGCCGATAGTCGACGATCAGCCCTCGGCAAGTTCGGCCAGCCGCGTCCCCGAAAGCCGGTAGGTCGTCCACTCCGTCTGAGGCTGGCCGCCCACACTCTCGTACAGGGCGATGGCGCCGACATTCCAATTCAGCACCGCCCATGACAATCTGGTGTAGCCGTTGCTCACGCATTCGCGTGCCAGCGTGGCCAGCAGCGCCTTGGCCAGGCCCCGACGCCGAAACGCCGGTCTTACGTAGAGATCTTCGAGGTAGATTCCGGCCATACCGTCCCAGGTGGAGAAGTTGCGGAACCACACCGCTGCAGCCCCGGGTTGTCCCTCGATCTCGGCGACATGTGCGAATGCTGTCGGTGATTCCCCGAAAAGTGCTGTGCGTATTTGCTTTTCGGTAACGGTGCACTCCCCGGCCGCCATCTCGAAGGAGGCCAACTCGTGAATCATCGCGGTGATCACCGCTTCGTCTCCGGGTACCGCCCGTCGAATGTGTTGCGTCATAGCGTTACTCCCAGTCCGGTGAGGATCGTCCTGAATTTGGCCGTGGTCTCGTCGACCTCGTCGTCGGGGTCGGATTCGGCCACAATGCCTCCGCCCGAGCGCGCGACGGCGCTGCGGCGATCTGCCGACAGTTGCGCGCCGCGAATGGTGACCACCCACCGGCCGTCCCCGTTGGCGCTGCACCAGCCGATTGCGCCGGAGTAGAACCCGCGGCGGCCCTCGACCTCACGAATCAGCGCCGTGGCCGCATCGGTCGGAACACCTCCCACGGCCGGAGTGGGATGCAGCGCCAATGCCAGATCGAGTGCGTTGGTGGAGGTTTCGCGAAGCGAGCCGGTCACCGTCGTACTGAGGTGCCACAACGCGTCCGTGCCACGCAGCTGCGGCTCGGGCGCGATCTGCAGGCCGGAGCACAGCGGCTCCAGAGCGGCGCGCATGACGTCGATGACCAACTGATGCTCGTGACGGTTCTTGCCCGAATCGGCCAGTGCGCGAGCATTTGCCCGGTCCACGACCGGGTCCGGCGACCTGGGCGCCGAGCCGGCGAACGGCCGGCATGTCACCCGATCGCCGGACCGGCAAACGAGCAACTCTGGGCTTGCGCCGACCAGCACATTGCCGATGTATTCGGAGCCGGCGGCCGACAATTCGACCAGATACCCGTAGGAGGCTGCGCCGACATCGAGCAGCCGGCCCAGGATGGTACGCGGGTCCCACGATCCATCGGCCTGCACGTGGATCGCCCGGGCCAGCACAACCTTGTGCAGGTCGGAGCCCGGAGCCCGGAGTCGTTCGATCGCTTCAGCCACTCGTGCGCGATGCACGTTCGGGGGCGGCTTGGGCTCGACGTCCCGGATAGTCGGCATGGGCATCATTGGCCAGCGGGGCCGATCCGCGGTGCGTTGCGCCGAGCCGGGAACCCATAGGGCTGCGGGGGAGTCGATCTCGAAAGGCAGGGCACCCACGATCATCGGGGCCGTGCCGCCGCTCAGCGCGCGTTGAGCGGCAGCGGCCTCGCGGAAAATCGCCCCGGTCCCGGTGGCACACAGGGTGGCGTCTGGTCCGGAGAATACGAACGACGGTTCAGGCATCACGCTGCCGCACCGGTGTGGGGTGCGTCGTCAGGCCCAGTGATTTCAGCTGGCGCAGGCCGTAATCGAAGCCGCACACCGCCGCCGAGGCCGGGCCGAATTCATATCGGGCGCCTTCGCGCAGCGGTTGCTCGACCCATCGAGCCACCATGGCGCGGGAGAAGTGGCCGTGGCCCACGAAAACGACGTCATGCTCACGCATCCGCTCCACGGCGAAACTGATCGCCCGGTCAGCCCGCCTGCTGATCTGATCCACCGACTCGCCTCCGGGGCAGCCGTGGGTCCAGACCAGCCAGCCGGGTGCGACAGTGCGAATGTCGTGGGTGGTCCTTCCTTCGTAATCGCCGTAGTCCCACTCGGAAAGTAGCGGCGTGACCTCCACGACCGTCAGGCCCGCCAGGGCGGCCGTCGCCCGTGCGCGGCGGCGCGGGCTGCAGTACACGACGGGATCGGTGAGGCCGAGGCTCTGCAGTGTCGCCGCGACGCGCCTTGCCTGCTCCCGTCCGTCGTCGGTAAGGTCGAGATCTGTTGTGCTGGTGTGCTGTCCGGATTTGGACCATTCGGTCTCACCGTGACGCAGCAGGACCAGTCGATGCTCGCCGAGACTCACACCCCCGATTCTGCCCGACGCCTTCCAGGCTTAACGGGTCGGATCGTGTCAGGATGTGTTGGTGGACACACATGTGTTGGCGGTCGCCAACCAAAAGGGTGGAGTAGCCAAAACGACGACGGTCGCGTCCTTGGGGGCCGCGATGGTGGAGTTGGGCGAGCGAGTGCTGCTCGTCGACCTCGACCCGCAGGGGTGCTTGACCTTCTCGCTGGGACAGGATCCAGACAAGCTGGCGGTATCGGTGCACGAGGTGCTTCTCGGTGAGGTCGAGCCGGAAGCCGCGCTGATTCAGACCTCCGAAGGCATGACACTGCTGCCGGCCAACATCGACCTGGCGGGTGCCGAGGCGATGCTGCTGATGCGTGCGGGCCGTGAGTACGCGCTGAAACGGGTGCTCACCAAGCTGGCGGCGGGCGAGCATCCATTCGACATCGTCATCATCGACTGTCCACCGTCGCTCGGGGTGCTCACCCTCAACGGGTTGACCGCTGCTGACGATGTGATCGTGCCGCTGCAGTGTGAGACGCTGGCCCACCGAGGGGTCGGCCAGTTGCTGCGCACCGTCGACGACGTCCAGCAGATCACCAACCCGGACCTGTCGCTGCTCGGCGCGTTGCCCACCCTGTACGACAGCCGCACCACCCACAGCCGCGATGTGCTCCTCGACGTCGTCGACCGTTACGAGTTGGCCGTGCTGGCGCCGGCGATCCCACGTACCGTGCGATTCGCCGAAGCCACCGCATCGGGATCCTCGGTGATCGCGGGGCGTAAGAACAAGGGCTCGGCGGCTTACCGCGAACTTGCCGTGGGATTGCTGAAATACTGGAAGGCGGGCAGCGAGCTGGCCACCTTCACCCCGGAAGTCTGACTGGCCGTAGTCCTTCGCCGCCGTTGCAGCTCAACATCGCCGTCGGAGTTCATCCGAGTGCGACGACGACGTCACGTCGCTGTTCCAGCAGCGTGCTGCCGGCGACACCGGGCACGATCGGGCCGGTGATCTCCGGCCGGTCGAGGGGTATCACATTGTCGAGGGTGCCGGCAGACGCCTCGTAGACGCCGACGCCGCCCGTGACGGGAATCAGCAGCCGGTTTGCCATCATCGTCGCGGGTCCCAGAGGCGCGACTGTTCCATTGGTCGCAATGGTGTAGCGGTAGGCAAGCCGGTTGGTGTCGAACACGATGACCTCGCTGCCTGTCCACCAGGTGATCAGACCGCCGGCCTGTGATATCGCCTGCTTGCTCAGACTCGTCGGCACAGGGGGTTGTGCCAGGGTGGCGCCCGCCTGTTCCGTGCCCGTCTGGTCGTAGACGACCACCCGTGGATGCGGCACGGGCAGGTAGACGGCGGTAGAGGTGTCCGATACGGCCAGAACCCGTGCACCAGAGTCTGGGGCGACGCCCGGCAGCGCGACGTCACGCAGTTCGGGCTCGTCGTCTTGGTCGCTCGCCCGCAGCAATGTCAATTGCAGATCAGCGTGACCGGAACAGTGCTGCATGACAGAAATCGCCGTCGAACTGCTGGCGGTTGACTGTATGTCGCATCCACCGCCGATGCCGGTTTGGCCCGGTTTGACTCGTGCGTCGATCTCGCCGTAACCGATGACGCGGACCATGTCCGAGCGCCACAACTCCAGACGGGTGGGGCCGGAGGCCAGAACGGTGGTGCCGTCCGATGACAGTTCGATGTGCTTGTCGGCGTAGCCGCTGCGGGTGGGCCCACGCCTGCCTGTGGCGCCGTCGATGGTGCTGACCTGGCCGCATCCCCGCGAGTCGGGATAGACGGCCACGGCGTACTGATACAGCCAGGACACACCACACAGCTCGCGGTCCCGGGCGAAGGTCCACAGCGTGGCTCCGTCGGAGGGATCGCGACCCGTCACGGTGCGGCCGTCTCCGGTGACCACTACGCCGCCGACCGTCACCGGGATGGTCGTTTGTGGGCTGGGTGCGATCCAGAGCTGGCGCAGTTCGTTCGGAACGGCAGGCGCGGGTTTGAACGGTTTTGCGGGTGTCGCCGCCGGTCTGCTCTCGGTGGCGCGGGCATCACTGGTCCACCAAATGAGCCCGGCCATCGCGGTGACGAACACCGCGATGCCCAGCGCTGCGTAGAGGTCGGCCCTCGTACGGCGTTCCGGTTTGACCATCGGCGACGCCAGCTCAGCTGGCGTTTGTAGCGGCTTCGATGCCTGGTTTGCGCGGGCGCCGCCGCCGGCGGCGACGGCCCGAGTGGTCGGCTGAAACGGCAGCTGCCGGTTCGGCGGAGGTGTCTTGTCGTGTCCCGCCGTTGCCGTCAGCGTTGGACGTCATGCCTTCCACGTGACCGGTCACTGTTTTGCCCGCCCTGGTGCGGCGACGGGACCGGCTTTTCGCGAGGTGCTTTTCGGTGCGGTCGCTGCCGCGGGACGCCCGGCCCGATTTCTCGGGTTTGCCGACCGTTCCGGTGGCGTCGTCGGGGATGCCCAATTCGGTGTGAAGGTGCGGCGAACTCGAGTACGTCTCGGCGGGGTGCGGGCAATCCAGCCCGAGCGCGGAGTTGATCAGCGTCCATCGGCTCAGTTCGTCCCAGTCGACGAGGGTGACCGCGACACCTGTACGCCCGGCACGCCCGGTGCGGCCGATGCGGTGGATGTAGGCCTGGTCGTCGTCGGGGCACTGGTAATTGATGACGTGGGTGACGTCATCAATGTCGATGCCGCGCGCGGCGACGTCGGTGGCTACCAGCACGTCCACCGTACCCGTGCGGAAAGACTTGAGCGACTTCTCCCGCGCCTGCTGGCCGAGGTCTCCATGTACGGCAGCGACCTTGAACCCGCGTTCGGCGAGATCGTCGGCAACTTTCTGCGCGGTGCGTTTGGTCCGGGTGAAGATCATGGTTGCGCCACGGCCGTTCGCCTGCAAGATGCGGCTGACCAATTCAACCTTGTCCATTGCGTGGGCCCGGTACGCGAATTGCTCTGTCGTGTCGTGGGTGGCAGCCGAATGCGGCGCTTCGGCCCGGATGTGGGTGGGCTGGTTCATGAATGTGCGAGCCAGCGTGATGATCGGGTCGGGCATGGTGGCCGAGAACAGCATCGACTGCCGGGTGTCCGGGGTCAGGCGCAAAATCCGTTCGATGTCTGGCAAGAAGCCCAGGTCCAGCATTTCGTCGGCCTCGTCGAGAACCAGCACCGACAGTCCGCCGATCTGGAGATGCCCTTGCTGGGCCAGGTCGAGGAGTCGCCCGGGTGTCCCGACGACCACATCCGCGCCCTTTTGCAGGGCCTCGATCTGGGGCTCGTAAGGCCGGCCACCGTAGATGGACACGACCGACAGAGCGCGTTTCGCATCGGCGGTGAGGTATTTGGCGGCGTGCGACAGGTCACCGTGAACCTGTAGGCACAGTTCACGAGTCGGTACCACGACGAGAGCCCGCGGTGCACCTGTCAATCGGCGTTCGGTGTCGCTGGTGATGCGCTCCAGCAGCGCGACACCGAACGCGAAGGTCTTGCCCATTCCGGTGCGGGCTTGGCCGATCACGTCGTCGCCGGCGAGCGCCAGCGGCAGGGTGAGCTCTTGAATTGCAAAGGGGTGTTCGATGCCTTCCTCAGCGAGTGCGCGGACGATCTCGTCTCGAACGCCGAGCTTGGCGAAGGTCTTATTGAGTACGGTCATGCGGTCGGTTGCGGCCTTTCAGCGTCAGTCCGAGGTTGCTGGGGGGCAGGGTCGTTCCATCGGCTCTCTGGTGAGATCTGGTCCCGGTCCTCGTCGCGTTTCTTCCACGCGCGCACGAGTTCAGGTGGAACGACTCCCCGCCTCGGGACGCCGCATTCTCCGGTGAAAATCCGCCGGGGAATGCGCTCACCGATCACCTGGCGAAGCCAGGCAGGGCTGGGTCGACTGCGTGCACGCACATTTCTTGGGAGGCAGACAACGTCTGTTTCCTACGCACAGCATACCTGCTCTGCGTCGGAAACGACGACCTCGTAGTGACGGCCCCCACCGCGAGCAACAACTACAGTTAGCCCCATGGGCCCGACTCAGGCGAAACCCGCAGAGGAATTGGTCGGCCGACGCTCGGCCGCGCCGCGGGTGTCGATCGATCATCCGGGCATCGATGAACTGTTCGCCCTCCTGGCATATGGCGAGGTCGCCGCCTTCTACCGACTCACCGATGAAGCGCAGATGGCGCCGGATCTCAACGGACGCATCAACATGGCCGCGATGGCGGCGGCCGAAATGGGTCACTATGAACTGTTGAGGGATGCGCTGGCAGGCAGAGGCATCGACGTCGTCCCCGCGATGTCGCATTACTCGGTCGCGTTGGAGAGCTACCACGGCCTGACCACCCCCAGCACCTGGTTGGAGGCGCTGGTCAAGACATACGTCGGCGACGCACTGGCCGCTGATTTCTACCTGGAGATCGCCGATGTTCTGCCCGATGAGGTGGCCGATGTGGTGCGCGCGGTTCTGTCCGAAACCGCGCATTCCCAGTTCGTCGTGGCCGAGGTGTGTGCTGCTGTTTCGGCCAGCGATGTCGAGCGCAGCCGTCTCGCGTTATGGTCGCGCCGCCTGTTGGGGGAGGCCATCACGCAGGCGCAACACGTGCTGGCCGAGCGCGACGAACTCGTCGAACTCGTTGTTGCCGGTACCGACGGTCTCGGCCGGATGACCGAATTCTTCGAGCGCCTCCAGCGCACCCACGCCGACCGGATGACCGAGTTGGGGCTGGCCTGACGGTAATCAGGACGTGCAGGTGGTAATTGCCGCGTTATTTGTTTGAGCTGAAATCGTCGCGCCCGTGCTGTCGGTCACGGAGCAGTTCAGCTGGCCTGTGAGGCTGGTTGCGGTCACCGACTTCGTTACGACGCCCGGGTTCAGGACGACCGTCTTGGTCCACGGTAGGGCGACGTTGACATCCGTGCGCGGAAGGCCCTGCTCATCGGTGTAGATGATGCTTACCAGGTCGAACAACTGACGCGTCCCGGTGACGCTGTAGGTGATGGTCTGCGCCGCTGGTGTCGCACCGGGGGGAACCGGCGGTGCCTCGGCAGGCACGGGCGGCGCGGGCGGTAGGACAGCCGAAGGCGACGGTGTGACCGTGACGACGGTTTCCGCGGGTAGTTCAGTGCCGGGTGCCGGGGGTGCCGATGTCGGGGGGACGGTGGCGATGACCGTACGCGGAGCAGTTGAACTGATGGCGTCCTGAACGCTGGGCTGCGGCGACGGAGTTGTCGTCGCAGCCGAATTCGACTCGGCGTTGCTGTCACGCATCGCGACGCCGATGGCAATCAGCGCCGCCAGTAAGACCATCGCCGCAAGCCCGGCCACCCAGCGCCACCGGGTGTCGGGTGGGGGCAGGTCCGGCGGGTCTTGGTTGTCCGGGTGGTCCGGGTAGTCCTCGTACTCTGCCACCGCGGGCGGATCGTAGGTATCGGTGCCGGTCTGGCCGTAGTGGCGGTAGCCGGCATAGCTGCTGAGGTACGGGTTGTATCCGCTTCCGGTCTGGTACCGGTTCTGGTGCCCGGTACCGTGACCTTCCCCGGTCTGGTGACTTCCCCCGGTCTGGTACCGGTTCTGGTGCCCGGCACCGTACCCTTCCGCGGGCCGGTATCGGCTCTGATAGCCGCTCAGGTAGCCGCGCCCGACGTCACCGCCGATGGGAGAGTCGCCCGGGACAGGGGTTTCCTCGCCTGCGCTGGAACCGCTCCAGTACGGCTTACTCACTCGCCTCACCACCGATGGTCATTTGCCACTTTTGTCACTTTGGCAACTTCTTTAACAGCGACTATATCGGCGCGTGGCGACGATGACGTGCACGTGCGGGCGTGTCGCCCTTCGGCCGCGAGATCCGAGCCGTTCGTCAGCCTCTTCGCTCAACGCGAAGCGCCTCTCGCGAATGCGTCGAACGGGCGTCCACTAGCCTGCTTCTAGGAGTGCCTCGGGGTTCTCGGGAGCATGCAACCAAATGGAAAGGGTCCAGCGTGGAGGTCAAGATCGGTGTCACGGACAGCCCGCGTGAACTTGTCTTCAACAGCGCGCAGAACGCCGATGAACTGGAGAAACGGGTGACCGCCGCGTTGACCAAGGGTTCGGAGGTACTGAGCCTGAGTGACGAGAAGGGACGCCGGTTCCTGGTGCACGCCGCCAAGATCGCCTACATAGAACTGGGGCCCGGCGACGGTCGCCGGGTCGGTTTCGGTATCGGAGAGGGTCCCGTCACCCCGCCGATTACGAGCGGGTGAGTGGCACGTGTGACAACCCACCCCAGATGAACTGCACTGTGCCCTCGACGGCGTCTTCCTTTCCGATCGGCCGTTCGTTGTCCAGCCAGTAACGCGCTGAGTCGACGCTGATGCTCACCAGGCCGACTGCGATCATCCGGGCCCGGTGGGGATCCAGTCCGGAGTCGTGGCTGATCAGGTCGAACACGGCGTCGGTGCACGACTCGGTGGCGACCTTCACCTGCGCGGACACCGAAGGCTCGGTGACGTAGTCGTTCTCGAAAATGAGCCGGTAGCCCTGTCCGTCATGGTCGATGAAGTCGAAGAAGGCGGCCACCGCCGCACGAACCCGCTGCCGGTTGTCAGTGGTCGTGCGCAGTGCCTGGCGCACCCCGGACACCAGGTTGTCGACATGGCGGGCCAGCACCGCGAGATACAGCTCCAGCTTACTTGAGAAGTGTTGGTAGAGAACCGGTTTGCTCACCCCCGCACGGTCGGCGATCTCGTCCATTCCGGCTGCGTGGTATCCACGATCGACGAAGACTTCGCTTGCGGCAGCCAGCAATTGGCCCCGACGTTCGTTCCGAGGCAGCCGGTTGCCGCGCTTGGGGGCCGAGGGCGCCCGGTCGCCCTCGGCGGGCCTTGCGCTGCGCCTTCGGGCTGCATTGGCGAGCTCGCTCATCATTCCTCAATCTGAATTCCACGCTTGCCGACTCGTCGATACACGTCGCGCGAATCGTCGGCATGACACTACTCCCAGCTTGCTTCTCGACCCGCGCAGGCAGGTCGCGCGCCATGACCACGGGCGCGCCGAACTGGCTTGCCGGGCTGACTGTGCCATCCTGGGGCGGTGACCTACGACCCGGGGCGTCGCGGGGATGTTCGTGCGCCGCAGTCACGCTCCGAGTGGCGCGAGCCGTTGCGTGCCCAGCGTGACCCCTTGGCGGAGGACGTCGGCCGGCTCCGGACGAACAGTGATGAGCCACACCGGTCCCCCAAACAGAGCCGATTGGGACGATTTGTCTCGACCTACGGATGGCGCGCTTATGCGCTCCCCGCTCTCGCGGTCGTCACTGTTGTGGTGCTGTATCAAACCGTGACGGGAGCCGGTTCTGAGTCGCCGTCGGAGTTCGACCAGGTCGAGGCGCCACCGACGATCGGGTCGCAGGGCACCGCGATCATCGGCGCTCCGCCACGCGGCCTTACCCAGTTCGACGTCAACTTGCCGACCGGCATCCTGCCCGATGGTGGACCGTTCGCCGAAACGGGGAACAAGACGTGGCGCGTGGTGCCGGGAACGAGTCCACAGGTGGGCCAAGGCACCGCGAAGGTGTTCACCTATACCGTCGAGGTCGAGGACGGAATCGACACCACCACCTACGGCGGCGATGAGGGTTTCGCCAGCATGGTCACTCAAACTCTGGGCAACCCCAAGAGTTGGACGCACAACCCGCAATTCGGCTTCATCCGCATCGACGAAGGTTCGCAGGGCAAGCCCGACTTCCGGGTGTCGCTGACGTCTCCGATGACAGTCCGCGAAGGCTGCGGCTACGAGATCGAACTCGAAGCTTCCTGTTACAACCCGTCCTACAGCGCTGTTTCCACCGCAGAACCGGAACAGCGCGTCTTCGTCAACGAGGCGCGCTGGGTTCGGGGTGCGGTGCCGTTCCAGGGGGACGTGGGCTCCTACCGGCAGTATCTGATCAATCACGAAGTCGGTCACGGCATCGGCTACCAGCATCACGAACCCTGTGAACAGAGTGGGGCGCTGGCACCCGTGATGATGCAGCAAACTTTCTCCACCGCCAACAACGACGCGGCGAAATTCGACCCGGAGTGGGTCAAACCGGACGGCAAGGTGTGCCGATTCAACCCCTGGCCGTATCCGATCGCCTGACGACGATCCGGGGTGAGCCGTGGACGACCCGTCGACTGTCAGGGAAGCCCGCGGGCCCGATTGCCGTTGTTCCTCCATGCCTGATCTGATGTGATTCAGCCTTACCGCAACAGAGGAGAGTCTGGTGTCGTCGTTGCCGCCGCTGGTAGCGCCAGCAGCCGAACTCACCCGCGAAGAAGTGGCGCGGTACAGTCGGCACCTGATCATCCCCGACATCGGCGTCCAGGGGCAGAAGCGTTTGAAGAACGCACGGGTACTCGTCATTGGTGCCGGCGGCCTCGGATCGCCGACGCTTCTGTACCTGGCTGCAGCGGGCGTCGGAACCCTCGGCATCGTCGAGTTCGATGTGGTCGACGCGTCCAATCTGCAGCGCCAGATAATCCATGGCCAATCCGATATCGGGCGATCGAAGGCGCAAAGTGCGCGTGATTCGATTCGTGAGGTCAACCCATGGGTGGACGTCGTTCTGCACGAGTTTCGTCTGGAGCCCGACAACGCGGTCGAGCTCTTCGGACATTACGACTTGATCCTGGACGGCACGGACAACTTCGCCACGCGCTACCTGGTCAACGACGCCGCGGTGCTCGCCGGCAAACCTTACGTGTGGGGGTCCATCTACCGGTTCGAAGGTCAGGTCTCGGTGTTCTGGGAGGATGCCCCCGACGGCCGAGGCCTGAACTATCGGGATCTGTACCCCGAGCCGCCACCGCCCGGGATGGTGCCGTCGTGCGCCGAGGGCGGAGTCCTGGGCATCCTGTGCGCGTCGATCGCATCGGTCATGGGGACCGAGGCGCTCAAGTTGATCACCGGCATCGGGGAACCGCTGTTGGGGCGCCTGATGGTCTACGACGCCCTCGACATGACCTATCGAACCATCACGGTCCGCAAGGACCCGCAGACACCCATGATCACAGAGTTGATCGACTACCAGGATTTCTGCGGTGTGGTGTCCGAGGAGGCGGCCTCGGTTGCCGCAGATTCCACCATCACTCCGCGCGAGCTGCGAGATCTGCTCGATTCCGGGCGGCAGGTGGCGTTGATCGACGTTCGCGAGCCTGTCGAGTGGGACATCAACCGCATCCAGGGTGCACAGCTCGTTCCCAAATCGAGCATCGAACGCGGTGACGGACTGGAGAGGCTTCCGCAAGATCGTGTGGTGGTGCTGTACTGCAAGACCGGAGTCCGTTCGGCCGAGACGCTGGTGGCCGTCAGGAAGGCGGGCTTCGCTGACGCGCTGCACTTGCAGGGTGGTATCGCGGCGTGGGCTAGACAGTTCGAGCCCGGCATGGTGATGTACTGACCGTCCTGGCGACACAGCTGATCAGCGGATCGGTGCGGGACTCGGTCGGCGTTAGGGTGACGGGGTGATCGTCGAACCGCCACCGGAGCATGTGCTGGTCGCGTTCGGCCTGGGCGGCATGACAGCGACGCCTCTGGGTGCCGGCTGGGAATGCGGTTGGCGCTGCGGCGAGGTGGTGTTGTCGGCGGTCACCGACCATGCGCGTGCCGCGTGGTCGGCGAAGGTTCGTGAAACTCTGTTCGTCGACGGGGCGCGGCTGGCACGGCCGGTGCGGTCCACCGACGGCCGGTCCGTGGTCTCCGGGTGGCGGGCCGACACGTTTGTCGCGGGTTCCCCCGAGCCCCGCCACGACGAGGTGGTCTCGGTCACCGTGCGGTTGCACGAGGCTACGGCGAAATTGGAACGGCCGAGGTTCCTGACTCAGCCGCCAGCCGCCCCTTGGTCCGATGTGGACGTCTTCGTTGCCGCCGATCGGGCGGCTTGGGCGGATCGCCCACTTCAATCGCTGCCGCCCGGTGGCCGAGTTTCGCCGGGCCCAGCGGACGGGCAACGCGCGGCGGACCTGATCAACCAGCTGGCAGGGTTGCGAAAACCAACCAGGAGCTCCAATCAGCTCGTGCACGGAGACCTGTACGGAACCGTGCTCTTCGCGGGAACGGCCGCCCCGGGTATCACCGATATCACCCCGTACTGGCGGCCGGCGTCGTGGGCCGCTGGAGTGGTCGTCGTCGACGCGCTGGCCTGGGGGGAAGCCGACGACGGTCTGGTCGATCGATGGAACGCGCTGCCGGAGTGGCCGCAGATGTTGTTGCGCGCCTTGATGTTCCGTTTGGCGGTGCATGCCCTTCACCCGAGGGCCACCGCGTCGGCGTTTCCCGGCCTGGCCCGAACGGCAGCGCTGGTGCGACTGGCGCTCTGACCCGATCAGCTCCCGAAGGGCCTTGTCCTGGGTTCATCACTGGGTTCGCTGTGGCGGAAACCTGTGGCGCACCGAGTCTTTTCCCGTCAGAACAACGCGACCGTTGACAGCGGGCACTCCCTCGGCCCGAAGCAGTGCCATTTGGCGGTCGGCCAGGTGCGCGACGGGGCGGCCGGAAGCACGGATCACCCGGTGCCACGGCAAGTCCGATGAATCAGTACGCATGATCCAGCCGACGATTCGTGGACTGGGAAGCACTGCGGCCGAGGCGATGTCACCGTACGTCACGACACGGCCCGAAGGCACCGACGCGACCAGCCCGCGAACCCGCTCGACCTGATCGTCGCTGACCGGCGGCATGCTAGCGACCGAGCTCGGCACGGATGATTTGCGCTGTCTCGGCCGGTTTGGCCTGAGGCACCATGTGATTGCAGTCGAGGTCGATCAGGCGGAAGTCTGTACCGCTCCGATCCCGCAGTTCGGCGATCAGGGTCTCGGTGACGTACGGAGGCGACGTTTTGAGCGCGCGTACAACGGTGACGGGAATTCCCTTGGACGGGAATGTAATATCCCGCGCCAGCTCGCTCCAATAGGACATTATCGCGGGAATGCTGACCCGCCAGCCCACGCGGCCGGTAGGCAGTGTGACGAGGTGCTCGCACAGTTCGGCATCCAGTTCCGCCGCGTCGACGTCGGACCACGAACCGTTGCTCTTCTCGCTGCGGGCTTCCGCGGCGTCGGTGTAGTCGGGTGAAGCAAACATGGCCTGGGCGATCTCGCGCATCCATTGGCCGTCCAGTCCTGCCGCGGGATCGAACAGCACCAGGCTGGTCACTAGGTGGGGGTACTTCGCTGCCAGATGTAAGGCGATGGCACCACCGAATGAATGCCCGACCACTACCAGGGGTTCGGTGATCATGGGGACTAGCGCCGCGACGTTGGCTTCGGTGGTCCATGGTGCGGCCCAGGACGACCGGCCGTGGCCGAGTAGGTCGGGCGCCACGAACTCGACGTCCGGTAGATGCCGTTCGGCCAGTGTCTCCCAGCGCCGGCCGTGGCCGGTCAGTCCGTGTAAGGCGAGCACCCGAGGCGGTCCGGCCGGGCCGTAGCGGTGCACGTGCAGTGGTTGGGTCACGCCATCGATGCTGCCAGGTCCACGGCGCCGACCGAGACGTGTCAGACCCGTGTGCTGTCATGCCCGCATGCCCACTGCGACTGTCACCGCCGGATTCGAGGCGGCGTACGCCGGGAGCGTTCCTGCCACGGCCGCTCTGGACCCGGGTTTGCGCGGGGTGCTGCGCGTGGTCGGCGGTCCCGGGACGGGCAAGACGACATTGCTCGTCGATGCCGCCGTGGCGAGAATCGCGGCCGGGGCCGAACCCGAGTCCGTCCTCGTGCTGACCGGCTCGGGTCCCCTCGGTGCCCAGGCGCGGGGTTCGCTGACCACACGACTCCTCTCCGCCTGCACTTCTGCATCAGGGCTTGCCGCGGTGCGCGAACCGGCGGTTCGCTCCGTGCACGCCTACGCCTTCGCCGTGCTGCGATTGGCGGCACAACGCCGGGGTGTCCCGCCGCCACGCCTGATTACCGCTGCTGAACAGGACGGCGTCATCCGTGATTTGCTTTCCGGGGACATCGAAGACGGCGCGGCGATGTGGCCGGGCACCTTGCGCGCGGCGCTGGGTACCGACGGGTTTGCGACCGAACTGCGTGACCTGCTGGCCCGGTGCGCGGAACGCGGGGTGGACCCGGTGCGATTGCAGCGCATCGGGCGATCCGCCGGCCGGCCGGAATGGGTTGCGGCCGGGCGCTTTGCGCAACAATACGAACAGGTCATGCTGCTGCGTTCCGCAGTCGGCATGGCCGCTCCGCACGCGACGGTGCCTGCACTCGGCGCGGCCGAGCTCGTCGGTGCCGCACTTGAGGCGTTTGCCGTCGATCCCGGTCTGCTGGGTGGCGAGCACACGCGGATCCGAACGCTGCTGGTGGACGATGTCCAGCAGCTGGATCCACAGGCGGCGCACCTCGTTCGGGTGCTGGCGGGCGGGGTGGACGCCACGGTGCTCGCCGGCGACCCCGACCAGGCGGTGTTCGGGTTCCGCGGCGCGGACCCGGCGCTCCTGTTCGGCTCCGGAACGCCGACGGTTCGGCTGCAGGCCAGTCACCGCTGTGCGCCGGCGATCGCCCGCGCGACGAGTGGTGTCGCGCGATTGCTGCCCGGCCGGTCGGCGGCCCGGGATTTCGTCGGCGCGGGCGGTGTGTCGGGTTCGGTTTCGGCCATTCTGGCGGTGTCCGAGCACGCCGAAGCGTCGGTTGTCGCCGACCTCCTGCGGCGAGCTCACCTCGTCGACAAGGTGGCATGGTCACAGATGGCTGTCATTGTGCGGTCCGTGCCACGGGCGGGTGCGGGCCTGATTCGTGCGCTCGCGGCCGCCGGGGTGCCGGTCGCGCCTCCGGCGTTCGACGGCCCCCTTCCCGACAATGCCGTGGTGAGCACGCTCCTGACAGCGCTGGCGGCGGCCGCGGACGGTTTGACTGCCGCGCGCGCCGATGCGCTCCTTTGCGGGCCGATCGGCAGGGTCGACCCGGTTACGTTACGCCAGATCCGCCGGTCCTTGCGCCGGGTGGACGCAGGTGTCCCGTCCCGCGATTTCGGTGGTCTGCTTGTCGCGGCCCTCGAAGACGGCATCCCCGGCAGCCTCCCGGAACCGCATGCGCGGCCCCTGCGCCGGGTGCGGTCGGTGTTGCAGGCCGCCGGGTTCAGCAGTGCCCGCGATCCGCGCTCGGTGTTGTGGCAGGCATGGCAGCGAAGCGGACTCGAGCGCCGGTTGCTGACCACCGCCGAGCGCGACGGTCAGGCCGGACTGCAAGCCACGCAGAACCTCAACGCGGTGACGACCCTGTTCGAGATCGTCGACGAGTACACCTCATGCGCCGCGGCGCCGTCGATCACCGGACTGATCGACCACATCGGTGTCCGGCGCCTTCCCGTTCGCGCTCCTGAGCCCGTCCAGACGCCCGACGCCGTCACCGTCCTCAGCCCGCACCAGGCGCTGGGCCGCGAATGGGACCTGGTAATCATCGCAGGTCTGCAGGAAGGGCTGTGGCCCAACGCGACTCCTCGCGGTGGCGTGCTGGCCACACACCGACTGGTCGACATTCTCGACGATGTGGACGGCGAGGTCAGTGTGCGCGCGCCGGTGATCGCCGACGAACGCCGTCTGCTCATCGCGGCGATGGGCAGGGCCCGGAACCGGCTGGTGGTGACCGCCGTCGACAGTGGTGCTGGCGATGGGTCGACCGATCTGGAAGTTCCATCGCCGTTTTTCTACGACATCGCACGATATGCCACCGATGGCGAAGGAGGTCTGGGCGCGGGGCCGCCGGTCAGTACCACCCGAGTGCTGTCGGCGCCCGCAGTAGTGGGCCAGCTGCGCAATGTGGTCTGCGCACCCGACAGCGCTGTCGGCGACGAGGCACGCAGGGGCGCGGCGGTCCAGCTGGCCAGGCTTGCCGCGGCCGGCGTGCCCGGCGCGGACCCGGCCGACTGGTACGGAATGACACCAGATAGCAGCACCGAACCGATATGGAGTGGCGCCGATCACGTCGTCACGATGTCGCCGTCGACGCTGCAGACGTTGCTGGACTGCCCACTGCGATGGCTGCTGGAACGACACGGTGGGCGTAACGCCGCCGAGTTGCGTACGGCTGCAGGATCATTGATCCACGCACTGATCGCTCAGCCGGGAAAGTCGCCGGCCCGGATGGCCGCGGAGTTGGAGCAGGTCTGGACGGGTCTGCCGTACGAGTCGGAGTGGTTTGCCCGCAACGAACTCGACCGCCACCGCGCGATGCTCACGGCATTCTCGGCATGGCGGGAGGTGACCCGACCGGAGCTGACCGAGGTGGGCACCGAGGTGGAGGTAGACGGGGTGCTCGACGCCGGGCGGGATGCCGGCCATGTCCCGGTACGGGTACGTGGACGCATCGATCGGCTTGAACGGGACGCCGAGGGCAGGCTCGTGGTCGTCGACGCCAAGACCGGCAAGAGCCCGGTGAGCAAGGATGACGCTCAAAACAATGCTCAGCTCGCCCTCTATCAGCTCGCGATCGCAAACGGGTTGGTGTCCGAGGCCGGACCTCCCGGGGGCGCGCGTCTGGTGTACATCGCCAAGGCCGGGGCTAACGGCGTGACCGAACGCGGTCAGGATGCTCCGACCCCGCAGACACTGGGCCAGTGGCGGCAGCAGGTGAACGAGGCCGCCGCCCAGACGGCTGGTCCGCAATTCGCCGCCCGGGTCAACGACGGGTGCCCCCACTGTCCGATCCGACCGATCTGCCCGGCCCACCGCATCGGCCGGGAGGCGCCATGACGCCGCACCATAGTCCCGACGAGCTGGCGGCTGCCCTCGGACTTCATCCGCCCACCGAGGAGCAGGCCGCGGTCATCGCCGCGCCGCCGGGGCCGTTGGTCGTCATTGCGGGTGCGGGCGCCGGCAAGACCGAAACAATGGCAGCACGGGTCGTCTGGCTGGTGGCCAACGGATACGCCCAACCCGAGCAAGTACTGGGCCTGACGTTCACCCGTAAAGCTGCGGGCCAACTGCTTCGTCGGGTGCGGTCGCGGCTGGCACGACTGGCCGGCAGCGGCATTGCCGCCACGGATGCGGGGGCGGACATGGCCGCTCCGGTCACTGTCGGCACCTACCATTCGTTCGCCGGGCTCCTGCTGCGAGAACACGGTCTGCTGGTGCCCGTCGAACCGGATACGCGTCTGCTGGGGGCAACCGAGTTGTGGCAGCTGGCCTTTGACGTGGTGTCCGCATTCCCCGGTGACTTGGACACCGAGAAGACACCCGCGGCCGTGACGGCCATGGTGTTGCGCCTGTCGGGTCAGCTCGATGAACACCTGGTCACCCCCGGTCAACTGCGCGACACCCATCTCGAGTTGGACCGGCTCGTACATTCCCTGCCGCCCGCCCCCCACCAACGGGTCCATGGGCCGAGCCAGTGGCTGCTGCGAATGCTCGTCACCCAGACCGAACGCGCCGGACTCGTTCCCCTCATCGACGCGCTGCACACGCGGCTTCGTGCTGAGAAGGCGATGGACTTCGGCATGCAGATGGCCGCGGCGGCGCGACTGGCCGATCAGTTTCCTCAGGTGGGAGCCTCCCTCCGGGAGCGCTACCGGGTGGTGCTCCTCGACGAATACCAGGACACCGGTCACGCCCAGCGCGTCGCGCTCTCCGCATTGTTCGGCGGTGGGGTCGACGATGGGCTGGCACTGACCGCTGTCGGCGACCCGATCCAATCCATCTACGGGTGGCGCGGTGCGTCCGCGACCAACCTGCCGCGGTTTTGTACCGATTTTCCTCTCGCCGACGGTAGTCCGGCTCCGACGCTGGAACTGCGGACCAGTTGGCGTAACCCCCCCAGCACCCTGTACGTGGCCAATGCGGTGTCGGTCGAGGCCCGCCGGCGTTCGGTGGCGGTGGGAGCATTACGTCCGCGGCCGGCGGCCGAGCCGGGCATGCTGCTGTGCGCGCTGCTCGCCGACGTTGTCGCCGAACGCAATTGGGTTGCCGATCAAGTGGCATCGCGCTATCACGAGCGCTCGATCAATGGGTCGGCGCCTACCACGGCGGTGCTGGTGCGGCGAAATGCCGATGCCGCGCCGATGGCTGCGGTGTTGCGGGCGCGGGGACTGCCGGTCGAGGTGGTCGGACTAGCGGGCCTGCTCTCCGTCGATGAGGTCGCCGATGTGGTCGCCATGCTTCGGCTGGTGGCTGATCCTGCTGCGGGTGCGGCCACCGTCCGCGTGCTCACCGGGCCGCGCTGGCGGCTGGGGGCCCGGGACATCACGGCACTGTGGCACCGGGCACGCGTGCTCGTCGACGATGCCGGTTCCGCACCGGGCGATGTGCACAGCATCGTCGCTTCGGTCCGCGTAGACGCCGATATCCCTTGCCTGGCGGAGGCGATCTGCGATCCCGGGGCCCCGGGATCGTATTCGCCTGCCGGTTACGGGCGAATCCGTGCGCTCGCCGATGAGCTGACCGCACTGCGCAGCCACCTCGACCATCCCGTCGCCGACCTTGTTGCCGAAGTGCGTCGTGTGCTGGGCGTCGACGTGGAGGTGCGCGCACACGGTGGCGGAACCGAGCAGCTCGACGCATTCGCCGACGTCGTCGGCGGCTACGCGGCACACGGCGCAATCGGTGATGGCGGCATCAGAGGCCTGCTGGCTTACCTGGACGCGGCCCAGGCTGCGGAGGACGGGTTGGCGCCCGCGGATGCCGCTGTCGGCGCAAACCGGGTACAAGTGCTGACCGTGCACGCCGCCAAGGGGCTGGAATGGGAGATCGTTGCGGTGCCGCACCTGTCCGGGCGCGTGTTTCCGTCGACGGCGTCGTCGAGCACCTGGCTTACCGATGCCGCCGATCTGCCACCTTTGCTGCGCGGCGACCGGGCATCCCTGGGGGCACACGGTGTCCCGGTACTCGACCTGTCCACCGTGACGAACCGAAAGCAGTTGTCGGACGCCATTTCCCAGCACAGGGACAAGCTCGCTGCACGCCGGGTCGACGAGGAGCGCCGGCTGCTGTACGTCGCGATCACACGCTCCGAGGACACCTTGCTGCTGTCCGGGCACCACTGGGGCATGCATGAACTCAAACCCCGCGGGCCGTCGGAATTCCTGTGCGAGATCCGCGACATCGTAGAAGCGTCGGCATCCGGCGGGAGGCCGTGCGGCCAAGTCGAGCAGTGGGCGCCGACCCCCGCGGACGGCGAACCGAACCCGTTGCGAGACAGCGTCATCGAGGCGCTGTGGCCGCCCCCACCGCAGCCGGCCACCGAGGCGCGCCTCCAGCGTGGCGCGGAGTTGGTTGTCGCCGCCATGGCCAAACCGTGCCGCCCTGGCGGGCCTGATCCGTACGGGTGGGCGGCCGACGTCGACGCGCTGCTGGCCGAGCGCCATGCGGCTCGAGTCCCGCCACCCGTCCTCGTTCCGAGCCGGGTCTCGGTCAGCAGCCTTGTCGACCTCGGCCGCGACGCGGAGCGTGCGGTACGGCGGCTCAACCGCCGGCTGCCGGCACCGGGCGGGGCCCACGCGTCGCTGGGCACGGCATTCCACGATTGGGTGCAGCGGTTCTACGGCGCCGAGCGCCTGTTCGACCTCGACGACCTGCCAGGAGCGGCCGACGGCGATATGGCAAGGGTCCACGCCGAGGAACTCGCGGAACTGCAGGGCGCGTTTGCGGCGTCGCCGTGGGCGATGCGGACACCGCTCGACGTGGAGGTACCGTTCGAGATGGCGATCGGCGGCCGCGTTGTCCGCGGCCGGATCGATGCGGTTTTCGCCGACAGCGACGGTGGGTTCACGGTGGTCGACTGGAAGACCGGAGCCGCCGACGGTGCTGGGCGCCACGCCGCGATTCAACTGGGTGTCTACCGGCTGGCATGGGCCGCGCTTCACGGGTGCGCAGAATCGTCGGTGCGCGCGGTGTTCCACTACGTGCGAGGCGGGCACACGGTCGTGCCCGACGTGTTGCCGGGTGCCGGCGAACTCGCCGCACTGCTCGACTCTCCCGTCTGCGCATGACGGGTGTCGGCCGGGTCGCCGGCCGAAGTTCGGCGCTCGTCACGGCCATGCGCGCGGGGACTTCGTGGTTACATGTTGGCGTGCGCTGGTCGGAGCTGAGAACGGAACACTTGTGGCCAGAGCTAAGTTGATGCGGCGGCGAATGCTCAACCTCGACACCGAGCTGACCGCCAAGCCCGACGCCGCCCTGGTCGACTACCTGCGGATTCCGGAGAAGTTCGTCAGTCCCGGCGCGAGAATCGCCCAGCGCCTGCTCTATGCGGCGCTGGCATTGTTTGCCGCGGTGTCCATCGTCTACCTGGACCGGGACGGCTATCGCGATGTTCAGGAAAACCCGATGTCCGTCCTGGACTGCCTCTACTACGCGACGGTGTCGCTATCCACCACCGGCTACGGCGACATCACGCCGATCTCGCCATCGGCGCGTCTGATAAACGTCCTGGTGATCACTCCACTCCGGGTGGCGTTCCTGATCGTGCTCATCGGTACCACCGTCGAGACGCTGACCGCGGCATCGCGCCAGACTTTGAAGATCCAGCGATGGAGGAACTCCGTGCGCAACCACACCGTCGTCATCGGATACGGCACCAAGGGCAGGACGGCGGTCGCCGCCATGGTCGGTGACGGGATCCCGCCCGCCGAGATCGTCGTCGTCGACACCGACCAGACAGCGCTGGACAACGCCGGCGCCTCGGGTCTGGTTACCGTACGTGGCGACGCCAACCGATCCGACGTGCTGCGACTGGCGGGTGCTCAGCACGCGGCGACGATCATCGTCGCCACGAGCAGCGACCCAACGGCGGTCATGGTGACCCTGTCGGCCCGCGAACTGGCGCCCAACGCCAAGATCATCGCCTCGATCCGGGAGTCGGAGAACCAGCACCTGCTCCAACAGTCGGGTGCCGACTCGGTCGTGGTGTCGTCCGAGACCGCCGGCCGCCTCCTGGGTATCGCAAAGAAGGCGCCCGCCGTGGTCGAGCTGATCGAGGACATGCTTACTCCCGACGCCGGTCTGTCAATCGCCGAACGTGACATACAGCCCAACCAGGTCGGGGGTTCACCACGGCACTTGCCGATGGTGGTGCTCGGCGTCGTCCGTGACGGTCAGTTGCTACGGATCGACGACCCCAAGGTCGATGCGATGGAGGCCGGCGACCGTTTGCTCTACATCCGTAATACGGAGGACGAGGACGACTGATGTCCGACTTCCGGTTGCGGCATGTGCCGAGGCTGTCGCGTGTGGGCGCAGACCGCTCCGATCAGCTTCGCACCGACATCGACGCCGCCCTTGTGGGCTGGGCCGACGCCGCCGTGTTGCGGGTTGACGCCAGGGGCCAGGTGATGGCCGCCGACGGGCGGGTCGCGCTGGGCGGCACCACCGAACTCGGCGACGCCCCGCCGCAGGACGCGGTGTTCCTCGGGCGCGTCGACGGCGGCCGTCCGGTCTGGGCGATCCGCGCCCCCCTTGTGCCACCCGATGGGTCGAAAGCCGAAGTTCTCGACCTGCGGATGGGCGGAACGGCTTTCGATGACGTCAGTGCGCAACTTGTGACCTCGGCCCTGGCGCTGCTGAACTGGCACGACAACGCCCGGTTCAGCCCGGTCGACGGCTCGCCGACCAAGCCCTGCAAGGCGGGTTGGTCGCGAATCGACCCGGCCACCGGGGCCGAAGAGTTCCCTCGAGTCGACCCGGCGGTCATCTGCTTGGTGGACGACGGTGCGGACCGCGTGGTTTTGGCGCGCCAGACCGTGTGGCCGGCGCGGATGTTCTCCGTGCTCGCCGGTTTCGTCCAGGCCGGGGAATCGCTCGAAACTTGCGTCATGCGCGAGATCGCAGAGGAGATCGGGCTCTCCGTCCGCAACGTCCGTTACCTCGGCAGCCAGCCGTGGCCGTTCCCGCGTTCGTTGATGATCGGCTTCCACGCGGTCGCGGATCCTGATCAGCAGTTCTGCTTCGAAGACGGCGAGATCGCCGAGGCGCGTTGGTTCACCCGTGCCGAGGTCCGCGCCGCCCTCGCTGCCGGGGACTGGACCAGCGCCGCCGCGTCAGGGTCGGAACTGCTGCTGCCCGGATCGGTTTCGATCGCCCGGGAGATGATCGAGTCCTGGGCGGCAGATCAGGACTGAGCCGATTCGCCCAGCTCGGACAGCTTGTGCCGGACCTGGCGCACGCCAGGGTTCGTCATCGTCGAGCCGTCCGCGAACCGCAGCGTCGGCACGGTGCGGTTGCCGCCGTTGACCGACGCTACGAAGTCGGCAGCTTCGGGATCGCCGTCGATGTCGATTTCGGTATAGCTGATGCCCTGCGAATTGAGCGCCGCCTTGAGTCGGCCGCAGAAGCCGCACCACGAAGTGGAGTACATGGTCAGGGTGGCGTCGCCGACGGTCACGATGACCCATCTTGCCGCAACGGGCAGCTGCGGTGCCGCGGCGGGTGGCTGTCCGGTGTTGCTGCCATGATGAAGTCCATGTCGACCGAGCAGACCCTGACCGCTGGGCTCGACGACGAGCAGCGCGCAGCCGTCCTCGCCGGGCGCGGCCCGGTGTGTGTCCTGGCGGGCGCGGGGACAGGCAAAACGCGCACCATCACCCATCGGATCGCCCACCTGGTGGGAACCGGCCACGTCGCCGCAAGCCAGGTGCTGGCGGTGACGTTCACCCAGCGCGCGGCAGGGGAGATGCGCAACAGGCTGCGGGGCCTGGACACCGTTGCGCGCACGGGTGCCGGCGTCGGCTCGGTGCAGGCGCTGACGTTTCATTCCGCTGCCCGTCGTCAGCTGCGGTACTTCTGGCCACGGGTGGTGGGTGGTGCCGGCTGGCAGTTGCTCGACCGGAAGTTCGCCGTTGTCGCGCAGGCAGCTGGCCGCGCCGGGCTGCAGGCAAACACCGACGACGTGCGTGACCTTGCCGGCGAAATCGAGTGGGCCAAGGCATCCCTTGTGACCCCCGAGCAGTACCCCGCCGCCGTCGCCCGCGCCTCCCGGGACATCCCGCTGGATGCCGAGAAGGTGGCGGCGGTCTACGCCGGCTACGAGGGGCTGAAGGCCCGCGCCGAAACTGTCCTGCTGGATTTTGATGATCTGCTGCTACACGTCGCCGCGGCTATCGAAAACGATGCCGGGGTGGCCCAGGAGTTCCGCGACCGGTACCGCTGTTTCGTCGTAGACGAGTTCCAGGACGTCACACCGCTGCAGCATCGGGTGCTCACGGCCTGGCTCGGCGCGCGCGACGACCTCACCGTGGTCGGGGATGCCAACCAGACCATCTACTCGTTCACCGGCGCCACACCGCAGTATCTGCTGGAATTCTCGCGCTGGTTCCCAGAGGCCACCGTCGTGCGTCTGGAACGCGACTACCGGTCGACACCGCAAGTGGTGTCGCTGGCCAACAGGCTCATCGCGGGGGCGCGGGGCCGGGTGGCCGGCAGTCGGCTGCGCCTGGTGGGCCAGCGCGACGCCGGCCCGGAGCCGGTGTTCGCCGAGCACCCGGATGAAGTGTCCGAGGCAACCGCGGTCGCGCGGTCGGTCAAGCGGCTCATCGATGGCGGTATGCCCGCCGCTGAGATCGCTGTGCTGTACCGGGTCAACGCCCAGTCCGAGGTCTACGAGGAAGCCCTCAGCGGCGCGGGCATCGCGTTTCAGGTCCGCGGTGGTGAAGGATTCTTCAGCCGCCAGGAGATCCGCCAGGCGCTGCTGGCGCTGCAGCGCGCCGCCGAGCGGGAGGGCGTGGGGCCCGGCGCCGATCTGCCCGCGGTTGTGCGCGGACTGCTCGAACCGCTGGGGCTCACCGCTGACGCCCCCGCGGGAACCCGGGCGCGTGAGCGGTGGGAGGCGCTGTCAGCGCTGGCCGAGCTCGTCGAGGAGGAAGTCGCGCTGCGGGCCGAACTCGACCTGGCCGGCCTCGTGACCGAATTGCGGGCACGCGCCGATGCCCGGCATCCACCCGTGGTGCAGGGTGTCACGCTGGCGTCGTTACATGCCGCGAAGGGACTGGAATGGGACGCGGTGTTTCTGGTCGGCCTCGTCGACGGCACGCTCCCCATCTCGCACGCTTTGGCACACGGCCCGGACAGCGAGGCCGTCGAGGAAGAACGCCGGCTGCTGTATGTCGGAATCACAAGGGCCAGAAAGTATTTGACCTTGAGCTGGGCGCTGGCGCGGGCGGCGGGGGGGCGGCAGGCGCGTAAGCCCTCGCGGTTCCTCAACGGGCTGTTCCCGCAGTCGCGTGCAACGACCGGACCTGCGCGCCGCAGGCCGGGCTCATCGCGAGCGGCCCCGCCTCGGTGCCGCATCTGCAATGAGCAGTTGAAGACACCGGCCGCGGTGATGCTGCGCCGCTGCGAAACCTGTGCCGGCGACGTCGATGAATCACTGCTGACCCAGCTCAAGGACTGGCGACTGCGGATGTCGAAAGAACTTAAGGTGCCGGCATACGTGGTTTTCAGCGACAACACGCTGATCGCGATCGCGGAGTCGCTGCCAACCGACGAAGCTGCACTGGTGACGATACCCGGGATCGGTGCGCGCAAGCTCGAACAGTTCGGTCCTGACGTGCTCGACCTGGTGCGAGGCCGTAAATGAGTACGCAACCTGCGAAACCGCAGGTCAAAAAATCGCTTGCCGATCGGGAGTCCGACTCGTTAGCCTCGAAAACGCACATTCACGTTCGATGTGGAAGGAGGGGCGCACGATGAGCGGCACGTTTGACGTCATCGCCGATGCCGGCGCAACGGCGTATCGCCTCGAGTCCCTCCCGATCGCCCGACCGGCGCACGCCGCCGCCCAGGCGATGGTAGCTAGGAAGCGACCCGCCGCCGGCGCAGGCCCGTCCGTGGACGGGGGCTACTTCTAGCAGCCCCGACAGCAGCCATTTGGCCACGGACCCGAAGTCAGCCGGATCCGTGGCCACGGATTTTTGAGGGCTTTGAGCGAAATCCCTTACCAGGCCACGGATCTCGATACAACATCTCCACGAGACCGAGGAAGCAGGTACCGGACATGACAGCCCTGATATGCCGCAGGGACAGGAGGGCGCTGCCGTGCCATGCCGAAGACCCCGACCTGTGGTTCGCCGACAACTCGGTGGACCTGGAACGGGCCAAGGTGCTGTGCGCCCCATGCCCGATCCGAGCTCAGTGTCTGACCGGCGCACTCGAACGTGAGGAGCCGTGGGGTGTCTGGGGTGGCGAAATCGTCGTACGCGGCAGCGTGGTGGCTCAAAAGCCGCCCAGGGGCCGCCCGCGCAAGAACGGGCGGCCGGTGGCGGCCTGAACCTCAAGCCGGCGCAACTCGGGGGGCCGGGATCAGGTCAGGGATTGCTGAAGCCGGGCACGAACCGCTCGGCGATGCTGCGGACGGGTACGTGTGCGTCGAGCTGGCAGGAGATCGCAACGATCGAAGCAATGACCCGCATCGGTATCGCCAGTTTCGGCGGTAGGTCCATCTGCCGCGCGGCCTTGATCTGACCGGCAGCACGGTCGATGTCGACGGTGGCCAGCTTCTGCAGCCATTTGCGGTGGTAATGGAAGACTTCAACTTCCAGCGGCTGCACGTATTGCCGGAGCATGTCGTCGATATCTCGTGTGGAGACCTGCTCACCCTTCTGGATGAAACCGATCTTCTCCATGGTCGGCAGCAGCTTGTCGTAGTCCTTGTCCACCGCGTAACGCAGCATCTGCCCCAGTTCGACAGGCATGCCCCCGGGCATCGGGGCCACCGCGCCGAAGTCGATGACGCCCATCTTGCCGCCCTCCAGCAGCATGAAGTTGCCCGGATGCGCATCGCCGTGCATCATCTCCAGCCGGCGCGGTGCGTCGTCGGTCAGCTCGAACAGCCGGTAGCCCATCAGGTCTCGCTGCTCGCGGGTGCCGTCGCGGATGATGGCGGACAACGGGATGCCCTCGATCCATTCGGCGATCACCACTTTGGGTGCGCTCGCGACGACGTGGGGCACCACGAAATGCGGGTCGCCTTCGTACGCCTTGGCGAACGCCCGTTGGTTGTCGGCCTCCAGGCGGTAGTTGAGTTCCATCTCAGTGCGTTCGATCAGCTCGTCGACCACGCCCCCCACATCGGCGCCCGGCGAGAGCTGCCTGAAGACGCCGACCAGGCGTTGTATGGTCTTGAGGTCGGCGCGCAACGCCTCGTCAGCGCCCGGGTACTGGATCTTGACGGCCACCTCGCGGCCGTCGGACCACACCGCTTTGTGGACCTGGCCGATACTGGCCGAGGCCACCGGGGTGTCGTCGAACGACAAGAAGCGCTCGCGCCACCTGGTGCCGAGTTGGCCGTCGAGCACGCGGTGCACCCGTGCGGCGGGCAGCGGCGGGGCATCCTTCTGCAGCTTGGTTAGAGCTTCGCGGTAGGGCTGGCCGAACTGCTCGGGGACGGCGGCTTCCATCACCGACAGCGCCTGGCCGACCTTCATCGCCCCGCCCTTGAGTTCACCGAGCACCGAGAACAGCTGGTTTGCCGCCTTCTCCACAAGCTCGGCGTTGACCTCGTCCTTGGACTTGCCGGTCAGGCGTTTGCCGAAGCCCAACGCGGCTCGCCCGGCCATCCCGACGGGAAGGCTCGCGAGCTTTGCGTTGCGGGCGACGCTGCCGCGTCTTATCTCTGCCACCTGTCCATCATCCATGATTCAGGTCGACGAGAGTTGAATTGAGTGCACCGTCACTCAGCACGGGCAGAGCGGGTGCCGGGGCCAGTGTCGGGCAACGATCGAACCCCTACCCACGTCGAACTCCAGCGTGGTCGACAACGTCGACGGTGGTGTTAGGTCGAGGTTGCCCCGAACGGCCTTGATGACACTGTCGACCTGGCCCAGCGCAAGGGCGGCGGTTGCCAGTACCGTCGCCCGGTCGGCGGTGCCCACCGTTTCGCGCAGCTGGGCGGCCACAGCCGGCCAGCCTGAATCGCGGTCCGTTCGGTGCATGTCGGCGCAACCCAGGCAGCTGGTCACCCCCGGAATCACCATCGGGCCGACGAGCCCCGCGCGGTCGCGGACGCGCACCGGCAGATGGGCGACGCCGGAATCGTGCAGATCGCGTACCAGTCGAGGGTCGGCCACCAGGTGGTCGGTCAGCACGACCAGATCGGTGTTGTCGGCGCGAACGGCGGCATGCGGTTGACTGGTGTGGCTGATGCGCGCGCCCGAACAGCGCAGAGTGTCGATGATCAGTTCGGCCAGCGGGCCTCGGCCGTGTACCCGGATCGAAGCGGCGCGGCCGCCCTGACGCTCTGCCTGCTGACGGGCCACCCCGGCCTTGGTCAGCGCATCGACCAGCGCGGTGAACTCGGACGGGTCGACGGAGCCGTGCCGCCTCGCTTGGGTGACCAGTTCGTCCAACCCTGCGCCGCAGCGCATCGAGCGCAACACGTTGGCCAGCGCCTGGGCCGTCAACCCCGGTGGCGGCTGGATGAGCACCGCCCGACGGGGATCCCAGCCGACCTGCACGGCCCCGTCGGGCCGCAGCAGCACCGGTAACGCCGGATCGAGGCTGTATCGCCGCTTCATGCCGCGAGATTGGCACGGCCGCGCGTGACGGCGGAATCAGCTATCCACAGGCCGTTCCGGGTCGTCCTTGTCGAGCCCCTGGTCCAGCGCCTCTCTCAGGGCCTCGTCGAGGGCGCTGTCGATCCCGCTGGTGTCGCCGCCGATGACCCGGTCGATGAACCCCGCAGGCTCGTCGAGGTCGTCGGCGACGGGCAACAGGTCGGGGTGTTGCCAGAGGGCATCTCGCGCGTCGACACCGGCGGCGGTGGTCAGCTGGTCCCAGAGTCGCGCCGCTTCACGCAGCTTGCGGGGCCGCAACTCCAGGCCGACCAGCGTCGCAAAAGTCTGCTCGGCCGGACCGCCGGTTGCGCGACGGCGGCGCAACGTCTCGGCCAGCGCGGCAGCACCAGGCAGTCGGTCGCCAACCGCCGCGGCGACCACGGTTTCCACCCAGCCTTCGATGAGCGCGAGCAGGGTCTCGAGCCGCTCCAGAGCGGATTTCTGCTCCGGCGAGGCTTTGGGCTCGAAGATGCCCTGGTTGAGCAGTCGCTCCATGGCCGACGGATCGGCGATGGTGGCGGGGCTGAGGCCTTGTGCGAGTTCCTCGATGCCACTCATGTCGATGGAGATGCCCTTCGCGTAGGCCTCGACGGTGTTGAGCAGTTGGGTCGCCAACCACGGCACGTGGCTGAACAACCGGTGGTGGGCGGCTTCGCGGGTGGCCAGGAAAGTCAGTATCTCGCTGCGCGGCTGCTCGAGCCCGGCGGAGAACTCTTCGACGGCCTGCGGCATCATCGCGGCCACCCCGGCAGGTCCCAGCGGCAGGCCGATGTCGGTGGAGGTCAACACCTCGCGGGACAGGCGGCCCAACGCCTGGCCGAGCTGCGAACCGAATGCGATGCCGCCCATCTGCGAGATCATCGCCAACAGCGGCCCGGCCATGCTCTTTGCCTCATCGGGCAACGCGGACGTCCAGACTGTCGAAATCTGTTGCGCTACAGGGTCGCACAGGCGCTTCCAGATATTGAGTGTGTTGTCGATCCAATCGTTGGGCGTCCAAGCCAGCGCTTTGGCGGTGCCCGCCGGAAGGCTGGTGGCGCCTTCGAGCCAGGTTTCGGCCAGCCGGACAGCATCGGCGACCGCAGAGTGGGTGCCGTCGGGGATCGGCGCCGTGAAACCGATGGCACTGGAAGCAAGCTGGCGGGCCAGGT
The DNA here is from genome assembly GCA_963846905.1 of uncultured Actinomycetota bacterium. Lineage (GTDB taxonomy): Bacteria > Actinomycetota > Actinomycetes > Mycobacteriales > Mycobacteriaceae > Mycobacterium. The sequence continues at coordinate 100,935 of CAWJYB010000017.1, forward strand.
CATAGTTCACCGGCCCGGACGCGCCTCCGCCTGCCAATGCGCTCCCGGCGCCGGAGAACATCTGACCCAGCCTGGTGAAAATCTGCCCAATATCGGCGATGTCACCCGAACCGAAGCCGAAAGGGTCGGGGGAATCCGGCCGTGGCCGGCCGGAGCCTTTGTCCTTGGATTCGTCACCGTCGGGGTCTTCTCCCTCGGAGAAGCCGAAGGGCAGCTCAGGCATGACCTCAACGGTACTCACCGCGACCGCGGCGTGCGGAGTCTCCGCTATTGCTGTCAGTGAACTGTGGCCACAGACCCGCTGCGCCGGTGCGATCGCGGCTTTGGCTTAGGGTTGGCGGCGTGAACAGGCGAAGCATGACGCTGCTGGTGGCGCTGGTGCCGATTCTCGCTTTCGGCGGCCTGCTCTCCGTGGTGACGGTGCCGTTCGTGTCGTTGGGTCCCGGGCCGACGTTCAACACGCTGGGGGAGTACGACGGCAAGCAGGTCGTCGCCATCGAGGGCGCCGACGTCAAGGCGACCTCGGGGAATCTCAACATGACGACGGTGTCCCAGCGTGACGACCTGACACTGGGCCAGGCGCTCATGTTTTGGATGTCGGGGCGAGACCAACTGGTTCCGCGTGACCTGGTGTTCCCGCCGGACAAATCGCGGGAAGACGTGGACAAGGACAACAACGCCGATTTCAAGGCGTCCGAGGACAGCGCCGAGTACGCGGCGCTGGGCTTCCTGAAATATCCCGCCGCGGTGACGGCGGCCGAAGTCAAGGACCCGGGACCGGCTGCGGGCAAGCTGCACGCCGGCGACGCCATCGACGCCGTCAACGGCACAATGGTCGCGAACGTGGATGAATTCACCTCCTTGCTGAAGGCCACCAAGCCCGGACAGGAGGTGGTGATCGACTTCCGCCGCAAGAACGCACCGGCGGGCACAACGACCATCACACTGGGGTCCAATCCCGACCGTGACTACGGCTACCTGGGGGTGTCTGTGCTGAACGCGCCGTGGGCGCCGTTCACGATCGACTTCAACCTGGCCAACATCGGCGGACCGTCGGCGGGGTTGGTGTTCAGTCTGGCCGTGATCGACAAACTGACCACCGGCGACCTCAACGCGTCGAAGTTCGTGGCCGGAACCGGGACGATCACCATGGACGGCAAAGTGGGACCGATTGGTGGCATCACCCACAAAATGGTGGCCGCCCGAGAGGCCGGGGCGACGGTATTCCTAGTTCCCGCCGACAACTGCGATGAGGCCCGCACCGCGCAGCAAGACGGTATGCGACTGGTCAAGATCACCGATCTGGGGCAGGCGGTCGACGCGCTCAAGTCTGTTTCAGCCGGTGGCGAAGCCCCGCCCTGCTGATCAAGCTGCGGCGGGGACGCACACCGCCGCGTTGCGTACAGTTGTTGACACGTATGTCGTCAATCACCGTCCAATCGACTTGACCGGGAGTCAATACCGTGGGGATGCGGCCCGCCGCCAGGATGCCCAAGCTGACCCAGCGCAGCCGAATTCTGATCACCATCGCAGGTGCCGTTGTCGTGGCGCTGTTGTTCGGGCCGCGACTGATCGACACGTATGTCGGGTGGCTGTGGTTCGGCGAGATCGGGTTCCGATCTGTTTTCACGACCTTGCTGGTCACCCGATTGGTGGTGTTCGCAGTGGTGGCCGTGGTGGTGGGCGCCATCGTGTTCGCCGGACTGACCCTGGCGTACCGCACCCGCCCGGTCTTCGTGCCCACCGACGGCCCTCACGATCCGGTGGCGCGTTACCGCACCGCAGTCATGATGCGGCTCAAACTGGTCGGCTTCGGTATTCCGCTCGCGGTCGGCGGGCTGGCAGGGTTGATCGCGCAATCGAACTGGGTTCCCGTCCAGTTATTCCTGCACGGTGGCGATTTCGGGGTCACCGACCCTCAGTTCGGCAAGGACCTGGGCTTCTACGCCTTCGAGCTGCCCTTCTATCGGCTGGTTCTGTTCTATCTCTTCGGCGCCGTCTTCCTGGCGTTCGTCGCCAATCTCGTGGGGCATTACATCTTCGGCGGCATCCGACTGGCCGCACGGGGTGGCGCACTCACGCCGGCCGCCCGCATTCAGCTGGTGACTTTGGTCGGGGTGCTGATGCTGCTCAAGGCGGTTGCCTACTGGCTGGATCGTTACGAGTTGCTGTCGAACACCCGCGCAGGCAAGCCGTTCACCGGCGCCGGGTACACCGACATCAACGCGGTGATGCCGGCCAAGTTGATCCTCATGGCGATCGCGCTGATCTGTGCGGTCGCGGTGTTCTCGGCGCTCGTGCTGCGTGACCTGAGAATCCCGGCGATCGGTCTGGTGCTGCTGCTGATCAGTTCGGTGATCATCGGTGCCGCCTGGCCGATGGTGGTCGAGCAGTTCAGCGTCAAGCCGAACGCCGCGCAGAAGGAAAGCGAATATATCAAACGCAGCATCATCGCAACCCGGCAGGCCTACGGCCTGACGGAGCAGACGGTGACGTACCGCGACTACGGCGGAGATACCGCGACGTCGGCGGCGCAGGTCGCCTCCGACCGCAACACCATCTCCAATATCCGGTTGCTGGACCCGACAATCGTCGGCCCCGCCTTCACCCAGTTCCAGCAGGGTAAGAACTTCTACAGCTTCCCCGACCAGCTCTCGATCGATCGTTACACCGGATCTGACGGGGGCTTGCGCGACTTCGTGGTGGCTGCCCGGGAGCTCAACCCCGACCGGCTGATCGACAATCAGCGTGACTGGATCAATCGCCACACCGTCTACACGCACGGCAATGGTTTCATCGCGTCACCGGCCAACACCGTGCGCGGAATCGCCAACGATCCCAATCAGAACGGCGGCTATCCGGAGTTTCTGGCGAGCGTCGTCGGCGCCAACGGTAGTGTGGTGTCACCAGGCCCGCGCTGTTGGATCAGCCGAGGGTCTACTTCGGCCCAATCATCGCGGCGACCGCGAATGACTACGCGATCGTGGGCAGCAACGGAGCGGACCGTGAGTACGACTACGAGACCAACACCGAAACCAAGAACTACACCTACACCGGTGCCGGTGGTGTTCGGCTGGGCAACTGGCTGGCGCGCAGCGTGTTCGCCGCCAAGTTTGCCGAGCGGAACTTCCTGTTCTCGAATGTGATCGGGCCCAGCAGCAAGATCCTGTTCAATCGGGATCCGGCCAAGCGGGTGCAGGCCGTGGCGCCGTGGCTGAGGGCCGACTCCGCCGTCTACCCGGCGATCGTGAACAAGCGAATGCTGTGGATCGTCGACGGCTACACCACTCTGGACAACTACCCGTACTCGGAGCTGACGTCGCTGTCCTCGGCGACCGCCGACTCCAGTGAGGTGGCGGTCACCAGGATGATGCCCGACAAGCAGGTGTCCTACATTCGCAACTCGGTGAAGGCCACCGTCGACGCTTACGACGGCACCGTGACGTTGTACGCGCAGGACGAGTCGGACCCAGTGCTGCAGGCCTGGATGAAGGTGTTCCCCGGCACGGTCAAACCCAGGAGCGACATCTCGCCCGACCTGGCGGCGCACCTGCGTTACCCGGAGGACCTGTTCAAGGTGCAGCGCGCATTGCTCGCGAAGTATCACGTCGACGATCCGGTCACATTCTTCTCGACGTCGGATTTCTGGGACGTTCCGCTCGATCCCAACCCCACAGCGTCCAGTTACCAGCCGCCCTACTACATCGTCGCCAAAGACATTGCGGCAAATGGCAATTCGGCGGCATTCCAGCTGACGACGGCGATGAACCGGTTCCGGCGCGACTTTCTGGCGGCCTATATCAGCGCCAGCTCCGACCCGGACTCGTACGGCAAGATCACCGTGCTGACAATTCCCGGTCAGGTCAACGGGCCCAAGCTGGCGTTCAATGCGATCAGCACCGACACCGCCGTCAGCCAGGATTTGGGTGTCATCGGCCGCGACAACCAGAACCGGATCCGGTGGGGCAACCTGTTGACGCTTCCGGTTGGTCAGAGCGGTCTCCTCTACGTCGCCCCGGTCTATGCGTCGCCCGGCAGTGGCGACGCCGCGTCGTCCTATCCGCGGCTGATTCGTGTCGCCATGATGTACAACGACAAGGTCGGGTACGGCCCGACGGTTCGCGATGCGCTCGACGAGCTCTTCGGGCCCGGGGCGGGGGCCACCGCGACCGGTCCCGCGCCCGGTCCTATCCCGATGGCGGCATGCCGCGCGCCGCGTCCCCGGCCGAGCTACCGGCGGCCACATCTGCCAATCCCGAGGTACCGATCCCGGTGGCTGTGCTTGCGCCCGCACCGCGGTGGCGTGGTGCAGTTGTCGACCGCCAGGGCGGCAGCCTTGCAGGAAGTGCAGGCCGCCATGACTGCGGCACAGCAGGCGCAACGCAGCGGCAACTTCGCCGAGTACGGTCAGGCGTTGCAGCGCCTCAACGAGGCGATGACCAAGTACGGCAACACGAACTAGGTCAGGTCTCTGTTCAGCGTGCGTGGCCCCGTAGCCCTGTAATCCCCGCGAGGCCGGCCCCGTAGCGCTCGCGAGCGTGCGTGTCCCCGGCCAACATGCCCGGCGCGTGTCGTCCGCTACTACGCACGCTCGTCACCTGTGGGGCGTCGCATGGACAGCCCGGCGTTGCGCGCCGGGTCGGGGCGGTATTGCAAATAACGTCGCTGAGCACGCGATTTGGACTGTCGGGACGCTCCCGGTAGCCTAGCGATTACCCGACGCGGGGTGGAGCAGCTCGGTAGCTCGCTGGGCTCATAACCCAGAGGTCGCAGGTTCGAATCCTGTCCCCGCTACTAGGTGAAATGGCTCCCGGAGGCGACTCCGGGAGCCATTTTCGTATTGGGAACACTCTTGGGAACACGAACGGATTTCGGGAACGAGTGGCGCGGCGGGCCGCAAAGAACGCGCCGCCCACGGCACCGCAGATACATCAGCGACAACGTCTGCCCGAGCCGGGCTGGAGTTATCGGAGGCCGGCCGTCGGACTGGACTGGGGTGCGTAGCACAGAGAACAGTCCGTCCGGATCGGTCGTTGTGGTGACGCGAAACGACGGCTGGACCACTGCCTAACTCGCTTCGAGCGGTCAATCCTGAGAGTCGGACGCTGCGGCCGGTTGCGCCTCCTCCGACGGTGATTCGGAGTCGGGCAGTTGTCCCACCAGATACTCGGCAAGCCCGCCGATGGTCGGATAGTCGAATACCGCGGTCGCGTTGATCGTGAACGCGCCGCCGAACTGACTGTGCAACCGATTGCGGAGTTCGATCGCCATCAGCGAATCGGTACCCAGGTCCAGGAACCGACTCGTTGCCGCGGGCGGTTGTGCGAGCCGCAGGAAGTTCTGCACCTCGTGCTGAAGGAATTCGGTCACGAAACCGGCGCGCTGCGGCACCGGTATCTCCCGCAGCTGCAGAAGCAGCTCACCGTCACCGCTCACCTCCCCGACAGCGCTCGGCAACACGAGGTCGAGAATCGGTGGGCGCGAACTACCCAGCACCTTCGCGGCACGCTGCCAGTTCGCCTTGATGACGGTCGCCTGGCCTGTTCCATTGGCGATCACCGCGGCCAGCGCGCCCAGCGCCGCAGAGGGTTCCAGCGGAATCAGTCCCTGCGCACCGATATTCGCGCGTGCGGCCTCCGAAGAGGCCATGCCACCCTGTGCCCAGGGGCCAAAGTTGACACCTGTGGCCGGTAGGCCTTGTGCCTTTCTTTGCGCGACCAAGCCGTCCAGCAGTGCATTGGCGGTCGCGTAATTGGCCTGGCCGGGTGTACCGAACAAGCTGGACACCGAGGAAGACACGATGAAGAAGTCGAGATCGTCGTTCTTCGTCAACCGGTCCAAGTGGCAGGCTCCGAACGCCTTGGGTGCCAACGTCGTTCGAAATCGCATCAGGTTCTGTTCAGACAGCAGGGCATCGTCGAGGACGCCGGCCAGATGCACCACCCCGGCCAGTGGCGGCAATTCGGTGCGGATTCGTTCCAGTAGGTTCGCGACCTCGGACTCGTCGCCGACATCGGCCGCATGAATGTGGATGCGGCACCGGAAGCGCTCGGTGATGTCGTCGATTTCCTGCTGCGTGTCCGCGTCGGGCGCGCGTCGACTGGTCAACACGATGTCGCCGGCACCGAGTTGGGCCAGATACGACGCCGTGTGCATGCCGATCGCACCGAGTCCGCCGGTGATCAGATAGCTCCGATCGGCCCGCGGCTGCAGCGGTTTCGGCATCTGTAGCACGATCTTGCCGATGTGCCGAGCTTGCTGCATCCGCCGGAACGCGGCCCTCGCCTCGGTGAGCGGGTAGATCTCGGCTGGTAGTGGTGCCCACTCGCCGCGTGCCATCCCGTCGGAGACCTCGGTCAGCAATCGCTTGATGTGCTCGGGGTTCTCCCACGTGGTGACATCCAGCGCGACGATCTCGTAGGAGATGTCGGGACGGGCCGCCGCCATCTGTTCGGGAGTCCAGATGTCCCGTTTGGCGATCTCGGCGAACCGTCCGTTCTGGGCGGTGGCCCGTACGGTCGCTTCGAGGAATCCCTCGTTGGTCAGGCTGTTGAGTACTACATCTACACCCGCGTCGCCGGTATCTGCCAAAATCTGGTCAGCGAAATCCGTAGTGCGCGAGTCGTAGACATATTTCACACCCATCTTGCGCAGCGTCGCGCGTTTGTAGGTGCTGGCGGTGGCAAAGACGATGGCGCCGTGCTGCTGTGCCATCTGGATCGCGGCCAGTCCGACGCCGCCGCTGGCGGCGTGAATGAGCACGCGGTCACCGGGTTGCAACTGCGCCCAGTCGAACGCGAGCCGGACCGTCAGCGCGGCGGCGGGTATGGTCGCCGCCTCCACCGCGCTCACCCCGTCGGGCACCGGCGCCAGCAGCTGGACCGGCACATTGAACCGGCTGGAGAATGCGCCCTGCATGAAGCCGTAGACCCGCTGGCCGACCTCGAGTCCGGTGACGCCGCAACCCAACTGTGTGACGACGCCGGCGAAGTCCCCGCCGATCGGTCCGGGGTCACCCGGGTAGAGACCGAGCACATTGAGCACGTCCCGGAAGTTCAAGCCCGCGGCGTCCACCCGCACCTGCACATAGCCCTCATCCGGCGGCGGCACGTCCGTCTCGGACAAGCGCAGGTTGTCGATCGCGCCGCGTTCGGTGGGCGCCAGGGTGTAGTCGGTTGAGCGCGGCACCGTGAGATGGCCGCTGCGCGCCCAGGGCAATAGCCGTGAGGCCAGCAACTTTCCTTGCCGCAGCGCGAGCTCGGGCTCGGCGATGGGTGTGGCGAGCAGGTTGGCCAGGGCCTGCACAGCCTGCTTTGATCGGTCGCAATCGACCAGTTTGCAGCGCAGCGCCGGTTCCTCGTTGATCACGGTGCGCCCGAATCCCCACAGCGCCGCCTGCACCGGGTCGACCGGCTCGCCGGATTCGCACGCCACGGCCCGTTCGGTGACTATCCACAGTCCGCCAGGCAGCTTCACCACCCCGTCCTGCACGGTGTGCACGGCGCTCAGCAGGTTGGCGATCTCGGTCTCGAGTCGGGGGTCCCCGGCCTCCGATAAGCCGGCGCTCGTCTCCTCCACACGCGGCGCGGCGCTGCGCCAGACGACCCCGGAGAACGGCATACCGCGTTCGTGAGCCTGTGCCAACAGCTTTCCCAAAGGTTCGGGATCGTCTGCCCGGTCGAACGGGATGCAGCCCGGCACGCTGGCAGCCAATTCGCCGAATCCGGCAATCAGCCAGGTGCCGTTCGCGATGGGGGCACCGTCTGGCGGTGTCGGCGGCGGCACCTCGTGCCAGCCAAGGGTGTAGAGCAGCCGGGTGACGTCGCCGCCGAGGCCGCGAAGCAATGCCTCGCGCGGTGCGCGTTTGACCGTGAACTCGCGAATCCCCCCCAGCTGATGGCCGTCCCGATCCACGAAATCGAGATCGAAGACCTGGGTTTCGCTGTCAACTGCGCTGGTGTGCCATTTTGCCCGGCAATAGAAGCGCCGTGGCATCTTCTCCCGCAGCAACACCTGCCCGTACCGCAACGGCAGGAACAGATCGTTCACCCCTTGTTCGGCCGCCAGAAGTGCGGGGAACGCCGGGAAGGCAACACCGGTGCACAGGTCCATCAGCACCGGGTGCATCGGCTCTGTGCCGAGCTGCTCGGCGAGTTCCTCACCGACGAGGATGTCGCCGATCGCCTCACCGTCACCCAGCCACAACGATTTCAGCGAACCGGACCAAGTGGGCCCCCATGCCAGCTCCATGTCGGCGAAGGTTTCGAACAACTCCTGTGGGCGCATCCGGGTCAGCCGCTCGATTGCCGCATCGACCGGATCCGGCGGCTCGGCCGCCGGATCGCCGGTGATTTCGGAAACGCCGGAAAGTACAGTGCCGTCGGCGTTCAAAGACCACTCTCCGCCGCGTTCGCCGTATGGGCGACTGTGCACCCGGAAGTTCCACCCACCGCCATCGTCCAGCGGATGCAATGTCAGCTGAACCTCGCGAGAACTCTTCTCGGGCAGGATGATCGGCTCATAGAAGAAGACGTCCTTAACCTGTGCCGGCGCACCGACCGCGGCCAACGCCATCGCCGCATACGTCGCCCCGGGGACGACAACGGTGCCGTAGATGACATGGTCGGCGAGCCATGGCTGCGATTTGACGGACAACCTGCTGGTGTAGACGGAGTCACCGGAGGCGAGGTCCTTCGCACTACCCAGGATTCCGGATGACCGCCGGGCCGTCTCATGGCGATGCCGGACGTCTTGGGCCAGAAGCGGCGACGCTGGAACGGATAGGTCGGCAGTTCGAGTCTGCGGCGCGGCTGACGATGCAGCGCAGCGAAATTGGGCCGGTGGCCGCTGACGTAGGCTGCGGCCACCGCCTCGGTGATCTGGCGCCGCTGGGCATTTCCGCCTCTGGAGCCCTTGCGCAGCGAAACGATCGCCCGCGGTGCGGCCAAGTGCTCCGGCCAGACCTGCACTGCTGCCCCGGTCAGCACCGGCTGCGGGCCGATCTCCATCAACACCGAGCACCCGAGGGCTGCCACGGTGCGAACGCTTTCGGCGAATTGCACCGGCTGCCGGGAATGCCGCCGCCAGTAGTGGGCGTCGAGCGGGGTTTGGGCCGTGAGCACGGCGCCGGTGCGGTTGCAGATCAGCGGCAAGGTCGGGACAGCGAACTCCAACTTGGCTGCGTACGACTCGAATTCATCGAGCACCGGATCGAGCAATTCCGAGTGGAAGGCGTGACTGGTCGCCAGCCAGGTGCAGCGGATTCCCTCGTCGCCGCATCTGGCGACGATCTGTTCCAAATCCCCACCCGGACCCGAGAGCACGGTGTTGGGCCCGTTGTACGCGCCGACCGACACTCGCCGGAATTCGCCCGCGATCTCCTCCACGTGCTTGGCCTCGGCGAACACCGCCACCATTCGCCCACCTTCGGGCAGGCTGCCGAAAAGCCGGCCACGCTCGGCCATCAGCCGTACGCCGTCCTCGAGGCTGAATACTCCCGCCACGCATGCCGCCGCATACTGGCCCACGCTGTGCCCCAGCACGATGTCGGGCCCGATACCCCACGACTGCCAGAGCCGGGCCAGGCCCATCTCGACCGCGAAGAGCGCCGGCTGCGCAAAAGAGGTGTGCTGCAAGGCTTCTCCGGAATCGCGGCTGGGTCTGCCATCGGTGCCGAACAGCACCTGCAGCAGCGGGCGCGACAGCATGTCATCGACCGCGTCGGCGCAACGTGTCACAGTTTCGGCGAAGACCGGCTCAGCGTCGAACAACTCACGCGCCATTCCGGGATACTGGCTGCCCTGGCCGGTGAACAACCACGCCGTTGTCGGGGGATGCGTCTGCTCGCCGCGCACCACACCGGGTCGCAGGCGGTTTTCGGCCAACTCGGCCAGGCCTTCGCGGGCCCCCTCCACCGAATCCACGACCAGCGCGGCGCGATGTTCGAAGTGCGAACGGCCCGTCCCGGCGGTGAGGCAAACGTCGGCGAGGTCGACCTCGGGGTGGGTTTTCAGCCACGTCTCGTAACGCCGCGCCAACGCCAGCAGTGCCTCCGGCGACCGCGCGGACAGCGTCAGCACATTGACCGGCCGTGCGTCGTCGTCTGGCGCCGGGCTCGCCGCACCGTCACTGTCCGAGCCTGCCGATTCCGCCTGACCCAATCCGTTCGTGGGGGTCGACGCTTGCGGTGGGGCTTCTTCGATCAGCACGTGCGCGTTGGTGCCGGTGAACCCGAAGGAACTCACGCCGGCGCGCCGCGTTCTGCCGTTGGCCTGCCACGGAATCGCCTTGTCCACGACTCGCACCGGCAGCGAGTCCCACGGGATGTGCGGGGACGGTGTCTCGAAGTGCAGGCTCTGCGGAAGGAGTTCGTGCTGCAACGACAACACGATTTTGATCAGACCCGCTGCTCCTGATGCGGACTCGAGGTGACCGATATTGGTCTTCACCGACCCCATCAACAACGGTTTGTCAGCGTCACGCGAGGCGCCGTAAGCGGCTGCCGCCGCCTGTACCTCTATCGGATCACCCAGCGGAGTGCCCGTCCCGTGCGCCTCGAGGTAGTCGACATCTGCGCCCGCCAAACCGGCGCGAGCCAGGACTGCCCCGATAAGTCGTTGCTGTGCACCACCATTGGGTACAGTCAAACCACTGGAAGCGCCGTCCTGATTGACCCCGCTGCCGGGGATGACCGCGCAGATCCGATCACCGTCGCGCTGCGCGTCGCTCAGCCTCTTGAGCACGAGAATTCCGCAGCCTTCACCGCGCACGTAGCCATCGGCCGAAGCGTCGAACGTCTTGCATCGCCCGACGGGGGAGAGCATCCTGGCACGGGACGCGGCGACTAGGGTGACCGGACTGAGCAGGACGTTCACACCGCCGGCCAGCGCGAAGTCGCAGTCACCGGAGTGCAAAGCCTGGCAGGCCAGATGGACGGCCACCAACGACGAGCTGCAGGCGGTGTCGACCGCCACCGCCGGTCCTTCGAGTCCGAGCGCGAACGCCACTCGGCCCGAAATGGCATTGAGTGCATTGCCGGTGATGAAGTAGGGCTCGATCTTGTCGATCGACTCCGACGACAGCAGATGTGCGTACTCGTTGGCCGCCACTCCTACGTAGATGCCGGTTCGACTGCCGCGCAACGTCCCCGGCGCGTACCCGGCCCTTTCGAGGCCCTCCCATACCGTTTCGAGCACCAGTCGCTGCTGCGGCTCGATCCAGATGGCCTCGCGCGGGGAGATGCCGAAGAATTCGGGATCGAAGCCGTCGATTCCGTCGAGGAATCCGCCGAAGCGCGTGTAGGTCTTGCCTGCAGTGTCCGGATCCGGGTCGTAGAACTCGTCGATGTCGAACCGGTCCTCCGGGACTTCCCGGATCGTATCGACACCGCCGGAGAGCACCTCCCAGAACGCTTCCGGATCGGCGGCGCCCGGGAAACGGCACGACACCGCGACGATCGCTATCGGCTCGTCCGTGCGCGTCGTCGTCACTGACGCCGGCGCAGTCCCCGATTTGGCGGATCCCTGCTCGGCGAGGCCGAGCACCTCGCCGAGCAGATAGTCGGCTGCGTCGGACAACCGGGGGTGATCCATCACCAGAGTGACTGGGATCTCCTTGCCCACCCCCTGTTCGATGCGGCCCCGTAATTCGACGGCCATCAGCGAATCCATGCCGAGGTCGAAGAACCCGGTGTCGGCGCGGATCTCGGCGGCGTCTACTCGCGTCACCTCCGCTACCGCATTGCGCAGGTAATCGGTCATAAGCCTTGCCCGCTGCTGCACCGGCGCGTCTGCGAGTCGCTCGACCAGCTGCGTCTTGCCGGACAGAGTTGCAGGCGGCGCGACGGCCGTCAGCTGGGCGGGAAGTTCGCGCTGCAACTCCGCCAGGAATGCCCGCCTGCCCGCTTGCTGGTAGAGCGGCAGGAAGCGGGCCCAGTCGATCCGGGCGACGACTCCCTGCACGGGGCGCAGCGACCCCTGGGCCGAGGACGCCGTCACCACATCGGCCAGACCCGTCAGCGCGTCGGCAGGTGACAACGTTGCGACCCCGCGCTGCTCCAGTCGCGCCCGAGACTCCACGTCAGCCATGCCCATCGACCACGGACCGAAATTGATGCTGAACCCAGCGATTCCCTGCTCGCGCAGGCGCCAAGCCAGTCCGTCGAGGTATGCGTTCGCCGCGCTGTAGGCGGTCTGACCGAACCCGCCCCATACCGAGGCGATCGAAGACGTGCTGATGAAGAAGTCGAGCTGGTGCTCAGCCGCCGCCTCGCTCAAATGCCAAGCACCCCAAACCTTCCCGGCGAAGACGCGATCCACCTCGGCTTGTTGGGATTCGGAGTCCAGGTTGCTGAGCGCAGTGGTGCCGATCTCGCCCGCAGTGTGTACGATGCCGGCCAACGGAGGGAGTTCGGCCCGCACGGTTCCCAACAGGCGTGCGACGTCGTGCGCATCGGCCACATCGGCAGCGACAACCCGGAATTCGCAGCCGTGCTGTTCGCCCAGCGCAGCGATGCGTTGCTGGGCGGCATCGCTGGGCGGGCGTCGACTGGTCAGCACCAGATGTTTGGCGCCGTGCGCGGCCAGGTATCCGGCAATTTCCAGTCCGATGGATCCGATGCCGCCCGTCACGAGATACGTTGCCTCGTCGCGCAATTCCAGCGCTTTGCCGTTCGGCTGCCCGGGCCGCCGAACCAGCCGGGGAACATGGACCGCCTGATCGCGCAGCGCGATCTGGTCTTCCCTGACGGCCGAGACGTCCGGCGCGGTGATCCGGTCGATGAGCCGGGACCATTCGTCGATTCCCGTTTCCCCGGCGTTGGGCAAGTCGGCCAGCCCGCCCCACATTTGAGGAAGCTCGAGCGATGCGGCGCGCCCGAATCCCCACAAGCAACTCTGATCGGGCGACACCGTGTCGGCGTCGGTGACTCGTTGCGCGCCGCGGGTCACCAACCAGATCGGCCGGCGCAGTTCGGCGGCGATCGCGGCACGGAAGAGCCGCCGTGTTCCGCCCAGGATTCGGTGTTGCATCCGCAACAGCGACCGCATCGAGGAACCGGTCTCGAAGTCGGGGTCGGTGTCGAGGGCCGCCACATGCACGACACGCAGCTTTTGTCCGGATGCATTTCCAGGCTCTTTTCGAGCTGTCGAGTCGTCTGCTGCCGCGGCGCGCAACGCCTCCGCGAGCTGCTTTTCGTCCGCGTCGGACGCCGGCAGCCCGATTATCCGGTACTGCTGCCCACGCGCGGTCAGTGCGTCGGCCAACGGCCGAACCGCTGGGGAATCGTCACCGACGATGAGCCAGGTGGATTCCTCGCCGGCCTCGGCGCCGGAGGCGGGGGCAGTGGATTTCTCCCACCGGATCTCGTAGCGGTCGTCCGCGATGGACTGGGTTGTTCTTTGTCGGTTGTGTTGTGCCGCAAGCTTGGTCAGCACATTGAGGGTTTCCTGGTCGTCGCTTGCGCCGTCGAGCAGGGCCGCGAGTTCCTCGATCCGGCCGTCCTCGAGAAGGCGGACGGTCTGCGTACGCGCGAGAAGGTGCTGCTTTTGGTTGGGGCGCTCCCGGTTGTCTCGATACCAGTACTGGCGGTGTTCGAACGGGTAGGTGGGCAGGTCGAGCTTTCGTGCTTGCGCCTGCCGAAGAGCCGCGAAATCGGGCAGGTGGCCCATGACGTACGCGTCGGCAACGGCTTCGGTGATCTGTCGGTGGTCGGCGGCGTTTTGACGCAACGACGCGATCGCCCGCGGTGCGGTGGCCGGGTCCGGCCATGCCCGCAGGGCCGCGGCGGTGAGCAGCGGTCGCGGGCCGATCTCGACCAGCACTTTGCAGTTCAGATCGGCAAGGGTGCGCACGCTTTTCGCGAATTCCACCGGTTGGCGCGCGTGACGGCGCCAATAGGCGCCGTCGAGTTTCACTCTCCTGCCGAGTGCGGCGCCGGTGCGGTTGTCGATCAGAATTCGCTGTGGCGTAGCGAAATTGAACCGTTCCGCAGACGACTCGAATTCGTCGAGGATCGGGTCCAGCAGCGCCGAGTGGAAGGCATGGCTGGTGTCTAGCCAGTCACACCGGACACCGTTGGCCGCCAGCGCTGCCACCGCCCGTTCCAGATCCTGTGCGGGTCCGGACAACACGGTATTGGCACCGTTGTAGGCGGCGACCGACAGAGTCGGGAACTCGTCGGCAACGCTCTCGGCGCGCTCGGCGGCGGCGAACGCCGCGACCATCCGGCCACCGGAAGGCAAACTACCGAAGAGGCGACCACGTTCGGCCATCAGCATCGCGCCGTCCTCGAGACCGAACACGCCTGCGACACAGGCCGCCGAATACTGGCCGACACTGTGGCCCAGCACCACATCCGGCTCGAAGCCCCACGACTGCCAGAGGCGAGCCAAGCCCATCTCCACCGCGAACAAGGCGGGCTGCGCGTAAGAGGTCTGCCGTAATGTCTCTTCGCTGTTCGGGCCGTCGACATCGAAAATTACGTCCAGCAAAGGCTTTTCCAGAATGTCGGCCACCGCTGCCGCGCAGCGATTCAGCGTCTCGGCGAAGACCGGCTCGGAGTCGAACAACTCCCGGCCCATGCCGGGGTACTGGCTGCCTTGACCGGTGAAGAGCCAGGCTGTCTTCGGTGCTTCATGGGATTCTCCGCGAACCAAACCGGGTGCCGGATGGTCGTCCGCGAGCGCGCCGAGCAACTCGATGGCAGATTCTCTCGAATCCACCACCAGAGCCGCCCGGTGCTCCAAATGTGCTCGCCCCGTCCCGGCGGTGAAGCACACATCCGCCAACCCGGCCTCCGGGTGCGCGTTCCACCAGCTGCGGTATTGATCGGCGATCTGCACCAATGCGGCGGGCGTCCTCGCCGAGAGGGCAAGGATGCTGAACAGTCGGTCTCCCGGCCGCTCGACCGTACTCGGTGCGGCAGCGGGTTGTGTTGATTCTCGGGGTGCGTCCCGGGGGGCTTCCTCCAGGATGACGTGAGCGTTTGTGCCGGCGAACCCGAATGAGCTGATTCCCGCGATACGTGGCCGACCGTTGGGTTTCCAGGGGGTGGCTTCCTTGACAACCTGTACCGCCAGCCGATCCCAGGGAATGTGCGGTGACGGGTTCTGGAAGTGGAGGTGCTTCGGTAGGGTCTCATGCTCCAGCGACAGGATGACCTTGATCACGCCCGCGATGCCGGCGGCCGCTTCCAGGTGTCCGATGTTCGTCTTCACCGAGCCGATCATCAGCGGCTCGCTGGGATCGCGTCCGGCGCCGAGCACCTCACCTGCGGCCTGTGCCTCGATCGGGTCGCCCAGCGAGGTCCCGGTCCCGTGTGCCTCCAGGTATCCGACGTCGCTGGGTTCGAGGCCTGCGCGCTTCAGCGCGTCGGCGATAACCCGTTGCTGGGCAACGCCGTTCGGCACCGTCAAGCCCCCCGACGCGCCGTCCTGGTTGATCGCGCTGCTTCGGATCACCGCCCGGATCCGGTCGCCGTCGCGAACCGCGTCGTCGAGTCGCTTGATGACGATGACGCCGCAACCCTCGCCTCGCACATAGCCGTCCGCCGCCGCGTCGAATGTTTTGCACCGGCCGTCGGGCGCGAGCATGTGCGCGTTGGAGAACGTGATCATGGTCGCCGGAGTGAGCAGGACGTTTGCGCCACCGGCCAGCGCCAGGTCGCATTCTCCCAAGCGCAGCGCCTGGCACGCCAGATGGATTGCCACCAGTGACGAACTGCATGCCGTGTCGACGGCGACAGCGGGACCCTGCAGCCCCAACCGGTAGCTGATGCGTCCCGCCGCCGCGGCGTTCGACGTGCCGATGGCCATGTAGGCCTCGATCTCGGGGTACGTCAGTTCGTCGGATGCCATTCCCAAGTAGTCGTGGGTGGCCAAACCCACGAACACACCGGTATTGGTGTCGGCCAGCGCCGTGGGCGCGGTGCCCGAATGCTCGACGGCGTGCCAAGCCGTCTCCAGCAGGAGTCGATGCTGCGGGTCCATCAACCTGACCTCGCGCGTCGACATACCGAAGAAGGGCGCATCGAACCCCGTCACGTCATCGACGAAACCCGCGCGGCGGGTCACGACCTTGCCGGGCGCACCCGGTTGCGGGTCGAAGAATTCGTCGGCGTCCCAGCGGTCCTTGGGTACCTCCGACACCGCGTCCCGGCCGTCGCGCAACACGTGCCAGAACTCGCCGGCGTCCGGTGCGCCCGGAAATCGCACCGCGTAGCCGATTATGGCAAATCGCGGGCCCGGCTCGATGGGGTGATCGGCGGATACCATGCCGTTGTCCTCTCTTGCGTCGGTGCCAGAGTGTGACTCTGCCTTTCACCTGTCGCGGCGTCCACTATTGCATGCTCACCTATGGCGGGCGCGGTGCCGGTTCCCGGCGTCCGACCGGTGCCAGATCACTGTGTTCGATGCGGGAGTATGTTGACCTAGCAACGGCTGATGCCAACCAGGAGCCGGCGAGAGGGAGGACGACGTCTTGCGCATCGGGAAGATCACGGTCGGCGCACTCGGTGAATGGTCGTTGCACCCGGGCTCGCTCACCTCCTGGCATCCCACGGCCGCGGCTCAGGAGGCGGCGCGACTGGCGCCGGTGAGTTCGGTGCCGGTCAGTTACATGCAGGGCCAACATCTTCGTAACTACTGCGAACGGACAGCCGCCGGACTGAACTTCTCCCGGCAGATCATCGCCAGCTGTGACATGGCCGGCCTGTGCGATATCTCCGCCATGGATCACGCCCTCAACGCATACCTACGCCGCCATGACACCTTCCGCAGTTGGTTCGAGCAGACCGGCGACGGAGAGTTCATCCGGCATGCCATCGAGGATCCGGCCGATATTGAATTCGTGCCGGTGGATCACGGCGACATGACGATCGACGAGATACGTGCGCATGTCGTGGCCATACCGAATCCGTTGGAGTGGGGTTGCTTCACTTTCGGGATAATCCAGAACGAGAGCCATTTTACTTTCTTTGTCGCCATGGATCATGTCCACGGGGACATGACGTTGATCGGCACAACAATGCTGGAAGCCAACGGAATGTATTCGGCGTTGAGCGGACGCGGTGAGGCCCTCACTCTTCCCGATGCCGGTAGCTTCGACGATTTTTGCGTCCGCGAGCGCCGCTACGCGGACACGTTAACCCTGGATTCGCCAGGGGTTCGGGCGTGGATCGACTTCGCCGAAGACAACGGTGGTGGTCTTCCTGAATTCCCGCTGCCGCTGGGCAACCCGTTGGAGCCCAGTGACAGTGACTTCGTCTCCGAGCTCCTGTTGGATCCAGAACAGACGGAACGGTTCGACTCGGCCTGCGCGGCTGCCGGTGCGCGCTTCGTCGGCGGCTTGTTCGCCTGCCTTGCCCTGGTCGAGCATGAGTTTACGGGTGCTCTCACCTATTACGGGCTTACTCCGAGGGATTCCCGCAGCGCCACGGATAACTTTATGACGCAGGGGTGGTTCACCGGCTTGATCCCGATCACCATTCCAATAGGTGCGGCCTCCTTCGGCGATGTTGTGTGTGCAGCGCAGGCTTCTTTCGACTCAGGTCTGGACATGGCAAAAGTGCCTTATTACCGCGTATTGGAATTGGCACCATGGTTGAGCTGGCCACGCCCGAATTTTCCGGTGTTCAACTTCTTGCACGGCGGCGCTGCTCCACTCAACGCTATTCTTGCAGCAGCTGACCTGGGCCTTGCGAACAACATAGGAATCTATCCTGACGGCCGGTATTCATACCAGCTGACCAGCTATGTATTTCGGTACAAGGAGGGCACGATGATGGCGATCATGTGTCCCGACAACCCGGTTGCCAAGAAGTCGGTCACCCGCTACATGGCGGCCATGAGGTCGGTGTCCATGCGGGTCGCCGACAGCGGGCACTGGGGACGCGTCGCGTAGCGGGAGTAATTCGATGACCAGGGCACTTTCGCGATCCGCGTTTTTGGGCGAGGGTCGCGACGCGCAGTCGCGCGGGGCACGGTGAGGGCGACGTGCGACGGCTAGCCGATCTCGTGGTGCGGTGGCCCTGGGCGGTGATAGGCGTCTGGGTTGCGTTGGTACTCGCCCTGCCGCTGGCGTTCCCGTCGCTGAACGAGATGTCCGAGAAGCATCCGCTCGCCATCCTTCCCTCCGATGCACCTTCGAGCGTCACGGCCAAGAAGATGGCCGAGGCGTTTGACGAACCGGGCAACGACGACCTCCTGTTGATCGCACTGATCAACGAGGACGGGCTGGGACCTGCCGACGAAGCGGCCTATCGCAAGCTGGTTGACGCGCTGCGCGACGACATGACAGACGTCGTGTCTGTGCAGGATTTCGTGAATACGCCACAACTTCGGCAGTTCCTGACCAGTGAGGACAAGAAGACCTGGGTGTTGCCGGTGGGCCTCGTGGGGGAGTTGGGCACGCCGCGGTCCTACGAGTCCTACAACCGAGTGGCGGACATCGTCGAACGCAGCGTTGCCGGCAGTTCCTTGACCGTGCACCTGACCGGCCCCGCGGCCACCGTCGCCGACCTCACCATCGCGGGGCAACGTGATCGCCTGCCGATTGAGATCGCCATCGCCGTCCTCGTCCTTGCCGTGCTGTTGCTCGTCTATCGCAGCGCGGTCACGATGCTGCTGCCATTGGTGACGATCGGGGCGTCGGTGGTAATCGCGCAGGCACTGGTGGCGGGCTACTCGGAGCTGACCGGGTCGGGCGTCTCGAACCAGTCCATCGTCTTCCTCACCGCGATCCTGGCCGGCGCCGGAACGGATTACGCCGTCTTTCTCATCAGCCGTTATCACGACTATCTGCGGTCGGACGCGGACTTCGATCAGGCGGTCAAGGCGGCGATGATTTCGATCGGGAAAGTGATCACGGCATCCGCCACCACGGTGGGGGTCACCTTCCTTCTGTTGAGCTTCGCCAGGATGGGCGTGTTCAGAACGGTCGGAGTGTCGTCGGCAATCGGTATCGGCGTCGCATACCTCGCCGGCCTGAC
Organism: uncultured Actinomycetota bacterium; assembly: GCA_963846905.1. Taxonomy (GTDB): domain Bacteria; phylum Actinomycetota; class Actinomycetes; order Mycobacteriales; family Mycobacteriaceae; genus Mycobacterium. The sequence continues at coordinate 119,920 of CAWJYB010000017.1, forward strand.
TTTGCTGCCGGCAATCCTGGTGCTCGCCGGGCCGCGGGGTTGGGTCAAGCCACGGCGCGAGCTCACCGCCCGGTTCTGGCGGCGTTCCGGCATTCGCATCGTGCGCAGGCCGACGGCACATCTGGTCGCCAGCCTGATCGTGTTGGCACTTCTGGCCGGTGGCGCGTTCTTCGCGCGCTACAACTACGACGATCGCAAGGCCGTGGCGGCGTCTGCGCCGAGTTCGGTCGGGTACGCGGCGCTGGAACGCCATTTCCCCATCAATCAGTCCATCCCTGAATACATCCTCGTCCAGTCACCGCGTGACCTGCGCTCACCGCAGGCTCTCGCGGATCTGGAGCAGATGGCGTCGCGCGTCGCCCAGCTGCCGAATGTCGGTCTGGTCAGCGGCATCACCCGGCCTCTGGGAGCTGTGCCGCCGGAGTTCAGGGCCACTTATCAGGCGGGACTCGTCGGTGACCGGCTGGCCGACGGCTCCGCCCAGATCGGCCAGCGCAGCGGCGACCTCAATCGGCTGTCGGCCGGGGCCAACACATTGGCCGACAACCTCGTTGACGTGCGAGCACAGGTCAACAAGATCGTGCCGAGCATCCAGACTCTGGTCGACACCTTCTCCTCGGTGAGAACCCAATACGGCGGCGACAAGTTGGTGCGCGACGTCGACAACGCCGCCAAGCTTGTCGATGCCATCAACGCGCTCGGCAACGCAATGGGCGTGAACTTCTCCGCGGTCAGGGACATGTTCGCATGGATAGGCCCGGTCCTGGCGGCGCTGGATGGCAACGCGGTCTGCGACGCGGATCCTTCCTGCAGCGCCACCCGTGTCCAGTTCCAGCGGCTCGTCGCCGCACGGGACACCGGCAGCCTCGACCAGATCAACGACCTCGCTTACCAGCTTCAGGGGTTCGGTGACAGGCAGACCCTCAACGCGACCGTGAACAAGCTGAATTCCGCCCTCGCCGACGTCGCCAAGGCAGTCCAGGCCATGGGCCTGGACAAACCCGGCGGCCCGCAGGCGGGCCTGGCCCAGCTGAAGCAGGGCGCCGACCGTCTGGCCGGCGGAAGTCAGCAAGTGGCCGGCGGAGTTGACGAACTCGTCGAGCAGCTCAAGCTGATGGCCAGCGGACTCGACGAGGCATCGGCATTTCTGTTGACGATGAAGCACAACGCGGCGGACCCGTCGATGGCCGGGTTCAACATCCCGGCGCAGGTGCTTGGCCTGCCCGAGTTCCAGAAGGCCGCCGAGGCGTTCATCTCGCCCGACGGCCACTCGGTGCGGTATTTGGTTCAGACCAAGCTCAACCCGTTCGGCTCCGAGGCAATGGATCAGGTCAATGAGATCGGTGACACCGCACGTAGCGCGCAGCCGAACACCACTCTGGCCGACGCCACGATATCGATGGGCGGGTTCCCCGCCGCGCTGCGGGACACGCGAGACTACTACCGGCACGACATCCGATTCATCATCGCCGCGACCCTCATCGTCGTCCTGCTGACCTTGATGGTGCTGCTGCGTGCGATCGTCGCGCCCCTCTATCTCGTCGGTTCCGTGGTGGTCTCGTACTTCGCGGCGATCGGCATCGGCGTGTGTGCGTTCCAATTCATACTCGGCCAGCAGTTGCATTGGAGCGTGCCCCCGCTGGCATTCGTGGTGCTGGTCGCGGTGGGGGCCGACTACAACATGCTCTTCGTGTCGCGAATGCGCGACGAATCCCCGCACAGCCTGCGTTACGGCATCATCCGAACCTTGAGTTCGACCGGCGGCGTCATCACCGCAGCGGGACTGATCTTCGCGGCGTCGGTGGGCGGCCTCCTGTTCTCCAGCATCGGCATGGTGGTCCAAGGCGGCTTCGTGATCGGTGTGGGGATTCTGCTGGACACTTTCGTGGTGCGCACCATCACGGTGCCCGCCATCGCAGCGCTTGTGGGGCGGGCGAACTGGTGGCCGTCGCAGGTGAGTGCGCGCCGGTCCACCGCAAGAAGCGCGCCCAGGCCCCCGCCGCCGGCCGAACTTGCCGGTCAGCCGGGTTAGCGGGGACTCGTCATGTGTGTCAAACTACGAACGATGCAGAGTGGTCAGAAGTAAAGATGAAAAAGCTCCTCGCAGGACTTACGGTGCTGGTATCGGCCAGCGTCACAGGATCTTTCGGCATCGGCAGCGCGGCAGCCAACGAATCGCCGCCCCCGGTGGTGCCCGGGCCGTCCGACCCGGGGACCGCCTACGCCCTGGGCGGGGCACACGTTCTCGCCATTCCCTACGACGAATACATCCGCATGACCGGCGCGGACTGGTTCCCGGGCATGAAGCGGGTGAAGGTCGACTACCCGGCAGGACAGGTCCAGGGCCACGTCCTGGAACGCCTGTTGCCCGGGATAGGCCGACTGGGCGAGAGCATCTATCCAGGTATAGGTCTCGATGGACCCAGCATCGGTGAGTCCGTCGACATCGGGGGACCGAATCTGCAAGCGGCCGTCCGCAGTGGTCCGGGCAGGGCGATGGGGTTGTCCGAGGGGGCGCTGGTGCTCGACGCCGTCAAGGCGCAACTGGCCAGCGACCCGACCGCACCGCCGCCGGAGCAACTGAGCTTCGCGACGTTCGGCGACCCCGTCGCGCGGCATCCCTTCGGGGAGAGTTTTCTGACTCAGATGTTTGCCGTCGGCAGCGTCGTTCCCGCAATGGACTACCGCGTACCAGCGCCGGTGGAAAGCCAATATCACACCGACCAGTTCGTCTCTGCCTACGACAGCATCGCCGACTTTCCCGACCGGCCGGACAACCTGTTCGCCCTCGCCAATTCGATCGCTGGTCTGGCCACTGGTCACACCGCGGTGGCGTTCACCAACCCGAGCATGGTGCCGCCGCAGAACATCAGAACGACCGTCAACTCCAGGGGTGCGACGACGACTACATACCTGATCCCCGAGCAGCACCTTCCACTGGTGCTGCCCTTCAAGTATCTCGGGTTCTCGGAGGAGACGCTGAATCAGCTCGACGCGATACTGCTGCCACGGGTGAATGCGGGCTATTCGCGTAACGACGATCCGGCGACAACTCCGGTCCAGGTGGACCCGGTGCGCGGCTTCGACCCCCTGGAGATCACCGCACCGGTCAACGAGGCGACGTTCGGCGGTGGCGGCGATCCCATGTCGCAGCTCGTCAACGGTGCGCTGGCCGTGCTGTCCATCGGCGAACACCGATAACCCCGAACCGACGAGATCGACGAATTAGTACGGACCGCAATGTGACGCCCTTGACGCCAAGCCAGTCATCCATTCTCTCGATGCTGCACGGACGTGCCAGCCTGCGCCCTAATGACATAGCGTTCACCTTCACCGACTACGCCGACGGGGCGGGTGTTGTCGGGATTTCACAGTCCCTGACGTGGGCGCAATTGTCCCGCCGAACGATGAATGTGGCACGCGAGCTCAGCTTTCATGCGTCGGTCGGAGACCGGGCGGTGATCCTGGCTCCGCAGGGCCTCGATTACATTCTGGCTTTCCTGGGATCCATGCAGGCCGGACTGATTGCGGTGCCGCTCCCGCTGCCGCATCGCGGCTCGACTCATGAGCGGGTGGGCGCGGTCTTTGCCGATACGTCGCCCTCGGTCGTGCTCACCACCTCCGCGGTCGCGGCAGATGTCGGCGATTATGTTGATCAATCACGCATGGACACCGCTCCCAAGATCGTCGAGATCGATTCGTTGAATTTGGACGTCGACGGCGTGCCGAACATCGTCACGGCTGATGTGCCCAGCATCGCGTATTTGCAGTACAGCTCGGGTTCGACCCGAATGCCGACCGGGGTCATGCTTTCGCATCGCAACCTCCAGGTGAATTTCGAGCAACTGATGCGCAGATTTTTCGCGGACTCCGGCGTCAAATCCCCATCGGATGCCACAATTGTGTCCTGGTTGCCCTTTTACCATGACATGGGTTTGGTGCTGGGCGTTTGCGCCCCGATCTTGGCGGGCTATCGCGCCGATTTGACCAGTCCGGTGGCGTTCTTGGAAAGACCGGCCAGATGGATGCGAATCGCTGGCCGAAAATCCTGACACGTGGTCGGCGGCACCTAATTTCGCCTTTGATCTGGCCGCCCGTAAAACAACCGACAGCGACCTGGCCGGAGCTCGACCTGGGTGGGGTGCTGGGCATCATCAGCGGCGCCGAGCGTGTCGAGTCGGCTACTTTGCGGCGTTTTGTCGATCGATTCGCGCACTTCAATTTTCGGGACCACATGATGCGTCCTTCTTACGGCTTGGCGGAGGCGACTGTCTTCGTGGCGACCGGCACGTGGAGTGAGTCATCGCCGGCGGCCCACTTCGACGCCGAAGAACTGTCCGAGGGCCGTGTCCGGCGGTGCGCGGCCGGGACCGGCATGGCAGCTGGGAAAGCTACGGCGCTTGTCAAATACCAAGTGCCGCAATCGCCCACGCTGCGGATCGTCGACAGCGATACACAGCGCGAGTGCCCACAGGGCCTGATCGGCGAGATCTGGGTGCATGGCGACAATGTCGCCGCCGGCTACTGGCGCAAACCGCCGGAGGAGCAGCTGTGTTTCGGTGCAACACTGGTCGAACCGTCGCCCGGCACGCCAGAGGGGCCCTGGCTGAGAACCGGTGACCTTGGTTTCATCTCCGAGGATGAGCTGTTCATAGTCGGCCGCATCAAGGATCTGCTGATCATCCGTGGGCGTAATCACTATCCCGAGGACATCGAGGCCACCGTTCAAGAGATCACCCGTGGCCGGGTCGCGGCGATATCGGTCCCGTTGGACAGTACGGAGCAGCTGGTCACGATCATCGAGCTCAGGAAGAAGCGGGGATCCGCCGAGAACGCGATGCGCTGGCTCAGTGAGGTCAAGAGCAATGTCACCTCCGCGATATCCAATGCGCACGGCCTGAACATTGGGGACCTCGTCCTGGTGCCTGCCGGATCGATTCCCACCACGACGAGCGGCAAGATCCGGCGCGCCGCCTGCATCGAGCATTACCGCGGGGGCCAATTCGCCCGGTTGGACGCGTGATATCACCAGCCGGGCTGCGTCACCGGCAGCCCTGAGACAAGACGCGACCGGCTATAGACCGGCCAATCCCGCGCCGAGCAGTACGCAGCCGACTACGGCCAACAAGACGGTCACCGCTTGGCGGCGCCGTGATCGCAGCCAGTTCTGCAGCCCCGACAGCGTCGCACGGGTTCGCTCCGGAGCCACCAGGTAGGAGATCAGCGGGACCTCCACGAACCCGAACGCCACTACATTGAAAATCAGCAAGGCGCCTACCTGTACGGCAGCGGCGGTGCCGGAGGCGACGATAAGAGCCAGCACCGCGAGGTAGTCGACGGACGGCAGCGCGATGCCGAGGCCCGCGACGCCCGCCGTCCACAGCGAATCGCCGTTGAGCAATTGCCGGGCACGCGTCCCGAGTTGCCCAGATATCCGGTCGGTCGGCCCGCCAGTCCGGCGCCACGCCCCTCCAGGACGCCCGTGGCCACCACCGCAGCGTTGAGCAGCAGCAGCGCGCCAACGATGATCTGCACTCTCGGCAGGGTGAAATGAGCCGACTGCAAGGCCGGTCGCAGGACGAACAGCACGATCACGCCCACCGTCATGCCCATCGCGAATCCGCCACCGAGGAAGACGAGTAGTCGCAGAATCGGCCGGGGCCGGCTGATCATCAGGACCGTCATGCCGACCCGGAACGGTTCCAGGCTCACGGCAACGGCCATCGCCAGCAGCGTGATCCACACGCTAACGTGCCTCGCGAGGTACCCGCACGGTGATCATCATCGCCCCCAGGCCCACCGCCAACACTACGCACAGCCCAGCCAAACCCGCCCGGTCCGATTCGAACACGTCTACAAAGGTGAAGAACATCCACGGCGCCAGGAATGACGCCGCACGCCCGGTGGTGGTGTAGAGACCGAAGGCAACGCCTTCCTTGCCGTCGGCGGACATTCGCATCATCAGCGCCCGCGCGGAGGCCAGAGTAGGGCCGGCGAACAGGCACAGAAGCAGCCCGCACGTCCAGAAGGCGAGCGGTCCCGAGCCGACCAGCAGGACCAGACCGACGACGATCATCGCGGTAAGCGATCCGGTGATGACCGGCTTGGAACCCACCCGGTCGTCGAGCTGGCCGCCCAGCAGCGCGCCGATCGCGGCAACGATGCTGGCGCACACGCCGAACACCAGCACGTCGGCCTGCGACAACCCGTAGACACTGACGCCGAGCACCGCACCGAACGCGAACACACCCGTCAGTCCGTCTCTGAACACCGCACTGGCCAACAGGTAGTAGACGACGTTGTGGTCGCGTCGCCATTCGCCCCGTACCTCGTCCCACAGGGCACGGTAGGCGCCGAGGAACCCGACGGCCGGCCGGCGTTCCCCAGCGGCCGGGCCGCGCACGTAGGCGAGGAGTGGCCAAGCGAAAAGAGCCAACCATGCCGCGGCGAGCAACATAGACGCCCGCACGTTTTCGCCGTCACGTGCCGCGATGCCCAGTAGTCCGCGGGTGTCGCCGTCACCCCGGATGAATCCGAAGTAGACGATCAACAGCAGCAGGACGCTGCCGACAAATCCCGCGGCCGACCCAAGCCCGGAAATTCGTCCCGAGTTTCCATCCGCAGAAAGTTGTTTCAACATGGCGTTGTACGGCACGGTCGCCAGGTCGGCGCATGCCGCCGCGCACGCGAGCAGGGCCAGACCCAGCCAAAGGTAGTGGTAGTCGGCCGGGATCAGGCTCATCGCCGACGTCATCGCAACGACCAAGCCGGTTAGGGCCGTCAGTGCCGCGCGGCGTCGGTTCGGCGCGTTCACCCAGACACCGGTCGCCGGCGCCAGCAACGCGACGCACAACCCCGCGATCGTCAGCGCCTTGCCCAGCCAGCTTGCGGGCGTGGCGGGCCCGGGGAGACCCGAACCAACCTGCTCGGTGAGGTAGACGGAGAAGACGAACGTCCCGGCGACGGCGTTCACGCCGGTAGCGCCGCAATCCCACAGTGCCCACGCCACCACCGGCGACCGCGAAGCCGTTTGCGAATCCGCGTCCTTGCTCACGGATGTACTCCAGTCGTCACTCGCCGATGCCCGCTGGTCCGGGGCGTTCCTCGTGCGCCTCCGGCGTTGCCAGGAATGACCACGCGGGCCTGCTCGCCGAGCTCGCTGCCTTCGTCGGCGCGTGTCACCGCACCGATCTCGGACCGATCGTCGGACATGGCACCTCCCCGTGGCATCGCCGCGTAATAGTCAGTCGTCGCCTGAACGTTCTGAGTTTGTCGGACGCCGGTTTTGCTCTGCTGATCCAGACCACGACCATGCTGATCCAGACCACGACCATACTGTGCGATGTGACAGCGCCCGCACGTCCGACCCGTCGGCGGCCGGGATCGCGCCGGTCGGGCCGGCGATCATCGCGACGTCGGCGGTGACAACTTCATCAAGCGCCTGCTGGGCGAGTTGGGACCGCCACCTCCGATAAGGGGGAAGTGCGGATGAAGCCGGATAGGTAGTGAACCGCCCTGCGCGGTTGCCGAGGGTGATCCGCTGGTCCCGAGTAGCCCGACAGCGAGGGCACTACGCTCGGTCTGGCTATGACGGCATCGAATCTCGAGCAGCGGGTCACACAAGCCGCCGAAACGGCCCTCGCCCAACGACGGTTCGTCAGTGCGATCGACATCCTGCTCGGCTTGGGTTGGCTGGCGCCCACGCACGTCGACGGGTGGCGGCAGGGCCGGATCGAGTCGCTGGAGGGTGTCATCCAGACGAACCCGGACAAGGTCACGGCTGCAATGTCAGCGTTTCAGTGCTGGGCTCAGGAGCGCGGCCTCAGCCCGTCGGAGACCGACTACGTCGCCCGCACCCGCGACCGGCGCCGCCTGCAGTTCAGCGTCAGCGGGGATGAAACCGTCGAACGCGTGTACCGGACGCACTGGGTATCTCCGGATCTTCCCCAGCGCACGATCGAGCGGCAGAGTAAATCGCCGGAACTCGTCGTGATTTGGCCGGTCAAGGAGTGGACCTGCGCATCGTGCGGCGGTACCGGCGACTTTCTGTTGATGGAGGACGCGGGCCCGCTGTGCCTGGACTGCGCCGACCTCGGGCATCTCGAGTTCCTGCCGGCCGGCGATGCCGCACTGACGCGGCGGGCGAAGAAGGCCGGCGGGCTCTCGACGGTGGTGGTGCAGTGGAGCCGGTCACGCAAACGTTATGAACGCCAGGGCATCCTGGCCGAACCGGAGGCGATCGAGCGCGCCGAACGGGAGTGCTTGTCGGACGCCGACGTCCGTGCCCGCCACCGGGAGCGAGACGAAGCGCGACGGGCCGACGAGGACGTCCGGTTCCAGGCCGAGTTCGCTGCGGCCATCCGCGAGCAGTTCCCGAGCTGCCCCACCAACCGAGCCGAGGCGATCGCCCGTCACGCGGCGACCCGCGGCAGCGGGCGGATCGGACGCAGCGCGGCCGGCCGGGCGCTCGATCGAGACGCCGTGCGGCTCGCCGTCGCGGCATCGGTCCGCCACGCGGACACCGACTACGACGCGCTGCTGATGTCGTGCGTCGACCGAGCAACGGCCCGGCAGCGGGTGTACGCCAGTGTCGAGGCGGTGCTGAACACCTGGCGCCAGTAGTCGCGGCTCCGTCACCAATCGATACCACCCGGGTCTTGCCTCCCGGTTCGTGGGTAGGTTCGGGTTGTGTTGCTCGCCCCCGAGGAGCTGTGCCCATGGAGAAAGTCATCAGCGACCCCGCGGACGTCGTCAGCGAGGCGCTGCGCGGGATCGCCGCGGCGCATCCGGACCTGCGGGTCGACCACGCCAACATGATCGTCTACCGCGGTGACGCACCGGTAGCCGGGAAGGTCGGGCTGGTGTCGGGCGGCGGGTCCGGGCACGAACCGTTGCACGGCGGCTTCGTCGGCCGCGGCAGGCGACATTCTGCCGTCGACTGAGTCCTGGCAGGTATCGTCGCGTCATGACGGGTGCTCTGGCCGGTGTTGCGCCGGGCATTGCGCAGTTGCGCAGTTATGAACGGAATTGGTTGCGCAGCGATGTTCTCGCCGGCATCACTGTCGCGGCGTACCTGATCCCGCAGGTGATGGCGTACGGCACGTTGGCCAACCTTCCGCCCATTGTCGGGCTGTGGGCGATGTTGGCGCCGATCGTGGTGTATGCGGTGATGGGTTCGTCGCGGCAGTTGTCGATCGGCCCGGAGTCCACCACTGCGTTGATGACGACGACCGCGTTGATGCCGGTCCTGGCGTTGGAGCCGGTGGCCGGAGGTGATGGCGCTCGCTACGCCGCTCTGGCTGCCGGGTTGGCCCTGGCCGTGGGGGCGGTGTGTTTTCTGGCCGGCGTCGCGCGTCTGGGGTTTTTGGCCAATTTGTTGTCGATGCCCGTGATGGCCGGCTACATGACCGGGCTTGCGCTCATCATGGTGGCCAGTCAACTGGAGAAGGTGACCGGCATTCCGGCCGAGGGTACCGAGTTCACCGCCCAGATCCGCGCGTTTGTTTCCAATGTGGCGCAGGTGCATTGGCCGACGGTGCTGCTGTCGGCCGCCGTTTTGGTGGTGCTGTTGGCGTTGAACTGGTGGAAACCCCGCCTGCCTGGTCCGCTGATCTGCGTTCTCGCGGCCAGCGTGGTCGTCTTTGTGTTCAAGCTCGACTCGGCTCACGGTATCGAGGTGGTCGGCCAGATCCCCGAAGGGTTGCCCAAACCGCGGGTGCCGGAGGTGTCTTGGCACGATCTTGCGATGCTGGTGGTGCCCGCATGCGGTATCACGGTCGTAGGGTTCGCCGAAGCCATCCTGGTAGCCCGTACGTTCGCCAGAAAGAACGGCTATGAGTTGAATCCCAATGCCGAGTTGCGTGCGATCGGGGTCTGCAATGCGGCAGCCGGTATGACACAGGGGTTTCCGGTCAGTTGCAGTGGCAGCCGCACAACGCTGGGCGATGCGGTCAACAGTCGTACCCAGGTGTACTCGTTGGTGATGCTGGTGGTTGTGCTGGCGGTGATGTTGTTCGGTCGCGGCGTGTTGTCGACGTTTCCCAAGGCCGCGCTGGGCGCGCTGATCGTGTACGCCGCGCTGAGGCTCATCGACGTGAAGCTGTTTCGGCGGCTGTTGCGTTTCCGTCGCAGTGAGTTCTTGCTGGCGCTGTTGACCACGGTTGCGGTGCTGGCTTTCGGTGTGTTCCTCGGAGTGCTGATGGCGGTTGGTCTTTCGATCGCGGATCTGCTGCGCCGAGTCTCCCACGCCCACGACAGCGTGCTGGGTTTTGTGCCCGACCTGCCCGGTATGCATGACGTCGACGACTACCCCGACGCCGAGCCGCTGCCCGGGTTGGTTGTGTACCGCTACGATGCGCCGCTGTGCTTCGCCAACGCAGAGGACTTCCGGGATCGTGCATTGGGCGCCGTCAACACCAACCCCGACCCGGTGGAGTGGTTCGTGCTCAGCGCCGAGGCCAACGTCGAGGTCGACCTCACCTCCTTGGACGGGCTCGATCAGCTTAGGAGCGAATTGGATTCTCGTGGAATTGTGTTTGCGATGGCCAGAGTGAAGCAGGACCTCAGGGACGCACTGCAGGCCGCGGGCCTGGTCGACAAAATCGGTGAAGACCGGATGTTCCTGACCCTGCCCACCGCAACAGAGGCTTTCCGACAGCGGCGCAGGCCCTAGATTGCCGCGCCGACTGCCGACACCGCCGCAGCCGAAACCCACAGGGGCAGATGACAATCCCACGCCATCGCAAGTGTCGTCGGGGATACCCGAGAATCAGGCCGAGCGCCGACAAGGTTTCTGACCAAGCGCGCGCCACGGGGCCTACAGGTATGAGGTCGAGCGCAGGCAACGTTCGATCACGTGAGTGAGGTGACGGGGATCGTCCGCACATGCTCGGCGTGGTCGATGTCGCTGATCTCCTGGCAGATCGGTGCTCCTCCCCGGAGCACGGTTGAGCCGCTTGGTGAGCCGTGATTCGTAGGCCGAAATGACATGCGGCGCGGCAACTCTGGCCGGTCATGGCTTTCCGGTGCGGGTTCCTCTTTCGCGACGACATGCTCCTCGACCAACTCGGCGGCCGCGTCTTCGGCAGCGGCCGATTTCTGCGCGTCCGCGTGCTCGGCTGCCGCCTCCAGTTCCTCACGTGCGGTCACTTTCAATACGTCGACGCGCGTACGGTATCGGTACGGTCGTGCGGTAAGTACAAAGGGTGCTGCATGGCGTTCGGGCACGGGACAGTTACGGCCCGCTCAAAGCTCGGCGGGATTGCCGCCCCAACCGGATGCAGCGCATACTCGAGGGGGAAAGCGGCTTACTGACCTGCTTGGAGTTGAGCTGTTGCGGTTTCAAGACGGGAAACAAGGTCGGCCTCACCTGGAGTCCGGTGCGAAATAGCACTGGATGAATGCATCGCCGGAGGTCGCCACGGTGTAGGTCGTCTCTGGATATGTCTTGTAGCGCTGGCATTCGATCGTCGCGCGGTCGAAGTAGTGCAGGAAAAAGAAATACGGCTGCGTCGTGAAGCAGGGCATGAAGACGCCGCCCGGCCGCAGAAGGGCGACGATCGGCGGCATGACCGCATTCCAGAACACCGGATCGTTGCGTATCTCGGCAGGGAGGTACGGATCGAAGAAAATGCCGTCCGCGCTCGCGAGAGGCAAAGTCGGCAGCAGTTCGAAGAAGTCGCCGAGTATGACCTCGAGTGTTGCGGGCGGGCTCGGTGTTTGGGCGAAAAAGTGATCGATGACGGGCTGATAGAGCTCGAACACGACGTGTCGGCGGGTGCTCGGCTTGCCTGCGATGTACCTTGCCGAAAGGCCGAGGCCGAGGCCGACCTCCAGGAACTCGTGTCCGTGGTCACAGAGGATGTCGGCGCTGCGGCGCAGGAGCGCCTCCTCCCAACCCTGCATCGCCTGCGCGCCGTCGATGAGAAGCGTCGTTTCGGTGGTCGTGTCGATGAATTCGATCTTGGCCAACAGAGGCCTCCTTGGTCACATCGAGCTCGAGAAAACCAGCGTAATTCGGGAGCAATCTCGAGTTCGCCGTTGGATTTGGCGCGGGCGCGGGACCGCTCCTGCGGGGCACGCTCGCTGCACTGCTGAACCAAACCGGGGCGGTTCCAGCTGATCGAGGAACCAGAGAAGTTGCTGTGCGAAGGACGTCGAGTGGACGAAGAACTCCTCCGCGGCGCAAAGCGCCCGCCGCCTCTTCACGGCCGCCAGTGTAGGACATCGCTGCCCCGGTGACAGGGTTTCGGCGGGCCGGGACGGGTGTGGGTGGCCGCAGCTGTCCCGTGTCTTCGTCATGTCGCGCCGTGGGCATCCTGTTGTTGCCGCGACGCCGATTCACTGCCGACCGACACACAATGCTCTTGGAGTGAATCGGCACCGAACTGGGGGAGTTTGACGACAATATGTAGCAGGCTGTGTCGTGGGATTGCGATGAGCTGCCCGGTCAAACGGCACGTGGGTGGGGACGGCGTCGTGTGACGTCAAAGACGCTGACCGAAACAGGACGGGGTTCGATGATGACCACGACTTTGGCCGGCAAAATTCGGCGGCCCAGCCTCGTGCACTTTCCGGGAGACACCCTTATCGACGCGATCACCGACCGGGTTGGAGTCAGGCCCCAGTCGCTCGCGGACCCGCCACCGGGCAGTGGTCTGGAGCCGGTGATGGGCGAGCGCGGCCTGCCTCTGCTTGGCAAGACCCTCAAACTTCTACGGGAGGGGCAGCAACTCACCGCCGAGTACTACCCGAAGTACGGCGGGGTGTTATGGACCAGCGCGTTCGGCACCAAGATCGTCTGGGTAACGGCCCCCGACGCGATCCAGCAGGTCCTTTCCAACAAGGACAAGGTGTACAGCCAATCCGGCTGGGCGTACTTCCTTGGCAACTTCTTTACCCGGGGCTTGATGCTGCTTGACGGGCATGAACACCTGCTGCACCGGCGGATCATGCAGGAGGCCTTCACCCGATCCCGGCTGGAGGCGTACCTGACCCAGATCAACCGAATCGTCGAGGACACGGTCCCGGCCTGGCCGGTCGGGAAACCGATGCCGATGTTCCCGGCTGTCAAGTCGCTGTCATTGAACATCGCCACCCGGGTGTTCATGGGTTGCGAGCCGAGCCTCGAGGCGGATCGGCTCACCCGGGGGTTCATCGACACCGTCCGCGCCGGAACCGGGTTTGTCCGGACCGGCCACCCCGGTCTACCGAACCGCTGGAGTAAGGGACTGGCCGGCCGCAAGATGCTCGAGGATTACTTCCGGCCGCTGATCGCGCAAAAGCGCGCCTCCGACGCCAAGGATCTGTTCGCCGCACTCACCCACGTGCAGACCGAGGACGGGCATCGATTCAGCGACGACGACATCGTCAACCACATGATCTTCCTGATGATGGCCGCCCACGACACCTCCACCATCACCGCGAGCGCGATGGCCTTCTACTTGGCCAAGAATCCCGCCTGGCAGGAGCGCTGCCGGGCCGAGTCGCGATCAATGGGCGATGCCACGATCGACCTCGCCGCGCTGGACACCCTCCCGTCGCTTGGACTGGTGTTCCGGGAGGCGATGCGATTGGTAGCGCCGGTGCCGGCACTGGTCCGACGGGCCACCGAAGACACCGCGCTGGACGGGAAGTTCATCCCGGCGGGCACCATCCTGGCGGTGGTCCCCGGTTCAGTCCACATCCTTCCGGATCGCTGGACGGACCCCGACTCCTTCGACCCCGACAGGTTCGGCGACCCCCGCCACGAGGACAAACGCCATCGGTTTCAGGACATCCCGTTCGGCGGAGGCGCACACAAGTGCATCGGCATGGCCTTCGGCACCGCCGAGGTGAAATCGCTGCTGCACCACGTGCTGCTGCGGTATCGCCTCGAGGTTCCCGACAGCTATGAAGTGGAGTGGGACCACACCTCCCTGGTCGTGCCAACCGATGGCATGCCCATCACGTTGCGCTCGCTTTGAGCGGTTTGTGGAGTCTGAGCCGCGTTCAGCGCGGCTCAGACTCCACAAACCGAACCGCGGCCTCGACCGCGGCAAAGCTGATCCGTTCTTGCTCCAAACGCACCGCCGGTCCGAGCGCATCCTCGACGAGATCTCGGTAGAGCGCAGCGTCCGCCTCGGTGAGGTGCGGCAGGTCGACATTGACGGGCGAGGACTCACGGTCCCAATGCATTTCGTGATCAAGCAGGGTGCCGCGATCCATCAGTATCGAGCGCGTATGCGGGAATCGCGCCCGCACCAGATTGAGGATCCTGAAGCCGTGGGTGTCGATGTCACCCCAATACAGCAGGTCGGTCGTCCTCAGCCAGTTCAGGTCACCAACCCGAGACACCGCGTAGCCGCCGCCGAATATCAGCACGGATCGGGGAACGGGCGGGAAAGCAAGGCATGTGACCTCGTTCTCTACAAGGAATACCCGGTCGGCGTCCAACGGGTTCGCCGCCAGCTGCTGCACAGGTAGTTCTACGTCGGAAATACCCGCCGGCCAGGGCGTGATCGATTCGTCGAGCACCCGGATGCGGACCCGGGACGGTTTGTTACGGAATCCGTAGCGCTGGGCGAAATCGGGTGCCGCCGGGTTGACGGGGGCGCCGAGCACCTGATCCAGCAGTTCCCGAAGTATTGCCCGGTGCTGCTCGATGAACTTGGTGTCGACGCCGGGTGCGTCGACCTCGCGAAGGTAGCGGTGGCGATCAGAGTTTTCCGTCAGCCAATGCACGCATGCCAGCAGGCGGGTGAAAACGTCTGCGTGTGCCAATGCGCGAATGGGGTTGGCCACAACCCAGTCGTGCAGGAGCATTGAGACTGGCCTCGCCATGGCAAGGAGTTGCGAATGGCGCCTAACCTGATCGGTGGTACTCAGAAAGGACGTCAGGTCTTCGAACGTATCGATACGGACCCGTTCCGGCACGGTGTTGGCACCCGTGCGATTGGCGCCAATAACCTTGGTGCTCAAGGAGTATGGGCCGACATGCCGTGTCCATTCCCGCACCCAGCGGTCTATGTCGGTGTAACGTTCACCCAGCTCGGTGGCGGTGGGTCCGGCGATGCGAAGGTCGATCGGTTGGAAGTGCTCGCCGCGGGCGTGCCGCGTCAACAACTCGCCGGAATCCCAGCGCCGCTGCAACCTCGCACGGAGGCTGTCCGGGGTTGACCAGGCGGTCACGAAACCACGGCGTCGAGGTCGCCTCTATCCACCGATACCATGCTGTGCAGGCGTTTGCGTCGGCGGTATTCCTCGATGGTCAGGCATTGGAGTTGTGAACAATTTCCATGCTTGTTCTCCACGTAGCCGACCGACGCGACGAATGGCTCGATGACGTGGATCTTCTGTAATGGCGTGACGATGAGCAGTTGCAGACCCAACTTGCGGAACAGGGTCAGAGCGAACCGTGTCGACTCATCGGATCCACGTCCGAACGCCTCGTCGATCACCACGAATCGAAAGTCCTTCGACCGACGAACATTCCACTTGAGATTGAACTGGTACGCCAGTGATGCCGCGAGAATAGTGTAGGCAAGCTTTTCTTTCTGACCACCCGACTTGCCACCCGAGTCGGTGTAGTTCTCGTGCTCGGTGTCGTCGGCGCGCCACCGCTCTGAGGCGACGAACATACACCAGTTACGAACATCGGTGACCCGCTTGACCCAGTTGCGATCGGCATCGGATTGGCCCTCGCGGCCGCGGAACTTCTCGATCAGGGTCTTCACGAGCAGAAATCGCTCCTCGGAGTATTGCTCGCTGTTATCGGCGCCGATTGAGCCATAACTGCATTTGCGTAACTCGTCGCGAAACGCGCGGATCTCCTGGTTGGGGGTGGGCGATGACTCGAGGCGGATGTAGCGGCCTTCGTTGTAGTCGATGTCGACAAGCGAGGTGTTGATCGTGGCGATACGCGATGAGATCAACTCGACCTGCTTGTTCAGTTCGGAATGGAATCCGGCGATGTCCCGGATGGTGTTGGTGTTCAGATACTCTTTGAACGCCGCCTCGAACCGGGGCAGGTCGTCTTCGACCAGGCGCGCCTGTAACGCTCGGTACTCGTCCGCTGCGGCGACATTGGCATCCATATCGATGCTGTCCGTGGGATATTTCTGTCGAAAATCCTTCATCTTGCCGATGATTCGGCTTCCGAGCGTTGTCGCCTTGGCATTGGTGTTGTCGGTCTCGTCGGTGAGCTTCACGAACAGGCGATGCTCTTCGGTGTTGCATGCTTCTGCAGAATCGGGTGGTTGCGGTATCCGATGCGACAGCGCGTCGAAATGACGAGTTGCACCCGCGGCCTCGCGCTCGGCAATGGTTCGGGCAGCATCTTCGGCTCCCTTGTTCGCGGCCTCGAGATCGCCGGTGAGGCCGCCGATTCGCCGGCTGACATCGCTTTTCGCCTGCTCCCGTTCGGCGATGGCGGCCTCGGTTCGCTCAATATCAGCGCTTATCCGCGCGAGTTCGCCGGAAGCGGATTCCAGTTCCCGTTTGCGTCGCTGCAATCGGTCGATGTCGGAGACCGCCGACTCCCGGTCGATATCGCAGAACCGAGCCACCACTTCGGACAACCTGTCCAACAGGGACTTTCGCGCAATGGCGGTGGCCCGATCGGTGCCGAGACGGTTCATCTCGACGTCGACGCGGTGCAGGTTGGCCTGTACCTGCGCTGCGTTGGCCAGCAGCGCGTCGATCTTCTGCTCGTTACTCCAGCCCAGCACGTAGTTCGGCGGTCATCGACACGGTAGGAGTCGTCTTTTTCGTGCCGTCCCTTCGCTCTGATCTGACCCGTGCGGGTCAGGGCGACGTCGTGGCGGCGGAACTCGTCCATCGTGTCGACGCACACGTGCGCGGCTCGCGCGACGAGTTCGCGATCCAGCCAGTCGTAGAACGGACCGTCCTTGATCTCGATTTTGTACGCCAGAGCCCCCTGGGTTGCCCCGTACATGCCTTGCCGCGAGAGCGTCGGGGGCACTCGGTAGTACACGAGCTTTCCGCCGAGGTGGTTGACGTCGACCCAGTCCGACACGTGCCGGTACAAGTCCTGTGACACCAGGAGGGACAGGCCGAAGCCTCGCAGAACCCGTTCGGCTGCGCCCTCCCAGTCGCGGTGTTCGGGTGCGACTTGGATCAGTCCACCGACGAAGGGGAGATCAGCCGGGTCGAGGTTCGAATTCGGCGCACAGGCGTTGACGGATCTTCATGTTGCGGTCGGGAATGTTGCTCTTGCGCTGACGGAGGCTGGCCAGTTCGGAGGCGATGGCAGCGGCTTCGTCGCTCAGTTTGTTCCTGCCGACCTTGGCTTCCAGCATCGCGTTGTCCAGGTCGGCCAGCTCCGAATCTAATTCGATTGCAGAACTGCGTATTTCGATGGTTCGGACATCGAAGTGTGCGGCACTGGCCACGGGAGCCAGTTCCGCCGCGGCAAGGTAGCCGTCATAGCGCTTGCGGCGTTCCTGCCGCTGTTCCCGGTCAACCGAGCGGTCGGCGATCCGCCGTTCGATGTCTTCCAGATACTCGTTACCGCCATGCCCGGCTTGCTGCACCTTCAGGTGTGCAGTTCGCCGCCGCAATGACGTGAGGTTCTCCTCGACAGTGGACAATTGCTGGTTGGCCTTGGTGATGTCTGCCGCGAGCAGGCCGCCCCGCGCAGTGTGCAACCTGTGCCGAAGTCCCGCGAAGTAGTACCGCAGGGCATTTCGTTGGTCGCGTAGTTCAGTGACTTTGGCCTGCAGGTCGTCATGGGCGTCGCAGTCCTGGACAAGTGGCATGATGTCGGCCAGTTGGCTGCGTGCCTTGACGACTGCGTCGTGTGTGCGGGTGAGGTCCTCGAAATGGCTGACGAGTTTATCGACCCATGCCGCCGCGTTGAACGGTTCCAACATGTG
>CAWJYB010000018.1:0-49278 GCA_963846905.1 uncultured Actinomycetota bacterium
CGATCACGGCGCGAATGGCGCGAAACTGCCGTCGAGCACCTCGCGGTGCCCGATAGTGCGGCCCGTCACCACGCCGGGATCCACCAACGCCAGCCGGACAACCGCTTCGGCGAACGCGGCCTGCGAACCGACGTCGTCGAAATCCGTTCGGTAGTAGGACAATCCGGGTGTCATCATCGGCTGTGACGGGGACAGCGCGTTGACCGAGATGTTTCGCCGCTGCAGCTCGTAGGCCGCCGAAGCGGTCAGGTGCTCCAGGGCGGCCTTGGACGCGCCGTAGCCGGGCAGGGTGCCCCGGGAGAAGTCGCGGTAGGGACCGTCACCGGGGATGCGCGATGCGATAGAGCTGATGTTTACGATCGCACCGGCCCCGGCCGCGATCATGTCCGGGACCACCAATTGCATCAGTTCGTAGGCGGCAAACACCCCGATCTCGAAGTGCCGACGGAAGGCATGCGCCGGGGTGCCCACGAAGGGTGGCCAATCGGCTTGCGGGGCAAGCACATTCGCAGGCCGGACGCGTTTCTCCGGCCGCACCGAACCGGGCTTGGGCGGGCGGCCGGGTGCTGTGAAGGCGGCATTGTTGACCAGGATCGAGATCGGCCCCAGCGCGTCGCGGGCCTGGTCGACCAGGCGTGGCAGGTCGGCGCGGTCGGTCAGGTCGGCGCGGACCGCCACCGCGCTGCCGCCGGCGGCCACGATCTCGTCGACCGTATCGGCGATGGTGCCGGGCAACCTGTCGTCCCACACGCGCTCGGTGCGAGCCACCACTGCGACACCGGCGCCGTCGGCCGCCAGTGCCAATGCGGTCGCCCTGCCCAGGCCTCTGCTGGCACCGGTGACGATCGCGGCCCGGCCCTCGAGTCGCGGGTTCATGACGGCACCCTACTTCTTGACCCCGCTCACCACGATGGCAGTCGTCTGCGTCACCCAGCGGTTGTCGAGTTCGATCTCGGGCGACAACAGCATCCGCAACAGAGTCGCGCCACCGATCACCTCGACGAGGCGGTCGGGTCGACATCGGCGTTCACTTCGCCATGTGCGATGCCCTCGGTCACCCGGAACCGCACGGCGTCGAAAACTCCGTTGAACCGGCGCATCACCCGCGCGTTGAGGTCGGCGTCGGCGGCCATATCGGCAAGCAGGCCGGGCAGCGCAGCGCGGACGGAGGACTGCTGAACACATCTCGTGCGGCACCGATCATGGCCCGCACGTCGGCTGCGATATCACCGTAGGGCATCCCCAGCGCGGTGGGCGCAGTCGGGAAGACGGCCTCGTGGATGACGTCGGCCTTACTCGTCCAACGCCGGTACAGCGCCGTCTTGGTGGTTCCCGCGCGCTCGGCTATCGCCGCCATTGTCACGCCGGCGTATCCGGTGGCCACAAGCAGATCCGCCGTGGCGGAGAGTATGGCGGCGTCGATACGTGGGTCGCGAGGCCGGCCGGGCGACGATGCCGGGGCACTGGCGCCGGAGGAGGCGGGATCGGACCGCCGGGCGAGATGCCGGGCACTGGCGCCCAGGGTCTTGCCAACCGGCGACGACTCTGTTTTCATAACGCTACTCACCGTATCGTAATTATCCCGCGGAGGAAGTGCTTGTGGTTGAGGAAAAAACCGGAGCCGCCGTCCAGAACGTCGACCACCTGCAGCGTTCGAGTCGCGATATCGCCACCGTGCCGGCGGCATTGTCGCAATGGCTGTCCACCGTCATGCCTGGCGGCGTCGCCCCGGACATCACCGTCGAAAGCGGCATCGACTCCAACGGAATGTCCTCGGAGACCATCGTCTTGACCGGACGCTGGACGCAGAACGGCCGACCCCGCGAACAGAAGTGGGTCGCCCGGGTGGCGCCGACCGAGCAGGACATCCCGGTGTTCTCCTCGTACCGCCTGGACCACCAATTCGAGGTGATGCGTCTGGCGGGTGAACTCACCGACGTGCCCGTCCCGCCCGTGCGCTGGCTCGAAGCGACCGGCGACGTGCTCGGAGCGCCGTTCTTCCTGATGGACCACGTGGACGGTGTCGTACCACCCGACGTCATGCCCTACACGTTCGGCAACAACTGGTTCGCCGACGCCGCACCGGCCCAACAGCGCGAACTGCAGGACAGCACCGTCGAGGCGATCGCCAAGCTGCACGGGATTCCCAATGCAGAAAAGACGTTCGACTTCATCGCGGAATCCGACCCACCCGGTGATACCGCACTGCGCAGGCACTTCGGTTGGCTCAAGGACTGGTATCAGTTCTCCCAAGCGGGAATCGGACGCTCCGAGTTGGTGGAACGCGCACTGTCCTGGCTGGAGGACAACTTCCCGGAAGACACCGCGGCGGGCGAATCCGTGCTGGTATGGGGTGATGCACGGATCGGCAACGTCCTTTACCGCGACTTCCGGCCCGTCGCGGTGCTGGACTGGGAGATGGCCACTGTCGGTCCGCGCCAGTTCGACGTGGCATGGATCATCTTCGCGCACATGGTCTTTCAGGAACTCTGCGGGCTGGCCGACATGCCCGGCCTGCCCGACGTGCTGCGCGAGGAAGATGTACGCGCCACCTACCGCGAACTCACCGGCACGGATGTCGGCGACCTGCGGTGGTTCTACATCTACTCCGCGGTTGTATGGAGCTGTGTTTTCATGCGCACCGGCGCGCGGCGAGTGCACTTCGGCGAACTCGAAAGGCCCGACGACGTCGAGTCGCTCTTCTACCACCGAAAATTGCTCGAACGTCTGCTATCAGAAAGAGAGGCGTAATGCTCGGACCGATGGACGAATACCCGGTTCACCAGCTACCGCAACCGATCGCGTGGCCGGGGTCGTCGGATCGCAACTTCTACGATCGGTCATACTTCAACGCCCACGACCGAACCGGCGATATCTTCGTCATCTCCGGGATGGGCTACTACCCAAACCTCGGTGTCAAGGACGCGTTTTTGCTGGTGCGCCGGGGCGACACCCAGACAGCGGTCCACCTGTCCGACGCCATCGACCAAGACCGGCTGCACCCGCACGTCGGCAACTACCGAGTCGAGGTCTCCGAACCATTGCACAGGCTGCGGGTCATTCTCGACAAGACCGAGGGGATTGCCGCCGATCTCACCTGGGAAGGCCTGTTCGATGTCGTCCGCGAACAGCCCCACATCATGCGGCGTGGCAACCGGATCACGCTGGATGCCCAGCGCTTTGCCCAATTAGGTTGCTGGCGTGGGCATCTGGAGATCGACGGCGAGACGATCAACGTGGACCCCGCAGTGTGGATCGGCAGCCGGGACCGGTCCTGGGGCATCCGGCCGGTCGGCGAGGCCGAACCTGCGGGACGGCCCGACGATCCGCCGTTCGAGGGCATGTGGTGGCTATACCTGCCGGTCGCATTCGAGCAGTTCTCGATCGTGCTGATCATCCAGGAAGACCCGAGCGGCTTCCGTTCACTCAACGACTGCACCCGGATACACAAAGACGGACACATCGAACAACTGGGCTGGCCCCGGGTGAAGATCCACTACACCCCGGGCACCCGCATCCCGACCGGCGCGACCATAGACGCCACCACACCGGATGGCGCACCCGTGCGCTTCGACGTCGAGTCGAAGCTGGCCTGCCCGATACACGTAGGCGGCGGATACGGCGGAGACTCGGACTGGCTGCACGGCATGTGGAAGGGCGAGAAGTTCACCGAACGCCTCAGCTACGACATGACCGACCCGGCCGTCATCGCCCGCTCGGGTTTCGGCGTGATCGACCACGTCGGGCGGGCGGTGTGCCGCGACGCCTCGGGCGAACACGAGGGCTGGGGCCTGTTCGAGCACGGTGCGCTGGGCCGTCACGACCCGTCCGGTTTCGCCGACTGGCTGACCGTCGCACCGTGAGGCGATTTGTGGTGTTTCACCCGCGGTGAGCGCGGCTGAAACACCACAAATCGCCTTGGGATAGCGTTTACACCATGCGCGCGATCCAGGTGACCCGGCTCGACGGGCCCGAGGCGGTTGAACTCACCGACATCGACGAACCCGGCGGCGACGGGGTCGTGATCGACGTCCAGGCCGCCGGTGTCGCGTTTCCCGACGCGCTGCTGACCCGCGGCCACTACCAATACCTGCCCCGGTTGCCGTTCGTCCTCGGCGGCGAAATCGCCGGGGTGGTCCGCTCGGCACCGCCGGACGCCCATGTCAGATCAGGAGACCGTGTCCTGGCGTTGACGATGATCACCGGCGGCATGGCCGAAGTCGCTGTGGTGTCGCCGGAACGCGTGTTCAAGCTGCCCGACAACGTCACCTTCGAAGCGGGTGCCGGCGTGCTGTTCAACGACCTGACGGTTCATTTCGCGCTGCGTACCCGCGGCCGCCTGATGCCGGGTGAGACGGTGCTGGTACATGGCGCTGCCGGCGGAATCGGCACGTCGACGCTGCGCCTGGCACCCGCGCTCGGCGCCGGCCGCACCATCGCGGTGGTGAGCACAACGGAAAAAATAGATGTCGCCAAGGCGGCCGGGGCCACCGACGTGGTACTGGCAGACGGGTTCAAGAAGTCAGTGGCCGCTCTGACCGACGGCCGGGGGGTCGATATCGTGATGGACCCCGTGGGCGGTGACCGCTTCACCGACTCGCTGCGGTCGCTGGCCCCTGCCGGCCGGCTGCTGGTGGTCGGCTTCACCGGCGGCGAGATACCGTCAGTGAAAGCAAACCGATTGCTGCTCAACAATATTGACGCCGTGGGAGTCGGCTGGGGAGCATGGGTCTTGTCGCATCCCGGGTATCTGTCCGAACAGTGGACCGAACTCGAGGCTCTGTTGGCCTCCGGTAAGGTCTCTGCGCCCCAACCGCAGGTCTATCCACTTGAGCAGGCCGCGCAGGCCATCGCCTCGCTGGAGAACCGAACCGCCCGCGGCAAGGTCGTGCTGCGGACCCGCGGCTAGCAGGTTCCCGTGCGGCAGCGGGCCGACGTCATCGTGGTGGGCGCGGGCTTCGCCGGCCTGACGGCGGCCCGCGAGCTGACCCGCCACGGCCACGACGTCATCGTCCTGGAGGGCCGCCACCGGGTGGGCGGACGATCCCACACCGGAGTGCCCCGACGGGTTGCGGCCCTGTGTCGCGGACTAAATGGGACGCCGACGCGGTGCGCGATGATCTGAGTGACTATGTTGTCGACGCCTTCGGAGGCCCCGGCGGCGTCCTCGTGCTCGACGAAACCGGCGACGTCAAGAAGGGCACCCCAGTGTCGGCGTGAACGCCAGTATGCGGGCACGGTGGGGCGGATCGAAAACGCCCAAGTCGCGGTCTATCTGACCTACGCGGCCCGCGCGGGCACGCCCTGATCGACCGCGCCCTGTACCTACCACGATCATGGGCGCAGGATCCCCGGCGTTGCGACGACGCCGGAATCCCCACCGAAAGAACCAATTTCGCAACCAAACCCACGCTCGCACGATCACTTCTGGACCGCGCCGGCACCGAAATCCCGCCGCATGGGTCACCGGCGACGAGGTCGACGGTGCCGACCCGACACTGCGCGCCGCATCGCGCCCACCACCTCGGCTACGTGCTGGCCATCGCCGCCAACCGGTATGTGCCCACCACGCCGGCAAAACCCGCGTCGATCGACTCCCGGCGATGGTGCCGAAACGGGCCTGGCAAAAACACTCCGCCGGAGCGGGCAGCCACGGGCACCGCTACTACTCGTGGGCCTGGATCCAGTTGCTGGCCGAAGACCCCACCGACACCGGCTACCACTATGTGCTGATCCGCCGCAACGACAAAACACGCGAGCTGGCCTACCTGCGCTGCTACTCACCCCGCCCAGCCACCCTGCACACCCTCGTACGCGTCGCCGGGCAGCGCTGGCGCATCGAAGAATCCTTCCAAACCGCCAAAGGACTCACCGGACTCGACCAGCACCAGGTGAGGCGCTGGACCTCCTGGCACCGCTGGACCACCCTGGCCATGCTCGCCCACGCCTTCCTGGCCGTCGCCTGCGCCACCGAACGCGACCGCAACCCCACCCCAGAAGGACTGATCACATTGACGGTCAACGGGTTCCGCCGCCTCTTCGAGGCCGACTGGCTCGGCTAGGAGCTCAATTTCCTTGCATCCAAAGCAGATTCGGCGAGCGCCCGGAGGTGGCGGTTGACTTCCTTCGGCTTCTCCAAGATGGCGCAGTGTCCTCCCGGCAGTTCCACCAGGTCGACAAGATTGGGAACACCTTCGGCGATCCTGCGCGACGAGCCCATGGGCAGCAGGCGGTCACCGCGGCTGCCGATGACCAAGGTGGGCACGGTCAAACCGTCCAGCGGCAGATAACGCTTCTCCATCGCGTCGATCAGCATCCGGGCGCAGCCGGACCGGCCGCCGCGCGGTGTGGAGCTGAAAAGGTCGTAGACGAATGACGCAATTTCAGGGTCCGCGTCACGACCGACCGCCAAGAACGCAATGAACTGCCTGCCGGGTATGTCGATGGGCCGCACCATCGGGAAGCCTCCGAACGTCTTCACGATCTGGCTGCCGAGCAGCGTCCGTGGCCGCGCAAGACCCGGTGCCACAGTCAAGAACTGGACGTGGCGGACGATGTGGCCGGAGGTGGTGTTGATCAACGCGACAGCGTCGGCACGGTGGGCAATCTTGTCCTGGTAGCGCTCCGCCCACGCAGTGATGGCGATGCCGCCCATTGAATGCCCAGCGATGACGGCCCGCTCCCCTGGCGCCAGCGTGGCGTCCAGCACGGCGTCGAGATCGGAGGCCAGGTGATTGAGGCTGTAATGGGTTCGGGGCGGGACGCCGCTACGTCCGTGCCCGCGATGGTCGAAGGCGATGACGCGATAGTCGGCGGCCAGGTCGGCAATCTGTTCCCGCCACACCCGCAGAGCACATGTGATGCCGTGCGCCAACACGATCGGATAACCGTTGTCGGGGCCGAAAACCTCGGTGTGCAGACGGATCCCGTCGGCTCCGTGGACGATGACGGGACGACTGGGCGGCAGCGTGACGGAAGTCGTTCTCACGGGCATGTGCTCCCCTCGGCGCGGCACCGTTGCCGTGCGCATAGAAGGATAATCGGAGTGCTGCAGCCGCGACGGCATTCCCGGAATACGGCGCCGGCCCGCGCATCACAGCCCATCTCAAAGGTCGAGCGGAAGAGCGGCTTCCCGCTGGTAACTGTTGGTGCCGTCGGCGGGTTCGGTGTTCGGCCAGCGGCGGCGCGACAGGCGCAGCGTGAGGCGGTGGCGGCCGGCCGCGAACGGACCGTCGGCCGGAATGACCAGCGCCCGGCGCGCATCGCCGCTCTGCAGCACTTGCACGGGCACCGGTACGTCGACGTCGCCGGGCCGGGAGTGGAACCGGCCGAGTAGGTCGACGAGGTCACGGGAGGCCAGCAGCACGGTGCCGGGAACGGCTCCTGCGAGCTCGGCGGTCAGTTCGCTGCCGGCGGGCAACGGACTTGGCAACGGGCCCTGCCCGCGCGCAAGCATCAACGCGGGCTGCCGTGGTAGGAACCCCGGCCGAACCAAGCCGCGCAAGAGGTGCACCGCGCTGCTGTCGTCGACGGCGGCGACCGCGAGCTCACCGGCGTTGGCCAGGGCGGGGTGCAAGGAGAGCCGCAGATCAGTGCCCAAGACCTCGACGTCGAGGATGGCCTCGTCCACACCGGGCAGCTTCGGATGTGCTCGGGCGGGCCGCGGGGCCGCTGTCACAATCTCCTCCAACCGGTCGCGCAAGGGCCGGGCCGGGCCGGGCGGCCCCGGACGCGCCACGGGCGGCATGGGTGGCAGTCCGCCCACATGTTTGCGGAATACCAGCCCGGCCGTGATCTCAGCGGTGAAGTCGAGCGGCTCCGGGGACTCGACAAGCAGCGCCTGGGTGCGATCCGCAGCCACCACGCGGGTGAGCTCCAGCGCCGTGACGTCGTCCTTGAGCGGCAGGCCCAGCGCCGCCGTCCAAGCCGAGAAGACCCGTTCACGCTCCGCCGAAGCGGTGCCGGGCCGCATCGTGGCGCTCACCTCGGCCGCACCGGACGCCCACAGCCCGGCCACCGTCGCGGTGGTGGTGCCCGGGCCGAGTTCGTCGGGCCCGGCGGCGTCGAGGCGGCCCGACCACGAGCCGACATGGTCGCCGAACGAGGCGAAGCGGCTGACCGTGAACGGGAACGCGTACAGGTCCAGCCCGCGGACCTGCAACGACGCGAATGCCGCTGGTCCACCTGCGACCAGGCACAGCCGCCCCTCCCGGACCTCCCCGCTGTCGGCTTCCACCACGACCTCACCCACCGCGGCCCGCAGCCGGTCGTCGTAGGCGGTGGCCTGCAGCACGACCGGGGCGCCTGGGTCGCCCGGTGGCAACGCGGCCGCCGCCAGCTCGGCCAGGGGTGCGCCGTCGAAGTCGCGGCGACCGATGACCAGGCGGCCGGCCTCGACCGTGGCGAACAGCCCGCGCGGCGCAGCGCCCGGACCGGGCAGGCCGAAGCCGACCCCGGAGGGCGCCGATCCGGGCGCGATCGCGGCGATCACGCTCAGGTGCTGCCAATCCGGGTCGCCGAACACCGCCACCCCGGAACCTGCGCAACGCAGCGCGCCGTCGGACACCGTCCAGTCCCCGGTCACCGAGAACGCGGTGTCGTCGCCGGCCTCGAACGGGCGCCGGTCCACGAATCCGGCACCCTGCGCGCGCACCCGCGCGACGAAACGCACACTGGCGCTCCACAAGTCGCCGTCCCCCTGCGGTGGAGCCACCAGCACCGTGCCGATCACCTGGCGCGGATCGCCCGGCCCGCACGGCACGCCCGCGCGCTGGGTGACCGTCGCGAGCCGATGCCGCAGCGGGTCGGCGGTGACCATCGCCGTGCTTGCCGTAACCGCGCGCGACGGCGTCCCCGTCCAGGGCGGCAGCGGCCGCGGAGGCGGTGGAGGGACGCCCGCGCCGTGGTGGGTGGCGATCCAGTCGTCGCCGGTGGTGGTGAACACCGTGCCGGCCGTCGCGGCGACGTCGGGCTCCACGACGAGTTGCATCCGCAACAGCCTGGTGTGCTCGTCGGTCGTCCCGGCCGGGCGGACGGCCAGCGGGACTGCGACCAGGAAGCCTTCGGAGAACGCCAGCGTCACGGGTTCCTCCCGGTAGAGGATCCCGGCCCGGCCACCGGCATACGCCTCACGGACATACGGCTCGAGTTCCTCGCCGGTGCGCTGCACGGCGTTCAGGCCCGGTAGGCCCTTGGTTCGCACATAGACGAACTCGTCGACATCGGCCGACTCGGCGGCGGTGGACGGATGCGCGACGGAAACCCTTGTGGTGAAACGCAGCTCGTACTCGTGGTTGGGCAGCAGCGCCAGCTTGCCCTTGCCGTCGTAACCGCCGCTCGCGCCGCCGTCACAGGCAGCCTGGGCAATCAGCAAATCCAGGTAGTCGCGCAGCCCGACGTAGGCGGCCTCGTCGACCTCGACGAGGGTGCCGGGTTGCGACGAAGCGGCCGGTGATGAGACACCCGGCGGCCGCGGTCCCGGCACCCGCACCTCGAAACGCCGGATCGGCCCCTGCGCTCCTGCCAGGAAGGCCTGGAATGTCGCGGTCCCCGGGCCCAGATCGCGGCGACCGACCTCCTCGCCCAGGCGGTCGAACATCACCAGCACCGCACGCAGGCCGCGCGGCCACGCCAGCCGGACGCTGCAGAAGGCGGCGTCCTCGTCGAGGTCGGCACACGCGAGCACCCCCGGTGCGTCGACCTGCGCGGCGGCCACGATGGTGTTCGCCGCCACACCCGGGTAGCCCGCGATGTGCGTCCAGGCGGTACGCATGAAGCGCAAGGTGCTGGTGCTCCCGGAAAAATTCGAGAAACGGGAACCACCCATTGACAGGTCGGTCCCGGCAAGCCCGTCCCGCCAGTGCACCCTGTGGAACAGTCCCGCCAGGTCCTTGTCATCGGGGCGGCGGCAGCACGGCCAGCCCTGCGCAAAGCGCACGAGTTGTTCGTCGGCCTGGGCGTCGGCGTTGGTGAACTCGTAGGGCGCGACGCCGTTGAGCAGCAGCTTCTTCGGGACGGGCCGGCCCGCCACCTGCTGGTCGAGGTCCCATGTCTTGGCGAGCACCTGGGGTGCGAAGGACCCGTTGAGCCGCACCCCGCCGGGGTCGGTGAAGTCCGTGCCGAGTTCGATGCGTTCCTCGAGCGGCCGCCACGGGCGGTCGTTGCCGAATCGTTCCCGCCGCCGCACCGCGATGCCAACCAGCTCGTAGGTCAGTGTCAGGTCGCCTGACCGCTGGTCGCCGAAATCTGGTGCGACGCCGACCCCCAGTCCAAGGCGGTCGTTGACGCCCACGCTCCATTCGACGGCGATCGTCGCGTCGGTCGCGACCGGGCGTATCGCGGCGTCGGCGGCCAGGTTTGCCAGCCGCTGCGCCTCCGGCCGGGTCGGTGCGCTCAGCTCGTCCACCGAGTGGACGGGCGCCACGCCGGTGCCGTCCCACGCTGGGTCGAACCGCTCGACGTGTGCGGCGAGCCGGCGCGCAGAACCCGCCTCGGTGGTGCCAACGCCGGCCAGCGGCGACGACGCCGTACCCAGAGCCGCGGGCGCGAGCTGCCCGAACTGAACGTCGAGCCGCCAGGTCACGTCGGGCAGGAACCACGGTGTCTCCAGCCGGATTTCGGCGGTCAGCTCGCCGCGAGCCGGCTCCGCGCCGACCAGCCGGAACTCCATCCGCCCGCTGACGCCGATGCGCAGGAACCCGAACAGTACGAAGCGGATCCCCGCCTCGATGAACAGGATCGCCGCATAGTCGGACGAGCCTGTGGTGAACACCAATATCTGGACGCCCCAGCCGGCGTTGTAGGTGAGCCGGATGACCCCCTTCTTACCGATGCCGCCCTCGATGCGCACGGCCAGCGCGAACCCCTTCGGGCCGTCCTCGACGATCTCCAGACAGAAGGCGATCGTCAGCGAGGCCGTCAGCCACAGGTCGACGCCGAATCGCATCGCCAGCCAGGTTGCCGGGTCGGCGAGACGCCCGATCGCGACCGTGGCGGGGTCGTTGGAGACGAACAGCGTGCCCTGCAGGCCGCCCGCACCGGCCAGCCACGCCGGCGCGTTCTTCATGAACTTGTCGGCCGTCGCGTCGACCGCGAGCACCGCACTGACTCGGTCGTTCTCGCGGTCCCATTCGATGGCCAGGAAGCCGATCGGCGCGGTGTTGCTCATCGCGAACACCCGGGCGGAGACGAGCAGCCCGCGTTCGGCTGGGCCGTGCAGGCCCAGCACGAACAGGTCGAGCACCACCAGACGCCCGAGCGCGACGAAGGACGCGCTGGCGCCCACTCCGAACGCCCACGATTCGTCGGTGGCCTGCCAGGCCGAAAGCCGCCGGTCGCCGGGAACGGTCATCGGGTCGGTGTCCAGATACCAGCGGTAGTAACGCAATTCGCGGGAGTCGCGGTCGAGCTCGCGGAGCTTGGGCAGCATGTTGTCGGCGTAGAGCAGCCGTGCGCCGCGCAACTCGACGCCGCCGATCGGCCCGAGTTGCCCGGCGTAGATCGCCTGCGCCATCAAGTAGTCGAAGCTCTCGGTGTCCGACGCGCGGTGCCCGAGGATGAGGTCGACGCCGAGGCGATGGTGTCGTACACCCACAGTGAAGTCGACGGTGCCGGTGAAGCCGAACTCCGACAGACGGGTGCCCGACTCGGTGCGCTGCGAGTAATAGCCGCCCGCCTCGACGAGCAGCGACGGGCTCTGCAGGCGAAGGAAGAAGCCGTCGATTTTCACCAACGGCGCCGACTCGTTGCCCTCCACGCGCAGACGCAGGCGTTTCACCAGAAGCGCACCCTCGAGGCCCGCGGGTTTGGGGATCACCAGCCCACCGGAGAGGCTCAGGTAGCTTGCCCCGTCCTCGGCGATGAGTGCGAGCTCCGAGATGACCAAACCCACCGGGCCGAAGTAGGCGACCACGCCGTCGGGCAGCGCGACCCCCTCCAGGTGCATGCCGCCCAGCCGCCAGCCGACGTTCTCCAGCGCGAACGCCACCTTCTCGCCGTTGAGCGAACGCAGCCGGAAGCCGCTGTGATCATTCTTGCCGGTGGGCGGCATCGACACGAACAGGTCGACGGTCAGGATCACGCTGTCGCCGAACGACCGGCCCTCGCCGATCAGCCGTCCCAGAGACAGCCCGGCACGGATCGCCATCACGTCGACGATCAGCAGCTGGGCGATCTCCCAGTGCACGATCCGGTTGGTGTCCGGGTTTGGACCGGGCCCGGGTATGGGCGGCCCGCTGGGCGGTTTGGCGAAGTCGCGCTTGTAGGCGACGGTCAGCGTGTAGTCCTCTTCCAGCCCGATCTCGTAGGCCGTCTGGGCGGTGCCGTCCTTGCCGCGCACGATCGCGGCATGAAAGGTCAGACCGAGATCCTCGTCGAGTGTCTGCGACGGCAGTGAACGGTAGTAAACGTTTTCGACGATGAAGGCCAGCGGCGGGTCCTTGCTGATGTGTACATGCACCGGCGCCCGCTCGAAGGCGAACACCTCCTGCTTGGAACCCGGGTCCAAGACGTTGCGGCGCACCCCGGCAGTCACGTGTCGCGGAACCGGCAGGAACAGCGGGCCGCGGAAGGGCACGACGAGGTCACCCAGGACGAACTCGGCCGTCGGCTCGGGCGTCTCCCTGTGGTCGTTGAGCCAGTCGACCAGGTCCCTCACGCTGCCGGACTTCTCGTCGATGTCGACGGAGCGCGCGGAGAACAGCCCGTCGTTGGATGCAGTGTGGCTGGGCAGCCAGGGCTCGATGCCGTGCCGCAGCCACTCCAGACGGTCACGTGCGAACCGCGGCGACGGGATGAGCCGGAAATCATGCACCGCGGTGCACGGAATGCCGGACAGCCCGCAGCGGCCGAACGAAACCGGCACCGCGGGCTGCACGTCGAACTGCAGGTCCGCGGTCACGCTCAGGCGGATGTGCACGAAGATCGACGTGCTGTCGCCGCGGCGGTAGATCACCAACAGGTCGTCGAGCCGGCCCGCCTCGAACTCCCCCACCGCGACCGTCGCGTTGCCGGCGGGATCGCCCGGTTCGTCGGGATGCACCTCCACCAATTCGGGTGGCAGGCGGATCTCCACCGGAAGGCCCTCCAGCACCACCGCCGGGCCGCCGTCGGGGCCGAGCGCGGCGAACATCCCCACGGTACGGCCGCCGCCTGGGAACGGCTGGATTCGGAACTCGACGTCTGGCATGGCGACCAGCACGAACGGCCAGCCACCGGGGTAGCCGAGGAACCCGCCGGTGCCGGCGGTCAGCTCCGCCTGCACCGCCACGCCTTGCGCCCCGGCACCGCCTCGGACGTTCGACACCTGCACGCTGTTGTTCAGCGCACCGAGCCAGGCGGACGGATCGGGCTCATCGCCGGCGACGACGTTGCCGGTGTGCTCACGAATGGTCGCCGACGGCCAATAGGCGGTGAAGTCGCCGAACAGGCCGAAAAGCGTCTGCGCGGTGGGGGCCATCAGGTCACCTCCACCGCGCTGGTCGGGTCCACGATGGCGTCGAACATCTTGGCGTGGTCGACGAAGACGAACTGGTCCAGCAGCAGCAGCCGCAACAGGTCCAGCACCACGCCGTCTCCACCGGTCGCGTCGAACATCAGACGTGTGGGGTGGGCGTCGAAGCCGGTGAACCGATTGCCCAGCGCAGGCGAACGGTCGAAGAGCCGTGCCGCGGTGATCGGGTCCTCCAGCAGAGGTTCGGCAGTTGAGGGCAGGTCGAGCATCTCCGCCCACAGCTTTCGGCGCAGCGCGGCCACCGGGTTCGCGGGTGAGGTCTTGAGCTGCTGCGGGAGGCTGAACGCGGCGATCTCACCGTCGTGGCACAGCCCGCGCCGGTTGATGTTCGCCGAGCCGATCCCGACAAACACGTCGTCGACGATCATCATCTTCGCGTGCACATAGATGCCGGCGAGGTCGACGACCGTCGCAGCCGCGCCGGCCTTGTGCGCACGGGTGCGCGGGCCCGCCGCAGTCGCTGGGCCGCCACCCCGGTACAACCGGGTGTCCGCGCCGCGGACCACGTCGAGGACCCGGGCCCGGCCGGGATCGGGGTTGGCCGAAGTGGATTCGTTGTAGGCGTACATCAGCTCGCCCTCGACGGCGAACCAGAACGGCGGCTGCGGCAGCCGTGCCTTCGGCCCCAGAACCGCAGTCGGATTGACGCCTCCGGACGCGTCCAGGTCCGCCCACAGCAGCAGACGCCCGGAGGACGCCCGCAGCTCGTTGTCGGGGGTGGTGAAATGCCGGCGCGGGTGCCCGACCCGCACGATGCCGGCGCCCCCGTCCGCGACGAGTAGCGCGGCCACGAACGGTTCGCGGACGATCTCTCCGAACGGCTGGTCCGGGGTGGACGGGAGCACGATCACCAGGGCGCCGATCTCCCGCTGGGTCACCTTGCGCAGCAGGGCGTCGCGGTAGGCCCGCGGCGGGGTGAAGTACTGGTCCTCGATGTAGATGAACTCGCGGGCCGCGGCGATGGCGGCGAGCATGGTGTCGAAGATCGTGCGATCGCCATCGGGCGCGAAATCCAGTGCGCGGGAAGGGTCGGCGGCCGCGAAGTAGGTGCGGGCGATCTGCACGACGTCGGTGCCGTCGCCGGTGGTGCCCTCGGGTGTCGGGTCGAAGGCCAGCGCGGTTCCGCCGCCGTCGCGCCGCCAGCGCTCCTGGAAGGTGAGTTCGAGGTCGCGCACCGCGGGGCCCTCGACCTTCGTGTGGACGTCGTGGTAGGGGCCGGCCTGCAGGTGGCGGGCATCGTCGAGACGGTTTGGGTTGATGTCGATGCCGCCGCAGTAGCCGTAGCGGGCGTCGCCTGCGCCCACGATCGAGAACTTCGTGTGGTAGAAGCCGAAGTGCCGGATGAGCTTGATCATCGAGTCGTACGGAAAACCCGACAGCGGCGGGCTGGCGGGGTTGTCGGCGACGTGTGCCGGGTGCGGTGCCAGCCGGCTCACGGTGTCCGGTATGGCACCAAGGACATCCAGCGCGTCCTTGTTGGGTTCGATCGCCCGGCCGTCGGTATCGATGATCCAGGTCACCGCGATCGCGTTGAGCGCGAACAGTGCGACGAGGATGACCGCGCCCGCGGCGTCGCTGCGCACGACGTCGACCTTCTGCGCGGCCAGCAGACTGCCGATCAGCGTGCTCACCGCGATGAGTTCGGCGGTCTCGACCGGCGAACCGGAGTCCAGCTGGATGAACTGCGGGGACAATACCCGGGTCGCCCCGCCATGGTCGGCCAGCAGCTGTGCTGCCTCGGCGATGCTCACCGGCAGCGCGACGCCGTCCGGCGGCGGATCTTCGCGGTCGGCGAGTTCGTCTGTCGGGAACGTCTTCCAGCCGCCGACCAGGTGCAGGCCGCCGCTACCGGCGCGTGCCGCCTCCTGGACTCGGTGGAAGAGGTCGGTGAAATACGGCTTGCCGTTGACGAATGGGGTGAGCGTGTTTCCGCGTGTGTAGTGCTGCAGCTTCGGCCCGGCGAACTGCGGTGCGAGCCACGTGCTCAGGTCGGTGAACGTCACGTGGCGACGGGCTGGCGACACCTCGACGCTGCGTTGCGCATGACCCGCGTCCTCCACGCACGCCAGCTGGAAGTCCTGGAAGGCGGTAAAGTCATTGTCGCCGAATGTGATTGGGCGCAATGTCACCGGGGCGCCAGCGGCGAAGACACTGGCCAGCGGCATCCGCGCGGGATCGGCGGCGTGCAGCCGCGCGACCGCGCGCTGCAGGTTGCCGCCGTCTGCCGCGACGAGGTCGGCCGTGGCGGTGATTGCGCCGGCCCGTATCTCCACGCTTCCTTGGGTGAGCGGCGCGCCGGTGTGGTCGAGCAGCAGCACCGGGGGCTCGGCGCTGCCGGTCAGAGCGGCTGCGAAGGCGGCCCAGCTCGCGGATGCTGCTGTACCGTGCGCGTCGGCGATCTGGCGGGCCCACAGCGCGGGGTCGCGTGCCACGCGGTCCTGCGCGGCGCACGCGATGCTCACCGCGGTCACCGATGCCAGCTGGTCCCCTGCCTCCGCGGCGTCGCCGTCACCGAACGGGACCAGTGTGGTCCCCGTCTCGAAGGCGAAATAGAAGGTCGGCAAGCGCCCAGGGACGTTGACGGCAACGTCACGGTGCCGGAACGCGCTGACCTCGACTTCCACCACCTCGCCTACGCGACGCAACGTCCCCGCCGTTGGCACGCGCACCGCCGCCGGGGCCGTCCGGGTGGCCCGCAGGGCCGGAAGGTGTGCGCCCGCGTAGCGCAGTCCGGCCGGGACCGTCAGCGGCACAACGGCTTCCAGCGTCCAGCCGGCAGGGTCGATCGGAGCGGTGAAGCCGGCCATCACGGGCCTCCCGGGGTGAGCGCGACGACGGGTCCGGTCAGCCGGGACGGGACGCCGTCCCGGGTGAGCGCGACCGCCCAGACCGCGACGCGCCGCCGGGGTCCCGCTGTAAGGGTGGCGGTCAGGACGCGGTCGGGCGGCTCGGCCGCACCGGTTGCGCTGTCCAGGATGGCGGCCGGCTCCAGCAGGGTGCCGTCCGCGATCCGCAGCCGGATGCCGTCGCCGGGATAGAGGTCGCGGCGATTGGGCAGCCGCAGCAGCTGGGCGGGGATCCTTGTCATCTCGTCCGGCGGCGCGAGGCCATCGTGATCGTGGGTGAACAGCAGGACGTGTGTCAGGTCGAAGGCATCGCGTACCCGGGTCTGCACACCGAGCGCCGCGCCGGGCCCGAGAGCGCACTTTGAGCTCGGGCGGACCGGGTGAGCGCAGCGACGGCACGCGGACGATCTGCGGGACGACGGCAGTACCGGCAGAAACGTGGCCGGCCGCGTCGACGAGGCGGATGCGGTGCACGTGACGCTCCGCGGCGCGGGGCAGCATGTCCGCGACGGGTCCGAACGGCACCGGGGTGGGCAGCGCGGCGTGCCAGAGCGCGTCGAGCGGCCCGGCGAAGCGCATCAGGAAGTCGACCAGGAACCGGCCCTCCACCCGGGCCGGCACGCCCGCGCGGATCTGCGCGAGCAACGCGGCCTGGTCGGCGGGATTGCCCAGGGTGTAGCTGACAGTATTGCCGTCGGGCAGGTCCGCACGGAGGGTGCCGTCGGTGTTGGCACCCAAACAGGAGACGATGTTGCCCAGTGCGACGCGTTCGAGCGCGACGAGGTGGCCGCGGAGGAACCGGGGCAGACGGGAGCAGCGCGGCGAGATCGATTCCGACCGTGACCGCATCGCCGGCCGGCTCGGTGGTGACGAGTTCGGGCACGTCGGGCAGCGGCGGCGGGACGATGAACACCGGCCGGCCTAGATAGCGCGCCGCGACGGGTGCGGCAGCCACCGCGCTCTCGTTGCCGGGCCGGCCGCCTCCAGGGAAGGCATCCGCGACGTAGCTCTGGTCGTCGGCGGCGCTCACGCCGGTCCACACGCGGGCGCGCGGATGATCGGCATCCAACGTCAGCGCGTCGCGGAACACATGGCGGTAGTGCTGGTCGGTGGTGATCGGGATGACCACGGTTCGCTGTGCCCAGGCGGGGGGCCGCTGTTCGGCGCCGGTCAGCACGGGCCGGAATTCGAAGTCTGCCGGCGCGGGCATCAGCGACGGGTCAAGGGCGCTCGGTTCGAGCTGGATCGTGATGGTCTGCCCCGCGGTGTGACCGGCGACCTTGAACGGGTAGTTGGCCAGCCTCAGATAGCGGCCGCGCGCGGCGTCGGCGTCAAGCGGGCGGTCCAGCCGGGCGGGGACCTCGAGCAGCGTGCCCGCAACCAACGGCGGCCCGGTGACTTCACCCATGACGGCGTCGGGCGGCAGCGGCTGCCAGTAGACGCGGAACTCCGTTGCGTGGCCGTCGTGCTCGCGTTCGCGGTCCGTCCAGCTCCACTCCAGCACTATGGCGTTGGCGTTCGTGCCGAGCAGGGCGCGGTCCGCGGCCGACAGTTCGGTGTCGGTCTGCTGGAGCACGCTCGCGCGAACGGCGGCCGGCGGCGGAGGGGCGCGGCGCTTCTCGAGTCGGACGACCGCGCCTTCGGTTGGTGTCGGGGAGGTACGGCCGATCGCGTCGACGGAGCTGATGCGGTACTGGTGCTCGCTGCCCGGCTTGTCGGCGAGCAGGTCGTCGAATGACATCGACGTCGAAACCGGCGGCCTCGGCGCGGCGTTCTCGGGGAACACGGCCTCGAGGTCGACGCCCGGTCCGAGAGCGGGTGAGTCGGCACGGCTGCCGCGCGACCCGAACACGAGCGTGTCGAGCGGCGTGAACGCCCCACCGGTGTCGACCCGGCGGTGCTCCAGCAGAAACCCCAGCGCCTCGAACGGCGGGAAGGCGGCCAGATCCGGCGGCCACGGCAATCCGGGCGGGGTGCCCGCGGCGGGCGGCGGGGTCCAGTGCAGGGTGAAGCCGAGCGGGGCTGGGGGCGTTGCCGGAACACCGGCTAACACGGGTTCCTGCAAGTTGTCGGTTTGCAGGGCCGAGGGAGCATCGGGAGCAGGCGAGTCCTCGAAGACCACACCGCGCAGCACCACTGAACGGGTGACGATGTCATCCCCGCCGGCACCTTCGCAGACCGCGAACAGGAATCCCGAGCCGGCGAGTCGGATGGTGTCGACAGGATCCGGTGTCTGGATGGTCACGCGCCGGCGCGAAGGCAGGGTGCCGGCAAACGTGCGCACGGGCAGCCCGGGGAAGAACTCCGACGTTGTCGCAAGGTAGCTCAGCGCCGCCCCGCCGTCGATCTCGAGCGCGACCTGCTGCACCGGAGCAGGAAACGCCAACGTCAGGCAGGGGTCGCCCTGCAGGGCGATTCCCTTGCGGCCGGTGGTGGTCAGAGCGTCGGGGACCGGGGTGGGACGCATGTCGACGACCGAAGGCACCGGGGTGCGGAGAAAGACGGCGCCGAGGGTGAACGTCTCCGGCAGCGTCGTACCCCGCGGGATCATATGGAAACCGTGCAGGCGATCGTCGACTTCACGGCGAAGGAATCGCCCGGTGACGCGATAGTCGTAGGAGTGGCCCTTGACCAGGTCTGCCGCCCGGTCCAACAGCCCGAATCCCAGAATCCGCCGCCAGGCCGGATCCACCAGCAGCGCAAGCGCATAGGGCCACGAGCGCACCTCCACGAACGGGTCGTCGAGGTCCTCCCGGGTGATCGTCGTCGCCCACTGCACCCCACCCGCGGCGGCGGCGTTGAGCATTTCTGCGACGCGGTCGAACGCCTCGGCGTCGAAGTTCTCACCGCCGATCAAGCGTGACTTGGCCACTGACTCCTCGTCACCCGGTGTGGCCAGCGCCGGGTCGAGTGCCCGGACGGGAAGCTGCAGGCGCTTGGCGATGAGCTTGGCGTTGGCCCACTGCGCCTCGTCGGTGCGGGGGTCCGGGGGGATGTCCAGGCATACGTCGAGCGCGCTGAGCGGTGTCGCGACGTACAGCTGCACCTCGTCGACACCGAGATCGGAGAAGCGGGCACGCTGGTTGCCCGACGGCTCGGCGAGCTCACGTGCCGCGACTGCCTTTCCGGCGCTGAGTGCGATGGCCAGGGCAGCCTTCACGCCCGCGCGGACTTCCACGATGCGTTGCGGCCCCGGCAGCCGGATGCCATAAGCGATGGCGTGCGGCGGCGGCTGGGTGCTGCCCGGCGGGGCCGGCGGCACGGGCACCTGGCGCAAGGAGAATTCCGCCATCTGGGTACGTAGGCGAAGTACACGGTGCAGCAGGTCGAGTTCCGGACCGCTCAGCGCACGGCACGTGATTTCCGAGTTCCGGATTGCATCGCGGCGCCAGACGTCCCACCCGTCCAGCGAGTAACCCACCCCCGGTGGCACCGTCCACATGAGGTGGATGCCGTCCGCGGCCGAGCCGTCCCGCCGGGTCAGCGCGCCCGCGGCGAAGGCGCCGATCATCAATCGACCCTACGCCGGGCCGACCGTCCGGGCGGGGAGTTGGCGAAAGGGTGAGGCCGCAAAGGCAACTGAGCCGACAACCACCCGACCCACTTCACCTTGCTGGTCGGACGTTTGCGCGCGGCCGCCGTGTAGTAACCTTTTATGTCCATGAGGGGGCAACGGAGCAAATCTGCGTCCAGACCGGCTGCGCTTGCCGGTGTCGCGCTGGTGACCATTGCGACGGGCGCGGGTGCGGCTGTGACGGCGCCGAATGTGTGGACGCCGACTGCGCAGAAACCCTTTGCGGTGGATGCGTCTCCGGTGAAGTTGGCGGCACTGATCATCGGAGCCAGCTCGACCAATCCCGGCGGCGACGGAGTCGCGGATTTCTACGATGGGCTGTTCCAACAGAACCCGACCGTGATCGCCAACTTCTTGACCGGCGCACCCGGAATCTACGCGGCCATCTACGACAACCGCGGCGACGACGACAACGTTGTGCTGTCTTCCGGTTGGGGAGCAGCCAACGCCAGTCTGCTGCTCACTTATCAGAAGGTGGCGGGCGGCGCGGACACGGTGGCGTCGCAACCCAAGCTGTATGTGCTCGACAACAATGTCGCCACACCGAACGGCGGTTTCGGCACCCGATTGCCCGCCTTCGCCCTACTCGGTGTGAATCCGCTGCCTACACCGTCCGACCCGGGCGTCAAAGTGGTCAATGTCGTCTACGAGTACGACATCAACTCCAACATTCCTGCCTATGCCTGGAATGTCCCCGCGATGGCGAATTCATTGCTGGCCTATTTTGAGCGGCGGCTCAACCAGAACCATCTGGACTTGCCGGTCGACGCGAGCGGCCAGGTGCGCGACTGTGACGCAGGCTGCCAGGCTCAGTTGGACAACGGCGAGACGATCACCCGGCTGATGAGTGACGGCGAAACAGTCCGCATCACGCAGGTCGCCGACACCACCTACGTCGGCTACGAGTCGAACGACCTGCCGCTGGTCGCGCCGCTGCGATCGTTTGGGGATCCTGGCAATCTGCTCGCCGACGCCGCGACACCGGCACTTCGGGCCGTCGTCAACTACGGCTATCCGAACAACGATCCGGTTGGGGCGCCCCAGGAATACGTCCCGGCGCGGCTGATCCCGCGACCGCAGGAGACGGCAACGTTCATACATCAGTTCGCCAACGGCGTGCAGCAGGGTATTCAGATCCTTGAAGGCCATGCGGCGCTTGATGACTCGGACATAAAGTCGGTATCAGTCAAATCCTCGGCGGGCGACGAAACCACCCCGGCCGACGACAAAGCCACCCCGCCGGTGAAGATGAAGTCGCTGAGAGCCCATGTCAGGGACCGCTCTGTTTTGATGGCCAAGTTCGGCCATTTCAAGCCCAAGGTCGACCCGAAGCGCAACGTATCCGGCGAGGGACCGCACCCGGTCGCCGAAAAGTCAACGGCCGGCCTCCACAAACTGGTCAAGCGAATTACCGACAGCCCGCGCCCGAATCGGCACAACGCCAATCACGGCAACGGTGGCGACACGGGCTAAATACGATGGGTCGCGCCACGAGTGCCGCGCTCGCGCCGACGGTCGTTCTTCCTGGTTGACCGTGGGGACCGTGCCGTGTCGTTCAGGTCGGCTCCGCATACCACCGCTCTGCCGCTGCGACCAGCCATCCGGGCCGGTGTAGAGGGCCACCAAGGACACCTCGCAAATGACCCCGGAGGAGGCAGTCAACTACCGGGAGAAGGTCATCAAGGTCGACAAGGGCCTCGCCGTCACCAACGTCGCGCTGGCGGTGCTCAACCGAGGCATCAAACACGCCGGTCCCGGCCCCGCCAAGAAGACCACCACCTCCGACATCGTGGTCCCGGCCATCGGCCTGGCGCTCTACGCCCAGTCCCGGCACACCGAACGCCAGAAGGACATCGCCAACGGGGTAAACCCCGACCTGCCGCCCGATCAGTTGCACGCGGCGCGGGTGGCAGCCGAGTACGCCCGGCGTGGGCGGCCCTACCCCAACTTGATGCCGCAACAGCCGGAGAACCTCGGCAACGATGACTTCCTGGACGCGCTGCGGAACTTCAACATCGGGTTCACCGACGTCGAAGAAACTATTGGGCTGGCGGTGCGGGTGGGCCAGATGGCCCACCAGGGTTTTAGCGGCAGCGCCCTGACCGACATGGTGAACGCCACCCGTCCTGACCTCACCGGGGAACAGTCGGCACTGTTCGTGAGTTTCGCCCTACGGGTCTACGCACAACAGGAATACGCCCGCATGACCACTGCGCAGGGCGTCTGACCAATCGGGCTGGCGAGGTGTCGGCACCCCCTGAGCCGAGCGACCAACGACGACAAGCGAACTTGAATTGCGCTCTACTGGCACCCCGGTTACCCGGACACCCCTGAGCGTCGCCTGTGGCGAGCAGAACTCGACGCGCATAACGCTGCGATCTGGGCCGAGCAAGAGGCGCTCAACGCGCTGATGTCTGCGACCGTTATCGGGATAGGCCTCGGGCTTCCACTGGCGCGCCGAGCGTCAACGCGGCCAGCTCGACGATGCCTGGCTGGCGAACCAGGCTTGGGGCGGGAAGCGATTCATCTCGGGAAAGTCGGCCTTGTATCGTCAGCGCGCTACCCGTGCGGCACTGGGCAATCTCATGCCCCTGCTCGCGGATCACCCGCTCGACGGCGGCGCGGTCATCTGGGTCTATGTCAGGCTCGCCCACGCTCTCCTGCAGCAGCGCCCAATGCTCGTAGATCGCCCGTCGCGCTGCTCCGCGTGGCTTGCCCCCAGAGACCCTGATCACCTCGTTGGGGTACCGCTCCCAGCACGGCCCTCAACTCCATCCCCTCGGCGTACAGCCGAGCGGCCTCTGCGCGGGTCTGTGGGTTGGGCCAGAATGCCCGTCGCCGTTCAAGAACAACGCTCATTGCTTACCCCTATCACTATGCGGTTTCCTTCGTACGTGTTTGGTGTCGGTGCAGCCGTCTAACCTTGAAGGGGCTTCACGAGACGCCGTCGACAAGCTCCGGCTCGGCGGCACGCCAATCCCACGCTTCACGGGTGGCCCGGATGACGGAGCGGCCTGCACCAGGTGGTGCCGGGCAAGAGCCCTCCAAACAGGAGGCTCGGCAATCGGACTATGAACACTTTCGCTTTGAACCACAACGGGTTTGGTGGGGTTCAAGTAGCGCATGTCCCCCAAGGAAATTCGTCCAGTCGAATCGGGTGCTCTGGGAAGCACGGACGTACGACGGCTACATCGTGCCCGTGTCGAGCTTGAGACCCGGAGATGAGGCCGAGATTGCGGAGGCACTTCGTCTCACGGAGCGAAACGGGAACACCGAGAAGTGATTGTCAAGAACCCTGACGCCTGACGGCAGCGGCGCTTTCCAAACACGTTCTACGAGCCTGGACCTCTGTCGCTAAACAGACGACACACGAGCGTCTCGAAATCCGTGTCAGAGTCGCGGGTCCGGATTCCGCTAAAGTCCTTGGTCGCCGAGCCAATTATGGATTCGTTCGGCGACGTTGGGCCATCCGGGTTCGAGCATCATGTTATGGCCCATGTCAGCGAAGTACTCGGCCTCGGTACCGTACGCCCTAGCGATATCGCGTGCGACGCGTCGCCCCCAGGACACCTGTTCGCCGTCCAGAACGAGCGGCGGTGTCGTCACCAACCGGGTCCGGACGAGGTTGCGGAAACCCATATCGATGTTCAGTGCCCGGAAGCTCTCGTGCTGGATCCGTTCGAAGCACTCCTGTACGACGGGTTCAGGCGTTCGCGGGCTGAACTGAGCCTCGCGGAGCATCGCTGGTTCCGGAAAGAGTGCGAGCGCGTTGCGCGTCACGCTGGACTTCGCGCCCAGCCACGGGTGCCTGCGTCCGGCCCACATCGACCTCACGAACCAGGTGCGCGGCGGCGCGGACGACATCAGAACAGCGGCGGGCGAATTGCCGGTCTCCAGGTACTTCTGCACGATGAACCCGCCCATGGAGTGTCCGACAAGGACCGGATCAGCGGAAAGTCGGCCGATCACCGTGCGCAGATCCTCGACGTAGTCGGCGATGCTGCATGCATTTAACGGTTTTCCGTCGAGGCCGCTGCCGCCGTGTCCGCGAAGGCTGAGAGCGACGGCACGGTAGCCGTTGTCAGCGAAATAGCCGAGGAAGTGCTCGTCCCAGCACCACGCCGCAAGACATGCCCCGTGAACAAAAAGCACCGGAGCAGGATGCGATTTGGTGGCAGAACCCTTGTCGATCACTTCGAGCATGGGTCCGTTCCTCCGATCAAGATTGCGGCCACGGAATGGTAAGTGACGGCACGAGGGTCTTGCCCCTTTTCGCGCATTGTCACACAGCACCGGGAGCCGACGGGTAGGTCGCTTTCGGGCCGGATGACCACCGATGGATCTCGGTCTCGAAACAGCCGCTCTGCGCGTCCAGATTTTTTTCGGGCTGCCTCGGCCTACCGAGCGGAGCCTGACCGCTGGGATGCGTACAAGCTATGTCTGGGGCCGCGCATCTAAGATGTCGTGAAACAGGCTGTGGCGAAGAGCAAGTTCACGTGGATCGCTCCATGGGTGAAAACCCAACCTATTCATCACATATCCGAATCCGATTCCGGTGTCCGGATCGGCCATCCCGAATGACCCCCCGGCTCCGGGCGTTCCGAATGCCTTGCCCGACGAGCCGAACTGGAACTTCGGGAACGGCTTGAAGAAGCCTAATGAGAAGACCGTGTCAACGTGACATACCTTGTCGCGCAAACCCTTGGTGGGAGGCACTGCGGCGTTGATCAGACCACTGAGAGTATCTGCTGTGATGCCAATTTCAGCACCTCCTGTGGCAGCGCAGCCGTAGAGTTTGGCTACCGACTTCGCCGTACCGATACCGTTCATAGCGGGCATCTCGACGATGCGTAGCTCCTCGCGGTTGACGTCGGAAAGCTCCCTCGAACCAGGGGTTACGAAGGCACGGCCCGTGAGGCTGAACGGGTTGAGCAAGCCGATGACGAAACCCGGCGGCAATGCGTTGAGGTGCAACAACGCCTCGGCCCGCGACCAGCCATGCACATGCGCTACCCGGCTGCGGTCCACCGAAGCGGGCAAACCGATATAGAAGTCGAGGCCGAGTGGTGCGGCGATCTCCTCGGCGAAGAAGCGCCCGAGGGTACGCCCGGCGGGATCAGCATGGCGTATGAGTTCGGATTCATACCAGCCCAGCGAGACGCCGTGATATCCGTGCCGCTCCCCTGGGGTCCACGCCGGAGGCTGCGCCGCGATCTTGGCCGACATCTTCGCCGGTTCTACCAAGTCATCCAACGTAAGCGGCTGGTCGATCACCGGAAGTCCCGCCTGATGCGACAGCAGTTGGCGCACGGTGACTGATCCTTTGCCGCCTTGAGCGAACTCCGGCCAGGAGTCGGCCACCTTCGCGTCGTGAGAGATCAGACCCCGCGACGCGGCGACTGCGACCGCCAGCGACGAAACGCCTTTCGTGGTCGAGAACACCGTCACTGCGGGTGTCCTCCTGCCACGGCGCTTTGGTGATGCCGTTGCGGTAGCCACCCCACAGGTCGACGACTTTCGCGCCGTCGCGGTAGACCGCGACAGCCGCTCCGATCTCCTGACCGCTTGTCATATTGCGGCGGAAAACGTCGGCTAGTTTGCCGTATCCCTCGTCGACATCGCCAGCGATTGAACCGGGCGACACCTTCACCTTCATCACCATGTTTCCCCCCTTGGCAGATGATGGCGAGCCGCATCGTCACCTCTTGTGAAGACGAACTCAGCGTAGGTCGCCAACCGGATAGCTGGGTGTGAATCGCCCGTCGCCGGTCACGTTCATGAGCCAATGCGAACAGCGGCAACGCCCAGGGCGGGGACACACTCATGCCAGACAGGGACGGTCAGTACGGTCGCTTGGCGAGCGCCCGATAGACCGTCGCACGGTCAGCCGGGTGTCGCCATAATCGCACCAGCGGACTCACCGCCCGGCGTCACCACCCCTCGGCGAAGCGGACTTGCCTGTCTCGAAATAGGCCACATACGAGACAGTCGCGGGCGTCCGCGTGAGTCGATATGTTTCACCAGGTGATCGTGCCTCGGAAGTCTGCCTCACAAGTCATCGGCAAAGGGCGACCAGTTTTGACCTCCGTCCGTTGCGCTCACCGTCACCGAGGGCATTGGGGACCGCTGCCGAAGCTACTGCGGACGAACTGGGGACGCGGATTGTCTCGGCGATCATGTGCGGAGAGAGAGAGCGAGCGTTGGCCGTGCGAGGCGGTAGCTGAGACCGCGAAGGGACACCCCCCACCCCATTGGCGGGGCACCTGGGTATTCTCCCGGCGTAGCTCCCTGAAGGCTTCGACCTGCGTCGAAGGATGGCTGAACTGTCGGGATAGACGACTATCGAAAAGAGGGCGCATGGTTGACGACCCATCCCGTTTCACCAAAATCTTCGCCCGAGCCAATGCCGTGGTCCGTCCCATACTTCTCTCGCCGTTGCATCCGATCCTGAGTAGTCGTCTGATGTTGTTGAGGTACGAAGGCGGTAAGACCGGCAAGCAGTACAGCTTTGCCATCGGCTACTTCCCCTGGGACGACGGCGATGTCATCGTTTCCAGTACCGCGAATTGGCCCAGAACAATCGGCAGTGCCCGAGACGTTCAAGTCCTCATCAAGGGCCAGTGGTTCGCAGCCCACCCGATGGCGATCAAAGAAGCCGATCAGAAGGCAGACGTTCTCCAGGAGTTCGCCAAGCGCAACGGCCCGCGAGCCGCCAAAGGTT
Source organism: uncultured Actinomycetota bacterium (assembly GCA_963846905.1). Lineage (GTDB taxonomy): Bacteria > Actinomycetota > Actinomycetes > Mycobacteriales > Mycobacteriaceae > Mycobacterium. The sequence continues at coordinate 26,652 of CAWJYB010000018.1, forward strand.
TGATGCTCGGACTGCCGGGCGACCGCCAGCCTGACAGGCAACAGTTGCTCGCAGCGGCAGCCAAAACAACACTTGTCCGCTTCTCCCTGACCACGCCGACTCAGGCTTAGTGGTCTCGCCCGGAAGTTCGTCGGGGGTCAGATCCAGGCGGTCGGGTCGCCGAGGTAGAGGCCGCAGGCGGTGTCGAGGGCGTCTTCGGGTGAGCCGGCCAGGTCGCCAGTGGGCAGCACCGAGTCTTCGTAGGCATCCTTGCTGGCGAGGTAGATCGCGAAGCCCCAGCGGGTCGTGGATCCGCCGTAGCGCAGCCGCATCAGCGGGATGGTGTCGCCGTCGGGCATGTCGGCGCTGACGTAGGCGAACGCGCCGCGGAAGCGCACGTCCAGACTGGCCAGTTGCGGCCATCGTTGGCGAGCGCGGGCCGACAGCCGTTGTTGGAGGGACGTTTTCGTCGATGCGGGGGGTGCGGCCATGGTCGTCGATCGTGCCGTATCGGCGTGTCGTTCACAACCACACGTGCGTGACGGATGAGGCTGAAGTGATCATTGGGAATCTCGCCTCGGAGTACACACATGTCGACGACCAGCGCCGACCGGATCACCTTGACCGGGTCGCAACGCCGCGAACTGAAACGATTGGTCCGCGCCGGACGCACCGAGCAACGCCTGGTGACTCGGGCCGAGATCGTGCTCGCGGCCTCGGTCGGGGAATCGAACGCGGCGATCGCGCGGTCGCTGGGCATTTGCGAGGACACCGTGCGCAAGTGGCGACACCGCTGGTGCGCCGCGCCGGGGGTGGCGTCGCTGGGCGATGCGAAACGATCAGGTCGCCGCCCCACGTTCACCCCGGTGCAGGTCGCCCGGGTCAAGGCGTTGGCCTGCACGCCACCCGACGATGCCGGGCTGCCGCTGGCGCGGTGGTCGTGCCCGGAGCTGGCTCGCCACGCGATCGCCAGCGGTGTCTGCGGGTCGATCTCGCCGTCGACGGTGCGCCGATGGCTGTCCGAGGACGCGCTCAAACCCTGGCAGTACCAGTCGTGGATCTTCATCACCGACCCCGATTTCGCTGCCAAAGCCCACCGCGTGCTCGACCTCTACGACCGCAAATGGGACGGCAAACCGTTGGGCGACAACGATTATGTGATCTCCGCCGACGAGAAGACCTCCATCCAGGCCCGCTGCCGCTGCCACCCCACCCTCACGGCGGGCAAGTCCCGCCAACTGCGGGTCAACCACACCTACGCACGTCGCGGCGCGATCGCCTACCTCGCCGCCTACGACGTGGGCCGCGGAAGGGTGTTCGGCCGCTGCGAGGACACCACCGGCATCGAGGCGTTCGAACGGCTGGTCACCCAGGTGATGAGCCAGCAACCCTATGCCTCGGCCGAGCGCGTGTTCTGGATAGTGGACAACGGCTCCTCCCACCGCGGCCAGGCCGCGATCCAACGGCTCGCCGCGCAGTACTCCAACGCGATCATGGTGCACACCCCGGTACACGCGTCGTGGTTGAACCAGGTCGAGATCTACTTCTCCATAATCCAGCGAAAGGTGCTCTCGCCCAACGACTTCACCGACCTCAACCTCGTGGTCAAACGCCTGTCTGCCTTTGCGAACCGCTACAACCAGACCGCCCGCCCGTTCAAGTGGAAATTCACCACCACCGACCTCGACGATCTCCTCACCAGGCTCGACGCCTACAAACCCGAGCAGCACCACGACACCGCTCAACCATGCGCAGCCTGACCCCCGACGAACTTCCGGGCGAGACCACTTAGACGCCCGTCTCGGGGTCATCAGCCAAGACCCTGTAGACGGTCGCACGGCTCACGCCGAGCGCCGTGCCGATAGTGCTGGCTGACTCACCAGCCGCATGCATACGCCGTGCCAGAGCGGACTTTTCGTTGTCCAGCGCCTTTGGGGCGACCGATGGACTGCCCGCGTGCCCGCCGAGCATCACGCGCTGCCGTGCGCCGCTCCTTACCCAGCTCCAACACAAGCTCGGCCAGACTCGCCAGGAGCACGAACCCCATCGGCCCCAGGCAGAGCCGAGCGCGAGCGCATCGGCCCGTTGGCGGATTGGGCGTAATGCATCACGTCAAGATGCCCGCGAAACTGGGTCCTGATGCGCATACCAAACTGGTACCATCTATGAAGTGAGTACGCAGATTGCGATCCGCTTACCCGACGAGATCGTCGCCTTTATCGATGACGAAGTCCGGGGACAGCATGCCCGCAGCCGTGCGGCTGTCGTGTTGCGGGCGCTGGAACGGGAACGTCGCCGTCGTCTCGCCGAACGCGACGCAGAGATCCTCGCGGACAGCATGTCAGCGCAAAGTGATTTGGATGCGCCGGCCAGTCACTCTGCTCGTACCGCCCTCGACATCGACTGATGCGCCCTATCCACATCGCCCAGCTTGACAAGGCCAGACCCGTCCTGATTCTCACCCGCGAGGTCGTGCGTCCGCACCTCACCAACGTCACCGTCGCCCCGATCACGACAACCGTCCGTGGGCTATCCACCGAAGTGCCGGTAGGCGCGGTGAACGGACTGAATCAACCGTCGGTCGTCAGTTGTGACAACATCCAAACGATCCCGGCGTCTGACCTTGGCCGTCACATCGGCTACCTGTTCGCGTCGCAGGAGCCAGCTCTTGCCGACGCGATCGGCAACGCGTTCGACCTCGACTGGGTGGTGTCATAGGTCGGCAAAGGCGATATCGGTCATGAGTCCCATCAGTGGCCTTCACGAGCCGTCTTGTTGTGACGACTTTGGCAGAAACGACACAGCCACTGACACTGGACGGATGGGCCGGGCCGGACCGCTCGGATACGGCTGGGCGTGGTCGATGTCGCATACGTCGGCCGGCGCGTCGCATCCGGGGAAGCGGCAGGTCAAATCAGACCTTCTCGAAGATCTCCACAGTGCGCTGTTCGTCGATGTTCGGCGGTACCCGCACCGCAGCCGGATCGAAACTTGGCCACTCACAGATCGAGCCGATCCCGCAACACCCGCGCATGGCCTGTCCTGCCGCCCGGCCCCGGCTGACTGGAGGGGTGGTGGCCGGCGAGACCGAGGGCGGCACACGACCGGGCGATTGCGCCGCATTTCGCGGGCATACTGTGTCGATGCCTGATCGCAACGTGCTGGGCGGCCCACTGGAGCCGTGCGGAACCGACCCAATGACCGGCTTCTTCCGCGACGGCTGCTGCTCTACCTCACCGGAAGACGTTGGCCTGCACACCATCTGCGCGGTCGTGACCGCCGAGTTCCTGGCGCATCAGCGGGGTGTCGGTAACGATCTGACGACGCCGATGCCCGCCTACCGGTTCCCCGGTCTGAAGCCGGGTGATCGCTGGTGCGTCACCGCGGCGAACTGGCTGCGCGCCCACCACGATGGTTGCGCTGCCCCGGTAGTACTCGCGTGCACCCACGAACGCACCATGGAAGTGGTGCCCCTGGACACGTTGCGGCGATACGCCGTCGATGTTCCCGACTATCCGGACGAACTTTGACGGGACCCGAGGCGGCCGAGCACCGGCCCCAGCGCCATCCATTGGCTAGAGAAGTTACTCCGGCTTGGGTAGGGTGGCGTGGAAGCATTGGGCCACAACGGCATTCGACGGAGTAGATCCCGTGTTCGCTGCATGTGACTATGCCGGTGACAGTTCGGGAACCCCCTGCATGAGCTCGATGCGGATGCCGTCGGGGTCCGTGAGATACACCAGCCGCGGGGCAGCGGCATCGGCGGGGTCGCCGAGGACGGTGCGCGTTTGCTCCACCACGGTGCCGCCGGCGGCGGCGACAGCATCGATGACGTCATCGATACTTTCCACGCGGAAGCACAGATGAGTTACGCCAAGCTCGGTCATCGGCTTTCGCTGCCCGGAGCCGGTCACCGGCACATCCACCCACTGCAGGAGTTCGATCCGAATGTCCTTGCGGGTGAGCATCGCCGAACGGAACACGCCCTCCTGCTCCATGGTCGCCGCGACCTCGTTGTTCTCGAAGTCGAGCTGATAGAGCTGGGTGAATCCGAGGACGTCGGTGTAGAAGCGCCGTGAACGTTCGAGATCCTTGACGGCGATGCCGATGTGGGAAAAGCCCTGAATCATCCGACCAGTGTGCCAGCAGCGGATCGCGGATCGACCGGCGCGGGGACAGTGCTGGTCAACGCATCGGACACCACGAGGGCGCCGGTCCGACGTTCGACAGACGAGCCGGCAGCGCGGCGAGTTCGGCGTGGACGAGGTCGACGGCGCGGGCGGCGCTCTGAGCGGCACCCTCCATGGTGGTGGGCCAGTCGTTGTGCGTCCAGTCGCCGGCGAGCGCGAGGTTGGGCAGCGCGGTGCGGTTCCCGGGCCGGATGGTGGACATGCCGACTCGCGACGAGAAGGTGGACTTCGGCCACGGCACCACCGTGACATCGAGCACCCGGGCGTCGCGGGCGGCCGGATAGCTGGCACGAAGCGCGGCAAGCAGGCGATCCGCGACCTCGTTGTTCTTCAGCCCCATCAGGTCATAGGCGGCGCAGGTGGTCAGCGCGTACAGGTGGTTGCCGTCTTCCCGCGGGCCGTGCATCCGGTCACGGTCGAACACCCAGCCGATATCGCTGTCGAGCAAGGACTCCCACGCCGCCACGGTCCCCAGCGGGCGGTCGAGCAGCACGTAGGCGTTCATGATCGGAATCGGCTCCAGCTGTTTGGCGGCCAGCCGGGCCTCCCCCGAGCCAGGGACGTCGTCCAGCAATGACCTGACGTTCCATGACGGTACGGCCAGGACGACCGCATCGGCGTCGATCAACGAACCGTCGGCAAGCCGAACCCCGGCCGCACGATCGCCGGCCACCGACACCGATACCGCGCGAGTCCGGAGCCGCACATCGACCCCGTGCTCGGCCATCACACGATGAGCCCCGTCGAGGTACAAGGTCGCCAAGTCGACGGTGGGGTAGCCGATCCGCATCGCCATCGGGCCCGATCGGCGTACCCGGTCAGAACCGGTGCGCAGCAGAGCCGCGAGCGCATGCGCCGAAGCCAGCGGGGGCAATTCGTTGAGCAACCCGATCACCATCGGATTGAGCATGATCCGCCGAACCTGGGCGGGGAACCCCAGCCGATCGAACCACTCGTCGACCGTGATGCCGTCGAGGGTGTCGTCGAACCGCGCGACGTCGCGGACCAGCCGCGCCCAGGCCGGCGCCGCCCGCAACAATGCCGGGATGCCCAGATCCTTCACGCGGCCGAGAGACATCCGCTGCCAATTGCGTGCACGAAGGCCGAAGGTCTCCGCGTGACCACCCGGATAACGCACCCCGAATTCATCGGGGAACTTCAGGAGGTGCCGTGTTCCGATGGAATCCAGGTACCGGAAGACGTTCTCATATGATCCGGCGATGACATGTTGGCCGTTTTCGATCGAGTCGCCATGCCCGGATGTGAGACCGATGGTGCGCCCGCCCAGCGAGCCGTTGCTCTCCAGAAGAGTGACGGCATAACCCAACTCCGCCAACCACACCGTGGCAGCCAAACCCGCCAGGCCGCCACCCACCACCACGACATGCTGTTCTCGCGCATCAGCCACCCGGCCATGCTACGCACCAAGCGACAAGCCGCCTGAACGGAGGCACTCCGCCCGCCGCCGAGGAGCTGTTCGCAAGCCACGGGTTTCGAGTAGTCCGTTACGTTAGGTCGCCGGGGTCCCTACAGTTGACGTGTCGAAGACCTGCCGAGTGCCGAGGTCGCCGTGGCCGGTGACCTCCAGACATGACAAGGGAGTCTGCAATGTCTCGTCGTCGCATCTCAGAACTCACCAGCGGTTCGCCGGCGTCGCTGAGCAATGCCTTCGGGCCCGAAGCCGATGACACCATACCCGGTGAAATCGTCGTCGCCCTGGACGGTGAGGCCGCAGCCGGGATCATCACGAGCGTGCCCAATTTGCCGTTGCGCGGGACGCTCGCGGATGCGCGTTCGGCGGTCACCGCACTCGGGGTTACCGCGTTCGACGCCGCTCTGGCCAAGTTGGACGTCACTTCGATCGCCCGCGTGCACGGCCCCACCCCGCCGGTGGCGACCGCCGGGGTTGCGATGGCCAACGATTTCGGGCTCGACACGGTGTTCCGGATCCGCTATGACGCTGCGACGAAACCCGACACGGTCGCCGACCGTCTCAGCAAGCTCGGCGAAGTCCTGTGGGCCGAGCCGAACCGATACCGTCAGGCGTACGTCGTCCCGAATGATCCGATGTTCGGCCAGCAGTGGGGGCTGACCCGCATCAATTGCCCGGCAGCCTGGGATCGCACCACGGGCTCGGCGGCGGTGACGGTGGCGGTCGTCGACACCGGCGTAGATCTCAATCATCCAGACCTGGCGCCTCTCCTCGTGCCCGGCCAGGACCTGGTCGACTGGGCCCCCGGGTCGACACCGCAACCCGGCTGGGTATTCGAGGGCGACTTCACCGGAGTCGACGCCATTCCCCAAGACGAGGTCGGTCACGGCACACACGTCGCCGGCACGATCTCCTGCCTGACCAACAACGGCGTCGGGGTCGCCGGCGTCAACTGGACCACGCGACTGATGCCGGTTCGGGTGCTGGCCCGGGCCCGCCAGGTCGCGACCGGACGGATCAGCGGCTTCGGTTCGTCTGTCAACATCGCCGCCGGCATCCGCTGGGCGGCCGACCACGGTGCCCAAGTCATCAACATGAGCCTGGGCGGTTACAGCAACACCAACGTGGAACGCGAAGCGGTCGCCTATGCCGTCGCGCGAGGGGTGGTCGTCGTCGCCGCGATGGGCAACGACAACACCGGTAACCCGTCCTACCCGGCCGCCTACTCCGACGTGATCGCGGTCGGCGCCACCGATACCGCCGACCACCGTGCGTCGTTCTCCAACACCGGCTCGTGGATCGACGTGGCCGCCCCGGGCGTGCAGGTGCAAAGCACGTACTGGGACAACACCTATGCGTCGTTGAGCGGGACCTCGATGGCCACCCCGCATGTGGCCGGTGTCGCCGCCTTGATCCTCTCGGTAGCGCCCGCCACGTCCGCGGCGCAGGTCGGCAACCTCCTGCGGTCAACTGCGAAACCACTCCGCGACAACCCCGCCGACCCGGTCCCCAACGACCGCTACGGGCACGGCCTGGTGCAGGCCGCCGCCGCCGTGTCAGCGGCGGCTCCCCCGCCGAAGACGACGGTGATCGCGCTGTGCGCGAGCGCAATTGTGGTATGTCAGTCCAGGGTGTGCGCGTCGACGCCGGTGGTTTGCAAGAAGTCGCAAATCGTCATCTGCGCGTCGCAGGCCGTCGCGTGCCACCCGTCGGTGGTGTGCCAGTCGGTGGTGTGCCAGTCGGTGGTGTGCCAGGTGCCCTCCGCCGCGGTGGCATGTCCGTCACTGTCCTGTCCGTCGCTGGCCTGCAATTCGGTGGCGTGCGGCATCCCCCAGCCGGGAGCAGGTGCTGCCGACTTCGAGGCCTACGACCCGTACGGCTACGACCCGTACGGCAGCGACTATTGATGGCTGACGCCCAGCCGGTGGCCAAAGACTCGTGGCGAGAGCCCCCACCGACGCGTTCGGTCTTGGTGGCCGCCGGGCTGGCAGACCAAACAGCCTCTGCAGCAGCACATCTGGAAGATGCTTCCCGATCTCATGCGGTCACCCGAGCAATTCTGCCCGACGGACGCGGCTATGTGGTCAAACAGCTGCCCGGCGGAGCTCACGCGGCGGGCCGGTCGTTGAAAGCCGAGCTCTACACCTACCGGCTCGCTTCCTGGCGCAATGATCTCGCCGCGTTGCTTCCGGTGTGCGTCCACCTCGACGAGCGGCGGCAAATCGTGGTCACGCACGCCGCGCCGGCACACCAGCTGTTTCCGGCACGGATCGGCGATCCCCTTTTCCCGCAACCGGAAATCGGCGCCGCGCTGGGCCGTGCGCTCGCGCTGCTGCACGCCGCCACCGCCGATCTGCCGACGGTGACGGTCGCCAACTGCGGAGTGATCGCGCTGCCGGACACTCCGGCCGAACAACGCCGCCTGAGCGACGATTCACCCTCCGGAAAACAGGCGATCGCCAGGGTGTGCGACGACGACGACATCTGCGACATGCTGCGCGCGACCGCCGCATCGTTTTCGCCGTCGTGCCTTATTCACGGTGATGTCAAGTGGGACAACATGATCATCGACGACGGGCCACCCCCGAAGGTGCTGTTGTTCGACTGGGAACTCTCCGGGCGGGGCGATCCGGCGTGGGATCTCGGTTCGGCGCTGGCCGATACGCTGGCGCTGCCGACCCGGTCCGTCGATGCCGGCGGGGCAACCCCCGGACTGGGTGGGCGAAATCGAACGGGCAATACTGATCGCATATGCTGGCGCGGCCCCGGATGCCGGAACGGACTTCGCCGAACGGGTGGCGGGATGCTGGGGTGCGCGCTTGGCGCACCTGGCGCTCGAATGCGCCGCGGCGACCGGGGACGCCTGCAACCCCGGAGTCAGCGTGTTACTCGATGCGGCGAAATCACTTGCACAGCAATATGAAACAGTGACCGCAGCGGTGCGATCAGCACTGGAGTCGGCTGCGTGACCGCCGCGGGTACGTCGGAAATCCAGACATTGACGGATCTGGATCGGGTCGCGCAAATGGTGAACGTCAGCGCCAGCGGGTGGTGTGTCGGCCAGACGGACTGCGGCCCCGATACCGCCGCACTCGCCGACGCCCTGTACGAGCGCTGGTTCACCCAGCCCGCCACGCCGGCACCGCCCGCGCCGTCTGATCCTCCGCTGCATCATCAGACGCTGCTCGCCGCGTTGCGGGCGGCCCACGCCGGCGCCGGACGCCTGACATCAGGCTGGGTGATCACCGAGGTGAACCCGGCGGGTGGGGTGGTCTCGGCTCGCGGTGGCCGATACCGCTGGGCCCCGTCAGGTGATTACGTGACGGCGTCGCAGCCCGGCTGCCCGCCCGCGCCCGGCCAGCCGGTGGAACTGCTCGACCGCTTCGGCGACCTGGATGTCGAGCGCGGGCTGTGGTGGACGTTCAGCGACACGCCGCTGCGCGAGCCCATCGGGCGGGTTTACGTCAACGTCCGTGCCGCCACCGCTCCTCGGGCTTTGCACGAAATCACCAGTGCGCTAATCGATTTCACGTTCCGATTGAAATGCTCGATCTATCCCGACAACTATCGCCGTGTCGACGCCCTGGTGGTCTATCACGACCGCGACGCTCGCGAAGCGCTGCTGGCGGAGCTCACCAACCGGTGGGCCGTCGTGGAGCCGCTGCTCGACCCGGCGGTGCCGCCGCTGACCGGATTCGTGCGTCCAGGGCTGGCCGTGGCCGACGAATTGGGTGACGGCCGGTCCTACGGCGAAGGGCGTTGTCATCTGCTGGCCGGCGCCATGGCCGACAACCGCGACGACTGGCCCGCCCAACACCTCGCCACCCGCCGCGACGTCCTTGTGGCGGCGTTGACCGAAGCCGGTCTGAGCCTCGAAAGGCCTTGGCAGGCCAGCCGATGACCGGCGCCGGGCTCGTCGACGCCGCATTGCACATCGGCCGGAACCTGTGTGGCAGCGCCCAACCCGCTGAGGGCGGCCGCAGTTGGACCTCGTCCGTCGTCCTCGGGATCGACGGGGACCGGGCGGTTGTCGGCGCCGGGGAAATCGGGCCCAGTCTGTACGACGGTTCGGCGGGAGTCGCGTGGGCACTGGCCGCCTGCGCTCAGGCAACCTCCGAGAGCCGGTTCGCAGACACATCGCTGGAGGCCATCGGCCATGCTCTGACAACCACCGACGCGATGCTCGATGCCGACCGGCTGGGATTGTTCGACGGGACCGCCGGAGTCGCGTGGGCCGCGGCGGTGGTGGGGCACGCCCTCGACGACGACGCGACACGTCGGCGCGGAGGTGATCTCGCGAAGCGGATCCGCGATCGGCTGGATGCCGCGACCCCGCCGCGGGACGAGACAGATCTGATCGGGGGTACGGCCGGAATCTTGTTGGGGTTGTCGGCGTGCGCGTCGATGGCGCCGGCCGCCGCCGCGGACCTGCACGGCCGCGCATCCGCTCTGACGCCGGCGCGGACCTGGGCTGCCACGCATCCGCTCTGGCCGCCGCCGCCCAACCCCAGACATGGGGTGCGGCATGGCGGACGGGGGCTTGCGCGCCGGATGGCCTGCCGTTGCTGGGCATGGGCCACGGAGCGGCCGGTATAGCCCTCGCCCTGGCGGAAACCGGTGACGAGGCGGCACGCCGGGCCTGCCTCGCGGGCCTGGAATACGAGCGCAGCTGGTTCGATCCGAAGTTCCCGGCGTGGCCGGATCTGCGAAACTTCCACCCGGACAAGGACTCTGCGTCGGCGATGACCGCGTGGTGTCATGGTGCCATCGGCATCGGGCTGTCGCGGGTCCGGCTGACCGCACTGTTGCCCGATCCCCAGGTCTGTGTCGAGGCGACCGCAGCGTTGCAGGCCGCACGCAATCTCACCGTCGAGGCCGGCACCGCGTTGCGCGGCGGTATCTTTAAGGACTGCACTGCCTGTCACGGCCTGGCCGGGGTGGTCGAGCTCATGCTCGTCAGCGCACGGGGATTCGGCGTGGACAGCCACCGCCACGCTGCCCGGCGGGTCGCCGGGCTGATGGTAGAGCAGCGCGCCGCCATGGGTGAATGGCCATGCGGGCTGCCCGGTGCGGGCGAGGTGCCGGCGATGATGACCGGAACCGCGGGTATCGCACTGACGTTGCTGCGGGCCGCCGGAGCCACCGACCTCCCGACGCCCCTGCTGCCCGGGCCCTCCGGGTGGTGACTAGCTGCTGAACCGCGGCTGATCCAGCTCGGCATAGCGCACACCGCGGATGCCGCCGAACTTCGCCAGGACCTCCTCGGGATCGCCGTCGGCGCACTCGGCCACTACCACGTCCGGAAGGGATGGTTGAGGCGCGGAAACCCACGAAGCACCGGCCGCCCGCAGAGCATCGGTCACGGCCACGACGTGCCGGCTATCCTCCACGCAGACAACCACGCGCATACCACGACGCTAACAGTGCGGCTCGAAAGCCGACAGTGCTCGCCGTCGCCAATTGCGACGGCACGGAGTTCCCCATAGGTGGTCGGTCGACGTCAGCCGGATCACGTCCCAGTGCCCGTATAGGGTTGCGGGCGTGTCCTTCCTCGACATAGCCCTGTTCCCGATTCGCATTGCGCGTGACATCGCCGGCGCGGTTGTGAAAGCAGTCACACCCACACCTCCGGCGACTGCCGAGCTGGTGGTGATCAACGGCATGCCCGAAGGTGTTCCTCCGGCGGCACTGCGGCCCGAGCCACTGCTGCCGGCACCGGCGGGATGGCCGTTCGGTGAAGACTTCCCACGCACCTGCGGCACCGGTCGACTGGCCGGCGGTGCGCTGTTCTGGACCGACTTCATCTACGACGACCACGGCGCCCACGGCGTGCCGGTCAGCCTGCCCGCCGGAGGGTTGGCGCCGCCGCGCGGCACCTATGTCTATCCGCCCGGCCCCGCAGCCCACAACGGAGCCGACATCTTCCGCGTCGCCATGGGGCTCACCGCCACCGACACGTGGTGGCGGATCGACTGGAACACACTGGTCGACCCGTCGGTGCCGATCGGATCCTTCACCTTCGACACCGACCGGGCACCCGCCGCAGACGGCACCTGGCCGGCTCAGGCCGGCGTACGCTCAGCCGGCATCGACATGGCCCTGGTGATTTCCGCTGCGGGCGCGCGGCTCATCGACATGACGGCAGGGACCGAGAGTGCCGTCGAGCACACGGTCGACATGGCGTCACGATCGTTCCTGGCGCGGGTTCCGCGATCCTTGATGGAACCCACCGGCACATGGAAAGTCCGGCTCGCGGCCGGGTTGGCCAATCCAGCCGGCAACGCATTCGCCGACGTCCCCTCCAAACGGGGGGCGCTGCCGGGCCAGCCCCGGGTGTACAACGTGGCCTTCCGCACACCGCTGCAGGAGACGACGCGCCTGAATTTCTGGTCGGAAAACGCACAGGCCGAAGCGCTCAAAGCCGGTGATGTGTCGCAGTTCTCGGTTGACGTTGCGTGGGACCAACTCGCGGCGCGCACCACATCGGCGGAACCGATCCTCATCGGCGCGTCGACGCGGTGGTATGTCTCCTCGATCGAGCTCGGGCAGGGTGTCGCGCAAACCGGCGTGCTGGCCACCAAACCGCAGTTCCTGGGCCGCGTGCAGCCGTACTCGGTGTGTGTGCCGGCAACCTACAAGCCCGGTCAGACGCTGCCGCTGACTCTGCTGTTGCATTCCCTGGCTTTGGGCCAAAACCAGTTCGCCGCAATCGATCCGGACTTCCTGCACGAAGTTTGCGATGTCCGGGGTTCGATCGTGGTCACGCCACTGGCCCGAGGGCCGTCGAGCTGGTATTTCGACGAAGGCGAACTTGACGTGTGGGAGGTCTGGGCGCGGGTTGCCGAACAGTTCGCCACCGACCCCAACCGCACGGTGGTCACCGGCTACTCGATGGGCGGCTACGGCGCCTACAAGTTGGGGCTGACCTATCCGGAAGTGTTCTCGCAGGCCGTTGTTCTTGCCGGCCCGCCGACATGCGGAGTACGCCTGCTCCCCGGGGTCGACATACCGGCCGAGCTCGACCCCAAATCCCACTGTGCCGGCGAGGGTGACACCTGGCCGCTGCTCGAAAACGGCCGGTGGCTGCCGTTCGTCATCGCGCATGGGCTGCTCGACGAACTCGTTCCGTACACCGCGGCATTGATGCAGGCACTCGAACTCGACCGGCTCGGCTACCGCTACCGGTTCACGGTCTATCCGTCTGAAGACCACATCGCGTGGATGCTTCAGGACAAGTTCGAAGATCCGGTTTCCCATATGGGCACCGGTCTGCGTCAAGCAGACCCGGGACACATCAGCTTCGCGTGGTATCCGCGGCTCGTCCGGCCCGACCTCGGCATCGGGCCGCACCGGGTGTGGTGGTTGTCGAACCTGCAGGCCGATCATCAGCTCGCAAGCAAGCGCGGGGCGGTCGCCAAAGTCGATGCTCGCTCCTATGCACGGCCCGATCCGGCACACACGACTCGGCGTCATCACGGCGTCGTGGTGGGCGGTGAACCGTCGCCAGGGCTGTACACGGAGCAAGTCTGGCGGGTCGGGCGCCAGCCCGTTCCAATGCCGTATCTGACGCTGAATCTCACCGGCGTCGCCGCAGTCACCATCGACCTGGCCAGGTCGGGCCTGGCTCTGCTGCCGTCCTCGGCGCTGGCGGTCGCGACCGATACCGCCACACAGATCGCACTCGCCGCGTTGCCGCCGGGCATGGTGGTGGAACTCGACGGTAAACCCGCCTCTGCCACCGTGGCGGTGCCTCCTGGGCGCCATCGGATCACGCTTGAAGCCGACCCACGTGGGTTTTGTGGAGTTTGAGCCGCGTTCAGCGCGGCTCAAACTCCACAAAACCGAAGACACGACGGCGCGTGTCGGCCGGACTGTCGGTGGGTCACGTTAGTTTTGCCCAATGCAGCATGACGAGCTCGTATTTCTGCGGAGCCGCAGCCCGGCTTGGCGGCTGCTGCGGGCCGACAACGCACCGTTGATCCTGTCGTTTCTGGGCCGCGTTTTCGTCGAGGAGAACGTCCGCGACATATCGGCATCGCAGCTCATCAGTCGCCTCGACGACGAACTGTTCGCCCTCAACGAGCGCTTGGGCGACGGCACTTACCCGAAGTCGGCCAAGGCCTACCTGGAAGACTGGGCCGCACCCGAGGCCGGCTGGCTCCGCAAGTTCTATCCGGCAGGCTCCGACGAACCGCATTTCGACGCCACCCCCGCCGTCGAGCGCGCCGTGTCCTGGGCGACGGCCCTTCGCGAACGGTCATTCGTCGGGACCGAGTCACGCCTCAACACGGTTTTCGAGTTGCTGCGTCAGCTGGTGTTCGGGTCGGAGACCGACGCGGCCGCCCGGTTGGCGGAACTGCACCGCCGCCGCGGCGACATCGACCGTGAGATCGCCGCCGTGGAAGCCGGGCAGTTCACCGTACTCGACGCCGTCGGGCGCCGAGACCGCTACCAGCAATTCGCCGAGACCGGGCGCGGACTGCTGTCCGACTTCCGCGAGGTCGAGGCCAACTTCCGCCGGCTGGATCGCGACCTTCGTGAGCGCGTCACCACCTGGGACGGCAGCAAGGGCGAACTGCTGGACGAAGTGGTGGGAGGACGAAGCCACATCGCCGACTCCGATCAGGGCCGCAGCTTCCAGGCGTTCTACGATCTGCTGCTCTCCCCCGCCAGACAAGCTGAACTCACCGAACTGCTGCTGCGGGTCCACCAGGTCGACGACCCCGGACACACTGACAGCCGACTGCGCTACATCCACCATGATTGGCTCGACGCTGGTGAGCGTGGCCAGGCAACTGTGCGTCAGCTCTCCGAGCAGCTACGCAGATTTCTCGATGACAAGGTGTGGCTCGAGAACCGCAGGGTCATGGACCTACTGCGCAGCATCGAGTCTCGCGCGCTTTCGCTCCGCGATTCCGCCAGAGCCGACTTCGTGCACGAGATTGACGCCACCTCGCCAACGATCCGGCTACCGATGGAGCGTCCGCTCTACACCCGCGCGCGCGCCGCCCACATCGACAGCAGGGAAATCCAGCAGGGCAGATTCGAAGACTCCCCGACCGCCCTGTACGAACAGGCCTACGTCGACCCGGCGCCGCTGGTTCGGACAGTCCGCAAGGCATTGCAATCGGTAGCTCAAATCGCCTTGCCGGACGTTGTCACGGGAGCACCGATCACGCAGGGCCTTTCCGAGCTCGTGACGTACCTGTCGCTCGACGACGAATGCTTTGCAACGGTGTTCGACGAATCGACTCGTGACAGCGTCGCCTGGACGGATGACGACGGTGCAACCAAGACAGCCAGATTGCCACGGGTGATCTACGCGCGCAGGGGGACGATGGCATGACGACCCAACGTATGCGCACTGAGCTGGACCTGCCGCTGGTGGTGACCAACCTCATGAAGGGAGTGGTGTACCGCGACAGCCATGAGCTGGTGTGGCAGCATCTGGTTCCGCTCATTCCCCGGGTCAGTGACTACGTCGCGACGATGGGGCTGACCGTCGTGGTCGACGAGTCTGAGGGCTACGCCTTCCTGCGATCGAAACCCGTTGACTCCGATGATGATTCACCACAAATCCCACGCCTGATCGCCCGGCATGCGTTGTCCTTTCATACCAGCCTGATGATCGCACTACTGCGCAAGAAACTCGCTGAGTCCGACGCCTCCGACGACGGGGCACGGCTGATCCTGACACGCGGACAGATCGTCGACATGATGCTGATGTTCATGCCGACATCCAGCAATGAAGCACGGATAGTCGACAACGTCGACAAGACGATGAACAAAGTCGTCGATCTCGGATTTCTGCGCAAGCTGCCCAAACAGGACGACCAATACGAAGTGCGCAGAGCGCTTAAGGCCTTCGTCGACGCGCAGTGGCTGTCGGATTTCGACACCCGCCTGGCGGAGTACGCCGCCGAACTTCAGGAGGCACAATGAATTCCACGCTCACAGCAACTGACTTCGACGGCCTGGAGCACCCCGCAACAGGATTCCGGCTGTACCGCCTGGAAGTGCTCAACTGGGGGACATTCGACCAACGCGTGTGGAGACTCGACATGGCGGGCCGCAACGGGCTGCTCACCGGGGACATCGGCTCGGGCAAGTCCACCCTGGTCGACGCGGTCACCACGCTGCTACTGCCGGCGCACCGGATCGCCTACAACAAGGCCGCCGGCGCGCAGACCCGCGAGCGAGATCTGCGCTCATACGTGCTCGGGCACTACAAATCGGAGCGCAACGAAACGACTGGCAGTTCGCGGCCGGTCGGTTTGCGCGGCACTGGCACTTACTCGGTGATCCTCGGCCACTTCCGCAACCACGGATTCAACTCTGATGTCACTCTGGCACAGGTGTTCTGGATGAAGGAGGGCGTGACCGGTCAACCCGAACGGTTCTACGTCACCGCCGACACCGAATTGTCCATCGCCGAACACTTCTGCGACTTCGGCTCCGAGCTGAACGGGTTGCGCAAACGCCTCCGCAAGGCCGGCGCCTCGGTGATCGATCACTTCCCCGAATACAGCCGCGATTTCCGGCGCAAGCTCGCAATCGCGTCCGAACAGGCGATGGACCTCTTCCACCAAACGGTGTCGATGAAATCGGTCGGGGACCTCAACGACTTTGTGCGCGAACACATGTTGGAACCGTTCAACGCGGCGGCATGGGTCGATAAACTCGTCAGCCATTTCGAGGACCTGACCCGCACACACGACGCAGTCGTCAAGGCACGCAGCCAACTGGCCGACATCAAGCCACTTGTCCAGGACTGCGACGCCCATGACGACCTGCAGGCCAAAGTCACTGAACTACGCGACCAACGAAATGCCCTGCGGTACTACTTCGCGGGACTTCGGCACAGGTTGCACACTGCGCGGGGCGGCCTGCTCGCGGCAGACATCACCAAAGCCAACCAGCAATTGTCCACTGTCGAGGAGAACCTCACGTCATTGCGGCGCGAACTGACACACCTGAAGGTGCAGCAAGCCGGGCATGGCGGTAACGAGATCGCAGACATCGAACGGCGGATCGCCGACCGCTCGGTTGACCGGGAACAGCGGCAGGAACGCCGCAAGCGCTATGACGGCTACCTTGCCGCGGCGGAACTGGCTCCCGTGGCCAGTGCCGCACACTTCGATGTCCGAACCATCGAAATACGCAGTTCTGCAATCGAATTAGATTCGGAGCTGGCCGACCTGGACAACGCGATGCTGGAAGCCAAGGTCGGCAAGAACAAACTGAGCGACGAAGCCGCTGCCATCGCCTCCGAACTGGCCAGCCTCCGTCAGCGCAAGAGCAACATTCCCGACCGCAACATGAAGATCCGTCAACGCCTGTGCGCCGAATTGAACCTCGACCCGGCTGATCTCCCCTTCGTCGGTGAACTGATCCAAGTCGCACCCGAACACCGCGACTGGGAGGGCGCAGCCGAACGGGTTCTGCGAGGCTTCGGCCTGTCCCTCCTGGTGTCACAGGACTTGTACCGGCACGTGTCGGACTGGGTCAACGTCAACCACCTCGGCGGAAAGCTCGTGTACTACCGAGTGCCCCCGACGCTCTCGCGGCAAGGCATGTACGGGGCAACCCAGGGGGCTCTGGCGTACAAAATCGAGATCAAGGACGGTCCGTTCTACGACTGGCTGGATCGCGAACTCGTCGCGCGGGCCGCGCACGTGTGCGTCGACACGATGGACGAGTTCCGCCGCCACGACGTCGCCCTGACCCGCACGGGTCAGATCAGAGCGAAGGGACGGCACGAAAAAGACGACTCCCACCGTGTCGATGACCGCCGGAACTACGTGCTGGGCTGGAGTAACGAGCAGAAGATCGACGCGCTGCTGGCCAACGCAGCGCAGGTACAGGCCAACCTGCACCGCGTCGACGTCGAGTTGAACCGTCTCGGCACCGATCGGGCCACCGCCATTGCGCGAAAGTCCCTGCTGGACAGGTTGTCCGAAGTGGCGACTCGGTTTGCCGACATCGACTGGGAGTCGGCGGTCTCCGACATCGACCGATTGCAGCGACGCAAACGGGAACTGGAATCCGCTTCCGGCGAACTCGCGCGGATAAGCGCTGATATTGAGCGAACCGAGACCGCCATCGCCGAACGGGAGCAGGCGAAAAGCGATGTCAGCCGGCGAATCGGCGGCCTCACCGGCGATCTCGAGGCCGCGAACAAGGGAGCCGAAGATGCTGCCCGAACCATTGCCGAGCGCGAGGCCGCGGGTGCAACTCGTCATTTCGACGCGCTGTCGCATCGGATACCGCAACCACCCGATTCTGCAGAAGCATGCAACACCGAAGAGCATCGCCTGTTCGTGAAGCTCACCGACGAGACCGACAACACCAATGCCAAGGCGACAACGCTCGGAAGCCGAATCATCGGCAAGATGAAGGATTTTCGACAGAAATATCCCACGGACAGCATCGATATGGATGCCAATGTCGCCGCAGCGGACGAGTACCGAGCGTTGCAGGCGCGCCTGGTCGAAGACGACCTGCCCCGGTTCGAGGCGGCGTTCAAAGAGTACCTGAACACCAACACCATCCGGGACATCGCCGGATTCCATTCCGAACTGAACAAGCAGGTCGAGTTGATCTCATCGCGTATCGCCACGATCAACACCTCGCTTGTCGACATCGACTACAACGAAGGCCGCTACATCCGCCTCGAGTCATCGCCCACCCCCAACCAGGAGATCCGCGCGTTTCGCGACGAGTTACGCAAATGCAGTTATGGCTCAATCGGCGCCGATAACAGCGAGCAATACTCCGAGGAGCGATTTCTGCTCGTGAAGACCCTGATCGAGAAGTTCCGCGGCCGCGAGGGCCAATCCGATGCCGATCGCAACTGGGTCAAGCGGGTCACCGATGTTCGTAACTGGTGTACGTTCGTCGCCTCAGAGCGGTGGCGCGCCGACGACACCGAGCACGAGAACTACACCGACTCGGGTGGCAAGTCGGGTGGTCAGAAAGAAAAGCTTGCCTACACTATTCTCGCGGCATCACTGGCGTACCAGTTCAATCTCAAGTGGAATGTTCGTCGGTCGAAGGACTTTCGATTCGTGGTGATCGACGAGGCGTTCGGACGTGGATCCGATGAGTCGACACGGTTCGCTTTGACCCTGTTCCGCAAGTTGGGTCTGCAACTGCTCATCGTCACGCCATTACAGAAGATCCACGTCATCGAGCCATTCGTCGCGTCGGTCGGCTACGTGGAGAACAAGCATGGAAATTGTTCACAACTCCAATGCCTGACCATCGAGGAATACCGCCGACGCAAACGCCTGCACAGCATGGTATCGGTGGATAGAGGCGACCTCGACGCCGTGGTTTCGTGACCGCCTGGTCAACCCCGGACAGCCTCCGTGCGAGGTTGCAGCGGCGCTGGGATTCCGGCGAGTTGTTGACGCGGCACGCCCGCGGCGAGCACTTCCAACCGATCGACCTTCGCATCGCCGGACCCACCGCCACCGAGCTGGGTGAACGTTACACCGACATAGACCGCTGGGTGCGGGAATGGGCACGGCATGTCGGCCCATACTCCTTGAGCACCAAGGTTATTGGCGCCAATCGCACGGGTGCCAACACCGTGCCGGAACGGGTCCGCATCGATACCTTCGAAGACCTGACGTCCTTTCTGAGTACCACCGATCAGGTTACGCGCCATTCGCAACTCCTCGCCATGGCGAGGCCGGTCTCAATGCTCCTGCACGACTGGGTTGTGGCCAACCCCATTCGCGCATTGGGACACGCAGACGTTTTCACCCGCCTGCTGGCATGCGTGCAATGGCTGACGGACAACTCTGATCGCCACCGCTACCTTCGCGAGGTCGACGCACCCGGCGTCGACACCAAGTTCATCGAGCAGCACCGGGCAATACTTCGGGAACTGCTGGATCAGGTGCTCGGCGCCCCCGTCAACCCGACGGCACCCGATTTCGCCCAGCGCTACGGATTCCGTAACAAACCGTCCCGGGTCCGCATCCGGGTGCTCGACGAATCGATCACGCCCTGGCCGGCGGGTATTTCCGACGTAGAACTACCTGTGCAGCAGCTGGCGGCGAACCCGTTGGACGCCGACCGGGTATTCCTCGTAGAGAACGAGGTCACATGCCTCGCTTTCCCGCCCGTTCCCCGATCCGTGCTGATATTCGGCGGCGGCTACGCGGTGTCTCGGGTTGGTGACCTGAACTGGCTGAGGACGACCGACCTGCTGTATTGGGGTGACATCGACACCCACGGCTTCAGGATCCTCAATCTGGTGCGGGCGCGATTCCCGCATACGCGCTCGATACTGATGGATCGCGGCACCCTGCTTGATCACGAAATGCATTGGGATCGCGAGTCCTCGCCCGTCAATGTCGACCTGCCGCACCTCACCGAGGCGGACGCTGCGCTCTACCGAGATCTCGTGGAGGATGCGCTCGGACCGGCGGTGCGTTTGGAGCAAGAGCGGATCAGCTTTGCCGCGGTCGAGGCCGCGGTTCGGTTTGTGGAGTCTGAGCCGCGCTGAACGCGGCTCAGACTCCACAAACCGCTCAAAGCGAGCGCAACGTGATGGGCATGCCGTCGGTTGGCACGACCAGGGCGGTGTGGTCCCACTCGACTTCATAGCTGTCGGGAACCTCGAGGCGATACCGCAGCAGCACGTGGTGCAGCAGCGATTTCACCTCGGCGGTGCCGAAGGCCATGCCGATGCACTTGTGTGCGCCTCCGCCGAACGGGATGTCCTGAAACCGATGGCGTTTGTCTTCGTGGCGGGGGTCGCCGAACCTGTCGGGGTCGAAGGAGTCGGGGTCCGTCCAGCGATCCGGAAGGATGTGGACTGAACCGGGGACCACCGCCAGGATGGTGCCCGCCGGGATGAACTTCCCGTCCAGTGCGGTGTCTTCGGTGGCCCGTCGGACCAGTGCCGGCACCGGCGCTACCAATCGCATCGCCTCCCGGAACACCAGTCCAAGCGACGGGAGGGTGTCCAGCGCGGCGAGGTCGATCGTGGCATCGCCCATTGATCGCGACTCGGCCCGGCAGCGCTCCTGCCAGGCGGGATTCTTGGCCAAGTAGAAGGCCATCGCGCTCGCGGTGATGGTGGAGGTGTCGTGGGCGGCCATCATCAGGAAGATCATGTGGTTGACGATGTCGTCGTCGCTGAACCGATGCCCGTCCTCGGTCTGCACGTGGGTGAGTGCGGCGAACAGATCCTTGGCGTCGGAGGCGCGCTTTTGCGCGATCAGCGGCCGGAAGTAATCCTCGAGCACCTTGCGGCCGGCCAGTCCCTTACTCCAGCGGTTCGGTAGACCGGGGTGGCCGGTCCGGATAAACCCGGTTCCGGCGCGGACGGTGTCGATGAACCCCCGGGTGAGCCGATCCGCCTCGAGGCTGGGCTCGCAACCCATGAACACCCGGGTGGCGATGTTCAATGACAGCGACTTGACAGCCGGGAACATCGGCATCGGTTTCCCGACCGGCCAGGCCGGGACCGTGTCCTCGACGATTCGGTTGATCTGGGTCAGGTACGCCTCCAGCCGGGATCGGGTGAAGGCCTCCTGCATGATCCGCCGGTGCAGCAGGTGTTCATGCCCGTCAAGCAGCATCAAGCCCCGGGTAAAGAAGTTGCCAAGGAAGTACTCCCAGCCGGATTGGCTGTACACCTTGTCCTTGTTGGAAAGGACCTGCTGGATCGCGTCGGGGGCCATTACCCAGACGATCTTGGTGCCGAACGCGCTGGTCCATAACACCCCGCCGTACTTCGGGTAGTACTCGGCGGTGAGTTGCTGCCCCTCCCGTAGAAGTTTGAGGGTCTTGCCAAGCAGAGGCAGGCCGCGCTCGCCCATCACCGGCTCCAGACCACTGCCCGGTGGCGGGTCCGCGAGCGGCTGGGGCCTGACTCCAACCCGGTCGGTGATCGCGTCGATAAGGGTGTCTCCCGGAAAGTGCACGAGGCTGGGCCGCCGAATTTTGCCGGCTAAAGTCGTGGTCATCATCGAACCCCGTCCTGTTTCGGTCAGCGTCTTCGACGTCACACGACGCCGTCCCCACCCACGTGCCGTTTGACCGGGCAGCTCATCGCAATCCCACGACACAGCCTGCTACGTATTGTCGTCAAACTCCCCCAGTTCGGTGCCGATTCACTCCAAGAGCATTGTGTGTCGGTCGGCAGTGAATCGGCGTCGCGGCAACAACAGGATGCCGACGGCGCGACATGACGAAGACACGGGACAGCTGCGGCCACCCACACCCGTCCCGGCCCGCCGAAACCCTGTCACCGGGGCAGCGATGTCCTACACTGGCGGCCGTGAAGAGGCGGCGGGCGCTTTGCGCCGCGGAGGAGTTCTTCGTCCACTCGACATCCTTCGCACAGCAACTTCTCTGGTTCCTCGATCAGCTGGAACCGCCCCGGTTTGGTTCAGCAGTGCAGCGAGCGTTCCCCGCAGGAGCGGTCCCGCGCCCGCGCCAAATCCAACGGCGAACTCGAGATTGCTCCCGAATTACGCTGGCTTTCTCGAGCTCGATGTGACCAAGGAGGCCTCTGTTGGCCAAGATCGAATTCATCGACACGACCACCGAAACGACGCTTCTCATCGACGGCGCGCAGGCGATGCAGGGTTGGGAGGAGGCGCTCCTGCGCCGCAGCGCCGACATCCTCTGTGACCACGGACACGAGTTCCTGGAGGTCGGCCTCGGCCTCGGCCTTTCGGCAAGGTACATCGCAGGCAAGCCGAGCACCCGCCGACACGTCGTCTTCGAGCTCTATCAGCCCGTCATCGATCACTTTTTCGCCCAAACACCGAGCCCGCCCGCAACACTCGAGGTCATACTCGGCGACTTCTTCGAACTGCTGCCGACTTTGCCTCTCGCGAGCGCGGACGGCATTTTCTTCGATCCGTACCTCCCTGCCGAGATACGCAACGATCCGGTGTTCTGGAATGCGGTCATGCCGCCGATCGTCGCCCTTCTGCGGCCGGGCGGCGTCTTCATGCCCTGCTTCACGACGCAGCCGTATTTCTTTTTCCTGCACTAC
>CAWJYB010000019.1:0-8324 GCA_963846905.1 uncultured Actinomycetota bacterium
ATGGGACCCGCAAGCCTTCCATGAGCTGGACGACTTCGTCCCCGTCCGGGCCGCCGTATAGGCCGTACTCGTGTTGGATGACCGCGACGTCGTTCTGGTTCAGCAGTTCTGCACTCGCATTTACTGACCAGGCCGAGCCATTGACGAGTTCTCCGACGACGTCGGCGCGCGTGCAGACTTCACCGTCGGCGATGCGCACCACGCTGACGCCGGCACCCTGTGCCGCCAGTCCGTCGGACAACGCGGCGCTGAACGTCGCCAGCCCGCACGGTGTCGGAGGGTGGGTGCTGAGAATCCCGAAACGCGGCATGTACGAAAAGTGTTGCAACCCAAAGGGAGCAATCAACGGTTGAATCAACGATCTAGCATTCAAAATTATCCCGACTGGGCGGTGGCCACCGGTATGTCCGGCGTGAGAGGCGGCTCGGTAGGTCAGCAGTGACTCAATTCCGGACCGGTTGGAATGACCAACTCACCTGAGAGTACACCCTTTCCGGCTGAAGCCTGGTTGTGGGCGGCCGATGCGCGCGAATGCCGCCGAACCCGACTTCTTGACCCTGCGCTAACACCCTGCCGTGCAATGCGTTTCGATCTTGTCATTCGAGCCGTGGCAGACGCCGGTAACGGTCAACGGTCCGATCCCACGCCAACACACAAACCGCCCACCGCACTACAACGACAGGGATTTACCACGGGCGTCGCCAGGTGACCGACGCATACCTGCTCGCGCTCGCAACGGCATCGTCAAGTTGTTGGCCTGGCGGTGGTGCTGCGAGGATCGGTCGTTGTGGCGGGTGCGGCGAGGTACAAGGGCTACCGGTATCCGATCGAGGTCATCGGGCATGCGGTGTGGCTGTATCACCGGTTTGCGCTGAGCCTGCGAGACGTCGAGGAACTGATGCTGGCCCGCGGTGTGGTGGTCAGCCACGAGACGATCCGGTCCTGGTGCGCAAAGTTCGGGCCGGACTACGCCTGCCGGCTGCGTCGGCGTCGAGCGCGCCCCGGCGACAAGTGGCATCTCGACGAGGTCTTCGTGAAGATCAACGGCACGATCCATTACCTGTGGCGTGCGGTCGACCAGCACGGCAACGTGCTCGACATCCTCGTGCAGTCGCGCCGCAACGCCCCAGCAGCCAAGCGGTTCTTCCGCAAATTGCTCACGGGCCTGCGGTATGTGCCGCGCGTGATCGTCACCGACCAGCTCGGCAGCTATCAGGTCGCTCACCGCGAGGTTTTGCCGTCGGTGCAACACCGCCGCTCCAAGTACCTCAACAACAGGGCCGAGAACTCCCATCAGCCGACCAGAATCCGGGAACGGGTGATGAAACGCTTCGCCTCACCTGGGCAGGCCCAACGGTTCCTGTTTGCGTTCACCCACATCCGGCAGCACTTTGGGCCCCACCGTCATCTGATGAGCGCACCCCAGTTGCGGACCGAAATGGCCGACCGCTTCGCGGTCTGGGATGAAATCACCGCCGCCGCAGCGGCTTGAAAACACACTCAGCCACTACGTTCCGCCACCTAATCCATTCACATCGACTGCACCACAAGCATTCTCAAACAACTTGACGATGCCATTTTGTCGCCCCCGAGGAGGCCGCACGCATCCTTTGCACGTCGACCAGCGAGCTGGACAAGCTGCGCCGTCGTCTCGGATTGTCGCCCGCAGGCTGGGCCGAAAGGCTACAAGCGGCTGGCGTGAAGTCTCCAAGACGCTCGGCGCTGACAGCTGACGATGCCCGAAGGCAAGAAGAAGCAGACCTCGACCTCGGTGGCAGCGAAGTACAAACCTCACGACGCCACCAGTGAGGAGGTGATTGACGGCGCTACTGGCCTGCTGCACCGGCTCGGCCGCAACCTCGACGCGCTGGAGGTCCACGCCGTCGGCGCTGTCGATGATGTCGCGTCCGTCCTGCGGACTATCACGGTCCGAGGCGCCTGGGCGAGGCCGCGGCGTTCGCCGCCGACGGCGGGTGTGATGGTGGCAGCGGTTTCGACGCCCGCGGCGCGGGGCAACCCATGCGCACCCGCGGTGTTCAACGAGCTTGGGACCGGAAAGTCGTTGACCAATCAGGCCTACGACCGCGTTCTGCATGCCAGCGCAACGCAAGTCACGCCGCAGGGGCACAAGGACCTATATACGTGTGCACCGAGTAACGGTGGCCATGCCGAAGAGTTCACGATTGTCCCTGTGCCCGTTCCCGTTACGGACCCCGCTAACCCGCCGGGCCGGTTCGCCTACACCGGCTACTTCAACCTCGTCAGCGTGCGGACCGGTGAGATGGCCAAGTACGGGCTCGGCCGCACGCCGGGCGGCAGGACCCGGGTCCACCAGGAACTTCCTGGCTCCAACCTCTACTTTTACTGAGCGTTCTCGGGGGGTCGAACACTGCCAAGCCACGCTGTCATCGACGATGAGAACCTTCTTCTTGTCGCTGCTGCCGAACGTCGTGACCTGACGCCTCGGGTCGGGCTTCATCGACCGATGGAACTCGACGTTCAACAGCTTGACCTTGTCGCTGCTGTCGTCCCACGTGCAGAGCTGAAAGGGTGCGTCACCTTTGCTGGTTGACCGCCCGAGCAAAATCAGAAGGGTGCGGCTCTTCTGGAGTGACGCCGTGGGTGCCTGGGTAGTGGACCGTCTATAACCCTGTTTCGGCGAGCCTTCACGCGGCTCCTCAAGGAGTCGCGGTTCTTCTTACCTGTCGGTATCGTCGTCGTTCAGCCCAGCGTTTCGCTCAGGTCGTCACGTCAAGCCGTCTCCCGTCGCGGAACTCCTTAGCCGCCGCCCCGACAATCGACTGCGACCGCTCTGCTTTGGTGGCCTTCGCTCTTGAAACTGCTGTGGCGAAGCGAGATGGCCGATCGCTTCGAAGTCTGGGACGAAATCACCGCCGCTGCGGCGGCGTGAAACCCCACTGCCAGCCAACACATCACGGCTGCTGAGTCACCAACAAGGACTGCGTCCCAACCATTCTCAAACAACTTGACGATGCCCTGTGTCTCCACCTCACACCACGTCGAGATGGGGTTTTCCGACGCTCACCGATGTTCGCTACCGCGGTGACGGCGTCAGCACGCTGAACACCGCACCCTGCGGGTCGCTCAGCACCGCGCACCGTCCCACGGTAGGGATGTCGAACGGCGCCATGGCGACGTGTCCGCCCGCCGAAACCGCCTGCGCCGCTGTGGCGTCGGCATCGTCGACGGCGAAGTACACATGCCAGTGGTTCGGCGCGCCGGCGGCCTGCGGTTCGGCACATCCGCCCACGTCGGTCTCGCCGACCCTGAGCAAGATGTAGTGCTGGCCCGGCGCCATCTCCACCGCCGCATGCGCCAAGCCGACGACAGTCTCGTAGAAGGCCAGCGCGGACTGCGGCTTGTCGGTGCGCAACTCATTCCAGATCACCGCGCCGGTGTCGCCGACCAGCGTCGCCCCGATGTGCCTGTTGGCCTGCCACAGCCCCACGACCACCCCGGTCGGGTCCGCCACGAAGGCCATCCGGCCGGCGTCGCCGACGTCGGCCGGCGGCATCAGCAGCCGCCCGCCGGCAGGACCCGCCTTCTCGGCGGCGGCGTCGACGTCGTCGACCGCCAGGTAGGTGTTCCACATCGGCGGCACGCCCGGGGGCGCACCGGGCGGCATCGGCGCAACCGCGGCCACCGCGTCGCCATTGAGAAGGGCCATCGAGTACACCCCGCCCTGCGGCATCGGATTGTCCTGATAGCTCCACCCGAACAGCGCCGCATAGAAGTCCTTGGCGGCCGACGGGTCGGTGGTCTGCAAGTCGACCCAGTCGGGGGTGCCCTGTGCGTATTCGGTTCGTTTCGGCATGACGATCCCTTTCACTAGCTGGCGGATACTTCGACACGGGCCGGTTGACGGCCGGTGAACGCGATGAGGCGGTCGAACGCCGCGGCGCCGGGTCGGGTCTCGACGGGGTCGGCGAAACCGGCGGCGCCGCGCGCGGCCGGCGTGATCACCGTCTCCGCCTTGCCCCGCACGTACTCGGCGACCGGCTCGGATACCACCGCCCGGTTCTCGGTGGAGAATGCGAAATCCCAAGCGTGGACCAGGAATTCCAGTGACAGGATACTGATCGGCATGACCGCGGGCACCTCGCGGGAGCCCAGTTCGACGGTGCCGGCAACCCCGCGCCGCCGCCACGCCTCCAGCACCGGCTGCGCCGCGTCGGCCACCTGGGCCTCGAGCGGGGCGCTGGTATCACGTTGCGGCAGCTGCGCCCCCGCCGCCGCCCCGATCACCGCGATCGAGTTCATCAGATGATCCGCCAGCCCCGCCACGTCGAACTCCGTGCACGGCGTCCGCTTGCCCATGTCGGCGCTACCCACGCCACGCAACACATGCTCGAGCACTGCCAATGTGGCTTCGGCGCAGGATAATTCGTCGAGCGGCTCACCCGACGCCACCCATTGGTCGGGACCCGCGTCGCCGCGCGCAGCCGCGGCCACCAACCTGTCGAGGTAGTGGTTCCAGCCCTCGGCGTGGCGGGCTCCCTGCTCACCGGTCAGGCCGTCGTGCACCAACCGCACCTCGGTGCCCCCGTCGACGGGCGTCAGGGTGACGGTCACAGTCGATCCGCCCGGCCCCGGGTCTCCACCGTCCTCCCAGCCCCAGGTATACACCAGCCGTGCGCCGGGCTCGATCTCGACGACCGTGCCCGCTGCCGTGTGACCGGGGGTCACCGTCCACCGGTAATCGCCCCCGGCCCGCAGCTCGATGCGGGCGGCTACGGTCAGCCAGCGCCGCAGCCGGTCGGGCTGGGTCAGGAGCGCAAACGTTTCGGCCGCGTCCAGCGGCACAAGGACTGCTTTCTCGAACGGCATGGCGACGTCTCCCTAGGTAGTCGGGGGTGGGCTGGCATCAGAGACGAGATGGTCGAGTTCGTCGCCCCAGAAGGAGTCGAACATCGCACGAAGGCGACGCATCCCGTGCTGGTCGAGCCGGTAGTGCCGTTCACGCCCCTGCTTTCGGGCCGCGACCAAGCCGACTTCGGCGAGGATCCCCAAATGCTGCGATACGGCCGACCGGGTGATCGGAAAGTGCGATGCGAGTTCGGTGACCGTGCGCTCGCCGGAGGCCAACAGTTGCAGCAGCCGGCGACGGTTGGGCTCCGCTGCGACCTCGAGCATGTCGAGCACACGTCAATACGTTAGTAGCTGCTAACGCATTGAGTCAAGGGGTGGACTACCCCAAAGCCGTGCGGATCCTTTTCACCGCAGGCGAACCAACTGCCGCGGGCGATGCCGTGACCCGAGTGGCGTTGGCGCGCGAGCATGAGATGTCCAACGGGGCGCGTACCTGAACCGTCACCGATTCCAACGCCATCCGGCGCAGCCCGCGCAGTATCTTGGCCTGAGGTCAGTCTGTTCCGTAAGGCATTTCACCGACGGGGCGGCACAAACATCGTGCAGGTGACACCGGGAGCTCGGGCCAACGCCGGTCGAATGTCACCAACGGAACGTCGATGGCCTCAGCGAGAGCGACGTAGACCGCGTCGTAACTGCCGAGATTACGTCGAAGATCCCAGACCCGGCCGGCGAGTGCCTTCGTACGGCCACAGCTCGACGGCCAAGTCGACCAAATCGGAATGCCGCCTGCGCCGCCCGATCGGAGCCGATGAGACCTGCCGCTTCGTGGCGGCCAATGATGCTGGCGCACTCGAAGGGCAACAGCGCCGACGCGTAGAGGGTCGCACCGGCGAACGTCTCGGCCGCCCACACGCCGTCTGAGCCCGCATCGACGAGCAGCATGACCACCGCGGAGGCATCACAGCAGATCGCCGTCACCGGCGCTCCGCGTCCCGGGCGGCAAGTGTCGCCGCCGCGCCCACCCGTACGCCGGTGGCGACCACTCGCGCAGGCGCACGCGCGATGAGATCGTCGACTGCCGGCTTCTCGGCGGGCGCCACCAGCACGCCGCGCAGAGGCACTGTCAACTTGAGGTCGCGTGGACGTTCTGCTGACCATATAAATGGTCCTCGATCTGGGACTGCCGGATATGTCGGACATCGAGGTACTGGCCGGGTTGCGCGGCTGGTACGGCGCGCGACGGCCACCGCAGGTGCGGATGAACCGGTCATCGAAACCGATTCGTTCACCGTCGATCTCGCCGCGAAAAAGGTTGATTCGCAACGCCCGCAGAATCTGCGGTTCGTCGTCGATCACCAGGATCTTCGTCATCAACGACCAGCCCCCGGTGGTGTGGCCAAATCCACCACCACGGTGAACCCACCCCCCGGGGGTGTCGGTCGCCTGAATCGTGCCGCCCATCGCCTCGACGAATCCGCGCGCCACCGACAGGCCAAGGCCGACTCCGCTGGTGGCGCTCGCGCCGTTGGCGATCACCCGGACCAACGTGGTGACCCGACTCCCGCTCCCCTACTTCGGTACCTTCCTGGAGACCAACATTCGGCTGTACTCCATCGACGACGCCGGCCGACATGGCGTGCTGTTTCGGTCGCTGGAAACCAGCCCGCTTAGCGGTTGTACCGCTCACTCGGATTGGCATCGGCATCCCTTACACGTGGGCGCGGATGCGAATGAACAGATCCGGTGACCGCATCAGCTACCACAGCGTGCGGCGCTGGCGTCGGCGCGGCCCGCGGAGCCGGCTCACAATCACGGTGGGTGACGTAATCGAACCGACGCCGCTGGAGATTTGACTCACCGCGCGATGGGGTGCACACACCCGCAAGGCGGCGCGGACGTGGTGGGCACCCAACGCGCATGAGCAGTAGCCG
The DNA here is from genome assembly GCA_963846905.1 of uncultured Actinomycetota bacterium. Classification (GTDB taxonomy): domain Bacteria; phylum Actinomycetota; class Actinomycetes; order Mycobacteriales; family Mycobacteriaceae; genus Mycobacterium. The sequence continues at coordinate 6,765 of CAWJYB010000019.1, forward strand.
TTGCGGTCGGCGGAGCTCGTCGAGCTCGACGACCACCTGCTCGACGCCAGCGGCGTGCCACCGGCCGGCGAACGCTCACGTGCCGTTTACTCCCCTGGGGTGCGGGCTCGCTTCGGCCGCCCTGCCCTGGTGCAGTAGGTCACTGCGGTCGAAGAAGACCTCGTTTCGGCAGATTCGCCCCTCCTCAACGATCACGGTGCACACGCCGTCACACTCCACGACCCGGTCGCCGTCGGGAATGGTTGCGTGCCAATAATTCAGGAACCCTGCGCTGAGTGGTTGCACCCGTGTGTTGGTCCACACCCAGTCCGGGTAACGGGCGAGGAGTCGTCGGAAGTACGCGAGGATTTCATCGTGACCTCGCACGCCGGCCGGTACCCCCGGATCACTATAGACTGCGTCGTCCGCGTAGAAGGCCACCAAGCGCTCGGGATCGTTGCCAGTCCAGGCCGGTAACCAGCGATCGGTGAACTCCATGGCCTCCGAATCGGACATTCCGGAAAAGCTCTGCATCGAACCACTATGACACCGTGCCCGAAGGCAGCTGTGAACCTTCCGGCGCCCGACCCTCGATGCGTGATCTTTTCAGAAGTGAACAAGATCGTCGCTGGATTGCTCAGCGGACCCGTTGTCTGTGCAACTTGCGCATCCGCTCGTGCCTCGGTCCCGCGCCACGGAGCGGGCTGGGCGGTTTGACGGCACTCTCATGTTGATTGGAATGTGTAGTGGCGCTGTTGGTTTTGAATCCATGGCGATGGATCAGACACGATCCTGCTCGCAGTTGTCGCCGTTTTGGTCGCGGGCCTGACGATCTGGATAGACGTGGGGTGAGGCTTTGAGCGTCCTTTGCGCATCCGCTGCCACCATCTCCTCAAAGCGTTTCGGCGCGACTGTCGAGCACATTGCGGCACGGTTTCCCGCAGGGTTGTTCATCTCTGTGATCGTGGCGGCATCAGCACTACGTCAGTAGCGATCGAGCTCGATCAACCGCTCGTCGCTGATCCCGAAGTGATGCGCGATCTCGTGGAGCACGACGTGCCTGACCTTGCGGCGTAGACGATCGGCGTCGTCGGCAGCGAGTCGCGTGATCGGCCCACGGAAGATGCTGATCTTGTCGGGAAGCACTCCGCTATACGTGCTGCGCCTTCGCGTCAGCGGTACGCCGCGGTAAAGGCCGAGCAGCGGCTGCCCGTCGGGAGGCTCGTCCTCGACGACAATCACGACGTTGCTCAACGCCGCACGCAGATCGGCCGGCAAGGAACTCAGCGCGTCGTCAATCGCCTCTTCGAACGGATCATCGAGACCCGGCTCCGAACGCGCCATCTCCGCAATGGTGCCAGAACCGGTGCGTGCTGGGACCGAGACGGTTTCACCCTTGGCGGCTTTATGGCGTCAGTAGCGGCGCTTACAAAGTTGGCGGCCCTGAATCGCCGGTAAGTCTTTGTATGGCTGGCCCGGGGCTGGCTGACAGGATCGGTGTCGTCGTCCTGGTTGGGTGTGACTCGTTAATCGTCTGGCCCCGTGATGGGTCCACATCCCGGGATCTATCCACTTGGCCGA
>CAWJYB010000020.1:0-12029 GCA_963846905.1 uncultured Actinomycetota bacterium
CCGTTCCGCCTCGTCGCCGGCGCCTACGAACGCCGGTCCCTGGCCATCGGCTCACACTGGCCGTTCCAAGAATGGGGCCGGTTCCTACCGCCGGGTTGTAGCGGTCACATCCCGAACTCCAATTCGCAGTGGCGTTGCAACCCGTCGAGCTGCAGCGCCATCGAGGCGCCAAAATACTTCCCGCACTGCCCACCCGAGGCGGCTCACACCCTCTGCAACACCTTCAGCGCGTCATAGAGATACTTCGGGGTCCGCGGCTTACGGGGCCGTGCAGCGACGCTCTCGGTGCGCGACATGCTCGAGGCGCTAATCGCCGGGGAACGCGACCCGCGGCGGCTCGCCGATCTGGCCCGCGGGCGGATGAAGACCAAGCGGGCCGCCCTGGTCGAAGCTCTCACCGGACGGTTCGACGCCACCACGGCGAACTCGCGCGGATGCTGCTCGATCAGATCGACGCTCTCAATGTCCAGATCACCACCTTGACCACCCGGATCGAAGAGCTGGTGGACGCCATGCCCGACGCACAGCCCGCCGACCGGCCACGGACGCACGATAGCGGCACGAGACCCCGACTGTGGGTGCGCCGACACCGCGGTGCTGTCGGCGCAGGCTCGCCTCGATGAGATCCCCGGCATCGGGCCACATGGCGCGCAGGTCATCCTCGCCGAGATAGGGCTGGATATGACCCGGTTCCCCACCGCCGGGCACCTGGTCTCGTGGGCGAAACTGTGCCCGCGCACGATCCAGTCCGGGCCGGTGCAGCGCGGCGGGCGACCGGCAAGGGCACCCCTATCTCAAAGGCGCGCTCGGCGAGGCAGCCAATGCCGCCGCCAAGATCAACACCTTCCCCGGCGAGCGCTATCGGCGCATCGTCAAACGCCGCTGCAAACTCAAGGCCCTCGTTGCGGTCGCCCGCTCCATCCTGGTCATCATCTGGCACCTGCTGACCGACCCCGCCGCGCGCTTCCACGACCTCGGCTCCGACTACCACTCCACCCGTCCACACCGAACGGAAGCTCCGCAACCACATCGCCCAACTCATCGCGATGGGCTACCGGGTCACCCTCGAACCCGCCGCTGGACCCGAACACACAGTCCCGCAACGATACCCGGCTTCGCAAGCTCCGCCGGGTGCTGTCGCCTGCCCGCTCATCAGGTCAATTTCCGGTCAGGCACCGAGGGGCGCGCGTTGACTTTACCGTTCGCCCGGCGGATTCTAGAAAGGGCCGGATGTTTGGCTGCTGCCGCGCGGGTGGACAGGGGGCCGTCGTGGCTGAAATTTGCGCCAGTGCCATGCACGTCGTGCAACCCTTTGCTGCGGGCTTACACCGCTCCCGGTGGGGACCACGGACGTTCCTGCATTCGTCGACGGGCTTGGCCATCGAGCGGGGCCCTCACAGGGCACGCACGCCGCGCCCCTGTGAACGCATCAGCGTCAATCCAGTCAGCCGCCCCGTACAACTCGAAACACTCATCATGTCGCCCGGGACATTCCCCGTCGACGGAACCTCCTCGCCGATCTGCTATATCGACGGAAGGTCCCGCAAACTCACGATCACCAGCCGAGTGAGCCGCGTCGAAGCCGACCGCGAGTCGGGTTCGCTGACGGCCACCGCCTCCTACCTTCTGGAGGTAACGGAGATCGATGACGAACTACGGGCCCAGGTCGGCACAACTGAGATCGCTGCTCCCCGCAACGCCTTCCGGGCCGGACGGATGGCGCCGGTGGCACAGGGCCCCGCGTTCTTGAGCTCGCTGCGGGTCGACGGACTTGACGCGCATCGCTTCGAATTGATGATCAGCGGCTACGACGGTTTCGCGAGCCACGTGGCGAGCTGGAGAGGGTCGGTCGGCGAGGCCGTTCGCCGCCGGGCACCCACGCGCACCCCAACCGAACTCCGCAATGAGGCGCACACTTCTCCGAAAAAATTGTGGCACTGGCGATACCGCTGTGCGCCAAGCGACGCTGACTCGAGATCAGCTCGCACGCGTCCGCTTCTTCCTCATCGAAAGCCCGGAGCCGCTGGGACCCCACTTCCGTGGTCATGCTGGTTTTGAACTTGGCCAAAATGTCGTCGCTGACTCTAGACGACCAGACGGCGTCGAGGATGCTCGTGGTGTGCGATGCACCAGTCACCGGCGACATCCGCCTCGAGTTCCGGCTCGACCCCAGCCGCTCCGGGGGCCTTGCCCGCCGACAGCCAGAGCAGTCTGCAGAAGACGGCTTCGGCGTCGGTGAGCTTCCGGCTTCTCGTCCCGACATCACCGTGACTCGATTTCGCGCGGTTTGAGAACTCAACGACAATCAGAGGAGCGAGTGACATGGAAGTCCTGATATATGCGGTGGACGCGGGAGGGGTCCAGGAAGCGGTCACCGCCGCCGGCGGCCGGTTGGTTCATGCTCTGACCGCGCATTTGCTTGTCATCTCCGTGCCCGACACCGTCAGCATCAGTTCGATACCTGGTGCGTCAGAGGCCGATCCGGCACGACTCGAAGGGACCGAACGTGAACTGGCGCAGGCCTGGTTGTCGAAGTTCGGCACGACGTCACGGGCCGTCGACCGGCTCGCGAAGCCTGAGGAGCAGCCCATCCCATGGGACACCCCCGGGTACCTGCCCCCGAACTATCTGCCCGGTCGGGCACGGACCCGTTCGACGAATACTCCGACGAGCGTCGTGCTCACGGGTTCGGTCGCCGTCGGCATCGTCATGGTGTCTGGGCCGCCGGACTCACCGCCGTGGACGTCGGTGCACGGCGCGTTGAAATACGTCTCGGCTGGTATGGACGGCACGGTGTGGGGTGTCAACGCCGGCGACAAGATCTACCGGTTCAACGCCGGCAACGGAAATTGGGATGCCATTCCCGGTGCACTCAAACAGATCTCGGTCGGCAGTGCCGGCAACGTGTGGGGGGTGAACGCCGACGACAAAATCTACCGGTGGAACGGCAGCAGCTGGACGCAAGTCTCCGGAGCCCTCAAACACGTCTCGGTCGCCGCCGACGGCACCGTCTGGGGGGTGAACGTCGACGACAAAATCTACCGCCGCGATGGCAACGCCTGGACCCAGATCAGCGGACGGCTCAAGCAGATCGACGTCGGCAACGCCGGCGCGATCTGGGGGGTGAACGCCGACGACAAAATCTACCGGTGGAACGGCAGCAGCTGGACGCAAGTCTCCGGAGCCCTCAAACACGTCTCGGTCGCCGCCGACGGCACCGTCTGGGGGGTGAACGCCGACGACAATATCTACCGCCGCGACGGCGACGCCTGGACTCAACAGACCGGGCGGCTCAAGCAGGTCTCCGTCGGGTCGGCATCCCTGGTCTGGGGAGTCAACAAAAACGACCAGATCTACACCCGGCAGCCGGGTTTGGGGCTCGCGCTCAGTGCCGCCGAGAAATCGCAGATCATGAGCGAGGTCCTCGAAGGCCTGACGTTCCTGGCCACCGCCGACCCGGACGCCAACGTGTCCTTTGTCCAGGATTGGCGGGACATCACGGTGTCCGCCGCACCGGGAGCCGGCGACGACTACGAAGACTTCGAGGCACCGTGGCGCAACGCGGCCCTGCAGGCGATGGGATTCGCGGGGTCTAGAAGCGGCTCACGGGTCTACGTCGACTCGCTTCGCGGCAACCTGCACACCGACTGGGCGTACGTCGCCTACTTCACAAAGTACCCACTGCATTGGTTCGCATACGCGGGCGACGAGCGGCTAGTGATGCACTACAACAACGACGGCTGGGGACCCAGCGCGATCAACCAGGTGTTCGCGCACGAAACCTGCCATATCTTTGGCGCCGCCGACGAGTACGGGGACTGCGGTTGCGATGGCAGCGGCCACTTCGACATCCCCAACAACAACTGTGTCAATTGCACGACCGCACAAGTGCAGTGCCTGATGTATCAAAACACACTGTCACTGTGCCCGTGGAGTCGCGGCCAAATCGGGTGGTCGCCGTGGGCGCCGGTCGCCGGAGCGCTTAAACACGTCTCGGTCGCCGCCGACGGCACCGTCTGGGGGGTGAATGCCGACGACAAAATCTACCGCCGCGACGGCAACGCCTGGACCCAGATCAGCGGACGGCTCAAGCAGATCGACGTCGGCAACGCCGGCGCGATCTGGGGGGTGAACGCCGACGACAAAATCTACCGGTGGAACGGCAGCAGCTGGACGCAAGTCTCCGGAGCGCTCAAACACGTCTCGGTCGCCGCCGACGGCACCGTCTGGGGGGTGAACGTCGACGACAAAATCTACCGCCGCGATGGCAACGCCTGGACCCAGATCAGCGGACGGCTCAAGCAGATCGACGTCGGCAACGCCGGCGCGATCTGGGGGGTGAACGCCGACGACAAAATCTACCGGTGGAACGGCAGCAGCTGGACGCAAGTCTCCGGAGCGCTCAAACACGTCTCGGTCGCCGCCGACGGCACCGTCTGGGGCGTCAACGCCGACGACAAAATCTACCGCTGGGGTGGCGGCGCGTGGGTGCAAGTCCCTGGGGCGCTGAAGCAGGTCTCCGTCGGCGCAGCCGGCCTGGTGTGGGGAGTCAACAACGACGACAAGATTTACCGGTTGCGATGAACCCACCCGCGCCCGCCAACTCGCTACCACTCGACGCCCCACCCCGCTATCAGGCTGTGATGAGACACTCGGACTTCCCCGAGTTCACTGTTTCCGAAGGCGAGACCGGAGTTACCCGACTCATGGACAGCCCGAACCGGCGCTGTCATCAAGTTGGTGAGTTGGCTGGTCGCTGCCAGGATCGGTAGGTGTGACGGCTGCATCGTCGTTGTACAAGGGGCACCGCTACCCGGGCGAGATCATCGCGCACTGCGTGGCTGTATCACCGGTTCCCGCTGAGCTTTCGTGAGGTCAAGGGAGCTGGTGCTGGCACGTGGTGTCGCGGTCAGCTACGAGACGATCCGGCGCTGGTGCGCCAAGTTCGGGCAGGCCTACGCCAACGGGCTGCGCCGGCGGCGCCCCCGACCCGGCGACAAGTGGCACCTCGATGAGGTGTTTGTGAAGATCAACGGCACGATCCACTACCTGTGGCGTGCGGTCGACCAGCGCGGCAACGTGCTCGACGTGTTTGTGCAGTCGCGCCGAAACGCGATGGCGGCCAAGCGGTTTTTCCGAAAGCTTGCTCAAGGGCCTGCGGTATGTGCCGCGGGTGATCGTCACCGACAAGCTCCGCAGTTACGCAGTGGCGCATCGGGAGGTGATGGCCTCGGTCGAGCACCGGCAATCGAGATACCTGAACCGGGCGGAGAACTCCCACCAGCGGACCCGGCAACGCGACCGGGCGATGAAACGCTTCACATCAGCTGGGCACGCGCAACGCTTCCTGTGCGCTTTCTCGGGCATTTCAGCGCACTTTCGGCCCCGTCGACACCTGCTGTCAGCGAGCGACGTTGCGGTACTCACCCGACCGATCCTCACAGGTCACCGACACGCCTAAAGTGACAGTGGCCTTTGGAGCAGTGGCGACCGATCACGGTTGAATCGTTCACATTTCAGGCCGCAATGTCGCGCGGGGTGGACGATTTGTGGATCAAACGAGATGACCTCCCGGCCTTGCCGGCGGCGGCAACAAGATCCGGAAACTGGAATGGACCAAAGGGCTCCGGCCAATCGCGGCGCGGACTCGAGAGCGAAAGGCGGCAGCGCCTACTCGGCAGCCATTTCGAGGACCAACTTCTGGCCGGGTGCGAGGGTGGCGATCTGATGGTGCGCCTCGACGACATCAGAGAACGGCACCGTCGTGACGGCGGGGCCAACCAGATGCCCGTCGACGATTCGGTCAAGTTGGTCCCGCAGCATCTCGCGGTACTTCCTCGGCTGCAGCGCGACGAGCATGGGAACCGAGCACAACCGTTCCCGCGGGGACGCAAAGCGACGGAGTAAGGTGGCCGGCCCGCCGAGCGCGGCGTCGATTCGGCCCCGTCCCGGTCGCCCGCTCCACGCCGTACGTACCACGGTGCCGGCGGGCGCGGTCACCTTGCGAACCAGCCCGGTGCCGGTGTGGTCGATGCTTGCGGTTGCGCCGCCTGATGTCTGCTCCCGTACACGCGCGGGCCAGTGCGGATCACGATAGTCCACAACACAGGCGCCGAATGATTCGGCGAAGCTGCGCGTGCGCTCAGAGGCCGTGCCGACGACCCCCATGCCGTTCGCGACGCCATACTGAGTGATCAGAGCGCCGACGGCGCCGGAGACGCCCTGCACGAAAATCGTTCCACCGCTGGGTGGATGGGCGAGTTCGATGGCCAGTGCAGCGGTTACCAGATCGAGCGGAAGCGCCGCCGTATGCGCGGCGTCGAGCGTATCCGGCAGCAAAACCAGGCGATCGGAAGGGACATCGAGTTGGGTCGCGTAGCTGCCCATCCGCGCCAGACATCCCGTCACGCGCACGCCCGGCCGAAGTCCACGACGAGCCGCGGCGGCATCGACGGTTTCGAGCACACCGACGAAGTCATAGCCGGGGACGAAGCCCGGCCGCGGCTGCAGCAGATAGTCTCCCGAGCGCGCCGCCGCATCGGTAGACCCGACCGAGGCGTGAGTGACGCGCACCCGCACCTTTCGCCGCGAGACATCTCCAGGCGTGAACGCTTCGAGACGCAGCACCTCGGGTCCCCCGAAATGAGCGACCCGGGCGCGCAGCGCTCTCGGTTCAGTCACAGGTGGGCCTCATCATGCCTCTGGTGTCAGAACGAGAACAGGGATTGGCCGCATTTGTCGTTTTCTGGTAGGCCTCGTGCCGGTTGGCGTTGTTCTTGTCGACGCTCTGTCACGGGCGCGCGTAGTCCGAGTCGTCGGGCAGCACCGGTCGAGCCGTGACACCGAAACGCCTTGGGCCAATGTTGATCTCGACCAGCCCGGGTGTGCAGCAGGCTGGGGATCCACAGTGTGCGGTGGCCGATCCATCCGTTGGTCTTCTGATAGACCGCGGCATCCACCCGCAGCTGGACGAACGAGTTCTCCACCAACAACTTGTTCATGTCGTTCAGTCTCTCGCAGATGCGTCCAGTTACGCCAGCGCCTGCCGCAGCACGCGACCGCTCTTCCCACGGTCCGCGTCGGCAGCGACGACGAGGGCGTAACGGTGTTCAGACCTGGGCGGCAGCGCCGGGCCGGTCAGCGCGGCCAGGGCCGCGGTGGGGGCCAGGGTCAAATACAGCGAAACTGAAGATCGCTTCGATCCATTGCCCGTCGTACCAGCGTCAGGAGTGCGGGAAGCAGGGCTGCTCCGGCGATCAATGACTCGACCCTGAACCGTAAGCACCGTGCGCCCCAAGCGCGATCATGTGCGGGCGCGAGGGGCGGCCCGCGTCGCTGTTGAGATCCTTGATTATCAGGCGGTAAGGTCGCGTTGTTGCCTACATCACGGGTGATCAGTGTTGGACAAGTCGGTTTGCGCCACGGCGGACGCAGTTGAGCGCGGGGTGCGGTTTCTGCTTGCCCGCCAAGGCTATGACGGGCTGTGGCGCGACTTCGTCACACCCGCGGGCGAGGCGTCGCAATGGCCGACGGGGTTCATCGGCTGCGCTTTGCCGCTGACCGATGCCACCGCGGATGGGCTTGAGCGGGCGGCCGACACCTTGGTCTTGGCTCAGAACCCCGACGGTGGATGGGGCTACAACGGGGAGGTGCCCACCGATGCGGACTCGACGGCATGGGTGTTGCGGTTTCTGACACGACTCGGCCGTCATGGCGATGTGTGCCGACGCGCGGCTTCATGCCTGGCTCGTCACCAGCGGAGCCGAACTGGTGGCATAGCAACGTACTTGGAATCGGGCCCGATCCGGCGGTTCATGGGACTGGGTGGCTGGGTGCCGTTTTGGGGGTGGTGCGCTTCGCATACCGAGGTGACCGCGGTGGCCGGGCAGGCACTTCCGCCGCGTCAGGTGCAGGCACTCCCGCCCAAGCCCGGGCAGCGTGGAGATTCGTGAGGTCCAGACAATGCGGCGACGGCAGCTGGAGTTCGTATTGGTGGTTGTCACCGCATTACACAACCCTTCAAGCGGTCGAATTCGCGTTGGCAGCGGGCGACCGGGCAGCTGTGCGCCGTGCAGTGCTGTGGGCGATGGTCACTCAACGCGATTCGGGTGGCTGGGGCGAGGTAGGCGCGGCCGATTCGGCCTTCGCCAGCGCGCTCGCGGTGTCGATCTGTCTGCGGGCGAACGCTGACCATGATTATCTCGAACGCGGCGTCATGCGGCTGATCGAATTACAGCAAGCAGATGGTGGCTGGGTCGCCATCCGATCATGCGGATCCCGTTACCGCCCGACCGGTACCCCAACAGGGACGGCCCGTGGCGGCCGGTGCGTTTCGGGGACGGCATCGTCGTAGCCGACCAGCATCGCAGTTTTACGTCAGCGGCATGCGTCGCCGCGTTGGCGCTGGCGCGCGCATCGCTGGGCGGTGACCTGGGTTGAAGATTCCTGGGACCCTGGAGGGTGCCATCGACCATGCGGTCACGCGGCATTTGGAGATCGAGTTCGGCGACCGCGGCTTGCTGTTGAGTTCCGCGGAGCTGAGCGCCGCGGAGGACAAGACGGCTGCTCTTGGGCGGCGGCTGATGACGCGTCTGCTCAAGCAGTGCTATCCCGAGGCCGACGGACTCGCGGTCGAATTCGAGCGCTCGGGCGACATTCAGCGGATCGGCGCTGCGCTCGCGTTCGGTGCGGTGGTGTCACGTGTGCTCGCGGTTGAGCGTCGACTACCCGAATGGCAGCGGATCTGGCATCGAATTCCTCTGCGGGACATTTAATCTCGCGGTCGGGCTGATCGACGGCGATCTGCGACGCCGATGCCGCGGCCGGTGAGCGAGTTCCTCGGCCACTTCCGCGATGCCGACCTGATCGGTGCGGCCGACGGTCGGCGCGGGCCCGGCTGGCTGCATACACAGATGCCGACTAGTTCTCGCCGCGGATGACGGTGTGGCCTTCACGGTCAGCGTGACCGAAGCATTCTTCGAGAACCTTCACAACATCTACGCCGAGGAGGCCGATGTGCGCCGGGTCGTTGGCGAGCAATTGGCCGATGCGCTCGAAGCGGAGGCCGCTTCCGTCTGTCACCCGTTCACCGCGCTGTCGGCCTCAGCGGAGGGTCGAGTGCTCCAGAGCAACCTCGGTTATGCCGTTCGAGATCATCGAGACGATCACCACCGCGGGTCGGGTTCTGGCCACTCCATCACCGGCAACGTTGCTGGGCGAGGCGATGTGGCGGATAGACGATCTTGTCGACCTCGCAGATGACGCCCGGTCAGGCGCGTTGAACGCCTTAGTGCTCAACGCATTCCAACGTCGTGGGGGACACGATGGCTACGATGTCGCCGACCTGCAGGCGGTACTCGACTGCTCCGGCATCGCCTCGGCGGCCGCTGAAGCGGCTGACCGTTTGACGGACGGATTACGTGTGGCAGGAATCGTCACCGGTGACGACCGGCACGCATTCCTTCAGTTCGTGCAGCGCTACGCGGGAATCGAGCCGACCTCATGACTTCGACGGCGCGTCGATCCCCGCGGTGATCATGAAGTCCATCAGCGCTGCGTCTTCGATCGGTCGCTGATGCAGCGGGGGAATGTAGAGGGTGCCGACGTCGGGGTCGCCGGCCAGCGTCGCGGCCAGTTCTCCCAAAACGAAGGCTTTTGACCACTGATCGCATCAGCGGATGCGTCTTGGTCGTCACGAGGGAGGCTTCGTGATCAACGGAATAGAAACCAAGCAGATACTCCTGCAGCGGCTCGAATTGCTCAGCAGGATAAGGCTTTGACGGACACGTCGGATCGCCCGCTACGGTCGGCTGCCAGATCACGCAAGCGACATCGTTTTGGATCGGACGGTGTCGGATCAGCAGGTCTGTCGCCTCGTACATTTGAATACCGTTGGCTGCGATGTCGGTCCCGAGGTCAACCAGCAGCGTGTCGAAAGCTGATATCCCGGGAAACACCTCGACCCGCAAACCGAGCAGCGGTGCCGCTTGATTGATCAACGTCGTCGGATAGCAGTAGACCCACGGATGACCGTAGGTCGCGAGGCAGACCGGCGGATTAGCGGCGGCAGCCGACACCACCTCGGCGGCCATCTTGTGATAGGTCGGGCCGCGGTTCTTGCCGGGCTCATACAACGCTCCGAGGTCGGTGACCTGGGGGCACAGGGTTGCCACGTAATCGGGGATGCCGTAGCCGTCGGCGATGGCACCGTCAAGTTGTTGGCCTGACGGTAGTGCTGCCAGGATTGGATGTCGTGGCGGGCGCGGCGAGGTACAAGGGCTATCGGTTTCCGATCGAGGTCATCGGGCACGCGGTGTGGCTGTATCACCGTTTTGCGTTGAGCCTGCGCGATGTCGAGGAACTGCTGCTGGCCCGCGGCGTGGTGGTCAGCCACGAGACAATCCGGTCCTGGTGTGCCACGTTCGGGCCGGACTACGCCAAGAAGCTGCGACATCGGCGCCCGTGTCCTGGCGATAAATGGCATCTCGACGAGGTGTTCATCAAGATCAACGGCACCACGCACTACCTGTGGCGCGCGGTCGACCAGCACGGCGAGGTGCTCGACATCCTGGTGCAGTCACGTCGCAACAGGACCGCGGCCAAGCGGTTTTTCCGCAAACTGCTCAAGGGCCTGCAGTACGCGCCGCGGGTGTTGGTGACCGACAAACTGGGCAGCTACCAGGTCGCTCACCGTGAGTCGATGCCGTCGGTGCAACACCGCCGGTCGAAGTACCTCAATAACCGGGCCGAGAACTCTCATCAACCGACCAGGGTCCGCGAACGGGTGATGAAACGTTTCGCCTCGCCGGGGCAGGCCCAACGGTTCCTGTATTCGTTTGGTCATATCCGGGGCCATTTCCGGCCTCGCCGTCATCTGATGAGCGCACCCCAGTGGCGAAGCGAGATGGCCGATCGCTTCGCGGTATGGGACGAAATCACCGCCGCTGCGGCGGCATGAAAATCTACTGCCAGCCAACACATTACGGCTTCAGAGTCACGAACACCGACTGCGCCCCAACCATTCTCAAACAACTTGACGATGCCCCTGGCAGCAGCCGTTTGCCGAACGGGGTCAGCGCATGGTCTAATCGGCACGACGCGGCACGCTCGATGAGGACGTGATCCAGATCGGCTTCGAGGCGACTGAGGAAACTGCTCGCCCAGCTGCAGCTGTACCCGAGGGTGTTGGCCGCCGACGCGAGGTCACGGTATTGGGCGATGTCGATGAAACGCTGAACACGCACCCACGCCTTGTCGCCTCGCATCGTGACCGGAATCTGTTCGCGGCTCAACCGACAGAGCGGTGAACAACCGCATGATCTGCGGATCAGACGGTGCGATGGAGCGCGGTGCGGGATTGCCGAATCCCGGCCCTGCTTTCCGATTGTCGACTGACCCACGGCGGCCCGGCCGGCGGCGGATTCCGTACTCGTCGGCCAGCCCGGACACCACCCAGCTCAGCCAGTCCAGAGTGCCCGGGGCATTCAGCTGCGCGGCGATCTGGTCGAAGCTCAACCCTTGCCGTTGGTAGAGGTCGCGCAGTTGCGGTTCGGGCATACGCTACACCGACGAACTCGCGGGTTGTGATGCGGCTGCGTCCTGGGAGGTTTTGTCCGCGCCGAGCTGCCCGCATGGTGGCGGGCATCGGATGCTCCTCGAGCTGATATTCCACCTTCGGCGTGCAGACCCCGAGCCGGCGCGCAACAACGGTGACTCCAAGCCCTGCCGCCAGCATGCGGTGGATCACCAAACGGGTCGATGACATCGGGGGGCGCACCGGGCAGCGACAGACCCTCGAGCCATAACAGCGGCGGCACCGAGATGATCGGCTCATCGCCGATTCCGTGCCCCCGCAGGTAATCGACGCACACGGTGTTGAGGTTGCTGACAAGTTCGGGTGTCAGAGTTCCTCTCATACCGTCGCCGCGCTGTCCCGGACAGTGCAGGGGCGCACCGGTTACCGGGGCTCCGCTGAGTTTCTCGGTGAGCCACCGTCGCGCCGCCGCCGCTGTCGTCGGGGCATCGTGTAG
>CAWJYB010000021.1:0-116565 GCA_963846905.1 uncultured Actinomycetota bacterium
CGTCGTCATCGGCCATCTGAGCGATGAGGGTCTACAACAATGTCCCAGGCTGTTGGCAGCCCGGCTCCGCGAGAGACGCCAGCGCCTGCGATTACGGCGTACGCGCCGGGATTCGAATACAGCGAGAAGGCGAGCGGGAGAAACGGGTCGTCCAACGTCCAACGAAGTATTGATAGCCATCAGGACGAACAGTACGACGCGGCGTCGTCAACGGCGCCGTCGTTCTGATGAATCGCCTCTTCTTTCGTTTTCACAGGTTGAGAATTTCATTTTGTGCCGACCGTAGCTCTACACTCTCCACATGCTGGCGCAGTCAGTAAGCGACAATCGATTGAGAAGGAAGACCTTATGAAGATCACTGCTGCTCTGTCAGCTACCGCTGCGCTCGTCGCTTCGTCTATTGCGGGGATGCCGTTCGCTTCGGCATCACCATCGGGTGACATCTGGAACCTGGCCAACGCCGCGCACACCGCCGCAGGCTGTCCGTCGTACACCGACAATCCGGTCCTGGGGAACGTCGCTCTATCCATCGCCAAGACAATGCTCAACCCTCCCGGCGGGATCGCCGGTAATGGCCGGATCCCGGCCGACAGCATGTTGGCCAACGCGGGGTACCACGTCACCAGTTGGGGCGAGGCCGACTACATCGCGCCAGGTGGCACTCCGCAGTCGGCCATGAACTTCTGGATGGCGAATCCCACCGCCGGTATCTTCCCGAACTGCGGCAATCGTGACATGGCCACCGCTGTGTGGAATCAGGACGGCAAGTTCGCGGCGGTGCTGTTGGCAGCCTCTCCTGGTGGCGACCCAGGCACTCCCGACCACGTCGGCTGACAAGATGAGCGGGGAACTGACGAGCGAGATGGCCTATCGCGGCGCCACCGTCCTCGTGTCGCATCGATAAGAAGCACGAGATAGATCATGATCGAGTTCCGCGCGGAAGTTGTTTCCGGGGAGCGGACGGAAAGCCCACTTAGATGCAGACTCGACCACGACAGATTACTGTTGACGTTCCTGAACAAGGTGTTTGTCAAGGTGACAGACACGACGACAGCCACTGACACCGCCCTGTTCGAAATCTCACGATCCGAGACGCCCCAGTCGTAACGCATGGCCTGCAAGCTGGGGGCGTCGACGTTGGAGGCACTGAGAGGTTGCTATGTCCCGTAGCTCAGCGCGATACCGAACACGAAGATCAGCAGACCGTAGATCGCGATTCGGAGGTCTAGCGAGCATCGGCTATGCGATCCGCAATTCCACCAGGCGCGGCGCCGGAAACGAATTGACCGATCTACGACACGACAGTCCTCGACTGGGTGCGGCACTTTTACGGCGTGCCAGTTGGCGGGTTAAGATCGTGGCTGTAATCGAGGTAGTGGGGGCTCATGGCCGGACTGCGTGAACGTAAGAAGGACCGTACGCGAGCGACGCTGATCGACGCCGCGATCGAGTTGTCCCAGCGGCAGGGGTTCGACCAGACCACCGTCGAGCAGATCGCGGCCCTCGCCGACGTGTCGCCGCGCACGTTCAGCCGCTATTTCGCCACCAAGGAGGCGGTGATCCTCGCCCTTGCCGACGAGATTACGGAAGCAATGGCGGCCCGGGTGCTTCGCCAGCCGCTGGAGCTGAGCGAACTGGACGCGCTGCGGGCCGGGTATATCGACATGATCAAGGAAACGAAGTCCGCACCACCGGACGGACTCACAACTGAGCGGATGATGACGACGGCACAGATCGTGCATTCGTCGACCGACCTGCTTATCTCGAGCGCGAACCGGCGGCAGGCTATGACTGCGGCCCTCGCCGCGCGGACGGGGGTTGGTCTCGACGACCGCAGGGTGGACCTGGCGATCGCGGTGTGGTCGGCGATCGCGCTCGTCGCGGTCGCGGATTTCGGCCCCGACACCGACTGGCAGGCGATAACCATCGACATGATCGTCGCTCGCATCGACGACACGTTTACGCACTTCGGCGAACTCATTCACGGGTTCGGCAGCCCGTCCCGCCGCTGCCGGAGGAGACGGGGAACAGCACTTTTAATGCTGGCTTTGTCAACACTGCGCAGACCAACCTCCTTTAGCGACCCTGTTCAACCAGACGCGAAGTCGGTAAAGATCGCCGCCCGCAGTTTCCCGGTTCGTTTACGCGGTCGCCTTCAATCCCTGATAGATGATCGGCATTAGCTCGGCGAGCAGCTTCTGCGATAGATCGGGGTTGTTGATGATCTGCATGGAAGGTCCGCGGGGGACTCCATCGCCCCGATCACACTGAATTTCTTGCGCAGTTTATCGACGGTTCGATCCAGCCAGAATTTTCGTATACCTACCAGGTGGTGGAAGCCATAACTGGTTGGTATTTACGATCATGGATTAGGTTCCCCCGCAGGGTCCCGGAAAGGTCGGCGCGCGGCCCTGTGACCTCGGGATTCATCACTGTGTGACCGGCGTGGCGGCTGTGGCGGGTGTGACCAACGGGTTTGGATGCAGGTTGCGAAGCCAGCCACCCGAACCCGAGGTCACACCCGCGTGCCATCTTCCCCGACGCCGCCTGCCGATACGTGCCCGACGCGCCACGAACGACTGTTCGAAGTCTTGCAGACTGTGCCCGATCCGCGCGACCGACACGGGGTGCGCTACCCGTTGGCCGGGGCGCTTGCCCTCGCAGTCACCGCCACCGTTGCCGGGTGCCGCTCGTTCGCGGCGATCGGCCAGTGGGCCGCGGAGAGCACCGCCGAGAAGTTGGCCTCGTTCGGACTCATCGGCGGTAACGCCCAGACGAGTCGACGTTGAGGAAACTGTTCGCCCGCCTCGATGCCGACGCCCTCGACCAGGCGCTGGCGTATGGATGTGGACGCGTACCTTCACGGTCCACCAACGCCGTGTGATCGCATTGGACGGAAATACGGTCCGAGGCGCGCGCACCCGCCCCCGACGGTAAGGCGCCGCACCTGGTCGTCGCGTTCGACCACGGTGCCGGCGTCGTCCTCGGACAGATCGCTGTCGATGTGAAGAGCAACGAAATACCCGCCGCCAGAACATTGTTGGGACACCTCGATCTCGACGGCGCGCTTCCAGCGCACTGTTCGAGACGATGCCGGCCAGCTTCGGCGACCTCGCCGGCGCGCAGCGCCGCAAGATCGACCGCCTTCTTGAGGTCGCGCGGGTGGGTCGGCACCGGGTACTGGAGATCGGCACCGGTTGGGGCGAGCTGTGGCTGCGCGCGGCCGTGCGGGGCGCACAGGTCCGATCGGTGACGCTGTCCGAGGAACAGCGCGCGCTGTCCACCCGGCGCGTCGCGGCAACCGGGTTGTCCGACCGGGTCGACATCGAACTGAGGGACTACCGCGATGTCGAAGGACGTTACGACGCAGTCATTTCCGTCGAGATGATAGAGGCGGTGGGCTACGAGTTCTGGCGCAGGTATTTCCACACCCTCGACCGCCTGGCGACACCCGGCGGCCGGGTCGCGATCCAGGCGATCACCATGCCGCACTCCCGGATGAGGGCCAGCCGCAACACCCACACCTGGATCCAGAAGTACATCTTCCCCGGAGGGATGCTGGCGTCCACCGAGGCGATCCTGGGGATCACCGGGCGCCAGACTACGTTGCGAGCCGTCGACATGTTCTCGCTGCGCCCGCACTACGCCGAGACCCTGCGGCTGTGGCGGCGGTTCAGCGCCCGCCACGAGGCTGTGTCCGCCCTGTATTTCGATGAGGTCTTCCAACGGATGTGGGAGCTCTACCTGCCTACTCGGAGGCCCACTTCCGATCCGGGTACCTCGACGTCTACCAGTGGACGTTCGCGCCGACCGGGGCCGATGGTGAACTTCGCAGCGCTGTCCGCCACTTCCCTCGCCGCACTGATCATCGTGTTCAGCGCCACGTTCCTGATCGGCAGGCGGATCGGCCGCTACAACGTCGTCGACGTCACCTGGGGATTGTCGTTCGTCGTGGTGGCGGCGATCGCCGCGGCGTTGGGAAACGGAGACCTGACCCACCGGCTCCTGCTGCTGGCCCTGGTGGCTGTCTGGGGTCTGCGCCTGGCCTGGCATCTCACAGTCAAGCTGAAAGGCAAGGGCGAGGATCCGCGCTACCGGGCGCACCTGAAGGGCGACTTCTCGACCACCGCTGTGCTGCGCAAGATCTTCGTCGTGCAGTGCGCGGCGGCGTGGTTCGTCTCGCCGCCGCTGCAACTGTCGACAACCTCTGGCCCATCCCGGCGGCGCTGCTGCCGGTACTGGGCGTCGGTGTGGCGCTGTGGCTGGTGGGGTTGACCTTCGAAGCGGTACCAGATGTGGTTGATCGGCCGCGGCAGCGGCGCCACCTCCGCGGGCACGATGGACGCCGCGGCGGTCGCTCCGTCCACCACGGCCGTGCTGCTCGAGCTCGGCGATTCGACGGAGTTGGCGTTCACCGTCGAGCCCGGCACGGGCTCGACGCAGCCGACAGGTGAAGTCTTCGCGCGGCTGATGTTGACCTGATCGGTCAGTGCTTGAACACGTCCTTCACCTTCTTGTCGGCCTCCGTGAGATCGGACTGCCCTCGTCGAGCCGTTGGGCATACATCGGCAACGGCGCCAGATCGAGAACCGATCCGTGTCCTCGGCGTCCTGCCGCTGATCGTGCTGACGCAGGTGGGACTGATCTAGTGATAATTGGTTAGCTTAGATTAGGACTCGCGCGGCAATTAAGTAGGTTTTATACTCCGGTTTGGTCACACTTGTGGTATGGCTCTGCCCGGTGTGGACTCTGATTTGGTTGCTGCTCGTTTGTCGTTGATTCGCCCGGCATCTGGATGAGCGGGCGTGGCGGTTGTCGCTGGGCGGCTGGGTCAACGTCGGCACCGACGCCGACACCGGCGCGTTCGCGGTGGAGTCGATCCGCCGTCGGTGGTCGACGATGGGAGCCGCCGCCTATCCCGGATCGGACAAGTTGCTGATCACCGCTGACTCCGGTGGCTCCAACGGATCCCGGCTGCGGCTATGGAAAACCGAACTCGCCGCCTTCGCAGCCGAGGCCGGACTCGACATCACCGTCTGCCACCTGCCGCCCGGCCTGCACCTCCAAATGGAATAAGGTGGAGCACCGGCTCTTCTCCGCGATCAGCCGCAACTGGCGCGCACGACCCCTGGAGTCCCACGAGGTCGTCATCGAAACACTCAGGGCGACAACCACATCCACCGGCCTGACCGTGAACGCGGAGCTCGACACAAGCACCTATGAGCGCGGCATCAAGATCACCGACAAGCAGATCGCCGCCCTCGAAGCCACCCAACTGCACCGACACGACTTCCATGGCGACTGGAATTACACACTCACCGCAGACCGCAACGCGACACGCCCTACAGAACCCACTTAATTACTGCGCGCTTCCTTAGCTGAAGCGAACCGGCGCTGCGTGGGAGGTGAGACGACTGGCAGCTTTTCCCGATACAGCCACGCTTGAGAGGGCGTTGGACATGGCTGCGCGAGCGCCGTCTGCCCAGAACTCCCAGCCGTGGCATTGGCGGGTCAGCAGGGAGGGTGTGCATCTCTACGCTGACCGCAGTCGCCAGCTCGGCGATGCCGACTCCGACCGGCGTGACGTCCTGCTCGGCTGCGGCGCCGTGCTGGACCATTGCATCGTGGCGTTGGCGGCAAACGGTTGGCACACCCGCCTCCGGCGCTTCCCCGACGCCTCCGACCACGACCACCTGGCCTTAATCGAAATCATCGAAGCACCGGCCACCGCCCCGCCATGAGGTGGGCCCGCCGGGACGACGACGGTGTGCGCTGGGATACGGCGGGGCGGCGGGCAGCGCAGACGCCGCGCACGGGGACGGGGACGGGGACGGCGGTGAGCATCGTGTGGATCAGCGCCCGCTCCCGTTCGGCGCCTTGGGCGAGTTCATCGCGGTAGCGGCTGACGATCAGCAGCGTGTAGTCGATGGCCAGCGCCAAGCCCAATGCGGTGGACAGGTTGAGCGCGAAAATCGAGACATCGGTTGCCAGCGCGATCAGACGCAGCACCGCCAACGAGCCGACGATCGCCAGCCCGCCCACCACCACCGGCAGCGCTGCCGCCAGTAGACCTCCGAAAACCCACACCAGCACCAGGAAACTGACCGGCAGCGCAATCGACTCCATTACCAGCACATCCCGCTTGGTCTGTGAGGTGATCTGCGCATATACCATCGCCGGACCCCCCGACAGCACCGTCACGTCACCGTGGCCGGGCAGCACCGACTGCGACACCTCGTCGGCCAGATGCTGCCCGCGCTGAGGGGCCAGCATCTCGCCGCCGGATATCCCCGCGACAACCAATCCGGACCGGCCGTCCTTGCTGACCAGGTCGGCAGCCGCCTGCGGAGGCCCGTCCACGCCGACACCACATCTACCACGTAAGGCGCGTTATGGAGCAGGTCGACGATCTCGCGCCCCGCGGCGCGGGCCGAGGATCCACCGGCACCGCCGGGCGCGGTAACCAGGAACATCAACTGCACGTCACCCTGCCCGAACTTGTCGGTGAGCAGCCGCATAGCGCGCGAGGACTCCGCGGAGGGATCCTGAAACCCGCCCGCCGACAAGCTCTTCGCAACCGGCACACCGAAGACTGCGGCGGCCACCATCACCAGCGCGGCGACACCGAGCAGCCGGCGCGGTGCGGCAATGGCCAGCAACGTGATCCGGTGCAGCATGATCCGCCTCCCACGGGGGTCTGTTCGACGGTAGATCCGATGCGCGACAGCCGCTCGTCCCCGTGCCCATCGTGCCCTAACCACCGGCGGGGCAAACCAGATCGGCGGTTGCGCATCTCCACGGCGCGTGGCTCGCGGGCGGGATGACCGAGTGCCGAACCCGGCGGCAACCCAACCTGCGATCGGTCGCGGCGGCGAGGTCAGTCGGCGTGGCCTGCCGCCGCTGGTCGTCGCCGAATTGCTGGTGGCCTTGCAGCACCGCTGCCGGATCAACGCGGTCAAGACTGACGACGCTCTGCTACGCGCGTTCTGCAACGACTTGCTGGGCCTCCCCGGGGCCGCCCACACCAGCGCGCTGCCGTCATGGGTTGAGCAATACTTCTACTCGGAAGTTTCGGGCGCTCGCGGCGCAAGCGCGACCGCACGGTGGCCCGCCTCGATGTCCACCTTAGATGAAGCGTATGCATGCCAGGATCGTCGGCGCGTCTGGCGGCCAAGGGCTGTTGAGCCGCCCGGTCAACTCGGCGATCGGGTGAAAGTCCACCCCGTGCCGTGTGAGAATTCGATGATGTCGGGGCTTCCGTCTGCGGCACCATGCGAGCGCGTCCCGGTGGCCATCGGGGCGCCCAGTGCCGACAATTCACGGCGATCACCATGCCTACCCCGGCCGTGGCGGTTGCCGGAGGCTGCTGCGCTCGGTCCATGTCCCGGTTGCGGTTTCGGTTTCGGCTGACCGCGGCCGCGGCCGCGGAACAGCCCAGCGTCGCAACGACACCGATTACCTCTCGACGGAAGGCGATCCGACGATGCGATGCTTGGTTACCGGTTCGACCGGCTATGTCGGTAGTCGCCTGGTGCCTCTGCTGCTGCAGCGCGGCTACGAGGTGCGAGCCCTGGCGCGTAAACCTGACAAGCTCGTGGCAGTGCCGTGGCGCGATAGAGCCGAAGTGGTCCGCGGCGACCTCGCCGACCCGGGTTCCCTGGAGCGGGCCTTCGCCGGCGTGGACGTCGCCTACTACCTGGTGCACTCGATGGGCACGTCGAACGACTTCTCCGCCGAGGAGCGCCGTTCGGCGCAGAATGTGGTGGCCGCGGCCCGCCGCGCCGGCGTGCACCGGCTGGTGTATCTCAGCGGATTGCACCCGGCGGATGCGCCGCTGTCCCCCACCTGGAGTCGCGTACCGCCGTCGGCGACATCCTGATGGGCTCCGGGATCGAAACCGTCGTGCTGCAGGCCGGCGTGATCATTGGATCGGGTTCGGCCTCGTTTGAGATGATCCGGCACCTGACCGACCGGCTGCCGGCGATGACGACGCCGAAGTGGATGCACAACAAGATTCAGCCGATCGCGATCAGCGACGTGCTCTACTACTTGGCGGAGGCTGCGGCGGTGCCGGTTTCAGACTCACACACCTGGGACATCGGTGGGCCCGACGTCCTGGAATACGGCGAGATGATGCAGACCTACGCCGCGGTCGCCGGGCTACGACGCCGATTGATTGTCGTGCTGCCGTTCTTGACTCCGACCATCGCCAGCTTGTGGGTCGGTTTGGTGACCCCGATTCCGTCGGGTCTGGCGCGCCCCCTCGTCGAGTCGCTGCACTGCGACGCGGTGATGGCCGATCACGACATCGACACCGTGATTCCGACCCCACCGGAAGGACTGACCGGATACCGGGATGCGGTCGCACTGGCGCTGCACCGGATCAGCCAGGGCCAGGCCCAAACGGTCTGGACTGATACCACATCGACCCCTCCTCCCTCGGAGTCCCTGCCCACCGACCCCGACTGGGCCGGTGAGATCGTCTACACGATGGAGCGGTCGGCGTGGACACCCGTGTCGACAGACGACCTGTGGGACGCCATCGAAAGCATTGACATCGCACACAAATGGCAGGTACAAGACCGGGAAGCTGGGCGATTGCTGCGCCTGCGCGGTGACAACGCCGCGCCAGGCAGTTCGTGGCTGGAGATGCGGGTGGCAACGGCATCCGTGCACGGCTGCACGTACCAGCAGCACGCGATCTTCTATCCCAGGGGAATTGCCGGGCGACTCTACTGGTACGGCGGTCTTCCGTTGCACCGCAAGATATTTCGAGAAATCAGCGATGCCGTGGTGCACCGCGCCGAATCGGTGCGTCTGCGACGCCCAGCCTAATACCGAGAGGTTATCTCTCCCGGACCGCACCCGCTCCGCGTGCGGTATCGGCAAGCATGAACTGGGCGGGTATGTCGGTTGCCCGGCCGCGGCGGGGGGCGGGAGGTGCGACGCGGACCGCAGGCATGTTGGCGGGTAGCTTTTCCCCTTCGGGGATGTCCCAGACGCTGGTGCGCATCGCCACCGGACGCGACGCCGCCGACACCGCGTTCCTCGACAACCACAAGGGCGCCATCACGCTGAACACCATCGCAGTGACAGCAGTCGTTGACGGCAACCTACCCAAGGATCCATCGACCCAAGGACCGGCCATGGTGAAGCCCGACGGTTGCCCTTCGGGTTGCTTCGCAGTTGTTTTCCGCTGTGTTTGCGGCTGCGGCCAACTACCACGATGTCCTTGTCGATCTTGGCGTAGCGCAGCGCGGCACCCATGGCGGCCTGGTCGACTTGCTGGGCGATGCAGTCGATCAGGGAGATGTTGATGACGCGGATGAAAAGGATGTCGGCGGCGTGGCGGAACCCGCGGGCCGAGGTGGCGATGTCCCCGGGCGGTCTTGATCTTCTGGGGATCACCCCCGCCTGCCCGCAGCTTGGGCGCCCACTGCGCCGGACGCTGCCGAATCGACACCAGTGACGCTTCTGAGGCCACACCGGAGAACCCGTCGGGCCGGGCTCGGCGGCGATGATGCCGGCCACCGCGGTGCCGTGACCGCCACTGTCGACCAGGCCGCCGGCTGAGGGTTCGATGTACGCCGCCTGGATCGAGGTTGGGCAGCCACGTCTGCGGGGCCACTCCGGATTCGATGACGGCGACCGCCACTCCCCTGCCTCGCGAGGTCTTCCACGCCCCCGGCGACCGGACGGTGGTCGTGGCGGTCGGTGCGCACCAGATCGGCCAAAAGTTTGGCGTCGGCGGCATCGGATTTGGCCCCCGAGACATGGTGGCGGTCGCGGCAGAAGGTGTCGTCGTGGGTGGGCACCCGGCTGAACTGGTCACCGAGGCGTCCGTCGAGGGGCAATGGCGCGCCGTCGACGCGACCCAGCTGGCCGCCCTGGACCGCAATTACCGCCCGCACAGCTGGGATCACCTGGAGGCGGCCCATAAGAAAAGCGGCAAGACCCCCGAGGAGGGCTGCCTGTAAAGCATCCTCACTGGGAGTGCCCCGGCTGCGGCGAGATCATCGGGGTACGTTGAGCTACATTGCCACCGCCGGTAGCTAGCCCTGTTCGGGCCAGTCGCCGTACCGGTCTAAGCCGCCGTCCCAGTCGTCCCAATTGTCGCGTCTGCTGCGAGGGGCGACGATGCGCCGTCGTAACTCCAGCAACAACTCCTCGGTGGACACCTGCGACAGGGCATTGGGGTTGATCGGGCGCAGTGCGTATCCCTGCGTCCGGGTGGCGGGGGTGCTCTTGTGCAGTGTGGACGCCACCTCGTTGGGTTCCCCGCCCGCCAGGATCGTCTCGATGCTTCCCGGCGCCCAAGCTAGTTTGTTTTCCAGGATGGCGTAGGTGCCGGGGCTGGCCTTGCGCACTCCGTGTTCGATGTCGGCCAGGGTGCGCACGGTGAATTGCAGGCTTGCGGCCAGGTCGGTGCGGTTGCGGAAGCCCAGCGCCACCCGGCGGCTCACGACGTGGTGGCCGAGCCGTTCCAGGGCGCGTAAATCCATGCACGCATCATGGCGTATCAGGACGGGCAATGTCGAGTCGCCATACCCATTTATTTCCATCCGAAGCACGAATCAGCAGAGATTATTTCCTGGGTAAGCCCGCCAGTTCTGCCCTGACCTGGGTAACGGTGTCCCAGAACAACTCCTCCACCTTGTCCTTCGACGCCCCTGCCACCTCCACCCTGGGCATCCCGGCTACTTCCCGGCGCACCACCGTGGCCTCGGGCAAGGCGTCGCCGGTCCACCACTGCTGGCGGATGGCGAAGTCATCGAACCGTTCCCCGTCATCGGTGTTGCGCAGCACGCTGCGCCGCTTGGCGACCGGGACACGCGCCCACCACTCCGCCCGCCAGTACGGGCCGTCGTAAACGGCGGGCGGATCACCGGCCTGCCACTCCTCCACCTGCACCGGCTCCATAGGGGCGATACCGTTGTAAGCCCGGGCGAACCCATACGCCTGCTCACCATCGAGGTACACCCGCTCGATGCGGTAGCTCTCGCCGACACCCGCCGTCACCACATACACCGCCGCCATTCGCCGCCTCCCCGTCTCCGCTGATGGGCTTCAGTCTGACAGCACCCCGACGGCCCCGTCGGACAAACCATTACGAGACGCCAGGGGAGGTAACTGGCAGAAATCTATCCATAGAATTTTCTGATTATTTTTGCTGTTAGCCATCTCACTCGGCAATTATTGCCAGAATATTTACATGATTGCCGCTGGATTCCTACTATTGCAGGCATACCGCCGCTGGCCAGAGGGGTGCTGGCGGCGGCCCAAGACACAGAACGACATTCGGGCGAGAGACCCTACTGGATCGCGCGACTGAATCCGCACCCAACGATCTCGACGCCCCGACGGGGCTAGTGGGGACCGCTCCGTGGTGACGGGGTGTTCGCGATCAGCCTGTGCGCTTGTCAATGTGCCCGGCCTGAACGACCTTTCGCGTTCGCGCGGTTAGCCACAGCGCAGCCAGACCAGAAGGGGGACAACGATGTACGGCCCGTTCAAGATATAGAACATCGTCCAGTTAAATGGCCCGGTATGCCTCATTGGCATCGGATACGTGCGGGCCCCGGGCCAGCACCACGCGGCAGACATCCTCGAAGGACGCCTCGAAGGCTCCCCACGACGCGATCAGGACCAGTCCCTTGTTGATCCCCTCGCCGACCGCGTTGAGCAGATCGGCGGCCACCGTCGCCGGGTCGTGCATCGGGATCAGCCGCGCTGCGGTGGGTTCCCACGGCTTGATGCTGCGGTCATAGCCCAGGTCCACGAGCACCTTGAAGAACGGCTCGACCACATCGATCACCGGGGCTCGGGCACCCCAGGGTCCGCAGCGGACCGAACAACGGCAGGTTTTCGGTCTTGACGAAGTAGTAGTCCGTGTCGCCGTAGGTGCCCTGGAAAGCCAGCGACGTCGATGTAGCAGCCGTCGGGCGTCGGGACGCCGCTCGTGCCCATGATCAAGGCGGTTCGGTCAGGCGGAGGCAAGTCCGAGGACGACGCCGACGACACCGGCACATCCGTGACCATCACCACCCCGACGGCACCGATTGACACGCTCATCCGCGTGGCGGTGCGCCGAAGCTTCCTGACTCGCGAGCGATTGGACTTCAAACCGGACATTTGTGGTTCCCCCCGACCTTGCTGCACCTACGGCGCGCAGAGTTCGTTGCGTGCTCGCCGTTCCTGCACCGGCCCCCTGGACCGGCATCGGCGAGGCGAATAGTATCGCAGGATCGGCAGTCGCCCTACAGCAAATCTCCAGACCGGTGCCAGCATGTTTGCGGGTGTTTGCGAATTTGCTTAAGACGCTTGAGCGGGCCACGTAGTCCCCCCGAACTGGGTCCGCTCCGAGCAGTGCCCGACCGTTCGTGACAGGGCTGCCCGGGCGGCGTGTGCCCGATGGGTTGGTGGCCAACGCCGCCGGCGGCGCGATCAGCATCACGGTCCCCTTCCCGATTGGCAGCACACAGCGGGGCAGTGAGTTCCGTCCTATCGAAGGGCGCACAGGACGGCTTGGACAAAGGCTCTCGCCTTATCGCGGAATTCATCCGTGGGCCAATCGGTCACTTTGATCGAGATGTCATCGCCGTCTGCAAAGCGAAGCGTGACGGCTGGCAGCACTGCCTCTTTGAGGCCGTCTTGCACGACGGTCCCGCCAAGATCGACTTCCCGCACGGCAGAAATTGGACGCACCGAACCCGTTATCTCCTGAGTAATCAGCGACATGCCCAGGAAACCGAGGGCACCACCACGGACCCAGTACGCGACGACAGTGTCGTTGGTTGCCCTGCCAACAATGGCCGACTTGTCGTCGTAGTACGCCGCCAGCAGCTTCACGTAGCGTTTCGGAACGTTGGCGCCCTTACCGAACACCCTGGCCTTCAATCCCTGCAATTTGTCATCCGGCACGGGTCAACACGCTAGCGGAGTCATACGGGGAACGTGCCGGCAGCGATGTCCTTGGCAAGGTCTAGCACAAGGCGCGAACGCTGGATGTCCAACCGCGCCCGGCACCGCAACCCCATTCGGGATGGCCTTCGACGCCACTGCCAAGTGGCCGTCGCGACGAGAAAAATCCACGCTTCCGCGATGGCGGCATTTGGGCGATGTCGGTTTGACCAAATCACCAACCTGTTTCCCTGCACATCATGGTCACAATCAGCGAATAATCGGACGTCGGCCCACCGCGCATAGGATGCAACCGTTAACAGCGGCCATGGACTGCCACGAAACAGAGGGACCAAACAAGCATGATCTGGGTGATCTTGCTCCTGGCGGCGGCGGTCATCTCCTTCGGACACCAGAAGGCAGCGACCGGCCTGGGCACGGCCCCCAAGCCCGCGAGGAGGACCCCTCGTAACGCGCAACTGGCAGTAGGGGCGGGAATCGTGCTCATCCCCCTCGTCCCCGGCCTACCGGCACCTCCGCGAGCGGCTGCCGAACCGGTAACCGCAACGGCGGTGGTGCTCAAGGTCGTAGATGGAGACACCATCGACATTCGTGACGACATCCGGGGTCGCCTCCGTGTCAGGGTTCTGGGAATCGACACCCCGGAAACGAAAAAGCCCGGCTACACCGTGGGCTGCTGGGGACCGGAGGCAACCGCGTTCGCACAGGCCAACTTGGTGGGTCAGCGCGTAGCGTTTGCGCCCGACCCGACACAGGACAGAACCGACCGGTACGGCCGGACACTGGCCTACCTGATCCGTGCCGACGGCTGGGACTACTCGGTTGAGGCGGCCCGCGCGGGCGCTGCCCATTCCTACGTCTACGGAGGACATCCCGTCAGCCGATATGCAGAAATCGAGGCAGCGGAGACTGAAGCGCGCGCCGACCGTCGCGGGTTGTGGGGTCCGCCGTGTTTCGGCAACACAGCATCGATACCGCGCTGAAGGCGCCGCGAGAACAAGCCAGCGTCAGTGTGGACCGAGCGACGGTGTCGTGACGCTCAACCCGGCCTGACGGGACCTCGTATGGGCAACGCCCATCTCGTTCCGGAGGGACTGGCGCCGCTCAGGATTCTGTCAACGACGAGGTCTGCCCCCTGGCCATAGCTCAACCTGCTCCAGTTGACCTTGCTTGAACCACCGGAAGGCTTTTGCCTCAGTGCTGGCATTGTTTCGGCCGAGTTCTCAAGGGGTTCGGCGAGGTAGCACAGGCTGACGGCATGTTTGCGCGGATCGATGCCGATCAAGGCGGTGCCATCATGGACCACCGGATCACATTCGCGGAACCACTCGACGACTCCCAGCGGCGCCTCGTGGACCCCCGGAAATTCGACCGCCCCGTCCAGCGCATGCCGGGCGTGCCGCTGCAAAGCGTCTGCGATGGATTCTCCGAGGCTGAGTTCGGCCGCCGAGATGGCACCACACGTCTCGGCTCTGATCCGGAAAACTCCGCTCGATGAGCCCTATCTCCGAAATCGCGCCGTTCGGCCCGTGGCGGACCGGAACGAAGTCGACGCAGGCTATCGGAACCGCGTGTTCTGGACGAAAGACCAATCTTGCCCGAAGAGTTCTTCACCGTCACCCACAAGGCGATGATGGCACATCGAGGCTGACCGCAACCTACCGCGGACCCTCGGATCGCACGGTCGGTCGGACCGCGGGCTACGCGGCCGTGCGAGGCGCGGCGGAGTCGCCGAGGGGTTGAGACACAAGGGGGGATAGCGCCTCTGGCGGCAACCCCGTCGCGCTGTGCGGAGTCTACTTCTTGGAAGCGCAAATGTGACGACTGCCGGGCACTCGCGCCGTACTCACCGGTGCCCATCAACCGTAATGACCGCCAGATCGACATCGAATCGCCACCCGGCTAAGAAAACATCATCAATATCGGCGACATCGGTCTCGAAGTCAGCACTGGACTCCCATTGGACCGCATCACGGCTCACCTGTCAAACCTGAGAAATAGGCGCCCGTTGGCGCACACTTCCCTGTCGAGATACGACGCGCCAATGGGCAGACCCGAACCAACAACTAGAACGTGTTCTAGTTGTTGGTCAGCAGCTGGATTTGTTTTCCACAGATGAGGCAGCTGTCTCATACATCGTCCTCACCAGCTATCCTTCGGCTGGGTAATAAATTGCCTTGATTCGCCCGTGATGTGTTTTACAGAGCCAGGTTGAAACGCGTTCTGAACCACTTACCGAATCGGAGTTGACTACGTCGCGGGAAAACGTCCACAATTCCTGGAAAGACCAGCGTGTTTGACGAGACACGAGACGGGCTGTACGGCAATGTGGTGTCGAGCAACGCAGCGGATGGGAGGTGACCCCAGATGTCTTCAACGTTGATCACGCTTTACGCGGCGGGTGTGTTGGTAGCCATCGCCGGTATTCTCGAGTTCGAGGGGCGCTTCCGCCCGAAGGAGCCGGTTCGCTGGCGCCGCCTCTACATCGTCGGCGCCGCTCTGGTCTGGCCCATCATGCTCATCGGCCTGATCCAAATCTGGGGCATTGCGGCCTACGCCAAGCGAGTGCGGCGCATCAGCTCGCACCCGCATCCCGGCCAGCATGCCGATTCTGCTGCGCATGCATCCTCGCAACACGACTCGCTTTCATCGCGGATGCCGGAGTCGATCTAAGTTCCGGCCGGCTCGCGGTCCATATTCGGTCGCGACGCCGGTCGGGTAGCTCCCGGGGTAGTCCGTCGGCGACAGACACGACTGGTGGAACACACCAAACCCAAAACCATTAGGCAAAGACGAACAAACAGCCGGTCACGATGTGAGATATTCGACCCATGCGCCGCTGGCTTATGCTCCTCCTCGGATTCGTGTCGACTCTCATCATGGTGGCTGCACCCGCCTCCGCGGTTCCCACCGAAGTGTCCCCGGGTAGCCCGGTGGGAAGGATCGGAGAAACCCTGCGGGTGCAGGACGGGGATCTGATAGCCGACGTCACAGTGGTCGGCGTGACACCGTCACCCGTGCCTCCGGCGTGGGGATATGGGCCGCGTTGGCCGCGCCAGGAGGTGTGGCGGGCGCAGGTAGTGGTGCAGGCGATCCGGGTGCCCAATCCGTATTGGATGGCGGTTTCGTTCTCGTTCCGTGGTGTGACACCTACCGGGGACGCGTATGAACCCCATATCACCGACGCGCCCGACGACTTGCAGAACGAGCTGCAACGCGCCCCGCAGGGCGCGACGGTCACAGGTGTGGTCTTCTGGGATTGCTACCGCGACCTGGTGTCGAACGTGGTCCTGATCAACAAGCAGACTGGATTACATCTGGCTCAGTGGAATCTGTGACGCTGCGGGTCGAGCCCGCCGCGAGCTGCGGGTCGACCCAGCCGTCAATGCCGACATTCACGAACTCGCCGACGTCGCCGCCCGAACGTTTCCCCTGGCATGCCCTTCGTCGTCCAGCGCCGAAGACATCGCGGCGTTCGTCACGGTCAACCTGTCCGCCGGCCGGTTCGCCCAATACCTCGATGACCCGTGACCGCGCGGTGCATGTCGCGCGCAGTATGAGGACGAATCATCGGCTACACGATGGTCATTCACGGTGTTCCGGACGACGCCGACGTCCACGGACAGTCGTGGCACGCCCCGCTGTCGAACTGTCGAAGATGTATGTGCTCGCGGCCAACCAACATGTCGAGAACGACTACGTGATGGTTCGAGCCCTGCCGTATACCCCCGGCATGCCGGGCAGACGTGCGGGCCGCCGTACCGGGCCGGGGTGGGGGCACGCACGCAGTTGGTGCGGCGAAGTGCTGGAATCATGTACATGGCCGACACACACTCGGGAACACGGTTCACGCTGCTGGACAGCACCGGAACAGGCATCGACCGGACCGCGCCCGAGCTCGCCGAACTCTACGCCTACCCCGAAAATCCGCCCCGATGCTGGGTGCGGTCCAACTTCGTCACCAGCCTCGACGGCGGAGCGACCACCGACGGCAGGTCGGGGGGCCTGGCAGGCCCCGGCGACAAGGAACTGTTCGGGTTGATGCGTGAACTGGCCGACGTCGTCGTTGTCGGTGCAGGCACGGTGCGGATCGAGAACTACGCAGGTGCACAGCTAAGCGCGGCCGCACGCCAAGCCCGGCGGACACGGCGGCAAGCCGAGGTCCCGGTCATCGCGATCGTCACGCAGTCGGGCCGGCTGGACCGCGATATGTTGGTCTTCACCAAGACCGAAGTCCCGCCGCTGGTGCTGACGTGTCGTGCCGCTGCAGCCGAGACGCGCATGCACCTCGCCGGTCTCGCTGATGTCCTCGACTGCTCGGACACCGAACCCGGCACGGTGGAGCTGTCAGCGATCCTGGCGGTACTGGCGTCCCGTGGGATGTTGCGGGTACTCACCGAGGGCGGACCGCGCCTCCACAGCACTTTCATCGAAAACGGCGAGCTCGACGAGCTGTGCGTGTCTCTGGCGCCCGTGCTGGTAGGCGGACAGGCCCGCCGCATCGCGACCGGACCGGGCCAGGTCCTGACCAAGATGCGTCGTGCGCATCTGCTCGCCGACGATGCCGGGTATCTCTACGCCCGCTACGTGCGGCAGTGAGCCGGTCCACCGGGTCGCTACTGTGGTCTGCGTGAGTCGGCCAGCCCATTTCGCCACCGTTGTCGTTCTCGTCGCGGCGACCGCGCTGCTGTCGGGATGCGTCCCGATTTTGGCCGCAAACCCGCGCTATGCGACCGACTCCGGTCATGACGGGAACAGCAAGACCACCACATCCTCCGCGCCGGACGGACCGCCGGAAATCGCCGCACCGAAGAACGACATGGCGTGGAGGGAGTGCACGTCGAAAGTGTTCGGCGATGCGGCGCTGCCTGCGCCTCCTTCGATCCGGCTGGACTGCGCCACATACGACGCAGGCCTGGACCCGATCAACGGTGCCAGCGGGACCCTTACCATCGGTATCGTCCGAGCCCGTTCGGTTCAGACACCCCCCGACGCCGGGCCCCTGATTTTCACCACCGGTACCGATATGCCGACTTCGCTGCAACTGCCCGTCTGGCTGTCGCGGGCGGGCGCCGACGTGCTCAAGTCCCGCCCGATAGTCGCAGTGGACCGCCGGGGCATGGGTATGTCCAGTCCGGTGAACTGCCGGGATATCTTCGATCGGCGGCAAATGCGTGAACAAGCACAATTCGAATCCGGTGACGATCCGGTCGCCAATCTCGGATCGGTGACGATGACCGCCACCACCAGTTGCACCGACACCATCGCGCCGGGCGACTCGGCCTACGACAATGCCCATGCCGCCGAAGACCTCGAACGGCTCCGGAGCATCTGGGACGTGCCTGCGCTGGCCCTAGCCGGCATCGGCAACGGCGCTCAACTCGCCCTGGCCTATGCGGGCTCGCATCCGGACAAGGTCGCCCGCTTGGTGGTCGATTCTCCGATTCCGCTGGGCATCAGCGCCGAAGATGCCGCCGAACAGCAAGTCAAAGGCGAGCAAGCGGCACTGGAAGCCTTCACCGCCCAGTGTGCGGCGGTCAACTGCGCGCTCGGCCCCGACCCGAAGGCCGCCGTCGACGCCCTGCTCACCGAAGCGCGCGGAGGCCGAGGCCCGGCATCGACGGCATCGCTCGCGAACGGCATCGCGACGGCGTTGGGGTTCCCCGAAGGCGACCGCGTCAACAGCACGGCCCGCCTCGCACGCATCCTGGCGGCAGCCCGTTCCGGCGACGCCAACCCCCTTACCAGCTTGATCAACCAGGCCGAGGCCGTTCGCGACACCGACGGGCAGTTCATCAACCGCTGCAGCGACGCCCTCAACCGGCCCACCCCGGACCGCGTCCGCGAACTGTTCGTGGAGTGGAACAAGCGCTACCCACAATTCGGCACCGTGGCCGCGCTGAACCTGGTCAAGTGCCTCAACTGGCCCAGCGGAACGGCATCGAAGGAGCCCAAGAACCTCAAAGTCGACGTATTGCTGATGGGTGTGCAATACGACCCGATCGCCGGATCGGACGGCGTGGCGGCCACCGCCGCAACCATCATCAACGCCGGGTCCGCCAGTAAGCGGGTGGTTTGGCAGGGCATCGGCCACGGAGCGTCGGTTTACTCGGCGTGTGCGCTCCCGCCGCTCATCGGATATGTCGACAGCGGCAAAATTCCGGAGACGGACACGTACTGCCCCGCCTGAGACACACCCGGCCGCGGTCGGTGTACCGTGCGGGCGTGGCGGCAGCTGACTCGATCCGGACCGGCCTGGGCGGCGTCGTTCTCAGTGCTTTCAGGCCCCGTACGGCGCCCATGAACACCGCCGAGGTAGTTCGCACGGCGCTGTGGCCGATCGCGGTCATGTCGATCATCCACCGCAGCTGGGTGCTCACCAGCAACGGTTACATCACAGATGACTGGGCCCCGGTGTATCGCGCGGTCCGCAATTTCCGCGCCGGCGACGCAATTTACAACGAACACCTGGATTACGTCGACCCGCACTATCTGTATCCCCCGGGCGGCACCCTCCTGATGGCCCCTTTCGGCTACGTCGACACGGTGTTCGCCTCGCACAACTGGTTCGTGTTCGCCAATACCGTCGCAATCATCGCCGCCGCGTGCCTACTGGTCCGGATGTTCGGCTTCCGTCTGACCTCGGTGGCGCTGCCCGCATTGTTGACGGCGATGTTCTTCACCGAATCCGTCACCAATACCCTCGTCTTCACCAACATCAACGGCTGCATCCTGTTGGCCGAGGTGTTGTTCTTCCGCTGGCTGTTGTCGGAGAAGACCGGACTCGAGTGGTTCGCCGGCGTCGCGATCGGCCTGTCACTCGTGGTCAAACCCGTTCTCGCGGTGCTGCTGCTGATACCCCTGCTCAACCGCCAGTGGCGCGCCCTGGCCACGGCGGTTGCGGTGCCGCTGGCCTTCAACATCATCGCGTGGCCGCTGGTGGCCGACTCGGCGAGCTTCGTCAAGTACACGCTGCCGTACATCCTGGGCACCCGCGACTACTTCAACTCGTCGATTCTGGGCAACGGCACGTACTACGGCCTGCCGCTGTGGCTGATCATGGCGCTTCGATTGCTGTTCGTGACGCTGGCGACGGTCAGCCTGTGGTTGCTGTACAAGTACTACCGGCTCCGTGATCCGCGGTTTTGGATGCTGACGTCCTCCGGGGTGCTGCTGACCACCTCTTGGCTGGTGCTGTCGCTGGCTCAGGCCTACTACTCGATGATGCTGTTCCCGTTCCTGATGACGGTGGTGCTGCCGAATTCGGTGCTTCGAAACTGGCCGGCGTGGCTGGCCGGCTACGGGTTCTTGACGCTGGACCGGTGGCTGATGTGGCGCTGGCCCACCACCGGCCGTTTCCTGGAGTACATGCGGGTGACCTACGGCTGGTCGCTGCTTCTCATCGTGGTGTTCTGCGTGCTGTATTTCCGCTATCTGGACGCCAGGGCAGAGGGCCGCACCGGGCACGGCATCGATCCGCCGTGGCTCGTCCGGCCGCAGCAGACTACCGTGGACGCATGACTCTCAGCGCCCACGGCATGCCGGCGCCGAAAGTGCTGCTGACCGACGACGAATGGCGCCAGAAGCTCACCCCCGAGGAGTTCGCCGTACTGCGCCGCGCCGGCACCGAGCGTGCGGGCACCGGCGAGTACACCGCTGCCCACGACCAGGGCACATACGAGTGCAGAGCCTGCGGTGCCGAATTGTTTCGCAGCACCGAGAAATTCGACTCGCACTGCGGCTGGCCGTCGTTCTTCGACCCGTCGCACTCCGAGGCCGTGATCCTGCGGCCCGACGACTCACAGGGCATGCAGCGTGTCGAGGTGGTGTGCGCGAACTGTCACAGCCACCTCGGGCACGTGTTCAGCGGCGAGGGCTATCCCACGCCGACCGACCAGCGGTACTGCATCAACTCGATCTCGCTGAAGCTGGTGCCCACCTCGCCCGACTAGCGGTCGCGAGCAATCAGGGAAGCGTGGCGATCAGTTTTTCCACATCGACGCGCGGGCCGGTGAAGAACGGTGTCTCCTCTCGCACGTGGCGGCGCGCCTCGGTCGCACGCAGGTCGCGCATCAGGTCGACGATCCGGTACAGCTCGGGAGCTTCGAAGGCCAGGATCCACTCGTAGTCGCCGAGCGCGAAGGCCGGCACGGTGTTGGCGCGCACGTCCTTGTAGCCGCGCGCGGCCATACCGTGGTCGGCCAGCATCTTGCGGCGGTCGTCGTCGGGAAGAAGGTACCAGTCCAGTGAGCGGACGAAGGGGTACACGCACACGTAATTGCCGGGCTCCTCGCCGGCCAGAAATGCCGGGATGTGGCTTTTGTTGAACTCGGCAGGTCGATGCAGCGCCACGCTGCTCCATACCGGCGTGCTGACCTGTCCCAGCGTCGTCGCACGGCGAAAGTCCGAGTAAGCGGCCTGCAACTCCTCAACGCGCTCGGCATGCGTCCAGATCATGAAGTCGGCGTCGGCACGCATCCCCGCAACGTCATAGATTCCGCGCACCACCACGCCCCTGTCCTCCAACTGCTTGAGGAACGTCACAGTCTCGTCGACGATATCCGTGCGGTCCTCGGGAAGTTCGCCGGGATTTACGGCGAAGACCGAGAACATGAGGTAGCGGATGGTGGAATTGAGCGCGTCGAAGTCCAGGCGGGCCATGCGCCTATCGTGCCACGGTACCGTTGAGGCGGAACTGACGCAGGGGGTCACCCGCACGCTGCCGCATCAGTTCCATCTCAACGCCCTGCGCCCACCAGCTCGGCGACAGCCCGGCCCGCGGCGGCCACGCACGCGGGTACGCCGATGCCGTCGAGGTAGTTGCCCGCGACCGCCAGCCCCGGCGGCAGCCCGGCCCGCAGTTCGGCAACCAGCTCGGCGTGGCCCGGCCCGTACTGCGGCATGGCGTCCAACCACCGGCGCACGCTGACGTCGATCGGAGCGACCCCGATGCCGAAAACGTCGGCAAGGTCGCGGATCGACCATTCCAGCAGAATGTCGTCGGGCGTGTCGCGGGCGACGGTGTCGCCGGCTCTCCCGAAAGACAGCCGCACCAGCTCGACATCGCCTCGTGCGCCCCACTTACGACTGGACAACGTGATCGCCTTGGCGTGCAACGCTTCGCCGCCGGCAACCAGCACTCCCGAATGCTGCGGCAGGGGCGTGTTGCCGGGCAGCGCCAGGGCGACCACCACCGACGATGCCGTCGTCATATGCGCGGCGGCCGCGGCGGTGCGGGGAGCCACCGGCTCCACCAGCCGCGCCAGCCGGTGCGCGGGCAGCGCCAGGACCACCGCGTCGGCATACCGGTGCGCCCCATGCTCGTCGCGCAGATCCCAACCCGCACCGTCCGGCGACAAGGCCGCCACGGCCGTGGCCTGCCACCGCAGCGCGCTCCGGCTGATCAGCTCGCGCAGCAGCACCTCATACCCGCCGCGGACGGCACCGAAGACCGGACCGCCCGGGTTCGGGGGCAGTGCGCAGCGCACCGCCTCGGTCAGGCTGGCGGCCCCGCGGTCCAGCGCCGTGGCCACCGCCGGCACGGCCGAACGGATGCCGATCGTGGCCGCCGACCCGGCGTACACGCCCGCCAGCATCGGGTCGACCGAGCGAGTCACCACCTGTGACCCGAACCGGTCTCCGACGACCTCGGCGACGACGGGGTCGGCACCGGGGCGCCAGCTCATCGGCCGCGACGGCTCCCCCGCCATGCGCTCCCGCGTCTGCCGGTCGACCAGGCCGGCCACCGAGTCCGGCGAACTGGGCACTCCATTGACGGTCCCGGCCGGCAGGGGGTGCAGCCGACCCTCGCTGAAGACCAGCGGCCGGACGCCCGTCGTCGATATGCGGCGATCGCCCAAACCCAGCTCATCCAGCAGCGCGGGCACCTCCGGGCGCCGTGCGACGAATGCCTCTGCACCCATGTCGAGAGCCTGCCCGCCGACCTGCTCGGTGCGCAGGATGCCGCCGAGCCTGTCGGCCGGGTCGAAGACGGTGATCGTGGCGTCCCCGCCGACGGCGCACCTGAGCCGATACGCCGCCGCCAAACCGGAGATCCCGCCCCCCACAACACAGTACGAGCGGCTCACGGCACTCTCACATTGAATGCACCAGAGCAACCAGGTCGGTGAGCAGGCCCGGATCGGTGCCGGCCAGTACGCCGTGCCCGAGATTGAAGACGTGGCCGGCCGCACCGGCATCCACCGCACGGCGACCGTCATCGACGACGGCACGGGCACGTCGCTCCACAACCTGCCACCCCGCCAGCAGGTCGACCGGGTCGAGGTTGCCCTGCAGGGCGGTCCCGGGCCGCACCCGAGCGCCGGCATCGGTCAGTGAGGTCCGCCAATCCACCCCGATGGCTGGCGCGTCGGCCGGCTTCAGGGCCTCACTCATTGCTCCGAGCAGTTCTGCCGTGCCGACTCCGAAATGCGTCATCGGGACTCCCGCACCGGCCAGGGCTGCGAACACCCGGGCGGAGTGCGGAAGCACCAGCTCGCGGTAGTCGGCCGGCGACAGCGTTCCCGCCCAGGAGTCGAACACCTGCACGGAGTCGACACCGGCGTCGATCTGGACCCGCAGGAACTCGATGGTGATGTCGGCCAGTGCGGTCATCAACGCATGCCAGCTGGCCGGATCGGCCAGCATCATCGCTTTGGTCCGTTCGTGATGCCTGCTCGGGCCGCCCTCCACCAGGTAGGAGGCCAGCGTGAACGGTGCCCCGGCAAACCCGATCAGTGGCACCTCGCCCAGTGCTCCGACGAGCAGTGAAACCGCCTCCGACACCGGCGCCACCGCTTGAGGGTCCAGCGGCCTGAGGGTCGCAACGTCGTCGGCGGCCCGGATGGGGTGAGCGATCACCGGCCCGACATCGGCGACGATGTCCAGCTCGATACCGGCTCCGCGCAATGGGACCACGATGTCGGAGAACAGAATGGCCGCGTCGACCCGGTGCCTGCGGACGGGCTGCATCGTGATCTCGCAGACCAACTCGGGGTCAAAGCAGGCGTCGAGCATTCGGTGCTGGGCACGCAGTGCCCGGTACTCCGGCAGGCTACGGCCGGCCTGGCGCATGAACCACACGGGAATGCGGGACGGCCGACGGCCGGCCAAAGCTGCCAGATAGGGCGACTCGGGCAGCTCACGGCGGGTCTTCATCGGCATCCATGCTGCCATTGGTCCGTGCCGGCTCACAAAAGACGGCGCGCCTGCTGCCGTCGCTGCACCGATGGGTCTAGCGTCGAATGCTGTGACCTCGGGTGCGCCGGCTGAATTCCACGACGCCGTGGAATCGATGAACGCCGCTCGAGTGCGGCCGGAGATCGAGCTCGGCCCGATCCGTCCCCCCCAGCGGCTGGCGCCGTTCAGCTACGCGCTCGGCGCCGAAGTCAAGCACACCGAGACGGCCATCATTCCCGAACAGTCCGAGGGCGACGCGTTCGGCCGGCTGATACTGCTGCACGACCCCGAAGGCTCCGACGCCTGGGACGGAACGATGCGGCTGGTCGCCTACATCCAGGCCGACCTGGACTCCAGTGAGGCGATCGACCCGCTGCTTCCCGAGGTGGCATGGAGCTGGCTGGTCGAGGCACTTGACGCCCGCGCCGAACACGTAACCGCATTGGGTGGCACCGTCACCGCCACCACGTCGGTGCGCTACGGCGACATCTCCGGACCGCCGCGGGCCCACCAGCTGGAACTGCGCGCATCGTGGACGGCGACGACACCGGACCTGGCGACTCACGTCCAGGCGTTTTGCGAAGTGCTCGAACACGCCGCGGGCCTGCCGCCGGTCGGGGTCACCGACCTCGGCTCACGGTCCCGCGCCTGATATGACCGAACGGGACTCCGCGGCAGCCAAGGAGGACCCGCAGGCTGACCCCATCCCGCTGCTCGCACCCGCAGACGGCGTGCCCGCGGTTTCGGTTTATGCCGACGAAATCGCTTGGGCGGCAGACTTCTTGGCCACCGGTCACGGGCCTTTCGCGGTCGACGCCGAGCGCGCGTCGGGGTTCCGCTACTCCAACCGGGCCTACCTGATCCAGATCCGGCGGGCCGGGGCCGGCACGGTGCTCATCGACCCGGTCAGCCACGGCGGCGACCCACTCACCGTATTGCGGCCGGTGGCCGAGGTACTCGGCCACGACGAGTGGGTTCTGCATGCGGCGGACCAGGATCTGCCGTGTCTCGCCGAAGTTGGCATGCTGCCCCCGGCGCTGTACGACACCGAGCTGGCGGGCCGCCTCGCCGGGTTCGACCGAGTCAACCTGGCGGCAATGGTGCAACGGCTGCTCGGCTTCGGCCTGGCCAAAGGGCATGGCGCGGCCGACTGGTCAAAGCGTCCCCTGCCTGCGGCCTGGCTCAACTACGCGGCATTGGACGTCGAGGTGCTGCTGGAACTGCGTGGGGCGATCGCCGCCGAACTCGCGGCGCAGGGCAAGACGCTGTGGGCGGCCCAGGAATTCGAGCATGTACGGACAGCCCAGGCCCAGCCGACGCGCCGTGATCAGTGGAGGCGGACATCGGGCATCCACAAAGTATGCGACCGCCGCGCACTGGCCGAAGTGCGCCAACTGTGGCTGGTCCGCGACCACATCGCCCGGCGCCGCGATATCGCACCCGGTCGGATCCTGCCGGACTCGGCCATCATCGAAGCGGCCCGGGCCGATCCGAAGACGATCGACGAACTGGTGCAACTTGCGGTCTTCGGCGGCCCGAAGCAGCGCCGGAACGCCCAGGCCTGGTTCGACGCGGTGGCCGCGGGCCGGGCGGACCCCGAGCCCCCGCCGGCAACCGAACCACAGAGCGGTCCCCCGCCGACGCCGCGATGGGGCAAGCGCAAACCTGAAGCCGCCGCACGTCTGGAGGCCGCGCGCGCGAGCCTCGCGGTCCTGTCGGAGCGGGTCGATGTGCCGGTCGAGAACCTGCTTTCGCCCGACCTGCTCCGGAGGCTGTGCTGGGACTGGACACTGCCTGACGGCGCCGGTGCAGCGGAGGCGGTCGACACCATACTTCGTGACGGTGGCGTACGCCCCTGGCAGCGAGACCTGACCGTCGGGCCGCTGGCCACGGCTCTGGCGCCCTGAACCACGTTCGGGCGTGTTCGGCAAATTGCGCGAGTACCAGCGCGGTGGAGGTACTCCTATGCGCGGCAGAGAATTTCGCCGTGCGGAATCGCCAGCCAGCCGTCCGGTGCGGCGGCCCAGGCCCGCCATGCCAAGGAAATCTCGTGCAGTTCCGCCGGTGTCGCCGACCCCGAGTCGGTCAGCTGACGGGCCAGGTCCGACTGAACAACCCGGTCTGCCCACATGTCACCCCACCAGTGGCGGTCCTCGGGAGTCGCGAAGCACCAGATGCCGCCGGTGGGTGTGATGTCGTCGAACCCCGCCTGCTGCGCCCACGACAGCAGGCGCCGGCCCGCGTCGGGTTCGCCGCCGTTGGCACGGGCCGCCTGTGCGTAGAGGTCCAGCCATCGGTCCAGCGCAGGTGGCTGCGGGAACCAGATGAACCCCGCATAGTCGGCGTCTCGGGCCGCCACAATCCCGCCGGGCACACAGACCCTCCGCATCTCCCGCAGCGCCTGTACCGGATCGGCGACATGCTGCAGCACCTGGTGCGCGTGTACGACATCGAAGGTGTCGCCGGGAAACCCGAGCGCGGTGACGTCGGACCTCGCGAACGTGATGTTCGACACGTTGCGCGCTCGCGCCTCCGCGCGTGCCAGCTCCAAGGTCTCATCACTGAGCTCGACGGCAGTGACCGACCCAGGTGCGACCCGGGCGGCGAAGTCAACCGTGATCGTTCCCGGCCCGCAGCCGACATCGAGCACGGAGGTTCCCGCACGCAGATGGGGCAGGAGGTAGCCCGCGGAATTCTCCGCCGTGCGCCACCGGTGGGAACGCAGCACCGATTCATGGTGGCCGTGGGTATAGGTGGTCTGAGGCTCGGGGTTCACCGTGGGTCTCCTTGCCGCCGAGGCGCTCTCGATGTGAGGACGTTGCAGCACATCGCGCAGGATGAAACAACACTCCCGGTCATCGCCGCGTCCGCGGCGCCGGCGGTCAGTCGAGGTGCTCGCTGACCTGCGACTCCGCCGATGAACTGCCCAGTGCCGCAATCCATCCCGTGATCCGACGGGCGATATTCTGATCGGTCAGGCCCACCGCGGCGAGAACTTCGCCGCGTGACGCGTGCGCCAGGAACTGCTGGGGAAGGCCGACATCGCGGCACGGTACGTCGATATCGTTGCGGCGCAACGTCGCTGACACAGCAGACCCTATGCCGCCGCAGACACCGTTGTCCTCCAGCGTCACCACGAGCTTGTGATCCCGGGCCAGTCCGACCACGGCATCGGGAACCGGGAGCACCCATCGCGGGTCCACGACCGTCACGCCGATGCCCTGGTTATGCAGGCGCTCGGCGGTCGCCAGCGCCATGGTGGCCAGGGGGCCGACGGACACCAGAAGAACGTCGCGGGACAACCCGCCGCTGGGGACAGCCAGCAGATCAACCCCGGCGTTCCGCGCGACCGCAGGGATGTCGGCACCCACATCGCCTTTGGGGAACCTCAGCACAGTCGGGCCGTCCTTGACGGCGACCGCTTCGCGGAGCTCCTCACCCAGCCTGGCCCCGTCGCGCGGTGCGGCGACCCGGATGCCGGGCACGACGCCCAGCATCGACAGGTCCCACATGCCATTGTGGCTGGCACCGTCCGGCCCGGTGATACCGGCCCGGTCGAGGACCATGGTGACGGGCAGGCGGTGCAGCGCGACGTCCATCAGCACCTGGTCGAAGGCCCGGTTCAGGAATGTGGAGTAAATAGCCACCACCGGGTGCAATCCACCCATCGCCATCCCGGCGGCCGATGTCATCGCGTGCTGCTCAGCGATACCGACGTCGAACAGCCGGTCCGGGAAGCGCTGGCCGAAGGGGCTCAGCCCGGTCGGGCCGGGCATGGCCGCGGTGATGGCAACGATGTCACGCCGCTTCGACGCGATCTGGATCAGCTCGTCGGAAAAGGTGGCCGTCCACCCCCGGGGGGGCACCGAGGTGGCCAATCCGGTCGCCGGGTCGATCACGCCGGTGGAGTGCATCTGCTCGGCCTCGTCGGCTTCGGCCGGCCCGTAGCCCATGCCCTTGCGGGTGACGACGTGGACGATCACCGGTGCCTTGAACCCGCGGGCGCTGCTCAGGGCCGCCTCAACGGCACGCTCGTCGTGGCCGTCGATCGGACCGACGTACTTCACGCCCAGATCGGTGAACATCACCTGCGGGGAAATCGCGTCCTTGATGCCCGCCTTGATGCTGTGCACGCACCGATAGAGCAGCCCGCCGACGACGGGAAGGCCCCGCAGCGCCTCCTTGCCCCTTTCGAGAATCCGCTCATAGCCCGGCTGCAGGCGCAGACCGGCGAGGTGGTCGGCCAGGCCGCCGATGGTCGGCGCGTAGCTGCGGCCGTTGTCGTTGACGACAATCACCACGGGACGCCAGGCAGCTGCGATATTGTTCAGCGCCTCCCAGCACATACCGCCGGTGAGGGCGCCGTCGCCGACGACGACCACGACGTGGCGGTTGCGATGTCCGCTCTGCTCGAACGCCTTCGCCAGCCCGTCGGCGTAGGACAACGCCGACGACGCGTGGCTGGACTCCACCCAGTCGTGCTCGCTCTCGCTTCGGGACGGATATCCGGACAGCCCGTCCTTTTTGCGCAAGGTGTCGAAGTCCGCGCTGCGTCCGGTCAGAATCTTGTGCACGTAAGCCTGGTGGCCGGTGTCGAAAATTATCGGGTCGTGCGGCGAGTCGAATACCCGGTGCAGTGCCAACGTCAACTCGACGACACCGAGGTTGGGCCCCAGATGACCACCCGTCGCCGCGACCTTGTGGATGAGGAACTGCCGGATCTCGGCTGCCAGGTCCCTGAGCTGTGACTGGGATAATTGTTGCAGATCAGCGGGGCCGCGGATCTGTTCAAGCATCCCGACAGTGTACGCAACCAACCTGGATTCGATCCCGGCGGTTTTGATAGTCTCGTGCCCCCAATCTTATTTGCCGTTCCCGCGCAATCACATTGACCGGCCCGCAAACGTCGTACCGTACTGGAATGCACGCCGAAGACATGGCCGAGCAATTTCCCGTGGTGTCAGTGGACTCCAGTGCGCTCGATGCGGCACGCACGCTTGCCGAGCACCGACTGCCCGGCATCGTCGTCACCGACGCGGCAGGCAAGCCGTACGCCGTGCTGCCCGCCTCCCAGGTGGTCCGCTTCCTCGTGCCGCGCTACGTCCAGGAGGACCCGTCCCTGGCCGGGGTGCTCGCCGAGTCGGTGGCCGATCACGCCGCCGAGAGGCTGAAAGGCAAGACGGTGCGCAAAGTCCTGCCGGATCACCTCATCAACATTCCGGCAGCCAAGGCCGACGACACCATCATCGAGGTCGCCGCCATGATGGCGCGCCTGCACAGCCCGCTGATCGCCGTGATGAAAAAGGGCGAGCTGCTCGGGGTCATCACCGCGTCGCGTCTTCTTGCCGCCGCTTTGCAGAGCTGACACCCACAGCAACGATATGGCCACGATTGCGGTCGCCGTATTCGTCATCGCCTACGCATTCATCGCGTCGGACCGGGTCAACAAGATGGCCGTGGCTGGTGGGCACTGGCGCTCGGCGCGGACCTCGGCGGTAACCTGACAGCCGTCGGCGCGAGCGCCAACGTGGTGATTCTCGGCATCGCCAGACGCGCCGAGACCCCCATCTCCTTCTGGGAATTCACCCGCAAGGGCGCGGTGGTCACCGCGATGTCGGTGACGCTGGCCGCGCTGTATCTGTGGCTGCGATACTTCCTGCTCTAGGCATGCTCAGTTAGCACCGATCTGCTCAGTCGGCACCGGTCCGTTGCAACAACGCGACGCATTCGGCGTGGTGGGTCAGCGGAAAGGCGTCGTAGAGCCGAAGACGCCGGACCGCATAACCGTGCCCCTGGTACAGCCCGACATCCCGCGCGAATGCCGCTGCTTCGCAGCCGATGTGGATCACCCTCGGCACTCTGGCGGCCGCGATCA
This sequence comes from uncultured Actinomycetota bacterium, assembly GCA_963846905.1. Classification (GTDB taxonomy): domain Bacteria; phylum Actinomycetota; class Actinomycetes; order Mycobacteriales; family Mycobacteriaceae; genus Mycobacterium. The sequence continues at coordinate 29,975 of CAWJYB010000021.1, forward strand.
ACCCGATGACCCGGCGGCCGGCGCCGGCACGCGGCGGGTCGATCACGGCCACGTCGGCGACGCCGGGTTGCGCCGCCAACGCGCGTTGCACTGAATCCGTCATCAACCGCACCTGCGGGAAATCGGCCAGAGCGGCCCGGCCCGCCCGCGCCGCGGCACGCGAGGTGTCAACACTCAGGATGTGCCCCACCTCGCCGACAGCCGGCGCCATCGCAGCCGCGAACAGTCCCGCGCCGCCATACAGGTCCCACGCGGTCATCCCCTGCTCCAGCTGCGACCACTCGGCAACCAACGCGCTGTAGACAGCCGCGGCGCCGCGGTGCGCCTGCCAGAACGCAGTGACCGGCAGCCGCCAGGTGATACCTCCGACGCGGTGCACACCTTCGTAGCCACCCTCCACCGCGTGCGTGCGCCGATGCCGCCCGGTGCACACGACATGGCGTGTCTCGTCATCGTCACGCACCACGTGCACTTCGCCGCCCGCGATCAGCCGGCTCTCCGCCAGACCGGCGAGCAGGCCGTCGTCGACCTGCGCACAGCTCAGATCCGTGACCAACTCACTACTGTGGTAACGGTGAAAACCCGGTCGGCCGTCCGCTCCGACCGCCAGCCGAACCCGGCTGCGCCAGCCCGTCGCCGCGCCGGAGACCACCGGCTGAGCCTCCCCCGACCAGTCAAAGCCGGCGAGCCGCTGCAGCTGGTTGGCCAGCACCCGTCCCTTGAGCACCCGTAGCGCGGACGGAGACACGAACGACAGGTCGCAGCAGCCGGCGCCGTCAAACCCCGCGATCGGGCAGATCGGGTCGATGCGATCCGGTGACGGTTCAAGGACGTCGACAGCCTCGGCATGCCAGTACGATGAATGCTCCCCGATGACCCGGGCACGCACCGTCTCACCGGGAAGCGCGTAGCGCACGAAGACCACCCGGCCGTCGTGGTGCGCGATGCAGCTGCCGCCGTTTGCGGGCGGGCCGACCTCCAGCGTCAGCAGGCTCAATCCAGAATTCCCCGCCGGGCGTCGCCGGGCGCCGACTGCGGTTCCAGCGTCTTCAGCCGCTCCGAGGAGTTCAGCTGCCACGGCACAGAAGTCACCATCACATTGCGTTCGAACAGCAACCTGCCTTTGAGCCGCAGCGCACTCTGGTTGTGCAGTGTCTGCTCCCACCAGTGCCCGACGACGTACTCAGGGATGAACACCGTGACCACCGTGCGCGGCGAATCCCTGGTGATCCGCTTGACGTAGTCGAGCACGGGGCGGGTGACCTCCCGGTATGGCGAGGCGACCACCTTGAGCGGGACGGTGACGTCGCTGTCCTGCCATTTGTGCACCAACTCGCGGGTTTGGGCATCGTCGACGCTGACGGTGATGGCTTCGAGGACATCCGGCCTGGTGGCACGCGCGTAGGCCAGCGCACGCAGGGTCGGCATGTGCAGCTGGGACACCAGCACGACGGCGTGGTTGCGACTGGGCAGCACCATCTGCCCCGCCTCGTCCTGCTGTTCGGCCAGCTCGCGGGCCACCGAGGCGTAATGCCTGTGGATGGCCTTCATCATGATGAACAAGGCCGTCATCGCGACGATGGCGATCCACGCCCCGGCCAGGAACTTGGTGATCAGCACTACCAACAGCACAGTTCCCGTGCACAGGAAGCCGATGGTGTTCACCACCCGTGAACGCATCATCCTGCGGCGTACGGTGGGGTCGGTCTCGGTCCTGAGATGGCGGGTCCAGTGCCGGACCATGCCGATCTGCGACAGCGTGAACGACACGAACACACCGACGATGTAGAGCTGGATCAAGGCGGTGATTTCGGCGCGGAACGCCACGATGAACCCGATCGCCACGACCGACAGGAACAGGATGCCGTTGGAGAAGGCCAGCCGGTCGCCGCGGGTGTGCAGCTGACGCGGCAGGTAGCTGTCCTGCGCCAGGATCGACCCCAGCACGGGGAAGCCGTTGAATGCCGTGTTGGCGGCCAGCACCAAGATCAGCGCGGTGACAACGGTGATGAGGACGAACCCCAGGTGGAAGCCCCCGAACACGGCCTGCGCGAGCTGTGCCACCAACGTCTTCTGGTGGTAGTCCGCCGGAGCGCCCTCGAGCTGGGTGGCCGGGTCGTCGACGATCTGCACGCCGATCTTCTCGGCCAGCACGATGATGCCCATCAGCAGCGTGACGGCGATGGTGCCCAGCATCAGCAGCGTGGTCGCGGCGTTCTTCGACTTCGGTTTGCGAAACGCCGGCACCCCGTTGCTGATCGCCTCCACGCCGGTCAGTGCCGCGCACCCCGATGAGAACGACCTGGCTACCAGGAACATCAGCGCGAACCCGACGACGTCGCCGTGCTCGGCGCGCATCGTGAAGCCCGCCGACTCGGCCCTGATCGGATCGCCGAGGATGTAGGTACGAAACAACCCCAAGCCGAGCATGATGACCATGCCGGCGATGAACGCGTAGGTCGGAAGGGCGAAGGCGGTGCCGGATTCGCGGACACCGCGCAGGTTCATCGACATCAAGATGACGATTGCCCCGACGGCGAACAGTACCTTGTGCTGAGCGATGTAGGGCGCGGCCGACCCGATGTTGGCCATCGCCGCCGCGACCGAGACGGCAACGGTCAGAACGTAATCCACCAACAAAGCGCTGGCCACCACCAGGCCCGCGGTGGGGCCGAGGTTGGTGGTGACGACTTCGTAGTCGCCGCCGCCGGACGGGTAGGCGCGCACGTTCTGCCGGTAGCTGGCGACGACAACCAGCATCACGAAGGACACCGCCAGTCCGATCCACGGCGTCATCGAGTATGCGGCCAGTCCCGCGACCGACAGCACCAGGAAGATCTCCTCGGGTGCGTAGGCCACCGACGACATGGCGTCGGAGGCGAACACCGGCAGGGCGATCCGCTTGGACAGCAGGGTGTGACCCAGCTTGTCGCTGCGGAACGGGCGTCCCAGAACAAGCCGCCGGGCTGCCGTCGAAAGCTTGGACACGAGGACCAAGAGTATGCCCTACACGACGCGCCGGTAGCGTTCCTGCGTACGGTTTGTGATCTGGGCGCGTCCGATGCGCCCAAGCACACCGGACAGCCGAGAGGACACCTGGTGCGGGTAGTCGTGATGGGGTGCGGGCGGGTGGGTGCGTCAGTCGCCGATGCCCTGGCCAGAATCGGCCACGAGGTGGCCGTCATCGATCGCGACAACGCGGCGTTTCAGCGGCTCAGTCCGGAATTCACCGGCGAGCGGGTGCTCGGCATGGGCTTCGACCGCGACGTGCTGCTCCGGGCCGGCATCGAGGGCGCCGGGGCGTTCGCAGCGGTCTCCTCCGGCGACAACTCCAACATCATCTCCGCGAGGGTCGCGCGCGAGAACTTCGGCGTGCCGCGCGTGGTGGCGCGGATCTACGACGCCAAGCGGGCGGCCGTCTACGAACGCCTGGGCATCCCCACCATCGCGACCGTGCCCTGGACGACCGACCGGCTGCTCAACGCGCTCACGCAGGACGCCGAGACGGCCAAATGGCGGGATCCGACGGGCACCGTTGCAGTTGCGGAGGTTGTGCTGCACGAGGGCTGGGTAGGTCACCGGGTCACCGACCTGGAAGCGGCGACCGGCGCGCGGGTGGCCTTTCTGATCCGCTTCGGCGCCGGCGTGCTGCCCGAACCCAGGACCGTGATTCAAGCCAGCGACCAGGTCTATGTCGCCGCCGTTTCCGGGCGGGCGGCCGAGGCAGTGGCGATCGCCGCCATGCCCCCCTCGGAGGACTTCGACGCGGGCGGACGATGACGGTCGAATCGCAGGCGGCCTCGGCACGTATGACGCGCGAACAGGAGAGGCAGCCATGAAGGTAGCGATCGCCGGTGCCGGTGCGGTGGGCCGCTCCATCGCGCGCGAGCTCATCGAGAACGGCCATGACGTATCGCTCATCGAGCGGAACGCCGAGCACATCGACGTCGACGCCATACCCGCCGCTCAGTGGCGGCTCGGCGATGCGTGCGAGCTCAGCCTGCTCGAGTCGGTGCGGCTGGAGGATTTCGATGTCGTGATCGCCGCCACGGGCGACGACAAGGCCAATGTCGTCCTGTCCTTGCTCGCCAAGACGGAGTTCGCCGTCTCCCGGGTGGTCGCGCGCGTCAACGACCCCCGCAACGAGTGGCTGTTCGACGACGCGTGGGGTGTCGACGTGGCCGTGTCCACGCCGCGGATGCTGGCGTCGCTGGTCGAAGAGGCTGTCGCGGTGGGGGATCTGGTGCGGCTCATGGGGTTCCGCAAGGGCGGCGCCAACCTGCTGGAGATCACGCTGCCCGACAACACCCCGTGGGGCGGCCGGCCGATCCGCAAACTGGCACTGCCCCGCGACGCAGCCTTGGTCGCCATTCTGCGCGGCAACCGGGTGATAGTGCCGCAGCCCGACGAACCACTCGAAGGCGGCGACGAACTCCTGCTGGTTGCCGCGCCGGATGCCGAAGGCGAGTTGCGCGAGCAGCTGCTGCACCGCCGTCTCTAGGTTCCGGTTGCCGCCACCGGTGCGGCATGCTGCTGCGCCGCGTGGACGGCACGCAGGGCGGCCTTGATCGCCAGGTAGGTCACCAGTGCCGCCACGGCGGTCAGGGGCCACCCCATCGCGATGCGTGCGGTGGCCAGCCAGCCGGTCTGGTCAGAGTCGTAGAGGTGGTGCTGTACCAGGAACCGCGCGCCGAACACCAGCACCCAGGTCAGCGTCGCCAGATCGAACGCCACTACCGCCCGGCGCACGGACCGCCACTGGTGGCCGTGCCCGTTGACCCAAGCCCAGAGGTAGCCGACCACCGGGCGGCGGATCAGAATCGACAACCCGAACACCCCGGCCCACACCAGCGACGTCCAGATGCCGACGAGGAAGTAACCTTTGGCCGCGCCCACCAGCCAGGCGATGAGCGCACAGAAACCCACCCCGATGAAACCGGACACCGCCGGCTGTGTCGACTCTCGGCGTACCAGGCGCCAGAAGAATATCAGCGCAGCCACTCCCAGCGCAGCCACGACCGCCGGCAGCAGCCCGAAGGTGGTCGAGACGGGCACGAAGACCACGACCGGCAGTGACGAATAGATCAGGCCGCTGACGCCGCCGATTTGCTCCAGCAGAGCCTGGGCGCCGGTCTGCTTGTCAGCCAAGGCCGGCGGACCTCAACGTTGGATCTCGTAGTGCGGGTTGTAGATCGCCTTGGCACCGTTCTCCAGTTTGCCCAGACGTCCGTGCACCCGCAGCTTTCGCCCCGACTCGATGCCGGCGATCCTGCGCTGCCCCAACCAGACCAGAATCACTGAGTCGGTGCCGTCGAACAGCTCCGCACGAACGCCACCGGCGCATCCCTTGGCATTGGTCTCGACGCTGTGCAGCGTGCCGACCATCGTGACTTCCTGGCCGCGCTGACAATCGATCGCCCGATTGGCACCGGTGTGGGCCGCTTCGTCGGTGAGTTCTTGGAGGTCACGCTGTTCGGGATTCTCGGTCAGACGACGGGTGAGCCGGCGCAGATAACCTTCGGCCGTGGCCATTTGGCGTCTCCTGTTTCCGCGTGCAATCCCGGCGCGGGATCACATTGCCAACGCAACGGTAGACCCCTTGGTTCCCGATTGCCACGCGATCCCCCTTCACAGGAAACTTTCGTCTCCGAGGAGGCACGATCAGACGATGGCCGTTGACCTTCGCGACGTTCCCACCGTTCTGCTGCCGGGCGTCGGATCCGACGACGACTATGTCTACCGCGCGTTCTCCCCGGCTCTGCATGCTGTCGGCGCCATCGCCGTACCCCATGCGCCCAGGCCAGACCGGCTCATCGCCGGATACCTCGCAGCGCTTGACGACGCCGCACGCGAGGGTTGCATCGCGGTCGCCGGGGTGTCACTGGGAGCCGCGGTGGCCGCCGCATGGGCGATCGCCCATCCCGGGCGCGTGGTAGCGGTTCTCGCGGCGCTCCCGGCGTGGACAGGTTCGCCGCAGGGCGCCCCGGCCGCCGTGGCGGCGCTCAGTTCCGCGCACGAGCTGCGTCGCGACGGCTTGGTCGCGGCCACTTCCCGCATGCGCGCTTCGAGTCCGCAGTGGCTGGCCGAGGAACTCACCAGATCGTGGGTGGGCCAGTGGCCTGCGCTGCCCGACGCCATGACGGCGGCGGCACACTACGTGGCGCCGACCAGTGGGCAGCTTGCGACGCTGGCTGTTCCGCTTGGCGTCGCGGCGGCCTCCGACGATCCGGTCCATCCACTCGAGGTCGGTGTGGAGTGGATCGCCGCGGCGCCCTATGCATCGATGCGGACGGTGACGCTGGAGCAGATCGGCTCCGACCCCTCGTCGCTGGGGGCCGCGTGCATGGCGGCACTCGACGACGTCTGAGCCGCAAGCGGGTCGAACCGCGGTTCAGCCGCCTGTCACACTGCGCAGTTGCTGCATTGCCGACGCTTGGGCACTACGGCGCGCGACGGGGTCGGCCGGCGGTTCCTCTCCCGGAGCGGTCGCCAGCCGGGCGGCGGCGGCTGCGACCGCTTGTTCGGCGGCGGCCCGGAGCTGGGCGGCCATGGGCTCGGGCAGCTGCACCGGGAGGGGCGTGCGCACCGGAAGTGGGGTGTCACCGCGGCGAACCACTGTGTCCAACAGCGTTTTCCTGGCCTCAACGGCAAGTGCGACGATACTTTGCGGGGTGCCGTTGATCACGCAGCGAATCATCCAGCGATACCCGTCTATGCCGATGAATCGAACCGCGCCTTCACCGACACCCACCACCTCGCGTCCCCACGGACCGCTCTCGATGCTGACATTCGGCGTGTCCCTGCGCAGCGCATCGGCCAGTTCGGTCACCACTTCGCGCCACAGCCCCGCACTCTTGGGCGCCGCATACGCCGCAATCGTGAACCGGCCGTTCGGTGTGACCACCCAGACGGCGCTCGGCACCCCGGATTCGTTCACTTCGACCTGGACCTGACCGGCATCCGGCATCGGGATGAGCACCGAGCCGAGATCCAACCGCCCGACAGCGGCGACGTCGGGATCGTCGAAATCCTCGATATCGAACGGGCCCTCGATGTCGTCACCCGTCGCGGCCCCGTGGTCGGCCACCGGCGACACCTCCCCCGGTGCCTGGGCCGTATCGTCGGCCTTGTCGTCGTCCGTCTTGTTGCGCTTGCCGAATGCCATCAGAGACTCGCATGTCCTCCCGAAGAACCGTGGCCGCCGTCGCCACGGGCGGTGTCCCCCAGCCCGGCCTCGTCGAAGGATGAGACTTCAACGAGTTCAGGAAGCTCGACACGCTGAACCAGTAATTGTGCGATCCGATCGCCCCGGCTGATGTTGATCGACTCGGCCGGATCGAGATTGATCAGCGATACCTTGATCTCGCCCCGATACCCGGCGTCAATCGTTCCGGGGCTGTTCACGATCGAAAGGCCGGCGCGGGCGGCCAATCCCGACCGCGGATGGACCAGCCCGACCATGCCCTGCGGGATGGCCACCGCGATTCCCGTCGGCACCAGCGCCCGCTGGCCGGGCGCGAGTTGCACATCCGTGGCGCTGCAGAGATCGACACCCGCGTCGTCGACATGGGCACGGCGCGGCAGCGGCAGCTCCGGGTCCAGGCGCACGATCGGCAGATGGGTGGACACGAGGCACCAGACTACCCTTGGCCGCGTGTCGGGTACGCGTGTGACCTCGCAGACGGTGCGGTACCACGAGCGGCTGTGGGTGCCGTGGTGGTGGTGGCCCTTGGGATTCGGGTTGGCAGCACTCGTCGCGCTGGAGGTTGCTCAAGCGGTTGGCGCGCCGGGTGATCGGGTGGCGTTCGCGGTTTTGTTCGCCGTCGCGGGGGGCGTGTTGCTGTGGCTGGGCCGCGCCGAGGTGCTCGTAACGTGCGCCGACGGTGTCACCGAACTGTGGGCGGGTGGCGCGCACCTGCCCGTCACGGTGATCGAGCGCTGCGCCGAAATCCCGTCGACGGCCAAGTCCGCCGCATTGGGACGCCAACTCGATCCGGCCGCCTTCGTCGAGCACCGTGCCTGGGTCGGCCCGATGGTGCTGGCCGTGCTCGACGACCCCGACGACCCAACCCCCTACTGGCTGGTCAGTACGAGGCACCCCGACCGCGTACTTGCCGCGCTGAAAATCTGACCCTCGAACTACGGCGGGACCTAGGGCGCGCAGTCGGTGCAGATCATCACGCCGTTCTTCTCGCTGGCCAAGCGACTGCGGTGATGTACCAGGAAGCAGCTCGAGCAAGTGAACTCATCGGCCTGCTTGGGAATCACCCGCACCGACAACTCCTCGCCGGACAAGTCGGCGCCGGGCAGCTCGAAGGATTCGGCGGATTCCGACTCGTCGACATCCACGACAGCCGACTGCGCCTCATTGCGCCGTTGCTTCAGTTCCTCCAGCGAGTCCTCGGAAACGTCGTCTGTCTCGGAGCGCCGGGGTGCGTCGTAGTCGGTAGCCATCGTCTCATCCCCTCGTAACCGTTGCAGCAGAGCTTTGTACCAGTGCCGAACGGTCATCACCAAACCATTGGTGCCCATATCCTCGCCGATTCACCTATGATTTGCATCACAGTTGGCGGTGCAATGCAACTGCACTGGTCAGTGGCCGGTCAGTGGCTCGTTCTAGAGTGCATGCGTGGTCGCATACATCACCGAAGGGTCGGCGTTCGATAATCGGGGACTCCCCTTTCGGCGACGCAACGTCTGGCCCGGGGTCATCGTCGCCCTCGTGCTGGTTCTGATCACCACCGTGGTGTGGCTCATGGCGCTGAACCGGCCGGCAGATGTCCGGGAAGCTGCGGTGTGCAATCCGCCGCCCCCGCAGACCGATCCGTCAGCCCCGACAATGGGCCAACCGGTGTCGCGAAGCGATATGACCGACATCGCACCCGCCAAGCTCGCGGAGACCAAAATCCAGGTGCTCAACGCCAGCGGGCAGGGCGGCCAGGCGGCCGACGTGTCGGGCGCGTTGCGCGATCTCGGGTTCGCGCAACCGACTGCCGCCAACGACCCCGTCTATGCAGGCACCCGGCTGACCTGTCAGGGCCAGATCCGCTTCGGACCAAAGGGCCAGGCGGCAGCGGCTTCGGTGTGGCTGGTGGCGCCGTGCACCGAGCTGCTCCAGGACAACCGTCCCGACAATTCCGTGGACCTGGTCGTCGGGACGGCGTTCACCGCACTGACCCACAGCGACGACATCGACGCGGTATTGGCAGGGCTGCGCCCGGACGCCACCGAACCCGCCGACCCGGACTTGCTGGCCAAGATCCACTCGGCAACCTGCTGAGCCCGGTCCGGGAGTCAGTCCGGCAGCGGCGCGAGTCCGCCCAGCCGTTCCATCGCCGTGTACAGCGCGTCTGCCACCCCGGGCCCGGCGGCCAGGCACAGACCCGCGCCCGGCGATCCGTCGGCCGGCGGAAGGATGACCCAGGCGCCCGCCTCGGCTGCGATCAGGGCACCCGCAGCCCAATCCCACACGTGCAGACCGTGCTCGTAATGGGCGTCGAGCCGTCCAGCCGCGACCATGCACAGGTCCAGGGCCGCTGAACCCATCCTGCGGACGTCGCGGACAACCGGGAGGAGACCGGCCAGCAGATCCCCCTGCGCGGCCCGGCGTGCCGGTGAATAAGCGAATCCCGTCCCGAGCAAAGCCATCGACAGGTCAGTCAGCCCGGTGCAGCGCAGTCGGCGGACCTCGCCGCCGCGCCGCACGTGCGCACCGTAACCAAGCGCCGCCGAATAGATTTCGCCTGTGGTGACGTCGGCGACCGCCCCGGCAACGGACACACCGCCGACCTGGGCGGCGGCCGACACGGCGTAAGCGGGGATTCCGTAGAGGAAGTTGACCGTCCCGTCGATCGGGTCGAGAACCCAGGTGACGGCGTCGGCGACCCGATCGGCTTCCGAGGGGCCACCACCCTCCTCGCCGAGCACCGATTCGCCGGGCCGAACGGCGGACAGCCGCAGGCGTACCAGCTCCTCGGTCTCGGTGTCCACCACCGTCACCGGATCGGTCGGCGTGCTCTTGGTGGCGACGGCTGCTCGTTCTGCGCCACCCTCAGCGGCGTTGCGCCCGAACACCTCGACGCGCCGCCGACGCACATAGGCCGCGGCCTCCTCGACGACGCATTCGGCGACCGTGCGCAACGTCTGGGGGTGATCGTCCGATCCCGTCACCCACCCATCGCAGCACATCGAGAAGTCTGGGACACAGCCCGTTCTTGCCGTTGACGCACTAGGGTTGTGACGCTGACCGCCGCCCGGCCGAGGAGCCCCCCATGACTTCGACAGAATCCAGCAGCGAATTGCGGAACGCGAGCTTCGGTATCGATGTGGGTGGAAGCGGCGTCAAGGGAGGGATCGTCGACCTCGACACGGGCCGACTCGTGGGGGACCGTCACAAAATCCTGACTCCCCAACCCGCCACCCCGGAAGCCGTCGCCACAACCATTTCCGCCGTGGTGCGGCAGTTCGGGTGGGACGGCCCGCTGGGTGTCACCTATCCCGGTGTCGTCACCGATGGAGTCGTGCGCACCGCCGCCAACGTCGACAAGGCCTGGATCGGCACCAATGCCGCGCAGGTAATCGGCGGCCCACTCGGTGGGCAACCCGTGACGGTGCTCAACGATGCCGACGCGGCGGGGCTGGCCGAGGAGCGATATGGCGCCGGCAAGGACAATTCCGGGCTGATCGTGCTGCTGACCTTCGGCACCGGAATCGGATCGGCCGTGATCCACAACGGGGTGCTGCTGCCCAACACCGAGTTCGGCCACATCGAGGTCGGCGGCATGGAAGCCGAGCATCGCGCCGCGTCGTCTGTCAAGGATCGCAACGAGTGGAGCTATGAGCGGTGGGCGAAGGAGGTCACCAAGGTCCTGGTCGCGATTGAGAACGCGATCTGGCCGGACCTGATCATCGTCGGAGGAGGTATCAGCCGCAAAGCCGACAAGTGGGTGCCCTTGCTGAAATGCCGCACGCCGGTGGTTGCGGCTGCGCTGCGGAACACCGCGGGCATCGTGGGTGCAGCCATGGCCGCGAAAACCGATCCCACACACTGAAGCCAGCCGATTCGGGCCGCTCTGCGCGGAGGGGCCCACCCTTGTCGTTACAATGAACACGGTGGCCGCATCCGGATGGCGGTGAAGCTCCCGGCAGAGATCAAAGCCGACATCCCAAATACCGACCCGGCGGTGCTGCATGTCCGTGCTGCACCGCGACGAGAACGATCGAAAGGGTGTTCGTGGCCGCGAGGAAAGTAAGCCCGGCGACTGAAGAGCCGGCAAACCGCACAGCCACCCAGTCCTCCCCCGCGAAGCGAACGGCAGCGGCAAAGGCCGCGGCTGCTGTGAAGCGGGTCGCCAAGACGGCCACGCGCGTCGGGAAACCGAACAACGCCGACGATACCGCCGCCAAGTCCGCACCGTCGCCGGCCAAGCGCGCCGCGAAACCGGCAGACCGCGCCGCGCCGGACGGCTCGAAGAACACGCCCGCCGCAGAAGGCGTGCGGGCGGACGCGATCAGCGATGTCGCCACCAGCGATCTGGATACCGATCTGGCGTCTCTGGATTCCGGGCCTGACAACCTGGACCATGATCTTGAGGTCGCCGACCTCGGCGAACTCGAGGACACCGAAGACGTCGACGAAATCGCGGATGAGGTCGACGCCGAGGACGAGGGAGCCGACGAGGTTCTGGAAGAGGCGGGCGATGGCGAGACGGAGGAGGGCGAGAGCGACACCGACGAGTCGCCGGCCACCGTCGGGACTGCGACGACTACCGACGACGAAACGCCGGCCGACGCGACCGACACGGACAAGGCCTCTACCGACTTCGTATGGGACGAAGATGAATCGGAGGCGCTGCGTCAGGCTCGCAAAGACGCCGAACTCACCGCTTCCGCCGATTCTGTCCGGGCATATCTGAAGCAGATCGGCAAGGTCGCGCTGCTCAACGCCGAGGAGGAGGTCGAACTCGCCAAGCGGATCGAAGCAGGCCTGTATGCGACCCAGCTGCTGAACGAGCTCGCCGAAAAAGGCGAGAAGCTGCCCCCGGCACAGCGCCGCGACATGATGTGGATCTGCCGCGACGGCGATCGGGCGAAAAACCATCTGCTGGAGGCCAACCTGCGCCTCGTGGTTTCGCTGGCAAAGCGCTACACCGGTCGGGGCATGGCCTTTCTCGACCTCATCCAGGAAGGCAACCTCGGCCTGATCCGCGCGGTGGAGAAGTTCGACTACACCAAGGGCTACAAATTTTCGACATACGCCACCTGGTGGATCCGGCAGGCGATCACGCGCGCCATGGCTGACCAGGCCCGCACCATTCGCATCCCCGTGCATATGGTCGAGGTGATCAACAAGCTCGGCCGCATCCAACGCGAGCTGCTGCAGGACCTCGGCCGTGAGCCGACGCCCGAAGAGCTGGCCAAGGAAATGGACATCACTCCGGAAAAGGTGCTGGAGATCCAGCAGTACGCGCGCGAGCCGATTTCACTCGATCAGACCATCGGCGACGAGGGCGACAGCCAACTCGGCGACTTCATCGAAGACAGCGAAGCAGTGGTGGCCGTCGACGCGGTGAGCTTCACCCTGCTGCAGGACCAGCTGCAGTCGGTGCTCGACACGCTCTCGGAGCGAGAAGCCGGAGTGGTGCGGCTGCGATTCGGACTGACCGACGGACAGCCGCGCACCCTCGACGAAATCGGCCAGGTCTACGGGGTCACCCGCGAGCGCATCCGCCAGATCGAATCCAAGACCATGTCGAAACTCCGCCACCCCAGTCGCTCGCAAGTCCTGCGCGATTACCTGGACTAGGCGAAACTCCGTCTTTATGTTCTGACCAGCAGGTTCGCTGGACAACAAGCACCGCGCACCCGGTCCAGGTATCCGTGTGGCCAGTCGCTTAAAATCAGCGGTCGACCCGTCCTGGGCGGCCCGGGCGCCGACGACCACCCCCGCCTCTGCCGAGTTCTGCCCGCGGGTCGTGCTCAATGGGGCATCCTTAAGCAAATGAATGTCGATGCTGTCCTGCAGATGATTCCGCCCGTCGCCGTCTACCTGGCCGTCGGTCTGGTGATCGGGCTGGAGAGCCTCGGCATCCCGTTACCCGGTGAGACCGTCCTCGTCAGCGCGGCGCTACTGGCCTCACGCCACACGCTCGACATCGACCCGGTCGGCGTCGGTGTGGCCGCAACGCTCGGTGCGATAGTCGGCGACACCATCGGATACGCAATCGGGCAGCGCTTCGGAATGGCGTTGTTCGAACGGCTCGGCAATCGGTTTCCCAAGCACTTCGGCCCCGGTCACGTTGCGCTGGCCAAGCAACTCTTCGCCCGCTGGGGCATATGGGCAGTGTTCTTCGGCCGCTTCGTCGCCCTGCTGCGGATATTCGCGGGCCCGCTCGCCGGGGCGCTGAAAATGCGCTACCCCGTATTCCTGGCTGCCAACGTCGCGGGAGCCTTGTGCTGGGCGGGCGGCACCACCGCCGTCGTCTATTTCTTGGGTTTGGCCGCCGAGCGCTGGCTGTCGCGCTTCTCCTGGATTGCCCTGGTGGTCGCAGTAATCGTGGGTATTGCTTTGGCGCTGCTTCTTCGCGAACGCACCAAGCGCCTGATCGAACAACTGGAGTCGGAAAACGATTGGGAGAGCCTCAGACGGCACCACTCATGACGGGTCGGGCAGCGGGGGAAATGTTCCATCCGCCCCCGGTGGATAGGGTATGACTCTAATCACAGCCGCTACCGGCAAAGGCCCGTACAGGTGCGGGAACCGCATTGAAACCGGGTCCGTCGCCACCCCGCCTTCCCATATCACCGGGGCGGCAAGTCGCTCGGGATTCAGGTACAACAGCACCAGATCGGCGCGCCCCGCGTAGAGCCGGTTGGCCGGCAGATGGACCTGTTCAACGGCCGAAAGATGGACGAATCCGTGTTCTTCCAGTGAGGCAGGGCGAAGCTCTCCCGACTTGGAGGCCGCCGCCCAGTCCTCGCCGCCGCAAAGGTGGACGAACACACGCTGGTTGTCGGACATAGGAACAGATTGCCCGACCGGAGGCCGAGCGGTGCGTGACAGGCGACACACCGGCAAACCCCCACGGGAACAAAGCCGAATCCGGAAACGTCTGAGACAGTAGATCCACACGCAGAAAGGAGGAGCCATGAACGCGACTCTGGCCAGTCCAAGGCTGACAAGGGCCGACCGCTGCGATCGATGCGGCGCCGCCGCTCGCGTGCGAGCCAAGTTCACGTCGGGGGCTGAACTGTTGTTCTGCGGACATCATGCCAACAAGCACGAGGCCAAGTTGATCGAGCAGTCCGCAGCGCTGGAGGTCAGTCCGTCGGAGGACTAGCAGCTGTGACGGCACGCCCGGTGGATGGAGTGGGCAAATACCATCAGGGTCAGGGATGCTGGGATTGTCATGACAGGCCACCCGGAGAGTCCACACCGCCATCACGTTTGGCGTATCTCCAAACGCACGCTGTCGAAAGCATGGGACGACTCCATCTTCTCCGAGTCGGCACAGGCTGCCTTCTGGTCGGTGCTGTCCCTACCGCCGCTGCTCCTCGGGATGCTGGGCAGCCTCGCGTACATTGCCCCGCTGTTCGGCCCTGCCACGCTTCCGGCCATTCAGGAGCGGCTGCTGAGTACGGCGAGCAGGTTGTTCTCCAAAAACGTCGTCAACGAGATCATCGAGCCGACCATCCGCGACATCGTCGAGAATGCGCGCGGCGAGGTGGTGTCGATCGGCTTCGTCATCTCCCTGTGGGCGGGCTCGTCGGCAATATCGGCCTTCGTCGACTCCGTGGTGGAGGCACACGGCCAGACCCCGCTCCGTCACCCGGTCCGTCAGCGGTTCTATGCTCTTGGCCTGTACGTCGCCGGCTTGGTCGTCGCGATCGCGACAGCCCCGTTCATCGCGCTGGGGCCGCAAAAAATCTCGGAGCACCTGCCCGACAGCTGGGACGACGTTCTGCAGTACGGCTATTTCCCGCTGCTCGCGGTGTCGCTGGTGCTGGCGGTAACGGTGCTGTACCGGCTGTCGCTGCCCAAGCCGCTGCCCACCCATCGCTTGATCATCGGTGCCACGCTGGCCACCGCCGTGTTCGTGATCGCAACCGCCGGACTGCGTATCTATCTCAGTTACATCACCCGAACCGGATACACCTACGGCGCGCTTGCGACTCCCATCGCGTTCCTGCTGTTCGCATTCTTCCTCGGCTTCGCGGTCATGATCGGAGCCGAACTCAACAACGCAGTCGAAGAGGAGGTCCCCGCCCCCGGGACCCACGCCGACCAGTTTCGGTCATGGTGGGAAACCAGAACCAATCACAATGCCCTTGCGGCGGCGGCGACACCTTCGCCGCAAACCCCAGACAATCCGGCGACGCCTGAGCGCGTCAGCCCTTCTTGAGGGTTTCGTAGATCCGTTTGCAATCCGGACAGACCGGAGAACCAGGCTTGGGTGACCGTGTCACCGGGAAGACTTCGCCGCACAGGGCGACGACATGTGTTCCCATCACAGCGCTCTCGGTGATCTTGTCCTTCTTGACATAGTGGAAAAACTTGGGACTGTCGCTGTCGGTCCCGTCGTCGACGCGTTCTTCGGAGTCTGTGCGTTCGATGGTCTGGGTTTGCATGACCGCAATTCTGCCCGGAAACTGCCGCCCGGGGGAACCAGCGCCCGACGCGCTGTCCGCAGTTGTGCAAGAGTGGGTGTATGAAGCACAGCCACGAGCTGGGTTTCGACGACGACGGTCGGCCGGTACTCATCACCAAGGCGGCACTCCCCTACGAGGAGGAACACCGCCAGCGTGTCCGCAAGTACCTCACGCTGATGTCACTGCGGGTGCCCGCACTCTTGTTTGCCGCCATCGCCTACAACATTTGGCACACCGGGTGGATATCCATGCTGATCGTGGCCGCCTCGATCCCCCTGCCGTGGATGGCGGTGCTGATCGCCAACGACCGCCCGCCGCGCCGCATGGAGGAGCCGGGCCGCTTCGACTACACCCGCCGGCGCACGCCACTCTTCCCGACCGCCGAGCGTCCGGTGCTGGAATCCGGCCCACCGAAGCGCGCAGATTCGAGTTGGAGCACGGACAGCTCCGGCTCCTGAGGACACCTCGCCCGATTCTCAGGGCATTCTCAGGTCATCGCCGCATTTGTGCACGTCAGGAAGTGTGAAGCCAAGCGCGCGTGGGAACTCTATGGCCTAGTCGAGCGTTCTTTTACGTGAAGGATGGACGAACGAGGAGGCCCCGATATGGCGGACGACACCGCACGCCGTGTTGACAGCGATCTGGACGCTCAAAGCCCTGCGGCAGACCTGGTACGTGTGTACCTGAATGGCATTGGGAAAACAGCGTTGCTCAACGCCGCGGACGAAGTCGAGCTTGCCAAGCGCGTCGAGGCCGGGCTTTATGCGCAGCACCTTCTGGACACCCGTAAGCGGCTCGGCGAGAACCGTAAGCGGGAGCTGGCCGTGGTGGTTCGAGATGGCCAGGCAGCACGCAGCCGCCTCCTGGAGGCCAATCTGCGGCTCGTTGTCTCTCTGGCGAAACGCTACACCGGGCGTGGAATGCCGCTGCTGGACCTGATCCAGGAGGGCAACCTCGGCCTGATCCGCGCGATGGAGAAGTTCGACTACACCAAGGGCTTCAAGTTCTCCACCTACGCCACCTGGTGGATCCGGCAGGCCATCACCCGGGGCATGGCCGACCAGAGCCGCACCATCCGGCTCCCCGTTCACCTCGTGGAGCAGGTGAACAAGTTGGCGCGGATCAAGCGCGAGATGCACCAGACACTCGGCCGGGAGGCTAGTGACGAGGAACTCGCCGAGGAATCTGGCATTCCGGTGGGCAAGATCAACGACCTGCTGGCGCACAGCCGTGACCCGGTGAGCCTGGATATGCCGGTGGGCACCGATGAGGAAGCCCCGCTTGGGGACTTTATCGAGGATGTCGAAGCGTTGTCGGCGGAGAACGCGGTGATAGCCGAATTGCTGCACACCGACATACGCCATGTACTCGCGACACTCGACGAGCGTGAGCAGCAGGTGATCCGGCTCCGGTTCGGGCTCGACGACGGCCAGCCCCGAACACTTGACCAGATTGGCAGGCTGTTCGGGTTGTCGCGGGAGCGTGTGCGCCAGATCGAACGGGAAGTGATGGTCAAACTGCGGCATGGCGACCGCGCCGAGCGGCTGCGTTCCTACGCCAGCTGATCCGGGACCCGAATGAGCCAGTGTGCCCGCCGGCCCCCCACGGCGGGCACACTGCCGTCCGGCTCGCCGCGCCCGATGTTTGGGCGACCAACGACACGACGCCAAGTAGACTCGCCGCAGACGGAGGTGCCACATGAATGACCTGGTCGATACCACCGAGATGTACCTGCGCACGATCTATGACCTCGAGGAGGAGGGCGTGGTTCCGCTGCGCGCGCGCATCGCTGAACGGCTTGAGCAGAGTGGCCCCACGGTGAGTCAGACAGTGTCGCGCATGGAGCGTGACGGCCTGTTGCGCGTCGCCGGCGACCGCCATCTCGAGCTGACCGAGAAAGGACGTGCGCTCGCGATCGCCGTCATGCGTAAGCACCGACTGGCGGAATGCCTGCTGGTCGATGTGATCGGACTGCCGTGGGAGGAAGTGCACGCCGAAGCATGCCGGTGGGAACACGTGATGAGCGAAGACGTCGAGCGCAGGCTCGTAAATGTGCTCAACAATCCCATGGTTTCACCCTTCGGCAACCCGATTCCGGGGTTGGCCGATCTCGGTGTCGGCGCCGCGGGCAGGGTAGAGGAATCGAATCTGGTGCGGCTGACCGAGCTGCCCTCCGGCTCCCCCGTCGCGGTCGTGGTCCGCCAGCTGACCGAGCATGTTCAGGGCGACGTGACGCTGATCGCGAGGCTCAAAGACGGCGGTGTCGTGCCCAATGCGCGGGTCACCGTCGAGATGAACCCACGAGGCGGAGTGACCATCGTCATTCCCGGCCACGAAGATGTCAACCTGCCCCACGAGATGGCGCACGCGGTGAAAGTGGAGAAGGTCTGAACGTCCGCTCACCCGGCCCGGCGTCCATACGGCTGCATCGGCGGCAGTTCAATGCCGAGATTTTCTGCGATTCGGTAGCCGGTGGTTGCGAGTTCCCTGATCTGCTCGGGTCGCATGCCTGCTTGGAGCGCCCGGTCGAGCATGCCGGCCATACGGTGGGCAGGATCGCACCGCATGGCCTCTTCCAGTGAGATGCCGGCCAGCGGCCCGTCACCTCGGGCATAGGCACAGAAGGCAACCAGCACAAGCGCTTCCACTCGCCAAGGCTGCGGCAGCCTTCGAGCCAGGACGGTCCAGAGCGATTCGGCCTCATAGGCGTAGCGCCCCACGGCCAGTGCATAGAGGGTGTCGCGCACCGTGAGGTTGGTCAGGGCGTGACCAACCTCGGCGAGTTCGCGGTCGCTGAGCTGATCGCCCGTCGCGACCCGGTTGGCGGCCGTGATCGCCGCGCGAACCCCGCAGCGAGCCCGATCTGTCCGATCCTCGGCCGGCTCGGCGCACCTTGTGTCCTCCAGCTCACCAATCAACCCGGCGAGCGCCTGACTGCGCAGCGGGTCGTCGATCTCGATGACCCGCTGCAGGTCGGCTCGAGTGCCGTAGAGCCTCCGGCCGTCGACAACTGCCGCGACGGTGAGGGGGGAAGTGGTCGGGTCCTCCACCTCCCCCTGCGACCCGCAGCCGTCAACACAGTGCCACCGGCCTCCCCGCTGCACTCGATCGACGATATGAACCGCCCACAAGTCGATGCGATACGCGCCGAGCGAGGCCTGAAGGCCCTCGCCGAGCCGTCGGTGGTCCTCGTTGCACATCGGGCATATCGCACCGTCAGCATCCACAATCACCCCGATGACGGCAGCCGGCCGCGGCGCGGCGACCATACGGGCCAGCCGCTCCAATTCGTCGTCAAGGGCAGCGCACAGGTCGACGCGCATCACGGCGCCAATGTGCCCGTCTTGGATCGAAACCAGGACAAGGGACTTCTCCGGAACGAAGCCGAGCACTGCGGGCAGGGCCGCGATGAGCGCGCCAGGGCGGTTCAGGACGAAATCAAAGGGGTGAGACGAAGGGTGAGATGTCTGAGATGTCATGGTGCGACGGTCCCAAGAGGCACCGTCACCGGAAGACGTCCGAGCGCCGTCGAGACCGGGGCTGGGGATCAGGCCTCAGCTGTGAATCGTCGTGTCGCACGGTGTACCCGAGTGTTCAGGTCGATTTTTGACAGCTCGACGTGCGAGATCCCCAGAACGGGCGTAGACACCTAACACATGGGTTCGATGCAGGAATACGACCTCGTCGTCATCGGCTCCGGCCCGGGCGGGCAGCGGGCGGCGATCGCTGCCGCCAAACTGGGCAAGTCGGTCGCGGTGATCGAACGCGGCAAAATGCTGGGCGGCGTGTGCGTCAACACCGGCACAATCCCTTCGAAGACATTGCGGGAGGCTGTTGTCTACCTGACCGGCATGAGCCAGCGGGAACTCTACGGCGCCAGTTACCGGGTGAAGGACAAGATCACGCCCGCCGACCTGCTGGCCCGCACCCAGCACGTGATCAGCAAGGAGATCGACGTGGTGCGGTCACAGCTGATGCGCAACCGCGTCGAGCTCTACACCGGACACGGCCGATTCGAAGACGATCACACCATTTCGGTGGAGGACCCGAACCGGGCCGAGCGGGTAACGGTGCGCGGCAGGTTCATCGTCATCGCCACCGGCACCAAACCGGCTCGACCGTCCGGGGTGGAATTCGACGAGCAACGTGTGCTGGACTCTGACGGGATTCTGGACCTCAAGTCGTTGCCCACATCGATGGTGGTGGTGGGCGCTGGTGTCATCGGCATCGAATATGCGTCGATGTTCGCGGCCCTGGGCTCCAAGGTGACCGTGGTCGAAAAGCGCGACACGATGCTCGATTTCTGCGACCCCGAAGTCGTCGAGGCGCTGCGCTTCCACCTGCGGGACCTGGCGGTCACTTTCCGGTTCGGCGAGGAAGTCACGGGGGTCGACGTCGGTGCCGCCGGCACCGTGACGACACTGGCCAGCGGCAAGCAGATCCCAGCAGAGACAGTGATGTACTCGGCGGGGCGGCAGGGTCAGACCGACCACCTCGACCTGGCCAACGCGGGTCTGGAGTCCGACCGCCGTGGGCGCATTTACGTCGACGACAACTTCGCGACCAAAGTTGATCACATCTACGCAGTCGGCGACGTGATCGGATTTCCGGCGCTGGCATCGACGTCGATGGAGCAGGGGCGGCTGGCCGCGTACCACGCGTTCGGTGAACCGACGAAGGGCATGATGGACCTTCAGCCCATCGGCATCTATTCGATACCCGAGATCTCGTACGCCGGCGCCACCGAGCACGAACTCACCAAGAACGCTGTGCCCTACGAAGTCGGCGTCTCGCGCTATCGCGAACTGGCTCGCGGCCAGATCGCGGGCGACTCCTACGGGATGCTCAAACTCTTGGTGTCCACCGAGGATCTGCGGTTACTCGGGGTGCACATCTTCGGCACCAACGCCACCGAGATGGTGCACATCGGCCAGGCGGTCATGGGCTGCGGAGGCACCATCGAATACCTGGTGGATGCGGTATTCAACTACCCGACGTTCTCCGAGGCCTACAAAGTCGCCGCGCTCGACGTGATGAACAAGCTGCGCGCACTGAGTAGGTACCGGGAGCGCTGACGAGCAGTCCAATATCGACCGGGAACGTTCATCGCACCACCATCAACCGCAACCGGCGGCCCGGGATGGCCGACACGCAGTTTGCACAAGTGGGACACTGGTGTCAAAGGGAGGCGAGAGCGATGACTGAATACGACTCTTCTGCTGTAGGTCCGGAGCAACGTGGCCAACCCGACCCCTCCGGGATGTACGAGCTGGAGTTTCCCGCGCCGCAGCTGTCATCGGCGGACGGGCGCGGGCCGGTGATGGTTCATGCGCTCGAGGGCTTCTCCGACGCCGGCCACGCGATCCGGTTGGCCGCCACTCATCTCCGGGACGTGCTGGATACCGAGTTGGTGGCCTCATTCGCCATCGACGAATTGCTCGACTATCGGTCCCGGCGCCCGCTGATGACCTTCAAGACCGATCACTTCACCTCCTACGACAACCCGGAGTTGAGCCTCTTCGCGCTGCATGACAGCGTCGGGACGCCTTTTTTACTGCTCGCGGGCATGGAGCCGGACCTGAAGTGGGAACGCTTCGTCACCGCGGTGCGCCTGTTGGCCGAACGGCTCGGTGTCCGCCGGACCATCGGCCTTGGCACCATCCCGATGGCGGTGCCACATACCCGCCCCGTCATGATTACGCCACATGCCAACAACCGTGACCTGATATCCGATCACACGCCGTGGGTGGGCGAGGTACAGGTGCCCGGCAGCGCATCGAACCTGCTCGAGTACCGCATGGCTCAGCACGGACATGAGGTACTGGGCTATACCGTCCACGTTCCGCACTACCTGGCCCAAACCGAGTTCCCGGCGGCCGCGCAGGCTCTCCTGGAGCAGGTGGCAAACACCGGCTCACTGGACCTACCGATGACGGCGCTCACCGATGCGGCGGCTGATGTCCGCAGCAAGATCGACGAGCAGATCGAGTCCAGTCCGGAGATCGCGCAAGTGGTGGCTGCCCTGGAGCGACAGTACGACGCATTCGTTGCCGCTCAGGAAAACCGCTCGCTGTTAGCCCGTGACGAAGACCTGCCCAGCGGCGAGGAGCTCGGTGCCGAGTTCGAGCGTTTCCTCGCCCAGCAGGCAGGCGAGAAGTTCAAAGAGGGCTTCCGGGACGACAACAACGGCACAATTTGACGGGCCATGCCGGGCGCCCCCTGCCGCGCCGCCTGACAGCGCCGAAACAGTCGTCGAGGCCACGTAGAGTCGGTCCATGACGGTCAACGTGACGGTGTTGCGGGTGTTCACCGACCTCGCGGGCAATTTCGGGAATGCCCTGGGAGTGATTGATGCTGAAGCGGTCCCCCCGGCTCGGCGGCAGCAGCTGGCAACCCAATTGGGTTACAGCGAAACGATATTCGTTCATCGTCCGGCACCGGGTGCCGGGTCCGCAACCGCCCACATCTTCACCCCGGCCTCCGAGTTGCCCTTCGCCGGCCACCCCACGGTCGGCGCCGCATGGTGGCTGCGGTCGTTGGGCACCCCTGTTCACACCCTTCGGGTGCCGGCGGGGACCGTGCCGGTTGATTACGACGGCGATCTCACGACCGTGAGTGCCCGCTCAGAATGGGCACCCGAGTTCGCAATCCACGAACTGAATTCGATCGGGGAATTGGAAGATGCCGACCCCGACGACTACGACGACGATGTCGAGCACTACTTGTGGACCTGGACCGATAGGTCAGCAGGTGAAATGCGGGCCAGGATGTTTGCGCCTCGGCTGGGGATTCGGGAGGACGAAGCGACGGGCACTGCTGCCGTCAGGATGACTGACTACCTCAGTCGCGACCTCGTCATCATCCAGGGCAGCGGTTCGCGGATCGAGACCCGATGGAGTCCCGAAGGCTGGGTACGGGTAACAGGCCGCGTCATCAGCGACGGACCGACGCAAGTGGGCTGACGGGCGCTCAGTCGGGCGCCGGAACCCCCCGGTGCTCCTTGAGCGCGCGAATCTCACGTTCGAAATCATCCGCCGACGTAAACGATCTGTATACCGATGCGAATCGCAGGTAGCCAACCTCGTCAAGTTCACGCAGCGGACCAAGGATGGCCAGTCCGACGTCGTGACTCGCCACGTCCGGGGATCCGTTTGCCCGCACAGCGTCCTCCACCTGTTGAGCGAGCAAATTGAGCGCATCATCGGCTATCTGACGGCCCTGGCAGGCGCGGCGCACCCCACTGATGACCTTCTCACGGCTGAACGGTTCGGTGACTCCGCTGCGCTTGACCACCACCAGTACGGCAGTTTCCACCGTGGTGAATCGGCGCCCACATTCCGGGCAGGAACGACGACGGCGAATCGCCTGGCCCTCATCAGTCTCACGCGAGTCAACCACGCGGGAGTCGGGGTGGCGGCAGAAGGGGCAGTGCATAACCTCCCCTTCGTGCCGACCACGGATTGACCTCGACGAACGTGAGACTACCTGTGCCGACGACGGCCCGGCCACCAACTCAACGTCCGAGTTCGCCGTCTCCTGCGGAGGCCCGCCACTGCCGATCATCAAGAAACACATCGACCGACAAGCGCGACCACTCTGACCGCCGGGCTCCGCCCGCCGACAAACGGGACGGGCTCACCCGCGGACCAGGGTCCGAGGCTTGCGCCCAAGAATTCGGTGGCTTGCGCCCAAGAATTCGGTCAACCGATCGGGGCGATCAATGTCCGCCCGGCTTCGAGAGCCGTCGACTCCAGCTCGTTTAGTTCCTGAATCCGCTCGACCACCTTGCCCACCGGCGCTCCGGGCGCGACCCGCGCGGCCAGGTGTTGCAGCGTCTCCCCTGATTGGACGCGGACCACCGCGAGCCGGTCCAGCGCCGGTGTCGCGGTGGTCCGCGACAGATCGCTGAATTGAGCCACCACGCCAAGCCACGCGGTGATGAGAGCAGCCGCCAGCGCCAGCGCAAACGTGGTCACCGCCGTGGTGGAAGAAGGCCTCTGAACACCGCACCCCCGGGTTGTAGCCACCCCGGTACCCCGGTATCGCAGCGCACCCCCGGCAGGACGGGCCGGCCCGGGCGGGCGGCATCGCGCACGCCCAGCTTTCGCGTGCCCAGCCTTCGCGCAGTACCGCCGCGCACCCGTCGGGACGGAGGTCGGCTGCCACCGAACGACATGGTCGTGATCGCACTCATCCCTCCCATGGCCGGTACTCTCCAGACCGGAGCAGTCGAGCACTGCGCCCCTCATCACGTCTCCCTCCAGCCGCTGTTGCAGGTGTTCCATTCCCGCTCCTATGTTCGAACGATATTCGATCACATGTTCGATTGCGAGAGGTGTACCGAACATGTGATCGATTCGTAGTCGAACGATAAACCTGCCCGCCGACAGATTCGATCCCCTGCCCCCGCCAGTCAGGCCCGGGCGACACGCCTTGTCGAACACATGTTTGATTATCCGGGGTGCGGCGGCTACATTCCCAGCATGGGCGACACCACACGTACCGGCACCACCCCGACGGACACGACGCTCACCGAGCGGCAACGCACCATCCTGGAGGTGATCCGCACCTCAGTCGCCACCCGCGGCTATCCACCGTCCATTCGGGAAATTGGCGACGCCGTGGGCCTGACCTCTACCTCATCGGTCGCTCATCAACTGCGGACTCTGGAGCGGAAAGGCTATCTGCGGCGAGACCCGAACCGGCCACGCGCGGTGGATATCCGGGGAACAGACGACGGACCACATCCCGTACTCACGGACGTCGCCGGATCGGATGCACTACCTGAGCCGACGTTCGTCCCCGTTCTGGGCAGAATCGCGGCCGGCGGCCCGATTCTGGCGGAGGAAGCCGTTGAAGACGTCTTCCCTCTGCCTCGGGAACTGGTGGGGGAAGGCTCGCTGTTCCTGTTGAAGGTCGTTGGCGAGTCGATGGTTGACGCCGCAATTTGCGATGGCGACTGGGTTGTGGTCCGACAGCAGAGTGTGGCCGAGAACGGGGACATCGTCGCGGCGATGATCGACGGCGAGGCCACGGTGAAGACTTTTAAGCGCACAAAGGGCCACGTCTGGCTGATGCCTCACAACCCTGCTTTCGATCCCATTCCGGGCAACGATGCGGCCATCCTCGGAAAGATCGTGACGGTCATCCGTAAACTCTGACCGCCGCGGGAAACTACTGTGCCCGGGTGAAGCCGTTCGCCTCTGCGTGGTGGGCATCGGTGAACCAGATATCCGCGACGGTGTCGTGATAGCCGGGGCCGCCAGGCGTGTAGAAGGCCCCCGTCGCCATGCTCCCCTTGACGGGATAGCCCTCCGGCGCTTCGTCGGGGTTGTCGAGCGGTAAGTGAATGGCCGGTGCAGGAGACCCGGCGCGAAGCGCGGTATGCGGTTCCGCAACCTGGTCGTCGGGTTGGCCGATTTCTTCCTGGCCTTCTTGGACTTCCTGGACTTCTTGGACTTCGTGGACTTCGTGAACGTCCTGGACCTCCTGAACGGCACCATCGTCCAAGCGATCTTCGGTGATGTCGGGTTCGATCGGTCGAACGTCCGGCTCGACCGCAGGCGGCGTCGCACCGTACGCCGAAACGAACAACGAGCCGGGTGCGGGCGTCTGCGGTTGGTCGTCCTCCCCCATCCATTCGTTGAATGCCGCGTGCCGCCCGCGCCGCCCCTCTGGGTTTCCCGACACCGGGGTCGGCGCGGTGTCGACGTTGTCCAGATCGTCTTCCGCCGCATGCGCACCGCGATGGGTGAACAGTTCGCGGTCGGAGGGCGTCTCGATTATGTGCCTGGCCTCCCAGTACGACTGGGCATCTGTCGGCTCCTGGTCGGCCTGGAGACCTCGCACCGAGGACAGCAAGCCTGGAGCCTCGGTTTCAGCTACGGGAGGCGACCACTGCGGAGTCTCTGGAGTCGAGGTATAGGACGGCGCTACCTCGGGATCAACGTCGTCGAACCGGCGCACGTCGGCGGTGTGACGGCGCCGGCCGGACAGCCACGCCAGCAATGAAGCGATCAGCAGAAGTGCCAGCGGGATGATCCACCACAGCCACGAGGCGTGCCATTCGAAGCCGCTGTCCTTCTTGGGAGCAGGCGCTTTAGGAGTGGTAGGCACCTGGGCGGGCACCTCCAAGCCGGTCAGTGAACTGGCCAACTCCTTCGGATCAGTGGTGAACATATTCGTTTTCGCATTCCAGCTGACGTGTCCACTGCTGAATCGTTGGCTGACCTCGTCGCCGTCGGCCCTCTGGTCGGACAAAGGAACGCCCAGCGCACCGGCCGCGCCGCCCAGCTTGTCCCAAGCGGCCTTCATTGTGCCGCGGACGATCACCGCACCATGGTCGGGCGTCGAGAAGATCACCGGGTTGTCCGAAGCTGCGAAAGAACTCATCCGGCTGTCCGGCACTCCGCCGTCGACCTCCGGCGCGTCGGGAAAGCCCAGATCACCAGGGCCGCCCGCCGCCTCGTACTTCTCGAGGATCGGGCCGGTCAGCGCTTGAGCCCCTGTCAGGGGACTGTAGAAGATCTTGCCCCCGGCGAACGCCTGGCCGGCCCCGTCGGGTTTGACGGCGAACTGATCACCCAGCCGCTCTCCCAATGGGCCGGCTTCCCCGCCCGCCGCGCGATAGGCGGAGTCGATCGCAGAGGTGGCGTCACCCACGGGCGTGAGATCCCCCAGTTGCGCCGCGAGCTCCGACGGGTCGGTGGTGAACACTTTTGTCCGGTTGTCGAACGAGATCCGGCCGCCACTGAACTTCTGCGACGCCATGTCGCCGTCATGGGTCTCATCTGCGATCGGGACGCCGAGAGCGCCTGCCGACCCCCCCAACCGGTCCCACGCCGCGTTGATCGCGCCCCGCACCACCCACGCACCCGCGTGCGGGGTCCAGAAGATGACGGGGTGATCAGGAGCGCTGAACGTGGAGTTGCGACTATCCGGACCGATCCTTCCGGGACCCTCGTCAATGTTGGGGAAACCAAGGTCGCTGTCGGCCGGGCCGCCCAGCGAGCGGTACCTGTCCAGGATGGCCCCGTACATGATCCGGGCACCCGTATCGGGCGTGTAGTAGACCGCACCGCCGGCGAAGTTCTGACCAAACCCGGGGCCGGCGGGGTACACATCGCCGTCCTTGGATCCCAGCAGCGAGGTATCGCCGCCGGCACTTGCCCACGCCGCATCGATGGCGTCGGCGGCATCACTTTCAGGCGACGCAGTCGCCAGGGGCGCGAACAGGGTCAACGCGGCAAGGGCCGGGACCAATCCGAACGTGCTACGACTGACAAGCCGCTGCCACGGGCTGCGCTGCGTCCTCATACATCCTCCACGCGATTCCATGCCGGATGTCCGCACCGCAAGAACACGCGTCTGCCACCGTCTGACAGTAAGCGAACATTCCGTGACCACTACGCCGTCAGTGCGGACAATACCGACAGCACGCACAAATCACGCGGAGCCGCGTCGGGGTGCGTCGTCCGAATTCTGAGTAGGCCGAATGGGATCGGAGGTCGCCGGCGTGCCCTCAGACTCCCAGCGAGCGGCCGATGATTTCTTTCATGATCTCGGTGGTGCCGCCGTAAATCGTCTGTATCCGGGCGTCGAGGTAAGCGCGAGCGACCGGGTATTCACGCATGTAGCCGTATCCGCCATGCAACTGCAAGCACCTGTCGACCAACCTGACCTGCCGTTCGGTGGAATACCACTTTGCCATCGCAGCCTGTTCGGCAGTGAGTTTCTCATCGAGGTGGAGCCGGATGAATTCATCGACCATGATCCGTACCACCGTTGCCTCGGTCGCCAGTTCTGCCAGCACAAACCTGCTGTTCTGAAAGCTGCCGATCGGCTTGCCGAACGCCTTCCGCTGGCTGGTATACCGGATCGTTTCCTCCAGTACCGCCTCCATGGCCGCAGCTGCCATGATGGCGATTGAAATCCGTTCCTGCGGAAGGTTCTGCATCAGGTAGACGAAGCCCTGCCCCTCCTCGCCGAGCAGATTCTCGACAGGGACCTTGACGTCGGTGAACGACAGTTCGGACGTGTCCTGGGCGTCCAGACCGATCTTGTCCAGATGCCGGCCACGCTCAAAGCCCGCCATCCCGCGCTCGACCACCAGCAGCGAAAAGCCGAGGGTCCCCTTCTCGGGATCGGTCTGCGCCACCACGATGACCAGATCTGAGTTGATGCCGTTGGTGATGAACGTCTTCGACCCGTTGAGGATGTAGTGGTCGCCTGCTTTGACCGCGCGCGCCTTGATGCCCTGTAGATCGCTGCCGGTGCCCGGTTCGGTCATCGCGATGGCGGTGATCAGCTCACCCGTGCAAAACCCCGGCAGCCAGCGCTGCTTCTGCTCCTCGTCGGCCAACCGCAGCAGGTAGGGCGCGACCACGTCGTTGTGCACCGAGAAACCCAAGCCGCTGTAGCGGCCTGCGACAGTCTCCTCGACCAGGACAGTGTTGTAACGAAAGTCGGGATCGCCCCCACCGCCGTATTCCTCCGGGACGGCCATTCCGAGAAAGCCCTGTTTGCCGGCCTCGAGCCAAACGCCGCGGTCGACGATCTTGTCCTTCTCCCACTGCTCGTGGTGCGGCGCGACGTGCTTGTCGAGAAAGGCCCGGTACGACTGACGGAATAACTCGTGTTCGGGTTCGAACAGCGTCCGCCGGTACTTGACGGCTGACGTCGGGACAGCGCCCATCGTGACCTCCGGGTGTGTTGAGACGGATGCAGCAACGACCATATACCAACCGGACGGTTGGTTGGCTAATGGGTGCGGACTGCGGGCCAGGGGCAAAGGTAATCGGCGCAGGGCTTCGGCGCGCTCGGGAAATACCGGTAGACCGTCTGGCGTGTAACACCGAGCAACCGCGCGACGTCGGCAATTCTGACCGCCGAACCCCGTTCGGCGACAATTACTTCGGCTGTGTCGAGAATCCGCGCGATCGCCTCTTCATCGGAGGACGGCGTGTTGCCCGACCAACCCATGGCTACGCACGGCCGCGCACATAGCCCGGCGGGTAGAGGGTTATCGACACGGCGGAATTGTATCGGGACGCCCGCGCCCGCATAGCCGCAGCAGGGCACCCTCAGACCCGGCTCATGCCACCGGCGCGGTGGCGGCTCCTCCGCAGAGGGCCGCCACCGCGCCGGTGGCTGTCAGAGAACCGTCGCCCAAAGCCTCAGCGGCCGGCCTTGACCTCTTTGAACAATTCCTTGTAGTACGGCAGGGATTCATCTATCCCCTGCTGAGTGGTGTAGAGGGGTTCGTAGCCGAGTTCACGGCGGGCCTTCTCGATGGAGAAGTAGTTGTTGACCGTCACCCGCTCCAGCGACACCGGGTCGATGGGGGGCGAGGGCAGGAACGGCACCTTCGACTTCAAGCGCGTCCACAACGTCACCACCGCGTGGATCGGCTTGCCGGGGATGCGCGCCGTCGGCCACTTGACGCCGCACGCCTCGACCACAGGCCGGGCGAACTCGAACATGTTCACCGGATCGCCATCGTTGATGAAATAGGCCTGGCCCGGAGACGTGCCGCCCTCGACGAGGTGCTGAGCGGCCAGGATGTGGCCATGCACGAGGTTCTTCACGTAGGAATTGTCCAGTTTGGTTTCCTTGCTGCCCAGCAATATCTTGACCTTGCCGCCGACTGCCTGCTCGAAGAGCTTGCGGAACATGGTCTGGTCGCCGGGTCCCCAGATGCCGCTCGGCCGGATCGCGGCAGTCAGCATGCCGTCGACACCGTTCTGCGACAGCGCGTACTTCTCGGCCGCCACCTTGGTCTCGGTGTACAGGTCGCCCTCACGGGCGGAATACGGCATCGATTCGGTGCCACCGGAGATGGGCGCGCCCTTCATCACCACGCTGTTGCTCGACGTGTAGACGAATCGTTTGGTGCCGGCCTTCTGCGCGGCACGTACCAGGTTCTCGGTGCCACCGAGGTTGACGTCGAAGCTCCGCTTGCGCATTTCGGGAGTGACCGTCTCACCGACGCCCGGAATCAGGGACGCGGTGTGGAAGATGGTGTCGATGCCGTCGACGGCAGCGGCCACGGACTGCGGATCGGTGATGTCGCCCACCATGCTTTCCAATCCGGGATGGTCGGGCAGCTTCGATGGCACGCGGTCATAGGACCGGACCGAGTAGTTGCGGTCCAGGAGTTCCTTGACCATGTTGCCGCCAACGAAGCCAGATCCGCCCGTGACCAGGACTCGGCCGAGGTCGGTGGTTTGTGATGAATCAGTCATGCCGGGCAGCATAATTAATAGCGGTTGCCAATTTAGCCGAAACGGATATCTCGTCCATCGCCGTGGCCTCGGCTCCCCGGTCTGCAACCGATCGCGTAAATGCACGCGGTCCCCGTCCCGCAGCGATGGACGGTTGGCTGGGAATCAGCTGACAGGCGGAAGCCCCTCGGCGCTGAGGGAATCGGCGGTGCGCTCAAAGGCGGCACGCAAGTGCCGACACTGGCTGCCGAAGAACTCCAGCGAAATCGGCGCATTGGGAACCAGCAAGTCGAAGATGTGGAACGCGCCCACAGCGATCTCTTCGTGGCACTGCACCCCGGCGGCGCGAAGTCGCGACGCGTAGTCGAGGCACTCGCCGTAGAACATATCGAGTGTCCCGACACCGATCCACGCGGGTGGCAGGCCGCTGAGGTCCGCACGGCGGGCGGGCACCGCCACATGGGGATCGGCGTCGCCGAGATACCACCGCCAGGCGATCTGATTGTCGGTGTCCGACCACATGATGCGACGGCCCGGGGTGGGCGAAGCCCCTGTTCTGTCGTCCAGCATGGGATGAACCAGCATCTGCAGGGCCAGTCGCATCTCGCCGCGGTCGTGAACGAGTTGGGCCAGCGAGGCCGCCAGTCCCCCGCCGGCGCTCACACCGCCGATTGCGATCCGCGCGGGATCGGCCCACTCTTGGCGCGAAACCCACGACAGCGCGGCATAGCAGTCTTCCAGCGGCTTGGGGTAGGGATGTTCGGGAGCCAGCCGGTAGTCGACAGCGGCGACGGCGATACCGAGCCGGCGGGACACCTGCCGGCAGAACACGTCTTCTTGCCTGGCGCTGCCCATGGTGTATCCGCCGCCGTGCAGCCAAAGCAGGACCGGCGCGGGATCTACATCCCGCGAACTGCGGTGCAGACGCCCGCTCACGCCGGGCGCCAGCGCGACGACCTGTACGTCCCGCCGGGCACCGATGCCGCCGAGAAGCCCCATCACAAGTCGCTGCGGCACGAGGCCGGCCCGCAGCCCGTACCCCCGCGGCAGGACCCGCGCGATCGACCGGAGCGCGGGGTCGACCTCGCAGCCCACATCGGCGCCGGCCGATGCACCCGAACGATTCGAACGATGCCCTACCTCAGCCATTACAAGCCACCACACGAACCAGTTCGGTGTGTGTGCCCGCCGGTCACGGAATCCCACCGGCGGAAGACAACCCTCGTGAACATCCCCACGCCTGGACAACCTATCGAAAGTGTCCATCCGCTGCCGGTAAGTTGGTCAGACCGTGACATGTCGGGGCAGAGCCGATCGCGCGGGCAGGTTGAGCGCGTCCGATACCGTGTGTTCATGCCCGATCGGAATCGCCGCTTCCTCCTCCGCGAGCGCCCCTCCGGGCGCATCGGCGCCGACACCTTTGAGCTCGACGAGCAGGCGGTGCCCGAGATCGGGGACGGCGAGGCGCTCGTGCGGGTCGACTGGATCTCGGTCGACCCGACGAACCGCACGTGGATAAACGACATCCCGACCTACCTGCCGCCGGTCGGCATCGGCGAGGTCATGCGTGCCGGAGGACTCGGCGAGGTCATCTCATCGAACAATCCGCACTATGCGGTCGGCCAGACGCTGCAGGGTCTGCTGGGCTGGCAGGAATACGCGGTCGTATCGGACGAGACGCTGGTGCTCCCGGTCGACGTCGCCGAGGGCGTCTCGCAGAGCGCATACCTCGGCGCGCTCGGTACGACCGGCCTGACCGCGTGGGTGGGGATACGCGACATCGCCAAGCCGCAGGCCGGTGAGACGGTCGTCGTCTCAGCCGCGGCCGGTGCGGTCGGCTCGGTGGCGGGCCAGCTCGCCAAGGCCGACGGCGCCCGAGTCGTCGGGATAGCCGGTGGCCCCGAGAAATGTGCGCTCCTGACCGACCGACTCGGCTTCGACGCGGCCGTCGACCACCGCGCCGACGACTGGGCCGCCCAGCTCGCGGCGGCGACCCCGGACGGCATCGACGTCGACTTCGAGAACGTCGGCGGCGACATCATGGACGCGATCTTCGCCCGGCTCAACCTCAACGCGCGCATAGCGCTGTGTGGTCTGATCTCCGGTTATAACTCCGCCGACCCGCCGGCCGGGCCGCGCATGTTCGCGAACCTGCTCGTCCAGCGCGCGACGCTGCAGGGCTTCATCATTTTCGACCACCTGGACCGCGCGCCGGACGCGATCACCGAGATCGCCGGCCTCATCGCCGGGGGCAGGCTCACCCCGCTCGAGACCGTCGTCGAGGGTTTCGAAGCTCTGCCGACGGCGGTCAACATGCTGTTCGACGGTGCGAACGTCGGCAAGCTGGTCGTCAAGACGTCTGGCTAGCCGGCGAGTCCCGAACACGCCCACTGCAACGCTCCACCAGGGGCATGATAGGACCCCGATGTACCAGCCTCAGATTCTCGATCTCGACCTGCCGCACCTGCGGATGTCCGCACTGGAATGGGGACCTCGAGACGGGCGCCTCGCGCTGTGCCTCCACGGATTTCCCGACAGCGCATGGACGTGGCGACGGGTGGCCCCGCTGCTGGCCGAACACGGCTACCGTGTGGTGGCGCCGTTCACCCGGGGGTACGCTCCGACGGCCGTTCCCGCTGACGGGGACTACACCGTCGGCGCGCTGATGTACGACGCGATCGCCGTACACGACCATCTCGAAGGCAACGACGCCGTGCTGATCGGGCACGACTGGGGCGCCTTCACCGCGAATGGCATCGCCGCCTATCCCCGATCGCCGTTCGCCGTCCATGTGACCATGTCGGTACCGCCCATAGCCGCGATGCAAGCGGTCCGGATTCCCTTGGGCCGCCGGATTCGGCTGGGGCTGACCCAACTGCCGATGAGCTGGTACATGATGTTCTTTCAAATCCCGGGAATTCCGCAGCGCGTCACGCACCGCGTGATTCCCAAGCTGTGGCGGGATTGGTCGCGGCCGGGCCTGGCTGTCGACGAAGAGATCGCCAACACATTGGCCGCGTTGCCCACCCGCGCGCATCGCCATGCGGCGGTGTCCTATTACCGTGCGCTGGTGCGGTTCTCACGCCCGTCACCGCGGTATGCCCAGCTGCACGCCTACCGGTTCGCGATGCCCCGCGGACCGCACTTGCATCTGCAGGGCACGTTGGACGGTGCCATCCAGGTCGGGTGGACCGAATCTATGGTCGACCAGCTGCCGGTGGGCAGCGTCGTCGACGTGATGCCCAATACCGGTCACTTCAATCAACTGGAAGAACCGGCCGCCGTTGCTACGGCGATCATGGAATTCATTGCAGCACAGACCGTTCACACCAGCGGTGACGACGGCGCGGCGGCTCATCGCCACGGATCGACCAACACTTTGCAGTGATTGCCCGCTGAGCGCAGCTCCTCGAAGACGACCGGCAGCTCGCTCAGCGGAATCGTTTGGCTCACAATGGATCTCGGCCCCACCGGATCGTCGTTAAGGGCATCAATGGTGCGCTCGAAGTCGACGATGTCATAGGTCATCGAGAACTGCACCCGTACCTGTTTCATCAGGTAGATCGCGGGTGTGTAGGGGTCGGGCACCGCGCACCAGCCCAGCACGACCACCGTGCCGCGGGGAGCGACCGCCTGCATGGCCGCTTCGATCGCACCGGCCTTGCCGACTGCCTCGAAAACCACGGGCGGTGAGCCGCCCAACTCCTCGCACGCCGAGCCACTACCGGCGACGACGAATGCGTCTGCTCCCATCGCGCGCGCATACTTTTCCCGCCGGCGGGACGTCGCCTGCACGGCGATCCTGCCGGCCCCCATCCGGCGCGCCCAGTACACCACGGCCAACGCTATCGGCCCGGCACCCAGCACAAGTACGTTCGCGTCCGCAGGCACCTCACCGAGGATCCAGCCGTGCAACGCGACGGCGAACGGCTCAACGAGGGCGGCGTCGGCCAGCGACAGGCCCGGCGGGATCTTCACCGCCTGCGGTTCGGGCACCGGCGCAAACTGCGCATAGGCCCCGCTCGCGGGGAAGAGCTTGCCGTCGCCCGTACACCATTGCAGTTCGCCGGCAAGGCAGTTCGGGCACTCACCACACGCGGGGATCGCCGCCAGTGCGGTGATCCGGTCGCCCACGGACAGCCGGGTCACCGCCAAACCGACATCGACGACCTCACCGGAATACTCATGTCCCAGAACGGCTCCGGCCGATGCCTGCAGGAACCCCGTGCCATCGGTGAGGGCAAGATCGGTACCGCAGATCCCGGCACGATGCACTTTCACCACTGCCTCTCGCGGCCCGGGAACCGGGGTTGCGCGCTCTTCGACGACCAGGCCGGTGCCGGGACCACGGAATACGGCGGCTTGCACCGATCCTCAACTCCACCGGGCGTGGTCGAAGAGTGCCGGACCTGCAGGGCGGTTGCGGTGCCTCACGTCACCGGACCAGCGGCGCTCAACGTCGTGGCGACTGCCTGCCGACCCGCGAGCGGCCGGGCCGGCTCCCTGCCGCGGGCGAACCACGGAAACAGCGTCAGCGAACACACGATGAGCAGGCCCACCGCCTGCACCACGATGTACCGGGTAACACCGCCTTCCAACACGACGTTGGCGGCGACCATGACGACGAAGGCCGCAACGTAGATGCCCACGACGGCCGCGGTCACCGGCGAGACCCGCCGCGCCGGCCGCGCGGTCACCAGGAAGTCGCCCTGCTGATAGAGGTTCAGGTCGATAGAGATTCGTCTGCCACCGAAGCAGCGAGGGAGGGTTGAGAACGATCAGATTCACACGCACCCCCGCCGGGCCGAAGTTGTACGGTGCTCACAATGTGGTTCCGGGACACGTCGGAACAAAATGTATGGCCACGGTGTGCGGGTGTCAACGACGACGGACCCTCGAATGTGCCCAAGCAGCACGGGCGACGTCAACCGGTGGCGAATGCGCGCAAGCCCGCGGCCAACCCGGTCGGCACCTGGGCCCTGATCCTCGTGCCATCCGCAGTGTGTTCGGTGGCGTCCACCCGGCCCATCTGATGCACACGGGCGACCAGGTCACCGCGGTCATACGGGATCGTCACGTCCACCCGGACGTCGGTCGGCGGAACCAACTCGCCCATCCGTCGGCGCAGCTCCTGCAGACCCTCGCCGGTGCGCGCGGATACGAACACCGCACCGGGCAACGCACGCCTCAGGTTGGCCGGCGTGAGATCGCCCGCGACGTCGATTTTGTTGACCACCAACAACTCCCGCACAAGTGTGGTGTCATGTGTGGCGGCCACCTCGTGCAGAACTTCCCGAACCGCCTTGATCTGCGCCAACGGGTTCACGTCAGAGCCGTCGACGACGTGCACCAGCAGGTCGGCCTCGATCACCACCTCCAGCGTCGATTGGAAGGCCTCGACCAGCTGTGTCGGCAGGTGGCGGACGAAGCCGACGGTGTCTGTGATCACGAAGGGCCGGCCGTCGTCGAAATCTCCTCGGCGCGTGGTGGGTTCGAGGGTCGCGAACAAGGCGTTCTCCACCAGCACCCCGGCGCCGGTGAGAGCGTTGAGCAGACTGGACTTGCCCGCATTGGTGTAGCCGACGATGGCGATCGAAGCGACCTCGCTGCGTCGCCGTCCGGCCCGCTGGGTTTCGCGGATCTTCTTCATATCGCGGAGCTCGCGGCGCAACTTGACCATGCGTTCCCGGATGCGGCGCCGGTCCGTCTCGATCTTGGTTTCGCCCGGACCGCGGGTACCCACCCCGCCACCGGCACCGCCCGCACGGCCGCCGGCCTGTCGTGACATCGATTCACCCCAGCCGCGCAGCCGCGGCAGCATGTATTCCATCTGCGCCAGCGACACCTGCGCCTTGCCCTCACGGCTCGTGGCGTGCTGCGCGAAGATGTCGAGGATCAGCGCGGTCCGGTCGACGACCTTGACCTTGACGGCCTTCTCCAGTGCGGTCAGCTGAGCGGGCGACAGCTCGCCGTCGCAGATCACCGTGTCGGCACCGGTGGCCACCACGACCTCGCGCAACTGCTTGGCCTTGCCTGAGCCTATGTAGGTCGAAGGGTCCGGCTTGTCACGGCGCTGCATCAGAACCTCCAGCACCTCCGATCCGGCGGTTTCGGCCAGTGCCGCCAGTTCGGCGAGGCCGGCTTCGGCGTCGGCCGCACTGCCTTCGGTCCAAACTCCTACCAGCACAACGCGTTCGAGGCGCAGCTGGCGGTATTCGACCTCGGTGACGTCGGCCAGCTCCGTGGAGAGGCCGGCAACGCGGCGCAGCGCGGAGCGGTCTTCGAGAGCCAGCTCGCCGGTGCTCGGCGTGAAATCGGATGTCGTCATGGGCGGTGTTCGATAGTGCCACGCCCCGACGGTCTCACGCATCCGAATTTCAACGCTGAGCCCTCCACCACTCGTCGGACAGGTCGCCATGCGCCAGCAGTATCGAGGGACCTCGCAGGAAACTGGTCGCGTCGGTGACCGTCACGGCGACCTCGCCCCCGGGGATTCGCACGTCCAGCACGCCGGTGTCAGCGCCCAGGTAGTGTAGCGCCGCCACGGTGGCGGCAACCGTGCCGGTGCCGCAGGAACGGGTCTCTCCCACACCGCGTTCGTGCACCCGCATCGTCACCATACCGTCGACGGGGGCGGTCAGCACCTCGACGTTCACACCGCTGGGGAACTGCGACGTGTCGAACGACACCGGCGCCCCCACATCCATCAGGGCCAGCTCCCCGGCGGAGAGTTGCGGCATTACGCACGCCAGATGCGGATTTCCGACGTCCACCGCCAGCCCCCGCAGAGTTCGCCCGCCGACCGTGACCTCTCCGAAGCCCAACTGATTCGACTTGCCCATGTCGACGGTCACCACAGCCTCGACCGGGTCGTAAGTGTTCATGACCACCGGTCGGGGGCCGGCCAGGGTGCCGATGGTGAACTGGTGGCGGCGCTCAAGGCCGGCGGCCCACAGGTAGTGGGCGAACACCCGGACGCCGTTGCCGCACATTTCGGCCACCGAGCCGTCGGCGTTTCGGTAGTCCATGAACCAGTCGTCTGCGGCGACGCCTTCCGGCAGATGGTCGAAGACCCCGGCTTCGCGCGCCGAACCGGCCACCGTGACCCGCAGCACTCCGTCCGCGCCCACTCCGCGGCGGCGGTCGCACAGTGCCGCGACCCGGCCCTGGGTGAGTTCGATCCCTGACGGCATGTCGAGCAGAACGACGAAGTCGTTCTGGGTGCCGTGGCCTTTGGCGAACCTCACCGGATCAGGATACGTGCCGCCATGCCGTCTCCACTTCGGCGAAGTTGTGCGCGACCACGCCGTCCAGCCAGCGGATGCGGTGGTCGCGGCGGAACCAGGAACGCTGTCTGCGCACATAGCGGCGGGTCCCGACGAAGGTCGCTTCCCGCGCGGTTTCACCGTCGCGGCCGGCGTCGAGCGCTTCGATCACCTGCGCGTACCCGAGCGCCCGTGATGCGGTGACGCCGTCTCGCAGACCCGCCGTCAACAGCGCCCGCACCTCGTCGACCAGGCCTGCCTCAAACATCGCATCGGTGCGGCGCGCCAGCCGCTCGTCGAGAATTGCCGTCTGCCAATCCAGTCCCACGATGAGCGTGCCCCAGCGGGGTGCCGCGCCGATCGTGGGCGCCGCCGCCGCGAACGGCTGTCCGGTCAGCTCGACAACCTCCAGCGCACGGACGATTCGCCGCCCGTCGGATGCCAGTATGTTCGCCGCTGCCGCGGGGTCGCGGCGTGCCAGTTCGGCGTGCAACCGCGCCACGCCGAACTCGGCCAGCCTGCCCTCCCACTTGGCCCGGACCGCCGCATCGGTGGCGGGAAAAGCCCAGTTGTCGAGCAATGCCTGAAGGTAGAGCATCGAGCCGCCGACGATCACCGGCACCGCGCCGCGCGCAGCTATCGCCTCGACGTCGGCGGCGGCCGCTCGCTGGTAATTGGCCACGGTGGCCGTCTCCGTCACGTCGAGGACGTCGAGTTGATGATGCGGGACGCCGCGCCGTTCCTCCGGGGCCAGCTTCGCGGTGCCGATGTCCATACCGCGGTACAGCTGCATCGCGTCGGCGTTGACGATCTCCCCGCCAAGCCGCTCGGCGAGCTCCAGCGCCAGCGCCGACTTGCCCGTTCCCGTGGGCCCGACGACCGCGATCGGCCGCGTGCTCACGGCTGCCAGACACCCACGAAGTAGCCGACGCCGTAGGGCGCCCCACGGTAGAGCTCGCGAACGCTGCGCGGCCCGTCGCCGGCGAGCCCGGCAAGCACGCCGAAGGCCGCCCGGCCGGTGACCCCGGGCGACAACCGGGTAAGCGACGCGGTGTCGCCACCGGCCAGCGCATCGTCGAGGGCCCGCTGATCGCTCGCCGAGGAAGGGTCGTACCCACCCGGCGCAGACGCGCTCAGGGTGTTACAGCCATCGGCGACCACCAGAACACCGACCGAGTCAGCGGCCCGAAAGGCGAGCTCGCGTAGCATGCCGCCCTGTTCGACTGCATTGGCAGTTCCCAATGATTTTGGGTAGCAATATGTTTCGACATCGGCGGCGGGCGCGACCTGGCCGCGCAGCCACCCCGCGATCAGGGCGCACAAGGGCAGGTCGGCGGGTTCGTGCGGACCCGGCGACAGGGCCACGCGCACATTCGC
Organism: uncultured Actinomycetota bacterium; assembly: GCA_963846905.1. GTDB lineage: Bacteria > Actinomycetota > Actinomycetes > Mycobacteriales > Mycobacteriaceae > Mycobacterium. Next base: position 68,487 of record CAWJYB010000021.1, read on the forward strand.
CCCGTATCCGGCGAATGTCCCCGCCGAGGCCGCTCCGAACCTCCGCTGCCCGCCGCCGTCGACACCGACGGCCAGCCACCGCTGCGGCAGTGCCGCAGCCGCTGCGCGCACGGCGCCGGACAGCTCGGCCAGTTCGGAGGCGGCCGTCCCGGCGAGCTCGGGCACCAGCACCGGCGCCGACGGAATGATCGCGACGGCCGTCAACACGTCGTCAACGCTACCGCTGCCACACCGAATCCGACGCTACGCAGGCGGCCACTCGAACATCCTCTGCGTGGCGTCGATCTCGGCAAAAGTCAGTGGGCCGTCGCGTACTCCCCCGCCTCACCGCGGGCCAGCGCGGCCACCGACACCGCGGTCGCGACGATGGCCGCCGTCAGCAGCAACCAGCCGGCGTCGCCGGGACGCATGGTCTCGCCCAGCAACACCACGCTGAGCACCGACGCGACGATCGGTTCACTGATCGCCATCGCGGGCAGCGAAGCCGTCATCGCCCCGGCCCGAAACGACGATTGCTGGTAGGCGGTGCCGGCGAGCGCGGCGAGCGCCCAGCCATAGAGTTCCGGTGAGCGCAGCAGCGGCCCGACTCCCTCGCCGAGCAGCTGCACCACGCCCTTCGTGAGCACCGCGAAGACACCCCACAGTGATCCGGAGACCACCGCCAGCAGCACAGCGGGCAGCGACCCTGTCGCCAGGCGGGCACCCACCACACAGGCGACGATCACGGCGCCGAGCACGGCGACCACCACCACCCAGGTTGCCAATGACGCCCGCGGACTACCCGCGGTCGGGTTGCCCACCGTGACGATGACGGCCACCGATGCCGCCAGCAGCGCCGCCCAAGTGCCTTCCCACCGGGTCAGCCGCCGATGGTGCAGGCGGGCGTTGATCGGCAGGGCGAACAGCAGCGAGGTGACCAGCAGCGCCTGCACGAGCAACACCGACCCCAGCCAGAGCGCGCCGGCCTGCAGGATGAAACCGACGGCGGCCACCAGGCTGCCCAACCACCAACCCGTGTCGGCGAGCAGGCGCAGGAAGAGTCGGACATGACCGACGGGTTCGTCGGTCACCTCGTTGGCCGATCGCTGGTGCATCACATCGCCGATCGCGATGAACAACGCGGCACCCAGCGCCAGCAGGGCAGCGATGTCGGTCTTAGCCATTGCCGCCCTCGTCCACGGTCCAGACGCAACCACGGACGCCGGCGCAATGCAAACGCGCCCACTGTCCGTCCGCGCCGCGCCTTGCTTTACTACCCTTAGTTCGTCCTGACACGGACAACCGCAATCGGCAGGCGCCGCGTCGCGCGGCAGTGCGCGGACGGTGACGTCCGCGCGGAGGGTAGGTGCTCATGTCCACAGATGATCTGGTGCCCGGCGAGACATCCCAGCCACCCGCACCCGTCGCGGCACCACGGCCGGGCCCGCGGCCCGGTCCCCGCCCCGCTGCGGCGCCGTCCCATGCCGCCGCGATCGTGCCGACCGGCCCGGCGGGCGATCCGCATCGATTCGGCCGCGTTGACGGCGACGGCACCGTTTGGCTGATCACCTCAGCCGGCGAGCGGGTTATCGGCTCGTGGCAAGCGGGCGACACCGAAGCCGCCTACGCACACTTCGGCCGGCGCTTCGACGACCTCGCGACAGAAGTCACCCTGATGGAACAGCGCCTGGAATCCGGCACCGGCGACGCCCGCAAGATCAGGGTCGCGGCGGCGAGCCTGGCCGCGGGCCTGCCGGCCGCCAGCGTCCTCGGCGATGTCGACGCGCTGTCGGCTCGGCTGGCCGCCATCGCCGAGCATGCCGACTCTGCGGTGGCCGAGGAGAAGGCGCGGCGCGATGAGCAGCGCGCGACTCAGACGGCACGCAAAGAGGGACTGGTCGCCGAAGCCGAGGGCATAGCCGCCAACTCCACCCAGTGGAAAATCGCCGGCGACCGCATGCGCGCGATCCTCGACGAATGGAAGACCATCAGCGGGCTGGGCCGCAAGACCGACGATGCACTCTGGCAGCGATACTCGGCGGCGCGGGAAACATTCAACCGGCGCCGCGGATCGCATTTCGCCGACCTCGACCGCGAACGCGCCGGTGTGCGCAAGGCCAAGGAGCGCCTCTGCGAGAGGGCCGAAGAACTCACCTCGTCGACGGACTGGGCCACCACCACCGCCACGTTCCGCGGTCTGCTCGCCGAGTGGAAGGCCACGGGCCGCGCCGCCAAGGACGTCGACGACGCGTTGTGGCAGCGGTTCAAGGCCGCCCAGGACACGTTCTTCTCGGCGCGCAACGCGGTGACGTCCGAACGAGAGGCTGAGCAGACCGCCAGTACCCAGGCCAAGGAGGCTCTATTGGCGGAAGCGGAGCAGATGGACACCTCCGACCACGACGCCGCGCGCAGCGCGCTGCGGGCCATCACCGACAAATGGGATGCCTTGGGCAAGACTTCTCGCGACCGCTCCGACCTGGAGCGGAGGCTGCGGGCGGTGGAGAAGCGCGTGCGCGACGGCGCAGCGGCCGAATGGGCCGATCCGCAGGCGCAGGCGCGCGCCGAGCAGTTTGCCGCCCGCGCCGCACAGTATGAGAAGCAGGCCGCCAAGGCTGAGGCGGCCGGGCGCATGAAGGAAGCAGAGGATGCCCGCATGAACGCCGAGCAATGGCGGCAGTGGGCGCAAGCGGCGATGGGTGCCCTCACCAGGAGACGCTGACCGCGGTCATCAACCGGCAGCGCCGAAGCACTGCACGGCAGGCGAGCACGGTTCACCCGCCGTCCGGCACCGCTGCGTGGCTATCCCGTGGGCGCCGGCGGGTCGGTGGGTGGCTGCCGGCGGTCCTGAGCGGCGCCGGGCGGGTCGACGGTGTCCAGCAAGCTCCTGGACTGTTGTTCGGCCGCGGCACGTCGGCGCTGTTCTTCGGCGGCGAGCTGCACCGCGGTGCGTGTCCACACCACCCGGGCCCAGTGGAATGCAAGCAGGATCACCGCGATCCAACCCACGATCAGCCCGACCGCCGGTCCGGGGTGATGCACCGGTGCGGTCTGCCGCGACCACACTGCCAGCAGTCCGGTCGCGCTGGCCAGCCACGAGCCGGCGAGCGCGACCCATGCCAGCGTCCATCGCCGGGTGAGCAGCGCCACCATCGAGAAGCCCACCCCGAACACCAGCGACAGCCAGCAGAACACCCGTGACGGCAGCGCGATGCCGACATCGACCGCCGTCTGGTCGCCCGCCAACACGTCGATGCCCCGGGCGTGACCGGTGTGCGGCAGCAGGAATGACAGCAGCAGCACGAACACCAGGACGGCCACGACCAGCGCCCTGGGTCCGGGGTCGATTTCCCCGGCGACGCGCCGCTCGGCCGCGTCGATCTCGTCGCGGTAGGCGTCGAATCCCTCGGACTGGCTCATCACCGGCACCCGGCGGTTGCCGCGACCGCCGGGGGTTTCCCCAGGCCGGGCATACCCAGGCCGACCGTCACCGGTCGCCCGTCCTGCACCAGATCGTCCGCCTCCCTGCGCCCCGCCCCGGTCGTTTCGTCGCGCGGCCGGTACGCGTCTCCGGCCGGGGTCCGGCGGTGCGCCAGGACGGCACCGTCGGCGATCAGATGGTGTGGCGCGGCATCGGTGACCACAGTCGTGACGATGTCGCCGGGCCGCACGGCGGCGTCACCCGGACTGAAGTGCACCAGCCGACCGTCGCGAGCCCGCCCGCTCATCCTGGCTGTCAGCGTGTCCTTGCGACCCTCGCCGGCGGCGACCAGAATCTCGACCGTTCGGCCGAGCTGCGCCCGGTTCTCTTCCAGCGAGATGCTCTCCTGGAGTCCGATCAACCGCTGATATCGTTCCTGCACAACGTCTTTGGGTAATTGATCGGGCAGGTCGGCCGCCCGCGTACCCGGGCGCTTGGAGTACTGGAACGTGAAGGCGGACGAAAACCGGGAGGCCCGCACCACGTCGAGGGTGGCCTGGAAATCCACTTCGGTCTCCCCGGGGAAACCCACGATGATGTCGGTGGTGATCGCCGCATGCGGCATCGCGGCCCGCGCCCGGTCGATGATGCCCAGGTAACGCCCGGCGCGGTAGGAACGCCGCATGGCCTTCAGGATGCGGTCGGAGCCGGACTGCAGCGGCATGTGCAGCGCTGGACAGATGTTGGGCGTCTCAGCCATCGCGTCGATGACGTCGTCGCTGAACTCGGCGGGATGCGGTGAGGTGAATCGCACCCGCTCCAGGCCCTCGATGCGTCCGCACGAACGCAGCAGGGATGCAAATGCACCCCGGTCGCGCGGCGCATCCGGATCGGCGAACGACGCGCCGTAGGCGTTGACATTCTGCCCTAGCAGCGTGATCTCCAGCACGCCTTGGGCGACCAGTGTGCTGACCTCGGCCAGGATGTCGGCCGGTCGCCTGTCCACTTCTTTGCCGCGCAGCGCGGGCACGATGCAGAACGTGCAGGTGTTGTTGCAGCCGACCGAGATGGAAACCCATGCGGCATAAGCAGATTCGCGTACAACCGGCAGAGCCGAGGGAAAATGTTCGAGCGCCTCGGCGATCTCCACCTGCGCGGCGCGATTGTGCCGGGCGCGTTCGAGCAGCGCCGGCAGCGACGCCATGTTGTGGGTGCCGAACACCACGTCGACCCATGGTGCTCGGCGCAGTACCGCGTCGCGGTCCTTCTGCGCCAGACACCCGCCGACCGCGATCTGCATGTTCGGGTCGCTGTGTTTGCGCGGCGCCAGGTGGCTGAGATTGCCGTAGAGCTTGTTGTCGGCGTTCTCGCGGACCGCGCAGGTGTTGAAGACGACGACGTCGGCGTCGGTGCCGTCCCCCGCGCGGCGGTAGCCGGCGGCCTCCAGCAGGCCCGCAAGCCGCTCCGAGTCGTGCACATTCATCTGGCAGCCGTAGGTGCGCACCTGGTAGGTGCGCCCGGGACGCGCGACCGGCGCGGCTGCACTGGGTGAAGTCACCTGACCATGGTACGGACGGCCACATAGGTGTCCCAAGCTGTGCCAAGTTGTGCCAAACTCCCGGATTGTCGAGATGCCGATATGACGGAGGCTTGATCGGTATGGTCATGCCCATGACGGCCTCTCCCGTGCCGATGGTCGCGATGCACGGCGTCAACAAGCACTTCGGCAGCTTGCATGTACTCAAGGACATCGACCTCGAGGTGGCCCGCGGCCACGTCGTGGTGGTGTTGGGACCGTCCGGCTCGGGCAAGTCCACGCTGTGCCGCACGATCAACCGACTGGAGACCATCGACTCGGGAACCATCAGCATCGACGGTGAGCAACTGCCCGCCGAGGGCCGCAAACTGGCCAAGCTGCGCTCTGATGTGGGCATGGTCTTCCAGTCGTTCAACCTGTTTGCCCACAAGACGATCCTGCAGAACGTCACACTGGCGCCGGTCAAGGTGCGCAAGGTCAGCCCCGACAAGGCCCGTCAGGATGCGATGGCCCTGCTGGAACGGGTCGGCGTCGCGAGCCAGGCCGACAAATACCCCGCGCAGCTGTCCGGCGGGCAGCAACAACGCGTGGCGATCGCCCGCTCGCTGGCGATGAACCCCAAGGTGATGCTGTTCGACGAGCCCACCAGTGCTCTGGACCCGGAGATGATCAACGAGGTGCTGGAGGTCATGACGTCGCTTGCCGAGGGCGGGATGACGATGGTGGTGATCACCCACGAGATGGGGTTTGCCCGCCGCGCGGCCAATCGGGTGGTGTTCATGGCCGACGGCGCGATCGTCGAGGACGCCGAACCTGCCGAGTTCTTCGATAATCCGAAATCCGACCGCGCCAAAGACTTCCTCAGCAAGATCCTCGACCACTGACCGGCGAAAGGCACATCGTGACCGCGTTGCATCCCAAGCGAACCCTGCGATTCCGGGCGGCGGCCGCGGTCGCGCTGGCTGTCGTCCTCCCGCTGTCGGCGACCGCCTGCGGCGGCGGAGGCGATGGATCGAACAAGATCGTGATCGGCACCAAGTTCGACCAGCCGGGGCTGGCGATGAAGAATCCGGACGGCTCGATGAGCGGTTTCGACGTCGACGTGGCCACCTACGTCGCCAAGCAACTCGGCTACTCCCCCGATCAGATCGAGTGGAAGGAATCCCCGTCGGCCCAGCGCGAGACCCTGATCGGAAACGATCAGGTGAAGTACATCGTCGCGACGTACTCGATCACCGACTCACGCAAGCAGAAGGTGGACTTCGCCGGGCCGTACCTGATCACCGGCCAGAGCCTGCTGGTCCGCAACGACAATACCGATATCACCGGGGCGGAGTCGCTGCAGAACAACAAGAAGCTGTGTTCGGTATCAGGATCCACCCCGGCGCAACGCATCAAGGACAAGTACCCGGGCGTGCAGTTGCAGCAGTACGACACCTACTCGGCGTGTATCGAGGCGCTGAAGAACGGCGCGATCGACGCCGTCAGCACAGACGAGGTGATCCTGGCCGGATACGCGGCGCAGAACCCCGGCAGCTTCAAGATCGTCGGCCAGCCGTTCTCCGAGGAGAAATACGGCGTCGGCCTGAAGAAGGGCGACACCGAACTGCGCACCAAGATCAACGACGCGCTGGAGAAGATGGAATCCGACGGCTCATGGAAGGCCGCGTTCGAGAAGAACCTCGGTCCGGCCGGAATCGCCACCCCGACACCGCCGCCCGTCGACCGGTACTAGTCAACACATGCCGGCCCGGTAACGAACATGGAGGTCTTCACCGAGTACCGCGAAGGGATTTTCGCGGCGTTCTGGGTCACCATCAAGCTGACGGTGTACTCGGGCATCGGGGCGCTGATCCTCGGCACCGTGCTGGCGGCCATGCGGCTGGCGCCCGTGCCGATGCTCAACTGGATCGGATCGGGGTATGTCAACATCCTGCGGAACACCCCGCTGACGTTGATCATCCTGTTCTGCTCGTTCGGGCTGTCGCAGACACTGGGCATCACCCTGTCCGACCCGAAATCACTGACGTCGATCAACGACAGCAACTTCCGCCTCGCCGTGCTGGGCCTGACCGTCTACACCGCGGCGTTTGTCTGTGAAACCGTGCGGTCCGGGGTCAACACCGTGCCCCTGGGGCAAGCCGAAGCCGCCCGGTCGCTCGGCCTGACCTTCGGCCAGAACCTGCGGATGATCCTGCTGCCGCAGGCGTTTCGCGCGGTCGTCATTCCTCTCGGGTCGGTACTGATCGCACTGACCAAGAACACCACCATCGCATCGGCGATCGGGGTGGGCGAGGCGGCCCTGAAGATGAAGGAGATGTTCGAGAACACCGCGGCGGTGATGACTGTCGGTGCGATCTTCGCGGCGGGCTTCGTGATCCTGACCCTGCCGATGGGCCTGCTGTTCGGCTGGTTGGGTAAACGCATGGCGGTGGCGCGGTGAGCGCGGCCAGCGCCTCGGTTCTCTACGACGCCCCCGGCCCGCGCGGTCGGGTGCGCAACAATGTCATCTCCGTGCTGGCGGTCGCCGTTTTCGTGTTGGCCGCCTACGTGGTGTACACCAAGCTGTCGGACAAGGGCCAGTTGGATGCCGCCAAGTGGAAGCCGTTCCTGACCGTCAACCTGTGGAAGACGTATGTCCTGCCCGGCATTCAGGGAACGCTGGTCGCTGCCGCAATCTCGATCGTGTTCGCCGCGGTGCTGGGCCTCGCGCTGGGCGTCGGCCGTCTCTCGCCACATGCCGCGGTGCACTGGGTCTGCGCGGTGATCGTGGAGTTTTTCCGGGCGATACCGGTGCTGATCATGATGCTCTTCGGCTACTTCCTCTACGCGAGGTACGACATCTTCCCCTCCAAGCATCTGGCGCTGGCCGGGGTGGTGACCGCCCTGACGTTGTACAACGGCGCGGTGATCGCCGAGATCGTCCGTGCGGGAGTCAAGGCGCTGCCGCGCGGCCAATCGGAGGCGGCGGCGTCGCTGGGTCTGCGCTGGGGCCAGGCGATGCGCAGTGTCCTGCTGCCGCAGGCGATCACCTCGATGCTGCCGGTGTTGATCTCCCAGCTGGTTGTCGTGCTCAAGGACAGCGCGATCGGCTATCAGATCACGTTTGTGGAGATGGTCCGGCAGGGCACCGTCGTCGGTTCGGCGTACGGAAACTATGTTCCGGCTCTGATCGTCATCGCGGCGCTGATGATCGGGATGAATCTTGCGCTGTCGACGGCTGCGGTGTGGCTGGAGAACCGGCTGCGACGTTCGCAACGGGCCCCCGAGCCGATGGGTGCGCAGGCGATTGAGCAGCAGGGCGGTGATTGAGACCTGACGCCTACCGGTGTCCCGCCGATCGGTGTCCAGCGGCCCTTGCCGGCGGGGTCATCGGAGGGCCAGACCGAGATGGGCTCTGCGGCGCACCAGGATGCTGGGTAGCCACGGCCCCACGTCGAGGGCCTCGATCCAGGTGGTGCGTTGCAACAGCAACCCCAGCACGGTCATGGCTTCCAGGCGGGCCAGCGCCGCACCGACGCAGAAGTGGATGCCTTTGCCGAAGGTGATGTGGCCCTTGTTGTTTCGGCGGTCCAACCGGAATTGGTCGGGGTCATCGAACTGGACCGGGTCACGGTTGGCCGCTCCCCACAGCAGCAGCAACCGTGCACCGGACGGAAGGGTGACGCCGGCCAGTTCGGTGTCCCGCAGCACATGACGGTAATGCGCGCGGAACGGCGGCTCGAACCGCAGGGTTTCCTCGACGAATGCCGCCAGCAGGTCGGGCTCGCGGCGCAGCAGGTGCTGGATGGCGGGGTTGGTGGCCAGGATCGCGACGGCAGTGCCCAGCAGGGAGGCAGTCGACTCCCCTCCGGCCCCGAATAAGGTGACCATCATCATTTGGGCGGTCAGCTGGTCGATCTGACCACCCGCCAATGCTGCGGCCAGGTCACCGACGAGGTTGTCGCCGGGTTGCACCGCCGTCCGCCTCAGCAGGCCGGCGACGTAGCCGCTGAGTTCCACGGCGGCCACCCCGGGGCCGGCCAGCTCCTCGGGGCTCAGCAGCCCGTCGAGCAGCTGGGTGCTCGTATAGGCCCATGCAATCAAACGGTCGACATCTTCATCCGGCGCTCCGATGAGCCGGGTGACGACCATCATCGGCAGCCGGTTGGCTATCGCGGTCATCCATTCGATCCGGCCGTGGTGACACCCGGCGGCAAGCAGGTGACCGAAAGTGTCGGTGATGAACGGCCCGGTGGCGCGGATGCGCTTGGCGGCCAACTGCGGCAGCAACATCTTTCGGTGTGCTTGATGGGCGGGATCGTCAGCGGTCGCCAACACCTGGGTGCGGCCGCCGACACTGCCCATCTCAAACGGTGCGATTCCGGCCGCTGGGGTGTAGGTAATGGTCGCGGTCAGGTTCGATGAGAAGTCGTCAGCACGCCTGACGGCCTCGTCGACCGCGTCCCAGCTACACACGGCGTAGAAGCCGGAGTCACCGATCCGGTGCACCGGCCCCACGGTGCGCATCCGGCGATAGACCGGGTAGGGATCCTGGATCGCCGGGTCATCGAGAAGCTCGGCGGCATCGAGCGGGGCGGTCGTCACGCGTTCAGGGTGGCCTGAGGTTATGAAGCGGTCAACCCCGCCGCATGCACCCGCCGTACTGTCGCACTTCAGAAGTACATGTGGTAATCGCAGTGCATGCGCTCATTTGCGCGTTCGGCATCGGTCAAACCCTGCGCCGTTGCCGCTCGGCGACCCATTCGGTGCCGACGACGTCAACGGCCAGAGTGGTGCTGTAGCCACGGCGTGCCAGCATCCCCACCAGCCTGCGCGTCACTTTGTGCTCGTCGCCTTCCTCGAGTCGCTCGCGTCGCAATTTGACGCGGACCAGTTCCTCGGCCCGATGTCGTTCGGCCGCCTCGTCCACGCCGGCAAGCGCCTCGCCGATGACCTCGTCGTCGATACCCTTGAGACGGAGTTCGGCGGCCAGCGCGCGTTTACCTTTTCCTGTGTTGGCAAACCGACTGCGGACCCACTGCTGGGCGAAGTCGGAGTCGTCGACCAGGCCCACCACTGCAAGGCGGTCGAGCACCCTGACGCTGACGTCGTCCGTATACCCGCGTTTGGCCAGCTGCGCTTCGAGTTCCGACCGGGTGCGCGCCCGCGCGGTGAGCAGACGCAGGCATAGCGCCCGCGCCTGCTCTTCACGCTTGGTCTCATCAACCGGGCCGGTCGGCTCGGCCGACTCAGAAGTCGACTGGAGCCGGGAGTGCGTCACCGGATGCCTCGTCGGTCACCACCGCGCCGATACCGAGCTTCTCTTTGATCTTCTTCTCGATCTCGTTGGCCACGTCGATGTTCTCGAGCAGGAACTTGCGGGCGTTCTCCTTGCCCTGACCCAACTGTTCGCCGTCGTAGGTGAACCACGATCCGGACTTGCGAATGAAGCCCTGCTCGACACCCATGTCGATCAGCGAGCCTTCCTTGGAGATGCCCTTGCCGTACAGGATGTCGAACTCAGCCTGCTTGAAGGGAGGCGAGCAGTTGTGCACAACAACCCCCTCCGCGACGAGGTTGTGCAGTTCCTCGACCTCGAGATCGAACGTCCGCATCCGTCGCACCGGCAGCACCTCCCGGATCACCGAATACCGCAACTCTTCGGCCAATACATCGTGGAGGAATTTGTCATCCAAGGCATCGGCAAGCGCCTGTACGCGATCCCGGCGCAAACGACCCGCGCCCAGCACCTGCTTCATTCCGCCGCGCGGGTCTCCGGAACCTGCTCCGATCATGGCCGCAGCTTCCTGCGCGGTAACGCCACGCTCAACAAGGTAGTTGAGCACGGCGGTGGCTGTCTCTGCCGCCAGATAGATCGCCTGCGATCCGCGCCGCCGTCCCCGCATCGCTTCCGGAATGGCCTGAGTGAGGGCCACGCCACGAGGCCCCCACATGGGAACCGCGTCGGCAAATGCCGCGACGTTCTCCATGCCCGAGACTCGCACCTCGAATACCTGGCGTTTGCTCTGCACACGCCGCCCGTTGACGATGCTCGGCCGCTTCTGGGTCGGGTCGTAATCGCGGACGGTGCTGGTGATCCCGAATCGCATCAGCAGCCAATGGATCTGGTGCGCAAGCTGTTCCGAGGTCGTCGTGTAGCCGACTCGCAGCGCTCCAGTCTGTTCACGGCTCACCCAACCGTCACTCTCGAACAGGCCGAAGAGTAAGTTGCCAACAGCATCGGCCGAGATACGGGACTCGAAGAACCAGGTGGGAATCGCCTTCTCCCACGCGAGCTTGCCATAGATACCCGCCCGCCGGCACAGGTCAATAACGCCGTTGCGCTCTCCGGGTCGATGGGCGAGCAGTCGCGCGTGATCGGCCGGGATCGACGCCTCGTCACCGAACCCGTCGAAGTGGCGCGGTTGTGCCACCCGGTCCCCTTTGCGGAGTTCCCCGGCCTGACGCCAGCCGTACTCCGTGAGAACCTTGTGATCGGGTGTCGCCCACAGGGTTCCGCCGGCGATCCGCAGTCCGAGCACATCCTGGATTCCCTGGTCGAACCAGGACACCACCGGTTGCGTGTGCAGTGTTCCGTCCTTGGCCGCGGCCACGACGTGAATCTGCTTGCGCCCGCCGACGACATCCTCGATGCGATGTGTCGTGCCGGTGACTGGATCGAAGATCCGGGTGCCCTCGGCGAGGCACTTGTTCTTGACGACCTTGACGCGGGTGCGGTTGCCGACCGCGTCGGTGCCATCCTTGAGCGTCTCGATGCGGCGGACATCCAGGCGGATCGAAGCGTAGAACTTCAAAGCCTTACCACCCGTAGTGGTTTCGGGCGAGTTGTGCACCATGACACCGTCGGCGAAGTAGTTGTGCGAATCTTCCACCTCGATGTCGAAGCGATTCATCGACCGGGTGCGCGGCTTGACCTGAACGTCGAGCACCCGCGCCGGAACCAGCCGCTGCGTCGCTTCGACGAACTGCGGGGTCACCGCTCCCAGACCACGGAACCGCGGCAGCAAGTTGTATTCCATCGACGAAGCCATGAACGGGGCCACCAGTTCCTGGAACTTCGCCGAGGCCGCCGTGGAGAACACCAGCACCGCCTTGCCCGCCGTACCGGACAGCCGCAGACGCACATCCAAACCGTGTGTGTCGCGCAGGTAGTCGCACAACCGCTGCCGCGACCCTTCAGTCATCGCCTCGACGCAGATCTCGATGCGGCCGCTACCGCCCTCGGTACGCTGCTGCAATCCCTTCGAACGCACACCAACCGACCCGTCGTCCATATACCAGATCGCCAGGGCCAGTGGCGTGAGCGCCTTGAGGTACTCCTCGGAGAGGAACTTCTTGCCATCACCGAGGTAGACCGCGCGCTGCAGTTCACCCAGCTCCGGCAGCGGAGTGAAGTCGACGAACCGGGCACCCTTGGCGTTCTCCCGCACCGAATGCTGGATGTTGCCCAGTAGATCCGTCTTCCACTGCAGGTAGTCGATCTGCTTGGCGCCGTGGCCCATCCGGAACCGGACACCGTTGCGGTCATGCCGATTCGGTGACAGATTTCCGTCGCCCATCAGCGAACCCAACACCACTTGGAACTGCTGCCCGCTGAGCAGATGCGGTTCGGAGGCCATCACCTTGTCACCGGCGATGAGATCACCGGCCTCTGTCCACCCGGCCGGGGTGCGGATCAGGTGGTTGGGTGTGGCAGCGAACTGGGACTTGCCATTACCGCCCGACTTCTCCACGGTGAACTGCAGGAACTGCTGAGCTGGGCCGTTGTCGAACCAATTCACCACCCTGCGGGGCACAATCTGATCGGAGACGGGGTCGTAGGACATGACCTCGACGTCCATCTTCTGATTCACGATCTTGCCGATCTCCTCGGTGGTGCCATCGGCCAACTGCACCCGGGTGCCAGAGGAAAAACACCCGAACATCACCCCGATCTTCTCCCGCAACTGGTTGATGAAGATCGCCGTGGTGCCCGAGTTGCTCAGCGCTCCGGTCATTTTCCGCAGGGCCTGGCTCATCAGGCGGGCCTGCAGGCCGACGTGGCTGTCACCCATCTCGCCCTCGATCTCCGCACGCGGAACCAGAGCGGCGACCGAGTCGATGACCAGGACGTCCAGCGCCCCGGAGCGGATCAGCATGTCGGCGATCTCCAGCGCCTGCTCGCCGGTGTCGGGCTGGGACACCAGCAGTGCGTCGGTGTCCACGCCGAGCTTCCTGGCGTACTCGGGATCCAGCGCGTGCTCGGCGTCGATGAAGGCCGCGATGCCGCCGGCGGCCTGCGCGTTGGCCACCGCGTGCAACGCCACGGTGGTCTTGCCCGAGGATTCCGGACCGTAGATCTCTACCACGCGCCCCCGCGGCAGCCCTCCGATGCCCAGTGCGACGTCCAAGGCAATGGACCCGGTGGGGATGACCGAGATCGGTTGACGTGCCTCGTCGCCGAGTCGCATCACCGAGCCCTTGCCGAAACTCTTCTCGATCTGGGCCATCGCCAGTTCGAGTGCCTTCTCGCGGTCAGGAGCCTGCTGCGCCATGGTGATACCTCTCCGGTAGTCGTGATCGGTTGACCGGTATTCGGTCGGTTGGCCCTGACGCTAGGACAGCCCACCGACAAATCCGTTCCGCCGAATACTCCCCACAATAGCGAACAGGTGTTCGAAGACAAGGAGGCGCGCCGGGACGGGTTCGCCCTTGCGGGCCAGTCTCACCGCCCCTGGATCAAGCCACCGAAGCCACGGCGCGCCCGGAATCGATCACCACTTGTCGTGCGGCACGTCGAAGTCGGCGCACAGGGCGCGCCACACGTCGCGCGGCTCGACATCGTCTTCGATTGCCTTGGCCGCGGTGCGCCCGCCGAGTCCCGTCAGCACATGGTCGACAAGCAGCGACGAACCCCGCGCCACACCGAACTGGTTGCGCACCAGTTCGTGGAACTCGGTCAGCCGCACACCGACCAACCTACCCAACAGCGTCGTGGCACACCCGTACCGGATCGGCCACCCCGGCAGCGGTGGCCCCGGCCGCCCGTGCCGCGTCGGCGTATCGCCGCGACGACAGCACCTCGCCCACCGCCGCGGCCAGCATATCCCCGGCCAGGGGCCGAACCAGACGCGCACTACCTTGTCGCACAGCTCGATTCGCAATCTCCCACTGATCGCCGCCGCCCGGCACCACCACCAGCGGGACGCCCGCCAGCAGCGTCTTCGAGACGATGCCGTGCCCGCCACCGCAGATCATCACATCGGCTTGCGCGAGCAGCTCGTCCTGGCGGCCGAGTCCGGCGACCGCCCACGGTGGCAGCGCCAGATCCGCGCCACCGATCCGGGACACCGCCAGCCGTGCTCCGGCGGGCAGCGTCTCACCCGGCACCAGACAGTCGAGCGCGAGTTCGGCCAGCCCGCGGGCCCCGATGGTCGCGGTCGAGGGCGCCACCACGATCAGCGGCCCCTCCCCCGGCGGCGGCACGAGCTGTTGCGACGTGGGCTCGAAATGCAGCGGACCCACGACGACCGCCTCGTCGGGCCAGTCGGGCCGGGGAACTTCCAGGGCGGGCAGAGTCGCGATCAACCGGCGCAACGGGCCGGGATCGTTGGCGGGCAGCCCGATGCCGACACGCGCCTCCGACCGCTGCCGGTCACCCTGCCGGATCGAGCGCGCGGTCAGCCCTCGCATCAGGGCATCGCGCAGTCGGCCCCGGACACCGACACCGGGGGCCAGGCCGCTGCCCACCGGCGGCAGCCCCTTCGACGGCAGATAAAGCGGATGCGGACACAATTCCACCCACGGCCGTCCGAGCAACTCCGCCGCCATGCCGCCGCACGCGGTGATCACATCTGACACGACGAGATCCACGTCCAGATCGCGGATGTGCGGCAGGTTGAACGCAGCCATCCGGGCAGCCCGATGGTGGATCTTGGCGCCCGCATCCTCGTCGTCGTCGCCCTCAGTGGGATCGAGGCCCAGTAGTTCAACCGCGTCCACCCCGGCCGCGAGCGCCGTGCCGACCCACTCCACGCCCGTCAGCAGTGTCGGCTCGTCACCGGCCTGCTCCAGCTTCAGGCACAGCGCGATCGCCGGAAAAGCGTGCCCGGGGTCCGGGCCGGCGACCACCGCGACCTGCACCGCCACAGCCTGCCACAGGGCGGCACCCTCCCTCAGTAAGCTGGCGCCATGACCGACGAGACCACCGGGAAAATTACGGACAGCGCCGAATCCAGCGCCGCGATCGTGGAGAAGTTCCTCTACGCACTGCGTGACAAGGATTTCGAAACGGTCGGCACCCTGCTCGATGACGATCTCGTGTACGAAAACGTGGGGTTCCCGACCATCCGGGGTTCCCGCCGGGCGATGAAGCTGTTCAGCCGGATGCAACGGCCGAGCATCGGATTCGACGTCAAGTTCCAGCGTATCGTCGCCGACGGCGAGAGCGTGCTGACCGAACGCACCGATGCGCTGATCTTCGGCAGGGTCCGGATGAACTTCTGGGCGTGCGGGGTGTTCGAGGTTCACGACGGCCGTATCGCCTTGTGGCGCGACTATATCGACGTGATGGATTTCACGAAGGCCCTCGCACGAGGAGTGGCGGGCGCGTTCGTTCCCTCGCTGCAGCGGGATTTCTGAATCAATGGCCAACCCGGCACGGCCCAGGCCCAACGTCTGGCAGTACATCAAGTACTGCTACGGCGGCCGACTGCCCGATTCGACCCGGGAGTGGGTTGCCGAAGACCTGACGGGCAAAGGCGCAACGGTCCGCATGGTGGTGCGGATGTTCATCCCCGCATTCTTGTTGCTGCTGCCGTTCTGGTTTGTCCCTGCCGACTTTGTCGTCCGCCTGAGCATGACGGTGCCGATTCTGATTCCGTTCGTCTATTTCTCGCATGCGCTGAACAAGATCTGGCGGCGTCACATGCTACGTGTGCACGGTCTTGATCCCAGCCTTTTGGACCAGAAAGAGCGGGAGAAGAACGCTCACCTCCACGATGCATACATCGCGCGGTACGGGCCGCGGGATTCGTCGTCGCCCGGCACACACGACATCTGAACGGCCGCCACGGGCTGCGGCGCGCAATCAGGCTCAGCAGCCGAAATCAGGCTCCGCGACGCAGCTCGCCGAGCTCCTCAAACGCCTGCGCCCAGCCCTGCAACCGATCGGTGGCGGCACTCAATTCACTGCGGTAGCGCAGCTCCGAACTCGGAGCAGCCGCCGCGCCGGCCGAAGGTCCGCCGTTTGCCGAGGAGACCAGTTGAGCTGCAGCGGTGACCATCTCGTTGTACTGACGGACACCGTTGCTCAGTTGCGCGGTGAACGCGTTGATGGTCGGAACCAGGTGTGAACGCGACTGCGGAGCGGCGACGGCCGCCCGTTCCATGGACACCACCTCGTTCGCGGTGGCGGCCATCGCCGCCGCCGACTGCTCGGCGGCCGACGAAAGTTCGCGGATCTCCTCGGCGGGAAGCAGATCGCCACGCTCGATGACGCCCAACAGCGATACAAACCCACGCTCAGAGGCGCCGAGTGCCGACATGGCCGGCCGTGCCGCCGAACCGTGCGGCGGCAGCCGATGCCTTCCCGGCGTGCGCAGCGGCGGGAGCGACTGGCTGCGCAACCAGCGGTAGCGCATCACCAACAATGCCGCTGGAAATGCCGCGCCGGCGCCGATCAGCCCCGTGACGAGCAGCACCCACACCGGCGTGCTCCACGACGCCAGCAAACCCGTCACCAACACCCAGAACAAGCTGGCGAACCCGAACACCATCGCCAGGCGAAGCGCCCACTTTCGTTTGCGCAGCAAGCGGGCCCGTGGATCGGCGGCAAGGCCGAGCCGGTGGGCCAGCGCGTCGGCGCCCTCGCTGGCAGCGTCGATTGCGCGTTGTAACAATGACCGCGACGCGGAGCTGACTACTGACATATCAGTGTGTTGACCTGTCTACTGGCTGAGCGGCTCTTCGGGTGTGGCCGCCGCAGCCGGGGCGGCCGAAACCGCGGGTGTGGCGACGGCGCCACCGGACGTCAGCGATTCACCTCGCATGGATGCGCGGATCTGCTCGAGCCGTGAGTGCCCGGCCATCTGCACGCTGGCCTGCTGCACTTCGAGCATCCGGCCCTGAACCGAGTTCTGCGCCAGCTCCGTCGCGCCCATGGCATTGGCGTAGCGACGCTCGATCTTTTCCCGGACCTCGTCGAGACTCGGGGTGCTACCGGGTGCGGCAATCTCACTCATCGACCGCAACGACGCGCCGACCTGCTCCTGCATCTTGGCCTGCTCGAGCTGCGAAAGCAGCTTGGTTCGCTCCGCAAGCTTCTGCTGCAACACCGACGCGTTGACTACGACGGCCTTCTTGGCCTGGCCGGCCGCGTTGAGCGCCTGGTCGTGTAGTGCCTTGAGATCCTCGACACTCTGCTCCGCGGTGACCAGCTGGGCCGCGAATGCCTCGGCCGCGTTGTTGTATTCGGTGGCCTTGGCGGCATCGCCAGCCGATGTGGCCTGGTCGGCCAGGGTGAGCGCCTGCCGGACATTGGCCTGCAGCTTCTCGATATCGGCCAGCTGACGGTTGAGCCGCATCTCCAGCTGGCGCTGGTTGCCGATCACCTGGGCGGCCTGCTGGCTCAGCGCCTGGTGCTGCCGCTGGGCGTCCTCGATCGCCTGCTGGATCTGCACCTTTGGATCGGCGTTCTCGTCGATCTTGGAATTGAACAGGGCCATCAAATAGTGGAATGCCTTGGCGAACGGGTTGGCCATGAGTTGATTCCGCCTTACGTCGTTTCGAGGTCTCATATGGGGCACGTGTTGTCCCAATTTATCGGGCCGCGCACCTCTGCACACCTTGTCCGGCCGAGTGTCCGAAATCGGCCGACGAGGTTTAGGCCACGGCTATCGACGCCACCTGCGGTATGACGACCCTGGTGCTGGCGTCGATAGTAGCGGTGCCAGCGACGGAAGCCGCCTTTTCCCGGCGTGCCATGCGAACGCCGGCATCGAACAGCACTCGTGAAAGGGGGATGTCCAGCGCTACGCATATCGAGGCGAGCAGTTCACTGGACAGCTCCTTGCGGCCGCGCTCGACCTCGGACAGATACCCAAGGCTGACCCGCGCCGAATCGGACACCTCACGCAACGTGCGGCCCTGCGCGACCCGGGCACGTCGCAGCACATCACCGATCATTTCGCGCAGCAAGGCCGCCATCGGGCTCTCTCCTTCATCGGTCAGGGCATCTGCCCACATTCAACTGACAGCGCGCTCGGATGGTTCCCGCGTCACGATACGACGGTCCCGCCGCGAGTATCCCGGGCGGCCGAGAGCACGTAGTCCACCCCGGTGACGACTGTCAATACGATGGCCGCCCCCATCACTGCCCAGGCCGCCGTGTGCCACGGTCCCGCGAGCGGCAGGATGAACAGCCCCACCGCAATCGCCTGCACCAGCGTCTTCAGCTTGCCTCCCCGGCTGGCGGGAATCACGCCACGGTGCAACACCGCGAACCGCAACACAGTGATGCCGATTTCTCTGACCATGATCAGCACAGTGACCCACCAGGGCAGCTCGCCCAAGATCGACAAGCCGACCAGCGCGGCGCCCATCAGCGCCTTGTCCGCGATCGGGTCGGCGAGCTTGCCGAATTCGGTGACCTCGCCGCGGCTGCGTGCCAATTGGCCGTCGATACGGTCGGTAATGACGGCGACTGCGAAGATGAAGAACGCCGCGACGCGGCTCAGAACCTGGTGGCCGCCGCCGACGAAGAGCACCACGACGAACACCGGCACCAACACCATGCGCAAGCCGGTGAGCAGGTTGGCGATATTGACGACAGGCACATGCGGGGCCGCTGGTGGAGGAATAGGTTGCCCCTGCACGGGCACAGAATATCGGGTAACCGCGCCCGCGTCGTCAACCGATACTGTGCTCGGCGTGAGTGGCGACGGTCAACAGCCGATCCGGCCGGTGGTGCGCCGGGCCCGGACGTCTGATGTGCGGGCGATCAAGCACCTTGTCGACACCTATGCGGGCAAGATCCTGCTGGAGAAAAATCTCGTGACGCTCTACGAAGCCATCCAGGAGTTCTGGGTGGCCGAGCTGGGCGACGAGATCGTCGGCTGCGGCGCACTGCATGTGATGTGGTCGGATTTGGGCGAGGTACGCACTGTGGCGGTCGCGCCGGCGGTGAAGGGCCGCGGGATCGGCCATGCGATTGTCGAGCACCTGCTCGGCGTGGCCCGTGACCTGCAGCTGAAGCGGTTGTTCGTCTTGACATTCGAGACGGAGTTCTTCGGCGCGCACGGCTTCACGGAGATCGAGGGCACGCCCGTGACCGCCGAGGTCTACGAGGAAATGTGCCGCTCGTATGACGTCGGCGTCGCGGAATTCCTCGACCTGAGCTACGTCAAGCCCAACATCCTGGGCAACACCCGGATGCTGCTGGTGCTCTGAGTAACTCGTTGAGATGGAAACTCAACGCTGGCTAGAAGTCCAGCCCGTCCCCGTCACCGCCGGCCGCGTCGGAACCGCCGCGGATCAGCGCCAGCGTGCCGGCCAGCTCGTCGGGTTTGACCATAACCTCGCGAGCCTTGGAGCCCTCCGAGGGCCCCACGATGCCGCGGGTCTCCATCAGGTCCATGAACCTGCCCGCTTTGGCGAAGCCCACCCGCAGCTTGCGCTGCAGCATCGAGGTGGAACCGAACTGGCTGGACACCACCAGCTCGACGGCTTGCAGGAAGACGTCCATGTCGTCGCCGATGTCGGGGTCGACGTCAGTTCTGTCCCCGGACGGCTTGGCGGCCGTGACAGCGTCGGTGTACTCCGGCTCGGCCTGGTCCTTGCAGGCCTGCACGACGGCGTGGATCTCCTCGTCGGTGATGTACGCCCCCTGCAGACGCATCGGCTTGGATGCGCCCATGGGCAGGAACAATCCATCGCCCATGCCGATCAGCTTCTCGGCACCCGGCTGGTCCAGGATGACCCGGCTGTCGGTCAAGGACGAGGTGGCGAACGCCAGCCGGGACGGCACATTGGTCTTGATCAAGCCGGTGACGACGTCCACCGACGGCCGCTGCGTAGCCAGCACCAGGTGGATGCCGGCGGCGCGGGCCTTCTGGGTTATCCGCACGATGGCGTCCTCGACGTCGCGGGGGGCGGTCATCATCAGATCGGCGAGCTCGTCGACGATCGCCACGATGTACGGGTAAGGCTTGTAGACCCGCTCGCTACCCAGCGGCGTGCTGATCTCCCCGGTGCGCACCTTCTCGTTGAACACGTCGATATGGCGAACCCTGGACGCCTGCATGTCCTGATAGCGCTGCTCCATCTCCTCGACCAGCCACGCCAGCGCCGCCGCGGCCTTCTTGGGCTGGGTGATGATCGGCGTGATGAGGTGTGGAACGCCCTCGTAGGGCGTCAGCTCGACCATCTTGGGGTCGATCAGGATCATCCTGACCTCGTCGGGGGTGGCACGCGCCAGCAACGAAACCAGCATGGAATTGACGAAGCTGGACTTGCCGGAACCGGTCGAGCCCGCAACCAGCAGGTGCGGCATCTTCGCCAAGTTGGCCGAGATGAAGTCGCCCTCGATGTCCTTGCCCAGACCGATCAGCAAAGGATGATGGTCGCCACGGGTGCCCGGCGCGGAGAGCACATCGGCCAGTCGCACCATCTCGCGGTCGGTGTTGGGCACCTCGATGCCCACCGCCGACTTACCGGGGATCGGCGCCAGCATGCGCACACTCTCGGTGGCGACGGCATAGGCGATGTTGCGATGCAGTGCGGTGATCTTCTCCACCTTCACGCCGCGGCCGAGTTCGACTTCGTAGCGCGTGACCGTCGGCCCGCGGGTGCAGCCGGTGACCGCCGCGTCGACATTGAACTGGTTGAGCACCGAGCTGATGGCGTCGGCCATCTGATCGTTGGCCGCACTGCGCCGCTTCGGCGGATCTCCGGCGACGAGCAGGTCGAGCGACGGGAGGGTATAGGTGCCGTCGACGACCCGGTCGAGGGCCTGGGTGGCTCGTTGCCTGGACTTCCGCCGCAGGTCGGCGCCCCGCTTCCGTGGCTGAGGCGGTGTCGCGGCGGGCTGAGGGCCGGTCGGCGCATCGACCCGTTCTACGGGGTAGTTGTCCTGCGGCGTGCCCGCCCACGCCGGCGGTTCGTCGGGATAGGCCGCCGGGTCGTCGTAGTAGCCGTCGGAGAAATCCTCGACCGGGGCCGGAATTGCGACGCGGTGACGTTCGGTGTCCTCGCCCTCGTCGTCGTCGGCGTCTTGGTCAGCGCGTCGCAAGAACCAGGCGCCCGACATCGATCGCACGGTCGCCGGCAGCTCACGGATCGTGGTTCCGGTCACCAGCAAAACACCGAAAATCGCGCCGATGAAAAGCAGGGGCGCGGCGATCCACGCCGTCATCCCATCCGAGAGCGGCCCGCCGATGACGAAGCCGACGAAGCCCGCTGCGTGCTGGCGACCGGCCGGAGATTCCGGTGACCCCGCCCACAGATGCCACAGCCCCAGGACGGGCAGAACGATCAGCGCGGCGCCGAGGGTGAGGCGCGGACGCGAATCCGGGTCGGGTTCGGTACGCATGAGTGTCACCGCGAAAACGGCCAGTACGACGGGCAGGATCGCCACCGCGGACCCGACGACCGTACGCAGGGTTCCGTCGATCCAGGCCCCCACAGGCCGTGCCGCATCGAACCAGGAACTGGCCGCGATCACGACCGCAATGCCCAGCAGGCCCAGCGCGGCGCCGTCGCGCCGGTGACCGGGATCGATGTCCTGTGCGCGCCCGACGGAGCGGGCGGTGCTGCCCACCCCCCGAGCGACCATGAACCACGTCGCGCGCCCCGCGCGGCCTATTCCGGCCCCCGCAGCGGCCACCACGGAACCGTTCCGACCGCCGGTGCGCGGGTGCGGCTTCTTGCGCGCAGTGGCCGGTACACGCCGAGTACCGGCCTGTGACCTGGGATTCTTCGCACCGGAGCGGGCAGCGGTCTTACTCGGCATGCCGGTGATCCTAGTCCCATGAGACCCATCTGCACCATCCAGCACATCAGTCACCGGTAGGCCGCGACGAGCACATCATCATCACTGCCGCGTGGACCGGAGTCCGTCTCACCTACCGCGGCGATATGAGCGTCGGACGACCGGGTTAACATCGGCGACGGATAGGGTGAATGCGATTACCACGAATGCACACCGAAGACGCCCGAGAAACGCGAGGAATAACTCAACGCATGCCCGTCGTCATCATCGTCGCCTCCCTGACCGCCAAGCCCGAATCCGTCGACCTCGTGCGAGACGCATGTAAGCAGGCGGTCGAAGACGTGCACGCCGAACCGGGTTGCGAACTCTATGCCTTGCACGAAACGGATCGCACCTTCGTGTTCATCGAGCAGTGGAGCGACCAGGAGGCGCTGAAAGCGCACGGCACCGCGCCGGCGATCGGCAAGCTGTTCGGCGCCCTCGGCGGGCACCTCGACGGCCCACCGGACATGAAGGTGCTGGCACCCGTCGTCGCCGGAGACCCCGCCAAGGGCCGGCTGCGCGGCTGACCATGGGCGCCCTCACCGGCAAGGTCGCGTTCATCACGGGTGCGGCCTGGGACACCGGGTCGGCTTAGGCCTCAATCGGTGGGTGGTCGTCCGGATTGATCGGCGTGTGAATACAGAAAATGCATTCTGAGCGGGAACAATAGAACAATAGCGAGTGTCGAAGTCGTGATCGTTCCTGGCCCGCGTCACGGCGGCTCTGCGTGGCGATGTCCCAGTACTGTCTGCCGGCTTGGCAGAGTTACCTTGTTCGGATGATTCGCCGGGGGCAGCGAGAGCAGCAAGAGCTGCGCCGAGCGAAACGACAGCAAGTTGCGGGGCTCGCTTCTCCCGAAGGCCGCTACCGCCGTCCGGATCGCGACGTCTGCCACGCTAAGCAATGGGAAATGTCCATCGACGATGCGGCGACGATGCGGCTGCAAACCAATATCTGGCGCTACGAAGGACGCCTCGTTGATTTCGTGTTCAACCTGCAGGTTCTTGGTTCTTCGGCCTGGGAATCGGCGGAATACATTGACTGTTGTCACGGTCATTGCCACCACCATCCGCAGAACGGGACAGAACCGCAGACGATTCTGAGCCTCAACACCGTCGATGACGTCGAACGGGCTTACCGAGTGGCTGAGTCCCTTATCTATGACCGGTTACGTATCATTCGTGGACAGGGAGAGTGAACGATGGCAGGCGAATCACGGCTTGATGCATTCCGCCGAAATGTGAGTTGGAATCTTGCATGCGGCGCGTTGGCTGATGTCGACCTACCGGTCATCGGTGACGACGGCGGCAGCCCCGTGGTCGTAGCGCTCGACGAGGAGCCGATTTCCCTGCTGCTAGGTCGTCTGCGCGCAGTCGGCGGGTACGCGAATCTTTTCGTCCTTCGGGCTGACAATTCCGTCAGTACGGTCCAGGTGGTCGATGAGCGCTGCGCGATCGGTGTTCCAGACGACGATATCGTTTGTCCTCCCAGCGCGACCTCGACCGTCGGAATGTTTCTGGATTACCTTGAGCACCACCCGAATGGCGTGGTCTTGTCAGTGGTAAGCAGGGACCGTGAGCGGCCGGCGCTCGCTCGGGATGCGCGTGTTGTGGAGCTTGCAGGGGCTGGACAGTAACGCCTACCCGAACGGGTTGAGTCGGTTGATCGCTTCGACGCGGCGCTCGTCGTTGACTTCGGTGTAAATAACCGTGACACCGCCAGCGGCCGGGGTGGATTCGATCGGGTGACCGCTGTCTCGTTGCAGCCGGCGCAGGGTGAACGGGCTGATCGACGCCTCGGCCCGTGCGTCGCGGTGGTCAAACTATGGGGCCGTCGTTATGCAGCCGCACCATGCGCGTCGTGCTGCTCTCATCGAGGTCGACGACGTCGTTGCGCGAGCGCAGAAAGTCACTGAAGGATTTAAAGCCCAACGACTTCTCGCTGAATGATGGGTCCATCCGCTTCATCTGGGCCTTGACCACCGAGTTGTGGAGCCATTCGGTGTCATCCTTGTCCTGGCCGATCCGTAGCGCGCGCTCGAGCAGCCCGGTGGCGGCGGCCTGCGGGTCGGAGGGCGCCGACTCGTCGTCGGGCTCGGGGACGTCGACGCGTCGGCCACGTCTGCTGTTGTCGGCAACCTGTGCGACGACAGTGGGTATCCCGGGCAGCGCGTCGTAGGTGACGAACTCGTCGCAGGCGGCGGCCAGCGACCGGCTGATCGCACCGGCCACGCCGATGCCCACGACGTAGCGGCCGAGGCGCTTGCAGCGCTGGGCAAGAGCGATGTAATCGGAGTCGCCCCCAACAATCACGACATGGGTCAGGTCGGGCAGCCGGAACATGTCCTCGACCGCGTCGACGGCTAGCCGGATGTCCGCCCCGTTCTTGCCGTAGGCGGCCGCCGGGAAGAGTTGCACCAGATCGACTGCGCGTCCGACGAGCTGTCCGTGGTAGCCGGCGTTGACGTCGACCGACCAGTCCGCGTAGGCGCGAGTGAGCACAAGGGTGCCGAACGAAGAGGCGAAGTCGATGACTGCGCCGACGTCGACGGTCGCCGACTCCAGCCGCTCCTTCTCCAGCCCCTTTGCCTTGTCCCGCTGAAACGAGTTGCGCCCGTGTACCTGGTCGTACCGCGAGATAACGATGTTGTCAAAGTCGAGGTAGACCGCCACGCGGGTGGCGCCGGATTCGGTCACTGTGCCTGCATCGCCTGGGTCATCGCCGTTCTCATAATCTGCCGCGGCCCGAGTGTGCCCCGACGACGGGCCGGTTGTCACCAGCCGGACGCGGGCGGTATGGAGCCGATCCGCTAGCTGCCCAGTCAGCGGAGCATCATCGAGAATTACCATCCGGTCATAGTGCGCCACCGAATCAGACCCATCAACCCCGCACGGGGCGACAGCCCACAGTGGAATCGGTCAGCAGACCCGATCAGCCTGAACGGAATCAGTCGTCCAGGACGAAGCGATTGGTCATCGAGGCACCCGTGTCCCGGGTTCGATCCACCTTCTGGAGGGCGAGCCTCCGATAATGGTGCTGGTAGGCCTGACAGCCTGTGCGCCACGTGATGCTTCGCCGAAACGCGGGTCGGTGTTCGGCAGCACTAGGACGTGTGCGCCGCAGCTCATCGCCCAGCAGCAGGCCCAGTAGCAGATTGTGCGAGCAGGAAGTCTGCGCAGCGTTCTCCGATCATGATCGAGGGAGCGTTGGTGTTGGCGCGGGGAATGCCAGGTAGCGCCGAGGCGTCTGCGACGCGGAGACCCTCTACACCGCGGACACGGAGCTTCTCGTCAAGCGGACTGTCAGGTTGACTGCCCATGGCAACGCTGCAAGAAGGGTGGCGGGTCGTGATCGCGGTTTCTCTGATGCATACCTCGACGTTCGAGCCCGGGCCCGGGACAAGTTCACGCCCGACTGCGGATGCGATCGGCTCGGTCGCGATGATTTCGCGTGCACGCTCCACCGCGCGCAATAGCGCATCGACGTCTTCGCGCTCCCTAAGCAAGTTGAGACGGATGTCCGGCGGTGTCGTCGGGTCCGATGTCCTGATGAGAACACTGCCGCGACTCTTGGGTGTCCAATACGAGAGCCCCATTGACAGAGCGGGGTCGAATGCCCCTCCCCTCGGATCGGCACGCGCGTCGCCGGGGGCGAAGATCAGCTGAAAATCGCATGCCGGCAGGTCGGGCGCCGACCGGATGTGGGCAACTGCTTCCCCGCCGTTACTCGTGAGCTTGCCGCGCTTGTGCAAAAACCACTGCAAAGCCCATTTCGGCTTCGCGGCATCCGCGAACCCAATGTGTCCAGGTTTGAGAGCCCAGATTGCCCACCCGTGCGGATGATCAGTGAGTCCCTGGCCGATGCGGGGACTGTCGACAACGGGGGTGATCCCGACGCCACGGAGGTGATCCGCCGGCCCGATGCCTGACAACTGCAGAAGATGCGGCGTGCCGAAAGCGCCTGTGCTCAAGATGATCTCCTGCTTGGCGAAGGCTTGATGCGCGCGGCCGCGACGCCGGTATTCGATGCCGACGGCACGACCGCTGCGGATGATCACCCGGCTGACCGTGGCCTTGGTGACGACGGTCAGATTCTTCCGATCATTGAGGTAGCCGCGGGCAGTAGTCCAGCGTTGGCCGTTGTGGATGGTGACGGGACTGATCGCCGCCCCGTCGAGTTCGGGCCCGCTGACGTCATCGTTTGCCGCGACGCCTGCCGCCCGCGCGGCTTCGACGAAACGTCGAGACACTTCCTCGGGGTAGGGCGAGCGGCTGACGCGCATCGGACCCTGTTCGATCCGCGCGAACACGGGCGCCACGTCCTGCCAGCCCCAGCCGGGAAGCTGCCAGCCGTCATAGTCGAGATCGCTGCCCTTGACCCAAAGGCAGCCGTTAATTGCGCTCGTGCCGCCGAGCACGCGACCGTGGGGCTCGGCGATCCGCCGGTTGGCGCAACCGGGCTCCGGAAGGGTTTCGTCGGCCCAGTCCACCGAGGTCCCATACAGCCGTGGGCCCGCCAACGGTATTCGTAACATCGGCCCTCGATCCGAACCACCGGCTTCAATCAACAGCACCGTGGCCGAGGATTCCGTGGCCAATCGCCCGGCTACCGCACAACCCGCGGAGCCGGCGCCCACCACGATGAAGTCATATGCAGTCGCGGTCACAGCGCAAGTAGACCTTCGCGTAGCGGTCGCCGCGCCGGATTCGACACATCAACCTGGTCAAGATCAGCGCACGTGCCGCGTAATCGACAGCGCCGAAGCCGCATTCGTGCGCCAAATCGGGCACAAGCAGCACAGCGGCTCAGCACACACGAGGGTTTTCAGGTCGAGGTAGCTAAGCTAGACCTCGATGACGGTCGGCACGATCATCGGTTGGCGTCGGTAGGTCTCGCCCACCCATTTGCCCACAGTGCGGCGAACCGCCTGCGCTATGCGCGCCGTGTCGGTGACGCGCTCGGCGAGAAGGGATTCCAGCTCCGCCTCGACTTTCACGGCAACCGCCTCCAGGGCCTTGGGATCCTCGGAGAAGCCTCGTGAATGCAGATGGACAGGTGCGGCAGACCTGCCGGTGCCACGGCGCACGACGACGGTGACCGCGACGAATCCCGAAGACAGCAGGAGCCTTTCTCCGAGCGTCGCATCGCCGACGTCACCGGTAACCAGCCCGTCGACGAAGACCTTGCCGACCGGGACCGCACCCGCAATCGAGGCCACGCCCGCCGACAGGTCGACGCTGACCCCGTTCTCGGCCAGCATGATGTTCGCCTCCGGCACGCCGGTGCGCGCCGCGAGTTTGGCGTTGGCGCGCAGGTGCCGCCAGGTCCCGTGCACCGGCATCACGTTGCGCGGGCGGACCCCGTTGTAGAGGAACAGCAGTTCCCCGGCATACGCGTGACCCGAAACATGCACGCGAACCTGATTGTTGGTGATCACCCGGGCACCGAGCCGGGCCAGGGCGTCGATGATGCCGTAGACGGCCTCCTCATTGCCGGGGATCAGCGAGCTCGACAGGATGACCAGATCGCCCGCCGTCAAGGTGATGCTGCGGTGCTCACCGCGCGACATTCTCGACAGCGCCGCCAGCGGTTCGCCCTGAGTTCCGGTCGTCACCAGAACCACCCGATCAGGCGGCATCATCTCCGCGGCGCCGATGTCGACGAGATCGTCGTCGGAGACCGTCAAGAAGCCGAGTTCCCGCGCAATCCCCATATTGCGGACCATGGAACGGCCGACGAACGACACCTTGCGACCCAGCGAGACTGCCGCGTCGATGATCTGCTGCACGCGATCGACATTGGAGGCAAAGCACGCGACGATCACGCGCCCGTCGGCCCTCCGGATCAGCCGGTGCAGGTTGGGCCCGACCTCGCTTTCCGACGGCCCGACTCCGGGGTGTTCGGCGTTGGTCGAGTCACACAGGAACAGGTCGACTCCAGCATCGCCCAGCCGGGACATACCCGGCAGATCCGTGGGACGGCCGCCCGGCGGCAGCTGGTCGAGCTTTATGTCGCCGGTGTGCAGCACCGTCCCCGCTCCGGTGTACACGGCGATGGCCAGCGCGTCCGGGATGGAGTGGTTGACCGCGAAGTACTGGCATTCGAAAACGCCGTGGGAGCTGCGCTGACCCTCGGCGACCTCGACGAAGTCCGGCTTGATGCGGTGCTCGCGGCATTTGGCGGCCACCAGCGCGAGGGTGAACTTCGACCCGACGACCGGTATGTCGGCCCGCAGTTTGAGCAGAAACGGGATCGCCCC
The DNA here is from genome assembly GCA_963846905.1 of uncultured Actinomycetota bacterium. Taxonomy (GTDB): domain Bacteria; phylum Actinomycetota; class Actinomycetes; order Mycobacteriales; family Mycobacteriaceae; genus Mycobacterium. Next base: position 96,691 of record CAWJYB010000021.1, read on the forward strand.
GATGTGGTCCTCGTGGGCGTGGGTGAGCACCAGCGCCTCGATGTCGTCGAGGCGGTCCTCGATGTGGCGCAGGTCGGGCAGGATCAGGTCGACGCCGGGCTCGTCGTGACCCGGGAACAACACGCCGCAGTCGACGATCAGCAACCGGCCGAAGTGCTCGAAAACCGTCATGTTGCGTCCGATTTCGCCGATTCCGCCCAGCGCGGTCACCCGCAAGGCGCCGGGGGCCAGTGGCCCCGGCGGTGAGAGGTCGGAATTCATCGCAGCACCGAGGCTGCCCGCATGTCAGCGGCCAGCGCCTCGATCTGGCTCTCGGTGGCGGGCATCTGCGGCAGGCGCGGATCGCCGACGTCGATGCCCTGCAACCGCAACCCGGCTTTGGCCATTGTCACCCCGCCCAGCCGGGACTGTGCGGCGCATAGCGAACCAAGCGTGACGTTGATCTTGCGCGCCCTGGCAACATCGCCGCACGCGAAGGCGGACAACATCTCCCGAAGCTGGGCGGCGGCAAGGTGACCCCACACGCTGATCACACCGGTGGCGCCCATCGCCAGCCATGGCAGGTTCAGGGCGTCGTCGCCGGAGTAGTAGGCCAGCTCGGTCTCGGCCATGATCTGCCCTCCGCCGTACAGATCACCCTTGGCGTCCTTGACGGCCACGATGTTGGGATGGGCGGCAAGCTTTCGCAACGTGTCCCATTCGATCGGGATCCCTGAACGCGACGGGATGTCGTAGAGGATGTTGGGCAGATCGGTGGCGTCGGCAACGGCGGTGAAATGCGCAAGCAGGCCGTTCTGCGGAGGCCGGGAGTAGTAGGGTGTCACCACCAGCAAGGCGTGGGCGCCCGCAGCGGCGCAGGCCCTGGCCAGGCGCACGCTGTGCGCGGTGTCGTAACTGCCGGCGCCGGCGATCACCCGGGCCCGGTCTCCGACCGCGTCGAGCACGGCATGCAGGAGTTCGATCTTCTCGTCGTCGGTGGTGGTCGGCGATTCCCCGGTGGTGCCCGACACCACCAGTCCGTCACAGCCGGCGTCGACGAGGTGGGTGGCGAGCTTCTTGGCCACGGCCGCGTCGAGGGAGCCGTCGGGGCGAAACGGCGTCACCATCGCAGTCAGCACGGTGCCCAACCGTGCGCTGACATCGAACCCGCTGGCGCTCACGGCCCCAAGGTTACCGCGCGGGGTTCAGACTTCCGCGGCAAGCGGGCTGGTCGCGACCTCGGTGCCGTCGGCCAGCGTGCCGATTTCGAAGTCGGCGAACACCGCAGGTGCGACATCGGCCAGGGCACGCAGGCACGCGATGGCCAGCCGGCGGATTTCGACATCGGCGTGCTCGCTGGCCCGCATGGCGACGAAATGCCGCCAGGCCCGGTAGTTCCCGGTGACAACGATCCGGGTTTCAGTCGCGTTCGGCAGCACGGCGCGTGCAGCTTGCCGGGCCTGCTTGCGCCGCAACGTGCCGGCCTCATCGGCGAGCCTGGCTTCCAAGCCGTTCAGCAGGTCGGCGTAGGCGGCGCGGCTGGCGTCGGCCGCTTTCAAGAACAGATCCGTCAGCACCGGGTCGCCCTCAACACCGGGTGGGACCACCACCATCGCGTCGTGCGCAGGCACGTAGCGCTGGGAGAGTTGCGAGTAGGAGAAGTGCCGGTGGCGGATCAGCTCGTTGGTGCAGGACCGGGAGACACCGGTGATGTAGAAGCTGACCGAAGCGTGTTCGAGTACCGAGAAGTGCCCGACGTCGATGATGTGCTTCAGGTAACCCGTGTTGGTGGCAGTCTTCGGATTGGGTTTGTCCCAGCTCTGGTAACAAGCGCGCCCTGCGAACTCCACCAGCGCCTGGCCACCGTCGGCATCCGTGCTCCACGGAACGTCGGACGGCGCGGTGAACTCCGTTTTGGCGATCAGCTGCACGCGCAGCGGGGCGATCTCGGCCACCGCAGAACAGTAGCGGGAAACCATCGCAATCCAACGGTATGGCTGTATGGCTATGACGCGTGGCGGCCGGTTCGCGACGCTCGACCAGTCAATTCCCATTGACGCCGTCCGCAACGCCGGCACACACAACCTGACGCTGGTCTGATTCCGTAGACCGGACTCCGGAGAACCCCATCCGCCTCATTCGTCACACGTCGGCGTGGGAGCGTCGGCCGTGTCGGCGCTTGCCGATACCCTGCTGCGCAAGCGTGCATGCACCCCAGTACTGAGGAGGCCATAGTGACCGTCACGGTCGCCTCCGGCGAGATGCCGACAGCAGATTTGTCCCCCTACCTGCCGTTGCTGGCGCGGCTGCGCAACGGTGCACGGCGGCAACCGGATTGGTCGGCGCTCGTCGATGACGCCGTCCAAGTCTGGGCACGGCCCGGTTTCGACACCTTCCTTGCGGCACCGCGGTTGCGGTTCGAGCCGTTCGACTATCAGCTGCGGACCGCGCAGACGGTGCTGCGGCGGATGCGGGGCCGGGGCATCCTGGCCGACGAGGTCGGCCTCGGCAAAACGATCGAGGCCGGCTTGGTGCTGTCCGAACTCCGCATGCGCGGACTCGCCGACCGAGTGCTGGTGGTCGTTCCCGCGGGACTTGTCGACCAATGGCGCGACGAACTGGAACGGAAGTTCGGGTTGCCGACCACGATCGCCCAGGCCGGGTCGACACCGCCCGGTGAGATCGGGATGGACCGGCCGGTCACCATCGCCTCGCTCGCCGCCGCGCGTCGCGATCCGCTGCTGAGCAGGCTGATCGAAACCGACTGGGACCTGGTGATATTCGACGAGGCGCACCGGCTCCGCAACCCCCGAAGCGCCTCGGGCAAGCTCGCGCGCGAGCTCCGTGCCCGCTATCTGCTGATGCTGACCGCGACGCCGGTGGAGAACAAGCTCTCGGACCTGTACCAGCTGGTGAGCCTCGTCGCACCCGGACTGCTCGGAACACCCGCGCAGTTCCGCGCCAAGCATGGGACGGCGTCCGACGACTCCAAACCGCGCAACGTCGAGGAGCTGCAGACGCGGACCCGAGAGGTGATGATCAGGCATCGCCGCAGTGAGGTTGCCGTGATGCTGCCGCCGCGCCTGGCCGAGACCGTCCTGGTGACGCCCGGCGTCGACGAGGCAGGCCTCTACGCCGACATCGTCCGGCGAGTCCGGGAGGCGGCAATCGGGTCGGGCGGGTCGGGCCGCACCCGGCTGGCCCTGCGTGGCCTGACCCGGCTGGCCGGCTCCAGCCCCGCGGCCGCCGCGCCGACGCTGGCGAAACTCGGCTGGGACGGCCTCGCGGAACGGGCCCGAGCCGTCCGGGAACCGGACAAGGTGCGTGTTCTCGTCGAACTCCTTCGGCGCCATGTCGACAGGGGCGAGAAGGTGTTGGTGTTCACCGGGTTTCGGCAGACGCTGGCTGTGCTCGTCGCAGCGGCCGAGCGTGCCGGCCTGTCCTCGGCGGTGTATCACGGCAGTCTCACGCGGGCGGAGAAAGAGTCGGCAATCGCGCAGTTCCGTGCCGAAACGCCGATCCTGCTGTCGACCGAGTCGGCGGGTGAGGGGCGCAACCTTCAGTTCTGCCATGTGATGGTGAACTTCGATCTGCCGTGGAACCCGATGCAGATCGAGCAACGACTAGGCCGACTGCACCGAGTCGGGCAGGAACACGACGTGACGCTGACCAATTTGGTCTGCAGGGGCAGCATCGAACAACGAATCATGCACGTACTGGAAGCGAAGATCAACCTGTTCGAACTCGTCGTCGGTGAACTCGACATGATCCTCGGCCGGGTCGACGACGACTTCGATTTCGAGAACGAGGTCTTCGATGCGTTCGTCGATTCCGTCGACGACGACGAGTTCGAACGACGGCTCGACACTCTGGGCAGCGCACTTGCCGAGGCGAGACGCAGCTATGTCCGGGCCAGGGAAGACGTCGACCTGCTAGTAGCTGAGCCGTCGTGACCAGCACCGATACGGGGCTGTCCTTCTGGCTCCGGTATGTCGAAGCCAGCGGCGGGCTCACCGAGCCCGGCAGCGATGTGACTCTCGTGATGCTCCCGCCGGCCCTGCAGACGATGCTGGAGCTGCCGGAGGAGTTACGGGTCACCGCCGATCCCGATGTCGCTCGCGAGGACGGTGCGACCTTCCTCTCGGCAGGGCATCCCGCATTGGGTCGCTCCGCCGACGAAGTGCTGGCGATGGGCGATGTCGCCGCGATGACGGTTTCAGTGGACACCATGCTGCCACCCTCGGCCGAGCACCTGCAGGCGCTGGCGCGCAACGAATTCAGCGTCGATCACGGACGGATCGACGCCACCGGCGCACCGACCCGTTCGGTTCGCGCGATACTGCGGGTCGGGGCGCTCGTCGACTACACACTGTCCAGTGACGACCACTACCAGGAATGCACCGAGTGCTGGGTGGATGTGCAGGCGCAACGCCAACTCCCAACCCATGTCAGCATGAAGCTGGCCTCCTTGCCCACAGTGCCCAAAGATGGTTCGCCATCATTGACCGGACTGCCCACGGCGATCGGATTTGCCGATCGGGTCATCGAGCAGCGCGCGAAGCGGCGAGAATGCGAACTCGGTGCTGACATAGACACGTCGCGCGATGCGGAATTGGAACGAGTCGAGTCCTACTACCGCGACGCGCTGGCGACAATCGAGCGCCGGCGCGCGCAGGCACCTGCCGATCGGCGCGAGCTGCTGGACGCACGCGCCGACAGCGTACGGGACGAGCGCGCCCGGCGTATCAGCGAGACTCGGGAGAAGTACCGGGCGAGCCATCAAGTCCGGCCCTACCGGCTGCACGTCTATGAGGTGCCGGTGTGGCGGTTGCCGGTCGACGTCCGTCGCGGCGACCGCCGCTACCCGCTGACGCTCGATTGGCTCATCCCGCTGAACCGCTTCACCGGCATCGCCTGCCCACACTGCGGCGCCGATGAGCGACTGATCGCAACCAAGACACGACTCGGGTGCACCAGCTGCGTTCCCCGGACCGCCCAGTTCACGCCTGAGCCCGCTAAACCGCCGGCCAGCCCCAAGCTCCAGCCGCCCGCGGAGGCGAAACAACCTGTCGCGCAACCGTCGAAGCCCATCGGACTCCCGCTCCCGACGCGTACCGGTGCCAACCCGACCCCGGCCAAACTCGGGAAACTCGGCGAAAAATTGGTCGCAAAGACCTGGGCCGCGGCGGTCGGCGAGGACCGGCGGCTGGCGCTGATGTGCGCGCCCGATTCGCCTGCGGCGGCGGCGATCCGGCTGTACGGCCCTTCGGGCGCCGCCTGGGCGGTCGGGATCCCGCCGGCCGAGGACCTGGTCACCGTCAGCGCCTCCACGACGACGGCGTCGTCGAGCGGCCGCCTTGCCTCCATCGGGTATGTAGATACCGCTGCGGGATATCGCTTCCCGTTTCTGCTCCGCTGGCAGACGCCGATGGGCAAGGGACTGATCGACGAGATCCTGCCCTACGACAGGCCGTTCGAGCCGGCGCGCCTGAGCCGATGGGTGCTCGGGCCAGGCCGGATGGGTGTGCACGCGCCGCCGCAACCCACGATCCCGCTCGGCCCTGTCGGCGAACTGCTTTGGCGGCGCATGGTTCCCACGTTTGGCCTGCCCGGTGTACTGCGCGGCCTCGCCGCGCTGTGGCGCCTGCCCGACGAAGACGCCCTCCTCGATGCGCACGGCCCCGCTGCGGTCGCGGCCGGAATCGAACGCATGGTGTGCCAACGAGCGAACCTGACGACCGGCCGCTTCGCTGACATCGCTGCCGTCTACCGCGTCAAAGAAGCCGCCGTGCGCGGCGCCGACTCCGACCTGCAGAAGTGCCTGCGCCTCGGCCCGGAAAAGTGGTGGTAGCCCTTGGTGTCGCGGCTGGGACGATGTGCTTCACATGCAGCGGCCCTTGCCCGCAATCACCAATTACTTGAACGCCCGGCGCAGTTCGGGCGCCAGATCGCCTCGCTCGCCGACGGTGACCCCACCCAGGCCAAGCCAGCCGGCCATCGTCCCCAGCTCCCCTGCCAGCACGTCGGCGATCCGCCACCGGTCACGGCCGGGTTCGCAGAACGCGCCCACCACATGCAAACGGCCGACGGCGCGGTCGGCTTTCATGTCGACACGACCGACCAATTCCCCGTCGAGCAGAAACGGCCACACGTAGTAGCCGAATTCGCGCTTGGGCGCCGGTGTGTAGATCTCGATGCGGTACCGGAAGCCGAACAGCCGCTCGACACGCGGCCGGAAGAAGATCAGCGGGTCGAACGGGCACAGCAGCGCGATGCCCCGATCGTCGCGGGGAACCTTCTGACCCACCCGCAGGTATGCCGGGGCACCCCATCCCGCAACCTCGGCGCGCTCCAGCTCGCCGGCCGTCACCAGATCCGCCAGCGCCGGTTTGACCTGCGCCGGGCGCAACCGGAAGTAGTCGCGGATGTCGGCCTCGGTACCCACCCCCAACGCGGTGGCCGCACGCAGCGTGAGCTCCCGCACGGCGTGGTGATCATCGACCTCGCGGGCCAGCACATCCGGCGGAAGCACCCGTTCGGCCAGGTCGTAATACCGCGCGAAGCCGACTCGGTGCGACGTCGTGAGCACCCCGGACGCCCACAGCGCCTCGGCCACCCACTTGGTGACGCTGCGATCCCACCAGGGCCCTTTGCGGCCGCGAGGTTCGGCCTGCAGGTGGGCTTCGATCTGGCCGGCTGTCGAAGGCCCGAGTTCGGCCACCGCGGCGGCGATGTCATCGGCCAGACCCGGGTTTTGGCGGACGATCTCGCGCCCCCAGCGTCCGCCGGTGTACTCACGCATCCGCCAGCGCATCAACGGCCAGTCTTCGACCGCCATCAACGCCGCCTCGTGCGCCCAATACTCCACCAGCAGCCGGGGAGCGCGGGCGCTGTTCCTCCACGCGGCCCGGTCGAGCATGTCCCGGTCGTACGGGCCCAGCCGGCTGAATATCGGCGCGTGATGAGCGCGGACCACGGCCGACACCGAATCCAGTTGCAGCACTTGGATGCGGGAGATCAGGCGCTTCACGTGCGCCCGTGTGACCGCCCCGGCGGGCGTCGGTCCGGTGAACGCCTGCGCCGCGACCGCGATCCGGCGCGCCTGCGCGGGGCTGAGTTTCATCGCCGGTAGCTGTGGAACCGGTAGCGCAGCCCCGACGAGCTGGTCAGCCAGTCCCCCGTGACGCCGGCCCATGACTCGTCGAGCACCGGCGCCAGCACGTCGTCATCCTCACGGCGCAGGTCGATCTCGACCTCGGTCACCTCGCAGCGGGTCGCAAGCGGCAGTGCCAGCGAGTAGATCTGCGCGCCGCCGATCACCCATGAGTCGTCCAGCGGCGCGGTTCGCATAGAGCTCACGACTTCGGCTCCCCCGGCGACGTAGCCCTCGTCCCGCGTCACCACCACGTTGCGCCGGCCAGGAAGCGGGCGCACCTTCTGCGGCAGCGACTCCCAGGTCAACCGGCCCATCACCACGGGATGCCCGTGGGTCAGATCCTTGAACCGCGCCTGGTCCTCGGGCAGCCGCCAGGGAATGCCGCCGGCCCGGCCTATCACACCCGAGGTGGACTGGGCCCAAATCAACCCGAGAGTCATACCGCGACAGGCGCCTTGATTGCCGGGTGGGGGTCGTAGTCGCGGATCACGACGTCCTCGTAAGTGTATTCGAATATCGAATTACGCTGCGCCAGAACAAGTTCAGGGTACGGACGCGGCTCACGGCCGAGCTGTTCGCGGACCTGGTCGACGTGGTTGTCGTAGATGTGGCAGTCCCCGCCGGTCCAGACGAAATCCCCGACACCGAGGCCGGCCTGGGCGGCCATCATGTGGGTAAGCAGCGCGTAACCGGCGACGTTGAACGGCACACCGAGAAAGAGGTCCGCGCTGCGCTGATACAGCTGGCAACTCAACCGGCCGTCGGCGACGTAGAACTGAAAGAATGCATGGCACGGCGGGAGTGCCATCTGCGGGATCTCTGCGACGTTCCACGCCGAGACGATGTTGCGGCGCGAATCGGGGTCGCTCCTGAGCATGTCGATCGCCGCGCTGATCTGGTCGACGCGCTCGCCGGAAGGCGTCGGCCAGGATCGCCACTGTACACCGTATACCGGTCCGAGATCGCCTGTCTCAGAAGCCCATTCGTCCCAGATGGTGACACCGTGCCGCTGCAGCCAACCGACGTTGGAGTCGCCGCGCAGGAACCACAGCAACTCATAGATCACAGACTTGGTGTGCACCTTCTTCGTGGTGATGAGCGGGAAACCGGCCGTCAGGTCGTAGCGCATCTGGTGACCGAACAAGCTGCGGGTCCCGGTCCCGGTGCGGTCGGACTTGGGTGTTCCGGTCTCAAGCACTAACCGAAGCAGATCCTCATACGGGGTCGCAACAGGCACACGGCTAGCTTACGTGCAGACGAGGAGGGTAATACTTCACACATGCCGAACTTCGCCGACGCCGCGACCGCCCCCGATGGAAGCTGCCCCGTGACGGCATCGTCCAGTTGTTGACCTTGTGTTTCTGCCACAATTGGTCGGTGGCGATTGCGGCGAGGTACACCCGAAGGTGACCCAGTTCGTGTTCGCAGACGTTTCACCAGGTCGTAGACCGCCGAGTACGACCATGAACGGCCCAGCGGTGCCGACCACAGCTTGACGAACACGTAGTCCGAATCGAGCGCCCCGTACTCCTGGTTCAGGTCCAGGACTCGAACTCCGTGCCCGGCATCAGCACGCGCTGCACCCGCATCCCTACCTCCCGTTCCGTGATGGACAGCAGAAGGTAATCCCATCCACGACGCGGTTCCGGGGATTTCCCCACTACGTCGTGCACGTCGTAGACGACGCCGATACAGCTACAGATAAACGGCCGCAAGCGGCACATCGTCGTGGACACGCTCGGCCTGCTCATCGTGGTCCTGGTGACCGCGGCCAACGTGCAGGACCGCGACGGCGCGCGTCGGGTGTTGGATCGGGCGAAGATGGCCATGCCCTCACTGGTGTGCGTGTGGGCCGACGGCGGTTACGCCGGCAAGCTGGTCGCCTGGGTCGCCCGGTACTGCCGGATGATGGTGGAAATTGTGTGTAAACCAAAGGCGCAGCGTACTTTCAAGGTGCGTGCCGCGCCGCTGGGTGGTGGAACGGACCCTGTCGTGGCTGGTGCGCTGTCGCCGACTCGACCGCGACGACGAGCGGCTGCCCGAAACCTCCGAAGCACTGGTCAAGCTGGGCAATGATCGGCCTCATGGCCCGACGCCTCGCACCGCCACCCGGACGCCGTCCCTGGCAGCCGCGCCACCGCGAGCCCGAGCCGGTCGGTGTTCCAGGCGTAGTGCGAGAAGGACCGGCACGCTCAGTGAAACGACCACCGGGGGCGGCCATGCCCGCCCCGGTGAGCATGCCGCGCACCGTGCGCCGTGCGCTGCGCGCGGCCAACCGGTGGCCAGCAGCGCGAACAACCCGAACGTCGAAGACGGCCGAAACACCGGGCGCAGCGGCTGCAGCAGTTCGAGCCGGCTGCCCGGTAGCGTCAGGGCCTGAGGCATCGGCAAGGATTGTGCGTCCATCGCCGATGTTTCTCACATGCTCGGGGCTGAATTCACGCCGACACGCCGACAACCTCACCAGAATCAATGGCACCAACCGTCGCAAGCAAACAGCATGAACAGTCACAAAGTTCCCGAAACTATGAAACTCGAGATCAAAAATGGGGTGGTTTATTCAAAAGGCTTCCCTCAAAGGTCATGCGGGCATAACCTTTACGCGCACGCGGACCGTGGGTGCTGCGGCGGACTTTGAAAGGTTTTCCAGTATGAGGCCGAGCGCGGGAGATTCGTCGCAAACTGTTGAGCAGCACTGGAGCACGCCTGAGCGCGGGGTGCGGGTAATTGAGTATGGCCGTCGTGCGGTGTCTTTTGAAGCCTTCGTTGTCCGGTTATGCCCGTTGTGTGGGGCGGGTGGGTGCGTTGGCGATTGCGTTGGGTGTGGGTGCGGCGATTGCGTCTATGCCGGTAGCTTCCGCGACGACCGGCCCGGGGGACTGACCGGTTCGGGTTCGGACGGTTCGTCGTCGTCGGCGGGATCGACGCGGGGGGCGAAGCACGGCGGTTCCTCGACCAGGGATGGTTCGTCTGCTGGGGCGGCGGGTTCGGCGGCGGGCGCGGCGGGCCGACCGGGTCGGGTTCGACGGCGTCGGCGTCGGCGGAGACTCGACGGGGGGTGCGGAGCACGGCGGTTCCTCGACCGGGGATGGTTCGTCTGCTGGGGCGGCGGGTTCGGCGGCGGGTTCGGCGGGCAGGGGGCCGGGTGCTCGGCGTCAGCGTTCTGTGGAGACTTCGGTGGCGGGTGCCGACTCGTCGGGTAGTGGCTCCGGGGATGGTTCGTCTGCTGGGGCGGCGGGTTCGGCGGCGGGTGTGGCGGGCAGGGCGCCGGGTTCTCGGCATCGGCGTTCTGTGGACACTTCGGTAGCGGGCACCGACTCCTCGGGTAGTGGCTCCGGGATGGTTCGTCTGCTGGGGCGGCGGGTTCGGCGGCGGGTGTGGCGGGCGGGCGCCGGGTGCTCGGCTCGGCGTTCTGTGGAGACTTCGGTAGCGGGCACCGGCTCCTCGGGTAGTGGCTCCGGGGATGGTTCGTCTGCTGGGGCGGCGGGTTCGGCGGCGGGTGTGGCGGGCAGGGGGCCGGGTGCTCGGCATCGGCGTTCTGTGGACACTTCGGTGGCGGGCACCGACTCCTCGGGTAGTGGCTCCGAGGCGGGATCGTCGTTGTCGACCTCGCCTTCGCCTTCGTCTTCGACGCCGGCTGAGACCGGGTCGTCGGCAACGGATTTGCGGGTCCCGTCAACCCCGTCGGTGGCGGCGGCGAACGCGACGACGCCGGTGATGACGGCAGTGGGCAGGGGACTGGTGTTCGATCTGTCCTCGTGGCTGGGTGCAGGCAGCGGCCGTGATGCGCCGGCGGCGGCGACGTTGATGTGGACGGTGGCGGCGTTGAGCCGCCCCGAACTCGGGGTCGCGGGGCGGACGGTCAAACCGGCGGCGGTCACCACGAGTGGGGAGCCGGTTGGTCCGGCCGCCGCCAACAAGGTGGCGTTGGTGGTCGGCCCGGCAGGCAGTGGAAACCGGTCGAGACGCCCCCGACTGCCGGCCGGCGGGTGGATCCGTTCGCGGGTATTCGTCCGGATGTTCGCTGGGGATGGCACCGCCGATAATCCCAATGCGGGCATCTTGTGGGGTAATGGCTTCAGCTACACCAGCTGTGAGGCACGTGCACCAGTGCTGCTGCGTGCGATGGCGGTAACAGCGGCCTGATCGGCCGGCGCCGGCGATGGCTTCAACGGTGGTGATGGCGGGGACGCCGGGTGGTTCGGCGACGGCGGTGACGGCGAGATGGGCGTCGCCGGCGTCAACGGCGGCAATGGCGGCAATGGCGGCAATGGCGGCCTGTTTACCGGTAGCGGCGGCAACGGCGGCGACGGCGTTGCGGGCGGCGATGGCTGGTGACGCTGTCCGCTGGTGTCGCTGGCGATGGTGGCAGCACCGGGCTGTTGTCGATTTTCGGTAACGGCGGCGACGGTGGTGACGGGTTCGGTGTGACCGGAACGGCCGGCGTCAACGGCGCCACCGCGGGTGCGGACGGCACTGCCGGCGGCATGGGCGGTGCTGGCGGTGTCGGTGGTGACGGCGGCAACGGTAGTTGGGTCTTCGGTTCGGGCGGCAACGGCGGCAACGGCGTCGGCGGCACCGGTGGTGTCGGCGGCAACGGCGCTGATGGTGCGGACGGCATCCCGAGCGGTAATGGCGGTGCCGGCGGTGTCGGTGGTGCCGCCGGAGTCGGTGGCACCGCCGGTACCGGACGGTTCCTGTTCCTGTTCGCTCAACCCGGTACCGACGGCAACGGCCTCTTCGGTGCCGGTGGTGTCGGCGGAGTCGGTGGGACCGGCACCGAAGAGGGCGCCGGTGCGACCGGTGGCGGCGGCGGACAGGGCGGCGCGGGTGCTGTGGGCACGGCTGACGCGCCCGGCTACGGCGGTGGCGGCGGTGGCGGGGGCGGCAGGGCCCGCGTCTTAGGCATCTTCGGCGGCGACATTACCGACAGCAGCGCGGTCGGCGGAGTGGGTGGAGTCGGCGGCGCCGGTACCACCACCACAGCCGGCGGGGTCGGTGGCCGCGGCGGCACCGCCTTCGTCGGGGCCATCGGCGGCTCCGTCACTGACGGCACGGCTACTGGCGGGGTCGGCGGGATCGGCGGCACCGGCGGCGGGGTCGGTGGCACCGGTGGTCTCGCCTTCATCGGCACCATCGACGGCTCCGTCACTGGCAGCACCGCCACTGGCGGGGTCGGCGGCGTCGGCGCCAACAGCGGCACCGCTGGGAGAGGCGGCCTTGGCTTCGTCGGGGTCATCGACGGCTCCGTCACTGACAGCACGGCCACTGGCGGGATCGGCGGCGCCGCCGGCATCAACGACGGCACCGGCGGGGCCGGCGGCGCCGGGTTCATCGGCGTCGGTGCCGTTGGGGCCGGTGTCACCGGAGGCACTGCCCAAGGTGGCGACGGCGGGTCCGGTAGCACCTTCGGCACCGGCGGCACTGGCGGCAACGGCTACCTCATCGCCGACGGCGAAGGACGGCACAATCGGTGCCGGCCAGGCTGCCGTTGCCACGGGCGGCCAGGGTGGAGCCGGCATTGACGGCGGTCAGGGCGGTAGCGGCGGCTTCGGTGAGCTCGAGGCCGGGCCGGAGGGCACGTCTTACGGTAATTCCACCGGTGGTGCCGGCGGTGACGGTACCGGCGCCGACAGCATCGGCGGTATTGGCGGAAGCGCCGACATCCGAAGCGGCGGGACGACTGAGTTCGCGGATCTAAACGGCACTGCAGGCGGCCCCGGCGGGACGTCCAGCGGTACGTCGATCGGCGGTGTCGGCGGCAACGCCACTGGTGGCGGCGCAGGTGGCGAAGGCGGCGACGCGGATATCCTCTCCGGTGGGACCAACACTGTCGCCGGCGGCACGTCTCAGGGCGGCACCGGGGGTGACGGCCTCGGTGGCGGCCAAGGCGGCAACGCCGGAGAAAGCCGGATTGGCGCACTCGCTGCGCCTAACGGACCGAACGCGAACAGCTCCGCCATCGGCGGGACTGCGACCGGCGGCAACGGTGGCAGCGGTACTGGTGCCGGCAGTGTCGGCGGCGCCGGCTTTGACGGAAACATCCTTGTGGGGCTGGGACAGCACTGGGACGTCTGCGGACTCGCCGTCTGCCAATGCCGCCACCGCCACCGGCGGCAGCGGCGGCAACGGCGGCTCGGGTCTAACCGGCGGCAACGGTACCCAGGCCAATGTCGACGCAGTCAACGACGTCAACAACGACGGAGCTATCGTCACCGGTATCAACGGCGCGAATAACCCGTAGCAGGTGAAGGCCCCCCCGCGGATTAATGAAAATAAATACGACAGAAACTAAAAAAACCAACTTCCTGACCGCGGCCACCCGCAAGCAGGTGGGAATGCCTCGCACGCCGAAAGGCGTGCGAGGCATTCTCGTTTCGGAACCGAAAGTCCTCAACGGTCCAGGCGGGCAGATGGTTCTTTCTGAAAGAACAGTGACCGTTGCAAACGCGCAGCTATTGAGGGTGCGGCCGTATGTCGACCTTCTTCCAATTCCTTGAGTTTCGCAGCTACGTGGCGGCTGCGGCGCAGGCCAGTTCGTAGTCGCGGTATTTGTGGGGGTCGGGTTGACCTGCGACAACGCCGGTAATTTGTGCTGCTATAAGGGTTCTGCGGAAGACCAACGCCTATGCTCCGTGGCCGGTGTGGATCTGGCTCAACGGGCACACCTGGGCGCAGCGCCAATGCCGGCGGCAGGGTATCGGTTATACCGCCCTGGACAACGGCTTCCGCGACTGTGAGGATCCCGCGGCGCTGCAGAAGATCTGTGACCGGCTCGGTTCGGGCGCGGTGAAAAGTTTCTTTTGGCGCTGGCAGCGGCGGCTGCCCTCGCCGTTTGTTGCCGGGCACTCAAAATGAACACGACGGCGGCACTTTCGGTGATGACGAACGGCGGTAGTTGGTGTGCAGGCTGACGGGGTGGTGTTCACGGTGACGCAAGGCAGGCGGGCGCGCAGGAGCGTCGGCCCAGGCCGCGTGGGCTGACACCGGGGCCGCACGGCGAATTAGCCGGGCGCTGCCAGAAGCCTGCCGTGGGTGTGCAGGCCGATGAGGGTCCATAGGGTTTCGTTGATGCCCAGCCGGTGCTGCGTGCACCAGGCCGCAGCCGCCAGGACGGTGAGGGCGTCGCGCAGCCGGTTGCCGGTCCAGGCCAGCTGGTTGAACGCGTCGGCGTCGAGGCGGATGAGTGCGTGGGCGCCGCGCTGCCACAGCCGGGTCAGATGAGCATGCTCACGGGCACGGCGCAGCCAGCGGCGCACCGTCGACGGTGATCGGCCCAGCGCGGCGGCGATCTGCCGGCGCCCCATGCCTGCTGCTTTGTGGGCCAGGGCGATGCCGATCACCGCGGTGGCATCGGCCAGGCGTGGCTGCAAGGCAGCCGGCAGCAGAACATGGGTCGTTGTGCAGCCGGGGAGTGTACCCGCCGCGGCCGCATGTGGATCGGGTCCGCGCTGAGGGTGCGGATATGCCGTCGGCGCCCGTATCCCCACCGCGCCAAGGTGTCGCCGCAGCCGCGGCGGGGGCAGATCAGCTGACCCTCGGTCAGGGCCTGCTCGGCCGATTCGGCGGTACGGACGACGATCATCGGGTGCTCCGGTGCGCATGAGCCACCAGCGTGGTCTATCACGTCCTGGCCGGGAAGGGGCCAACGGGTGTTGATGTCAGACGGTTTGAAACCGGTTCTGCCCCAGCAGATCCCTTCCGACTGCCACCGTCACCATGATCACCGACATGGCATCAGCCAGGCACCGGTTCCTCGGCGAATCCTGGTCGTGGTCATCATGCCGCCGCACACCACCCGCCTGCTCGTCCTCACCCACAGTGACGCAGTGAGCCCCATACCGAGTGCCGTTCAACAGCCGTTAACCCGCGAGGATGTGCGCCTGGATGACGTTAACGAGCTGGCGTTTCGCCAGTTCGAGATTTCCGACACCCGGGCGTTTGATCGTCCGGCGGCGGGGCGCTCGTTTTTCGAGCAAGTCATCCGCGATCACCTCGACGTAGGCCGGCCCGAGTCGGTGTCGCTGATCTTCGACCGGCGGATCAGCAGCCGAACCCCGGGCACCTGGCGCACCAAGGTGATCACCAAAGGCGTGGATCCGCAGGTCAACTGCTACTACCGCTCCAGCCGGATCAAACAGTATTTGGTTCTTCCGGGAAGTCCGTGGGTCATGGTGGTGTGGGGTAGAGCTGTAGTCCGCCGAGGTGGAAGTAGATTGCGGTCTTGAAGTGTTCGCGATTGCGGTAGCCGCGGGCGGAGACCCTGATCGCCTGGATGCGAGAGTTGAGGCCTTCGGCGGCGGCGTTGGTGATCCGGTGCGCGAAGTAGGACAGCAGTCCAGCTTCGTGACGTTTGAGGGTCTTTGCTGCGTCGATGATCGGTTGCAGCCGGGAATGGGTGGCCCAGAAGTACCAGCGGGCGAAATGCTTGGCCCCCCAGCCGCGGCGCCGGTATGACCAGAAGCGCCGAAGGTCTCCTTGATGGCCCATGCGCGGGCGGTCTTGAGGCCGCGCGCGCAGCGCGGCGAAGCGGCGTGGCGGCGCTCGGGTAGGTTCTCCGTTGAGTACAGCCACAGGTACTTGCTGCCGGCCAGGCGCGTGTCGCCGGCGGCGAGCAGGGCCCGGTTCTCTTCTTGCGCACCTTGTCGACGGCCTTGGTCAAGTAGCCATCATGTGAAAGCGGTCGAACACGATCTTGGCGTCGGCGTCGGGCAGGTGCGCGCGTCGAGCGATGAACGGCTCCCACATGTCCATCGCCACCGCCTCGATCCCGCCGCTGCTCGTCGGTGAAGTCTCGAAGTAGCCGTCCAGGCTGGCTGTCTGCGCTCGTCAGCGATGTATTCCACGGTCCCGGCGTCCAGGTCGCTGACCACGGTGATGTAGTCCTGTCCCTTCCCGGCCGCTTTCTCATCGACCCCGACACGGGCCGGTACGTTAAGCGGTTTGGCGGCCAGGCCCCGAGTGACCGCACCGTCCATCAGGTGCCACGCCTCGTCCCAGCTGATACCCAGCAGCTTGGCTGCGGAGGCGACGTCGCAGGCGCCGAGACGTCGATCGCCAGCCGCTCGAACAACGTCGTGAACCGCGAGTGCGGCTCGGCCCACGGCAACCCAACCTGACGCACCCCATGTTCGGGGCAGGCCACCCGCGGCGGACACGCGTGCAGGAAGGTCGAAAACGCGCACGAGTATTTCAAGGAGCATCGGGCGTTGCGCACCGAGACGATGATCTGCAACACCCGTGACTTCGGCATCGGCCGGCGGGTCACCGCCGAGAACTGGAAAGCCCTGCGGGCGGTTGGCGAGAAAGCTAACCAGCGTCTATGCGACGCGCAAGCAGCCGCTGCCCGGCCCGCTCCGGATCTCGCCACCTTCACCGAGGTGACCCGGTCATCGCTGATTGATAGCCAGCACGCCCCCGCCCTGCGGTTCGGGGAGCCCTCGGGTGACGGCGGTGAGTAAAAAAGGGGGGGGGGGGGGGGGGGGGGGGGTCGTCGACACCCTGCTCGACCTGCCCTACACCAGCCGCCACGCCACCTATGATCTGCGCCGGCTCAAACGCAAAGGCCTCATCGTGCGGCTCTCAGGACATCACCGCTACCAACTCACTCCGCTGGGCAGACGCGTTGCCGTGCTGTTCACCAAGACCTACGGGCGGGTCCTGGCCCCAGGCCTTGCCGCCCTTGACCCACGCCTACCTCCGGAACTGGTTCGACGAAGCCCGCTGGCCATTGTGTGGCGACAATTCGACTGCGCGCTAGACGATTTCATCACCGAGGCACTCGCCGCGGCATAACTTTCAACTTGATCTGATTGTGAACTTCACCCCCACCAAGCGAAGTTTCACCCCGACCAAGCGAAGCTAGACCTCAAATAAGCGTGTCGGCACCGGGTGGGTCCCGGGATTGGCTCGGGAGTGGGATGAGTTCGGCGGCGGGCCCGATTTTGAGGCATCGAAGGTTGCTGCGGAGGCAGCGGTGGTCGCGGATCGGCTGAATGACCGCTTCTGCGTGGGTTGTTCAGTGGTGTGGGCATGCGAGAACCACGCGGGATGCGCCGTTTCGGCGCGGAAGAGGGTTACCGTCGTGTGCGCGTGTGGTGGCCGGGCGGCTGCGTGGCCGGGCGGCGAGTTGGCCGATGGGGGTGTCAGCCGAAGCGGGTGCGTTCAATAGTGTTGTAGGCGCTGAAGAATCGGCCCAGGCTGGGGTGGTAGCCGATGATCCGGACGGTGATGCTGCGGGCGCGGCGGATGATCATGGCGGGGATGAGGATGGCCTGGGTGCAGAAGCGGCGGAACTCCATGGCGATCCAGTCGCGGCGGTCGGTCTTGTGGTGCAGCATCATCGCGAACCAGGACTTGATGTTCCACGCCAGGGCGGCGATGACCATGTAGGCCCAGTTGGAGACCAGGTCGTAGAGCGGCACCCGCAGCGCGTTGACGCCGTTCTTCAGTTGCTCGATGACGTTTTCCTGGTCGCAGCGGTCGTTGGCGCAGGCGACGACCTCGGCGGCGGTCAGGTCGGTGCGGGTGGTGATGTAGAAGAAGTAGCGGATCTCGTCGAGCAGGGCCTGCTCGCCGCGGCTCTTGCTGATGTTCTTGCGCAGCGCGATCACCCGGTAGGGTCGGGCGCACTTGCCGGGTTGGTAGGTGAACTCGGCGACGTCCTCGCAGGTGAGTTCGAGGTTGACATAGCCGCGTTCGGCGACGATGCGCCGCTTGTGGTTGGGTTCGCGTTGGCGCCGCTGCCCGCTGCGCGGCGGGGCGGCGGTCGGGCCGCCGCAGTGGTGCCCAGGACGCCTCGGGCAGCGCCTCGGCGCGGGAGCGCAGCGCCGCATTGCAGTCCATGCCGAACACGAAATCGACCCGCTGGGCCCAACGGTCGAAGTGCGCGGTCAACGAGAAGTCGGTGTCCCCGCGCAGGCACACCCGCTCGGTGTGCGGGGCGACCAGGTCGATCGCCTTGTCGATCCAGGCCGCCGCGCCGGCGTGGCTGGGCGCGTTGCCGGGCCGGTTGACCAGGTAGAGCACCTCTTTGGTGTTGGCCAGCGACACGATCAGCGGCGCGTACCCCCAGATGCCCTTGTAGGAGATGTCCATCCCGGCCTTGTGCTGCGCCGCAGGTGGGTGCAATGGTGCCGTCGACGTCGAGGTACGCGATCGGGCCGAGCAGATCGCGGCCCCGGCCCGCCCACAGCTGCGGGCGCACCGCGTTGATCGCCTCCATCAACGTCGCCACGTCGGTCTCGGTGAACCGGCGGCAGAAATCGCCGGCCGTGGTCGGGTCCGGGATCAGATCCGCGCCCAGGGCGTTCATGTAGGCGCTGTCGTGGCGCAGCCGTTCGATGTCTTCGAGCCGGGTCCCGCCGCAGGCCACGTTGTAGGCCAGGTTCAACACGTGGTCGGATTCGTGATAGGGCAGGTGCACCTTCAACAACTGCAGATCCTCGTCGATCCGATCGACCAGCCCCAGTTTGGTGACCAGCCGATGCACCGCAGCAATACCGCCGAAAGCGGTGGCGTCGATGTTGGCGCCGACCTCGTAGCGCACCGCGCCCGAGTTCAGCATCGGCCTCGGCTGCGCACCCCAGCGCCCCGCCCGCGCGTGCCGCGCCGCCACCCTGCCCCGCCGGCGTGTGATGTTCCGCCGACTCTGTTCATGCGTTATCTTCTTCACCACAAAGGCCTTCCCCGCTGGGCTGCGTTGAGCTCGCAAACCCAGTCAGGGTAAGGCCTTTGCCCTATCCATCCCCAGCCGACACGCTTACTGAAGGACTAGATCCGGCAGGCCGCACAGTGTGATCATGGGTCGGGGCGGGTTCGTCGCCGGTAGTGGCTGTGGCGGGCCCGGGTTTGGTGGAGTCTGCGCGACTTGTACCAGTGGTCGGTGTGCGCTCGGGTGTGGGTCGGGTCGGTCGTCTTCGCCCAGAGGCGTCGTATTTCGTTGCAGGACAGCGGAGTCAGCTGGCCATGACCGAGTCTAGAGCCCCATTACGTCGCGAAGGGCCTCGGTGTGGGCGGTGACGGCCAGGAACGCGGCCACGAGCATGGACAGGCCCGCGGCGACCGCAACCGCGAACATTTCAAGACCGCAATCTACTTCCACCTCGGCGGATTACAGCTCTACCCCGCCACCCCATGACCCACGAACTTCCCGGAAGAATCCGATAAATCAAATCGATTGCAGCACTGGATATTCTCGTTTCTGTCACGATGGGATTCGGCCAGCCGGCGACCCGCGGAGCGGCGTTGTTTTGACGGGAAGCCCTGCGGTAGTTGTCAACTGGCACGCCGCGGCATGCCGGTGGCGTCAGCCTGGAGGTACCACTACCATCGCCTCATGCCCGATACAGAGCCAAACCTGCCCGATGCAAAGCCAAACGCGCAGGCGCACCGCGATACATTTTCCCAGCCGGCAACGCGAACACCATCGCGCTGGGTCGCGCCAGTTGCCCTGGTGATGGCAGCGATCGCCACCGGTGTTGCTATATGGGTGCTCGTACGCGCGTCAGGTGAGCCTGCCGTCAAAAACGCAATGGAGTCTGATGATGCCAAAACTCGCGTTTGCGCTGCTTTCGACACGGTGCGCAAAGCGGTGTCGGTGCAAACCAACGCCGATCTAGGACCTGATCGCGTGGCGAAGGAGGCGGTGGCCGCCAACGCCCGTTTGGCGACACTAGGGGGCGGCGAATATCTACTTTCCCGGCTGGACCCATCGACCCCAGCTGAATTGACGGATGCGG
>CAWJYB010000022.1:0-25684 GCA_963846905.1 uncultured Actinomycetota bacterium
CGTCCATCCTAATTGCCGGCGCAAATCGACTATCCGCACGTCAGCCCAATCAGCGCCGGCGGCCGGAACCGCTCGGCCAACTCGTGGATCGCCGCTGGTCGACTGGGGCACTCACGTCCTCTTCCGCCCATGGACGATCCCACACCTGCACTGCCCATTGATATTCATTGCTGTGGGCCGCACGTCAGCAGCTATCGTGGGCCGGGTGGGGATCGACGTCAAGAACTTGACAACTGTCGAGCAGACCGCGCTCCTGACCCTTTACATTCGGGCGCTCGACAGCCGCGCACACCGGCCCATCTTGGGAGACCGCCATGCCGACGCCACCGTCAGGGAAATCGACTACGACTTTGCCGCCCTCGGTATCCCGGCCAGTTTGGTCTGCCTGACGGCGTTGCGTACCAAACTGCTCGATGACCGGGTGCGTGCATTCACCGCCAGACACCCCGATGCCGTCGTGCTGGACCTCGGCGCCGGCCTCGACAGCCGCATCCACCGCGTCGAGCCAGCGCCGACGGTGGGCTGGTACAACGTCGACCTACCCGCGGTGATCGCAGTGCGGGAAGCAGTGCTGCCCCCTGACGACCGGGAGCACTCGTTCGGAGCCTCGCTGGCCGACGAGAACTGGCCCGAACTGATTCCCCGCCGCAGGCCGGCGATCCTGATCGCGGACGGTTTGTTGGCATTCATGGCGGAACAGACCACCATCCGGCTGTTTCGGCAAATCGCAAACCGATTCCCCGACGGCGAATTCGCCTTCAACGATTACGGCCGCATGGGTTGGTTTAGCCGACTGGGCATGAGGGTTCTTCCGCAGCGGATGTTTTCAGACATCCGCACGCAGTGGGGCTATGCCGGGTTCAAGGATGCTCACCACCCCGAGACGTGGACTCAGCGCCTCACCCTTGTCGAAGAAACGAGCTACGCCCACCAACCCGAAGTGGCGCTATTCCCCGGCTTTGTCCGCCATACCACCCGACTCGCGGGGCGTTTCAAGGCCACTGCCCGCCGGGGGCGAATTCTGCGCTATCGAACACTGCCCGATCAGCCCTCCGGGGCCGAATGACTGCGGGTCCACCCCGACCGGTCCGTCACCCGATTGCGTA
Source organism: uncultured Actinomycetota bacterium (assembly GCA_963846905.1). Lineage (GTDB taxonomy): Bacteria > Actinomycetota > Actinomycetes > Mycobacteriales > Mycobacteriaceae > Mycobacterium. The sequence goes on from CAWJYB010000022.1 coordinate 1,107, forward strand.
GTCGCTCAACGGGAATCGGTCCTGCTCCTTGACGGCGCTTCGTACGGATGTCGGCCGAAACAACGGCGCTTCCCCGCTGGGGTCGAACCAATACGACCGCGAGCCCGCGCAACTGCCGGTGTAGAACACCGAATCGCCGAGCAGTGTGGTCATCCGGTCCAAGAAGCGAGTATTGGCCTGCTCGGTAACCTCGAAGGTGCTGGCCCCGCGCCGTTGCAGTTCGCCGAACAGCCGATCCATGTGCCGCATTTGGTATTCCACTGTGTTGAACCACGACAAGCCGACCCACGCATACGGGCTGGCCATCGTCAACAGGTTCGGAAAGTAGGGCACCGAGAGCCCTTCGTACGCCTGGAACCGGTTCTCCCGCCACCACTTTCCGAGGCTGGTGCCCTCCCGACCGATCACTTCGATCGCCGGCAGGTTGGCGTCCCACACGTCGAACCCGGTCGCTAGGACGAGGGTGTCGATGAACCGCTTCGCGCCATCGCGGGTGACGATGCCGTCGGGCTCAATCCTGTCGATGCCGGTGGTTTCGAGATGCACATGCGGCTTGGTGAGCGCACGGTAGTAGGAATTGGACACGGTCGGCCGTTTGCACCCGTAGTCATAATCCGGTGTCAACTTGCGGCGCAGTTCCTTGTCACGGACGAACAGAAACAGATGAGCTTTCGCCGCGCCCGACAGGTTGATGTGGAGTCGCTTCAGGTACCGAAATTTCCACATGGCGATCACCATGAGGAATTCCGTACTGGTGTCGGTGAACCAGCGAAGGATGCGCTGCGTCAGGGGCAACCGAGCAAACAGCCGTTGCGCGGCGGGCGACAACCCGACATCCGGCTTGGGCATCACCCAGATCGGGGTGCGCTGGTAGACCGTCAGCTCGGATACTTCCTTGGCCAATTCAGGAATGACCTGCACGGCGGTGGATCCGGTGCCGATGACGGCTGCCCGACGTCCGTTCAACGCATAGCTGTCGTCCCACCGGGCGGTATGGATGATGCGCCCGGTGAACGTGTCGATACCGGGGATGTCCGGCAGGCATGGCTGAGACAGCAGGCCCGTGGCGACGATCAGGAAGCGGGTGCTCAGCGTCTCACCACTGGCAAGAGTCACCTCCCAGACCCGCGCGTCCTCGTCCCATCGGGCTCCTTCGACGACGGTGTTGAAACGCATGTAGCGACGCACGTTGTACTTGTCAGCCACATGCTCGGCGTAGCGCTTCACCTCGGCACCCGGCGCAAACAGCCGCGACCAGTTCGGGTTCGGCTCAAACCAGTAGGAATACGTGGTCGACGGCACGTCGACGCTCAGGCCCGGGTAGCGGTTGACATGCCACGTTCCGCCGAGGTCATTCTCGCGATCGAGGATCACGATGTCGTTGTAGCCCAACCGGTTCAGTTGGATCGCAGCGGCGATTCCGGCGAACCCCGCACCGACGACGACCCCGTCGAGGCACTGCTTACTCGTACTCATAGGCTGGATACGTCAGGTGACTTCACTTGTCGCCCTTCGGTCCATCGGTGCGCTTCGGGACAGCGCGATCAATGGCCGACTTCACGGCACCGAGCTTGCGAAGTTTGCCGCGGGACTCACCGGATGCCGGCTTGCCGCCGCCACTGCCCGCATCGGTCGACGTGCTGGTCGTCGGGACGGACGCCCCCGCACCGAGCTTGCGAAGTTTGCCTCGGGACTCACCGAATGCCGGCTTGCCACCGTCACTGCCCGCATCGGTCGACGTGCTGGTCGTCGGGACGGACGCCCCCGCACCGAGCTTGCGAAGTTTGCCTCGGGACTCACCGAATGCCGGCTTGGCGCCGTCACTGCCCGCATCGGTCGACGTGCTGGTCGTCGGGACGGACGCCCCCGCACCGAGCTTGCGAAGTTTGCCGCGGGACTCACCGAATGCCGGCTTGGCACCGTCACTCCCCGCATCGGTCGACATGGTGATCGTCAAGTCGGACTTGGCGACGGGTGCGCCAACTCTGGCCACCACCGCATCGCCTATGACTGCGACGTGCTTTTCGACGACGTTCTTCTCGACGACGTTCTTGACGAGGTTCTTGATGCCGTTCTTCCGACGACGTTCGTTTCGACGACGTTCGTTTCGACGTCGTTGTTGACGGCTTTCTTGTCGACGACGGTGTCGACGGCGTTCGGTTCGACGACCTTGACGACATTGCTGAGGACGTTGCTGAAGGTGCCGATCACGTTCTTGATGACCATCCCAGACGGCGAAACGCCTGTGATCTCAGAGCACACCGGACATGCCGCCTCCGAATACGGCCACCCCAGAGAATCGAAGGGCCCCCCCGGAGTAAATGGACTGAAGGAACCGATAGCCGCTGCGAGGAGTCTCGAGGAGGTTGTGAGGATGTCGCCAACGGTGACGGCCTTGACCCCAGTCGGTGGCGCAAGCAGGTAGTCGGTGACCGAAGTAACGAGGTCGAGCGGATTTATCTGCACTGTCTGGCCCGACCAAGGCATTGTGTTCCCGGGGCCGGTACCGGCGAGGCCGAATTGGCTTTCGACCGGGCCGAGGGGGTTGACGACGGTGGGAAACGTGTAGCCGGCGATCAGCTGCGAAAGCGGCACCCGGAACAAGCCTGCGAGAATCGGAATCGGGTTGTAGCAGATGTAGGCGCAATCTGCGTTGACGGGAAACTCCGCCTCCGCCCAGATGGCCACTTGCTCGCCGAGCGGGTCGGACAGCGCTGGGAACGGTACCAACAACGCAACCCCGGCCTTCCAACTCGGCGGGTCGGAGGGGTTGGTACCCCAAATCTGGTTCGCGCGGCCGGTCCACCAACTCCCGCTGTAAAAGAGCCCATCCGCGAGGCCTTCCATGGCCGCAACCTGGGCCGCAGGAATGTTGACGATGGCTTGGATCACGTTGGCAGGAACATTGGCGATGGACTGGGAGTCAGCGGTCAGACGCACTGCCGGGCTGGCGGTGTGCACATCCGGCGGTGGCGGTGCGATCGGAGCGATAGCCACGACGCCGGCTGCTACTAGCGCGGCACTAGCTTTAACGTACGGACGCGTGGCTTGCATAGATACTCACGCCCCCCTTTCATGTAGATGTGAACGACCCCATAGCAACCTACCCCAGGACAGTTCTTCAACTTTGACACGGGCGCGACCAGTATGAAATCTGGGTTGCGGTAACCCGCTGTCGGCGGGTGCAGTGGAAACGTATCCAGGGGAATGTCGACCGATTTCTGAACCCGCACCCGACGCGCTTGACCTGAGGTGTCGCTGCCGCTACCGGAACCTAGCGTCGCCGGTCTGCCGGCGTTGACTTGTCGGCGTGTCGGGTGGTGCGGCACTCTACAGTCCGTGACTTCCGAGCCACGCGTGGATTCTTTCAGCGACGGCAGCCCAGCCAGGTTCGAGCATCATGTTGTGGCCCATATCGGGGAAGAACTCCGCATGGGTCTGATATTTGCGTGCCGTGGCGCGTACTTCTTTCGGGGTGACAGCGCCATCGTCGCGGGCCCCCAAGACCAGCATCGGCGTGGCCACACTTTTGGATCGTGCCAAGCCAAGCAGAACACCGTCGATGCCGATTCGCGCGCTTTCCTCCGTCAGTCGCGCCGCGTAACCCACAACGTGCGCCTCCGGCGTCTGCGCGGAGAAAAATCTCTCCCGTGCGAGCCCGGGCGTGTTGACGCAGTCCAGTGACTTGCCCGTGATGGCGATCTTCGTGAAGAGCCACGGGTGCAGTTTCATCCAGCGCAGGCCGGATGCGAAAGCTCCCCGCGGGGGCATGGAAGCCATCAAGACGGCCGCGGGAGCGCCGTGCGACGCCAGGTACTTCTGTACGACAAAGCCACCCAACGAGTGGCCGATCACGACAGGTCTTGAGCCCAGGCTGTCGGCGACGCTGCTGACGTCCTCCACGTAATCGGCGATCGAACAGGTGCGCAGCGCTTTGAAAGTCGGGCTGGTTCCGTGGCCGCGAAAACTCACGGCCAGGCAACGATAACCCTTGTCAGCGAAGAAGCTCAGAAAATGTTCGTCCCAACACCATGCCGCATGCCAGGCCCCGTGGGCGAAGAGCAGCGGGACAGGATGGGTTTGGCTGACACACCCTTTGTCGATCACCTCAAGCACGGCGGTCTCGGAAGGACGCGGCTGTCCGTATGGCCGGCAGGAGCACACGGCGGGCGGTGAGCCTGCTGCCGATATCGGTTACTTTGGGCAATAGCCCAGGTACGACAGAGCGTTTGCCCTTGAGCATTCCTCCGATCGCGGCCCGGGCGACGGCCTGCGGCGACATCTGCCCGATGGTCACGCAGCGGGCGCCTGCCACCTCCCACCATTCGGTTGGCACCGGCCCCGGGGACAGCACCGTGCACGAAACCCCGGTACCGCGCAGTTCCTCATGAACCGCCTGCGAAAACGACTGTACGAACGCCTTGGTGGCGGAGTAGACGGCCCCGCCGGGCACCGGCTGAAAGCCGGCGATCGAGGCGACGTTGAGCACCGCACCGGCGCGCCGATCGATCATCCCCGGCAATCCGGCGCGGGTGAGCTCCATCAGGGCGAGCGCGTTGACAGTGACTACCTGACTCTCGCGCTCCAGTGGCAGCGAATGGAACGGCCCGTTGGTGCCGAGACCGGAGCAGTTGACCAGGCCGGCGAGCGCCTCACCGCCGATGCGCTCGATCAGCGCAACGCGCGACGCGGCGTCATTGAGATCGATCGGCATGACATCGACGGAAACCGTGCATGTTCCACGAATCTCATCGGCGAGCGCCTCGAGCCGTTCTCGTCGTCGCGCAACCAGCACCAGAGGATACCCACAGCGCCCCAGACCACGCGCGATCTCGGCACCGATACCGGAGGAGGCCCCGGTGATGAAGACGGAGGTGTCGGCGTTCGGTTTGGGAAGGCTCATGATAATCCACCTATCGTCTGCTCGGTCGGCCCGAATGAACGCCTCACTGCGATCGGTCGATCTTGTGTCTTGTGGCGCCTTGGTCCGATCCCCGCCGAGGTCGCGAATCGCCTGGAAGTCCGCAACTCTCAAGTGTCGAGCCAGGCGCGCTTTCCGTACGCATCGAGGTGCGTGACCTCTTCGACCGCACGGCGGGTCGTCGGCCCGTAGCCTCCGCGTGGCCAGCCGAGTGGCACGATGCAGCATGGAGTGACATTGAGGGGCAGCTTAAGGGTTCTGCGCGCCGAAGCCACGCTCCAAAGCGGCAAGGTGATGAGGGACGCACCCAGCCCCATGGCACGTGCGGCCAGCAAAAGGTTCTGCACGCTGGGATAGATCGATCCGTAGTATCCCGACTCGGCGGCATGGGGCATGCGCACGACCGGCAAGCGCCCCTCGAGAGCGCCGAGGCGCAGGCAGGCCACCACCAGGACAGGGACTTCGGTGAAATGATCGACCTGCCACTGGATTGCACGCGCGGTTTTTGCCATCGACTCGTCGCGGGCTGCGATACGTCGAATGACCACGCGATGGTAGACGCTCCACAGCTGGCGGTAGCGCTTGGCAAACTTCTCCTTGACCCGGTGATCCTTGACGACAATGAACTCCCAGTTCTGGCCGTTCGCACCGGTCGGTGCTCGCAGCGCGAGCTCGATGCACTTCAACACCACTTCGTCGTCGACCGGGTCGGGAAGGACCCGTCGCACGGCCCGCTGGGTCATCATCGCCTCCGCGAGCGGCATGTTCAAGCGGGCGAGAGCTTCGGACGCGTTCGGCGCGACCCCGGACGTTCGCGGCCGGGCAGATCCTGAGTCTGGCATGTCAGTCATAGCGGTATTTCAGTCATAGCGGTGAGGTCACGGTCAAGCGGCGCCTGTCGATCCGGTCTGCCATCGCGCCCGTAATTCAGTCACGCCCGGCGATCCACGCTGTTGTGAAGCGCTGAATCTCCGAGATGAGTTCGGCGAACTGGCCACCGAGGTAGCTCTCGATTCTGCCACCGACCAACGGGACCTTGAAATCCACAGTACCGTTGAAGCTCATTTGCGAGCCGTCCCCCATCGGCATGAGCAGCGCCGCGCCACGTCCGGATCCGGGCGCCCCCACGGCCGCGATGGTTACCTCTCCTCGCACCTGGCGCTCGCCGATCGGCTGCCATGTCTCGGTGGTCAATACCTTCAAATCACCCGGGTAGAACCTGGTGAGCAGCCTGGGCAACCCGTTTTGGCGCAGATCCTGGACCATGTTCACGGTGACTGTGCCGTCCGAGCCGACGGTCAACGACTCCACTGTCGTAGTGGTGCCGAAGGCCGCGAACCGCGACGACCAATACTCCTCGTCGCTGAACGCGCCGTGGACTTGTTCGACGCTGGCAGGGGATTCAACCGACACTTCGAATGAACGCGGCATGCCGCTACGCGTCTCCCCTGCCCGCCACCGCGGGCGGCTTGCCGAACAACTGCTCCGCGAGGGCGGAGGCGAACCGCCGGGTCTGCTCCAGCTGGTCGGGCTGGACGTTGGTGGGAGGAATGCGCAACCCCAGGTAGCGGTCACGGTACTGTCCCGACCCCAGGTAACTGGTAAGCGAAAGCATCGAGCGAACCTGGTCCCCCGGATAGGTGAAATGAACTCCGTCCACGTACTCACCGCCCGCCTTCTCGCCGAGCTTGCGAACCGCCGCGAGGTTCTCCCGCCAATAGCGACGGCATACGACGAAGACTGCGAAGGGCTTGCCTGCAAGGAGCTTTTCGCGCTTCATCGCGACTTGAGGAACGAGCGCATCGGCATGTTCGTGGTACGCCACCAGGTGGGCGAACCGATGCATATCAGGTCATAGTCGCCATCGAGCACTGCGTCCGGTATCCGGATCTCCCCACTGGCGCGGCGCGTCTGCGCCGGCAGCACCCTGAGCATGTCCGGCCACACACGTCGCATCGGGAAACTGGAGAACCTTCCGGAAAACCGCCGATCCGTGAATTCGATCTCGGCCGTACGCACGTCGCACCCTCGCTCGCGGAACACCTCTCCGGCGGCCTGCAACACCTTCAGTGACTGTCCGGTGTAGCTGTAGCAAAGGAGCAGGACCCGCGGCCGGCCGCCTTCGTCATGGCTGATGGCTCTGTCCGCCACTTCCACACCCCATCGATCTCGACGCAGATCCCCGAATACTCACGCCGACTGTGCTCGCGGCGACCTGCTCCCCCTGTTGGCACAAATAACCTGGCACACTAGCCTCGAATGCATGACCGACAAGGCTCCCGTCGACCTGAGCGGCCCGGCGCAGACGATGCTCACGACACTGTACCTTAAGGCATTGGATGCCGACTTCGAGCGCCCGGTCCTGGGCGATCCGTTCGCGAAGGACGCGGTACGCCGCCTCGACTACGACTGGCAGCAAAACGGGATCACCGGAAGGTGGGCACCGCTGGTCACCGTGCGCACCGCCCAGTACGACATCTGGGCTCGCCAGTTCCTCGCGGTCCATGAACAAGCGACGGTGGTGCACCTCGGCTGCGGTCTGGACAGCCGAGTGTTCCGGCTCGACCCCGGTCCGGGTGTCGAGTGGTACGACGTCGACTATCCGGCTGTCATCGCGTTACGCGAGAAGATCTATCCGACACGCCCGCATTACCACCTGGTTGCCACCTCGGCAACGGATCCCTCATGGCTCGACCAGATCCCGGCAGACCGCCCGGCGCTGCTGCTGGCCGAAGGCATCAGCATGTATCTGACCGTGCAGCAGGGCGTGGCGCTGCTTCAAAGCTTCGTCGGCCGCTTCCCTTCCGGTGAACTGCAGATCGACTTCTTCAATTGGCTCGGGATCAGGTCGCAGAAGACACAGACGCTGGTGCGGCGGTCCGGTTCGATGCTGCACTGGGCGGTCAACAGCTCCGAGGACATCCTCAGTCGAGTCCCCGGAGTCCGGCTGTTGGCCGCTGTCTCCTTCTTCGACGCGAGCACATTCGCGCGGGCATCGGCCGGGTTCCGGTTCGCCAGGCGCCTGGCTCGTGTGGTTCCGCCCGCCCGAAAGAGCCTGCAGTACCATCGCTACGCGTTCGGGCCCGTCAGCTGACGCCGGCTGCCGGGTGCTGTTCGACAATGCTGCAGGAGCATCGAACGGATCGCCTCGATCGACCGTTCCGGCGCCGGGCCATGGCTGTGGTACTCGATCGTCAACTGCCCGGCGAATATCTTGCTGCTGTACATGTCGATTCCGGCGGTGACGGCGAAGAACAATTCACCGGAGACGGCGGTGAGTTCCACACCGTCGGGCGTGCGAACCGGGGGCACAAGTCCGTTGTCGGCGAGCATCACGACATCGGGCAAGCCGGGAGGATTGCCGACGTACTGCGGGCTGAAGTGAAGCAGTGACTGCTGGATTACGCCGTCGGCCAGATCCGCCCGAAACGCCTCGGCGATGTCTCGGGCGAGGCCGACGACATCGGTGTTTCGGTCGATCTCGGCGAGATACGTGGCCACTCCGATCGGGTTGGTGCATCCGGTCGCCGACACCGGGGGTGACAGGACGTACCGCAGATCGACCGGATAGATGTAGGGAACCGGGATGTTCGGCGTGCCGCGAAGTTGCCACTCCGCCATCAGAATCGCCGCAGACATCAGGCCGTTCAAGCTGACCCGATTGGCACGGCAGAACGCGACCAGATCCTGTGTCTCGCGTTCGTTGAGCTGGCACCAAGCCATCGGAACCCGCACGGGGAAAGCAGGTTCGACATCTGCTGGCGGCCCGCCGGGTCGGGGGCAGGTCGTAGGCGAACATCGCGGGCATGAACCGTTCGAGTCCCGAACGGTTCAGCTTGTGGACATCCCGGTCGGCGAGCACAACCTCGAGCGGGTCCGGCGCGGGATGGACGGTCACCGGACGGCTGCTTCCGGTGGTTACCAAGTCCGTATACGTGGAGAACAGCTCCTCGACGAGGCTGAACTGATGGTGGCCGTCGGCCAGGCAATGGTGCACGTAGAGGGTCGGCTCGGCCTGTTCGCCGCGAACGGTCAATCGCAGCTGGACCAACGATTCGCTCTGATCGAGGTGTATCGGCGGGGTCTTCGCGGCAGGATCGTCGAGTTCCATCACCTGAATTCCCGGATGGAGCAAGTCGTCGGCGACGATCTCGAATCGCCCGTCGGGTCCCCGCTCCAGGCGGCCGGCCGAGAACCGGGTGCGCCTCGAGCAGAGCATCGAAGGCCGCCGACAGTGCGGCGACGTCGATCGGACCCTTCAAATGCGCCCTGAGCCCCACGAAATTATGCGTGTCAGCGAATATCTCCTCGCTGCGCGTCAGCTTGCGGATGACCGACGATGGAAACATTTCAGACTCCTTGACCATTGGTGGGCACCAACGCGAGATCATCCACGCATGCTTGCCCTTCGATACCCGATCGCCATCGGTATTGCGCACACCACGGCGATGCCCGCCGACCACAGCAGCATCCCCGCCATCGGGGTCGACACCGGCCCGCCCAGGGACAATCCCCGCATGGTCTCGATGGCATAGCTCACCGGCTGATGTTCGACGGCCGGCTGAATCCAGCGGGGAAACTGATCGAGCGGCACAAAGCCGGTGCTGAAGAACATCAGCAGCGCTGAGACGACCTGCGTGGCCTCCAGGACGATCGTATTCGACGTATACAACGCGAGCGTGTTGACGGCGGCCGAGAAGACCACCCCGAACACGATCGGGATGAACAGCCACGCCACCGATGCCAGGATGCCCTGCTGGAACCTGAAACCCAGGATCAGCCCGGCGCACATGAGCACCGCGGTGGTCACCACGATCCGGATCGCATCGGCGGCCAGCCTCGACAGCAGGCCCGCCGCCCTGTGTACGGGCAGCACCCACAGCCGTGCCAGCAGCCCGTTAGTGCGTTCCCGCATGAGACCGATCCCGCCGACCGTCGCGCCGGTCATGGCGCCGACCATCGCGACCAGCGGCACGCTGCCAAAGAGCGCGCCGTGCCCGGTGACCTGCGAAATAGCATCCCCGAGAACGAGGTTCAGTGTCACCAGCAACGCAATTGGCATGATCAGCGACTCGAGCAGCGTCGAAGGATCCCGGCTCCAGCGACGGAGTATTCGGGCGGTCAGCAGCCAGGTGTGCAGGACGAGCCGGCGTGGAGAATTCTCCGAGATGGCCCGCCCCGCGTCCGGGAGGCCTTCGTGGGGGCCGCCGGACGGGATCGTCGTCGTGGGTTCGGATGCGACCGTCATCAGTGTCTCCTCAGGGAAACGCGCGCATGCATCGGAATCAGTACCGCGATCAACACCACGACCCACACCAATGCGGGACCCATGACAGCCCAGGTCACCTCACCGGCCGCCGGAGTGCTGTCGCCCGCCAATGCCCGCAACGCGTAGACGAATTGGGAGATCGGCTGGTTGCGGACGAACGGCTGGATCCAGTCCGGGAACCGTTCGGCTGGCTGCACCCCGACCGACAACAACCCGAAGATCAACTGCGGCAACAGCATCAGGTGCGTCGTGGCCTCCGGGTTCTCACTTATGGTGCCGATCAGGTCCCCGAGAAAGGCCAACGCGGCGCCGATCATCAGCGCCAAGAGACAGAATGCCACGGTGTGCGCCAGACCACCGTAGAAGCGGAACCCGATCACGTGGCCACACACGAGTGAGACCACCAGCGCCACCGAGCAGCGGTACATGCTGGCCGACATGCGTGAAGCCAGCGGTGTCAGCGGGCCGATGGGCATGGTCTTGAATCTCCGGTTGATGCCCTGCACCGAATCGGTCGCTGACCGAAACGCCGCCGACACGCTCGCGAATGCGATCGCCTGCAATGCGATCAGCGGCATCAGATACTGCGCATAGCTGCTCATGCCCTGGATGAAGGCGCCCATGAATTGTTTGAGCGGGATGTAGAAACCGACGGTGAACATGATCGACGCGGCGACCTGGGTGAGCAGCTCACCGTTGCGCAGCGTCGGCACGATCCCGCGGACCGTCAGCACCCACCATTGCTGAACGGTTGACGCCGTCGGCCGGGCATCCGTCGCATGCATCAAGAGAGCACGTTCCACTTCCCGCGGTTCGCGTCGCGCGCGTCGCCGGTCTTGTCGGACGTCAATGCGAAGAACACCTCATCGAGCGACGGGCGGCGCAGAGCGATGTCGAGCAGCTCGATATGCGCCGCGTCCAGGTGCGACAGCACCTGCACCAGGGTGTGCGGACCATCGGGCGCGGGTATCGAGATACGGTCGGACGCCGATGTCACCTCGATCCGATTCGTCCCCGGCACCAGTAAACTCAACGCCTCGGCCATGGCGGGTAGATCCTTCAGGTGGCGCGGCACGATTTCGCAGTACGTCGCTCCCGTCCGCTCTTTGAGTTCGTCGGCCGTTCCCTCGGCGATGATCGTGCCGTGATCGATCACGATGATGCGATCACTGAGCGCGTCGGCCTCCTCGAGGTATTGGGTCGTCAACAGCGTCGCGATTCCGGACAGCTTGAATTCGGACACCAGGTCCCAAACACTTTGCCGGCTGCGCGGGTCCAGTCCGGTCGTCGGCTCGTCGAGGAACACCACGTCGGGGCGGACCACCAATCCGCAGGCGATGTCGATGCGCCGACGCATGCCGCCGGAATACGTGCTGACGCTCCGGTCCGCCGCGCCGAACCAGGTCGAACTGATCGAGAAGCTCCTTCGCCCGCTCCCGCGCAGCGGCTTTCTTCAGGCCCTGCAACCGCCCGAACATCACCAGGTTCTCTCGGCCGGTCAGCATGTCGTCGAGCGCCACCTGCTGGCCGGTGAGCATGATCGACCTCCGCACACCCGCCGGGTCGGACACGACGTCGTGCCCGGCGACCTCCGCACGACCGCGATCGGGTCGCGTCAGCGTCGAGAGGATGTCGACCATGGTCGTCTTGCCCGCCCCGTTGGGGCCTAGCAAGCCGATGACCTCCCCACGCCCCACTTCGAAGCTGACGTCGCTCAACGCGACGACGGAACCGAACGACTTCCGTATCCCGTCTACCACTACCGCCTTACCCGCATCGGGCATTCGCATCTCCTATCCGATATCCATCGACGACAAATCCACCAGCGCCAGTTCCGCGCCGGCGGATTCCAATTCGTCCTCGCCGATGGCCGCGCGGGTCAGTTCCATCAACGCGACCGAGAAACCCTCGGCCAGAGACTCAGCCATGGCCGACTCGAGTCGGCGGCCGTCGTACCACCAATCCAGGTGCAGCACTCCGGCGCAGCGATATACCCGCAGTTCGATCGCGTGACCCAGGCCCGCGATCGTCTCGCGAACCGGCATCGCCATGTCGCGATCGAGATGGACCGGAGCATCGTCGGCCGACAAGGACGGCAGGTCGGGAATGACGCCCTGGTATGAGAAGTGGATGTCAGCCGGGCTCGCACACTCGAGTCGGCGCGCGGTCGGCGCATACACGTACCGCAACAGCCCGTATCCGAGTCCATGTGCGGGACGGCTGACACTGCGTCGTGCACCCTGTCCAGCAACTGCCGTGCGCTCATGTCGCAGCTGTGGTCGCACGAGATAGCCACGGGATACAAGGTGGTGAACCAGCCGACCGTCCGCCGCAGGTCGACGTCGGGTTTCAGCACGGACCGCCCCGGGCCGGCGAGGTCGACCGCGACAGAACCATCACCGACCTGGGCGGCGATTGTGCGGCTCAGAGCGGCGAGCATGATGTTATCGATCGGCAACCGGAGCCTTCGCCGTGCATCGTCGATTTCTGCCGCCTCGGCGGGGGTCAGTTTCGACGACAGACACCTCAGGTCGTCAGCCGCAGGTGGCTACGTCGATGTGCTGGCGTGCCACGCGCAAGGTCGCTTTCGAGACGGTCTCGATCCAGAACTCACGGCTCTCGACGACCCCGGGATGCGTGGCGAGCGCGGCACACCGCTGCGACCACTCGCGCCACGATGTGGTCACCGGTTGCAGCGCGATCGGCTCGCCTGCAAGGCGTTGACCGAACGCGGTGAACAGGTCGGTGAGCAGGATGTCGCGCGACGCGTGATCGCCCACGGTCCCGTGCAGGCTGATCGCGAGGTGGCACGGGCCGCCTCGCAGTCCGCTGATGTAGGTGGCGGTCAGTGGCGGGCTCGCCAGGTCCTGGCCACGGATCTCTTCGTCCAGGATGCCCAGGATGGCCTCCCGCTCCTGCGCGCTTCCCGGTGCGAGGCCGTCCGGCAGAGACGCGGTGCTCAGAGCGGCGAATTCCTGCGGCTCGGCGATGTGCTGCTCCCAGGTTCCCGCGCGCTGCACAAAGCGACGCGTAACGCATCGTGATGATTCGTCACCGCGCTGAGCACCGAACGGACATCCTCGACCGCGACGTCGGGGCGAAGTCGCAGGATCAGCGGGATGCGCCACCGGCCGGCCTCCCCCAGCCCGTGCTCGAGGAAGTGCGTGATGTTCGGCGGAACGGGGGGATGCTCCACCTCTCCCGGCGCCTGACGTGCCAGGCCACCCGCTGCGTATCGCTCGACCAGGGCCTTGGCGAGCGCCGCCACCGTCTGATGCTCGTAGAGGTCCTGCGGGGTGAGATCCAGCCCCTCGTTGCCGGCGCTCATCGCGACGCTGATTGCGATCAGTGAGTCCCCTCCGACCTCGAAGAAGTTGGCGTTCCGGTCGATCGATCCGACCCCGAGACACTGCGCCCAGATGCGCTGCAACGTCGTCTCCATCGGCGACCGGCCATTGGCGGCCACCTGGCCCGTTTGGCCGCCCGGCGCCGCCGGCATCCCGCTCTGCGCCGGGTTCCCGTCGGCCCAGGGGGCGGCAGCGTTGTGGTCGATCCAATGCCGTTGCCGCGCAAAGGGATAGCCGGGAAGCGAGACTTGTCGCGGCGGCACGTCGGCAGCCGGGGGCGTCCAGTCGACGTCGATGCCGGCTGCCCAGAGTTGCCCGAGACCGAGAAGGAAGGTTGCGTGATCGTCCTTGTTCTGCGCCTGGTGGCGCATCGGCCGAACGGCGCGGTGTTGACTCGACCACCGGGGATGACGTACCGCCGACGAGGTCAGCGTTCCGCCGGGCCCGACCTCGACCAGAACGCGGAGAGGACCAGCGAGCAGGACATCGAGTTCGTCGGAGAACCGGACCGTCGACCGGATCTGGCGTGCCCATGTCGCGGGATTGGTTGCTTCGCCGGGCGACATCCAGGTTCCGGTGATGTTCGAGAGCAAGGGTATCCGGGGCTCGCGCAACGTCAGGCGGGACAGGAAGCCGGTGAACTCCGGAATCACCGAGTCCATCAACCGCGAATGAAAAGCATGCGAAGTTCGAACCCGGCGAGCCACGATCCCCTTTTCGCCGAGGCGATTGTGGAACTCGCGGATGGCCTCCTCTGATCCCGCGACGACGCAGCTTTCCGGATCGTTGACCGCGGCGAGATCGACGTCCCGCGAGAGATATTCGACGATGGCGTCAGGGCTCAAGGCGACCGCGACCATCGCGCCACGTGGCGCCGCGTGCATCAGGCGTGCGCGCATCGACACCACTTTGACCGCGGTCCGGTGATCGAACACACCCGCCAAGGTGGCCGCCGCATACTCGCCGATGCTGTGCCCTGCCACCGCCGCTGGGGCCACCCCGCGCGATTCGATCAGCTTGGCCAGCGCGTACTCGACGGCGAACAATGCGGGCTGTGCCCGGTCGGTTCGCTCCAGGCTCCGTGCTGACCCGTCGAATATCTCCGCGCACAGGTCGATACCCAACTCCTCGCCGAATCCGGCCGCGCTCTCGTCGAAGTACCTGGCGAAAACCGGCTCGGACTCGTAAAGGCCGCGAGCCATGCCGACATGTTGGGCACCCTGGCCGGGAAACATGAAAACGACTCGGTCACAGTTCGATTGGGCGTCCGATTCGCCGTCCCGGACGGCCTCACCCACAAAGACGTTGTCGTGCTCGGTCGCCCGCAGGACCTCTGCTGCGTGCTGCTGATCGTTGACGACGGCCGCCATGCGCAGGTCCGCTTTCCTTCCGCCCCGCAAGGGTGAAGGCGACGTCAGACATGTTCAGCTCATCGGGGGCGGACAGTTCGGCGGCCAGGGCCGAGCGCGACTCCTCCAGCGCCTCGGCGGTGCCCGCCGAGAGCACAAGCACCTGCGGCCCGGGCCGGACAGGGGGCGCCGCAATAGCCGGCGCTTCCTCGAGGACGACATGGACGTTCGTGCCACCCACACCGAACGAACTCACTCCCGCACGACGGACGCCATCCCATTCCCACGGGCCGTACTCGCCGCGCACCACGAAGGGCCCCCGGTCGAGATGCAGTTCCGGATTCGGGACTGGTGAAGTGCAGTGTTCCCGGAATCGCCCGATGCTTGAGGCAGAGGATCGCCTTGATCAGGCTGGCGATCCCCGACGCGACCTCCAAGTGACCGATGTTGGACTTGACCGAACCAAGGACACACGGGCCGGGTCTGGATTCGGTTGAAACAGCGAATGCCTGTCGCAGCCCTTCGATCTCGACGGGGTCACCCAGCGGCGTGCCGGTTCCGTGGGTCTCGACATAGCCGACGGTGGACGAATCGATGTCCGCCACCGCATGCGCCTCGGCGATGGCCTCGGCTTGACCGGCGGCGTTGGGCGCCGCGTAATTCATCTTCGTCGATCCGTCGTTGTTGATCGCCGAGCCCCTGATGACGGCGTGAATGCGGTCCCCGTCGTCAACGGCGTCCTGATAGGGCTTGAGCACCACAACACCGACTCCGCTGCCGAAGATGGTGCCATCCGCCCGAACGTCGAACGGCCGGCAATGGCCGCTCGCCGACACCATCGACCCCGGTTCGTGCCAGTATCCGACGTGGTGCGGCACCCGGATCGAGGCGGCGCCGGCCAGCGCCATATCGCATTCACCGTTCAGAATGCTCTGGCACGCCAGGTGAACCGCGACCAGTGCCGACGAGCACGCCGTCTGCACCGAGAGGGCGGGGCCGCGAAGGTTGAACTGATGCGCCGCCCGCGTCGCAAGGTGATCCTTGTCGTTCTGCAGCGACAGATTGATCATCTCGAAGGTGGCCCCCTGCCCGATGACCACGTTCGGATCGAGGTGCGACATCAGGTTGTGCAGGAGATATCCGCTGGCCGAGCTCGTTCCGTACACGCCGACCGAACCGTCGATCTGCGCCGGGCTGGTATCCGGCGTCTTCCAGTGCATGCCATGCACACTGCAGGAACAACCGGTGTTGCGGATCCATCATCCGCGCGGCGTGCGGCGTGAAACCGAAGAAATCGGCATCGAATTCGTCTATGCCATCCAGCAGAGCCGCACGCCTGATGTAGGCGTGGCTGGCCAGCGCCTTTTCGCCGACTCCGGCGGCGATCAGCTCGTCCTCCGACAGCGTGACTATCGACTCCTCGCCCCGCCGCAGGTTGCGCCAGAACGCCGACACGGAATCTGCGCCGGGAAACCTCCCGGCCATGCCCACGACCGCAATCGCGTTGGGCGGTAGCGAGTTCTGACGGTGACTACCGGTCATGCTCGTTGTCCTGCCTTTCGTCGCGCTGCGGCTCGCTGGCGCGCTGCGGCACGCCGCTGGGCTCGATCGCGAAGTCCTTCGCCCTGCTCGGCCGCGTCCTGCCCGGCCAGGCCAAGCTGGCTGATGAGATCGGCCGCGAGGTCCTGCAGCGAAGCGCCCTGCAGCAGAAGTGCCACCGGCGGCTCGACGCCGAAGTCCCCGCGCGCCGTGTTCCTGATCCGCACAGCCATCAAAGAATCGATTCCCAGTTCGATCAACGGCTGGTTCGGGTCGATGGCGCGAGTCGTCCGAGTAGCCCATGATCGCCGAGATGCGCCTGCGCAGCCGCGCGGTGACGAGCCGTTGGCCTCACCGCGGATCGAGTTCGCGAAGCGCTTCGGGACCCGGCCAGTCGCCGCCCTCGCCGCGCCTCCAACTCCTCGACCAGCCCTGCGAAGTAGCCGAGTTCGCCGATCTCGGGGAACGCGGCCGCCGCGCGATCGAGACGCAGCCGCGCGACACCCGCCTGGGTGAGGTCGCCGGCCCACCAGCGACTCCATAGCCTCGATGCCTTCGGCGGGGTGATGGGGTCGAGCACGATCAAGCGTCAGCGAGCGGGCGAGTCCGACGTCGGACCACTGGCCCCAATTGATCGCGGTGGCGGGCAATCCCGCTGCTCTCCGCCACGCGACCAGGGCGTCGAGCCACGCATTGGCGCACGCGTATGCCGCCTGCCCGGGCGATCCGAGCAGCGAGGCGACCGAGGAGAAGGCCACCCACCAGTCGAGCTCTCGGGTCGGCGGTGGCTTCGTGCAGCCGCAAGGCGCCCGCAGCCTTGGGCGCCCACACCCGTTCCAGGCTTTCGCGCTGAGGCGGCGACCAGGCCGTCGTCGAGGACGGCCGCCGAGTGCACCACTCCGCGCAACGGCCGTCCGGTGTCCTCGGCGGCCGCACGAGTTGTTCGGCCACTCCCGGGTGCGGCGATATCGCCCTGGACGAAGACGACTTCGGCGCGGCGTTCCAGGTCGGCGAGGTTCGTCCGCTGCTCGTCGGAGGGTCGGCCTCGACCGTTGAGAACGACGCGTCCGGCGCCGCTGTCGACGAGCCAGCGAGCGACGACCATGCCCAGCCCGCCGAGACCGCCGGTGACGACGTACGAGCCGTCCGGACGGACGACTGGTCACGCTCGCGCGTTCGCCGCAGCGTCGCGCGCGAGAGCCGTTCGGCGTAACTGTCGCTCGCCGCGCCAGGCGATCACGTCATCGTTGCCCGGTGAATCCAGTTCCGTCATCATCGTCGCGACTACGTCGTCCGCCGAATCCACATCGACCAGAGTGGCGTGCAGATCCGGGTGCTCATAGGCGAGAACCCGGATGAGGCCCTTGAGCCCGCCGACCGCCGGGTCGCCCGGCTCACCGTCGTGAACCACAAGACCGTTCCGGGCGACCAGCCACAGCCGCGGCGACTTCCCGTGCCAGCCGCCGACGACCGCGCGGATCGTCGCCGAAACCGCCCAGACCACATCGCGGCACGGCCAGCGCGCCGTCGGAGTCGGTGCCATCGAACGCGCGCTGGCCGACGAAGACGACCACGCCCACCGGCGGCAGGTCCGGATCTGCCGCGGCTTTCGCGAAAGCCTCCAGCACTGCGGATTCATCTGACAGGTCTGCGCCGATCACCCGCCGGGTCGGTGAGCCGAACTGGTCGGCGAATTCCTCTGCGAGTCGCTTTCGTGTCGGCGTCATCGCTCAGCACCAGCCAGCTGCCGGCGGACGGCGCCGACGGTCGCCGGCGCCGACCCGGGACGGGTCGAGATGTCCACCCACTCGGTGTCGAAGACCTTCTGCGCCAACGGCAACGGCACCGTCCGGCGCTGTACCCGCCGTAGGTAGATGCCGGTGACTTCCGCGGTCGGAGTTCCCGCGTCATCCATCAGGGTGATCCGGCCGAGCTTGCCCGCGCCGTCGTCGTCCAGCGCTGACCAGCTCCGCCCGGCATCGGGCCCGCCGGCCGACATCGCCGAACACCCGGATCGTCTCGAACGCGACTGGCAGATATGTGGCCTCGGCCGATCCTCGAGCGATTCGGCCGGCATCGCGGCAGCCAGGCCCTGCAGCGCCGCGTCGAGCATCACCGGATGAAGTCGGTAGCCTCGATGCGGAGTCGCCTCGTCGGGCAGGACGATCTCAGCCTCCGATGAGCCGCTGGGCGTTCGAACGATCCGGGTCAGGGCGGCAAACGCCTGCCCATGGTGTGCACCGGTGCGCCGCAGGGCGGTGTAGAAGTCGCCGGCGAGACGACAGTCGCCGGCCTCACCGGGTGAACCGGCCGCTCGGCCGGGACATCACGCTGCAGGACATCGACGCCCGAGACCGCATGCCGAATCCAGTTGCCGCGGCCGAGCGGGAATGGATTTCGACGCGAATGCGGTCGTCCGCGGTTCGTGTCAGCTGGGTCGTCACCCGAGTCTGCGCCGTCCAGGGGAAGCATCTGTTCCACCTCGAGCCGATCGACCGTGACGGCCTCGCACGGGAAGACCCAAGCGCCTCGACTGCCCGCGGCCAGCACCATCTCGGCGAAACCTGCTGCCGGCATGATGGTTTGGCCGTGAACCTTGTGATCCCCCAGCCACGGGATCGAGTCGGTTCCCACATCGGCCTGCCAGACATGGTCGCGACCGGAGGGCATCTCGACATGCATCCCGAGCAGTGGGTGGGTGCCCGCAGGAACGCTGTCGGGTCGACTGGCGAGCCAGTGCCGACGAATGCATCCAGGGCGTCGGCGGGATGTCCAGGACGTAGTCCATGCGCGTCGGCACACCGCGCCGTCTCGGCCGGGCCCGTGCCCAGCGCGGCAAGCTGCGAGTGAAACGTCACCGTGTCATCAGTGTCGCGCTGCAACGTCGCAACACGCATGATCGATGCGACCCCGGCCAGCGTCTCACCGATCGCATGCATCAACAACGGATGCGGACTGACCTCCACAAACACCGAATGCTCGACGCCCGCCGCGGCCACCGCCTCACTGAACCGCACCGGGTTACGCAAATTCGCCACCCAATACCCGGCATCAAAAACAACACCACCCGACCGATCACCCACCGTCGAAAACACCGGAATCACCGGCACCGACGGCACCACATCCGCCAACGCCGCCCCCAACTCCGGCAGGATCGGATCAACAGTCGGATGATGCGACGCCACATCCACCTCGATGCGCCGCGCCAACCGACCCCGCCCATCCACCACCGCGATCAGCGCATCCACCTGTTCCGGCGGCCCAGCGACCACCGTCTGGCGCGGCGAGGCATACACCGCCACCGACACCCCCGGATACCCGGCGATCAACCCCTCCGCCGCGGCCGCATCCAACTCCAGCAGCGCCATCGCACCCTGCCCGGCCAGCCGGGCCATCAACCGCGACCGGATGGCGATCACCGTCAACCCCTGCGCCGGGCTCAACGCCCCGGCGACCACCGCCGCCGACACCTCCCCCATCGAATGCCCGATCACCGCATCCGGCTGCACCCCATAAGAGCGCCACAACGCGGTCAACGCCAACTGCACACCCACCAACACCGGCTGCACCCGGTCGATACCCACCACCGGCTCACCACCGGCCAGCACCCGCCGCAACGAAAACCCGACCTGCTCGACAAACACCGGCTCCAACTCGGCCACCGCCGCAGCGAACGCCGGCTCATCGGCCAACAACCGCTGACCCATCCCCGCCCACTGCGAACCCTGCCCCGAATACACAAACACCGTCCCAGACCCACACGACCCCTCATGCGGACCCACCACACCCGGCGCCGGATACCCCCCCGCCAGCGCCCGCAACCCCGCCACCGCCTGCCCACGATCACGAGCACACACCGTGGCGAACTTCACCTGCCGGGCCCGATGATGATTCAACGTATGCGCCACATCGGCCAACGCCACCGCGGCCCCGTCACCATCCATCCACTCCGCCAACACCCCCGCCACACAGCAACCCGCTGCACCGACTTCCCCGACACCACCAACGTCGACACCACCGGCCCAGCACCCGGCACCGGCACCGCAACCGGATCCGGCCCCTGCTCCAACACCACATGCGCATTCGTCCCGCCCAAGCCGAACGACGACACCCCCGCCCGCCGCGGCCCCTCAACCTCGGGCCACGACGCCACACCCGTAGGAACGAACAACCGCGTCGCCGACGCATCGATCGCCGGATTCCACCGCGTGAAATGCAGATTCGGGGGAATCTGGCCCCGCTGAACCGCGAGAGCGGCTTTGATGAAGCCCGCGATCCCTGCCGCGGCCTCCAAATGACCCAGATTCGTCTTCACCGCCCCCAACGCGCACGGGACCATCGCCGCGGCCATAGACGGCAGCCAACGCATCGAACTCGATCGGATCACCCAGGGCGGTACCCGTGCCATGGGTCTCAACGAGATTCACCGAGGCCGCCGAAACATCGGCGGCCCGCAACGCCCGGGTGATCACATCCCGCTGCGCCGGCGCATTCGGAGCCGTGAGGCCGTTGGAGCGGCCGTCCTGGTTGACCGCCGAACCCCGCACCACCGCCAAGACCCGGTCCCCGTCACGCACTGCGTCGGCGAGCCGCTTGAGCACCACCACCCCGGCGCCCTCACCCCGCACGAACCCGTCCGCTCCAGCATCGAACGCATGACACCGGCCCCGGGGAGACAGCATTCCCCATTTGGACAGCGCGAGTTGAGTTTCCGGGCGCAGGATGAGACTGACTCCTCCGGCCAGCGCCAGGTCGCTCTCCCGCAGCCGCAGGCTCTGGCACGCCAGATGCACCGCCACCAACGACGACGAACACGCCGTATCCACCGCCACCGCCGGACCACCCAGACCCAACAGATACGCGATCCGCCCCACGGTGACGCTGTGGGCGCCGCCGGTCGCGCAATAGGCGTCTATCGTGTCGGGATTCGCCGCCGACGCACTTTGATACTCGATGTAGTACACGCCCATCATGACAGCGGCACGGATACCGTTCAGACCGTCCGGCGCGACACCGGCGTGCTCCAGCGCTTCGTAGGCCACCTCCAGAAGCACCCGCTGTTGCGGGTCCATCGCTTCGGCCTCGCGCGGGGATATCCCGAAGAAGTCGGCATCGAAACCGGCGACATCGGACAGGAAACCGCCCCACTTCGAGGCCATCCGTCCCGGCGCGAACGGATCCGGATCATAGAACGCGTCGGCATCCCAGCGATCCGGAGGGACCTCACCGATCGCATCGGAGCCATTGGCCAGAAACTCCCAGTAGGCACCCGGCCCGGCCACATCACCGGGAAAGCGGCACCCGATGCCCACCACCGCAATGGGTTCCGCTGACGCGATACGGGACGCTTTGTCGAACTGTTCCACCAAGGCATTTCGCTGGGCGTCGTTCATGCCCGAGATCCTGCTGAAGGTCGTCCTCATCAGATACCGCTCTCATTGCCGGCCCCAACCGATTCCACGCTGTCGAACAGGGCATCCAGCACGCCGTCAACCGGGTCGTCCATATCGCCGACGTCGACGAAGGCCTCGTCGTCGTCCGATCGCTGTTGCACTGACGCGAGCAACTCCGCCAGATACGCCGCCAACGATGAGACGGTCGGATGGTTCCACAGCATCGTGGCCGACAACTCGAGACCCACCAACTGCTTGGCCTCGCGAAGAACCATCATCGCCATCATCGAATCGAGCCCCAACTCGGGAAACGACTGATCCATACCAACCGCCGCCGCGGGCATTCCGAGTTCACGGGCCAGGATCGCCTGGAGCCTGGTCTGAAGCTCGGCGAGGGTTTCGGTCGCGGACATTAGCGACCAGTCCGGCACGTCGGCTGACGGATTTCGGGTCTCGGGCGGCAACTGCGCCAGGACCGAATCCATCGCCGCGTACCGAAGTGAGCGGATGTCGATGCAGGTAGTACCGTCGGACGCCTTGACAGTGACATCGACGACGAGTTCATCGTCGTTGCCGCCGCGGCGAAGTACCTCGACAGAACCCTTCGCGTCGGTGGGTTCGGCTGCAAAACAAACTCCTTCGACGGCAGCCGGAACCATCAGCCGTGGGTTCGAGCTGTCCACCAGTCGAGCCAGGTGGACCGCGGCGTCGAGAAGTGCGACGGCCGATGTTTCCCCCGAGCCGACATCGGCATGCAATCCGCCGGACACCGACATGCACGATTCGATCGACCACCGGAACGGCTGACCCTCGATACCCCACGCCCGCTGCATTGCGCCACCGAGGCTGGGTCGTAGTCTGGCACGTCCCGCCTTCCCCCGGCGTCCACACCATCGGGTAACCGGTCCGACATTCGGGCGGTCACGTGGCGGACCCAACGGTGCGCGGCGGCATCGTCGGAATTACTGGATGACACGGTCACCGAGTCACCGTCGGCGAGCACCTGAATCACCCGTGGCCGGTCCACGACGATTGGGTACTCGAATCGAACGTCACGCACTACCGATGAACCGTATTCGGCTGCAACGGCCGAAAGTGTCTGTAAGAGCACCGATACCGGAACGACCTCCACACCCTCGATCCGATGGCCGCCCGGATATGGTTTGGCCTCCGGCACGAGCCGTGCCCACCACAGGCGTGCGTGTGGTTCAGCGGAGTCCACCCCGTGCATGCCGAGCACGGTGCCGTATCTGGGTTCGGTCACCTGACCGGTGGGCGCGGTTCCGGCCCCTTCGCCGGACAGCAGGTGGTCCACCACCCGCAGCGATCCCCGCATGCGATAGGCGTCTGCGAGCCGACCCCAATCTGCGGCAACAACAACGGGCCGGACGCCGGCCTCCGGGCTGAGCACAGCCGGCAGTGTCGGATCGCCACCTCGCCGGGCATCGGCTGCAGTCCGGCCGATGAGGTCGCCGGCTGAACATCCTGCTCAGGACTCCCACAATCCCCAGTTGACGACCCTTGCCGCCAGCCCCATTGCGCGGCGTGCGTAGGGCGAAACGTGCTCCTAAGAAATGAACCGGCAGCGGTGTAATGGCCGAGCCAGCGCGACCCACGACCTCGGTGATCAATGAGAACAGGACGAATCGGCTCACGGGCGTTTTCAGTGTGAAGTTGGCGCAGCACCGACACCGCGTTCAGCTTGGGCCGGCAAGATCGTGCCTCCACGTCGTCGTCGGTCATGTCGCTCAGCAGCGCGGTTCCCCCCGCCAACGCGGCCGAGTTATACGCTGTCCAGCCGGGGGAGGTCTGCCCTAAACTGCTTGAACAACAACGTCATTGCCGCTTCGTCAGCCGCATCCGCAGCGACAACCACGTGCTTCATACCCTTTATAGGCGCGGCTTTTGGCCACCCTCGTCGATCGGCAGTCGGCGTGGCTGCAGAATGCGACGATCGTCGGCCCCCCCATCAAAAAGCTTTGCTAATCAGGTCCGGCCCAATGTTGCCCGTGGCTCCGATGACCAGGTGACTCGTGCCGCCCGCAAGCCTCTTGCCGGCGGCCGGCGGTGTTCTCCGCTCGAGGCGCGGGACATGCCGGACACCCGCACGGTACACGACCTGGTCCTCACCATCGCCGGCGCGCATCTCGGCACGGACATGGAACCCGATCAACTCGGGCGGCACCGAGTCGTCGAAATCGATGATGCTGCCGCAGAATTCCGGATGTTCGAGCAACAGCGTGCGCGCCAGCCCCCACAGGACTGCGTGTGCCGGGTTGGCCCTGTCGCCTTCCTCGAAGGGCTGGGCGTTGCGGGTCACGATGACCAGTTTCGGCGGCGACGGCAGGCCGGCGAGCACTGCGGTAAGTCGTTTGACCACGTTGAAGACGCGGTAGCCGGCTACGACGTCGAGATGGACGGATGGGACCGCCGGCACGTAGAGGACATGGTCGACGCCGGTGAGCGCGTCCAAAAGGGCACTCCTGCCGCCGTCGTCGTCGTCCAGCACCGAGGTCGAAAGAACCCGGGAACCCGCACCGACGAGCGGTCCCAACGCAAGCCCTTCGTCGGTGTCTGCCAGGACAAGCGATGAGCCGTCGATTCCGGTGTCCCCGGTGGATAGTTCCCGCACGGGCCACGCCAACTCGTAGAACCAATCGTCGGTTGTGCCACCGGCCGCTTGTGAAGCCGCGGCGACAGCTTGCGCCGGAATTCCGTTGGGACGCCCTACCTCAGGCACTGCGGATGCGGCGACCCAGT
>CAWJYB010000023.1:0-18569 GCA_963846905.1 uncultured Actinomycetota bacterium
GGGCTGCTGCCGATGTACGCGGTGAACCAGGACAAGCACGGCACCGCCTACACCGTGACCGTCGACGCGAAACACGGTGTCGGCACCGGGATCTCGGCATCGGACCGGGCCACCACCATGCGTGCGCTGGCCGATCCGGCCGTCGTCGCCGACGATTTCACCCGGCCCGGCCACGTGGTGCCGCTGCGCGCCAAGGACGGCGGGGTGTTGCGCCGGCCCGGTCACACCGAGGCCGCGGTGGATCTGGCCCGGCTGGCCGGTCTGCAGCCCGGCCGGCGCGATCTGCGAGATCGTCAGCCAAAAGGACGAGGGCGCGATGGCCCAGACCGACGAGTTGCGGGTCTTCGCCGACGAGCACGGGCTGGCACTGATCTCGATCGCCGACATGATCGAGTGGCGCCGCAAACACGAGAAGCACATCGAACGCGTCGCCGAGGCGCGGATCCCGACCCAGTACGGCGAGTTCCGGGCGGTCGGCTACGACAGCGTCTACGAGGACGTCGAACATGTCGCGCTGGTTCGCGGCGAGATCGCCGGCGCCGCACAGCGACGGTGAAGACGTGCTGGTACGGGTGCACTCGGAGTGCCTGACCGGCGATGTCTTCGGTTCGCGGCGCTGTGACTGCGGGCCGCAACTGGACGCCGCGATGGCGATGGTGGCCCGCGAGGGTCGCGGCGTGGTGCTCTACATGCGCGGGCACGAGGGCCGCGGCATCGGGCTGATGCACAAGCTGCAGGCCTACCAGCTGCAGGACGCCGGCGACGACACCGTCGACGCCAACCTCAAGCTGGGTCTGCCCGCCGACGCGCGTGACTACGGCACCGGCGCGCAGATCCTCGTCGACCTCGGTGTCCGGTCGATGCGCTTGCTCACCAACAACCCCGCCAAACGGGTCGGACTGGACGGCTACGGGCTGCACATCATCGAGCGGGTTCCGCTGCCGGTGCGGGCCACCGCCGAGAACATCAGCTACCTGATGACCAAGCGTGACCGGATGGGCCACGACCTGACCGGCCTGGACGAATACCACGACTGCGACCGCCGGGCATGACCAGGTGGAAGGCCGAGAGGAAACGGGTCAACGGCCCGGCGACCGCCACGCCCGTGCGCCGGACGACCTCGGCGGACCGCTGTGAGCGGCGGCGCCGGCGTTCCCCGGATGCCCGCCCTCGACGCCTCCGGCATCTCCTGGCGATCGTGGCCAGTACCTGGCACGCCCGTATCTGTGACGCACTGCTCGACGGGGCTCCGCGGACGGCCCGGGCCGCCGGCATCGCCGAGCCGACGGTGGTGAGGGTGCTCGGGGCGATCGAGATCCCGGTGGTCGCCCAGGAGTTGGCCCGCAATCACGACGCGGTGGTCGCGCTGGGCGTGGTGATCCGCGGCAGACACCGCACTTCGACTACGTGTGCGACGCGGTGACCCAGGGCCTGACCCGGGTTTCGCTGGACGCCGCGACGCCGGTGGCCAACGGTGTGCTGACCACGAACACCGAGGAGCAGGCGCTGGACCGGGCCGGGCTACCCGGTTCGGCGGAGGATAAAGGCGAGCAGGCCGCCGCTGCAGCGCTGAGCACCGCGTTGACGCTGCGCGGCCTGCGTGCGACGAAGTGAGCGCCGCCGGCATGTGGGACGCGGAGCTGCGGCCTCATGTCACCCCGTATTTCGTCTACGCCGCGGCACTGCTGATCGCGGCCGCGCACATCGCGGTCGGATTCCTGCTGAAGGTGGGCGCCTCGGGCGTCATCTTCCAGACCGCAGACCAGGTCGCGATGGGTGTGCTCGGCATCGTGATAGCCGGGGTGGTGCTGCTTTTCGCGCGCCCTCGGCTACGCGTCGGCGCGGCGGGGCTGTCGGTACGTAACTTGTTGGGCGACAAACTGATTCCGTGGGCCGACGTGGTCGGCGTCAGTTTTCCGCACGGCGCCAGGTGGGCGCGCGTCGACCTGGCCGACGACGAGTACCTGCCGGTTTTGGCGATCCAGGCCGTCGACAAGGGCCGGGCCGTGACCGCTATGGAAACCGTGCGGTCGTCGATGGCCCGATACCGGCCGGACGCTGCACCGGGTTAGCAGGCGCCGTCACCGGGAAGTCCCGCGCGCGACGCGGGCTAATCTGGAGCGGTGCCCGACCCCGCGACCTACCGGCCCGCGCCCGGGTCCATACCGGTGGAACCGGGCGTCTACCGGTTCTCCGACGAGCACGGACGCGTCATTTACGTCGGCAAGGCCAAGAGCCTGCGCAGCCGGCTGACGTCCTACTTCGCCGACGTCGCCAACCTGCATCCGCGCACCCGCCAGATGGTCACCACTGCCGCGAAGGTCCAGTGGACCGTGGTCAACACCGAGGTCGAGGCGCTGCAACTGGAATACAACTGGATCAAGGAGTTCGACCCGCGGTTCAATGTGCGCTACCGCGACGACAAGTCCTATCCGGTGCTGGCCGTGACGCTCAACGAGGAGTACCCGCGGTTGGCGGTCTATCGCGGACCACGCCGCAAAGGCGTGCGCTACTTCGGGCCGTACTCACACGCGTGGGCCATTCGCGAAACGCTGGACCTGCTCACCCGGGTCTTTCCGGCCCGGACGTGCTCGGGCGGGGTGTTCAAACGGCACAGCCAGATCGACCGGCCCTGTCTGCTCGGCTACATCGACAAGTGTTCGGCGCCCTGCGTCGGCCGTGTCACCGCCGGGGAGCATCGCAGGATCGTCGAGGATTTCTGCGACTTCCTGTCCGGCAAGACCGACAAGTTCGCCCGTGAACTCCAGCAACAGATGACAGCCGCGGCAACGGACCTGGACTTCGAGCGGGCGGCGCGGCTGCGCGACGATCTCGCCGCGCTGCGGCGGGCGATGGAAAAGCAGGCGGTCGTCCTCGGCGACGGGACCGACGCCGACGTGGTGGCGTTCGAGGAGGACGACCTCGAGGCTGCGGTGCAGGTATTCCATGTGCGCGGTGGCCGGGTCCGGGGTCAGCGCGGGTGGATTGTCGAAAAGCCGGACGAGCCGGCCGATCCCGATGATGCCGCGGATTCGGTTCGGGCGCTGCTGGTGGAGCAATTCCTCACCCAGTTCTACGGCGATCAGGCCGAATTGGGGGGCGCAGCGGACGAGGCGACCAATCCGGTCCCGCGCGAAGTGCTGGTGCCGTGTCTGCCGGCCAACTCCGAGGAGCTGGCGCGCTGGTTGTCTCAGCTGCGTGGCTCCCGCGTCGCACTGCGGGTGCCGCAGCGCGGCGATAAGAAGGCCCTCGCCGAGACGGTGTATCGCAACGCGCAGGATGCCCTGCAGCAGCACAAGCTGCGGCGAGCCGGCGACTTCAATGCCAGATCGGCTGCATTGCAAAGCATTCAGGATGCACTTGGCCTTGCCGACGCTCCGCTGCGGATCGAGTGCGTGGATGTAAGTCACGTCCAGGGCACTGACGTCGTCGCGTCGCTGGTGGTGTTCGAGGACGGTCTGCCGCGCAAATCGGACTACCGGCACTACGCGATCACGCAGGCGGCCGGCGACGGCCGTTCCGACGACGTCGCTTCCATCGCGGAGGTCACCCGGCGGCGGTTCTGGCGCCACGTCCGTAGCTCGGAGCATCCGGGTGCGCTCGCCCCGGAAGCGCGATCGCGGAAATTCGCCTACCCGCCGAACCTGTACGTCGTCGACGGAGGTGTGCCTCAAGTCAATGCGGCGGCCGCAGCGATGGCCGAGATCGGGGTAACCGGCATCGCGGTCATCGGGTTGGCAAAGCGTCTCGAGGAGGTGTGGGTGCCCGGCGAGGCCGAACCGGTGATCCTGTCCAGAAACAGCGAGGCGCTGTACCTGCTGCAGCGCATCCGGGACGAGGCGCATCGCTTCGCCGTCACCTTCCATCGCAGCAAGCGGTCCAAGCGCATGACGGCCTCGGCCCTCGATGCGGTGCCAGGGCTGGGAGCGCAGCGGCGAAGGGCGTTGGTGACGCATTTCGGGTCGGTCGCGCGACTCAGGCAGGCATCGGTCGAAGACATCACGGAAGTTCCCGGCATCGGCGTCGCTACCGCCACGTCCGTGCTGATGTCCCTGGGGGCGCCGCCGGACGGGCCGGATTCGCCGGGAGCGACTCCGTCCGAACCGCCGGTGCGCGATGATCGGGTGCGCGATGATGATGTCACTGAACAGGTATCGGGATGACGGACAGTACTGACGACGCGGCTCACGACGCGCGTTCCCGCGGCGGGGATGCGGCCCAGGCATCCGGTATTGATGTTGTTCTGGTGACGGGACTGTCCGGGGCGGGGCGCGGGACCGCGGCGAAGGTTCTCGAGGATCTCGGCTGGTATGTGGCCGATAACCTCCCACCGGAACTGATCGCCAGGATGGTGGATCTGGGGCTGGCCGCCGGGTCGCGGATAACCCAGCTCGCCATCGTGATGGACGCGCGCTCCCGCGGGTTCACCGGTGACCTCGACTCGGTCCGCAATGAACTGGCCACCCGCGACATCACGCCGCGGGTGCTGTTCCTGGAGGCGTCGGACGCAATTCTCGTTCGCCGCTACGAACAGAACCGTCGCAGCCATCCCATGCAGGGCGGGATGACGTTGTCGGAGGGCATCTCCGCCGAACGGGACATGCTGACGCCGGTGCGTGCGGGAGCCGACATCGTCATCGACACGTCGACGCTGTCGGTGCGCGCGCTGCGCGAAAGCGTCGAGCGAGCATTCGGTGTTGAGGCGGTGCCGACCACGAGTGTCACGGTGGAGTCGTTCGGCTTCAAGTACGGCCTGCCCATGGACGCCGACATGGTGATCGACGTTCGCTTCCTGCCCAACCCGCACTGGGTCGACGAGTTGCGCCCCCACACCGGGCAGAACCCCGCGGTGCGGGATTATGTTCTCAGCCAACCGGGCGCCGATCGTTTTCTGCGGACCTACCATGAGCTATTGGGCGTGGTCGTCGAAGGCTATCGCCGGGAGGGGAAGCGGTACATGACGGTCGCCGTCGGGTGTACGGGCGGGAAGCACCGCAGCGTGGCGATCGCCGAGGCACTCGCCACGCTGCTGGAGTCCGACCCCGACCTGTCTGTCCGGGTGCTGCACCGGGATCTGGGCCGGGAATGAGCCAGCTGTGAGCCGGCGCATCGTCGCCCTCGGCGGCGGACACGGCCTGTACGCCACGCTGTCAGCGGCCCGTCGGCTGACGCCGCACGTGACCGCGGTGGTAACCGTGGCCGACGATGGCGGTTCGTCCGGCCGGCTGCGCAGCGAACTCGACATCGTTCCGCCGGGTGACCTGCGAATGGCGCTCGCGGCCTTGGCCTCCGACAGTCCGCACGGGCGCTTATGGGCGACCATCATCCAGCACAGGTTCGGTGGCGACGGGGCGCTGGCAGGTCACCCGATCGGAAACCTGCTGCTGGCAGGCCTCAACGAAGTGCTCGCCGACCCCGTTGCGGCGGTCGACGAAGTCGGCCGCGTGCTGGGCGTCAAGGGCAGGGTGCTGCCGATGTGCCCGATCGCGTTGCAGATCGAGGCCGACGTGGCCGGCCTCGAGGCGGATCCCCGGATGAGCCGCGTGATCCGCGGACAGGTGGCGATCGCCACCACCCCCGGCAAGGTGCGTCGGGTTCGGTTGCTGCCCGGAAATCCGCCGGCGACCCGGCAGGCCGTCGACGCGATCATGGCGGCCGACCTGGTCGTTCTCGGGCCGGGATCGTGGTTCACCAGCGTTATTCCGCACGTACTGGTGCCGGGACTGGCCGCCGCCCTGCGCGCGACGGCGGCCCGGCGCGCGGTGGTGCTCAACCTGGCGGCTCAACCGGGGGAGACGGCCGGTTTCTCGGCCGAGCGGCATCTGCACATGCTCGTCCAGCACGACCCGTACCTCAACGTGCACGACATCATCGTCGACCTTGGCGGTGTGTCCGGCAACCGTGAACGTGACCAGCTCCGGCGTACTGCGGCACTGCTCTCCGCCGAGGTCCAATTTGCTGACGTTTCCAGACCTGGTACACCTTTACATGATCCGGCGAAGCTGGCGACAGCGCTCGACGGTGTTTGTGAGCGGAGGATCAGTCCCGCGCGAGCGACCGTTCCGGCCGAGGGACCGGGTGTGGGTGGGACACTCAGTGAACCGAGAGGTGACGATCCGTGGCGATGACGGCCGAGGTGAAGGACGAGCTGAGCCGACTGGTGGTCAACTCGGTGAGTGCCCGGCGGGCCGAGGTTGCCGCGCTGCTGCGCTTCGCCGGTGGCCTGCACATCGTTTCCGGCCGGGTCATCGTGGAAGCCGAGGTCGACCAGGGGATCATCGCCCGCCGGCTGCGCAAGGACATCTTCGACCTGTACGGCTACAACGCCATCGTTCACATGCTTTCGGCCAGCGGTATCCGGAGGACGACCCGCTACGTGGTACGCGTCGCCAAAGACGGCGAGGCGCTGGCCCGCCAGACCGGACTGCTCGACCTGCGCGGACGGCCGGTGCGCGGCCTGCCGGCGCAAGTGGTCGGCGGCAGCGTCGCCGACGCGCAGGCGGCGTGGCGGGGGGCGTTCCTGGCCCACGGCTCGTTGACCGAGCCTGGGCGCTCGTCGGCGCTGGAGGTCAGCTGCCCGGGCCCGGAGGCCGCGTTGGCGCTGGTCGGGGCGGCACGGCGGCTTGGTGTCAGCGCCAAAGCAAAAGAAGTGCGCGGTGCCGATCGGGTCGTGGTGCGTGACGGCGAGGCGATCGGCGCGCTACTCACCCACATGGGCGCCCAGGACACCCGGCTGACCTGGGAGGAACGCCGGATGCGCCGCGAGGTGCGCGCCACCGCCAACCGCCTGGCCAACTTCGACGACGCCAACCTGCGCCGCTCGGCACGCGCGGCGGTCGCGGCGGCCGCCCGGGTCGATCGTGCACTGCACATTCTCGGTGACACCGTGCCCGATCATCTGGCGGCCGCGGGCCGGCTGCGGGTCGAGCACCGACAGGCCTCGCTGGAAGAACTGGGCAAGCTGGCCGACCCGCCGATGACCAAAGATGCAGTGGCCGGCCGGATCCGGCGGCTGTTGTCGATGGCCGACCGCAAGGCCAAACAGAACGGAATTCCCGACACCGAGTCGGCGGTCACGGCCGAACTTCTCGACGAAGCCTGAGTCCGCCGCCGGGCCTCGGCTCGGCCACGCACAAAGAGTTCAGAAGCGTGGTGCAAAAAGTTCAGCACCACATGGCACAGATACTTGCCGGCGGCACTAGGCTGGGCGCGGATCACCGAGACCGACCAAGGAGTAATACGTGACCATCCGGGTAGGCGTGAACGGCTTCGGCCGTATCGGGCGCAATTTCTTCCGCGCCCTGGCAGCGCAGAAGGCTGCCGGCCAGAACACCGACATCGAAATCGTCGCCGCCAACGATCTCACCGACAACGCCAGCCTGGCGCACCTGCTGAAGTTCGACTCCATCCTGGGCCGGTTCCCCGGCGAGATCAGCCTCGACGGCGAGGACACGATCGTCGTCGGCAGCACCAGGATCAAGGCGCTCGCCCTCAGGGAGGGCCCGGCCGCGCTGCCATGGGGTGACCTCGGCGTCGATGTCGTCATCGAGTCCACCGGCCTGTTCACCAACGCCGCCAAGGCCAAGGGTCACCTGGAGTCGGGCGCCAAGAAGGTGATCATCTCCGCGCCGGCGACCGGCGAGGACATCACCATCGTGATGGGTGTCAACGACGACAAGTACGACGGCAGCCAGAACATCATCTCCAACGCATCGTGCACCACGAACTGCCTCGGCCCGTTCGCCAAGGTGCTCCACGACGAGTTCGGCATCGTCAAGGGTCTGATGACCACCGTGCACGCCTACACCCAGGACCAGAACCTGCAGGACGGACCGCACCAGGATCTCCGGCGCGCCCGGGCAGCCGCACTCAACATCGTGCCGACGTCGACGGGTGCCGCCAAGGCCATCGGCCTCGTCCTTCCGGAGCTGAAGGGCAAGCTCGACGGCTACGCACTGCGGGTGCCGATCCCGACGGGCTCCTGCACCGACCTGACGGTCGAGCTGGCCAAGGAGGCGACGGCCGCCGAGATCAACGCCGCCATGAAAGCCGCCGCCGACGGACCGATGAAGGGCATCCTGAAGTACTACGATGCGCCGATCGTGTCCAGTGACATCGTCACCGATCCGCACAGCTCGATCTTCGACTCGGGTCTGACCAAGGCGATCGGTAATCAGGCCAAGGCGGTGTCCTGGTACGACAACGAGTGGGGCTACTCCAACCGGCTGGTCGACCTGGTCGGCCTGGTCGGCAAGTCGCTGTAAGCTATGGCCGTCAAGACGTTGGAAGACCTTCTGGCAGAAGGCGTTTCGGGTCGGGGCGTGCTGGTGCGCTCCGACTTCAACGTCCCGCTCGATGACAATCGCAACATCACCGACCCAGGCCGGATCATCGCGTCGCTGCCCACGCTGAAAGCGCTCTCGGACGCCGGGGCCAAGCTCGTCGTAACCGCGCACCTCGGCCGGCCCAAGGGAAAGCCGGACCCGAAGTACTCGCTGGCCCCGGTGGCCAAGGACCTCGGTGAGCGGCTCGGCCGGCACGTCCAACTGGCCGGCGATGTGGTCGGCACCGACGCGCTGGCCCGCGCCGAGGGGCTGACCGACGGCGACATCCTGTTACTGGAGAACATCCGGTTCGATCCTCGGGAGACCAGCAAGGACGAGGCCGAACGGGCTGCGCTGGCAAAAGCGCTCGCGGGGCTTGCCGGTGGTGGCGCTGCGTTCGTCTCGGACGGCTTCGGCGTGGTGCATCGCAAGCAGGCCTCGGTATACGACGTCGCCGGCCTGCTGCCGCACTACGCGGGCAGCCTGGTGGCCGCCGAGGTCAAGGTGCTCAAGAGACTGACCGGATCCTCCGAGCGGCCCTATGCCGTGGTTCTCGGGGGTTCGAAGGTCTCCGACAAGCTGGCGGTGATCGAGAACCTGGCCACCAAGGCCGACAGCCTGCTCATCGGCGGCGGAATGTGCTTCACATTCCTCGCCGCCCAGGGCTATTCGGTGGGCACCTCACTGCTGCAGGAGGAGATGATCGATACCTGCCGCGAGTTGCTCGACGAGTACGGAGACGTGATCCACCTGCCGGTTGACATCGTCGTGACCGAGAAGTTCGAGGCCGGCTCCGCGCCGGAACTCGTCGCGGCCAACGGCATCCCGGACGGCAAGCTGGGGCTTGACATCGGTCCGCAATCGGTGAAGCGATTTGCCGCCCTCCTGTCGAATGCCAAGACCATATTCTGGAACGGCCCGATGGGTGTGTTCGAGTTCCCGGCGTTCGCGGCCGGCACCAAGGGGGTGGCCGAAGCGATCATCGCCGCCACCTCCAAGGGTGCGTTCAGCGTCGTGGGCGGTGGCGATTCGGCGGCCGCGGTCCGGCAACTGGGACTTCCCGAGGACGGCTTCTCCCACATTTCCACCGGCGGGGGCGCGTCTCTGGAGTACCTGGAGGGCAAAGAACTGCCCGGCATCCACATCCTGAGCACCTAGTCATCCTGAGAACCTAGCCTCGACCACCAAGGAGACCCGTGTCCCGGACACCACTCATCGCGGGCAACTGGAAGATGAACCTCAACCACTTCGAGGCCATCGCCCTGGTCCAGAAGATCGCGTTCTCACTGCCGGACAAATACTTCGACAGGGTCGACGTCACCGTCATCCCGCCGTTCACCGATCTGCGCAGCGTGCAGACTCTGGTCGACGGTGACAAGCTGCGGCTCACCTACGGTGCGCAGGACTTGTCGCAACACGACTCGGGTGCCTACACCGGTGAGATCAGCGGGGCGTTCCTGAGCAAGCTCGGGTGCACCTACGTCGTCGTCGGTCATTCCGAGCGGCGCACCTATCACAACGAGGACGATGCGCTGGTCGCTGCCAAAGCCGCCGCCGCGCTCAAACACGGCCTGACCCCGATCGTGTGCATCGGGGAGGGGCTGGAGATCCGCGAGGCCGGAAACCACGTCGACCACAACGTCGCGCAGCTCAAAGGCTCGCTGGCCGGGTTGTCGGCGCGGCAGATCGGCGACATCGTGATCGCCTACGAACCGGTGTGGGCGATCGGCACCGGCCGGGTCGCCAGTGCCGCAGACGCACAGGAAGTGTGCGCCGCGATCCGCCGCGAACTCTCCGAACTGGCCACTCCGGAGATCGCGGCGAGCGTACGGGTGCTCTACGGCGGCTCCGTCAACGCCAAGAACGTCGGTGAGATCGTCGGGCAGCAGGACGTGGACGGAGCGCTGGTGGGCGGCGCGTCGCTGGACGGCGAGCAGTTCGCGACGCTGTCGGCGATCGCGGCGGGCGGCCCGCTGCCGTAGCCCGGGCACCCCGCGCAGCGGGCACGGCAGGTTCGGCCATCCGTGGGCGGATCCGGCGGGCGCACAAGGTAGTGTGGCCGGCATGGAATTGGCTCTGCAGATCGTGCTGGTGATCACCAGTGTGCTGGTGATACTGCTGGTGCTGCTGCACCGTTCCAAGGGTGGCGGGTTGTCTTCGCTATTCGGTGGTGGTGTCCAGTCCAGTCTGTCGGGCTCGACCGTGGTGGAGAAGAACCTCGACCGGCTGACGCTGTTCGTCACCGGAATCTGGGTAGTCGCGATCATCGCGATGGGTCTGCACCTGAAGTACGGCACGTAGTTTCGCCTGACTTTGCGTCTCCCGGGCCGGCCGCGGCCGGCGCTCGCCGTGCGGGGCAATGATCCTCCACCGATACTTGGGGCATGGCCGACGTTACCGACACTGCCCTGGAACCGATCGGCGCGGTCCGCCGCACCAAGCTGGGGCGCGAAGCCACCGAGCCGATGCGCGAGGACATCAGGCTGCTGGGGGCGATTCTCGGCGACACGGTCCGCGAGCACAACGGCGAGGAGACCTTTAACCTGGTCGAGCGCGCCCGTGTCGAGTCGTTCCGGGTCCGTCGCTCGGAGATAGACCGCGCCGAGCTTGCCGCGTTGTTCGAAGGCATCGAGATCGGGAAGGCGCTGCCGGTCATCCGGGCGTTCACCAACTTCGCGTTGCTGGCCAACGTCGCCGAGGATATCCACCGTGAGCGCCGCCGGGCGATGCATGTCGCCGCCGGGGAGCCGCCGCAGGAAAGCAGCCTTGCTGCCACGTACCTGAAACTCGACGCCGCCGCTCTGGATTCCGCGGCGGTGGCGCACGCCCTGGCCGGGGCGCAGGTGTCGCCGGTGATCACTGCGCACCCGACCGAAACCCGTCGCCGCACGGTCTTCGACACCCAGCACCGCATCACCCAGCTGATGGCACTGCGCGCCCGCGGCTACACCCGCACCAACGAGGGCGGCAGCATCGAACTGGAGTTGCGCCGCCAGATCTTGATGCTGTGGCAGACCGCACTGATCCGGCTGTCCCGGCTGAACATCTCCGACGAAATCGAAACGGGGCTGCGTTATTACCCGGCCGCGTTCTTCGAAGTCATCCCCGCGCTCAATACGGAGATTCGGTCGGCGCTGCAGGCCCGCTGGCCGGACGCGGGCGAACTGTCCGCGCCGATCCTGTGCCCGGGGTCGTGGATCGGAGGAGACCGCGACGGGAACCCGAACGTGACCGCCGACGTGGTCCGGCTGGCTACCGCAAGCGCGGCCTACACGGCCTTCGGGCATTACTTCACCGAACTCAACGCGCTCGAACGGGAACTGTCGATGTCGTTGCGGCTGGTCCACGTCAGCGATGAGCTGACGGCGCTGGCCGACGTCTGCTACGTACCGGCGCGCGCCGACGAACCCTACCGGCGTGCACTGACCGTCATCCTCGGCCGGTTGACTGCCACCGCGTGCGACATCCTGGACAGACAGCCCGAGCACGAACTCGACATCGGTTTGCCGCGCTATCGGACTCCGGAGGAGTTCCTCGCCGACCTCGACACGGTGGACGCCTCACTGCGCGCCCACGGAAGCGCGCTGCTCGCCGACGACCGGCTGGCCCGGCTGCGGGAAGCGGTGCGCGTCTTCGGGTTTCACCTCTGCGGCCTAGACATGCGGCAGAACTCCGATGTGCACGAGGAGGTGGTCGCAGAGCTGCTGGCCTGGGCCGGCGTGCATCCGGATTACACCTCGCTGACCGAGCCCGAGCGTGTCGAATTGCTGGTCGCCGAACTGAACACCCGCCGACCCCTGGTCCGCGAGGGCGCCGAGCTCTCGGAACTGGCGCAAAAAGAATTGGCCATCGTGTTCGCGGCGGCCCGCGCGGTGACCGTCTTCGGACCCCACGCCATCCCCAACTACATCATCTCGATGTGCCGGTCGGTGTCGGACATGCTGGAAGCGGCGTTGCTGCTCAAGGAAGCCGGTCTGCTCGACGTCTCCGGCGGGCATGCCCATTGCCCGGTCGGAATCGTGCCGTTGTTCGAGACAATCGAGGACCTCAGACATGGGTCGGCGATCATGGAGGCGGTTCTGGATCTCCCGCTGTACCGCAAGCTGATTCATGCCCGCGGTGAGAACCAGGAAGTGATGCTGGGGTATTCCGATTCGAACAAGGACGGGGGCTACCTGGCGGCCAACTGGGCGCTCTATCGCGCCGAGCTGGACCTGGTGGAAATGGCCCGCAAGACCGGAATCCGGTTGCGGTTGTTCCACGGTCGCGGCGGCACGGTGGGCCGCGGCGGCGGGCCCAGCTACCAGGCGATCCTGGCCCAGCCGCCGGGGGCGGTCAATGGCTCGCTGCGGCTCACCGAACAGGGCGAGGTGATCGCCGCCAAGTATGCCGAACCGCGGATCGCGCGACGCAACCTGGAGAGCCTGGTGGCCGCCACCCTCGAATCCACATTGCTGGACATGGAAGGCCTCGGCGAGTCCGCCGGCCCGGCGTATGAGGTGCTCGACGACCTGGCGGCCCGCGCCCAGCGTGCCTACGCCGAATTGGTGCACGAAACACCGGGGTTCGTCGAGTACTTCAAGGCATCGACCCCGGTCGGCGAGATCGGCGCCCTCAACATCGGCAGCCGGCCCACCTCCCGCAAGCCGACCACCTCGATCGCCGATCTGCGCGCCATCCCGTGGGTGCTGGCCTGGAGCCAGTCAAGGGTGATGCTGCCCGGCTGGTACGGCACCGGAACCGCGATCGAGCAATGGATTTCACAGGGTGACGGGCGGGTCGAGGTTCTGCGGAGCCTCTACCGTCGGTGGCCGTTCTTCTCCACCGTGCTGTCGAACATGGCCCAGGTGTTGGCCAAATCGGATATGGGCCTGGCAGCGCGCTATGCCGGGCTGGTCGACGACGAAGTGTTACGGCACCGCGTGTTCGACAAGCTCGCCGACGAGCACCGCCGCACGATCGCCATGTACAAGCTCGTCACCGGCCACGACGACCTGCTTGCCGACAACCCCGCGCTGGCTCGGTCGGTGTTCAACCGCTTCCCGTATCTGGAGCCGCTCAATCATCTCCAGGTCGAGCTGCTGCGCCGGTACCGCTCCGGGGAGGACGACGAACTGGTGAAACGATGCATCCTGCTGACGATGAGCGGGCTGGCGACGGCGCTGCGCAACAGCGGCTGACTTGAGCCGAAACACCCGGCCGATAGGGGCCTGTGGAACAATGCGGTGGTGTCCTGCTGGGTGGATGGCAGAACGAGACCGGCCCGTAATTGACTGGCACCGACAAGTCTGCTGCGCGGGTGGCACTCGTCGCCGCACTCGTCGTCCTTGCCGCGGTAGCGGTGCGCGGCTCCCTGCCGCCGGGTGGTCGGCCTCGGATCACGCGGGACGCGATCAGCCCGACGACAGCGGTCGTACTCCTGATCGCCATTTTGGGGGTTTCGCTGGTGATCCTGGCGGTTGCCACCGTGGAGCGGTTACGGCGCCCGAAGTCGCCGGGACCTGTCGCGGTGGAGCGGATGGACTGGACTCGGCGCGAAGGTGTGCGACCGGGCCGGCGATTCTGGTTCGTCGCGGGGGCTTTGTCGGTCGTTTCGGTTCTGCTTGTCCTGTTCCTGGCACGGCTGCACCTCGGCGGCCCCGCCGGTGAACTCCCGGCCGACAACGCCCGAGGCCCGGCGCAGACCCACCCGTCGGTGTACCCGCAACCTCCGCCGCACCCGGTGCGGCCCGACGACCCCGCCACCGCCAGATTCCTTCTCATGGCCAGTGCCGTCTTCCTGGCAATCTTCCTGTTGCTGGCGGCGGTCGGCACGATCGGGGCGCGACGAGGCCGTTCCTCCGGCGCCGTCTCGATCCCGGCCACAGAGGATGGCGAGCAGCCGGCCGACGCGGCCGGGGCATCGCTGGCACGTGCCGCCACGCTCGGGCTGGCCGAGGTCGACGACCCCCGGCGTCAACCCCGGGCGGCGATCATTGCGTGTTATGCGGTCATGGAACAGGAACTGGCCCGGGTTCCGCGGGCGGCACCCGGGAGTTCGACACCGCGACCGAAGTGCTGGCCCGTGCGATCCACGGCGCAGCCCTGCGGTCGGACTCGGCGGCACCTTTGGTGGAGCTGTTCACAGAGGCCAGGTTCAGTCCCCACGTGATGGACGAGGGACACCGTGAAGTGGCCCTGAGGTCGCTGAGGCTCGTCCTGGCCGAACTGCGGGGCGTACCGTGAAACCGATCATCGCCTATGGTTTTTTCGCCGTCGTGGTGGTGGAGGCCGCGGCGCTGGCCTTCGGGCGGGGATGGCTGCCCGTGGTTTCCGGCGCGGTCACCGCGGCGGCCCTGATGGCCGCGCGCAGGTTCATCGGGCATGCGGCGGAGCCGGAAGTCGGGCTCGGCGACGGAATGCCGGAGCCGTTGCGTCGATGGCATTCCCGTACCGAGAGGTTGATCGGTCATGCGGACTCGACGCAGGGAGATTGGGACCGGCAATTGCGGCCGTTGTTGGCCCGGCAGTTCGAACTGGCGACCGGTCATCAGCAGCGCAACGACCGGGAGGCATACCGGGCGACGGGGGAGATGCTCTTCGGACCCCAGCTGTGGGCGTTGGTTGACCCGGCTGGGGTCCGGCGCGCCGACAGCCACCTGCCCGGACCCGGACGAGCCGTGCTTGGCGAGATTCTGACCCGGATCGAGCGGCTGTGAGAATGACCTCATGATGCCGATCGCCACCACCACCGACCGCTGCGAGGCCGTGCTCGCTGAGATCGGCCGGGTGGTGGTCGGTAAGCAGGACGCCCTGAGGCTGATCCTCATGACCGTGCTCGCCGGTGGCCACGTCCTCATCGAGGATCTTCCCGGCCTCGGCAAGACCCTGATCGCGCGGTCGTTCGCCGCTGCGCTCGGCCTGAAGTTCTCCCGCGTGCAGTTCACACCGGACCTGTTGCCGGCGGACCTGCTCGGATCGACGGTCTACGACATGCACTCGGGTCGCTTCGATTTCCGGCCGGGACCGATCTTCACCGACCTGTTGATGGCCGACGAGATCAACCGGACACCACCGAAGACCCAGGCGGCGCTGCTGGAAGCGATGGCCGAACGCCAGGTGAGCATCGATGGCGTAACGCACCGCTTACCGGCGCCGTTCTTCGTGGTGGCCACCGACAATCCGATCGAATATGAGGGTACCTATCCATTGCCCGAAGCCCAGCTGGACCGGTTCACGGTCCGGCTCGAGCTCCGCCACCTGTCGCCGGCCGAGGAAGCGGCAATGCTGCGCCGCCGCATCGAGCGCGGTTCGACGGTGCCCAAGGTGAACCAAGTGGTCGACGAGAATCAGCTGTTGGCGATGCGTGAGTCGGTGGAGCAGGTCACCGTCCACGAGGACGTACTGCACTACG
This sequence comes from uncultured Actinomycetota bacterium, assembly GCA_963846905.1. Lineage (GTDB taxonomy): Bacteria > Actinomycetota > Actinomycetes > Mycobacteriales > Mycobacteriaceae > Mycobacterium. Next base: position 15,718 of record CAWJYB010000023.1, read on the forward strand.
TCGTCGCCCTGGCCGGCGCGACTCGGCAGCACCCCCAGGTGGCGGTGGGAGCCAGCCCCCGCGCCGAGCTCGATTTGGTCCAACTCGCGCGAGCGCGCGCACTGCTGCAGGGCAGGGACTATGTGATCCCCGACGACGTCAAATCGCTTGCGGTCGCCGCCATGGCGCACCGGATCACGCTGCGCCCCGAGATGTGGGTACGTCAGGTCCGCAGCACCGACGTCGTCGAGGAACTCCTCAACCGGCTGCCGGTCCCGCGCGCCGGTGTAACCCCGTGACCGAGAATCGGTCCACCGAGGTCGAATTGCTTTGGCGTGCATCATCTTTGACGTACGCAACCGCGACCGGCGCCGCCGTCGCCCTGGCCGTGGCGCTGATCGGTTCCCGCTGGGAGCTCATCGCCTTCGCCGCGCCACTGCTCGGCGTTCTCGCATCGATGCCCTGGCAACGTCAGTCGCCGGGGATTCTCGTGCATGCCGACCCCGGCATGACGCGTTGCTTCGAGTCCGAACAGGTGACCGTAAATGTCTGGGTGACAACGACTTCCGGCGACCTTGAGCTCGCGATCACCGCTGATCGATCTGACAGCAGCCAGGTCGAGGTCGTCGACCGTCAGCCGCGGCGGCTGACCCTTGTTGTGTCGGCGCAGCGGTGGGGGCGCTACCCGGTCGGCGTTCGCGTCGACGCAGTCGGATGTGGCGGCTTGGCACAGGGCTCGGCGGTCGTGGACGCGGCCGATGTTTTCGTCTTCCCGTTGGCGCCGCCGCAGTCGACACCCATTCCGCGCACAGCGTTGCTGGACCGGGTGGGCACGCGGCTGACCCGCTATGTAGGGCGGGGAGTGGAATATGCCGGGGTCCGCGCCTACGCGCCGGGCGACCAGTTGCGGTCGATCAACTGGCCGGTGAGCGCCCGGCGGGGCAGACTGCACGTGACCGAGCGCCTCAGCGAGCGCGCCGCGGACGTCGTCGTTGTCGTGGATACCTACCTGCAGCCCCCCGGTCCTGCGACCGAGGCCACCGAGCGATGCGTGCGCGGTGCGGTGCAGGTAGTGCAGAGCGCGCTGCGAAACGGTGACCGGGCCGGGATCGTCGTGCTCGGAGGGAAGCCGAGGTGGCTCGGCGCCGACATCGGACGCAAGCAGTTCTACCAGGTGCTCGACGCCGTGCTCGGCGCCGGGGAAGGTTTCCAGACGACGACCGGGACGCTGGCTCCACGCCCGGCAGTGCCTGTCGGGGCGGTCGTCGTGGCGTTCTCCACGATGATCGAGACGGATTTCTCGCTCGCCCTCATCGACCTGTGCACGCGGGGACACTTGGTTGTCGCCGTCGACGTTCTCGAAGGGACCCCGTTCGCCGGGGAACAGGATCCACTGATCAACCGGATGTGGACGATGCAGCGTTCGTTCATGTACCGGGACATGCGCACAATCGGGATCGAGGCCGTACCCTGGTCGCCGGAAAGGTCACTGGACCAGGCGTTGAGTTTGGTGCCCGACCGCCGCGGACGCCTCCCCGGAGCCCGCTGACATGACGCTGTCTGCCGCCCGTGCGACCCTGCCCGATGTGTCCCCGAACCCCCTGCCGGCGACAGCATTCGGTCTGTTGATGGTAGCGGCGACGGGTGTCCAGCCGTCACAGCCCGCATTCGCCGGGGCGCTCCTGGCCGTTGCTGCCGTCATCCTGGGCATCGTGCTGCGGCCGGCGGCCACGGCGGCGGTGGCCATTTCGGCCGGGGTCGTCGCGTTCGCCGAACCGGTCCCACTCTTCGCCGCACTCTCCGGTTTGTCCGCGGTCGCCTATCTGGTGTCGCGGCACTCCTCGTCCGGGCGGCCGGCCATCACCTCGGCGCCCATCCGCTATGCGCTCGGCTTCTGCGCTGTGGGACTTGTGGCGACGTCCCTCCCCGTCAGGTTGCCGTGGGTGGCACTGCTGGCGCCGGTCACGGTGCTGGGGCTCTACCTGATCGCCATAAACCCCTTCGCGCGCGACGTGGGCCCTGCCGGCGGCCGCAGTGACAAGTGATCAGGCGACGATGCGCGCCGCGCGGTCGAGGCCGCGGGGGTCAGAGCTTGTCAGATCCCGGCGCGCTGACGCACCACCGAGATCGCACCGCGTACCAGGTTCTCGGTGACGGCAAGCGGGGATACCAGCGCCTCACCGATGTCGACGATGCGTTCCACCCGCCCGACGATCGCTTCCATGCGGTCTACCACCGCGATCAGCTTGGGCGCGAGTTCCTCGACTTGGTTCAGGGTCTCGTTGAAACGCCGCATCGTGGAACCGATGTCCAGGGTCGCCTGGTTGAGGTCGTCGAGGGTTTCCGTGACTCCGCTGAGCAACGCCTCGAGCTGTTCGACGGTGGCATCGACGTTCAGCGCCGCCTGCGCCAGCGTTCTCACCCGCTGCTGCGGGCTGCGGTTACGGGTGGACTGGGTGATAGTCCCTTTGTCGGCCATGGCAGACAAGTATGCCGGTAGGCAAATGCGCACAGCGAGATGCCCCGTACCGGGCCGGGCCGACCATCGACGCCCCGGGCGTTCTGATCGGCCTGCAATCCGCGGTGCTTTGCTGGATGCTGGTCTGATGACGCGGCCGACTCGGCTCAAAGTTGCCTTGTTCGCAACGTGTTCAAACGATGTGATGTGGCCCGAGACGCCCAAGGCGGTGGTACGGCTGCTGCGCAGGCTGGGCTGCGAAGTCGACTTTCCCATGGGGCAGACCTGCTGCGGGCAGATGTTCACCAACACCGGCTACGCAGACGAGGCGATACCCGCGGTGCGGACCTTCGTCGACGCCTTCGCCGGCTACGGCGCCGTCGTCGCCCCGTCTGGCTCGTGTGTGGGGTCGGTG
>CAWJYB010000024.1:0-29971 GCA_963846905.1 uncultured Actinomycetota bacterium
TCGGCTCCTGCACCACGCGACCGTCGTCATCACCGACGGCCAGTCCTACCGGATAAAGACGCCCAACACCGAAAGGAGAACCCCCAGCCAAACCACTGAACTACCACACGGGGCGGGGACTTTTACCTGGCCACCAGCGGGGACTTCAACTTGGCCATTGACAGGCGACCTGTCCTTTCCTCGTCGTCGCGTTCAGTCGGAGATGCGACGACGCTTCATCCTGGTGGGATGGAGTAACCGGAGGTTCGCGTTGAGCACCGCCGCCCTATCCGCCGCCCCAGTTCGACTGAATTAGTGTGGTCAATTTTGTCGGGGGTGCCTACCGGAAGAACTGCGGAGTCATGGCTACCCATTGCGGATCGGTCGTCCGCGGCTCCTGTCCCGACCGATGTCGAACCGGTCAGCTTGGGAGGTTTGGGACTGAGATCGTTGACGGGCGCCAACCACCTCCATCAGGTTGCCGCCTAACCTTTCAATTCCGACAGCAAACGATCAGCGGCGGCCGACATCGATGCACACGTACCCGACGGCGCAACTGGATCGGCATTCAGACCCCCGGTGAATCGACCATCGGCAAAGTGTAAATCGCGCCGGGGCGGATCAATCCACTCGTGGACTCAATGCTGCGCCGCATCGCGTGGCAGGTCATTCCGGGGAGCCGGTGGTCGGCAACGGCTTGATCCCGCGCCATGCGATCCGCAACACGACATCGACAGGGACACCGCCACGGCTCACCGACATCCTGGAGCGCTCCGTCTGAAGCTTCTATTGCCGCGCTGATCGCGCGTATTGTCCGCAACATGCCGCTGCATTATGTCGACCCGCATAAGAAGCATGGGCTTTCTTATAGGGCCTGGGAGAGCTTCGGGCGCTCGCGCCTGGGACAGTTCTTGGCACGCCACCTCTTTTCTCGCATCGACCCGTGGCTGTCCCGCGCAACCGGCGGGCGTTATCCATGGATCCTTGGTGCCCCCGCTACAGCCCCGTTGATGACCACGGGTGCCAAGTCAGGACAACGGCGAGAGCACCAGATCACGTATTTCCACGACGGACCCGACCCGATTGTGACGGCCTCAAACTACGGAGGCCCGAAGCACCCGCGCAGTGGTACTACAACCTCAAGGCGCACCCTGAATGCGAATTGGGCGGTGAAGAGTTTCTGGCGAGTGAGGTCACCGACCCCGACGACTACGCACGCGTGTACGCCCTCGCGGAGGGGGTCTACCAAGGCTGGAGCGACTATCGCCTGAGCACGGACCCCATGGGTCGTCAGATCCCTGTCTTCCGGCTCAGGGCGCGTCCGGCCCCAGATCCGAGTCGCCGGGTGCCGGGGAGTTTTGCGGCGGAAGGCGATCTCCCAGGGTTGCAGACCGGCGCGTAACGGCAAGCGCCGCAGGCACGAGGGCGGACTTCACCGACGGCCAGAGTCGCCGCGGCTCATCAACGCGCCCTTGATTCGGGCAATCACGCGTTGCGCCGACCGGGCCGATGCCCACCGTCGCCAAGCGCCTTGTAGTCGGCGATGACATGAGATATGTCGTCGGAACCGGCCTTCGAGGGGGAGAGGGTGGAGCGCACGACCGTTTCCAGCATCTCCCAGCCGCGCTCGGAGTCCGAATCGTCGATATCGAACGTTCGCTCGAATGCGCCGTTGATTCGATGCCCCCACGTGCTGCGTTTGCCGGCGAAGGTCTCGCCCCAGGTGCTGCGTTTGCCGGCGAGGTTCTCGCTCCAGGTGCTGCGTTTATCAGCCGTGCCCTTCCACGTGACAATTGCACCGGCAGCAGCCAACGCTGCGGCGACGAGCCTCACCCAGACCTGCGTTGGCACAACAACCTCCAGACGATTCGTTGGCACAACAACCTACAGACGATTCACTGCGATCGTACCCAGGGAACGCCGAGCGCGACCGGTCATCGGCGAGTATGCACAGCGCTTGAACCGGGCGCTGATCGCGAGCGCACATGGGCTACCCGACGCGGATGAGTTTCTTGTTGACGAACTCGTCGATACCGAACCGGCCCAACTCGCGGCCGAACCCGGACCGCTTGACGCCGCCGAACGGCAGCTCTACACCGTCGGCTCCCACTACGTTGACATACACCATGCCCGCCTCGATCTTGTCGGCCACGCGCAGCGCCTGATCCTTGTCCGTGGTGTAGACGTAGGAACCCAAACCGAACGGGGTGTCATTGGCCAACTCGACCGCCTCGTCCTCCGACGAAACCTTGTATACGGTCGCCACGGGGCCGAACAACTCTTCTTTGTAGGCGGGAGAGTCGGCGGTGACCCCGGTGAGCACACCGGGCGGGAAGAACGCCCCCTTGCGCTGCCCTTCGGATACCAGTGTTGCGCCATTGTCGACGGCGCTTTTCACCTGTTCTTCCAACCGCTCGGCGGCCGCGACCGACGACAGCGGCGCCAGACCGTCCGCGGTCTGGAGGACTTTCTTGGTGAACCTGTCCAGGAAGTCGTCGTAGATGTCGGCCGCCACGATGAACCGTTTGGCCGCGTTGCACGCCTGCCCGGTGTTCTCGAAGCGGCCTGCGATCGCGGCGGCGACGGTGGCATCGAGGTCATCGGAACCCAGAACGATAAAGGGATCGGAACCACCGAGTTCGAGCACCACCTTCTTCAGGTTGCGGCCCGCGATCTCGGCGACCGCCGCGCCCGCGCGTTCGGACCCGGTCAGCGAAACCCCTTGCACGCGTGGGTCGGCGATCGCATCGGCGATCTGCTCATTGGTGGCGTAGACGTTGACGTACGCTCCGTCGGGGTAGCCGGCGTCGGTGAAGATCTCCTGCATCGCCGCCGCCGACTCCGGGCACTGCGGCGCATGCTTCAACACGATGGTGTTGCCGAGAGTCAGGTTGGGCCCGGCGAATCGGGCCACCTGGTAGTACGGATAGTTCCACGGCATGATGCCCAGCAGCACGCCGACCGGACCGCGGCGGATCAGCGCGGTGCCCTCACCGCCGAGCAGTTCGATGGGCTCGTCGGCCAGGAACTTCTCGGCGTTGTCGGCGTAGTACACGTAGATGGCCGCCGCGAATTCGGCCTCGCCCTTGGCCTGTTCGAAGGGCTTGCCCATCTCGCGGACGATAATCCTGGCGAGGGCGTCGGCGCGTTCGTTGTGCAGTTCGCCGACCTTGCGGACCAGTGCCGCGCGGTCTGCGACCGTCGTCGACTTGGACCATTCGCGGTAGGCCGTCGCGGCCGCGGCCAGGGCCCGCTCTATCTGTTCGTCGGTCGCGGTGGGGTATTCCTGCACCGTCTCCCCGGTTGCGGGATCGACTACTGCGTACAGGCTCATGTCGCGCTCCTTTGCGGTCTCCACGAATACCTTCCGAGGCCAGCGTAGGCGCCGGATGCAGACAAGGCCCGAACTTGTATCGATGCAGTACCTACGATTGAACTCATGGATATTGGGTGGTTGCAGCGTCGCGTGGGTATTGCCGTTGGCTGCCGGTGCGATCGCTTCAGCGGCGCCGGCTTACGCCGACGAATGCCCCGACGGGCAGGTGAGCGACATCTACGGCGGTGAATGCGTCCTCGCCATCGCCGGGGATACATGGGATGACGACGAAAGCATGCAGCTGTTCACAGCGCACATCGGGCCGAGCTATCCGGGCGGCGAAATCCCCAGCGTCAGCGGCATTCCGTGCACGCCGGAGCACTACAGGACCTGCATCGGCCTGTCGCAGAATCAGCCGGTGCACGTACAGCCGCGTTCGACGATCAGCCACAGTCCCTGACGGGCTCACATCACGGCTTGATCAGATCTGCAAACCCGCGGTTGTGCTCAGGCCGCCGTCGAGCGGGATCACGGCACCGGTGACGAAGTTGGCGGCACGCGAGGCCAAATAAATCGCCGCGGCGGCGATGTCCTCGGGGCGGCCGATGCGTTGCACCGGGGTTGTGGCCGCGAGCCTGTCGCCGACGGCGTCGAGTGTGGCGGCCATCATCTTCGACCGAAATGGTCCTGGTGCAATGGCATTCACCAGAATTTTCGGGGCAAGCGCATAGGCCATGTGACGGGTCAGCTGATGCAGCGCCGCCTTGGACGCCGAATAGGAATACGTCGGGGTGCGCGGCACGACGACGCCGTCGATGGATCCGATGTTGATGACGCGGGCGGGGTCGTCGTCGCGTGCGGCCGCGTCCAGCAGCGGGCGCGCCAGTTGCGTGAGGATGAACGGGGCTTTCACGTTGAGGGTCAGCACCTTGTCGAAGGCGGCCGACGGGAAGGTGTCGAAGGGCTCACCCCATACCGCGCCTGCATTGTTGACCAGGATGTGTAACCTGTCCTCCCGCGCTGCCACCGTGTCGATCAGGGCTTTGCACTGGTCTTCGTCGCTGACGTCGGCCGGGAAGGCATGCACGTTGCCGAACTCCGCGAGCCGGTCTTGCGCCGCGGCGCAGGCGTCGGGTTTGCGCGACGAGATGTACACCCGCACACCGGCTCGCAGATAGCCCTCGGCCATGGCAAGGCCGAGGCCGCTGGTGCCGCCGGTGATCAGTGCCGTCTTACCGGTGACGGAGAAGATGTCGGGAAACACGAACCGAAATCTAGACCCGTGATCGGGGCCGGCCACCGCGGACCCCGCGCGGGGGCGCTTGGGGCCGATCCGCTGCGGCCGTGTTCACGCCGGGTGCAGCACAGCAAAGCCGCCCGCGTCGTCGACGAAGAGGATCCTGCGGGCGCCCTTGCCGGGAATCGCGGTGACGCCCTCGGGCTTCATCGAACGCCGCTCGAACGTGACATCGATGACGTTCACCGTCGGGCTCGAACCGTCCCAGGTGCACAGCTGGAACGGCACACGCTTGCTGCTGACCGACCGGCCCAGAAGGATCAGGAACTCCTGCCGCTCGGCGTCGAATGAGATGTCGCGGATACCTTGTGGTGCATTGAAATCTGACTTCTCGATCACCAGGGTGCCGGCGATCTGCAGCGCCGCAGTGCTCCACGGTGCCTCGGTGTCGAGGTGAACGCAGAGCACCAAAATCCGACCCTTCTTCACCGGGGAGCGGACACCGAACAGCAGGGCGCGGCGGGACGGATCCCAGGCCAGGCCCTCGATGTTCAGGCCATGCGAGTCTGGTTCGAGCTGTGCCGCATCAGCCAGCGCGGGGTGGCCTTCCACCAGCCAGTCGCGAAAGCCCGGTATTGCCTCGGCGTGCAGGTCCCCGCCGGGCGTATATCGGATCCGCACCAGACCGTCGTCGGCGACGACCTTTCCCGACCCGGAGACGCGCCGGAAACACAGCGACGACACCACGACGAGGTCGATTTCGTCGCGCACGTCGATCCGTGCCAGCCCCTCGGGATCGGACAATGCACCGGCGGGCAGTCCAACGATCGGTCGCCGCACCACCGGGCCGTCCTGCGCGCCGTCAGGATCGAGGTTCAGCTCGAAAAGCGCGTCGGGATCCCGGTTGTCGATGAAGACGAACCTCGTCAAGTCCACCGGAACTACACCCGAGGCGTTGAATGCCTCGCCGCGCTTCGGCTTCGGAAACGGCGTCGTTGAAATGGATGTCACAGCTCGCCTCACCACCAAACGCCCGCGATCGGGCACATCCTCTGCCGGGTTCGGTGTCAGTTTGCCCGCATTTGTGCGTGTCGCCCACCGATTTACAGAAAAGCACCGCCCGATCCGCGTGAACTTGCGCAGCGTCTCCGGGCCGACACCGATCCGCGCGGCGGCCGCCCGGATGCAGGCATGCTCACTGTCGTACTCGTCACGATGCTCAACGACCAGACGGCAGCCTTGCTCTTCATTGCTTCGTCGTAATTCTTCGGCATGATGCGCCTTAACCTTCCCTCCGAAGAAGGTGCGCATCAAACTCGGGGCGATTCATTCTTGTCCCATGCCGACTCAACGTGCACGCCACAGGCCGCCAGTAGAACGCCGGCCATGTGTGGGTGCATGGGAGCGGCGAGACCACTAACAACGATCACCGCAATCGCCGGCACGACCACAGGGTCGCCGACGACAACACAGTGACAATGCTGCGCCGCCGCGGTCGCTGAGTCGCTCATCGACCCTCGGCCCGCATTGCCAGTGCAGCCACAACGGCTTGCGACCCCTGAGGCTGAGGTATGGACAGTGCCGCATTCACGGCGAAGGATTGAAAGGGCGTCCCCGGACTGTCACGTCGACCGGCCAAATACCAGATGATCCGGCGAATGATCGCGGCAGAAGGAGGACAAAGAGGAGAACGATCATGACCGCGACAGACCCAACCTTTTACCGCAGCCCCGGAGCTGCCGTCTCAGCCGCACCCGAGCAATTGGCCTATGTTGCCGCCTTCGACCCGGTGGGCCAGGAAGCCGATGCGCTCGCCGTGGTCGACTGCGATCCGGATTCCTCGACGTACGGCGCCGTCGTCGGCTGGGCCGATCTGCCGACCGCAGGCAACGAACTGCACCACTTCGGCTGGAACGCATGCTCGAGCGCCTTGTGTCACGAAGGCCACGCCGGCCATCACGGCCAGCCGCTCGAGCGCCGCTATCTGCTTGTCCCGGGCATTCGGTCGTCGAACACTTACGTGCTTGACACCAAGCCCGACCCGCGCCAGCCGGTGTTGACACACACCATCGAGGCAAGCGAACTTGCCGCCAAGGCCGGATATTCCCGCCCACACACCGTGCACTGCGGACCGGGCGGCATCTTCATGTCCGCGCTAGGCGGCGCGAACGGCGACGACGGTCCCGGCGGTGTCGCGCTGATCGACCATCAGACGTTCGAGGTCATCGGCCCCTGGGAGGCAGACCGGGGAGCGCAGTACCTCGCATACGACGTGTGGTGGCACTTGCGTCACGACACGGTGATGACATCTGAATGGGCAACCCCGTCCATGATCGAAAACGGTCTGGATCCCGCCGACCTGGTCGGGCGCAGGTTCGGACATCATCTGAACTTCTGGAGCATGTCCGAGCGCAAGCTGACCCAGCGTGTCGATCTCGGCGACGAGCACCAGATGGTTCTGGAACTCCGCCCGGCCCATGACCCTTCCAAGGCATTCGGCTTTGTGGGCGTGGCCATCAGCGTCGAGGACCTGTCGGCGTCGGTGTGGCTGTGGCACCGGGACGGTGATCAGTGGTCAGTCGACAAGGTGATCACCATCCCAGCCGAGCCCACCAGTACTGACGACCTGCCGCCGGCCCTCAAACCGTTCGGCGCGGTGCCGCCACTCGTCTCCGACATCGACTTGTCGGTCGACGACCGGTGGCTCTACGTATCCTGTTGGGGTACAGGAGAACTCAAACAATACGATGTCAGCGACCCGTTCCGGCCGCAGGAGACGGCCTCGGTCAGACTCGGCGGCATAGTGCGACGTGAGCCTCATCCCGCCGCTCCCGACCTTCCACTCGCCGGCGGCCCGCAGATGGTGGAGGTCAGTCGCGACGGACGGCGGGTATATGCCACCAATTCGCTCTACGCCGCGTGGGACGAGGTCTTCTACCCGGACGGTGTCGGAGCATGGATGGCCAAGCTCGACGCCGACATCTCCGCTGGCGGCCTCGTCCCCGACGGCAGGTTCTTCCCACACGGCAACGACTTCCGGGGACGACGGGTACACCAGACCCGACTCCAGGGCGGCGACGCATCCAGCGACTCGTACTGCTACACCAACTGAGTTTCTCCCGGCCGAGATCGATGTCTCGAGTGCGCCTATTTCCGCCCCGCCGCAGGTCGCCTCGACGGACCGGCCACCCCAGACCGTGACACTGGACGCGCATTCGGTCCTCTCGAACAGAACACCATGGGCGACCTCATCTACGTCGTCACCGCCGGCGAGTTCGAGATCGTCCGCGAACTCGCCGACGGGGGAGAGGAACTGGTGAGCACGGCCGGTCCGGGCGAGTATTTCGGTGAGATCGGGCCCCTCTTCGGGATGCCGCGCTCAGCAACCGTGCGCGCCCGCACCGACGCCACGGCAGTGGGATACACGGTCAAGGCATTCCGGGAACGGCTTGGCCCCAGGGGTATTCATGACCTGATCGGGCACCGGGAGATCGACATCGGTTGATACCGCCGACCGTCGCGGCGGTGTCAACGGGCGTGGGCGGTCGCCTTCGCCGCGACGGGGCGGCTGTCGAATTCGATTGGCAGTGTGGCGGGGCCGGCCACCCCCACCAAGGGCTTCCACGGTGCCGGGCCGGTGCGGCGCGGGTTCGCCATCCGCAGTGTCATGACGCCGAGGGCCTCGGTGAGTTCGAGTCGGGCGAGATTGGCCCCGAGGCAATAGTGGGCGCCGCTACCGAAGCTGAGAATGGGTGGCACGCCCTGCCTTGTGATGTCGAAGCGATCCGGATCGTCGTAGACGGCGGGGTCGCGGTTGGCCGCGGCGGTGTTGGCCAGGACAGTCGTGCCCGCGGGGATGAGGATTCCGCCGAGTTCGACATCCACGGCGGCGGTGCGGGGAATGTTGAAGGTGACAGGGGAGTGGCGGATGGTCTCCTCGACGGCGTTGGGGATCAGTGCGGGTCTCTCGGCCAGCAGAGCCCACTGTCCGGGGTGCTCACAGAGCACCTGAACCGCGGCGGCCAGCTGGTTGCGGGTGGTGTCGGTACCTGCCAGCAACAACCCGCCGGCCAGCCGGAGCACATCGCCGTGGGTGAGCCGATCGCCCTGGTCTTCGGCGCGGATGAGCTCGGAGATCAGATCGTCGGTGAGGCGGTGGCGCCGTTGCTCGATCATGTCCTCGACGTAGGCGTCGAGTGCGTCCCACGCGCGCACAATGACCGGCGTGTCCTCGACGACGTTCCACCGGAACGCCTTGAAGACATCGTCTGCCCATTCGGAGAACAGCTGCCAGTCGTGCTCCGGGACACCCAGCAATGCGCAAATGACCGGTATCGGATAGTGACGTGCGATATCGGCGACCACATCCGCGCGTCCGCTCGGGGCGACCTCGTCGACCAGGCCGGCGATCACTTCGACGATCTTGTCGCGCAGACGTGCGGTTGCGCGGGGGGTGAATGCCTTCGAGACGAGCCGCCGCAATCGATCATGCGGAGCGCCGTCGAGACCGCCGATCGACACGACGACCCGGTCCCACACCGGACCGCTGGTGATCCCCTGAGCCTCCAGCAGCCTCCCCCGGGGCACGCGAAACCGCGGATCCCGCAAGACGGCTCGGGCCAGCCCGTAGGCCATGACTTCAGGACCGTGCACACCGATGGCGATCGGCGCCTGACGGCGTGCCTCGGCGATGATCTGGTGCGCCTCGTCGGGCTGGGCACCCAACCAAGCGGCCACGGGCGGGAGTCCGGCGTCGAAAACACTCGGGCAGGTGCCGACGCTCATCGCGATCTCCTCGAACTCGGCAATTTGAATGGACCGCTTGCGGCGAGAGGGTGATCCGCCGGCGCATCAGGACCGCGACTCGACTTGTGCATCAACCCCAGTGCACCGTCACGACCGAGTTCGACGACCACATTGGTGACCCCCTCCCAGGTGGGAGCGTACTCCCGATATGACCGGCATCGGGGCGTTGGCTTGTAAGTTCATTGGTATGGAGAAGGTCATCGTGCTCATGCGCCGGGCGGGTGACGGCGGGGCCGAAGACGACAAGTGGTGCGCCCGGCTGCGCGGTCCCGTGGCAGCTCGGCTCCTCGACTACGGATTGCCCGGGCTGACCGTCAATGTCAGGGACGCCGATGTGCGCGCCTCGCTGATGACACTGACCACGCTGGACCCGCCCGTCGCAGCCGTCGTCATCCTGTGGACCAACCAGTACTACGGTGAGCAGATGCGGGCGGCCCTCGCCGTACTGAGCGCCGAATGCGCCAGCGCCCTTGATGTTTCGGCCTACCTGGTCACCGAATCGGTACCCGTGCCGCTAGCCGATCAACCGGGGTCTCGCACACCGGGCCTGGCCAACGTGGCCCTATTACGCCGTCCGCCCGACATGGACGCACAGGTATGGCGCACCAGGTGGCACATCGACCACACCCCGGTTGCCATCGAAACGCAGGCTACGTTCGGCTATACCCAGAACGAGGTTGTCCGCGCGCTGACACCCGGAGCACCCCAGTTGCATGCGATCGTCGAGGAATCGTTCCCGATCGAAGCCGTCACCGATCTGACGGCCTTCTTCGGCGCGGCCGATGACGACGACCTGGGCCGGCGGCTGTCCCGGATGGTCGCCAGCACGTCCTCGTTCGGCGCGAACGAAAACATCGACACGGTGCCGACCAGTCGGTATCCACTGCGGTCACCGTTCGTCTGATCCCCGAACTAAACTTGCCCGCCGTGACATTGATCATCGCCGACGAGAACCGGGTACGCACCCTCACCCTGAACCGGCCCGAGGCGCTCAACGCCTTCGACGAGGCCCTCTACGACGCCACCACGATCGCGTTGCGGGATGCCGCCGATGACCCCGGCGTGTCGGTGGTGCTGCTCACCGGAACCGGACGCGCGTTCAGCGCCGGCACCGATCTCGCCGAGATGCAGGCACGTATCACCGACCCGGGCTTCGTTCCCGGCAAGTACGGCTTCATGGGCCTCATCGACGCGCTGACGGAATTTCCCAAACCGTTCATCTGCGCCGTGAACGGCCTCGGAATCGGTATCGGAACAACGATTCTCGGCTTCGCCGATCTGTCGTTCATGGCGACGACGGCGCGGTTGAAGTGCCCGTTCACCAGTCTGGGCGTCGCGCCGGAGGCGGCCTCGTCGTATCTGCTGCCACGACTGATCGGCCGGCAGAACGCCGCTTGGCTGCTGATGTCGTCGGAGTGGGTGAACGCAGAAGAGGCCCATCGGATGGGACTGGTATGGAAGTTGTGCCAAGCGGACGATCTGTTGCCGGACGCGCACCGGCACGCCGAGGTGCTGGCGTCCCGGCCGCTGACAAGCCTCATGGCGGTGAAAAGCACGATGACGTCGCCGGTGCTGCCGGAGATCGCGGCGGCCCGGACCCGCGAAAATGCCTGCTTCGTCGAATTGATGGGCGGCGCGGCGAATGCGGCCGCCCTCGCCGACTTCAACAGGGGACCGCTAGACCCAATGCCGGGTGCTCGGCCCCGCTGGACCGCGGTCGGTAGATCCGCTGGACCTGGCGCCGGGCCAAAGTCAGCTGGCCACCGGCGCCGTCTCGATCTTGGCCTGTTCTGAGGCGATGATCGTGCGAACGGTATGCCGGCACCGGCCACAGTCGGTGCCGGCGCCACATGCCTGAGCCACCTGCTTGGAAGTACATGCCCCCTTTGCGACGGCGGCGGCGACACATTGACTGGTGGCGCCCGTGCACAAGCAGACGAACACGGACCCACCTCCTCGTCTTCACGAACTCGCGCGAACCTCGCGATTAGCGCAGTCTAACCTAACCTCCCCTGGTATGTTTAGGAGCGCCTAGCCATCAAAAAGCAAGCCTTGCCTACGTCGCGTAGTTTGCGGCGAAGGGCGACTAGTTGCGTTTTGGCGTGCCTTCCGTCGTGATGTGAACTAGATTGAAGAGGCGCACCTCTGGCGCCCAGCCCACGTCAGACCTATTTGGTGCATTCCCGACCAGTATTGACTGAGGAGATCTCCATGAAAGGCGATGCGGACGTTCTGAAGTTGCTGAACGAGCAACTCACCAGCGAATTGACCGCGATAAACCAATACTTTCTGCACTCGAAAATGCAGGACAACTGGGGCTTCACCGAACTCGCCGAACACACCCGCAAGGAATCGTTCGAAGAGATGCAGCACGCCGAGATGATCACCGATCGCATCCTGCTGCTCGACGGCCTGCCCAACTACCAGCGCCTGTTTTCCTTGCGCATCGGGCAGACGCTCCGCGAGCAGTTCGAAGCCGACCTGGCGGTCGAATACGAGGTGGTCAACAGGCTGAAGCCGGGGATCGTGATGTGCCGCGAAAAACAGGACAGCACGAGTGCGAACCTGCTCGAGGACATCATGAAGGACGAGGAGAGCCATATCGACTACCTCGAGACACAGCTAGAACTGATGAACAAGCTGGGCGAACAGCTCTACGCGGCGCAGTGTGTGTCGCGCCCGCCCGGCGGCGGAAGCTAGCATCGCGTTCGTGAGCCGAATCGGTGAGTTTTCCGACGACGACGTAGCCGGCTGGATCCGCGCCTCACCCGAACTCGGGAGATCCATGGCCGCATTCAGCAACGCGGTCTACACCCGCAACCGCCTACCGATGCGGGTACGCGAGATCGCCCGGGTCGTCATCGCCCACGACAATGAATGCGCGGTGTGCGTGAACACCCGCGATGCCGACGGGCCGGCGGCCGGCGTCGACGAGGAACTATACGAGCATGCACGTCCAGTGGCGCACCTGGCCGGGCTTCACCGAGCAGGAACGCACAGCGGCCGAATTCGCGCATCGATTTGCCACCGAACACGTCAAGCTGCGCGACGACGAGGAGTTCTGGGCGCGCTGCGCTGAGCACTTCTCCGACGAGCTGCTCACCGACCTCGCGCTGTCCTGCGCGATGTGGGTCGGCATGGGCCGCATGCTGCGTACCCTCGACATCGGCCAAACCTGCAAAGTGACTCTGCCGAGTCGCGGGTAACGGTCAAACACCCGTCGGCACTCGGCAGAGCCGGCCTGCGGCGGGTCTCAGACCAATCCGGTTGCGTCGAACATCCAGGACATGTCGGCCTCGGCGAGGCCGGCCAGCCAGGTCGGGGGCGCGTGGTTGGTCAGTGCACACATGTCCCAGTAGTCCTTCCACAAGGTGATCTTGCCGTCCTCGACACGGTGGACGGTCACGAACTTCAGGACCGCCGATTCTCCTGTGGGCCAGTGCCATTTCTCATGGTGCTCATACATGACATCCGCGCCGTTGTCGACCATCAGGCCGACGAAGTTCTCGTAATGAGCCAGCGGTTCCAGGCCGACCCGCAGGCGCTTGACGATGTCCTCCGGCCCCCGGGCGGCGGCCGCCGGGCCGACCGGCATGTCCAGGTAGATGCAGTCCGCGGAGAGATGCGTCTTCACCGCGTCCCAGTTGCGGTCGGACAATGCCCGCCACATGCCGTGAACGACCTCAGTGATTCCACTGGTGCGCGTCTGTGGCTCAACGGACATCGGCCAGCTCCTGTGCCGTCGGTGCCGGGACTGACTGCCCGGCCCGCAGGAAGCTGCCGGTCCGCTCCCGGCCCAGCGCCTCGGTGGGTGCCCCGTCGAGGAAGACAGCTCGGCCGGCGACGAATACGGCGTTGACTGTGTCGTCGTTGCGGTTCACCATCCGCTTCATCCCGCCGTACTGCTCGACCGCTTCCTCGGCATAGGTGTCCAGGGTCGCGTCCAGCCGCTCCGGGTCGATGATGACCAGGTCTGCGCGGTCACCGACCCGCAGGTGGCCGGCGTCGATCTGATACCAGTCGGCGAGTTCACCGGTCATCCGGTGTATCGCGTACTCGGCGCTGATAAAGGGCCGGCCCGCCTGTTCGGCGTCGCGAACATGGCGCAGCAGCCGAAGACCGCAGTTGTAGAACGCCATGTTGCGCAGATGGGCTCCCGCATCGGAGAAGCCCATCTGAATGCCCGGATCGACGGCCAACTGCTTGAGCACCTCGGGACGGTGATTGGAGATCGTGGTTCGCCAGCGCACCCCACTGCCGTGCTCGAGAACGAGGTCCAGGAACGCGTCCACCGGATGCAGACCGCCTCGGTCCAGGCCGACCTGCCCGAACGTCTTGCCGATCACGGACTCGTCTGGGCAATCGACGATCTCGGCGTCGAAGAAGTCGCGGTGCCACACGCGTGTCCCGTACTTCTTCTCGTAGTCCTTGCGGAACCGGCGCCGATATCCCTCGTCGCGCAGCAGCTCGTTGCGCTCCACCTCGTCGCGCAGGTGCAGCGCCGCCGCGCCGGATCCGAACTCCTCGAACACGACCAGGTCGATTCCGTCGGCGTAGACCTCGAACGGCACCGGGAGGTGCTGCCACCGGAAATCCCCGCCCAGCCGCTGCACGGCCCGGGCCGAGGGACCCATGATCTTGATGGCGTAGGGGTTGGCCTTGGTGTCGGCAGCCGATAGCAGACTCGTCTTGAGCTTGCTGCGGAACAACCCCACCGACTGCGCGAGCTGCGAAACAATGTTGAGCGGATTCTGAATGTCCGGGCCGGACTGCAGAACACGTCCCGTCCGGCGCAGGATCGCCTTGAGCCGACGCAGCTCGCGGGGTTTGGCGTACGTCGAAGGCAGAGTTCGCGACCGGCAGGTCTCACCGTCGAGTTTGTCGAAAAGCAGTTGCTGGGAGGACATCCCGACGAATCCGGCATCGAGGGCTTCGGCGAGCATCCGCTCCATCCGGGCCTGCTCGGACCTGGTGGGCCGCACCGATTTGCGCGTGGCGCGATCCAGGCCCATCGTCGCTGCGCGCATGTCGGAGTGGCCGATGAATGCCGCGAGGTTTGGCCCGAGTGGCAGCGATTCCAGCGCCGCAACATACTCCGCGCAGCTGGTCCAGGTCTTCTTCTGAGCGACCGCGGCGATGACGTGCTCGCGCGGAATCGCCTCGACGCGGCCGAACAGGTCGCCCGCGTCGACTCCGCCGACATGGACAGTGGACAGCGAACACGAGCCGAGCATCACGGTGGTGACACCATGCCGCAGCGACTCGGCCAGGGCAGGTCCGCCGAGCACCTCCACGTCGTAGTGCGTATGGATGTCGATCATGCCGGGCAGCACCCACCTGCCGGACGCGTCGATCACCTGCCGGCAGCCCGTCTCAACCAGGTCGCGTGGTGTGATCGTGGCGATGTGCCCGTCGCGGACACCGATGTTGCGGATCGCCGAGGGCGCCCCCGTGCCGTCGAACCAACGGCCGTTGCGGATGATCGTGTCATAGGTCACGAACCCCAGTAGAACCCGTTCCAATTCGAGGTGTCAAACACCGCAGTGGACAAGTTCGTGAATGTGTTCATTCGCCGGTTACCAGCTGATTCGATCGGCAAGCGGCCGTCTGGCATCGCACGGGCGCATACTCGTGAAGGTGACCGGTCTGCAGCGTTACATCGCCGAAGAAATCGCCACCGACCACGCCGACGGCCTGTTGTCCCGCCGCGAGGCAATGCGCCGTCTCGTCCTGCTGGGACTGTCGGCGACGGCCGCCTCCGCGTTGATCGCCGCGTGCGGCAAGGACCGCACGCCCGCACAACAGAACGCGGAAACGACGTCTCCGGCGGCAAGCCCTACGCCCACAGCAGCCGCCACATCCGCGGTTTCGCCGCCACCGGGAATGGCCGACGCCGTACCGACGGCCCCGATCACCTGGGCCGGGCCCCCGGGTGAACTGCAAGGGGCGTGGGCGCAGGCCGCCTCTCCGCGGGGCGGCGTGTTGGTCATTCATGAGAACAAGGGGCTCAACGACTGGGTGCGCTCGGTGGCGGGACGCCTGGCCGGAGCGGGGTACTGCGCGCTCGCGATCGACCTGCTCTCAGCGCAGGGCGGGACGTCGATGTTCACCGATCCCGCCGAGGCCACCGCGGCTCTGGGCAAGGTGGACCCCGGGCTGCTGCTGGCCGATGTGCGCTCGGGTCTGGACGAGGTTTCCCGCCGGGTGCCCGGTGCCAAGCTGGCGGTCATGGGGTTCTGCTTCGGAGGGGGACTGACCTGGCGGTTACTGGACGCCGGCGAGCCACGCATCGCTGCGGCGGTGCCGTTCTACGGGCCGGCACCCGACGATCCGGATTTCTCCGGCTCCCGGCAGGCTGCGGTACTGGGCTTTTACGGCGCCCTCGACGAGCGGGTAAACGCGACCCGGCCCGCTGCCCAGACCGCCTTGACGAACGCTGGGATGGTCAACGACCTCGTCGTCGAACCCGGCGCCGACCATGCCTTCTTCAATGACACCGGGCAACGGTACGACCCGGCCGCGGCGGCCGACGCCTGGCAGCGAGTCAAGGACTGGTTGGCCGGCCACGTCGGTTAGCCAAGCGTGACGACCCGCGTCTCCTCGTGAACCGAAACGGCGATCTGGTTTGCACCGTTACGCAGGAGATGTACTTCCCACCGGTCCTTTTCGGACAGCACTGACGTTTGGCGACGTAGGATGCGGGAAACCTGACCCGATGCGGGTGTGGAGCACCCCGCAGACACCAGTGATCGAAGGGGCGCCATGAACACCACCAGCTGGGTCGTCCTCGTGGTCGTCGCCCTCATCGCGTTGTTGGGCGCGCTTATGCTGGTGCTGCGTAATCGCCGCAAGTCCCGATTGCACGGGGAGGCGGTGCGAATTCGTGGAGAGGTCCAGCAACAGTCGGTGCAGGTCGATCGCCGAGCGGCGCTGGCCGACGAAACGGCAGCCAGGGCACGCGCCGCCAAGGCAGAGGCGGAGGCCAAGGTCGCCGAAGCCACCAGACTGCAACAGCAGGCCGAGATTCACCGGCACGCTGCGGCCGAAGGCCGCGACGAACTCGACGCGCGACTGGAGCATGCCGACCACATCGACCCGAAGGTACGGAAAACCGGCCGCGACGACGCCACTCCCGCCCCGGTGGAACGCGCAGCCGAGGAAGGCCGCTGACGCCCTGACTACCGGCTGCGAGCCAGCGAGCGTGCCGTGCCCAACCGCAGCGGGAGGCTCGACCAGCCGCGCAGTAGCCGCGTGTCCCTGCGCAGGCATTCACCGGCGCAGCCGGGCATCGGGGAACCTCTCGAACAAGGTCCGCAAGCCCACCTCCCCTTCGGCACGCGCCAGCGCGGCCCCCAAGCAGAAGTGCCGGCCGCCCGAAAAGGTGAGGTGCCGGCCGGCATTGGCACGTTCGACATCGAAGCGGTGCGGATCGTCGAACACGGCCGGGTCCCGGTTGGCGGCGGCAAGATAGATGAGCACCGTTTCGCCCCGCCGGACGCGCGTTCCCGCTATAGCGGTGTCTACCCGGGCGGTCCTGGCGGTGAGTTGAACCGGGGAGTCCACGCGCAGGATCTCCTCCACCGCATTGGGCCAGCCGCCCGGGCGGTCGCGCAGCACCTCGAGCTGGTCGGGGGAGTCCAGGAGCAGCCGGATGCCGTTGCTCAGCAAGTTGACCGTGGTCTCGAAACCCGCCGCCAACACCAGACCCGCGGTCGCCCTCAGTTCCCCGTCGTCGAGCCGAACACCGCCGCCCTCGTCCGACGTCGCCCTGATCAACTCACTCAGCAAGTCCTGGCCAGGCGATTCTCGAAGCCTGCGCAGGTGATCGGTTAGCCACGCGTCGAAACTCGACAACCCGCTCTGGACAGCGCGATATTGCCGCCAGGTCAGGCCGATGTCCAGACTGGCTGCCGCGCGTTCACCGAACTCCAGCACCTGCGCACGGTCCCGCTCGGGCACACCGAGGATTTCACCGATGACCGCGACCGGCAGCTGAGCGCAGTAGCGCTGCACCACATCCACCACACCCGTCTCGGCGCCCAGCGCGTCCAGAAGCGAGTCTGCGGTCTGCTGAACTCGATCCCGCAGTGCCGCGACGGCTCTTGGGGTGAAGACAGCGGAAACCGACTTGCGGTAGCGGGTGTGGTCCGGAGGCTCGACGGCCAGCAGGGAAGGGGGCCGCAGCGGATGCAGTCCGTCGGTATGGGTGCGCCGTTCCAACCAACGCACCGCCGGCGGCAGGCTGGAACCAAGCTCGATCACACGGAAGTCCTCGGAGCGCAACAACTCGTGGGCCAGCGCATGGTCCACCGTCAAGAATCCGATCCGGGTGCGCAACAAGGGCTTTTCCGCAGACCGGCTGCGCAGTTCGTCGTAGAAGGCAATCGGGTTCGCACGCACGGCAGGGTCCGCGAGTAGCCGGGCCTGCGGATCCCCACGGCGCGCTCCCACGGCCGCGAGGCCCCGAACCACGCCGTGCAGCGCAAACCAGTGCACCCGTTCCCTCACCTTGCCCACCCTACGACGCTCGAGGCCGACCAGGCCGGGCCGGCCGGGAACCACGAGACCGGTTCGCTCGCCCATGCTCAGCTCCGCGGAGTCCAGCCGATGGGCAGGCGCTTGATCCCGTGGATGAACGCCGAGTGCAGCCGAGCTGGTTCGGCCGTCACCTTGACATCGGGGACCTGCCGGCGTAATTCGTCGAATGCCACGTTGATCTCTCGGCGGGCCAAGTTCGCCCCAAGGCAGAAATGCACGCCCCCGCCGCCGAACCCGACCTGCGGATTGGGGTTGCGCCGCACGTCGAACCGCCAGGGATCGGCGAACTTGGCCTCGTCCCGGTTCGCCGAGCAGTACCACATGCTGACCTTGTCGCCCTCCGCCATCGGCACACCGGAAAGTTCGAAGTCCCGGGTGAGTGTGCGCCGCATGTAAATGACCGGGGATGCCCAGCGCACGATCTCCTCCACCGCGGTCGGGGCCACGGCATCGAAGTCGGCCCACCATATCCGCTGCTCGTCGGGGTGGCGGGTGAGCGCCAACAGGCCGTGGCTGATGGCGTTGCGCGTGGTCTCATTGCCGGCCACCGCCAGCAGGATGAAGAACGTGGCCACTTCGGTCGAGGTCAGTCGTTCGCCGTCGACCTCGGCCTCGACCAGGTTGGTCGTCAGGTCCTCATGCGGACGGGCGCGCCGCCGCTCGGCGAGTTCGTGTGCGTATGCTCCGATTTCAATTGCAGCCCTGGTGAATTCGTCGAAATCAGTGGTCAGGTCGGGGTCGCCGAAGCCGAGGATGATGTTGGTCCAGGCGAAGATCTTGTCGTAGTCCTCCGCCGGGATGCCCATCATGTCGCAGATGACCTGTAGTGGAAGCGGGCCCGCGAGTCCGGCGACCAGGTCGGCATGGCCGTCGGCATGATGCGCCACCATCTCGGCAATCAGGCCTCGAGCGCGTGCCCGTACCGACGTTTCGACGCGTGCCACCACTTTCGGCGTGAACGCACGGCTGACGATCGACCGCAACCGTTGGTGGCGAGGATCGTCCAGCACGATCATCGACCCGAAGTACTCAGACAGCTCCGGAGTCTGATCGCCCAGGGTGATGTTGGGGCTCGAACTGAAGATCTCGGGATGACGACTCGCGAAATGGATGTCGTCGTAGCGGGTCAGCGCCCAATGGCCCGCACCGCTCGCGAAATTCTCCGCGGTTCCGAAGAACGTTATAGGCGACTCGCGACGCAACGTCGCGAACGCCCCGTCGCGCAGGTCGTCGTCGCGGGACCAGAACCGCCAGCTGCTGAGGTTGATGTCATCGAGCGGGACGAAAGGCGGCGGCTGCCCATTGACTCGTTCCAGGTCCGCCGTCGAAACGATCACCACAAAGCCAAAGCTATCAACTGTGGGCGCAGCCGCCATCGATTCGTTATCGACGCGCCCAGTCGCGGATAGCTACCGGGTGGGCACCGGGAACAAGGCCAGAATTTCGTTGATGGTGTTGACCAGATACCGGCCCGGCCGCCATACCCCGGTGGACGGCACGCCGACGCCAGCCGGCATCGGAGCCGCGGCGAAGGTGGTGGTGGCCCGGCGACCACACTTGGGCCACGCTTTCAGCCCCTGGCTGGCCAGGACATTCTCAGCCACCCGGATCTGGTCTTCCCGCGATGCGTGGGCGGGATTTCCCATTCCACCGTTGGTGGCCCAGGTCGCCGGGCTGAACTGCAGACCGCCGTAATAGCCATTGCCGGTATTGATCGACCAGTTACCCCCCGATTCGCACTCCGCGATGGCGTCCCAGTTCACGCTGTCCGCGCGGGCCGTGGCAACCGACATTCCCGACATTCCGCTCAGCGCAATGAGCGAGAGAACGAGGGTGCCGGTCAGCGCCGCCATGACGAGGAGCTTCCGAAAGGAGTTCATGAGGCTACTTTCGCCTCATTTGACCCACGTGTTACTCAAATCACGTTTTTTAACTCTAAAATTTTGTTGGCAGGGCTGATGAACGATGCGCGGGCGCAGCACGTGATCTGAGTGTGATCCGCATCGACTCCGATACCTGCGGGATGGAGGAAGAAGTCATGACACGGCGGAGATGTATCGCGGTGATCTCGCTCTTTGCGGCATGCGCGCTGACCAATGCCGGTATCGCTGCGCCGCGGGCCCGGGCGGACGACCGGCTCGACTTCATCGGAACCACACTGAGCGGCGGCCGGTTCGATGGTTCGACGCTTCGCGGCCGGCCTGCCGTTCTTTGGTTCTGGGCGCCCTGGTGCCCGTTCTGCAACCAGGAAGCACCGGGCGTCAGCCACGTCGCCGCCGCCAACCCGCAGGTCACGTTCATCGGAGTTGCGGCGCGCTCGGATGTCGAGGCGATGCGCGGCTTTGTCTCGAAATACAACCTGAACTTCATCAACCTCAACGACGCAGACGGGTCGATCTGGGCCCGGTTCAACGTCCCTTGGCAGCCCGCCTATCTTTTCGTCAAGGCCGACGAGGTGACGAGCTTTGTGAACAATCCGACGTCTGCGATGTCGGAGCAAGATTTGGGCAGCCGGGTTTCCGCGCTGACCGGATAGGCGCGGGCAGGGTGAGCGAGGAACTGCTGGGGCTGGCTTTCGGAGCGGGTCTTGTCGCCGCACTGAACCCGTGCGGGTTCGCGTTGCTGCCCGCTTACCTCGCATTCGTGGTGGGCGACACCCGACCGGGTCACCCGCTCACCGTGGCCCGGGCAGTGGCCGCGACGGTGGCGATGACGACAGGGTTCCTCACGGTTTTCGCGGCCTTCGGGGCGCTCACCATTCCGGTCGGCCACCGCCGTCCAACGCTATCTCCCTCTCGTGACGGTGGTGGTGGGCGTGGCCCTGATGGCCATCGGATTGTGGATGGGCGCCGGATACCGGCTCTACATGCCGATGACTCCCCCCGACCGGTGGGCGCCGACGGCACGTCTGGGGTCTATGTTCGGGTACGGGATGGCGTATGCCGTGGCCTCGCTCTCGTGCACCGTCGGCCCGTTTTTGGCGGTCACTGCCGCCGGTGCGAGGAGCGGTTCCGCTGCGGGCGCGACGATGATCTACCTCGCGTACGCCGGCGGTTTCGCGTTGATTGTCGGCACACTCGCGGTTGCCGCGGCGTTCGCAAGCTCGGCGTTGGCGGCCCGGATGCGCCGGTGGATTCCCGCCATCAACCGGATCGGCGGTGCGCTGGTGGGTGTGGTCGGCGCCTATGTCGCCTACTACGGCAGTTACGAACTGCGACTGTTCGGTGTGGGTGGGACGGACCCCCGCGATGCGGTGATCTCCGCGGCCGCCCGCATTCAAGGCGCCCTGGCGGGGTGGGTGCACGATCATGGGGGCATACCTTGGGTGCTGCTGCTGGTGGCACTGGTCATCGGGGTTGGGACGTGGGCGCGGCGGCTCGGATACGGCCTGAGCAACCTCCGACGAGAGCAGCGGTTGTCGGCTCGGCGAGGGGAGTACCCGCCATGAGTTCAGTCGTGCGGGCGATATCGGCGACGGCTTGCGGTCGGGGACCGAAGTCCCCGCGGCCGATGACCTTCGCCGGAGTTGCCGCCGGCCAGCGTTGCTTACCGTGGCTCCATGACCTATGTGATCGGTTCGGCATGTGTCGACGTGGTGGACAAGTCGTGCGTGCAGGATTGCCCGGCGGACTGCATCTATGAGGGCAGTCGCTCCCTCTACATCAATCCGGACGAATGCGTCGACTGTGCCGCCTGCGCGTTCATCTGCAAGGTCGACGCCATCTACTACGAAACCGATCTCCCCGAGGACCAGCAACAACACCTGGCCGACAATGCCGCGTTCTTCAGCGAAATCCTGCCCGGCCGCGACGCCCCGCTCGGGAACCCAGGCGGCGCCCGCGGCGTCGGGCGTCTCGGAGTCGACACACCCCTGGTGGCTGGGCTGCCGAAAGCGCACTGATTCTCGCGTTCACGCTACTCACCGCGATGCGGTGGAGAAAGATATCTCAAGAGTCGCGGGATGCGACTGGCGGGGTCGTTCGAGATCATTGCTATCCCGGGTCCCTTCCCACACGTTTCCGGCGCTGCCCGGGCGCGAAGGGAGTGATTGAGTGGAGACCGTGCTGGGGTTGTCGCTGACCGCCACCCATGTCCAGACCACACTTATGGATGCGCGGAGCGCCTACGGTGTCACCCTCGACCACATCCGATTGGATGCCTTCTCTGCGGGCATTCCCGCAGCACAGGCCTCCGAACAGGTCGCCCAGTCGGTGCTGCGCATGGAAAGGGCCGGCAACGGCCGATTGCGAACCATCGCGGTCACCTGGAGCGGCCCTGTCGATCTGGAAGCCGCGTTGGTGCTCAACTCTTTACTGGACGTGGGGTTCCGCAACGTCGTTGCCGTCCAGCTGCCCCATGCCGCCGAGGCGTTTGCCCGCGGCCTCGGCCGGGTGAAGGGTCACCGACGCACCGCGGTGTGCGTGGTCGAACCAGACACGATCGTCCTTTCGCTGGTGGACATTTCCGACGGCGAGACCAAGACGCTTGTCAGTCCGGCCATGGACACCGCCGCACTGCTCGCTTGGGCGGGTTCGATCTTCGACGACGGCGATTGGACTGCCGAGAGACTCTTCGTCGTCGGCGCGGTCAGTGGTCTCGACGTTGTCGCGACACTGATGCAGCAACGGCTCGGCTTGCCTGTGACGGTTCCTCCCGAGGCAGAACTGGCGCTCGCCCGCGGTGCTGCGCTGGCCTCGACCGACGGGCCGGGTATCGAACCTATGACATATCCTGCTGCCCCGGCACGCCGCGGGTCGATCGCGGGCCCGGCGACGATGCTTGCCGCAGGCGCGGTCAGCCTGGTCACGGCGCTGGCGCTGGCGGCCGGTCCCCATCTGTTGCCGGCGCGGGACAGCCTCGCTGTTGCCACCACGCATAGCGAACTGCAGTCACCCGCCCCTGACCGCAGGTCCGCCGAAATGTCCGCAGTGCCGGGGCAGCCGGATGGCGCGGTGCCTCCCGCGGCGGTGCCGTCTCCCGCGGCGGAGCAGCGGGCTCAGGAACTCCTTCCTCCCAGTGCGCGCGTCGACGAAGCGCGAACAATAATCGCGCCGACCTTCCGAACGGTGGCGCCGACGCCTCAGGAGCAACCCCAGGCGGCCTACCAGCCCTCCCAGGTGCCATACCAGCCGCCCACCATGCCATACCGGCGCCCCCCCGAGCAGGTGCCCGTCGAGGCACCTCCGGTCCCGCCGCCAGTCGTGACGGCACCCATCGTCATTCCCCGTACACCCGTCCAGCAACCGCGGCTGCGCGACCGGATCCTCGGCAAGATCCCGGGACTGCGAAGGCTCTCGCCCGGCTATTGAGGGCCCAACGCCACGGCCAGGTTCCCGTCATGGGCCCCTGTTTTGCGTCCCTGTCATTTCGACGGCGTCAGCGCTGCCCGTAGTCGACTTGCCAGTGCTTGATGCCGTTGAGCCAGCCGGAGCGTAACCGCTCTGGGCGTGCCAGGGAGGTGAGGTCGGGCATGTTGTCGGCGATCGCGTTGAACATCAGCTCGATGGTCATCCGGGCCAGGTTGGCGCCGATGCAGTAGTGCGCACCGTTCCCGCCGAAGCCGAGATGCGGGTTCGGGTCGCGGCATGTCATTTTCCAGACCTCCACGAGCAATTGGTACACCGACGACCGGCGAGCCGGGCCGGGTTCACCAAAACGCGACCAGAAGCCGCCACCACGCGGTAGGAGCAGCGGCCGTTGTGCGCCGTGGCGGTTTCACGGCCGCGGCCGTTGCTGCTGACCGACAGCATGCCACCGAAATCGACGTGGCGCAGCAAACGCTCGGGTGACTGCCTGCCCAACGTCGATCTCACCGGGCTTGCCCGCGGACGCCTCCGCCAATCCCGGACGGAAGTTTGCGGCGCGCGACGCTGTGCAGCCGGCTGAGCAGCAAACCGATCCGGCTGTTCGCCAGCAGCGTAAGCAGCGATACTTGGACTCGACTTCCGTTCCAGCGCATTCGGAACTTTAAATATCGGCAGCACCGCCATTAGGCTGAGGGTCGGGAACCAGCCGGTCGTCTGTAACAGATATCCTGGCTTCGGGGAAGGAGAAGATATGGCGCGATTGACCACTGCCCGGACGACGGTCTTGGCGGCGCTGGGCGCAACGGGAGCGTTGCTGTTGGCGCCGGCTGCAATGGCCGAGCCTGACAAGCCGCTGCCACCGCCCAATCCGGACGTTCCGGCACACGTCATGGCGTCCGACCCGGTACCCGCACCCAACACGGACGTTCCGGCGGCGGGCACGGCGTCCGACCCCGTGACGGCGGCATCCCATGCCGAGGTCCCGCATCTGTCCAGTCCGCAGAACCTACCACCGGGTACCACCGACGTGCCCGACGTCGACGGCCCCCGGCTGTCCTACCTGCGAGAACTCTGGAACGCTTACCACACCCAGGAGATCAGCGGGAGCGATGCGGTACTGCTGCTGACACAGCGTCCGATGAACGCGAACGCCAAACCTCCGGCCGGTGTGTCGATGAATCCGCAGGCACCGCTGGCCCCGCCCTTGGCAAATCCCGAAGAGCCACCAGCCATCAACGCTCCGCCAGCCATCAACGCTGCGGAACCGCCGGGCGTGATTATTCCGGGGCCACCGGCCGCGCCCCCGGGGTAGTCACCCGTCCGATCGGGTCGGCCCGGTGGTGGTCGTCGCCGAGGTGCTTGTGGTCGCCGTGGTGCTTGTGGTCGGCGTGGTGGGGGACGCAGTCGGCGTTTCTCCGCGTTCAGTTGACCGGGTCGAACTGTGATAGTCGATCCAGGTGTCGCGGTAGATCACCTTCCCGCCCGAGACCACCTCCAAAGTGGTAGGCGAGACCGTATACGTCGCCCCGTCTGGCCGGGCAACGAATCCGTCCCCGCTCGCCTCAGCAGCGGTCTGCAACGTGGCATCGTCGCTCAATCGCACGCCACGGTACTCAAAGGAGCCATCCCCGCTGGCGCAGATCACCACCTGAGAACGTTTGGTGCGGCCAAACGCGGTGGCGGTCTGGCCTTCGGGGCACCGCGCCGGCGAGTTCACATATCCGCGGCCGTCGGATGTGGTGGTGCCGCTCGGCGCGGTCGTTACCGCCGTTGTGGTAGCCGCCGTCGGGGTTGCGGTTGAGCTCGTCGTTGTACCGGTCGCCGCACTCGTCGCAGTGGTGGTCGCCGCAGTGGTGACCGGTGCGGCCTGAGCCGGCGGGAGCCCGTAGTCGGCGCCCTGGCGGTTCGTGACGATCACGAATGCCATGACGATGCTGACCAGGGCCACCCCGCCGCTCAGTGCCAGGAGATGTCGGATACGCAGCATGCCCCCAAGGAAACCACCCTGATCAGCAGATCGCCGTCATCCGGGCCGCGTTTCGCTTCCGAGATGTTCGAGCCGATCCCGGAATCAGGCTCCTGCGGCCTCGTTGAGCTCGTTGAGGGTCGAGGTCGCTTCGAGGTACTCCTGCACCCAACGCTCGATGACTGCCGAAGTCTTCTCCACCTTGGTGAACTGACCCACCACCTGGCCAACCGGGTTGAAGGCCACTTCGACGGACTCGTCGGGATAGCGGCTCGTTGCGGCGACGGCCATGCCCGAGACCATGTACTGCAGAGGCATGCCCAACGGCTTGGGGTTTTCCGGCTTCTCCCAGGCTTCGGTCCAGTCGTTGCGCAGCATGCGGGCGGGCTTGCCGGTAAACGAGCGGCTGCGGACGGTGTCGCGACTGGTCGCCTTGGCGTAGGCGGCCTGCTGGACCGGCGTATTCTCCGCTTCCTCGACCATCAGCCACTGCGAGCCGGTCCAGGCGCCCTGCGCGCCGAGCGCGAGCGCCGCGGCGATCTGCTGGCCGCTGCCGATACCGCCGGCAGCCAGAACGGCCACCGGAGCGACTTCCTTCACGACCTGCGGCCAGAGCACGATCGAGCCGATGTCACCGCAGTGACCGCCGGCCTCCCCGCCCTGCGCGATGATGATGTCCACCCCGGCGTCGGCGTGCTTGCGGGCCTGGTACGGCGACCCGCACAGCGCCGCGACCACCCGGCCCTCTTGGTGAATGTGAGCGATCATCTCGGCCGGGGGGGTGCCCAGCGCGTTGGCGATCATGGTCATTTTCGGGTGCCGCAGCGCCACCTCGACCTGCGGCGTTGCGGTGGCCTCGGTCCACCCAAGCAGTTGCAGCGCGTTCGCGTCGAGTTCGTCCACGGGGACGCCGTGGTCGGCGAGGATCTTGCGGCCGAAGTCGAGGTGCTCCTGCGGCACCAGGGACTGCAGCGTCTTGGTCAGTTCCTCGGCCGACATGTTGGAGTCCATGCCCTCGTACTTGCTGGGAATCACGATGTCGACGCCGTAGGGATGATCGCCGATGTGCTCGTCGATCCAGTTCAACTCGATCTCGAGCTGCTCGGGGGTGAAGCCGACGGCACCGAGGACGCCGTAGCCGCCTGCTCTGCTGACCGCGACGACCACATCGCGGCAATGGGTGAAAGCGAAGATTGGGAACTCGATTCCCAACTGATCGCAAATGGCGGTGTGCATATTGCTCCTTGGCGCGGAGGTAGTAAGAAAATGAAACGTGTTCTAGTTTAGTACGGCCGCCCGCCGGGCTGATCGGGGGCGCCAGATCTCGTAATGTATCGGGGTGCCGCGCCGGGGATTGACCTCATTGTTGCTTGTCGCGCTGCTCGTGGCCATGCTGCAGCTCACCGCGGGTGACCTCGCCTCTTTCGCCCGGGCGGAGCCGGCGCCGGCGACGGTCGAACTGTCGCAGGGCTGGAAGTTGGCTTCCGAACGCGACATATCCGGCCGGGTCTCCGGCACGGCGGTCTCGTCGGCCGGTTACGACGACTCGGGCTGGCACACCGTGCGGCGAATGCCCGCCACCGTGCTGCAGGCCTTGCAGGACGACAGGGTCTACCCCGACTTGTACGTCGGCACGAATCTGCGCGACGCGGTGCCAGCGGATCTGTACATGCAGGACTGGTGGTACCGGACGACCTTCACCGCTCCGGCCGGACATTCGACGTACCGGCTGCGGTTTCCGGGAATCAACTATCGCGCAGAGATCTGGCTGAACGGCCAGTTGGTCGCGGACAACAATCGGATCGTCGGCATGTACAGCTCGCACGACCTGAATGTGACCCAGGCCATCCGGGCGGGGGAGCCGAACACGTTGGCGGTCCGGGTGACACCCGAGCGGGCGCTGCAGGACGTCGACGGCGTCGAACTGGCCGACAGTTGGTGGGACTGGATCAACTGGCGCGGTATCGGCTACCGCGGAGCCGGCAAAGCCGTCACCGCAGGCACCGCCTTCGTCGCTGACCGAAACGCCGGAATCTGGAAGCCGGTTTATCTCGAGCTGTCCGGCAGCGTTACCCTCGGACCGGCCACGGTGACAACCGAACTTCCTTTGCCCAGAACAGATTCCGCGCGGCTGACGATCTACGCCGATGCCCGCAACAATTCGGCGCGAACGGTTCGCGGCGTCATGCGGGCGACGATTTCCCGGGCGGGCAAACCCGACGTCGAAGTCGAACAAACCCTGACCCTGCGCCCCGGCGAGGACCGTGAAGTGCGCTTCGGGCCCGAAGTGTTTCAAGCGCTCACTGTGCCCCATCCTGACCTGTGGTGGCCGTACACGCTGGGCCGCCCAGACCTGTACGACCTCACCCTCGAGTTCCGCCAGTACGACCGCATCGTCGACTCGGCGCGCCAGCGATTCGGGGTCCGCAGCGTCCAACAGTTCCGCGACACCGACGAGAGCTATCCGGAAATGGGCCGGGGCGGCAGTTTCTACCTGAAGGTCAACGGCCGTGACTTCCTGGTGCGCGGCGCCACCTATACCCCCGACCTGCTGTTCAAATACGATCCGGACCGCGAGACGGCTATCCTGGGGTACGTCCGCGACCTCGGCCTGAACATGATCAGGCTGGAAGGCAAGTTCCCGGGCGACCATCTGCTTGACGCCGCGGACGAGCTCGGCATTCCGGTGATGTACGGCTGGATGTGTTGCAACCAGTGGGAGAAATGGACCCAATGGGACGGCGAAGATCACCGCGTGGCACAGGACAGCCTGCGATCGCAGATTGACGCACTGCGGCCGCATGCGTCGGCGTTCATCTGGGCCAACGGCAGCGATGGGCGCCCGCCCGCCGAGGTGCTCGATCACTACCACGGCATTCTGTCCGAGGCGCACTGGCAGAACGCAACGGTTGACACCGTCTCATCGGTCAACCTCGGCGACAACGGCGAGCCGCTGTGGGACGGCATCCAGATGGGCGGCCCTTACACGTGGCGGCCGCCCAACTATTGGTTCTCCGGCCGCTATCCGGCATCCCGTGGAGCATCCGCCGAACAGGGCGACAACGAACACATCCCACCGTTCGCCAGTCTGAGGCAGTTCATACCCGCCGACAGGCTGTGGCCGATCAACGACACGTGGTATTTCCATGCCGGATCGGACAACAACAACCAACGACTCGACTCGACCCGCACTGCGGTCACTCGACGCTATGGACCATCGCGCAGCGCGCAGGAGTTCGCACGCAAAGCCCAACTGGCGCACTACGAATCGACGCGGGCCCAATTCGAGGCCTTCGCCGCCGGCGGCTGGGACAGCCACAAGATGACCATCTACTGGATGCTCAACAATCACTGGCCGTCGTTCTTCGGCAACCTGTTCGACTACTACCTGCGGCCCGGTGGCGCCTATTACGGCGCCAAGAAGGGTCTGCAACCACTGTCGGTCGTCTTCGACTCGTACGCCACCGGCGACCGCAGCCGGGCACAGGTCACCGTCGTCAACCAGACCGCCGACGACCAGCATGACCTACGCGCGCGGGTGCGCGTATACGACCTGAACGGCAACCTGCGCGACGACCGGACCACGCGAGGCATCACCGTCGCCGCCAACGCCAAATTCGATGCGATGACGTTGCCGCGCGAGGCCCCCGACTCCCGAGTGTTCTTCGTACGCTGCGAACTGGCGGACTCGTCCGGAGCGGTGGTGGCCGAGAACGTCTACTGGCATTCCCAGCAGCCGGATGAGGTGGGCGACCCCCGGAACGACAGGGCGTTTCAGCTCATGCAGGTCGGCTGGGCCGACATGACGCCGCTGAACTCCATGCCGAGGGTGCCCTTGCGCGTCACCGCGCAGCGCAGCACTGCCGACAGCGGCAGGACCGTCGTCGTCGGACTCGCCAACAAGACGCGGCAGATCGCGTTCTTCGGTCGCGCCGAAGTGCTCTCCACCCACGACGGCGACGAAATCCTGCCGATCCAGTACAGCGACAACTATGTGACGGTCTTCCCGGGTGAGTCCGTGAGCCTGCGCGCCACGTTGCCTGCGTCAGACGCCCAAGCCAATTGGGTCCGCGTGGAGGGTTACAACACCGATCCGGTGGTGGTGCCCGTCAGCAGCGCATCCCGTTAAGCAGCCACCGCTGAACTAGGCTTCACGGTATGCCAGATCCAGATGTCGCTGCCGCCCGCCGCGAAATCACCGACGCGCTGCTCAGCGCGCTCGACCGCCGTCATGAACTGCTCGACGCCATTGTCGAGGCCGAAGACCGTGCTGACGCCGTGATGGCCATCCGCGACATGCTCACCACATCAGCGCGTTGCGCGGAGGCCGTGATCGGGCTTTCCTTTGATCAGTTGACCAAGGAGTCCAGACGCGCGATCGCCAAGGAACTCGACGACCTCAACTCCCAACTGAGTTTCACCGCCAAGGAACGTCTTGCAAGCCTCGGCGACAGCGTGACGCTGCGACCATTCCGCAGCGAATCAGATCGGGACATCTTCGCTTCGCGGACCGAGGACACCCATGCCGCGGGCGATGGCTCGAAGGCCCCTGCGGGCAGTCTCGACGACGAGATCACCGCGGCGAAGTCGCGGTTCGCTGTCGAGGAGGCTGTTTGGTTCGTCGCGGTGGAGGGCGCACGCAAGGTCGGCATGGTGTTCGGCGAACTGATCGACGGCGAGGTCAACGTCCGCATCTGGATACATCCGGATCACCGCAAGCGCGGATTCGGGACCGCCGCACTGCGCAGGTCCCGTTCGGAGATGGCGGCATACTTTCCGGCCGTGCCGATGGTGGTGCGCGCTCCCGGCGCCGCCGGCCAGTA
>CAWJYB010000025.1:0-20234 GCA_963846905.1 uncultured Actinomycetota bacterium
GGCTGGTCCGGCGAACGATCAAGGAGGGTCATCAGCTGCTCCTGAACGGGGTGCACATCGTGCCCGGACTGGTCGACGTGCCGGGGGACGGGACTGGCCGTTCTTCCAGTACGTACTCACCGTGCCCGATCGCGATGACCACCGACGCCGGTTCGAGGCGCGGTTCGCGACCAGCGACCGGCCGGCCTACAACTACCAGTCCAGGCTGGCGGCCATTCGCGAACTCGACGACTACCTGGTGGGCTACAGCCGGCGTGCCGGCGTGCCGGCGATCGAGTCCGTGGAGTTCGAGCAGACGGTCGCGGACCTGATCGACATCATCGCTATGGACCTGGAGATGGCCCTTTGCGACACCGTGAGCCAGCCGCATTGCCCGCCGGGTTGAACCGCTAGGCAGGCCAAGAGCCGTTCCAGGTTCCCGGCGGTACGGGACCATTGGCCGCTGAGCACCAAGTCCACGCCGAGCCAGAACACACAGCGAACAGCCCGCGGCAAGAGCCCCACGGGTCAGCCACGCATGGTGGGCCAGTTCACAGACCCTGCCACACCAGACGCGTAGGCTCAGCTCGGTGAGCGACGTCGTCGTACTCGGCTCAGGATTCGCCGGTCTGTGGGCCGCGCTGGGCGCCGCCCGCCGAATCGAGGAACTCGGCGTTGAGCCCCATGAAGTGAACGTGACGGTCATCAGTTCGCCGCCCTACCACGATATTCGGGTCCGCAACTACGAAGCAGACTTGAAATCATGTCGCATTTCGCTGCGCGATGTGCTCAATCCGGTGGGAGTAGAGCACCTCGCCGCCGAGATAACAGCGATCGACCCGAGGTCTCGCACGGTGCACACCTCCCTCGGTGACCGCACCTACGACCGTGTCGTGGTTGCGCTGGGCAGCGAGTTGGTCAGGCCGCCCATTCCCGGCCTGGCGGAGTTCGGTTTCGATGTCGATACCTACGACGGCGCGGTGCGGTTGCAGCGGCACCTGGAGCACTTGGCCGGCGCAGCGCACTCACAAGCTGCGACAACCGTGATCGTGGTCGGCGCCGGGCTGACCGGAATCGAGACGGCATGCGAATTGCCGGCACGGCTGGCAGCGCTGTTTCCCGACACGACGCCGCAGGTGATGCTCGTCGACCACAACCGCAACGTCGGATCCGATATGGGGACGTCGGCGCGGCCGGTGATCGAAGGCGCCCTGACACAGCTCGGGGTGCACACCCGGCTCGGGGTCAGGGTCGCAGCGGTCGGCGAAGACAGGGTGACACTGTCTACAGGGGAAATGCTGGCCGCATCGACGGTGGTGTGGTGTGCCGGCATGCGTGCCAATCCATTGACCGCCGATCTCGGCGTCGAGCGCGACCGTCTCGGCCGCGTGGCAGTCGACGACTACCTTCGTGTGCCCGGTCTGGCTGGGGTCTTTGCCGCCGGGGATGTGGCGGCCGCTCAGATGGATGACACACACATTTCGGTGCTGTCGTGTCAACATGGGCGCCCGATGGGCCGTTATGCCGGCTACAACGTGGTCAGCGATTTGTTCGGCGAGCCCATGCTTCCCCTTCGAATCCCTTGGTATGTCACAGTTTTGGACCTTGGAACCGCGGGTGCGGTCTACACCGAAGGCTGGGATCGGCAGGTCATCGCCATCGGGGCCGAAGCCAAAGCAACCAAACGAACCATCAATTGCGCGCGGATCTATCCGCCCCTCGATGGCAACCGAGACGCACTCCTTGCCGCCGCCGCTCCAACGTTGCAGCCCCGACCCAGCGCCGACGGTTAAACGCCGGACTGGCCCAAGCTGGCCAGCATGATCTCGCGGGCCTTCGGATAGTTCGCCTTCCCGGTGATGTGGCGCGGGATGGTGTTGACGAACGCGTACGACCGGGGAAGTTTGTAACCCGCGATGAGACTGCGCAGATGGGCCCCGATTGATTCGAGCGACGGCACCGCCGCCGCGGACCGCGCCTGTACCACCGCGGCGACACGCTGGCCCCAACGTTCATCGGGTACCGCAACGACGATCGCGTCGTAGATGCCGGGGTGCGACTTCAGCGCCTGCTCCACCTCCTCGGCGAACACTTTCTCGCCGCCGGTGTTGATGCAGTTGGAGCCGCGGCCGAGCAGACGCAACCGCCGCCCCTCCTCGATACGGACATAGTCTCCCGGCACCGAGAACCGGGTTCCGTCGCGTTCGAAGAACGTTTCGCGAGTCTTCTTTTCGTCCTTGTAATAGCCCAGCGGAATGTGGCCGACACGTGCGGTGCGCGCGATGCGTCCGACGTTGGCCGCGGGGTCGAGAATGTTGAGGTCGTCGTCGACCACGATGGTTTCGGCAGCCATCTCGATCAGCGGCCCGTCGCCGGAAATCTTGCCCTGCTCCAACACGTTCATGCCCGAGAACCCGACTTCGGAAGCGCCTACCGAGTCGGTGAACATGACGTTGGGGAACGCCTTGATCCAACGATCCTTCACCGCCGGGCTGAACAACGCCGCACTGCTGGCGACCGCGATCAGCGAAGTACCCCGGTATGCGCCCGCGTCATAGGTCTCGACGAGCGGCCGCGCCATCGCATCACCGGTGATGAACAACGTCTGCACACCGTGGGTGTCGATCAGCCGCCAGACCTCGTCGGCCTCGAACTTGGTGACCAAAACCGCGGTGTGGCCGGCAAACAGGTGCATCAGGGTGCCCCACACGGCGGCACCGTGCATGAGGGGGCTCACGGCGAAGGTCACCAGGGGATTGCCGGCAGCTGCCTGGCGGGATTGGTCGAACTCGTCGAGCAGTTCACCGGTCAAGAAGTTCGTACCACCGCCCAGCGTGCGCCAGATGTCCTCGTGGCGCCACATCACCCCTTTGGGGTACCCCGTGGTTCCGCCCGTGTAGAGGACATAGATGTCGTCGGCAGACCGCGGTTCGAAGTCACGATCACCGTGGTGTGTGGCCAACACGTCGGCATACGTGGTGGCGCCCGGCACCTGTGGGGTTCCCGACCGCTGTTCGCCCATCGACAGGAGCAGGCGCTGAACCGGGCAGTGCGGCAGTGCATCGACGACCAGCGCCGCCAGCGACGGATCAAAACACATTCCGACGAGGTCGGCGTTGTTGACGAGATAAACCAGTTCGGCGGCCGTGTAGCGATAGTTGAGGTTGATCGGCACCGCGCGAATCTTGAACAGCGCCAAAATGATCAGCAAATGTTCGGCGGTGTTGGGAGCCAGGATGCCGACGTGGTCCCCCTTCCCGACGCCGCAGGATCGGAAGTGGTGCGCAACCTGATTGGCCTCGCGCTCCAACTCGGCATAGGTCAACTTGCGCTCGCCGGCGATGAGCGCGGTGCGGTCGGAAACCGCATCCACCGCGTGCTCGAATAGATCTGCGATGTTCAAAGCCACGGCACCAAACGCTAGCGCTAGCCGCCCACGCCCTCAGGTCTTGGTACCCATCGACATCGTGTAGAGGATGTATTTGTGCTTGGTCGGATTCGACCAGGTGAAGTTTACCCGCTTCCCGATCCCGTCCAGATTCCATTCCATGTAATCGGGTCGTTCCAGCGAGCTATGGAACGGATTCTTGACGCCGTTGACTTCGGTGTAGCCTCGATTGATCGGGAACAGCGAGAGACCAAACCCGACACCGTTCAACGCGACAAGCCGCCGCCGAGCGTCTGGTCTTGATGCCACAGAAGTGGCCGTGTGCCCCCAAATTGGTGGTGGAATGCTCGACTTTCGTGAACGGGTCGAACCCAAGATCGGTGTTGGCCGGATCGCCCGCTACGCACAAGCCGATCCCGAACGGCCGCGGCGTGCGACCGAGCAAAAAGTCAACCGCCTGCGGCGGTATCGGACTGCTGATCTGGCCTTCGTTGGCTGAAAATGCCTTTCCAGCAGCATGATTCATTAGCAGTTTGAGCGCCCACCGTTCCAGGTCGTCGCCCGAGATTGTGATTTCTTCGCGCTTACCCCATGCTCCAGCGCCGCCGAGAAAGTTGAGTGGGATACCCCGCACGAATGACGCGAAGTCACACGCGGCTTTGTCGGCCTTACCCAGCAAATGTGTTGTGGTTGCGGCACAGAGCGTTTACTACGAAATTCTTCGGCTGCACTTCGTGCTGGACGCCGAAGCCATGATCGTGCTTGACCCTGACGGAGGAATCGTTGAACGTGTAGAGCTTGATCAGCGAGTGCGAAATGTAGTGCTCGCCGGAAATCTTCGTGGAACATCCGCCGTGCAGATTGGCGTAACACTTTGGATGCTGATAGTTGGGATCGTCGTCTGTCACGATGGCCTGCGAATGCACCAAATCTGCGCCCCTTCGCGCTCTCGGACGGAATCGCCGTCCGATCTGAATAGTTCGAAGACCGCACCAAAATCTTGGTGTCCGCACTCGGCGCGCTGACCTGCGGTGACGCCCGGCGCCTCAAGTGGTGTCCACATCGACTTGTCTCACGTCCGTTTCCAATGTTCGGGTTGACCTCGTCACCGACTTCAGCGAGCAGGCAAACCTGACCGGGCTCGACGACGGCATCGTCGACTGGTTCTTCAGCTTCCAGATCAACGACTTCACACGTATGCCGTTGCGCTGCAGGGCAAGCCGACCTCCGCGCCCGCTCAGCGGGACTGGGCGCTCGCAGCGATCCCCAAGCCGGTGCCCGGCGACGCGCGGTTCGACGGGTGTGGGAACGAGTCAAGGTCTACGACGGCGCCTACGAAATGGCGCCCTGTCGACGCACCCCGCAGACCGCATAGGCGGCGTAGCCGTACCCGACGGTTCCAAGGGATGATCGGTCGAAGGCTCGCTGTTCGGTTCCCATTAGCCAGCAGGGCGAACAACGCGAATGTGCGTGACCGGCGAAACGCGGGCCGGAACATATCCGAGGTGCCTCACGTAAAAGTGAGGCACCTCGCGTGGCGGAATCTCACGGGAGCACGATGACAGTGCATTGCAGAGGAACAGTATCGCGCCTGCTACCCCGATGCACCCAGGACCTCGACGGTGCAGCGCAGTCTCGATGCGCCCGCGAGTCGCGCATCCGCGGTGACCAGGACGCTGTCGAGCGCCTCGGCCAAGGCAACGTATGCGGCATCGTAGGTTGTGAGGACGTGCCGCAATTCCCAAATCCGTTCCAGCAGTGGTTGATGCGATGCCCGATGCAGTGGCATCTGGGCGAGATCGGTGAGCGCGCTGGCCGCACGCTGCGCCGGCATCAGCCTGGCGGCGACATGACGCCGCCACACCGACGCCACTTCCAGATCGATCAGTTCGGGACCTGCGAGCTCTTCGCCCACCAAGCGTCGACGCGCGTACAACCCCGCCTCGCCGTCGTCCCCGAGCGCGACCGCCAGGACGCTTGCGTCAAGGACGATCACGGTCGAGTCGAACATCACGCACGGCAGACTCGAACGACACTCGCCCCCCACGGCGCCCGTCGATGCGGTCGAGCACTTCCGCCACTGTGGGTCGGGCAGCCTCCGCGATCAACCTGCTCCGCAGGTACTCCTGCAGTGACTGGTGCGCGCGTGCCGCCCGTTCCCGTAGGACGCGATGAGTATCGTCCGGGACGTCTTTGATCTGCACACTGGGCATGGCGCTATTTTGGCGCCAGGGAGCGCCAAAATGCAAGTCACCTTCGGGCGGTGGTGTGGCTTAGAGACGCAACGCTCCGGCTGCCACCGTGGCCACGTCGCCGCTCAGCCCCGCAATCGGTGGACCGCCGCGCTGGTGGATCACGTTCGCCAGGATGATCACGTAGTGTCCGGCCCCTGGGGTCCATCCGTGGTGTCTCCTGCGCAGAGGAACTCAGCCGGCCTGCCGACACCGATCAGGACGGCGTGGCCGCAGTCCGGCTGGCAATCGGCAGGCTGAGGCGGAGGCGACCAATCTCGCACCGCACGCTGCGAGCGGGCAATTTGCCACCTGATGCTAGTGATCACGCAGGCGATGTTGCCACTCGTA
Organism: uncultured Actinomycetota bacterium; assembly: GCA_963846905.1. Lineage (GTDB taxonomy): Bacteria > Actinomycetota > Actinomycetes > Mycobacteriales > Mycobacteriaceae > Mycobacterium. Next base: position 5,950 of record CAWJYB010000025.1, read on the forward strand.
AAGCTGATGAGCATCGGATGGCGAACAACGTCATTGGCGGCACTGTCAATTTGGTGAGTTGGCTGGTCGCTGCCAAGATCGGTGGTCGTCCCCAACTCCTTGCCGATCACCTGCATCGCACGGAAGCGGGACCGATGATCATCGATCCAGGGCCCACTGACCGAAATCCGCCGCGAGTACGTCGTCGACATCGACATGGACACCGTCGATGACGACACCTGGGTCGGACGGGGTGACGACCACGGACTGAAAGAGCACGGCCGCCGGCTCACGCTGACCGCGCGACCACGCCTTTGTCTGCCATGCCCACCGATGGCCCGGCGTCGTCGACGCCCCGATTACGCCGTCTCCAATCGCCCACCCGCACGCTCGGTTGTGGCCGTAGATACCGGTGCGGTCGACGCCCAGGACGGAATTGATTCCACGAAACCACTGGACTGCCAGGTCTTTCCACGCGCCGGAGTCGATGTCCTCGTCGACACTGAAGAATATCGGCGCCGAATCCGGCCCGCCGGCAGCGGTGTGCAGTCGCATGGCTGTCTGGGCGTCTGCCACGCCGCCGTCATATCCGCGGGTGAAGTCCGACGGCGTAGGCCATCCGGGCTTGCCGAACTGATAGCAGCTGACGACATGGAGACCCGCGGCGCCCAGCGCCGCGGCGTATTCACGGGTCACGGGCTTGAAATCGAAAGTGGCGCCGGGCCGTAACTCGGACACGTAGACCAGCGCCCCGTCAAAGCCCGCCGACTTTATCTGCTCTGGCGCAACCAGCCGCTCGGCGAAGTCGATGAGCCTCATGTTGTCGTCGGCGGCGGCCGTCTGCGGGCCGAACGCCGTGACCAAGGCGGCGGGGCCGACGAATGCCGGGGCGAGAGCCGGCAAGGCGTACTTGAGGACTTCGCGTCGTGAAACATCTCGCGTCACGACTGACAAGGGTATCCCCACCTTCATAGCGTGGATGAGTCACCGCCGGTGTCGTGTCAGCGTCCGGCTTCGATGTCCTCTACCAGCGTCGCCGCCTCCGGTCCACAGACCGGTCGCAGATCCACAGTCCCAGCTGCCAGAAAGTCCTCGATACGGCGATTGAGGTCGCCCGAAGAGACATGCGCATAGAGGTTGGCCCCCGGGCACGACGTTGCGGCGAAGTCCCGGTGCCCTGCGATCGTGTCGCTCGCGATGTGAAACGTCTGGGCGGCCCAGGCGAACACCAGCGCAGCGCTGTTCAGTTGGGCCTCGGAAATGGGTTCCTTGTCGAAGTCGCCCTCACACAGCACGAGGAAGTGGCCGGCCGGGTCGTAATTTGTCGCGGTATCGCCTACGAGTTCAGGTGTGCGCAACTCGTAGATGTTGCCGTTGCGATCGACACCGACGTGGTAGGCGATGTCGATCCAGCCGCGGTCGACCTGGTGGTAGTGCTGGTGCTGGCGAAGTCGAGCCGGAGCGTTGCGGTTATCGCCGAGCACCACAGCCGAGTGGTGAACAGTCATCCGGGTGATGGTGTGCCGTCGGCCGCCGGGACGCGCGGGACTGGCACCCCACGCGTCCCTGCACAACAGCGCCGCCGAGCCGGTGACCGACGCCGGTACAACCACGGCGGTGGGGTTGCGCGATGTGCTTGCGGCGATACTGGAGCCCGCCTGACCGTCTGCGGCCAGATCGGGCGTAGCAGGTCGGCTCGGGCTCGTCGCGGCCTCTGGCGGCGGCGTCGCGGTTACGGGCGGCTTGGTTGAGCACGCCCCCAGGGCGAGTCCCAGACCCATGCTCGACGTCCATTGCAGCCACCGGCGGCGGTTGACGCCATCCGGGTGGCCGGTCGGGTGATCTGACTGACTTCCCTTCACGGCCATCACGATACGGAGACGTCTCCCGTTGCCGAAGCTTGTTCACACCGACTGGCGTCAAACGGCTGACATCGTTCACCGAAGAGGCGAGTTGGAGGCGAGTTCGTGCGCTGGATTGCCGCGACCTGGTTTCCGCGGGCGCGTGCTGGGTAATCCGAACACCAATGCCGCAGAAGTGGGAGTCATCTTGCTGCTGGTAGGGGTCGCGCTGTATGTCCTCGGGGCGGTTGGTCGGCCGATGGCCGGCCGAAGAGTTTGGTAACTGACAACAGGATTGGCGCGCTGTGCTGCCCAGTCAGGCAAGGGCGGCCCGTCCCGCCTCGAGGCGGGCGACCGGAAGCCGGAAAGGGGAACAGGACACGTAGTCTAGGCCCGTCTTGTGGAAGAAGTGGATGGATTCGGGGTCACCGCCATGTTCTCCGCAGACCCCCAACTTCAGCCCCGATTTGGTCCTGCGTCCTTCCGCGGCCGCGATCTCCACCAGCCGCCCGACACCGTCGCCGTCTATGGTCTCGAACGGCGAGATCGTGAAGACGCCCTTGTCCAGATAGGTGGCGAACAGCGAGGATTCGACGTCGTCGCGAGAGAACCCCCACGTCGTCTGGGTCAGGTCATTGGTTCCGAATGAGAAGAAGTCGGCGACTTCGGCAATACGGTGGGCGGTCAGCGCGGCGCGCGGCAGCTCGATCATGGTGCCGATCGGGATATGCAATGTGATCCGTTTTTCGGCGGCGACGTCGGCGAGGATCTGCAGGGCTTCATCGCGGACGAGATGCAATTCCATCACCGAACCGACCAACGGGACCATGATCTCGACCTTCGGATTCTTGCCCGCCGCGATCTGATCGCTGGCAGCCTCGACGATCGCGCGGACCTGCAACGCGAACAGGCCCGGCGTCACAAGTCCGAGGCGCACACCACGCAAACCCAACATCGGGTTGGACTCATGCAACTTCTCGACTGCGGCCAGAATCCTGCGGTCGGAGTCCACATTCGGGCCGCTCTCACCCCTCGCCTCCGCAACGGCCACCCGGACCGCCAGCTCGGTTCGATCGGGCAGGAACTCATGCAGCGGCGGGTCCAGCAGCCGGATATTCACCGGCAGGCCGTCCATCACGTCGAGCAACTCCGCGAAGTCCTTGCGCTGCAACGCCAATAACGCAGCAAACGCCTCGTCGCGTTCCTCGGCTGTGCCGGCCAGGATGACACGCTCGATCAGCACCCGGCGGTCCCCGAGGAACATGTGCTCGGTACGGCACAGGCCGATGCCCTGGGCGCCGAAGGATCTCGCGCGCATCGCATCTTCGGCTGTGTCCGCGTTCGCCCTGACGGCCAGGCGCCGGCGAGCGTCGGCATGAGACAACAGCCGGTCTACCGCCTCGACCAGCGCGGTCGTCTCGTCATCAGCGCCGTCCAGCGCCGCCGCCAGACCGGACTCGATGTAATTCTCCACCGGTGACGGCACGACGCGCACACCTCCGAGGAAGATCTCGCCCGTTGACCCATCGATACTTATCTCGTCACCTTCGGTGATGAGAACTTTGCCCACCCGCGCCGTGCGGGCCGCGGCATCGACATCCAACGCCTCGGCACCACATACGCAGGTCTTGCCCATCCCGCGGGCGACCACTGCGGCGTGCGAGGTCTTCCCCCCACGGGCCGTCAGGATCCCGGCTGCGGCGATCATGCCCTCCAAGTCATCCGGGTTGGTCTCCTTGCGGATCAGGACGACCTGCTCGCCGCGTTGGCTCCAGGCTTTTGCGGTGGCCGAATCGAAAACCGCGCGACCCAGCGCCGCGCCCGGTGAGGCGGCCATACCGGTTGTCAGCAGGTTGCGCGGTGCCGACCGGTCGAACTGCGGGAACATCAGCAGAGCAAGCTGCGAGCCGGACACCCGGGTCAGCGCCTCGTCCATCGTGATCATTCCCTCGTCGACCAACTGCGCAGCGATTCGGAACGCCGCCGCGGCGGTGCGCTTGCCGACCCGGGTCTGCAGCATCCACAACTTGCCGCGCTCGATCGTGAACTCGATATCGCACAGATCCCGGTAGTGCGTTTCGAGTCGGCGCATCACCTTCATGAGTTCGCTGTGCGACATCGGGTCCAGCACCTGAAGGTCGTCCAACGACGAGGTGTTGCGGATGCCGGCAACGACATCTTCGCCCTGCGCATTCGACAGGTAATCCCCGTACGCACCGAGGCGGCCGGACGCGGGATCACGGGTGAACGCAACGCCGGTACCGCTGGATTCACCCAGGTTGCCGAACACCATGGTGCAGATGTTGACGGCGGTGCCCAGGTGCTGGGGAATCCGCTCCCGGCGCCGGTACAGCCGTGCCCGTTCTGTATTCCATGAATTGAAGACGGCGTTTATCGCCATATCCAATTGTTCGCGGGGATGCTGCGGGAAGTCCTGTCCCGAGTGCTCACGGACAGCGTCCTTGAACGTGGCGACCAGCGCTTTCAGGTCGTCGACATCGAGGTCGACGTCGCTGGACACTCCCTTGGTCGACTTCGCCTGGTCGAGGGCATCGGAGAACACCTCGCCACTCATTTCCAAGACCGTCTTGCCGAACATCTGCACCAGGCGCCGATAGGAATCCCAGGCAAAGCGTTCGTCACCGGACTCCTCGGCCAGCCCTTTCACACTGGCGTCGTTGAGCCCGATGTTGAGGACCGTTTCCATCATGCCCGGCATCGAAGACGCGGCGCCGGAACGAACGCTGACCAGAAGCGGATCATGGCGATCACCCAACCGCCGACTGACGGTGTCCTCCAAGTGCCGCAACGCCATGGTGACTTGCACCCGCAGATTGGCCGGCGCGCTGCCCTGAGCCAGAAACTCCCTGCACGCCAACGTCGAAATGGTGAATCCGGGCGGTACCGGCAATCCCAGTTTCGTCATCTCCGCCAGGTTTGCCCCCTTGCCGCCCAGCAGGTCCTTCTGATCCTTATCACCCTCGGTGAAATCGAACACGTACTTCGTCATCAGGCTTCCTCCCGGAGAGAACGGGCCGACGGATCTGGCCGGTGTACCGCGGCCGCCGGCAGCAGCAGACAACGTCGCCGAGGCGGCGGTTTCGTGGAACTCCTGGTCGAGCGCGGCGAAGGTACTTTACGCTGCGTAGGTTTCGGCGGGGTTGGCCTGGTACCCACGGGCTTCGTTGATTGCCGCCATGTCCTCGGTCAGATCGTGGAACACGGCGGCATTCTTGACGGACCGGCCGCCGGTCCGTCAACAGCGGTCGAGGGGCGCAACAGGTGGTCGGCGCCGGTGGACCACCGATTACTGTGGGGAGCATCGTTGCAATCGCACTCTCTCCGAAAGGCCGGCCGCCATGGGTTTCAATCCGAAGGATGCGCTCGATTCGGCCCGCGACATCGCAACCTACGCCATCGACATGTCTTCGGACATCGTCGACAATGCTATCGAGATCGCGAAGGGCAACATCGCCGAAGGCGTCGGGAACATCGTCCAGGATTCGCTGGACATCGCGGGGCACACCGTCGAAAAGGCCAAGGAAATCTTCACGGGCCGCAACGAGGACTGACGCTCAGCGGTACTGCAAGCACCGCAGCCCGATCCGGCAGTTAGTGTGCATTGGGAGCTCAGCGAACAAGCCGATAGAAATGTTGGGTAATTCATGACCACAGCAGCAGAAATGTCGGCGATCGAGTCGCGGGTCGGCCACTACTACCAGGCGGACGACACATACGTCGTCGGCCGCGAAAAGATACGCGAGTACGCCCGCGCCGTGCAGGACTATCACCCCGCGCACTGGGATGTCGCCGCCGCCGCGAAACTGGGCTATTCGGGTTTGGTGGCCCCGCTGACGTTCACGTCGACCCCGGCCATGGCATGCAATCGCCGGATGTTCGAAACGGTGGTCGTCGGCTACGACACCTACGTGCAGACCGAGGAGGTCTTCGAGCAGCACCGCCCGATCGTGGTCGGCGACGAACTGGAGATCGACGTCGAGCTGACGTCGGTGCGCAGGATCGCCGGCCGAGAGCTGATCACGGTGACCAACACCTTCACCGATACCGCCGGCGAGCAGGTGCACACCTTGCACACCACGGTCGTCGGCGTCACCGCCGAGGATATCGATCCGGCGATCAAGTCGGCGGTGCAGCACGCGATGATGCACGACTTCAACATCCTCGCCGTCGGCGAGGCCGATGCGGCTTACCAGAAGACCACGCGCCCCGCGGACGAGGTTCGGATCGCCGACGGAGGAACCACCCGCACGCCAGGGACGCCGTCCTTCGACGACGTGAAGGTGGGCGACGAGCTGGCCGTACACCACGCCCGACTGTCGCGCGGCGACCTGGTGAACTATGCCGGCGTGGCCGGCGACGCCAACCCGATCCACTGGGACGAGGACATCGCCAAACTGGCTGGGCTGCCCGATGTGATCGCGCACGGAATGCTCACCATGGGTCTGGGTGCCGGATTCGTCTCCGCATGGTCGGGCGACCCCGGCGCGGTAACCCGCTATGCGGTGCGGCTGTCCCAGCCCGCGATCGTGTCGGCCATCGAGGGTGCCGACATCGAGTACAGCGGCCGGATCAAGTCGCTGGACCCGGCAACCCGCACCGGCGTGGTCATCGTCGCCGCGAAGTCCGGTGGCCGGAAGATCTTCGGCCTGGCGACGTTGAACGTCCGCTTCCGCTGACCAGCCGGCGTAGTTGACACCGACGCGTCATTCCCGGGTGAATTGTGTTGCCCACGCGATGAGACCTACCGTTCTTTTGTGACTTCTGGCGACAGGCTGAATGTTGATCCCGCGGTGGTGGCAGGGTCGTATGAATCGTTGTCGGCGGCGGCGCGGCATCTGTTGGGCGAGTTGAAGTCGCTGGATGCCACTGTGTCGGGGATGCTGACCGGTTGGCAAGGTGCCTCCGGTCAGGCGTACGGGCAGGCGTGGGGGCAGTGGTTGGCCGGTGCGCGCGAGGTGGAGTCGGCGTTGTCGACGATGGCCGGGTTGCTCGGCGACGCCGGCAATGCATATGCGCAGCGGGAGCAGGAATCGGCGGCCGGTCTGGGGGAATTGGGTTATGGCTGAACCATTTTTGGTTGACCCGGCGTCGTTGACCGATGCCTTGGAACGGATGGGCAGATTTCAGAGGTCGTCGCGGGCGTTGTTGGACGAGATCGAGTCGGCGGTGAAAACCCTGCATGTCAGTTGGCAGGGGGTGGCAGCCGTCGCACATGCGACGGCGCATCAGAAGTGGACCCATGGTGCACAGCAGATGGCTCAGGCGCTGACGATGTTGCACCGATCGGGTACCGGCGCGCATAACAACTACACGCAAGCCGCGGAAGCCAATACGAAGATGTGGTCGTCGCTGTGAGGCGATGGTGGCGCCGATAGTCGTCGATCCCTATGCGTTGTCGGGTGCGGGGGCGTCCGTGAGTGCGGTCGGGGACGGGTTGTCGGCGGCGGTGTCGGTGTTGGCCGGGTCGTTTGATGCCAACACCGGTGCGGATTCGGCGGGTGCGGTTTTCGGCCGGCAGTACGTCAGTGCGGCGGATGCCATTCTCAAGTCGGTCAGCGCGGGCGTCAACGCGTGCCGCAATGTCGGCTATGGCATCGGGGTATCCGCGGCAAACTATTCACGGGCCGATGCTGATTCGGATATCAGCGGTCGCAGTCAGCCGCTGGCGTCGCCGCCGTGCCCTGCTCCGGTGTCGGCGCCGGGGTCGCCGACGGTGCTGGGTGGTGGGGTGGCCGTGCCGGCGTTGTGGTTTGTGGTGCAGGCCTTTGTCGGTGATCTGTGGCCCAGCGGGGATCCGGCAGGAATGCGGCAGGCGGCCGCGGCCTGGCGGGTGTTCGAGGTTTCGCTGCGTGACGTCGGGGTCGATGTGTCCGGGCCCGATACCACCGTTGGCGCCCAGCGGATCGGGGAAGGCGCCCAGATTCAAGGGGCACTGCGGGAGATCGGCACCGGGTTGTCGGAGGCGGCCTCGCAGTGTGAGCAGTTGGCTTCGGGGTTGGAGGGGTTCGCCGCCGGCGTGGAGCACACCCAGCAGGCGATTCGCGACCTTCTGGGTAAGTTGGGCTCGATCGGCGGCGTGGTGGGCACGTTCTTCGAGTTCGTCAGGGGCCATGGTGAGGAGGAGTTTCACCGGATCGTCGCGGACATCAGGACCGTTCTGCACCACCTCAAAGCCGAGGCTGACGCGAAGAAGGAGTTGGCGGCGCAGGGTCTGGCCGCGCTCGACAGCGGGGCGTTGCGACTGCAGGCGTGGGCAGATCGGGAGTTCGTCGACTTGTTCGGTGAGCGGGTCGGCAATGCTTTTGCAACTCAGTTCAACAACACCGTGGACAGTGCCGAGGGTGGCGTCCGGTGGCTGGCCTCGACCGCGGATGGGGTCGCGGCCCTGGATCCGACGCGCTTTGCCTACGACCCGGAAGGTGCCAAGCAGACGTGGCAGGGGCTGGCCGATTTCGCCAACGTGCTGAGCAATCCGGTCGGCGCCTATCATGCCGATCCGGAGAAGATGCAAACGATTCTCAACGGATTGGCCCGTACCGACGAGTGGAGCAAGGGCAGGCCGGCGCTCGCGTTGACTGAGAACGCGCTGGATCTGCTGACACTGGGCGTGCCCGGTCTGGGGGAAGCGGGTGCTGCCGGGGATGCCGCCTCGGTGGCGGGGCGGCTATCGCGGGCCGGGCAGGATCGCCGATCAGGCCGGCGTGGCAGGGAAGGCGGCCGCCAAAGTCGGCGAGATCAGCCGGGGTGCAGGCGCTTCGACCAACATCGGCAAGGGCACCGCCGGGATCACCGAGAAACTCGACGGCATCGCCGCCAAACCCGTCACCGCAGAGCCGCCGCCAGTCGGCGGCCGTCCGGTTTCGCAGGACAAGCCTGCCGATCCGGTAGCGGCGTCGCTGACCAAACAACCTATGCGAGAAGGTGTTCCAGCGGGCGATTACCTTGGAACCAGGAGCCATGCATCGGGTGCGACGGAGGGAAGTTCCGGTGCTATCGGGCACCGCGGGCAGACCGATGCCGAATTGGCCGGTGGCGCGAACGGGCGCCACGTCGATGCGAGCAGGTCGAGCGGCGGAAATGAACACGTTTTCGTCGCTGATCACCCCCCGGGAACGGAACGTGCCCTGGATCAGCCTTGGGACATCCCACCGCTGCTCGAACGGGAGGTGCCATACGAAGCCGGGGGAATTCAGCCGGAGTATGTGGGTGAGCAGTACCCAGACGGCCCAATGGGCTCACCTGGTGTGCGCTACCTCAGCGAGGCAGATCGCGAGAGATTTCGTATCACCGTCCGTGATGGTCTGCTTTATGACCCGCGGGGCAACCTGTGCGACACGAGCGGAGGCGTCTCAGCGTTTGGGCCCTACGATAGTGGGCGCGCTATCTTCGTGATGGACGAGCACGGGAACCTCTATGCATCGGGGCTCCAACGTTTCGGCCGTTTTCATCACTCGAGCCTGCTGGCAGGAGGCGAGGTGGCTGCCGCCGGCGAAATCGTTGTCAAGGATGGGAGGATTGAATTGGTGACCGACCGTAGCGGTCATTACCTGCCAGTCCGGTCGCAGATGCAGCAATTTCTCGACCAACTCGCAAGTCAGGGTGTCGAAGTCGACCCCAACCGCGTTACCTTCTTTATCTCACCCGAGGGGTGACCATGGCAAAAAATTGGCGCGAAGTGATAGATGCGGTGCTGTACGGCCTGATGTACACCGATGAGATCACCGCCGAGACCGTTGAGTGGAATGCCGACAGAGCCGTGCGGTACATCTACTTCGATCTCGGCCCCGAAGTGTATTACCGAGCGATTCATGATGGTCTGGAGTCGGGAGAGGCATTCAATCGCCGGTGGGTTCCCCAGTTCACCCAAGAGCAGGTGGCCGCGTTTCTACGGGCGATGGCGGCGCGGCTGGACGAAATGCGCCCCTGGCCCGAGCCGGCCTGCCGGCGACTTGATGACGACATGTGGTCGGAATTCGGGCACGCCGTCCCGATCGCCCTGCTAGACGATTCGATCGCGGGCGTAATGGGCACGCTCCAACAGGCCTTCGGCCGGACAGGCGATGGGTCGAAAAACGAAGTCTTGATGCTTCGCCTGCAGACGGGCGAGGCGGTCGCCCTGCTGGGATCCCATGCCAGTGACGACCCGGTGACCTTGTTGACCGATGCGGGCGGTGATCCGGAAGAGGTGATCAAGCATTTCGTAACGGCCACCGGCTTCCCGGCTGCGAAGGTCACCCGGCTGTAGGTCTGACGCCGGCCATTGTACGACACAGCGAAGAGTCGATGAATCCCAGAGGTGGCTCGTTCATGAAGCAGGTTCTGATCGCGTTCGATGTCGACGGCACGCTGCGGGACAACACTATCGCCGATCGGATCGTTGCCAACGAGCGGATCCGGACCCTCCTGATCGTGCTTGCCAGCATGAAGAACACCAAGATCATGGTGTGGTCGGGTGGAGGTGCGACCTACGCCCGACAGATCGCTGCGGCCATGGACATTCAGAAGTACGTTGATTTCTACGGCGACAAGGGATTCGGTGGGTATGAGGCCGATGGTCGCCCGATCTTCCACACCGACCTCAAGCCTGATATCGCCGTGGACGACATCCACGAGTGCGCCCTCGGTGCCCTGAATCTGGTCGTCGACGAGAAGGGTTTCACCCCCGGCTACCTCCCGCCGGACCAGCGGTAGATCACTTTCCCAGTTCGCCCGGTTGCCACCACCAGCGAAATGCTGCGCACGCACCTCATCGCCCAGACGCGGCTCTCGCTGCGGGCCTCGACGATGGTGCGGGTCGAAGGCGTGTTGCGTGAGTTCGCCTGCTGGCTCGCGGTCAACGACCCCGAGGGCGGTTGCGTTGCTGATGTGCGCCCTGCGATAAGACCCGGGATCACTGTGACTGACATCACCTGTTCTGTGCGGTGTCGGCATGGCCGATCGTTCTGTCCAGGCGCCGGGGCGACGTTCGCAGTAGTATCGCCAGCGGTGCGGAGCCGGAGAATGGCTTCTCTGCGGTGTTCGGCCTCTTTCGGCGACACTGGCTCGGTGCTTCGGTGCCAAGGTGCGGTGACAAATCAGGTTTGGGGCCTGGCGCCAAGGATGTCGTGGAACAACGTATGGCGGAGGGCGAGTTCTCGCGGATCGCTCAACGGGTGGAAACCGAGGCTGTTCGTCGACATAGGCGAAGCCGATGCCGGTATCTGGATCGGCGAACCCGAACGAGCCACCGCGCGCCGGGCGTTCCGAACGCATTGTCGGAGGAACCGAAGCGGAACTGCGGAAAGGGTTTCAAAAAGCCGAGGGAGAACGCCGTATCGACGTGCATCACCTTGTCGCGCAATCCGTTAGTCGGTGGTATCGCGGGCTATGGCAGGGCGTCGAGGATGGCCGCGGTCAAGCCGATCTCAGAACCGCCTGTCGCGCGCAGCCGTAGGCTTTGGCCACCGACCGTGCGGTACCGATGCCGTTGGCGGCCGGCATCTCGACTGACCCGTACTTCCTCGCGGTTAAAGTCGTCGGGACGTCGATGCCCTTGGGGATCGCGAGGGGCTCGAGCTGTCAGGCTGAGCGGATTGAGCAATGCCGCCACAAAACGTGCCGGCATCGTGTTGAGGTGCAGCAGCAGCTCGGCCTGGGACCAACGCGTGCAGGTACGCCACGCGGTCGCGATCCACCGAAGCCGGCAAGCCGATGTAGAAGTCCAGTCCGAGGGGGCGGGCTATCTCCTCGGCGAAAAACCGGCCAAGAGAACGCCCCAGCGGGGTCGGCATGGCGGATAAGCTCGGATTCGTACCAGCCGAGCGTGAAGGCGTGGTAGCCGTGTCTCGTACCCGGCGTCCACGCGGGGGCCTGCGCCGCGAGCTTCGCCGACATCTTCGACCGGGTCCGCCAAGTCGTGCAGCGTCAGGGGCGGGATCAATGGCAGGCAGTCCGGCTTGATGGGACAGCAGCTGCCGCACGGTGATCGCGCCCTTGCCCGCTTGGGCAAACTCGGGCCAGTAATCGGCCACCTTGGCCTCATACGAGATGAGTCCCCGAGCGCGGCGACTGCGACCGCGAGCGAGGCAACACCTTTCGTAGTCGAGAACATGTTGACGAGGGTGTCTTCCTGCCACGGCGCTTCGGTGATCCCATTGCGGAAACCACCCCAGAGATCGACGACTTTGACGCCATCGCGGTAGACCGCGACAGCCGCCCCGACCTCTGGCCGCTGACCATGTTGCGGCGAAAAACGTCGGCAACCTTCCCGTACCCCTCGTCGACGTCCCCGCCGATGAGATCGGGCGACACCTTGACCCTCTGAGCCACGTCTTTGCTCCGTCGCCGGCTAGGCTAGGCGGGACAAGCCACTGTTGCCCGCGTTGCGGGCGATCGTAGTCGCGTTGCGGTCGGCACAAACCGAAACGGCGCGTTCGCTGACGTCACTACTCTGTGCGGCGTCAGCGTGGTCCGATGACTTTCTGTCGTGCTCGTGGCAGGTGGGCGACGTCGACGTTCGGATCGGTGAGCGTGCCGGAGCCGCTTGATCTCGTCGTGTTGGGCGGCGAGTTTGCGAGCGCGCGGGTTCGGAAGTCGGTGAGTTCGCCGATTGTGGTATTCGCTTGCGCCGGGCGGTGTCTTGAGCTTGTCGACCTCGGTGTTGAGTCGTTGGATCTGCGCCGTTTTCGGGTCGGGTGTCTGGGCCGCAGTTCTGCAGCTGCTGTCGCCGGTCTTCGAACTCGGTGCGCAGATGGGCGTAGGGGCGATTACCGTAGAAGGCGGTGCGGTCGACTCCGTCCTGGGTCCGGCCCGAGGAAGCCAATCCACTTCTCACGGGCTTTGGCGCCGGCCGCGCCGAACACCAGAAGCCGCGCGAATCATGTGTCAGGAATATCGGGTAGTAGACAGTCCATCCGCGTCATCGGGTCGCGGCGCATCATCATGGCCTTCGACCCGACATCCGATGATCCCGACCTGGTGCGCACCGTTGTCATGCTGCTGCGCACGGCTGTAGTCGCGGCCAGTACCCGCCGCGGCGCCGAGCAGCTGTCCACCGCCGAGGAGAAGAACGCCGAGGCGGTCGCCCAGCTGGACCGCATCGACGACATCAAGAAGGCCGCGGCGTCCATCCACCAGAGCGCCGAGAAAATCGAAACCAGCTGCACCACAGTCAGTTCCGGAATCAATCGGCTGCTGTCGAAGACCAAGCTGTCCGAGGCCCTGGCCGCGGTGGGCATCGGTTACGTTCATCACCGGGCGCTGGGGAATCCCAAGGACAACCGCGCCGGCTTCCGTGCCGGTGCCCCGGAGTCCCGTGCGAGGTACCGCGAGGTACTCGACAGCGCCGCGGCGACCGATGCTCTCGCCCACGTCTGCGAGCTCCTTGACGGAGGCGCCGTGGCGATCCTCTGCTTCGAACACAACCACACCGAATGCCACCGCAACATCGTTGTGCAGCGACTCTTGGAAGCCCGTACCGACGCCGGCCGTGGTGCACGTCTAGAACAGAGCGTCCTCAATCCTCGGGTACCAGACGCCGAGAACGGAGAACGACCGCCGACGGCGGTTCTGGTTGCCGACGTAGAAGTGGACGTCGTTCTCGGGCGAGAGCATTTCGTCCCGCCACTTCTTAACCATCGCCGCCCTGCCACCGACATCGCCGTAGTCGCGCAGCCACCGTCTGCCCGCCTGCCCGGCCTACCCTCAACTCATCGTCCTGAACTGAACGGAACTGTATACAGGAGCGCTCCGACAACGCTGCGCAACTCATCTAGCTCCGGGTGTGCGACAGATTTGTAGGTAGGCCGGCGTTGATCTTGAATTGAGCGGCTGGGCCTGCTGGTCAGGCGGTGGCGTGGGTGGCGGTCTGGTTGTGCGGCTGTGTCCAGATGTGGTCGAAGCGGCCGCTGGCCTGGTGGCAGCGCAGGGTGAGGATGCGCGGTGGCGCCGGGGATGTTCCAGCGCATGCCGGACAGTTTGAGGCGTTGACCGACGAGGGATTTGCAGCCGGCCTCGACGACGCCGGAGCCGACGAACAGGCCGTGCTCGCGGAAGTAGGCGTAGCGCATCCGGTGGGCGTTGGTCTTGAAGTACGGCAGTGCTTTTGCCGTCTCGTGGGCGGTGTCGTCGGGTAGCTGCGGGAGGAGCCGCTCGGTTTGCGGTGACGAGGGTTTCGATGTCGCCGGCGTCGAGGTCGGCCAGGCGGGCGGCCAGCCAGTGCGGGGTGGGCGTCGCCGAGGACGCCGGTGAGGTGCGCGGCGAGGTCGTGCAGGTGTTCGCGGGCGTGGTAGAGGTCCACGATGGGGGTGGCCTCGGGCAGGATCGCGGTGGCCAGGTTCCAGATCCAGGGCGCGCCGTCGCCCAGGACGACGAGTTGGCGGATGTGCATCGGCGCCGCGGCGGCGGGCCTCGGCGCGCTACCAGGGTGGCGAACTCGGCGGCGGGGGCGAAGCTGGCCAGGTAGCT
>CAWJYB010000026.1:0-28608 GCA_963846905.1 uncultured Actinomycetota bacterium
CGTACCACCCGCCCAGGCGGCGGTGAGGATACCCGTCGTGTCCGCAAGTGCGTGGTCGCCCACCGCGATGGCGCCGGTGATGAATCCATTGGAATGCGCTACCGCGTCGGTACCTAAGCCTATTGCGAAATTGCCCAAAGTGCTCTCGCAGCCACCACCGATGTTAATGCCGCTGAGCCCCACGCACCACGCGTGGGCCGTGCCAACCCCACCGCCCAGCGACGCCGCCGCCAACCCTACTGCCAACCCCGACGCCACCGCACCCCGCCGTGAGCCGCCGCAAGTTTTTTCCTTGAGACAGTCCTGAACTTACCCATCAGTAGCAACCCCTTCATGATTGAATCGGACATCGACACGGTAATTCCTCAAGCGAGCGCATTGGACCCAATCAGCAAAATCGCGGAGAGGTAAAGGTCGGCGGATCTAAAGAGATTTTCTCGCCTGGGGCGTGTGATGTTGGCGTGATTCGTGGTGCGGTCGGCAACGGGGTGCAGGACGCCTATCGAGTTGCCCAGAGCGGCTCGAATTAAGGGTTCGTCAGGCTTTTTGTGGGTCCGGCCTGGGTTTGACGGGCGGTCAGCGGCAGGATTGGGCTGTTGGGCGTCAATCCGACTTGCACACAGCGGGGCTGCTGTCCTACTTCATCCACCGCAAAACCAACGCCGGCGCCGAAGGCCTCAACTCCCGCATCCAGGCGATCAAGGTCTCGGCCCCGCGGCTTCCGCAACCACGGACACTTTAAGACCGCGATCCACTTCGACGTCGGCGGGCTCAAGCTCAACCCCGCCACCCATGACCCACAGACTTCCCGGAAGCCGGAATTTGCAGGGCCAAGGCGCGGCGGGACGACATCGAGCGTGAAGTTCCCGCGGGTACCGGGAGGAGATTGGCCAGACTCCAATCGGGTAAGCCGATCCTCCATGGATGCACAGGAATTGGCTGACGAACTCGGCCAGCCCGGGGCACAGGAGTTGCTCGACTCGACCTCGGCCCATCTCGCCTATGACGGGCCCGACGGTTTTCCACGCGTGATTCCCGTCGGCTTTCTTTGGAAGGCCGGACGCATCATCGTCTGCACTGCGACGACATCCCCGAAGGCCGCGGCACTGTCATCGCGGCCGAATGTCGCAGTAGCCATCGATGTTGGCGATTCCCCAGAGGGGGCGAAGTCTCTGCTCATCCGCGGCATCGCGTCAATGGAAACCGTGGACGGCATCGCGGACGAATACATCGAAATGTCGACGAAGTCGATGGACGCAGAGCAACAAGCAGAGTTCGAGCGTGAGGTCCGCAAGGTGTACAAACAGCAGGTGCGCATTTCGATCGAGCCGCAATGGGCGCGGTTCTTCGATTATGGCGCAGGCCGCATGCCGAAGTTTCTTAAGAAGCTCGTCAACGACTGACCAGCTCCTCGCCGAGGGCTCACCCGATCGCCGAAGTTCGTCGACTCGGCCGCACCCTGCAGCCTGGTTCCATACGAAGCGGCCCGACTGTGGCCGCGGGGAAGACGCGGTAATGCCGACAAACATTGCTAATCTGCCTCCAAACTGGCACCGAGGAGAACCGATGTTTGACGTACTGACCGGAATTCGGCAGAAGCTGAGCCTGGCCGCCGAGCAGGCGAACGCGGCGAAGCGACTGTATGAGACCGGACTCCTCGACCTCGGCAACCTGGGCCTGACGGTGGAGACCGCCAAGAACGCCGGCGTCTACGGACCGCAGGCGTCGATGGCGATCCAGGGCGGCCGAAAGTACGCGAACTTGCCTGCGATCGTCGACGAGCGCGGGACGTTGACGTACCGGGAAGTCGACGATCAGTCATGGGCGCTCGCGCACGGCCTGCGGAAACTCGGGGTATCCGAGGGCTCCGTCGTCGGGTTGTTGTGCCGGGACCACCGTGGCCTGGTGATCGCGATGGCCACGTGCGGCAAGCTCGGCGCCCGCCTGGTGTTGATGAACACCGGCTTCGCCAAACCGCAGTTCGCGGAGGTCTGCGAGCGGGAGAACGTCACCGTGGTGCTGCACGACAGCGAGTTCCTCGGTCTGCTCGATGCGCTTCCCCCGAACTGCCGCGGGTGCTCACCTGGGTGGACGAGGATGCCGAGCTTCCCGCGTCCGCGCAGACACTCGACGACATCGTCGCGGCGAACCCCACCGAGCCGATCTCCCCGCCGACGAAGGCCGGGGGATCGGTCATCCTCACCAGCGGCACCACCGGCCTGCCGAAGGGAGCGCCGCGCGACACGGTGTCGCCGCTTGCGACAGCGCAGATCATCGACCGAATCCCGTTCCCCCGCAAGGGAACGATGGTCATCGTGTCGCCGATCTTCCACAGCACCGGATGGGCCACCTACACGGTAGGTGCAGCGCTGGGCAACAAGGTTGTGACCGCCCGGCGGTTCAGTGCCGGGCGGACCCTGCAACTCATCGCCGAGCACGAGGCCGAGATGCTGGTCGCGGTCCCGACGATGCTGCACCGGATCGTCGAACTCGGACCCGACGTCATCGCCGAGTACGACACGTCCTCGTTGACCACGATCCTGATCGCCGGGTCGGCGCTGAGCCCTGAATTGTCCAACCGGATTCAGGACACCTTCGGCGACGTCCTGTACAACATGTACGGCTCCACCGAGTGCGCGATCGCCACCGTCGCCACCCCCGCCGAACTGCGCGCCGCCCCCGGCACCGCGGGCCGCGCTCCGGTGACCTGCGAGGTGGTGCTCTACGACGAGCACGACCAACGCGTCAACGGCGCCCACCGCCGCGGCCGGATTTTCGTCCGCAACGGCGCGCCGTTCTCCGGGTACACCGACGGGCGGAACAAGCAGATCGTCGACGGCTATATGTCCAGTGGCGACATGGGCCACTTCGACGAGAACGGGTTGCTGTTCGTCGACGGGCGCGATGACGACATGATCGTTTCCGGCGGTGAGAACGTCTTCCCGCAGGAGGTTGAGAACCTGCTCGAGGAGCGGGCTGACGTCGCCGAGGTTGCGGTTGTCGGTGTGGACGACGTGGAGTTCGGAAAGCGGCTGCGCGCCTTCGTGGTTTCCGAACCGGGCGCTGTGCAGGATCCGGCGGAGATCAAGCAGTTCGTCAACGAAAACCTGGCACGGCACAAGGTGCCCCGTGATGTGGTGTTCGTCGACGAGCTACCACGCAATGCCACGGGCAAGTTGCTGCGACGTGTCTTGACCGAGATGGACGTCGGCAGCTGACCTGAGACGACCGACTACCGGATCCTCGCCGGCGTCGCCTCGCCGTTATCGGGCAGGGTGCGGAGCCGACGGAAGCCGATGTGCGGAGCGCGTTTCAATCCGACCTCAGGCGTTGGCCGGCGGGGTCGTGGTAGGTCGTCCAGTCGGGCTCACCGGGCCGGGAACGGCGGGCGATGTCGACCGCAGATGTCGTGGCGTCGTCACCATTTGGGGTGGTGTTGAGGGCGGCAGGTGCTGCTGTGTCAGCGCCGCGGGAGGGGGAGCTGTCGAGGCGGTCGCGTCCGCTGCCCAACTGGCTTGGAGTTGGTGGGCGACAAACGCGGCTCCCTTGTCGACCAGCCCGGTCTCGGCGTACTGGTTGTGTGCGGAGAAGTCCCTGCCTTGCGGGTCGCACACCAGGTCACCGTCCACGCACAGGTCGATGGTCTTGCCGACATACTGTGGGCCGATGACGACCGCCGGGTCGTTGATCGCGCTCATGAAGCGCGACGAGGGCTTGCCGAACAGGGCCACCGCGACGACATGGTTTGCGACTTCGGGCGGCATCGGGGCGGGCACGTCGGTGGGCGAAATTCCGTCCGGAATGACGTTGGTGGTGACGAAGCCGGCGACCGCGGCGCCCTGGGAGAACCCGCCGAGCACCACCTTGGTCTTCGGACAGGTGGCGACGGTGTCCAGTACATGTTCGCGCGCGTCCGCGATCCCATCGACGGCAGTGGGAAAGTCCATGGTTGCTGGGTAGTCGACGGCGTAGACGCCAATCGACTTTGCGCTGAGTTGATCTTGCAGCGATTTGACAAACGCCTGTCCGGTGGGGCCAAGGCCGGGCAGTTCGGTCGTCCCGCGAGCGAACACTACTTTGGCGTCAGGGCAGGCCACGGCGTGCGCGGACGGCATCCCAGCACCCTGTGTAGCAAGCGTCAGCGTTGCTGCGGCACCGATCAACCCGGCAGTATGTAATTTCCCCATACATCAATGCTGACACAGCATGGGACCGGGCGCGTTGCCAACCCCGCCGCGCGGGGCGCGAAGACGTGCTCTGTTCACCGAGGGGCCACCTGATGACCACCTGAAGACGGGGACACTTCACTGCACCGGCAGCCAATGGCGCGCTGCACTCGGCCGACGTCATCTCGGTGAGCGTCATCCCCCTCTGGAGTCGCCCGACATCACTGATGCGACCGGCCGACGGCCTGCGCACTTGCCATATCGGCGAATGTGTCCGAATCGAAGAAGCGGACCCATCCCGCTTGGAATGATTGGTGGACGGTCTTCGTGCCACCAGCACGGCAACCGAAGTAGCGGCAACCCGGCCAGGGAGGACGGCGATGAGCGCCCAGCAGCAACAGTTACTCGATTCCTTCTACGCGCTCGACAATGTGCTGACAATCAAGATCGCAATGCCGCAGAGCGACTGGGATGCGGTCCGTACCGAGCAGCCTGCTGGGGGTAAATGCAACTTCGAGTGGCAGGGTGGTTCCCGCTACAAGTGGCGAAAGGCCACGTCGGTCGAGATCTCCGGGACTCACTTCCCGGCCCGGACGACCTTCACCGATGTAGGTGTGAAGAAGAAGTCGTTCTGCGGCTCGATCAGCAGCGAAAAGCCTTGCCTGCATATCGATTTCGGTCGCTTCAGCCAGGCCAACGTGCCCGCTTCGGAAGCCCTGATCGGATCGCAGTACATCACGCTGAACAACTCCGTCCAGGACCGTTCCTACATTCGGCAGACGCTGGGTTACAGGGTTTTGGGGATGGCGGGGCTGCCTCATTCGCGTAGCAATTACGCCCGCGTGTTCGTAAACGGGACGCTCATCGGACAGGGTTCAGATGTCAGCAGTCCGGGCATCTTCGTCAATGTCGAACCCATCATGAAGCGTTACATCGAACGTAACTTCAACGGAAACATGAAGGGCAATCTCTACGAGATCGAACACCACGACGACTTTCGCACGGACCGTGTTCCGTTGATCGGTGTGGAATCGCTGTCCGAGTTCGAGAACAAAGCCGACCTGAAGTTCGCGGTCGATTACATCGACAGCCACGGTCTTGCCGGGGCCAACAAGATGCTGGACTTGGACCAGTTCATCAAGATCTACGCGATGGAGTTCTTCCTCAAACACTGGGACGGCTATTCCGACAACACCAACAACACGTACATTTACAACGATGTGCGCGCGGTCGAGGCGCCAGGCGAAAACGATGTCAAGTTCAAGTTCATTCCGTGGGGGATTGACCAGACTCTTCAGCCCGACAGGCCCTTTACGCTCTCCACGGAGGGCCGGATCGCAGGGCTCGTCCGAAGCGACACGACCCGGCGGGCACAATTGATCGACCAGATCCGGACGTATCGGGACAGCGTGTTCAGTCGAACGACTCAGCAGACGGTGCTCAAGCCGCTTATCGACAAGATGCAGGCGTTGCTCGTCGGTCTCGGCATGCCCGACGCGGTGTCGCAGATCGTCACTGTCCGCCAGCAGCTGCGGGTCGCGGGGTCTGCCGGCTACCTCTGCGCCGGGATGCCCAACGGCAGGCCGGTCTACCTGATCAAGGACGACAGCAATGGATGCCTGCACGCGAGCAATACCGAGACCATCCCGGCCGGTCAACCCGTTCCGGCGAACTTTGAGGTGTACCACCTTCCACTGCGTGACGACAACGACAAGACGGATCTCTGGAAGTTCGCCGACCTCGGCAACGGAAGATCGCTGACCAATGAGGCTTACGGGCGCGTGCTGCATGCCAGCAACTCCGTCGTCATGCCGCAGGGGCACAAAGTTCTGTACACGTGCGCGCCGGCCAACAACGACATGCCGAAGAGTTCTCGATCGTGCCTTCGGGCTCGCCGGATCCGTTCACGTTCAACGGCTATTTCAGGCTTGCCAGCATCCGCACGAATCTTCGTGCCACCTATGGCCGAGACATCACCCCCGGGGGCAGGCCGAGGGTCCATCAGGAGTCGGGAGGGTCGCGGATCTATTTCTATTAGGCCGCTGAGGTCAGCCGTGCAACTCCTGATAGGCACGGATGGCGCCGGGGTGCAGGGGTATGAGTCCCGTTTGAATCATCGACGGTGGGTCAAGGTACTGCAGGCCGCGGACATATGGGGGGACCAAATTCGGTGCGGCGGCGGCGAGTACGCCGACGATGGCGGCGACGAGGTGCTCGGGGGCGTCTGGGCGGCACAGCAGCAGGTCAGGTACGCCGATGGAGTGTATGCCGGCCGGCACGTACTCTCCGGTGGGCACGCGGTGTACGACGTAGGGGTACCTGGCCAGTCCGCTCATCGGTTGCGCCAGCCGACCGATGTCGATCATTCGCAGCGGTAATCTGGCGTCGAGATCGGAGATCGCGGGTGTCGGTACTCCGCCCGACCACACCAACGCGTCCAAGGTGCCGTTTGCGAGCTGGGTCAATCCTTCTCCGAGGCGGTACCTCTGCATGTCGACCTGACCGCCAAGGCCGGCCGCTTCGAACAACACTTCTGCAGTGACCGCACCCCCCGAACCGGGCGGGCCGATGGAGACCCGCGCTCCGTGCAGGTCGGAAATCCGTTGCACGACGGCGGAATCGCGCACAACGACTTGTAGGTAGTTCTCGTAGATTCGGGCCACTGCTTGGGGCGCGGCTTGAGAGGGCCCGGTCGAGTGGTCTCGTTCGGCGACGTCGGCCAGCGCCAAGCCCATTTCAACGTCACCGGAGCGCAGGCGGGAAAGGTTGTCCACCGTGCCCTCGGTGGGCACCACCTCGACCGTGATGTCGGGATGGTGGGTCTGGATTTGCTCGGCGAGCAGGGTGGCGAACGCCATGTACAGCCCACCCGGGTCGCCGGCGGCCAGCCGCACGGTTCCCTCGGGGCTCACACGCAGGCAACTTGCGGCCAGCAACGCTGTCGCGGCGAGGAATGTGCGACGGTTCAGCACGCCTGCTCGATCGTTCAGCATGGGGCCGTGCTTGATTCGGGCAGTCGGTACCGGACCAGCAAGCCGCCTTCCGGCGCCCGCTCGACGGTGATCGCGCCGCCGTGACCCGCAGCGATTTCACCTGCAATGGCCAGACCAAGGCCGGTTCCCTTGCGGTCGTCACGGCCCCGCCAAAATCGCGTGGCCGCCCTGGGCAAGTCCTCGTCGGGCAAACCGGAGCCGTTGTCACTGACGACAAGGTCGACCATGTCGGCGGTGCGCACCGCTGCGAGACCGACCGTCGCATCGTCGCCCGCGTAGCGCAGCGCGTTGTCGATCGCGACGTCGAGCAGCTGTTCCACGTCGTGGCGAGCGACCTGTACTGCGAGCCCGGGATCTTTGTCCCGATAGATCAGCCGCTGATTTTTCTGGTCCGCGACCGGCTGCCAGGACGCGATCCGCTCCTCGATCACGTCCGCGAGTTCCGTGGGCTCTGCGACCGCCTCGGACAGGCCCACTTTGCGGCTGCCGGCCAGTTGTTCGGCTCTGGCCAGTCTGAGCAGCTGCTGCAGCAGGTTTTCCAGGCGGTCCAGCTCGGCGGTCATCGACCGGTATGTCGACCGGCCTTCCTCGCTCACCCAATCGTCGAGCGTGTCCGCACGCAGCCGAACCGCGGTCAGCGGATTGCGCAACTGGTGCGAGGCGTCGGCGACGAGTCTGCGCTGACGATCCAGCGAGGCCCGCACAACCTCTGCCATCGTGTTGAACGCGGAGGTGTAATGGCGCAATTCCGGTGGCCCGGCCACGTCGGCGGGCGGCCCGGCCACCCCTTCGGTCATGTCGGCGACGGCCCGCTCCAGGCCGGTGATCGGGCGCAACACCCACCTGGTGAACCCACGGGCGACCAGCACGGCCACCAGGAGCAGACCGAGGCACCCGATCGCAACCCCCAGCCAACCGTGGGCGATGTCGCGTGCGGCGACGGTGGTGTCCACCGCCACAATGACGGCACCGACAAGCTCACCGTCGCGTCGAACACCCGCGGTCGCCAGCAGCAGGTGACGGTCCCAGGGCCGGATCCGGCCCCAACGCGGCACCGGCGCATTGACGAGCGCCAGGTTGACTGCCGCCGCCGCTGCGGGGTCCGATGTACTCAGCCCGCGTGCGGCACGGGTTTGACCGTCCGAGCCGACAACGAGCAGACCTTCCCCGTAGACGTGGTGATAGCGGTCCACCAATGCGTCCAACGGGGCGTTGGGCATTGCCGCTGAATCGGCCAGCGTGGCGAGCTGTCGGCCGCGCTCCGCGGACAGGGTCGCGGTTCGGTGATCCGCCAAGCTCAGCGCCAACGGCACCGCAAGTGCGGCTATCGCCAGCAGCGACAGCGCGACCACGACGAAACGGACCCGCACGCCCATATCAGGCGTCCAGTCGAAAACCGAAGCCGCGCACCGTTTGTAGCGGAAGTCCGCTGAGCTTGGACCTGATCTGAGCGATGAAGAAGTCCAGCGAACGGGACCGGCCGATCACGGCGGTGCCCCACACCTCCAGCATGAGTTCCTCCCGGCTGACCGCCTCCCCCTGGCGGGCGGCCAGCGTGTTCAGAATCTGGAATTCCGTCCGGGTGAGTGCCTGCGGCTTTCCCACCACGCTGACTTCCCGGCGCTCTCTGTCGATCGTCACCGGGCCTGCGATGACCGGGCCCGGTAGGGCGGCGGTGTCGCCCGTGACCCGGCGCGAGCGTCGCATCACGGCGTCGATCCGGGCCAGCAGCACCGCTTTGCGTACCGGTTTGACCAGGTAGTCGTCGGCGCCGGCGCGAAGGCCCAGTACTACCGCACCGTCGCTGTCGCGGGCCGTCATGATGATCACGGGCACGCTGGTGGCACGCCGCATCGTGCGCAGGACATCGAGACCGTCCATGTCGGGTAATCCCAAGTCCAGCAACACCAGATCGCAACCCTTGACCCGATGCAGGGCATCGGTGCCGCGGGAAGTCGTGACGACACTCGCGCCGGCGTGGCCGAGAAGCTCGGCCAGCGCCGACGCGACCCCCTCGTCATCTTCGACAAGCAGTACGCGCATGGCGTTGATGCTAGGAACCCTTCCCGCAAACGTCCACGCGCTCAGCCTGCTCGGCTGGTCCGGAACGCAATTCGATCGACTCGCGCTCGAGGTGCGACCGGTGCGACGACTCGCCCATGAGCACGTACACCAGAAGCGAGATCAGTGCGCAGCCGGCGACGTAGTAGAAGAACCACTGTTCGTGACCGATGTTCTTCAACCCCAGCGCGACGTATTCGGTTGTGCCGCCGAAGATCGCGACCGTCAGTGCATAGGGAAACCCGACTCCGAGGGCCCGTATCCGGGCCGGGAAGAGCTCCGCCTTCACCACCGCGTTGATCGACGTGTACCCCGAGACGATGACCAAACCGGCCATCATCAAGAAGAAGGCGGAGAGCGCAGAACCCGCGTGGGACACCGCGGTCAGCAGCGGAACCGTGCACACCGTAGCCCCGATCCCGAACGCGATGAGCAGCGGCCGGCGCCCGATCCGATCCGACAGCGCACCCAGTATCGGTTGTAGCCCGACGAAGATCAGCAGGGCGACGAAGTTGATCCACGACACCTGCTCTTTGGGCAGCCCGGTCGTGTTGATCATGAACTTCTGCATGTATGTGGTGAACGTATAGAACGCGATCGTCCCGCCGAGCGTCAGACCGACGACGGTCAGGCACTCCCGCGGATAGGACAGCAGGACCCGCAGGCTGCCCCGCTCTGTGCTCTCCTCGACGGCCAGCGCGTAGTTCTCGGACTCGTCCATCGTGCGGCGTAACCACATCACCGTTACCGCGGCCACCGCGCCGATCACGAACGCGATCCGCCATCCCCAGGCGTGCATCTGCTCCGGGGTCAGCCACTGCTGCAAGACGATCTGTACACCCAGAGCCAGCAGCTGGCCGCTGGTCAGCGTCACGTACTGGAACGACGAGTAGAAGCCGCGGCGATGCGGTGTGGCGACCTCGCTCAAATACGTCGCCGAGGTGCCGTATTCGCCGCCCAGCGACAGGCCCTGCAGTAGTCGGGCCGCGACCAACAGAATCGGGGCTGCGGCCCCGATCTGCGCATAGCCCGGCAGCAGTGCGATGCCCAGCGAGCCGAGGCCCATCAACGTGACCGACAGCGTCAACGCCGCACGTCGCCCGAACCGGTCTGCGTACCTGCCGAACAGCCAGCCGCCCAGCGGCCGGACCAGAAATCCGACCGCGAAGATCCCTGCCGTGTTCAACAGTTGAGCGGTTGGGCTTCCCTTCGGAAAGAAGACGCTCGCGAAGTAGACGCTGAATGCCGCGTACGCGTACCAGTCGTACCACTCGATCAAGTTTCCCAGCGATCCCCGAATCACATTGCCCGCTACCGACCTTGTCTGCGCTGTGCCCGATTCGTGCTGCCGCATGTCCATACATCCCCCTTCGTGGTCAAGGTGTCGACATCATGGGAGACAGGCCGTGACAAGCGGAAGTGTCAAACCTGCTTTCCGGGCCGTTCCTGGCACAATCCGCAGATTCCGTTCACCCGTATCTCACAACCACGACGAGGATGGGCGACGGGGTAGCGTCGTTCCGATGAGTCGTGCGTCGCTGGACAAGGACCCCCGTGATGTGGCGTCGATGTTCGACGCGGTGGCCCGCCGTTACGACATGACCAACACGGTGCTGTCACTGGGCCGGGACCGGTCCTGGCGGCGTGCCGCCCGGCGGGCGCTGCGGGTCGCCCCCGGCGACTCGGTACTGGATCTGGCCGCCGGCACAGCGGTGTCGACCGCGGAGCTGACCAAATCCGGGGCGTGGTGTGTGGCGTGCGACTTTTCGGTGGGCATGCTCAAGGCCGGCGCGCGGCGGGCTGTACCCAAAGTCGCCGGTGATGCGACCCGGCTCCCGTTCAATGCCGGGGTGTTCGATGCGGTGACGATCAGTTTCGGACTTCGGAACGTCGTCGATCCCGTGGCGGGCCTTCGTGAGATGGCGCGGGTCACCAAGCCTGGCGGGCGGCTGATGGTGTGTGAATTCTCAACCCCCACGGTGCCGGCCCTCTCGACGGCCTATAAGGAATACCTCATGCGGGCGCTACCGAAGATCGCGAGCTTGGTCTCAAGTGACGCCGAATCCTACGAATACTTGGCCGAGTCGATCAGGGCGTGGCCTGATCAGGCGGCGTTGGGCCGCCTGATCAGCGAGGCAGGTTGGTCGGCGGTGCGGTGGCGCAATCTGACGGGCGGCATCGTGGCACTGCACCACGCCATCAAACCGTGACCGTGCTCGGGCACATCCGGAGTCGCTCACGCGAAAGGCTTGCGGCGGTCCATCAGCCGCGACCCCGCTCCCGCCGTGCGCCATACCCTGGCCGTCCAGTCCGCGTCGTCGTCGGTGACCAGATTGCCCATCACGCGCACCGCGATGCCCATGAGGATTGACGAACGCATTGCCAGCGGTCCTGCCATCGGCAGGAACCTCGGGACCGTCAAGAGCAGCGCCAAGCGCCGGGCAACCGAAAAGCATCGGCCGTAGTGCGATTGCAGCACGTCGGGCCAGGCGCGCGAGACGTCGCCGAAGTCGATCATCTCAGCCGCCAGCCGACCGGATTCCAGCCCGTAGTCGATGCCCTCCCCGTTGAGGGGATTGATGCAGGCGGCCGCGTCGCCGATCAGCATCCAGTTGGGCCCGGCCACCCCGGACACCGCACCTCCCATCGGCAGGAGCGCCGAGGCCACCGCCCGGGGTTGGCCTTCGAAACCCCAGGCTTCGCGTTTGAGATCCGTGTAGTGCCTGATCAGGGGGCGTAGTGGCAGGTCGGCCGGACGCTTCGTGGTGGCGAGCGCGCCAACGCCGATGTTCACCTCGCCGTTTCCGAGAGGGAAGACCCACCCGTAACCGGGTAGTACGGTCCCGTCAGCCGCGCGCAGTTCCAGGTCCGATGATATCCACGGCTCGTCAGCCCGCGGCGACTGCAGATACCCGCGGGCCGCGACACCGTAGACCGTCTCCCGATGCCACTGCCGGCCGAGTACCCGGCCCAGCGGCGACCGGGCGCCGTCCGCCACGATCAGCGACCGGCACCTGACCAGGGTTCCGTCGGCAAGCGCCACCGCCGACACCCGGCCCGCCGAGTCATGTTCCACATCAACGGCTTTGGCACCCAACATCATCTTCACGCCGGAGGCCTCGGCCACCTGGCGGATTCGGTCGTCGAGTTCGGTGCGGGGCACCGCCGACCCCGTGGACGGGAACGACGGACCCGGCCAGTCCACCTGAACGGCTGAGCCGAACCCGGTCATCCGCAGACCCTGATGGCTGATGTGTCCGTCCAGCCAGGTGCCCAAGCCCAGCAGGCGCACTTCGGCGACGGCCCGCGGGGTCAGGCCGTCGCCGCATGCCTTGTCCCGCGGGAACCTCGCCGAGTCGATGAGCACCACCTCGTGGCCACGCCGGGCGGCCCAGACCGCGGCCCCCGAGCCCGCCGGCCCTGCTCCCACGACGGCGACGGGTGTGCGGGCGAGCCGGGAATCCATGCTGCCCAGTATGTTGGACCAATGAGGACGCCGGGGAGCGTGGTCGCGGGTGTGGACTTCGGCGACCCCGAGTTCGCCGAGCGCGTCAGCGCCGGCGTCGCGCGCATAGAGCAGCTCATGGCAGAAGAGCTGGGCAGCGCTGACGAGCTGATGTCCGATGCGGTCAATCACTTGTTCATGGCGGGGGGAAAGCGCTTTCGGCCGCTGTTCACGGTGCTTGCGGCATCGCTTGGGCCTGACCCGGATTCCTCCCAGGTGACGGTGGCCGGCGCGGTCGTCGAGATGGTCCACCTCGCGACGCTCTACCACGACGACGTCATGGACGAGGCTCAGGTGCGCCGTGGTGCGTCCAGCGCGAACGCAAGGTGGGGCAACAACATCGCGATCCTGGCGGGAGACTACCTATTCGCGACGGCATCGCGGTTGGTGTCGAGGCTCGGGCCGGACGCCGTGCGGATGATCGCCGAAACATTCGCCCAGTTGGTGACCGGTCAGATGCGTGAGACTCGAGGTGCGGTCGACGACCCCGACCAGATCGACCACTACCTGAAGGTGGTCTACGAGAAAACTGCCTGCCTGATCGCCACGTCGGGGCGGTTCGGGGCCACGTTCTCCGGCGCCGGCGTCGATCAGGTTGAGCGGCTCGGACGGCTGGGCGGGATCGTCGGGACAGCCTTTCAGATCTCCGACGACATCATCGACATCGACAGCGAACCCGACGAGTCCGGAAAGTTGCCGGGTACCGACTTGCGCGAAGGTGTGCACACGTTGCCTGTGCTGTACGCGCTGAAGGAGAGCGGGCCGAACGCCGACCGACTGCGTGAGCTGCTCGCAAGGAACCTGCACGAGGATGCGGTGCTTGCAGAGGCGCTCGTGCTGCTCCGCGCTTCCGGTGGCGTCGCGAAGGCGAAAGCAACGGTGCGTGACTATGCCGACCGGGCCCGCATCGAGCTATCCGAGCTGCCTGACAAGCCGGGACGGCGGGCGTTGGCTTCGCTGCTCGAATACACCGTCAGTCGGCACGGTTGACGGCGAATTCATTATTATTCGGAACCCAACCCCGGCTGGTGACGTTTAATTCAGCTGACACCTCGTTTCTCACAGGAGGAAGCCGATGACGTGGCACCCGGCGCGCAACACGCTGAAGACCTTCGTGTTGCTGGTTGGCATGTCGGCGCTGATCATGTTCATCGGCGCGCTGTTTGCGAACGCGACAGGTTCACGAATCTGGCTGTGGGTAGCCTTGTTGTTCGCCATCGGGACAAACGTTTACACATACTTCAACAGCGACAAGCTCGCGCTGCGGGCGATGCAGGCGCAACCCATCACCGAAGTGCAGGCGCCCGAGGTATACCGGATCGTCCGGGAACTGGCCACCACCGCGCATCAGCCGATGCCCCGACTCTACATATCCGATACCGCCAACCCGAACGCGTTTGCGACCGGGCGCAATCCGCGCAATGCCGCGGTGTGTGTCACCACCGGGATCCTGAACATCCTCAACGAGCGGGAATTGCGCGCCGTACTGGGTCACGAGTTGTCGCATGTCTACAACCGCGACATCCTCATCTCATGTGTGGCGGGTGCGATGGCCTCGGTGATCACCGGACTTGCCCACATGGCGATGTTCGCCAACATGTCCAGCCGCGGTGATCGTGGTGTCAACCCGCTGGCTTTGATATTGGTGTCCCTGCTGGGCCCGATCGCCGCGACGGTTGTGCGGCTGGCGGTCTCGCGGTCGCGGGAATATCAGGCCGATCAGTCGGGTGCCGAACTCTCCGGTGACCCGTTGGCTCTGGCGTCGGCGCTGCGGAAGATCTCAGGTGGTGTCGAGCAAGCGCCGCTTCCGGCGATACCGCAGCTGGCCGATCAGGCACATCTGATGATCGCCAGCCCATTTAGGGCCGGTGAGCGGATCGGCAAGCTGTTCTCGACGCATCCGCCGATCCCGGACCGCATCAGGCGGCTCGAGGACATGGCCGGTCGAGGGCCCCGGGCGGTAACGATCTGCGGGTCGCGCAGCGACTCCGTAATGTGGGCACAGTGCTGAGCAGAGTTCTGGCGGGGTCGGCGGGTGTTGCGGCCACCTTTGTGATGGCGGGTGTGATGGCGGGTGTCGCTGGCGCTGACCCAACCCCTGATCCCGGCCCTCCGCCTGCTCCCAACATCAACGGGTTCATGCCCGTCTCGCCGGTCGACTTCACTGTTGCTGACGGGGTGTATGCGTTCTCCGGACCCGAAGGTGTCGTCTGCGTCATGAGCAAGGCAACCCGAACCTACGGTTGCAGCGGTCCGCTGCCCGGCGCACCCGAGGGTGCCAACGTCGTTACCGGCGGGGCCTTCGGCGAGCCAGGCTTTTCGGTCGCCGACCGTCCCCTCTACCTGTTCGACAAGCCCGTCAACGCCATCAAGCCGAACACCCGCATCAGCATGGGAACCGTCAGCTGTGGCGCTGACGGCGGCGGCACGCTGATCTGCGTCAACAGTTTCGACCAGACCGGGTTCGTCATCGGTCCGGCCGGCACCTCCACGTTCGGTGCCGTCAACCCGTTGCTGGATCGGCCCAAGGGGACCAACCCGTACTTCAACTGAAAGTTCTAAAACCCCGAGCCTTCCACCTCGTGACCGGGCTTGTCGGCGGCCAGGCCCCGATATGCCTGCTCGACGGTGGAGCCGTGGTTGATCACTGCGTCGACCTCCCGGGCGATCGGCATGTTCACGTCATATTTTTCGGCGAATTCCATGACCACGCTGGAGGCCTTGACGCCTTCGGCGACCTGGTGCATCGAAGTGATGATTTCCTGAATGGGCTTGCCCGCGCCGAGCTGTTCGCCGACATGGCGATTGCGGCTGCGCTTACTGGTGCATGTCACCACCAGATCGCCCATGCCGGCCAAGCCGGCGAAGGTGTCGCGGTGACCGCCCATCGCTTCACCCAGCTTGGACATCTCCCGAACCGCGCGCGCCATCACCATTGCGCGGGTGTTCTCTCCTACACCCCTCATCGAATAGCTCATCCCCACAGCGATCGCGTACACGTTCTTCAGCGCGCCGGCCATCTCGACGCCCACCACGTCGTCGGTGTTGTAGGTGCGGAACAGTGTGGTTCGGAACAGCTTCGCCAGGTCGGCGGCCATGCTCTGGTCGGGCATGGCCAGCACCGCCGCTGCGGCGTACCCTTCGGCGACCTCCTTGGCGATGTTCGGCCCGGCCAGGATTCCCGCCGGGTGGCCGGGCAGGACTTCTTCGACGATCTGGCTCATTCGCATGTTCGTGCCCTGCTCGAGTCCTTTGACCAAGGACACCACCGGTACCCATGGACGGAGTTCCTTGGCGAGTTCGGTGAGGACACTGCGGAAACCGTGCGACGGCACACCCATCACGATCACGTCGGCGCAGTTTGCGGCCTCGGAGAAATCGCTGGTGGCCCGCAGCGATTCGGGCAGCGCGACTTCGTCGCCGAGGTAGTCGCTGTTGCGGTGATTGGTGTTGATGTCCTCGGCGGTTTCGGGTGAGCGCACCCACTGCAGCGTCGGGCCGCGCCGTGCGCAGATGGCCGCGACGGTGGTGCCCCACGAGCCGCCGCCGAGCACGACGACTTTCGGTTGGCGAAGTTGAGGAGACATGCCGACAGCGTATTGCGGGGAAGGGGCAGGTCATGCCGACTTCGCCAACCTTTGCCGGTCGATGCGGCCAGGGTCCGGGGAAGGGCACCGGTCATGCTCGCCGGCCGTTGGGGCCGTTGGCAGGCGGGTGGTTACCCGCCGACCGTGCTGCGAGCGGCCGCGCGGCCGAAGACCATTTGTTCGCCGATGTGGTCGAAGCGGTGGTCGATGGCGTCGGCGAAGTAGTTCTGCCGAACGTTCCACGGCCGCTCGGTGCCCGATTTGGGTAGCGCGTGCGGTGAGCGCAGCACGTACCCGGCTTGAATGTCCCACGAGAACTTCTCCCGCATGGGCTCACCGTCGCGATGCGGGTAGGCAAACGTATATCCATGAGCGTGCATGAACGACAGCAGCTTTGCGACCCGCCGGGCAGTGATGTCGGCCCGTAGCGTCCACGACGCGTTGGTGTAGCCCACACACCACGCCAAGTTGGGCACGTCCTCCAGCAGGTGCGCCCGGTAGACGAAACGGTCCTGCGGCTTGATCTCCTGGCCGTCGAGGCTGATCACCGCACCGCCGAATGCTTGCAGTTGCAGGCCGGTGGCGGTGACGATGATGTCGGCGGCGATGTGCTGCCCGGACTTCAGCGCAATGCCCGTCTCGTCGACGTGGTCGATGTGGCCGGTGACGATCTCGGCGCGACCAGCGCTGATCGCAGTGAACAGATCGGCGTCGGCGTCAACGCATATCCGCTGGTCCCACGGGTTGTAGCGCGGATGGAAGTGGACGTCGACCGGATAGCCCGCGGGCAGGTTGGCGACCGCCTTGCGGCGGATCATTCCCTTGGCGACCGTCGGCAACTTCCGGCACAGAAACCAGACGTAACCTTCGATGAGCGCATTGCGGGACCGCGCGAATTTGTGAGAAGCCTTCCGCGGAAACACTTTCCGAACGGCTTCGGTCACCCGATCGATCCGGGGCGCCGGACTGACATAGGTGGGGGAGCGCTGCAACATGACGACTTTGCCGGCGGTGCGGGCCAGCGCCGGCACGAGGGTGATCGCGGTGGCGCCGCTGCCGATCACCACCACGTTCTTGTCGGAGTAGTCGAGGGCTTCGGGCCAGAACTGCGGATGCACCAGCGTGCCCTGGAATTTCTCGATGCCCGGGAAGTCCGGAGTGTAGCCCTGGTCGTAGTCGTAGTAGCCGCTGCCGAAGAACACGAACCGGGTGCGGTAGGTCTGGCTGACACCGTCGCGGTCGACCTGCACCGTCCAGCTGTCGGTGGTCGAGTCCCAGTCCGCGGAGCGGACCCGGCTGCCGAATCGGATGTGTGTGTCGATGCCGTGCTTGTGCGCGGCCGCTTCGAGGTAGTCGCGGATGTCGTCGCCGTCGGCCACGCCCTCCTTCCGGGTCCACGGTTCCCACGGGAAGCTCAGCGTGAAGATGCTGCTGTCACTGCGAACTCCGGGATACCGGAACAGATCCCAGGTGCCGCCGATCTGGGCGCGCCGCTCAAGGATGACGTAGCGCAGGCCGAGGTTGCGCTCGGCGATGCGGTAAGCCGCCCCCATCCCGGAAATGCCTGCCCCGACGATGACCACGTCGAAAAACTCGGCGTCTAAGCCATGGTCGGTGTCGTCGGGAGCTGTCGCGGTCACAGACCAACTCGTTGTCGCAGGTGTGGTGCTCGTCACCGCCCACGATAGGCACCAACCGGGTGGTTGGGCCAGAGGCCTACCGGTAGTTGACGAACTGCAGGGCGACGTCGAGGTCGGCGCCCTTCAACAGGGCGATGACAGCCTGCAGGTCGTCACGTTTCTTGGAGCTGACCCGGATCTCCTCGCCCTGAACCTGTGACTTGACGCCCTTGGGGCCCGCGTCGCGGATGATCTTGTTGATCTTCTTGGCGTTCTCGGCGTCAATACCTTGCTTGAGGGATCCGGTCACCCTGTACGTCTTGCCACTGGCCTGCGGTTCACCGGCGTCGAACGCCTTCATGGAGATGTCGCGGCGTACCAGCTTCTCCCTGAACACGTCGATGGCGGCCTTGAGGCGTTCTTCGGTGGAGCTGACCAGCTCGATGCTCGATTCGCCCTTCCAGGCGATGGTGGTGTCGGTGCCGCGGAAGTCGAAGCGAGTGGCCAGCTCTTTGGCAGCCTGGTTGAGTGCGTTGTCGACTTCCTGGCGGTCGACCTTGCTCACCACGTCGAACGATGAATCCGCCATCAACCATCTCCTTTGGTTCGGTGCTCGGCGCGGGGGAGCGTGGCCCGGTCGCCGTTTCGCCTTGAGTACATCCTCGTTGTACCCTGCTAGTCGCACCAAACCCGGGGCATCGATCCGGGGGTGCACCAAGCGGCAGGTTGCCCGAGCGGCCAATGGGAGCGGACTGTAAATCCGTCGGCTAACGCCTACGCAGGTTCGAATCCTGTACCTGCCACGCTGGTCAAACCCCCTCATCGAGGGGTTTGATGTATTGCGGGTCGACCATTTGTCACAGATTGTCACAACACACGGCAAACTCAGTGTAATCGTTGCCTCCGCATCAGCCCAGCGTCGAACGGGCGCGCCGGGTCTACATTCCTGTGACTGACGGAACATCCCCTTAGAGTTCGCACCGTGGTGGACAGCTACGAAGTCGTCGATCTCGCCGACTGGACTCGCGGTGAGAGTGAACCAGGAGGTGACGAGGCGAAGCGATGGTTCATAGCGCATGAGGCTTCGCGGCACGCCGGGCACTGGCTGTTCAAACCGCGCCGAATCAAAACTCTCAAACTGTCGAAGGAACGTCAGCGTCTGGGCCACCAACCCAATGTCCTCATTCGGGGCGAGGACTGGGCCGAGAAACTCTCATACGAGGTCGCCAAGCTGATTGCGTTGCCTGCGGCGGAGACTGAGCTGGCCACGGTCATTCAGCTGCGGACCGACGAGCGGGTTTACGGCTCCATGAGCCGAGACATGCGGCCTCGGGACTGGGCATGGACACCGGGCGCAGCGTTGCTTGCCGAGCGAGACCTGAGTTCGGACACGGTTTGCAGATTCTCGCGCCAACAGTGCTGTGACCTGCTGTTTTGAGTGGCCGTGGTGGCTGTTTGGCTCACTAAGCGGGTAGTTTTTGAGCGTGTTCGTGCGCAAGACCCGCAGCTCGTCGGGCGCGGTGACGGTGCAGGTGATGCGCAAGGTCAACGGTCGCGATGTGGTGGTCGCTCATGTCGGGTCGGCGCATACCGGTGCCGACCTGGGCATCCTGTTGCAGCGGGCGGGCGAGATCGCCGCGGATGGTCAGCAGGTACTCGATTTCGAGGTGCCGGTCCCGGTGGCGCGGATGGCTGATGTCGCGGACTGGCGTGCCGGTGAACTGGTCCTGCCCGCCCCTGCTGCAGTGGCGTCGCCAGTGGCGGTGTCGGGGGCGGCACGCACGGTGGGGAGCAGCTCCCGGCTGCTTTACGAGGTGATCGGCGCGGTCTACGAGGCGCTGGGCTTCGATGTTGTCGGCGATGAGGTGTTCCGGGACTTGGTGATCGCCCGGATCATTGAGCCCACCAGCAAGGCCGACTCGATACGCGTCCTTGCCGAACTAGGTGTTCAAACGGTGTCGTACCGGACAATTCAACGCCGGCTCGCGCGTGTCGGGCCAGAGAGATACCGAGACCTGATTGCCGCGAAATGCTTTGACCAAGCCCGTGATACGGGAGGACTGAGCCTGATTTTGTACGACGTCACCACGTTGTATTTCGAGGCTGAGAAGGAAGACGATCTGCGCAAGGT
Organism: uncultured Actinomycetota bacterium; assembly: GCA_963846905.1. Lineage (GTDB taxonomy): Bacteria > Actinomycetota > Actinomycetes > Mycobacteriales > Mycobacteriaceae > Mycobacterium. The sequence goes on from CAWJYB010000026.1 coordinate 20,063, forward strand.
CGGGTACTCCAAGGAGCGGCGTGTCGATCCGCAGATTGTGGTCGGGTTGTTGGTGGACCGGCTCGGATTCCCTTTGGAAATAAGCTGTTTCGATGGTGCGACGGCCGAGACGAACACGATCGGACCGGTGATCGCGGGGTTCTGCGCCCGCCATGGCATCACCAAAGACAGCAAGTTGGTCGTCGCCGCGGATGCCGGCATGTTGTCACAGGACAATCTCAAAGCACTCGACGCGGCAGGGCTTTCGTTCATCGTCGGATCCCGCATGACCAAAGCCCCAAACGATCTTGAGTCCCATTTCCATTGGCACGGTGAGTTTTTCACCGACGGGCAGATCATCGACACCGTCACCCCACGGCACGCACGCAGCAACGTCAACAACATCAAGTTGAGGGCCGAACCGGTCTGGGACCCCGACAAGCATCCGAAAGCGTGGCGGTCGGTCTGGCAGTACTCGGCCAGCCGCGCCCGCCGTGACATCCGCACCCTGGACGCCCAGCAAGCCCGCGCCGAAGCGGTCATCGACGGCACCAAACCCGCCAAATCCACCCGATTTGTCACCCTCACCGACGATGAACGCATCCTCGATGAGGCCAGCCTGCAGCGGGCACGGCGACTCGTCGGGCTCAAGGGCTACGTCACCAACGCCGCGGCCACGGTCATGCCGCCGCGGCAGGTCATCGCGAAGTACCACGACCTGTGGCAGGTCGAACGGTCCTTCCGCATGTCCAAACACGACTTGGCAACCCGCCCGATTTACCACCGGACCCGTGACGCGATCGAAGCGCACCTGACCATCGCGTTCGCCGCGCTGGCGGTGGCACGCCGCATCCAGAACCAGACCGGCCTGGCCATCGGCAACGTCCTCAAACAGCTGCGGCCCCTACGGACCAGCACCGTAGCCGTCAACGGCACCATCACCGACATCCCGCCCGACATTCCCGCAGCTCAACGCGCCATCATCACCAGCCTCGGCATCAAAATCGCTTACTAAGTGGTCTCGCCCGGAAGTTCGTCGGGGGTCAGGCTGCGCATGGTTGAGCGGTGTCGTGGTGCTGCTCGGGTTTGTAGGCGTCGAGCCTGGTGAGGAGATCGTCGAGGTCGGTGGTGGTGAATTTCCACTTGAACGGGCGGGCGGTCTGGTTGTAGCGGTTCGCAAAGGCAGACAGGCGTTTGACCACGAGGTTGAGGTCGGTGAAGTCGTTGGGCGAGAGCACCTTTCGCTGGATTATGGAGAAGTAGATCTCGACCTGGTTCAACCACGACGCGTGTACCGGGGTGTGCACCATGATCGCGTTGGAGTACTGCGCGGCGAGCCGTTGGATCGCGGCCTGGCCGCGGTGGGAGGAGCCGTTGTCCACTATCCAGAACACGCGCTCGGCCGAGGCATAGGGTTGCTGGCTCATCACCTGGGTGACCAGCCGTTCGAACGCCTCGATGCCGGTGGTGTCCTCGCAGCGGCCGAACACCCTTCCGCGGCCCACGTCGTAGGCGGCGAGGTAGGCGATCGCGCCGCGACGTGCGTAGGTGTGGTTGACCCGCAGTTGGCGGGACTTGCCCGCCGTGAGGGTGGGGTGGCAGCGGCAGCGGGCCTGGATGGAGGTCTTCTCGTCGGCGGAGATCACATAATCGTTGTCGCCCAACGGTTTGCCGTCCCATTTGCGGTCGTAGAGGTCGAGCACGCGGTGGGCTTTGGCAGCGAAATCGGGGTCGGTGATGAAGATCCACGACTGGTACTGCCAGGGTTTGAGCGCGTCCTCGGACAGCCATCGGCGCACCGTCGACGGCGAGATCGACCCGCAGACACCGCTGGCGATCGCGTGGCGAGCCAGCTCCGGGCACGACCACCGCGCCAGCGGCAGCCCGGCATCGTCGGGTGGCGTGCAGGCCAACGCCTTGACCCGGGCGACCTGCACCGGGGTGAACGTGGGGCGGCGACCTGATCGTTTCGCATCGCCCAGCGACGCCACCCCCGGCGCGGCGCACCAGCGGTGTCGCCACTTGCGCACGGTGTCCTCGCAAATGCCCAGCGACCGCGCGATCGCCGCGTTCGATTCCCCGACCGAGGCCGCGAGCACGATCTCGGCCCGAGTCACCAGGCGTTGCTCGGTGCGTCCGGCGCGGACCAATCGTTTCAGTTCGCGGCGTTGCGACCCGGTCAAGGTGATCCGGTCGGCGCTGGTCGTCGACATGTGTGTACTCCGAGGCGAGATTCCCAATGATCACTTCAGCCTCATCCGTCACGCACGTGTGGTTGTGAACGACACGCCGATACGGCACGATCGACGACCATGGCCGCACCCCCCGCATCGACGAAAACGTCCCTCCAACAACGGCTGTCGGCCCGCGCTCGCCAACGATGGCCGCAACTGGCCAGTCTGGACGTGCGCTTCCGCGGCGCGTTCGCCTACGTCAGCGCCGACATGCCCGACGGCGACACCATCCCGCTGATGCGGCTGCGCTACGGCGGATCCACGACCCGCTGGGGCTTCGCGATCTACCTCGCCAGCAAGGATGCCTACGAAGACTCGGTGCTGCCCACCGGCGACCTGGCCGGCTCACCCGAAGACGCCCTCGACACCGCCTGCGGCCTCTACCTCGGCGACCCGACCGCCTGGATCTGACCCCCGACGAACTTCCGGGCGAGACCACTAAGGACTCGCGCGGCAATTAAGTAGGTTTTATACTCCGGTTTGGTCACACTTGTGGTATGGCTCTGCCCGATGTGGACTCTGATTTGGTTGCTGCTCGTTTGTCGTTGATTCGCCCGCATCTGGATGAGCGGGCGTGGCGGTTGTCGCTGGGCGCGGAGGCCAAGGTGCTGGGTCGGGGCGGGATCAAGCTGGTCGCGGCCGCTGCTGGGGTGCATCCGGATACCGTGGCCCACGGTGTGCGCGAGTTGGAACGCGGCGAGCCGATTCCCGGGAAGGTGCGCCGGCCGGGTGCGGGTCGCCCGTCTACGGCGGTGACCGACCCTGATCTGGTGGCCGCGCTTGACGCGCTGGTGGATCCCATCTCGCGTGGCGATCCGGTCTCGCCGTTGCGGTGGACGACCAAATCGACGGCCAAGCTGGCCGGCGAGCTGACCGCGATCGGGCATCGGGTGTCGGCACGCACGGTGGCCAAGCTGCTCAAGGGGGCTGGTTACAGTCTGCAGGCGAACTCGAAAACCCTTGAGGGTAGCCAGCATCCGGATAGGGATGCGCAGTTCGGTTACCTGAACACCCAAGTGAAGCGGTTCCAGGGGAACGGGGACCCGGTGATCAGTGTGGACACCAAGAAAAAGGAACTGGTCGGCAACTACAAAGCCGCCGGCCGTGAATGGGAGCCCGCGGGGTCACCGCGCCCGGTCAAGGTGCACGACTTCGCCGACAAGGCGTTGGGCAAGGTGGCCCCGTACGGGGTCTATGACATCGCCGCCAACACCGGCTGGGTCAACGTCGGCACCGACGCCGACACCGGCGCGTTCGCGGTGGAGTCGATCCGCCGTTGGTGGTCCACGATGGGAGCCGCCGCCTATCCCGGATCGGACAAGTTGCTGATCACCGCTGACTCCGGTGGCTCCAACGGATCCCGGCTGCGGCTATGGAAAACCGAACTCGCCGCCTTCGCAGCCGAGGCCGGACTCGACATCACCGTCTGCCACCTGCCGCCCGGCACCTCCAAATGGAATAAGGTGGAGCACCGGCTCTTCTCCGCGATCAGCCGCAACTGGCGCGGACGACCCCTGGAGTCCCACGAGGTCGTCATCGAAACACTCAGGGCGACAACCACATCCACCGGCCTGACCGTGAACGCGGAGCTCGACACAAGCACCTATGAGCGCGGCATCAAGATCACCGACAAGCAGATCGCCGCCCTCGAAGCCACCCAACTGCACCGACACGACTTCCATGGCGACTGGAATTACACACTCACCGCAGACCGCAACGCGACACGCCCTACAAAACCCACTTAATTACTGTGCGCGTCCTAAGCCATTTGTCCGAACTCAGGCGCATGAGGCTTCGCGGCACGCCGGGCACTGGCTGTTCAAACCGCGCCGAATCAAAACTCTCAAACTGTCGAAGGAACGTCAGCGTCTGGGCCACCAACCCAATGTCCTCATTCGGGGCGAGGACTGGGCCGAGAAACTCTCATACGAGGTCGCCAAGCTGATTGCGTTGCCTGCGGCGGAGACTGAGCTGGCCACGGTCATTCAGCTGCGGACCGACGAGCGGGTTTACGGCTCCATGAGCCGAGACATGCGGCCTCGGGACTGGGCATGGACACCGGGCGCAGCGTTGCTTGCCGAGCGAGACGACGAGTTCGACGCCAAGTCTTGTCGCGGCCACACGATCACAGCCATTCGTGAAGCGCTAGAAGGGCTGCGAGGTCCGGTGGGCACACGATATGCCGACTGGCCCGCATTCGAGGTTTTCGCCGGGTATCTGGTCCTGGATGCGTTGATCGCCAACACTGATCGGCACGCCCACAATTGGGGGGTGTTGCAAGACCCCAGGACCGGTGACGTTTGCCTTGGCCCAAGTTTCGATCACGGGTCTGCGCTCGCCAGCGGCGATGAGGATAGGATCCGCGCGCAGCGGGTCAGACAGAAGAAGGTTGATCACTGGTGCGAACACGGTCGTACCAAGCGATTCAACGGCGGCGAGGCGATCACTTTGGTAGATGTGGCCATGGAAGCATTGTCCGTGTGCGGAGAAGCGGCGCGACAACACTGGGTGGCCCAAATAAGCGACGTTGACCTGGATATATGCAACGATATCGTTGCAGCGACACCAAATCTGTCAGACCCGACCCGTACTTTTTTAAGGACAGCGCTAGCCACCAATCGAAAGCGAATCAGTGATGCAGTCCGTTGACGTCTTAATCGAGTCGACAGATGCCGGCTCAGACCTTCACCGATCGAGACTGATTGTCACGCGGCGTGGTGCAGATGACGGCGTGTATCGGGCGATTGGGTACCTCGATAAGTTCACTGGAGGACTTGAACCCCCGACCTATCAGTTCACTTACTTGGCACGTGCGGTCGTTGATCCCGCTTTCGTGCCGGTTGTTGGTTTTCGGGATACCGGCCGGATTTACCGCTCCGAGAGGCTGTTTCCATCCTTTGCCGACAGAGTGATGAGCGCCAAGCGTCCGGATCGTCCTCAGTACCTTGACGCCCTAGATCTCGATGCCGACGCTGATGCCTGGGAGATCTTGACCGCATCTGGTGGCCATCGCGAAGGTGACCCGATCGAACTCATCTCCCTGCCCCGCTTCGACAGCGCCACAGGCGAGACATCCGCACACTTCCTGGCTCACGGTGTCAGGCATCGCAGCCCCGAAGCGAGCGATCGAATAACCAAACTTCCTGGTGGCCATCGCCTTTGGCTCGAAGTTGATAGTGAGAACCCATACAACCGGGCGGCTCTCCGTATCGTCGATCACGGCATGCATCTGGCGTTTGTGCCTGACCCTCTGCTCGACTACGTCCACTCAGTGATGGACAGCGGTGCGTACGACCTCACGGTTGTGCGTGCAAACCCTGCCGAGACCCATCCCCATCTGCGGCTACTTCTGCGGTTAGACGGGCACTGTAGCTCTTTTGCATTTGATAGCCCGGACTGGGACCCGGTCTAGCGCCACCTGCGCTCGACCTCGATGGTTCTGACTGTGAAAGCGCAGGCAAGCGCTTCCAGCGCGTCTTGCCGAAGAGTGCCGGGAATTGCTTCCGCGACATCGTCTTTGGTTACGGGATTGTCGGCCCTACTCGATCGCACGCCTCCAAAGGCCGGTGGGTGCCTCAAAGTCCTGTAGGTGGTATAGCGTGCGCCGGTTCTCGTTGACCTGCTCTAGCCCTCAAATAAGCGTGTCGGCACCGGGTGGGTCCCGGGATTGGCTCGGGAGTGAGATGAGTTCGGCGGCGGGCCCGATTTTGGGGTATCGAAAGTTGCTGCGGAGGCAGCGGTGGTCGCGGATCGGCTGAATGACCGCTTCTGCGTGGGTCGTTCGTGTGTGAGGACATGCGTGAACCACGCGGGATGCGCCGTTTCGGCGCGGAAGAGGGTTACCGTCGTGTGCGCGTGTGGTGGCCGGACGGCTGCGTGGCCGGGCGGCGGCGTGGCCGATGGGGGTGTCAGCCGAAGCGGGTGCGTTCGATGGTGTTGTAGGCGCTGAAGAATCGGCCCAGGCTGGGGTGGTAGCCGATGATCCGGATGGTGATGCCGCGGGCGCGGCGGATGATCATGGCGGGGATGAGGATGGCCTGGGTGGTGAAGCGGCGGAACTCCATGGCGATCCAGTCGCGGCGGTCGGCCTTGTGGTGCAGCATCATCGCGAACCAGGACTTGATGTTCCAGGCCAGGGCGGCGATGACCATGTAGGCCCAGTTGGAGACCAGGTCGTAGAGGGGCACCCGCAGCGCGTTGACACCGTTTTTGAGTTGCTCGATGACGTTTTCCTGGTCGCAGCGGTCGTTGGCGCAGGCGACGACCTGGGCGGGGGTCAGGTCGGTGCGGGTGGTGATGTAGAAGAAGTAGCGGATCTCGTCGAGCAGGGCCTGCTCGCCGCGGGTCTTGCTGATGTTCTTGCGCAGTGCGATCACTCGGTAGGGCCGGGCGCATTTGCCGGGTTGGTAGGTGAACTCGGCGACGTGCTCGTGGTTGAGTTCGAGGTTGACATAGCCGCGTTCGGCGACGATGCGCCGCTTGTGGTTGGGTTCGCGTTGGCGCCGCGGCCCGGTGCGTGGCGGCGCGGCGGTCGGGTCGCTGCAAGCGGTGCCCAGGACGCCTCGTCCAGTGCCTCGGCGCGTGAGCGCAGCGCCGCATTGCAGTCCATGCCGAACACGAAGTCGACCCGCTGGGCCCATCGGTCGAAGTGCGCGGTCAACGAGAAGTCGGTGTCCCCGCGCAGGCACACCCGCTCGGTGTGCGGGCGACCAGGTCGATCGCCTTGTCGATCCAGGCCGCCGCGCCGGCGTGGCTGGGCGCGTTGCCGGGCCGGTTGACCAGGTAGAGCACCTCTTTGGTGTTGGCCAGCGACACGATCAGCGGCGCGTAGCCCCAGATGCCCTTGTAGGACATGTCCATCCCGGCCTTGTGCTCACCAGTGGTCGGGGCGATGGTGCCGTCGACGTCGAGGTAGGCGATCGGGCCCAACAGGTCGCGGCCCCGGCCCGCCCACAGTTGCGGGCGCACCGCGTTGATCGCCTCCATCAACGTGGCCACGTCGGCCTCGCTGAACCGGCGGCAGAAATCGCCGGCCGTGGTCGGGTCCGGGATCAGATCCGCGCCCAGGGCGTTCATGTAGGCGCTGTCGTGGCGCAGCCGTTCGATGTCTTCGAGCCGGGTGCCGCCGCAGGCCACGTTGTAGGCCAGGTTCAACACATGGTCGGATTCGTGATACGGCAGGTGCACCTTCAACAACTGCAGATCCTCGTCGATCCGATCGACCAGCCCCAGCCGGGTGACCAGCCGATGCACCGCAGCAATACCGCCGAAAGCGGTGGCGTCGATGTTGGCGCCGACCTCATAGTGCACCGCGCCCGAGTTCAGCATCGGCCTGGGCTGCGCGCCCCAGCGTCCCGCCCGCGCGTGCCGCGCCGCCACCCTGCCCCGCCGCCGCGCGATGTTCCGCCGACTCTGTTCATGCGTTATCTTCTTCACCACAAAGGCCTTCCCTGCTGGGCTGCGTTGAGGTCGCAAACCCAGTCAGGGTAAGGCTTTTGCCCTATCCGTCCCCGTCGACACGCTTACTGAAGGTCTAGCCGTACCGCAACGTTAGCATCGAACCAGCCTCGCTCTCTTCCAACGCGTATAAGCCGGCCTAAGCCCCAGCGCTCGGAGTTGGGCGTCGCGGGTTCCTGCCATTTCAGGATGCCAGCAAGTTCTCGTTCGCAGCAGGCGTGGGAGCAGAGTATGCACGCGAGATCAGCCCCCAGACGGTAGCAACGAGTCGCTTCGAGGGTGAGGAAGCCGTTCTCATACCCGCCGCCTGACAAACCGTAAAGGATTGGGCCACCTAATGATTCGACAATTCGGTTGACCTCCGCCGTGCGACTCGGTTCTTCGTCCTGTGAAAGTGCTCATCGCCTCAAGTCCTAATGCTCGCGGGACGGAGACCCACGAGAAGTCGACTCACTGACACAACCGATTGGGACCGGGATCTTCGCTCATCGGTCGATGGTAGTGATGTTCAACGCATTTCAAGTCTCGGATTGACGAGGCAGATCGCCAGTAGGGCACCGGGACCTCATATCTTTGTCTCCGACAACCTTCGCGAAGCTCTGTGCCGCCGCCGTTAGTGCCTCAGGCTGCGAATGCACTTATGTCGCCATCGTGAACGCTTTGGAGGCATGTCCTAACCAGGGCTCCGGCGTTGTTGATTTACGGGTCCGTGACCTGGGCTGACTGTTATTCGGTGCACGCCGTCGAGGCGGCCAGCGGGCATGGGCGATCCGTGGACGATGGAGCTGCTGAGACCTGATCGATCACTCGGAGTTGCCCGTGCCTGCCCTGTCAGTATCACCCGTGGACTCGATCACCGAGGCGTTGGCTCGCTGG
>CAWJYB010000027.1:0-28334 GCA_963846905.1 uncultured Actinomycetota bacterium
AGCTCCATCAGGCCAGTATGGAAAACCACACGGCGAAACATGGCGAATCGGCCACGCAGTCCCCGAATGCCTGGCTGACGATAGCGAGGATCGAGCTCGTCAATTCGTCGAACGGGTCACGGCCGTCGAGCACCGCGATTATCCGGGCCTTGCCCAGCGTCTTGGTCCGTTCCGACCAGGACCAGCTGACTCGAGCCGCACCAATTGCGATGATTGCTTTGGTGCTCGCGCCCGGTCTAGGAAGCCGGTGGATCGGCTTCCGCGAGATGGATCGCGCCGCCATCCAGAGAGACGCCGGATAGGCGGGCCGCCAGGTCGGCCATGATTCGACCGGCATCGACGGGCCGGCCGCGGTAGCCGATGTAAGCGTCGGGCCGAATGACGAATGCGCTGGCCGCCTTGATTCCGTACTGCCGATGAGCGGACCGGTTCGGGTCACCGAGTGTGGCCGGGTGGTCGGCGACCTGCTCCGCGGTGACCACGCGTGCTTTCACCAGCCCGGGGTACGACCGTTCGATCCGTTCGGCGATCCGGCACAGCTCCACCGCCGACCGCGCGTGGCCGTCGAGCCCGGTGAACAGCAGCACGGTGTGGTGGGTGCCGCGCAGCTCATCGTGCAGGCGTCCCGGTCGGCCGCCGATCATCACGTCGGCCTCGCGCGCCCGATCACCCGGTGCGGGCGCGTCTCGCCAGCCTGAGCCGCTCTCGGCGTTGAGCGGGCTGTCCGGGTAGTGCACGCGCAGTTGCGCCAGCCGACCGACGAATCGCCGAAGGACCCAGGGGCGAGTCAGCACGACACTCGCCAGCACCGGCGCCACTCGCCCTCGAGCCAGCCGCGCCAGTGGATTCTGCCCGCCGAAGACCGAGAACAATCGGTCGGTCGTCTTGAGCAACTGCACGCCGACCGGATGTCGCTCGGCCTGATAGCTGTCCAGCAGCGACCCGTCGGCGATGCCGCGTTCGACGAGGGCGAGTTTCCAGGCCAGGTTGTAGGCGTCCTGGATGCCGGTGTTCATACCCTGGGCCCCGGCGGGGCTGTGCACGTGGGCGGCGTCACCGACGAGGAATATGCGCCCGTCGCGGTAGCGAGGCACGCTACGGCTGTGCACCCGGTAGCGGGTGACCCAATACTCCTTGACGACCTTCGCCGGGAAGGGCACACGTTCGTCGACCATCGCCTGGAACTCTTCGTGGGTGGGTTCGCTGTACTCCGCGCTCGGGCCGTCGGGTCCGGGCGGGAAGTTTCCGAAGATGCGGTAGCGGTTCTCGCCCGGCATCGAGAAGGCAGCGAAAATGCCTGCAGGACTGGGAAATACGTAGAGTTCGCCGTGCGGAAACGGCCAGTCGAGGTCGGCATCAGCCATGATGAATTCGTCGCGATATGTGGATCCCGCGAACGGAATCCCGGCAGCCTTGCGCACGACGCTGTGAGCTCCGTCGCAGCCGATGACCCACCGGCATCGCAGGTTCTCAACCGATCCGTCCTCGCCCCGCAACGACACGGTCACCGCGTCGCCGTGTGGGCTCAGATCGGTCACAGCCCTGCCGCGTTCGATCTCGACGCCCTGCATGGCCAGAAGTCGCGTGAGGATCCGCTCGGTGTCGTGCTGTGAGAGCGTGCGCGGCACCGGATATGCGGTGTAGTTATTCGGGCCGGCCAGCACGCCGCCGAAGTCGATCCGCACCTTCCTCGTCTTGAACGTGACAGTCACAGCCGCCGCCGGGTTGCCGGCGGCGATCGCCTCGTCGATCACACCCAGGTCGTCGAATATCTCCAGACTCCGGGGCATGACAACCAGCGCACGGGACGTGACGGACGGCGCCGGTGCGCGATCGACGATCCTCACCGCGACGCCATGCCGCGCCAGCTCGTTCGCCATCGTCAACCCGGTCGGTCCCGCACCGACCACCAAAACCGGATTCAGCCGATCGTCCATCATGGATCGCTCCTGACGAAAAACACCTGGATTGGCGATCTGCGAGCCGTCACATCTCGACCGCCCATTCGTCCGACGCGCCGTTAGTCCGTGTGCGGTCTGGCGCCGGAGTCGGAAGCGTTCTTTGCGGAAACTTCGACGACGGGATCGACGACTTCGCCGGCGTCCTCGTCCGTCACGTGCCGCACCTGCATCGTGGAGTCAGCCTCGTCCGACGTCACATAGTGCACCTCGACCGGGGCGTCGGTCGCGACGGCCGACTCCGTGGTGGATTCGGTCGGCTCGGGCTCCTCCAACAGCTCCTCCGACTCAGGTCCCGCCCCGGCGGGCGGTTCGTCGACAATCGGGTGAGCCTGCACATCGCCTGCCGCTTCCGGTGCGAGCTCGGCCTCACCGGAAGTTTCGGACTCCGGTTCGGAGTCGCCAGGGTAGTCGGCGTCAAAGTTCTGGTAGGTCTCGTCGACGGTGTTGCCGACTGCCGGCATCACGGACTCGGACTCCTCCCCGGCACCCACCGATCGGGCTCTCCGACGATCCCTGATGGCATCGACGATCAGCAGGATCACGCCGATCACGCTCGCGGCGATGCATACCCAGGCCACCAACTCGTTGCTGGTCACCACGGCCGTCACCAACGCGGCCAAACCGATCACAGCCAGCACCAGCGCAACGATCAACACGATCGATCATCCCCTTGCGACGACTGCCGTGGGCCGCCGGTCGCGTCTAGTTGTTGCCTCTGTTGAACTGATTGAACCCCGCCTCGTTGCCGGCACTGTCAACCGGTGCCGCCGAGCCGCGCTGGCCGAGTTCCTCCAGCTGGGACTCCAGATACGTCTTGAGACGCGTGCGGTACTCGCGCTCGAAGGTACGCAGCTGCTCGAGCCGGCCTTCCAGCACCGTCCGCTGCTGGTTGATCGAACCCATGATCTCGGAGTGCTTACGCTCGGCGTCGGCCTGAAGGGCATCCGCTTTGTCCTGAGCCTGGCGGATCTGGGCCTCGGAGTGCGCCTGCGCGTCGGAAAGCAACCGGTCGGCCCGCGATCGGGCTTCGGCGACGGCGGACTCGGCGGTCCGTTTCGCATCGCCGACGGTGGCCTCGGCGTTGGCTCGGGCGTCGGAGAGCATCTTGTCCGAGTCCGCCCTGGCCGAGCCGGTGAGGCGGTCGGCGGTCTCCTGCGCCAGCGCCAGAACGCGCGCGGCGCGCAGTGAGATCTCCTCGCCGGACTGCGAAAGCGCGGGCGGGGCCTCGTAGACCGTCTCGACCGATACGGACTCCGGCTCAGACTCGGGCTGGTACAGCGGAATGGGCTGCTCCACACCGCCTCCGGTACGACTGCTGCCCAGCTCGTGGTCGAGCTCTCCGACCCGCTGACGCAGGTCGGAGTTTTCCTCGGTGAGTCGGGTCAGCTCGTTTTCCACCAAGTCGAGGAACGCGTCGACCTCGTCCTCGTTATAGCCACGCTTGCCGATCGGCGGCTTGCTGAACGCCACGTTGTGGACGTCGGCTGGTGTAAGCGGCATTCTCTGCCCCCTCCGGCTCTGGACGGTCGTATCCAAAATTACTGTAACTAGTGTCCATCCTGTCACACGAGAATCGGGAGTCGCGCGGGAGACCCATAATTAAGACCGAATTTCACAGTTCCCGCGTCCCGAATCAGCGTGGCGGATGCGTCACCGTTGCATTCTGCACGCCGCGCGTTCGGCCCTCACCGGGACCCCGTCAAACCGTGGCGCCGAACGCAAGCTGCATGCCGATGAAAGCCAGCAGCAGCAGCACCATGATGGACAGATCGAAGCGAAGTGCGCCGACGGTCAGCTGGGGGATCAACCGGCGCAGCAGCTTCACCGGCGGGTCTGTGACGGTCAGGATCGTTTCCAAGACGACGACGGTGAAGCCCCGCGGATGCCAGTCCCGGCTGAACGACCGAACGAATTCGACGACGATACGGGCGATGAGCAGCAGCCAGAAGACGAAAAACGCGAAACCCAGTATGTGAAAGAAGACCGCCAACGACAGACCTTACGACGATGATTGTGACGATTGCCGGCACCCGTTGGTGCCTGGTCACCGGTTACCGCCGGCGACCAGGCACAGCCTACCGACTGACCGCCGGCAATACTCCGGCGGTCGCGACCGTCACAGCCCGTAGAAACCGGCCTCGGCCATCCGGCGGCGCTCTTCCGGGGTGACCTCGACATCGGGCGGGGACAACAGGAACACCTTCGTCGCAACCTTGTCGAACGATCCGCGCAACGCGAACGCCAGTCCGGCGGCGAAGTCCACGAGCCGCTTTGCGTCGGCGTTGTCCATCGTCACCAGGTCCATGATCACCGGTGTTCCGTCCCGGTAACGTTCGCCGATGGTGCGGGCCTCGCTGTAGTCCTTGGGGCGCAGGGTCGTGATCTTCGACAGCGGGCTGCCCTCGTCGAAGAGCATTGCCATCCGCCGCGGATCCATCGCCAGCGCGCCGCGGGTGGAACCCCGAAGGGGACTCAACCGGGGTGCCGGGCGGTCAAATTCACGTCCGCGCATGCGGGGCTCGTCATAGCCGCCCCGGTAGCCCGGCTGATAGTCGCCGTCACGGTCGTAATCGCGGGCTTCGCTGCGATCGCGATCGGGGTACCGGTCGGCGTAGCGGCCCTTGTCGTAGTCGTCGTCAGGGAAGCGCTCGCCGCGGCGAGAGTAGCCCCGGGACGGCGCGCGGTCGTCGTCGTAGTACTCGTCCTCGTACTCCTCCAACGGGGCCATCCCGAAGTAAGCCTTGACCTTGTGAAGTGTGCTCATCGCTCGACCCTTCCCGACGGAGCTGAAGTTAATTGGGCGTTTAGAGAATGGTGGTCTGGTGGTACCTGTGATGAAAATGTGACTGGAGTGACTACTCATGGTGACGTTAGTGGTCGTCGCCCCAGAAGCGCGGTACCGACACGCACACAGGTGGATCCGTGTTTTACGGCGATTTCGAGATCATCCGACATCCCCGCCGACAGACCGACCGCCTCCGGGTGCCGGGTCTGGACGCGGGAGCGCTCCTCCGCCAGACGCGCGAACGCCGCATCGGGGTCGGCGCGAAGCGGCGGCACGCTCATCACACCCACCAGTCGGAGCGCCCGCGAGCCGGCCACCTGATCGCACAGCGCGTCTACTCCGCTCCGGTCGGCGATGTCGATGCCGCCGCGCGAGACGTCCCCATCCAGGCTGAGCTGGACATAGACGTGCAGCGGGCGGGCCCGGCCCCCGGCGGCGATGACCTGGGCAACAGCGCGATCCAGGGCCGTCACCACCCGGGAACTGCTGACCGAATGAACGGTGTCCGCCCAGACGGCGATCGACTTGGCCTTGTTGCGCTGAAGCTGACCGACCATGTGCCAGGCGATTTCGCGGGCCGTGGCGGCAGGCAGCAGGGCCGCCACCGCTGCGGTCTTCGCGGCGGCATCCTGCTCACGGGACTCGCCGAAGCAGCGGCAGCCGAGTTTGGCCAGAATTGCGACATCGGTGGCCGGAAAGAACTTCGTGACGGGCAGCAACTCGATGTCCGTCGGTTTGCGGCCGACGGCTTCGGCGGCCTGGGCGAGTCGCCGACGCAGCCTTGCCAGCGAGTTCATCAACTCCACATCCCGCGCGCCGGCATCGCTCATTGCATCCACACCAATGATGCGAGTCGTCCGGTCGGCGCGTCACGGCGGTGGCTGAACAGTGTCCGGTCGGCGACGGTGCAGCGGAGGTCGACGTCCACGGCGGTGACACCCAGTTCGGCGAGCTGGCGCACAATTCCGGCCCGCAGGTCCAAACCTGGTGTGCCGGCGGCGGTCCTGGCCCGGCTGCCCGGCAGGGCGGCCTCGACTTCGTCGGCCATCGCCGCGGGAACCTCGTAGTTGACGCCGCTGACCGCCGGCCCCAGGAACGCCGACACATCCCCGGCATGCGCACCCGCGTCGAGCATGACGGCCAGCGCACGGGCCACCACGCCCTTGGCGGCACCCACCCGGCCGGCGTGTACCGCGCCCACCACGCCGGCACGGGCGTCGGCCAGCAGCACCGGCACGCAATCGGCGGTCACCACGGCCAGAGCCAACCGCGGCACGTCGGTCACCAGGGCATCGGTGGCGTCGACGGTCCGGTCACGCGGGCCGTCGACGAATTCGACGTGATCGCCGTGCACTTGGCTCATCCACACCACGCGGCCCACTCCAAGCCCGATGGCGTCAGCAAGCCGCCTGCGGTTGGCTGCCACGGCGGCGGGGTCATCGCCGACATGGTCGCCCAGATTGAAGGTGTCGAACGGCGCCGCCGAAACTCCGCCCGCGCGCGTGGTCGTCACGCGGCGGATGACGACAGTCACGAAGACTGCTAGCGGCGCATGAAGGGCGGCACATCCACGTCGTCGTCGGAAATGCCCCCGTCATCACGGCCGCCGCCGACGCGCACCGTCTTGCCATTGGTGTATGCCGGGGTGCTCACCACATCGGCCGGCTCGAAGACCGGCGACGAGGCGCCACCCACATTGGCACCAACACTGCCGGCCACGTTGCCGGCCCGTGCCGGCGCGATCACGTTAGAACCCGCCGCGGAGGCCATCGGCTTGCGTGGGGCCGCCGACGGCGAACCCGGCTCGAATCCCGCGGCTATCACCGTCACCCGGACCTCGTCACCCAGGGAGTCGTCGATGACCGTTCCGAAGATGATGTTGGCGTCCGCGTGGGCGGAGTCCTGCACCAGCGAGGCCGCCTCGTTGATCTCGAACAGTCCCAGGTCGCTGCCGCCGGCGATCGACATCAAAACGCCCTGCGCGCCTTCCATCGACGCTTCCAGCAGCGGAGAGTTGATGGCGATCTCGGCGGCTTTGAGCGCCCGGCCGTCACCACGGGCCGCGCCGATGCCCATCAAAGCGGTACCGGCGCCGCTCATGATGCCTTTGACGTCGGCGAAGTCGACGTTGATGAGGCCGGGCGTGGTGATCAGGTCGGTGATGCCCTGTACGCCGTTGAGCAGTACCTCGTCGGCGCTGCGGAAAGCGTCCATCAAAGACAATGCGGCGTCACCCATCTGCAGCAGCCGGTCGTTGGGGATCACGATGAGCGTGTCGCAGCTTTCCCGCAGCATGACGATCCCGTTCTCGGCCTGGCCTCCGCGGCGCTTGCCCTCGAACGAGAACGGCCGCGTGACGACACCGACGGTCAGCGCACCGAGCTTGCGAGCGATGCTCGCCACCACTGGCGCACCACCGGTTCCGGTGCCGCCGCCCTCTCCGGCGGTCACGAACACCATGTCGGCGCCGCGCAGCAGCTCTTCGATCTCGTCCTTGGCGTCCTCGGCAGCCCTGCGGCCGACCTCAGGGTCGGCGCCGGCACCGAGGCCGCGGGTGGAATCGCGTCCGACGTCAAGCTTGACGTCGGCATCGCTCATCAACAACGCCTGCGCGTCGGTGTTGATCGCGATGAACTCCACTCCTTTGAGCCCCTGCTCGATCATTCGGTTGACGGCGTTGACGCCGCCGCCGCCGATGCCGACCACTTTGATGACGGCGAGGTAGTTGTGCGGGGGGGTCATCTTCGCCTTCCTCCCTGGTACGTGGGTCCGGACAAACCACCTGACCATGTCCCTAAACCCTCAACCTCAACCATAGGCTTAGAGTTATGTCAAGTAGTTCCTACAACCAGAACCGTAGGTGTCACCGGCGGCGGAACCCGGCAGGCGCGCCGACGTGTTCCCGCGAAATTTTTTCCTTGACCGTCGGAAGGTGGTTATTTGACCGTCGGAAGGTCCGGACTGGACACGTCATAGGTGCGGCCCGGCTGGGTCAGCAGAGCGCCCAGCTTTTGGGCCTTCTCCTCGGTGCGCTCGTTGGTTCCCCAGACGACCACGCGGTCGTCGTTGAACGTCAGTGTGATCGAAGCCACAGACGGCGCGGCCACGCGTCCGACCTGGCCTGCGATCTCAGGACGCAGTGCGGTCAGCACCTGCAGGGCGGCACGGGTGGGCGGGTCGTTGGGCCCGGGAGCGTCGACATCGAGATATGGCAGCCCGGGCGGCGGCGGCCCAGTCGCGAAGTCCACGCCGTCCCGGTCGTAGAGGTGGGGACCATCGGGAAAATCCTTGACCGCCACCGCAACCCGCTCGGCGACACTGATCCACAGCGCCGACGGGTACTCACGGCGCACGCGGGCGCTGGCGACGCGCCGGATGGTCGCGACCCGGTCGGCAACCTCGTCGGTGTCGATCTGCAGCAGCGGCGTGCCGGGCACCACCTGAGCCGCGGCGAGCACCTCTTCGGTTGGCACCGCGCCCGTGCCGGAGACCACAATGTCGCGGGCCGACATCAGCGGCGTGAAGTACAGGATCGACCCGAGCCCGATCGCAACCACGGCCAGCAGCACCATGCCGACCACCTGCTTCAGGCCGCGTACCGTGCCCCGCGCCGTCGGATTGGCGTCCGCCGGGTTACGGGCACGGCGTTTGGCCTCCCGTCGCGCCTCCTCGATCGCCCTTGCGCGGGTCTCGACGGTGCGCCGTTGGGCGCGCTCACGGCGTGCCTTGCGCCGCGGCCCCTCGAACTCCGGTTCGGCCGCTTCCGCTTCCGGCGCCGTGAGCACGGCACGATCACCCGGCCCGTCGAGCGGCACGGTCATGGCATCGGCCGTGGCATCGGCCGTGGGCTCAGCTGCATCGGCCGCGCCCGCCCCTGCCCCTTCCCCGGGGTCGGGGGGCTCCGCCTGCCCCGTCACCTCAACCCCCCGGGCCGGCCGGGCACGTTGCGGTTGTCCGCCGTGTGGAGCGCGGCCAGGATCTCCGGGCCGAGCATTGTGACGTCCCCCGCGCCCATCGTGACGACCACGTCACCGGGGCGGGCCACCTCGGCCACCCGAGCGCCGACGGCGGAGAAGTCCGGCACGTAGGCGACCGGGACGGTTACGTGCTCGGCAACGACCGCCCCGCTGACACCGGCCATCGGCTGTTCCCGGGCCGCGTACACGTCGAGCACCCACACCCGGTCGGCCGCACTCAGTGCCGTGCCGAACTCCTTGGCGAAGGTCTTCGTCCGCGAATACAGGTGGGGCTGAAATACGGCCAGGACGCGTCCGCCGGCGCTCTGCTGCACCATGGTCCGCAACGCCGACAAGACCGCGCGCACCTCGGTCGGATGGTGCGCGTAGTCGTCGAATACCCGGACGCCGTCGGCCGTCCCCACCAGCTCGAACCGGCGCCGAACCCCCTCGAACCCGGCCAGCCCGTCGAGCACGTCGCCGACCGGGGCGCCGACTTCCACCGCGGCCAGCAGCGCCCCCAACGCGTTGAGCGCCATGTGGTGGCCGGGCACCGACAGCCGCAACGCGCGCGGCAGCGACTCGTGCGCCAGCTTGATGTCGGCGACCGCACCGGTACCTTGCTGCTGCCACCCGATGAGCCGACCGGCCAGCGGCACGGTGCCGGGGTTGGTGCCGTAGGCGAGCACGCGCACCCCCTTCGCCGCCGCACGCGCGGCGAGCGCCGCAGCTCCGGCGTCGTCGGTGCAGGCCACGAGGGTGCCGCCCGCAGCGATCCGTTCGACGAACGCGTCGAACACCTCGGTGTACGCCTCGGCGCTGCCGAAGTGGTCGAGGTGATCGCATTCGATGTTGGTCACGACGGCGATGTGGGGGGTGTACTCCAGCAGTGAACCGTCGCTTTCGTCGGCCTCGGCGACGAAATATCTGCCGCTGCCGTGATGGGCGTTGGTGCCGGCCTCCCCCATCTCGCCCCCGACGGCGAACGACGGATCCAGCCCGGCGTGTTGCAGGGCGACGATCAACATGGAGGTCGTGGTGGTCTTGCCGTGTGTTCCGGTGACCATCACGTTGGTGTGCCCCGCCATCAGCCGCGCCAGCACCACGGGCCGCAACACGATCGGGATGCCCCGACGGGTCGCCTCGACGAGTTCGGGGTTGGACTTGGGGATCGCGGCGTGCGTGGTGACCACCGCGGTCGGCCCCCCGGGCAACAGGTCCAGCGACGATGCGTCGTGACCGACGCGGACGACGGCCCCGCGGGCCCGCAGCGCGATCACCCCGCGCGACTCCTTGGCGTCTGACCCCGAAACCAGGGCCCCGCGGTCGAGCAGGATGCGCGCGATGCCGGACATGCCGGCTCCGCCGATGCCGACCATGTGCACCCGGCGGAACTCGTCGGGCAGGCCGGCGTTCACCGGCGCACCTGGGCGTTCCGTGCCGCCCGGGCGTCGAGCGCCACGTCGATCGCCGCCCGGGCCACCCGTTCGGCGGCGTCGCGGGGACCGAAGCGGGTCGCTGCCGCCGCCATCGCGGCCAGCCTGGGCGCGTCGGTTACCAGCCCGCCGATCTTGTCGGCGACGAGCGCCGCACTCAGTTCACGGTCGTCGACCAGCACTGCCCCGCCCGCGCCGACCACCGGCAGTGCATTGAGCCGCTGCTCGCCGTTGCCGATGGGCAGCGGTACGTACACCGCCGGCAAGCCGACCGCCGAGACCTCGGCGACCGTCATAGCGCCCGAACGGCAGATCGCCAGATCGGCCGCCGAATACGCCAGATCCATCCTGTTCAGATAGGGAACCGCGCGGTAGGGCGGGTCTTCCGGTCTCGGCGCGGGCAGGTCCAAAGCGTTCTTCGGGCCGTGGGCGTGCAGCACCGCGACGCCACGGTGGGCGAGCATCGCCGCGGCGGCCGAAACAGCCCGGTTGATCGAGGCCGCACCCTGCGATCCGCCGAATACCAGCAGCACCGGCACGTCCGCGGGAAGGGCGAAATGCACCCGGGCCTGGTCCCGCAGCGCGGCCCGGTCCAGGTTGGCGATGGTGGCGCGCACCGGCATCCCGACCACCTCGGCATCGGTCAGGCCGGAATCGGGGACCGCCGACAGCAGGCGCCGTGCGCTGCGCGCGCCGACTTTGTTGGCGATGCCGGCGCGAGCATTGGCTTCGTGGATCACGACGGGCACCGGCCGGGGCCGGCGCGCGGCCAGATACGCGGGCAAGGCGACGTAGCCCCCGAAACCGACGACGACATCGGCGCGGACGTCGTCGAGCACCGATCGGGTCTGCCGGATGGCGCGCCGCAGCCTCACCGGCAGCCGGACCAGGTCGGCGTTGAGCGTTCGCGGCAGCGGCACCGGGGTGATCAGCCGCAGGTCATAGCCCCGTTCGGGGACGAGCCGGGTCTCCAGGCCGCGTTCGGTGCCCAGCGCGGTGATACGCACCCGCTGGTCGAGCGCGGTCAGCGCATCGGCTACCGCCATCGCCGGCTCGACGTGGCCGGCGGTACCTCCGCCTGCGAGGACCACCGAGATGGGACCACCGTCGGTCGGCTGTGTTGCCGAGTCGCTCACCCGTGACGCTGACCTTCCAGTGCTCGCGTGCGATGTGCCTGGGAACGCCCGGCCGCCCGGGCCCGTACCGGCTCGTTGCCGGCAAGCCGCCCCGCGCTGGGCACTTCCATGATGCACCGGGGCGCTCCGGCGGCGTTGGCCGGCCGCCGCAGGGACGGCTGACGGCCGCGTCCTCAGCCGGGCCCTGAGCGCCTCCACACGACTTGGCGTATAGGGCTCCGGGAGTGGCAGACGCAGCCAGCGGTTCATCCGGTCGTCACGGCCGGCGCGCAGTGCGACCACGGCGTCGGGCTCGTGGCGGGCCGCGTTGGCGATCACGCCGACGATGAAAAGGGTCGTCGCCGTCGACGTCCCGCCGGCCGATATGAGCGGGAGCTGGATTCCGGTCACCGGTAGCAGGCCGATGACGTATCCGACGTTGATGAACGACTGGCCGATCACCCACATCGTCGACGCCGCGGTCAGCAGTCGCAGGAAAGGATCGGCCGAGCGGCGCGCGATCCTCATCCCGGTGTAGGCGAACAGCCCGAACAACGCCAGCAGGCCGACCGCGCCGACGAGTCCGAGTTCTTCTCCGACGATCGCGAAGATGAAGTCGTTGTGTGCATTGGGCAGGTAGTTCCACTTGGCGGTGCCCTGTCCCAGCCCCTCACCGAACACGCCGCCATTGGCCAGGGCGAACTTCGCCTGTCGTGCCTGGTACCCCGAGCCCTGCATGTCGGCACCGGGATTCAGCCACGAGCGCACCCGGTCGGAGCGGTAACCCGCCGACACCGCCAGCACCGCGGCTGTCATGACCACCGCCAACAGCGAGCTGACGAAGACGCGCAGCGGCAGGCCCGCGTACCACAGCAGCGCCAGCAGGATGATGCCCAGCGACACCGTCTGCCCGAGGTCGGGCTGCGCCACGATGAGCGCCAGCGCGACGACCGCGGCAGGTACCAGCGGGACGAGCATCTCCTTCAGGGAGGCGTGCTCCATGCGGCGAGCGGCCAGCAGATGGGCACCCCAGACGGCGAACGCCATCTTGGCCAGTTCCGAGGGCTGCATGGACAACCCCGAGACCACCAACCAGCCGCGGGAGCCGTTGGATTCGTGGCCGATGCCCGGGATCAGCACCAGCACCAGCAGGAAGATCGTGGTCGCGAACGCCGGGAAGGCCAGCCCGCGCATCAGGTTCACCGGGACCCGCACGGCGATGTAGAACGCCACCAGGCCCACGACCGTCCACATCACCTGCTTGGAGAAAATCGCCCACGGCGTGCCGTCCTCGTCGTAGGAATGCACGCCCGATGCCGACAGCACCATGATCAGACCCAGGATCACCAACAGTGCCGCGACGGCGACGACGAGGTGGAACGACGTCATGGGTTTGCTGAGCCATGTCCCGAATCGGTTTACTGGCAATTTCCGCGTGACGAACCCGGCGGCGGGACTGGCTCCGGTCCCGTTACCGCCGGGGTCGTCCACGGCCATACGCCCGCGCAGCCGGCCGAGCAGGTTACCCATGCCGGTTACCGCGTCGGTGCGGCGAGGGCGCGAACCGCCGCGGCGAACCGCTCACCGCGATCGGCATAACCGCCGAACTGGTCGAACGAGGCCCCCGCGGGGGCCAGCAGCACCGTGTCGCCGGGTTTGGCGATGTCGCGCGCCGCGGCAACGGCCCGTGCCATCACGGCGTCGCCCACCGACTCAGCCGACCTATCAACCACTTGAGTCACAAGAGACTCGTTAGTCGCGTACACCACAGTATCCTCCCCCGTCACAACCTCGACGACGGGAACATCGGGTGCGTGTCGGGCCATGGCGTCGGCGATGGCCTGGCGATCCCTCCCGATCAGCACGGCTCCGGCCAGCCGGTCGGCGACCCGCGGCAACATCTCGTCGACCGAAGCGCCCTTGAGCAGCCCGCCGGCGACCCATACCACCCGCCGATAGGCCAGCACAGATGCCTCGGCGGCATGCGGGTTGGTCGCCTTGGAGTCGTCGACATAGGTGACGCCGCCGGCGACCGCCACGACCTCGGCGCGGTGCCTGCCTACCTGGAAGGACGCCAGCGCCCGCGCGATCGGCTCGGGTTCGACACCGGCCGCGCGCGCCAGCGCCGCGGCAGCCAGTGCGTCGAGCACCCCGACCGGGCCCGCGACCGGTATGGCGGCAACCGGCGCCAGGGGCACGCCGTCGGCGAATGCGTTGTCGACCAGCATTCCGCGCCGCACGCCGAGTTCACCGGGACCGGGCTCACCGAGCCGGAAGCCGACTTTGAATTGCGCCGCCGCGCCCCGCAGCAGGTCAGCGGCGATAGGGTCGTCGAGACCCGCGACCGCCACTGCGCCGTTGAGCGCACGCGCCTTCGCTGTGGCGTAGTCGGCCATCGAGCCGTGCCAGTCCAGGTGGTCCTCGGCGACGTTGAGCACGGCACCGGCATCCGGTCGCAGCGACGAAGACCAGAAGAGCTGGAAGCTGGACAGCTCGACGGCCAGGAAATCGCCCTCGGCGCCGAGTACATCGATCACCGGGCGGCCGATGTTGCCGCACAGCAGGCTGGCGCGCCCGCCGGCGGTGAGCATCGCATGCAGCATCGATGTCGTCGTGGTCTTGCCGTTGGTTCCGGTGACGACCAGCCAGCGCCGCGGACGGCCGTACCGCCCTGACTGGTCGAGACGCCAGGCCAGTTCGACGTCACCCCACACCGGGATGCCGGCGGCGGCGGCCGCGGCCAGCGCAGGTGCCTGTGGCGACAACCCGGGACTGGTGATGACGGCGGCGTAGGCATGTTGCCGGTCCGCCATACGCGCGGCCGCGGTCAGGGCGTCGACGACCGGCGCCCCGTGATCGGCTTGATCCCGCAGCGCCGACGGGTCATCGTCGGTCAGTTCGACGCGCAGCCCCAGCGGCGTCAGGGCACTCAGCACCGAACGGCCGGTGACCCCCGCTCCGGCGACCAGCACCCGTGCCCCGGGAACGAGCGGGCCGAGCATCTCAGTCCCCGATCGCGGCGAGCCACTCGCCGTAGAACAGCGCCAGGCCCAGGCCGCTTGCGATTGCGGTCAACAGCCAGAACCGGATGATCACCGTGGTCTCCGCCCAGCCGACCAACTCGAAGTGGTGATGGAAGGGCGCCATCCGGAACACCCGCCGGCCGGTGGTGCGAAATGCCAGGATCTGGACGATCACCGAGACGATCTCGGCGACGAAAAGCGCACCCAGCACCACCGCGAGGATTTCCGTACGGCTCGTCACGGACAGCCCCGCGACGACACCGCCGAGGGCCAGCGAACCGGTGTCGCCCATGAAGATCTTGGCCGGTGCGGCATTCCACCACAGAAATCCGATACACGCTCCGGCCGTGGCGGCGGCGATGATCGCCAGGTCGAGCGGATCGCGCACGTTATAGCAACCAAGCCCCGGCGCGGTCGCGCACGCGTTGCGGAACTGCCAGAACGTGATCACCACATAACCGGCCGAAACCATGCCCATACTGCCCGCCGCGAGGCCGTCGAGGCCGTCGGTGAAGTTGACCGCATTGGACCAGCCGGCCACCACCAGGATCACGAACACCACGAACAGCGCGGGCGTCAGCGTTACGGTGGCTATTTCGCGCACGTAGGACAGCTCGGGGCTGCCCGGTGTCAAGTTGTCTGCGTTGGGGAATCGCAGCACCAGGATCCCGAAAAGGGCCGCGGAGCTGATCTGCCCGACGATCTTGGCGGTCTTGTTCAGTCCGAGGTTGCGTGATCGGCGGATCTTGATCAGATCATCGACGAAGCCCACGAATCCCAGCGAAGTCGCCAGGCCGAGCACCAGCACTCCGGAGACCGACGGCCCGTCGCCGTCAAGTGCCACCCCCATCAGGTGGGCACCCAGATAACCGGCCCATATGCCGGCGACGATTGCGACACCGCCCATCGACGGGGTACCACGTTTGGTCTTGTGGCTCGGGGGTCCGTCCGCGCGGATCTCATGGCCGAAGCCATGCCGGGTGAAGAGCCGGATCAGGAGGGGCGTCAGCAGGATCGACGTCGCCAACGACAGGCCGATCGCGATCAGGATGAGTCTCATCGCGCGGAGTCCCCGATGTCGTGGTCGGCGATCAGGGATTGCGCCAGCGCGGCCAGACCGGCGGAGTTGGATGCTTTGACCAGGACGACGTCACCGGCGCGCAGTTCCGCACGCAGCAGCGCCAACGCGGTGTCGGCGTCGTCCACGCGGGTAACCCCGAGTACCCACGACCCTTCCATGATCGCCCCCTGGTGCATGGCGTTCACAGCCCTCCCAGTTCCGACGACGACGATCCGACACACATCTAAGCGCACCGCCATCCTGCCGATGCGATCGTGCTCGGAAATCGCGTCGGCACCGAGCTCGGCCATCTCGCCCAGCACAGCGAAGCTCCGGCGGCCCCTGGCGGCCTGTCCACGCGCAGCATGCGCGATCCACGCCAAAGCCTGCAAACCCGCACGCATCGAATCCGGGTTGGCGTTGTAGGCGTCGTTGATAACCGTGACGCCGTCGGTTCGGGTCACCACCTCCATCCGCGACGGCGAGGCCGCTCCCGCAGCGCCGAGCGCGGCAGCGACCTGGTCTCCGGTTGCTCCACATTCCAGGGCGACCGCCGCCGCGCACAGCGCATTGGATACCTGGTGGTCGCCGTGCACCGCCAGTTGCACCGCGGTGGCAATCGTCCCGTGATGCATGGTGAACCGCGGCCGGGCCAGTTCGTCGAGGACCACGTCCTCGGCCCACACGTCGGCCGGACCGCATCGGCTCACCCGGACCACTCGCGCCGCCGTCTTGGCTGCCATCGCCGCCACCACGCTGTCGTCGGCGTTGAGGATCACCACCCCGGATGGCGGAACGGCTTGCGGGAGTTCGGCTTTGGTTTCCGCAATGACCTGAACCGAGCCGAACTCGCCAAGGTGGGCGGTGCCGACGTTGAGCACGACACCGATTTGCGGGGGCGCGATCGCGGCGAGTGCCGCGATGTTGCCGGGGTGGCGAGCCGACATCTCCAGCGCCAGGTAGTCGGTGTCCCGGGTGGCGCGCAGGACCGTCCACGGGTGGCCGAGTTCGTTGTTGAACGAACCCGGCGGCGCGACCACTTGGCCGAGCGGCGAGAGCACCGCGGCCAGCAGATCCTTCGTCGACGTCTTGCCCGACGACCCGGTGACGCCGACGATTGTCAGCCCACCCTCGACAAGGCGGGCGGCCACCGCCGAGGCCAGCTTCGCCAGGGCCGCCAGCACCGCGGCACCCGAGCCGTCGTGGTCGTGCTCGAGCACGCTCGCACCGGTGTCTCCTGGCAGTGGCCGCACGACCACGGCCGGCACCCCCACCGGTCGTGCCGCCAGGACCGCCGCCGCGCCCGCGGCCACCGCGGCGGCCGCGTGGTCGTGGCCGTCGGCGCGTGCCCCGGGCAGCGCGAGGAACAGACACCCGGCGCTCACCGCGCGGGAGTCGAACTCGACGGTTCCGGTGATGTGCAACCGAGCGGCGGCGGCGGCGCTGATGCCGGCGAGGTCGCCGCCGACGATCTCGGCGATCTCTGCGACGGTCAGATCGATCACGGCCGAACTCCCCCGGCTTCGATCGCCGCCGCGAGTTCGGTGCGGTCGTCGAATGGCACGGTGTGCCCGCCGGCCGTCTGGCCCGTCTCATGTCCCTTTCCCGCGACCAGCACCACGTCGCCGGTGCGGGCCCACCCCACGGCGTGGGCGATCGCGGCACGACGGTCACCGACATCGACAACCTCTGCTCGCCCTGCACCGGCTGCTCCGGCCAGGATCGCGGCCCTGATGGCGGCGGGATCCTCACCGCGGGGGTTGTCGTCGGTCACCACCACCAGGTCGGCGAGTTCGGCCGCCGCGGCGCCCATCGGCGCTCGCTTGCCCGGGTCGCGGTCGCCGCCGGCCCCGAACACCACGGCGATGCGACGGGTGTTCTGCCGCCGCCGAAGGGTCTCCAGCACGGCGCGCAGCGCACCCGGTTTGTGGGCGTAGTCGACCAGGGCCAGGAAGTCTTGGCCGCGGTCGATCGGCTCCAGGCGGCCGGGGACCCGGGCATCGCGCAGCCCGGGCGCCGCCTGTTCCGGGGTCACCCCGATGATGTCCAAAAGCGCCAATGCGACAAGACAATTGGCGACGTTGTAACGCCCCGGCAACCGAATCCCGATTCGGTGGTGCACTCCGGCCGAGTCCATGACGGTGAATTCCTGCGCGCCCTCGGGCAACTGCACGACGTCGTCAACCGTCCAATCGGCCCGAACGGCAGTACTCACGGTGACGGGGCCGGCCGCCCGTTCGGCCATCGCGCGGCCGGCATCGTCGTCGATGCAGATCACCGCCGCCCTGGCGTGCAACGGCGAGCCGGGATCGAACAGTCTGGCCTTCGCCTCGAAGTAGTCGGCCATCGTCGGATGGAAATCGAGATGATCCCGGGACAGATTGGTGAAACCGGCGGCCTCGAAGTGCACGGCGTCCACGCGGCCCAGCGCCAGCGCATGGCTGGAGACTTCCATGACCGCGGCGTCCACACCGCGCTCGACCATCACCGCCAGCAGGGCCTGCAACGCGGGAGCTTCCGGTGTGGTCAGGGCACTGGGCACATCGACTCCGTCGATGCGGACGCCGACGGTCCCGATCAGCCCTGCCCTGCGCCGGGCCGCGCGCAGGCCCGCTTCGACCAGATGGGTGGTCGTGGTCTTGCCGGATGTGCCCGTGACACCCACGACGGTCAAGATGTCGGAGGGACATCCGTAGACCTGCGCGGCGACCGGACCCAACACCGTGCGCGGCGCGGGGTGCACCAGTACGGGCACGCCGGCGGGCACATCCAGCACGGCCAGGCCCGCCTCATCGGTCAGCACCGCCACCGCACCGCGCGCGACCGCGTCCGACGCATAGCCGGCGCCGTGCGCGACGGACCCTGGCAGTGCCGCGAACATGTCACCGGGCCGGGTGTCCTGGGCACGTAGCGTCACCCCGTTGACCGCGAGGTCGGGGATCGCGCCCCCGCACGGCGGAAATGCACCCACCTGCTCCGCCAGTGCCGGCAACCGCACGCCGGCCGTGGCGCGGGGGCGAGGTGGCGTCGACACCGGCATCACCCTACCGAGCGGTCCGCGGGGCGGACGCGGCACGACTCGGCCGCGCTTCTCAGGTGACCTGTAGCGTCAGCGGCGGGCCCGGGTCAGGCGACAGCGGAACATTCTCGCGCTGCATGAGCCACGCGGAGATGTTGTGGAACAGCGGAGCCGCCGAGGAGCCCGGGCTGCCGTCGGCGGCGCGGTGCGGGGCGTCCATCATGATCCCGATCACATATCTCGGATTGTCGACGGTGGCGATACCGGCGAACGTGATCCAGTAGACGTCGCTGTAGTAGCAGCCGCAGGCCGGGTTGATCTGCTGAGCCGTGCCCGTCTTGCCCGCCATCTGGTAACCGGCCACCCCGGCAGCCGGTCCGGTGCCCTGCTGGTATCCCATCGGATCGCGCTGGACGACCGCTCGCAGCATGTTGCGCACCGTCTGCGCCGTCTCGGGCGAGACGACCCGGATGCCGTCCGGCCGGGGTTCCTCGGTTCGCTTGCCGTCCGGTGCGATCGTCGTCTTGACGATGCGGGGCGGGATCCGCACACCGTCGTTGGCGATGGTCTGGTACATCCCGGCCATCTGCAGCAGCGTCATCGACAGGCCCTGCCCGATCGGCAGGTTCGAGAAGGTGCTGCCCGACCACTGCTCCATCGGGGGCACCAGGCCGTCACTTTCACCGGGCAGGCCGACGTTGGTGCGCTGGCCCAGACCGAACTTCCTGGCCATCTCGAAGAACCGTTCGGGGCCTAACCGTTGGGCGAGCATCAACGTGCCGACGTTCGACGACTTCCCGAAGACACCCGTGGTGGTGTAGGGCATGACGCCGTGGTTCCACGCGTCTCGGACGGTGACCCCACCCATGTCGATCGAACCGGGTACCTGCAGCACCTCGTCCGGAGTCGACAGACCGAACTCGAACACCGAGGAAGCGGTGATGATCTTGTTGACCGAACCCGGCTCGAACGGCGACGACACGGGCAGGTTGCCCAGCTGCCGGTCGCCCTGCCGTCCAATGTCCTGGCTCGGGTCGAACGTGTTGTCGTTGGCCATTGCCAACACCTCAGCGGTTTTGGCGTCGAGCACCACCGCCGAGACGTTCTTGGCGCCGGCAGCATTCTTGGCCTGTTGAACCTGCTGCTGGACGTAGAACTGGATGTCGTTGTCGAGGGTCAGCTGAACCGTCGAACCGTCGACGGCGTCGTGGCGGTTTCGATAGCTGCCGGGGATCACCACACCGTCAGATCCGCGGTCGTAGGTGATCGAGCCGTCGGTGCCGGCCAGCGACGAGTCCAGCGCATCCTCCAGCCCGAGCAGCCCGTGGCCGTCCCAGTCGATGCCGCCCACCACATTCGCGGCCAGCGATCCGCCGGGATATTGACGCAGGTCCTGACGCTCGGCGCCGACCTCGGGGAATTGATCGGTGATCGCCTGGGCGATCGCGGGATCCACCGCGCGGGCCAGGTAGACGAACGTATCCGAGCTCTGCAGCTTCTTGAGCACCGTCGCCATGTCGGGGCGATTCTCCAGGCGGCCCGACACTTCGCGGGCGATATCGCGCAGGCGCTGCTGCGGGTCGGGTGCCTTCGGACTCTTCTGACGAGCCTCCTCCAGCTGCTTGCGGATCCGGACCGGCTGAAAGGTCAGCGCGCGCGCCTCGATGGTAAAGGCCAGTTTGTCGGAGTTCCGGTCGACGATGCTGCCGCGCACCGCCTTCTCGACATCGGTGACCTTGAGCTGTCCGGCTGCCTGCGCCCGCAGTCCGGCCGCGCGCGGCACCTGCAGGGAGAACAACTGGGCCGCCGCGATCAACAGCACCATGCAAATGACGACATTGCCGGTCCGGTGCCGGAATGCGAAGGACGACGTCCCGGAGTCCATTTCGGTCGGCGGCCGGGTGCGTTTGGCATCAACCGGGCGGCCCTGCTGCTCAGGCCTGCTGGCCACGTGCGCATTGGCGGCCCTCGGGGCTCTCGTGGTCCTCATGCGGGATTCCCTGCCGGTTTCCCTGCTGGACTCCAAGGGGTGCCTGGATTTGGCGGGCGAACGAGGTGTCTCGGCCCGGTGCCTCATGCCGGCGCGCCCGGGGCAGGCACGGGGTACAGAGCCGGCTCGGCGGCGGGCGCCGGCATGGCGGCGGGCGGCACAGCCGGGGCGGCGAGTGGCGGCAGAACGCCCGGCGCAGCGGGCACGGGGACGAGCACGAGCCCGGGTGTGGGCGGCGCCGACCCGGTGAGCGGTCCGACGGCCGGTGCCACCGGCGGGGCATGGGCGGAATCGGGCGCGGCACGGTCCAGCGGCAGGACCACGGCGGGGTCAACTGCGCCAACCGGCACGTCGGGGGTGGCGGCCGACGGCGGCACCGGAAGCAGCCCAGCCGCAGGCGGCCCGGGAGGCAACCCGCCGGTGGGCGGCGGTGCAGGCGGCTCTACCAGCCCAGCGACCGGCGGCGCGGCGGCGGCAGGCGGTCTACCAGCCCAGCGACCGGCGGCGCGGGAGGCAACCCGCCGGCAGGCGGCGCCTCGTCGGGCAGCTTGACGTTGAGCGGCGGAGGGGACACGCCGGCGGCGCGCTTGGGGGTGCCGACGACGAACCAACTGCCGCCCGGGTCCTGAACGAGGTGCGCGGTGTTCCGGGACGGGATCATCCCCAGGTTCCGCGCCGCTTCGGCAAGCGCCGGCGCCGCCCGGGCCGAGAGCACCTGGCGCTCGAGCGCCTCTTTCTCCTGCTGCAGGCCTTCGTTGGTCTGACGGGCGTGACCCAGTCGGTAGGAACGCTCCGCGGCGTCAGTCGACAGCCACAGTGTGAGCGCCAGGCCAACACCCAGTGCGGCGATCACCGTGACCACGAACGGAATGCGGGCGATCAACGTGCGCGGGTTGAGTTCGAGTTCGGCGAGACGGGTCAGCCGAGCGACGACCCGCTCGCGCAGCGGGACGCGAACAATCTTGGGTGCCTTGGCCTTGCGGGCCTTGGCGCGGGCCATGGCCTGACTCGCGCTCTTCGGCCGTGCGGGTCGCGGGGTCGGCGAAGCCGCGGGGCCCCGGCGCAGCCCACGTTGTTCACGGGCCGGTCCCGACGCCCGCTGGTTCTTGGGGCGCGTATCGCGGGGCGGGGCCTCAGCGGAGCGGCGGGCCGACGGGCGCCCGTCCTCTCGGCTCCGGGCGTCGCCGTTGCGAACCCCGGCACCATCGCGACGGCGATCACCGCCACGCGTCCGGGCCGCCTTCGGCGCCTCCCGCCTCGTCTTCATCAGCGACCCCTCTCTGTCAACCGCCGGACAGCCCGCAGGCGAGCGGCGGCGCTCCGCTGATTAGATTCGATCTCGGCGGCATTAGCACGCTCGGCGCCGCGTGTCGCCGCCTCGAATTCCGGTTCATGACCGGGAAGTTCGACCGGTAGGCCGGGTGGGGTCCGGCTTGCCGACGCAGCCGCGAACACGTTTTTGACGATCCGGTCTTCCAGCGACTGGTAGGCCATCACCACCGCACACCCCCCCGGCGCCAATGCATCGAGGGCTGCGGGCAGCGCCGCTCTCAGCGAATCCAGCTCGCCGTTGACCGCTATCCGAAGCGCCTGGAAGGTGCGTTTCGCGGGGTGACCGCCGGTTCGGCGCGCCCCGGCGGGAATAGCCGCGTACAGCAGGTCGACGAGTTCGCCGGAGGTGGCGAAAGGCTGCCGCTGCCTGCGGCGCACGATCTGGGCGGCGATCCTGGGCGCAAAGCGTTCTTCACCGAATTCCCGAAGGATGCGGGTGAGCGAGATCTGGTCGAACGTGTTGAGGATGTCGGCCGCCGTCATCGGCAGGTCCGGATCCATCCGCATGTCCAACCGCGCATCCACCGAGTACGAGAAGCCCCGCTCGACGCGATCCAACTGCATCGACGACACGCCCAGATCGAACAGCACACCGTCGACCGATCGCGTCGCGGCACAACCGCATTGGCGAAGCGCCCCGCCGATGCCGTCATACCGGGTGCGCACCAATGTGAGCCGGTCGGCGAAGCGCTCGAGTCGGCCGGCGGCAATCCTCACCGCGGCGGGATCACGATCCAGCCCGATCACCCGCAACGCGGGTAGTTCGGACAAGAATCGCTCGGAGTGTCCGCCCGCGCCCACCGTGGCGTCGACGAGTACCGCACCGGAGCCGTCGGAATGGCGCCGGGTCAGGGCGGGGGCAAGCAACTCGAAGCACCGGTCGACGAGCACCGGGACATGGCCGAAATCGCCTGGCAACGCGATACCTCCGCTGACGGACGGACTGCCGGGACTCCGGCGGCCCGCCCCTACACCGAGGTCCCTGTCCGATTTCGCGAACCTGGCGTCGGGGAAGTACGCCAGGGGCGGTTCGGGCAGAGGCCACGATGTAAGGGCATACGCCTCAGATGATGTCGCGAAGCGCTTCATCGCTGGCCGCGGAGAAGTTCTCTTCGTGCGTTCGCTGATAGTCCTGCCAGGCTTGGGAGTCCCAGATTTCTAGGTAGTCGACCGAACCGATGACAACGCAATCCTTGGTCAGGTTGGCGTAGCGACGGTGGTCGGCCGATAACGTGATCCGGCCCTGAGCATCGGGGTGTTGTTCATCGGTCGCGGCTGCGAGGTTGCGCAAAAAAGCCCGGGCCTCGGGATTGCTGCGGGATGCCTGAGCGGCCCGCCGGGCCAGCTGCTCGAATTCCGCACGGGGATACACCGCCAGGCTGTGGTCCTGGCTCTTGGTGACCATCAATCCTCCTGCCAGCGCTTCACGGAAC
Source organism: uncultured Actinomycetota bacterium (assembly GCA_963846905.1). Lineage (GTDB taxonomy): Bacteria > Actinomycetota > Actinomycetes > Mycobacteriales > Mycobacteriaceae > Mycobacterium. The sequence goes on from CAWJYB010000027.1 coordinate 23,111, forward strand.
TTCGCGGGCAGCGTCAGCCGCCCCTTGTCGTCGAGCTTCGGCGTATAGCTGCCGAGGAACACCGGCACCCTCCTACGCAGTTGGAGTTGGAGCCTCCTTCCGCTCCGTCATGACGCCACCATACCCCACAATCCCCCACTTTGCTCCAATTCATGCCACACCGTGTGCCGATTCTCCCCGATCGCGTCGAAACGGACCCCGTTGACCGGTACGGCTCCAGCGAAACGCCCGGCAAAGCCGCAGGAATCGGAGGGTCGTACTGGATTTTCCCATCAACCACCAGTGGGTGGGGACAAGTGGGGGATCCCCAAAACGCCCCTCCCCCAACCAATCGTGCAGCCCTGCACCGGCTGACTCGGCGGCCTGGGGCAGACGATAAAGGGGCAAGCCTGCCGGCCTGCCCCTATCACTGTTACTGCAATTACCGTGTTACTGCGCAGTCAGCGACTACCCGTCGAACCGCTTGCGGAACCGGTCCTCCATGCGGCTGGTGAACGACCCCGGCGACGTGCCTTTCGCCTTCTTTGGCCGTGACAGCCCCGCCGACCGGTGCCCGGCCTTGTCCTTACCGCTGCTCCGGGGGGTCGTTGTCGCGATGACCGCCCCGGCGAACATCACAATGAAGCCGACGATGCTGATGAGAATGAACGCGTGGTTGTGGGAGTAGAACGGAATCCCGGCGACCAGCAGTCCCAACCCCACCAACGACAGCGCCGCACCCTTGGCTCGCCGCCGAGCGGAGGGCGCCCGCAATGCATTGCCCCGCACACTGGACACGAACTTCGGGTCCTCGGCATAAAGAGCGCTCTCAATCTGATCGAGCATGCGCTGCTCGTGCTCGGAGAGTGGCATCCGTCCCTCCTTGCCCACTGATTGGTCCGCTATACGGTCTACGGGTGCCCGCGAGTAACGGGCAACTAACAATCATGATACGAGCAGAACCCATGCCGTACCACCCACTTGCTTGACGATTCTACCCACCGCCGGCGTGCCGAACGGACGCCCTGGCCGGACATAATGGGACAGGTGCCGCCGCACCGTGCGACGGGCGCGGGACAGAAATGCTACACACCTTGGAAGCGGACGGGAAGGGCAACCGGGTGGCGACACATCTCATCGAGCTGTCGCCGCTGGATATGCACCGCCGCCTGGGCGAAGCGCTCTCGGTGTACGTGGACGCGATGCGGTACCCGCGCGGCACAGAGGACAACAGGGCGTCGATGTGGCTCGAACACACCCAGCGGGCGGGCTGGAAGGCAGTGGCCGCGATCGAGGCCGCAGGCCACGCCCAACACCTCGACTGCTCGACCGGCGCGCCGTTGCTGGGGGTGGCCTACGGCTATCGCGGCGGCCCTGAACAATGGTGGCAGCAGCAGGTCGCCAATGGTCTGCGGCAGATCGGCATCGCTGCACCCGACATCGCCCGCTTGATGACGAACTATTTCGAACTCACCGAACTGCACATCCACCCGCGAGCACAGGGCCGCGGACTGGGTGAGGCCCTGGCCCGCCGACTGTTGGCCGGACGCGACGAGGCGCACGTGCTGCTTTCGACGCCGGAGATCAGCGGGGAACACAACCGGGCATGGCGTCTATACCGTCGACTCGGCTTCACCGATGTGATCCGTGACTACCACTTCGCGGGCGACCCGCGCCCCTTCGCTGTGCTCGGCCGCGATCTGCCGCTTTGAAGCACGTCGATAACACTGGTGAGTTGTTCGACACGGTTGGGTCGGTGCCGGTTACCCGATCCGCGGCCGGCGGGTTCTGGCACGATGACCGAGTGCGCCGCCATCCCCGCCGCCTGCGTCTGCTCGCGCTGGCGGTGCTGTTGCTCGTCATCACGCCGCTGGCTGTCGGGTGCGTCCGTATCCGGGCCTCGATCACAGTCTCGCCCGACGACGAGGTATCCGGGCAGATCATCGCCGCAACCGTGCCACGTGACGGCGACGACAAGGGTCCTCAGTTCGAGGAGGATCTGCCGTTCTCACAGAAGGTTGCCATCTCGCCCTACAAACGGGACGGCTTCGTCGGCTCGCAGGTGGTTTTCTCCGGCCTGACCTTCGCCGAGCTGCCACAGCTGGCGAGCATGAACAGCGATGCCGCCGGCGTCGACCTTTCGCTGCGCCGGGCGGGAAACCTGGTGATCCTGGACGGCCGCGTCGACCTCACCTCGGTCACCGCTCCAGACGCCGAAGTCCAGCTGACGGTGTCGTTCCCGGGCGAGATCACCTCGACCAACGGCGACCGCCTCGACAGCGACGTCGCGCGGTGGAATCTCAAGCCGGGGATCGTCAACACCATGAGCGCGCAGGCACGCTACACCGATCCCAGCACGCGGGCGTTCATCGGCGGCGCGAAAGTTCTCGGCGTCTCGGCACTGATCGTCGCGACCGTCATCGGTGCACTGGCCTGGCAGAGCCGCGGCCGCTCGCCCGACCGGGCGAGCCGTCATGAGCAGGACTGATTGCGCCCGTCCGCCCACGCACACAGAATTACGCTCTACCCTGAATCGACCGGCAATCCGCCCGTCGTGATGGAGCAGAAAGGGGCGCCGCGCTGAGCGTCGAAGCAGCGGCACCATCGGCCGTCCAAATTGCCACGGCCGTCACCGACCAGTTACGGCGTTACCTCACCGACCGCCGCGCCGCCGCCGCATACATCGGCGACGACTACGACGACATGGTGGCCGCGCTGGTGGACTTCGTGCTGGCCGGCGGCAAGCGCCTGCGGCCCGCCTTCGCCTACTGGGGCTGGCGCGCGCTGGCCGACGGCCCCGCTGCCGGCGACGTTCCTGATGACGTGCTGCGGGTCTGCGCCGCCCTGGAACTGCTACATGCCTGTGCCCTGGTTCACGACGACGTCATCGACGACTCTGCGACGCGGCGCGGCAGGCCGACGGTACACATGTACTTCACCGCGCTGCACAAGGCCCGCGGCTGGCATGGTTCTCCGGAGCGTTTCGGCAGGTCGGCGGCAATCCTGCTCGGTGACCTGTCCCTGGTGTGGGCCGATGACATCGTCGCCGGCATCGGCCTGCCGGTGGCTGCGCACCGCCGTGTGCAGCGGGTGTGGTCCGATATCCGCACGGAAGTGCTCGGCGGGCAGTATCTGGACATCGTCGCCGAATCCAGTGGAGCGGACTCGATCGACTCCGCTATGAGGGTCAACATGTTCAAGACCGCCTCCTACACGGTTAGCCGGCCCCTTCAACTCGGCGCCGCGGCCGCCGCCGACCGCCCCGACGTGCAGACCGTCTTCCACGAGGCGGGGACCGACCTGGGTATCGCGTTCCAGCTTCGTGACGACGTGCTCGGCGTCTTCGGCGACCCTTCCGTCACCGGCAAACCCGCCGGCGACGACCTACGGTCCGGTAAACGCACGGTGCTGCTCGCCGAGGCCGTCGAACTGGCCGACAACGCGGACGCACCGGCGGCCAAGCTGCTTCGCACCTCGATCGGCACCGCCCTGACCGATGAGCAAATCACCGAATTGTGCGCAGTGATCGAGTCGGTGGGGGCCCTGGCCGCGGTCGAGAAGCGGATCGACATGCTCACCCGCCGGGCGATGGCCGCGCTTACTTCCGCACCGATACAGGCCCAGGCCAAAGCGGGTCTCACCGAGTTGGCCGGGCTGGCAGCCAATCGGTCGGCCTGACACCGATGTCCGCCACCGGCGCCCACACCACCGGACCGGCATCCGCGGGCAGGCTGCTTCGCGCACTGCGCCGGCTCACCGCATTCACCGCCGCCGACGAGGCCCGGCCGGCCCTGCTGGGCTGCTTGGGCGCGATGCTCATCGCAGCCGGGGGCCTCGGCGCGGGCAGCACCAAGCTGCACGACCCGCTACTGGAATCGCTGCATCTGTCGTGGCTGCGGTTCGGCCACGGCCTGGTGGTTTCGTCGGTGTTGCTGTGGGCCGGTGTCGCGGTCATGTTGTTCGCCTGGCTCTGGCTCGGCCGTCGTGTGGTCGACGGCGTGACCGACGAGTACACCATGGTCGCGACCACCTGCTTCTGGCTTGCGCCGCTGCTCATATCGGTGCCGGTTTTCAGTCGCGACACCTATTCCTACCTCGCGCAGGGCGCGCTGCTGCGGGACGGTTTCGACCCCTATGCCGTGGGACCCATCGAAAACCCCAACATCCTGCTGGACAACGTCAGCCCCATCTGGACGACGACGACGGCACCCTACGGGCCGGCATTCATCCTCGTCGCCAAGTTCGTCACCACACTCGTCGGCAACCACGTCATCGCCGGCACCATGGTGCTGCGGCTGTGCATGCTGCCCGGGCTGGCGATGCTGATTTGGGCCGCGCCGCGCACCGCCCGGCACATCGGAACCAATGGCGCGGTCGCGGTGTGGATATGCGCGCTCAACCCGCTGGTCATCATTCATCTGATGGGCGGGGTCCACAACGAGATGCTGATGGTCGGCCTGATGATGGCGGGCATCGCGCTGACCCTCCAGCGGCGCCCCGTTCCGGGATTGACACTCGTCGCGACCGCCGTCGCGGTGAAAGCCACCGCAATCCTGGCCATCCCCTTCCTGGTCTGGGTGTGGATGCGTCAGCTGCGCGACCGGCAGCACCGTGGGATGTCCGCGCTGCCGGCGTTCCTGCTTGGCCGGCACGGGATCGGTGGCGATCCTCGCCGTGGTGTTCGCCGCGCTGTCCTGGCTGGCCGACGTCGGGCTGGGATGGCTCACCGCCCTGGCGGGTTCAGTCGGGATTCATCAACTGGCTGGCCGAGTTCCCCACCGCTTTGGCCAATCTGACCAACGCGATCGGCGGGCTGTTCTTCCCCGGTCGATTTCTATGCGGTGCTCGAAACCACTCGCACTTTCGGCGTGATCGTGTATCGCGGTGACACTGCCGCTGTTGTGGTGGCGATTTTGACCACCGACCGCGGGCCCTGACCGGAACTCGTGGCAATGGTGGTCGTCGTGTTATTCGTCCCGGCCGCCCTGCCGTGGTACTACACCGTGGCCGCTGGCGGTGATGTCGTCGTTGGCGCAATCACGGGCCGCAATCGCGGTGATCGCCGGGTTCTCCACCTGGATCATGGTGATCTTCAAGCCCGACGGATCGCACGGTATGTACTCGTGGATTCACGTGCTGCTGGCGATCGCGTGTGCGTCCGTCGCATGGTATTCGCTGTTTCGGCCGGATCGCTTTCCCGCCCGGCCGTTGGGCCGGTTGGGCCTCACCAGGTCGCAATAGGCCT
>CAWJYB010000028.1:0-88986 GCA_963846905.1 uncultured Actinomycetota bacterium
GCCGGGCCGTTTGTCACGCTAGTAGCGGCCGGTATGCCACGGGCACAACCCCAGCGGCGAGTCGGCCAGGTTGGTGCAGACCGCCACCCGACAAGACCCGTAGCCGGGCAGGGGCAGCTGCTCGCCAGCCACGCGGCCAGGTCGGCGGCCGCGCCCGTGGTCTTCTCGATGGTGGTGCCATCGGCCCGTGCCGCTGACACAACCGCAGCTCGGTATGGGCGACCGGCCGCTGCGGACACACCCGGCAAGCTATTCCTCTGGCGCGCACGTGGCGCTCCAAACCTGTCGCCGCGCTGAGGAACGTCGGCCTTCCCGACACCGCGCTCGCGCTCACGCGCCCACTGCCGCAGATGCTCCGGGCACAGGTCCGACCCACCCGACCGGGAGCGCTCACAACATCCACCACACACTCCCAGCGATAGATCGGGTGCTCGGGCAGGGGATCTCGACCACGTCGGGTCGAAAGATCGGACCGAACGAAGGCGCGTCGATCAGGGCGGTGAGGATCTCCAGCCGATCCCGACCCATACGATCGGGTTCGGCCGCCGATACAGCAGGGGCAGCCCGGCGTCGGGCGTCGCGGCGCGGCGCTCACCGGCCCGCACCCCACACCTGTGCGCAGCGCCGCGTCGAAATCCGGGTCGTGCACGTCGACGTGGCCGTAGACCTCGTCAACCATCGCCGCCGATGCCCACCCGCCCGCATCGCGGGCGATCACCAGGTTGCCGCCGGAGGCGTCCAGTACCGCCGAGGTAAACGAATGCCGAAACGCGTGCGGGCTGCACAGCACCCAGCCCGGCGCGCTTGCCGGCACGCGCCAGCATCCGCCGCGCCGCCACCGGCGCCCACGGCTGCCCCGCCCGTCGCCGTGCAGCTGTACCAGCAGCATCCCGTGATCCGTTGACCCACGCGGGTATTCGGTGGTGATGTAGTCGAAATAGGTGTGGATCATCGCCGGGCTGACCCGTTTCATCAGCCCGCCGGCACGATGCCGTCCTCGATGCGCCACGGGTGTTTGGTCTTGGCCTCGGCGCCGTTCGGGTTGTCGGGCGGTGGCAGACATGCACGTGCGGGGTGCGGCACTGCCCGCAGGCCGCGTCCTCGCGCAGGTGCAGGTCGATCAGGTGCAGCCCGCACAACTCGCCAATCCGAAGGCCGCCGTCAACGAGCCAGACACCACGAGCCGGTCCCGAGCCGAATACACCGCCTCCAGTAGCTTCTCTCGCGCGCCGTCGGGCAGCATCTTCGGATGCCGCCGCCGCGGACCCTGCGGGGCAAGCGGATTGGCCGGCAGCGACGTTGTTGTGTGGCCCAGGAAGCTGCGGCGGCGATCCAGCCGCGACGGCAACCGCGTCTGGTTCAGGCTCTTACCGAGCTCAGGGTTGACCCCCAGCGCGGCCTGGTGCAGGTAGAAACCCTTCAGGCACGACGCCGTAATCGACAGTGCCGCAGGCCCATACGGGCGCTTACCGACCCGCCACGGCTCACCCAACGGCATCCGCACCTCGGCACCCAGAATGCCCATGTAGCGTTCCAGATCCCGCAGCCGAACCGTGTCGAGGGTCAGGCAGTCACGCTCCAGCCACCGCAGGTGATCGACCAACACATAGGCGTAGGTGCGCTGCGTACCCGAGCCCTCGTGCCGGCGGAGGAACCGATCCGCCTCCGCGATGCTCGGTCCCTTCCGGCCACACGATCGTCCACGATCGCCGCCCGTCGCTGCGCTGGATCTGCTGAACCCGAAGATCTCCGATCACCACTCGCCGCGCCATACACCGCCTCCTCGCCCGAACGTGACGGACATCGCGAACCCGGTTGGTAAACAACCACGCGACGGGGCAAAAGTCACGTAAGACGAACGGCGTGTACAGGTTTAATTGCGGTCGGTAATATCGATGACGAGGAGGCGCACCTGACAGGCCAAAAACGTGTCCAGGGCGCGGCGCGCGAAATCGGCAGCGTTACCCCGAGACGTGCCGGGGTGAGCGAAGAAGTGCAGCAGTGACACGTTGAGGTCACGCAGCGTGGGGTGCCCGCTGAGCGTGACACGACAGACCGGCCAGCGTTCGTTGCCCTCACCGGTCCTGGGGCCGTTCTCGGCGACCTCGCGCAGGTGGAATTCCTTCGCGAACTGCTCGACGGCGGTGCTCTTCCCCAGACCGGCCGCGCCTTCGATCGCGACAGCACCTTTGGCGCGGTCGTTGTCGTGCAGATTGCTGTCCACGATGTCCCACAGCGTGTCGTGCAGTCCGCGCAGTTGCGGAGTCCGCAGCACACCCATGTTGGCGTGCCAGTCACGTCGCTGCCTGTCGTACTGCGCCTTCTCCGAAGGGCTCAGAGCCGAATACTTTCGGGCGGTGAGGCGTTCGGGTTGAACGCGAGGTGGGGCATTGACGATCCTGGCCCACCCCTCCTTGTGACCCATCCGGACGTCGTGCAGGTCGTCGTCATGCCCAGTCCATGGGGTCGTCGTCGTAGTCGGCGGCCAGTTCGTCGTCGGTATCGTCGTCGCCGACGGCCGTCTCATCTGGGCGAAGGGGCCGTCGATCCGCCGGTCCGGTGACCGCCTGCACGGTCGGCAAGCCGGCGACCACAGCGGCGTCGGTGGTCTCGATCTGGTTGCTCAGCGCCTCGTCTTGGCGCGACATCCGCAGCGCCATCCGCCGTTCGGCGGCGCTGACCCCCATGTGCAGGTTCCAGCGAGTCAGCAGCTCATCGAGCGCCAACCGATCATCAACAAACCCATGCTCCTGCAGAACGATACGGCGGGCGTAGTGCAGGGCTTCCTCGCTGAACGGCGCATCCACGTGCGCGGCGTGCTCCCACTCCAAGGTATGCCACTTCCCGAATCGGGGTGCCGGATGAAGACATGGGCGATGTTGTCGGGATCGACGTGAATCGGCCAGCGGTTACGGAACTTCCCGGTGTAGGGGCTTGTCCTGTTTCCCAGCTCCGACAGGATCTCCCCGGTGTAGCGCAGTGAGCCGCATTGCACTCCGTAGTGCTGGATGGTCCGGGCCTGCACCTGCAGGAACTCATAGGCCAGGAAGGGGTCCCGGGGTGCCTCGAGATAGCCGGCCCGGGCCATCCCGTGGGCGAACATCTGCGCCGGGGTCATCGTCGCCCGGGGAAGATGCATGTCGAACAGGCTGCTGTGCCGGGTGTGGTGATACACCGCGGCGATCCACTCGCGGACGATCGCTTCCAACTGGTCGATGTAGAAGAACGCGTGCCCCTCCACGTCGAGGCCCCGTGAGTTGATGTCGGGGCCCTTGTAGCCGGGCAAGTACTGCAACAGCCCTTCCCGCACGGTGCGGAAGAACCGTTCCAGCGGGCCCTTGTCGCGGCCTTCGCGGATGCGGGCCGGCTGAATGGAAATCCCCAAACGCTGGCACACGCTGTTGAGATGCTCGGAGACATAGATCTTTCCGTGATCCACCACGATCGTCTCTGGCGTCAGCGACGGGCCCGGATGCCGCCTTGCCCGCGGTGGTGACGAGTTGATCGGGGTCGATCAGCACTGCTCGGGGGATGCCGTGATGTGGCCACACCGCGTAGTCGGGCCAACTCGCCGGTGCCGGCGGCGGGCGGTACACCTGAAACATCATCGCCGCAGCATCGACCGCCTTCGTCGAGACCGGGGTGAGCCGCAGCCCGACGACGCAGCGGGTGTACCAATCCATCGCCGCGGACAGTTCGATCCGAGTCCACCGCAACGTGATCGGATCGACCCCGAACACATCCAGGCGGGTGGTATCGAGGATCACGTACTCCCCCGGACGGGTCGGCTGCAGTTTCCCGTACGGCCGCTTCGGTCGCGTCGCGATATCCCGGTTACGCGCGGTGGTGCCCCCGAAGGTGCGGTGCTGGGCCTCAAGCCGTTTGAGCTCCCTGTACGCCGTCGCCCGCGACGGTTCCGGGACCACGCCCTGCCCGAAACAGATCTCCAGACGCTTCGAGGTTTGATAGATGACCGCCTTCTCCGAGGGTTTCGACTCCTCGGTGTGTTCACGCATGATGGCCAACGCTGCTTCGCTCCACCGCGGGTCGATCCTGGTCTGCAGGGCGAATCGTGCAGGAACCAGACCTGCCTCACCATTCTCCCGGTACGCCTTGACCCACCGGCGGACGGTACGTGCGTCGACGCCGCACTTCGTCCGCCTTGGCCGCGTAGCGATCGCGCAGCGGGCGGCTGGGATCGAATGGTGGGCGCGGTTCGCCTTCCTCGGCGATGTCGCGGCTTCCTGACCGGTATCCGGTGAGGACTTCGCGGACATGCGCGGCCTGCTCCCGAACTTCTTCGAGTCTCTCTTTCGACAGACTCGACAACACCACCGCCGCTGGAACAATGTCGTCTGTGGATTCCGGTCCCGCCGTGTCGAGTCAGCAACCGCACGCGGGTGCTACTGACCAGTTCCACCACCGACATCCGGCAGACCGAACTGGGACCGCGGAGAACGACATCGGTTCCACTAACAGTCGGTAACCACTCAGTGACTTCGTGCAGTGCGCCGTCGTACATCACCCGCGTGCCGACACCGATACGTACACCCGCCGCCACTCATGACGAACTCGTATCCAGCAGAATCGATCTCGACGACAAGACTGTTCGACAGATCGGTGCGCAGTTCCTGGGTCCACAGCATATGCAGCAGCGCCGCCCGGACCAACGGTCTCTGCGCTCTGTGTAGCGTGCAACGCCTCGCCCACCGACGCCCCATCCAGCTTCTGCATTCGCAGGTCGCGCAGAGCGGAATCGTTGACCCACGCACGCCGCCGAAAACCGGCAAGGAAGCGGACATTCTCCATCATCACTCGCGGCTGCTCACTGGCGACTTCAAAGGACCAGCCCAGAGATTCCACAACGTTGCGCACCCATCCGAACGTCTCGGCCACGCAGGATCGTCGAGCAAGTCGGCCGGTTTGACATCCACCACCACCGGGCCGTCGTCGGTGAGCAACAGATAGTCGGGAATGTGCCGACGGATCTTCCCGCCCAGTGGCGTGCTGCATCATGAACGGCTGCGCCACAATATGATTCACAGAGCGTGTCGAAGTCCGCCATCAACAGCCGCGCCAGCTCCAGGCGTGACTCGTAGATGACATGCGCGGAGATCGTTGATGCCCAGTAGCTGCCCGAGTAGTGACGCTGCCCGTAGTGCCACCGAAACATTCGCCACGGCAGAACATCTTGAAACAGGACCTCGGTTGCCTGGCGCATGGGAATCTCCCGTACAACGCCGTCGCCACCGCGGACACACAGACGCGCAGTAGAGTCAGCCTCGACACCGTTTGAGATTCCTGAGCTTTTCAAGACAACACGGCCATCTCCATCGAGCAGGTTCCCAACCAGCGTGAACCCGGAGGATCGCGCCTAACCACAAGCGTTGGCGAATTGGAACCCAACCGAGACCAACGCTTGACGTTTGAGCGCAGCAACGTGCCCCAGGCTCTGATTTCCCACGACTCGGCTCCGGTGCCGGCGATCTCCCGCGGCGGCACAATACTTGACTATTCAAGCATTCTCACGGAAATGTCCAATTGGACATGCGTTGGACATTTCATTTGAGAATTGGACATCGAGTTTGAGAACCTACAACAACAACAACTCTCACCGCGCCATATTCGTGAACCGCGACAGGTGCAGCTGATGTGCCACGGTCACCGTCCTCGTCGGACCGTTACGGTGTTTGGCCACAATGAGATCGGCTTCGCCACCACGAGGATCGTCGCGCTCGAAAGCGTCGGGCCGGTGCAGCAGGATGACCATGTCGGCGTCCTGTTCGATCGCTCCCGATTCGCGCAGGTCGGCCAGCATCGGCTTCTTGTCGGTGCGTTGTTCGGGGCCGCGGTTGAGCTGGCTCATCGCCACCACCGGCACTTCGAGCTCTTTGGCCAAAAGCTTTAAGTTCCGCGAGAATTCGGAAACCTCCTGCTGCCGCGACTCCACTTTCTTGCCCGAGGTCATCAACTGTAGATAGTCGATGACCACCAGCTGGAGGTTGGCTTTCTGCTTAAGGCGGCGGGCCTTGGCGCGGATCTCCATCATCGTCAGATTCGGGGAATCGTCGATGTACAACGGAGCTTCGCTGATCTCGCTCATGCGCCGGGCCAGCCGGGTCCAGTCGTCGTCGCTCATCCGGCCGGACCGCATGTCGCTCAGTTTGATCTTCGCCTCGGCCGACAGCAGCCGCATCACGATCTCGGACTTGCTCATCTCCAGCGAGAACACAACGCTGGCCCTCCGGTTCTTGATCGAGCATGACCGCAGAAAGTCAAGTCCCAAGGTGGAGTTGTGAGTGGGCACCATCGACCGTCCGGCGAGGTACATGTGCGCGTCGTTGTTGACCTCGACACAGCGCACCGGTACCGAAGCAACCGGACGCACAGCGATGATAAGTCGCCGCCCGGACCGTCCCGTCTCGGGGCTACCTCGGTGTTCTTTGTGCAGCAACATCTTTCGTGGCAGCCAGAAAACCTCGTCTACCACCGAGAACGACAGGACGAAGGCCGCGGAGGCGACCGGGACGCCTCCGCCGGCCCGGTCGGTCGCCGGCCGACAGTCGTAGCCCAGGCTCACTACCAATTCATAGACATCCTCAGCGAGCCCTTGGCTGCCGATCCAGACCTCTACGGCACCAACGGCTGTAACCGTTCCGGCCATGTCCAGCAGTCCGGCCAGCAGCGCGCGTCGTTGCGGCTCCGAACCGCGCAGATACTTTGTCGGGATGTGCTTCTCGCCGATCATGCCGTCCAAACACAGGATCGTCGAAGCAGCAGTGGCCCCCTCGCCCTCGATCTGCATGATTATCTCGGGATCGGCGCCATCGATGGACGCCGATACGCCAGCACCGCTACCCAGCCAGGCGCCCAATGCGTAAGGCGCAACGGGCAAGTCCGCCTCCTGCAACTGCAACGCACGGGCATTGGCCACCGAGTGGTTGAGGCGGCGGCCTGCCGTCTGGCATCGCAGCGTCCCAGCGATCTCCTCGGTGGTGCGCACCGCGGCGAAGGAGCACTGCATACCGTCGCGCTGGGACCCGACAGCACCGCCTGTCTGTGGGGAGTTCCCTGACACCCCGGTCTCGGTCAGCCACTGGTGCTGCGCATCGGCGACGATGGTGGTGCCGTCGGAGAATTCGACCTCGTAGCAGGGCCGCTCTACCATCACCCCGGTCGTCGCGAGGACCCGCGTTGGCCTCCCATCGGCACCGAGAAGTTCGTCGCCGACTCGAACCTCGCCCATCGTCGTCCACCCGGTGGGCGTGGGCAGTGGCGTATCCAACGCAAGCGCCTTACCCATACCGGGCCTGGCCGCGATGACGATCATCTGCCCGGCGTGCAGGCCGTTGGTGAGCTCGTCGAGCTCGGTGAAACCCGTCGGCACGCCGCGCGCCAAACCACCGTTGGACGCGATGGCGTCGATCTCGTCCATCGTCGGCTGCAACAGGTCTTCGAGCGCGACGAAATCCTCGGCGGTACGCCGGTCCGTGACGTCGTAGATCTCGGCCTGGGCCCGGTCCACCACCTCACTGACATCGGCGCCCTCAGCCCCGGCATAGCCGTACTGCACCACCCGGGTCCCGGCCTCGACTAAGCGGCGCAGCAGCGCCTTCTCGGCCACGATTCCCGCGTAGTATCCAGCGTTGGCGGCGGTCGGCACAGTCGAGATCAGGGTGTGCAGGTAGGGCGCGCCGCCAATCCGCTTCAACATCCCCCGACGGTCGAGCTCGGCGGCAACCGTGACGGCATCCGCGGGTTCCCCGCGACCGTACAGGTCGAGGATCGCGTCATAGACATTCTGGTGTGCGGGCCGGTAGAAGTCACCCGGCCGCAATCGCTCGAGCACGTCGGCGATGGCGTCCTTGCTGAGCAGCATTCCGCCGAGTACGGACTGCTCTGCGGCCATGTCCTGGGGTGGCTGGCGGCCGAAGTCCTCGGCGGGGGGCGGGGCGCCCATATCGGATTGCCCGAGATCATCGAGAACAGCCATCCGGCTGTGACCTCCCTCCCGCACATGTCCGAACGTACATTCGATGTTGACCGTGACGGTAACGTCGGCCACCGACATCCGGGCTGGTCCGAATCCGGGCCCGACCCCCCGCGCCGCACTGCGCCGGGTAGACGCTAAACGTTGCTGGTACGGACGCCAACAGCACCTGTACATCAACGTGTGGATGGCGTGTGGACAGCTGTGTTGAGGTGTGTTGAGGGGGTTGGGGAGAACTTGTGCATAAATGTCGGATCTTGAGGTAACGCCCCTGCTAAGGGCACCACAAGCGCCGGTCGTTGCTGTGGATAAGGATCGCGTCGGCGTGTCGTTTCCGGTTGCCGTCCCGGGCGTGTTGTGTTTCCAACGATGATTCGCCGCGTTAACAGGCTGTTAGATTCGCTACCGACCCTACGCGAGAGTCAGTTCGCCAGCTGATACAGCAACACCCCGGCGGCGCATCAACTCCGCGCCACCCGGGGTGTTGTATTGGTACAGCTAAGCCTGGGCGACCCTACTGGGCAACCACGTCGACGGAGACCGTCGCGTTGACGCTCGGGTGCAGCCGAACTTCCACGGCATGCGCACCAACGGACTTGATGTGGGCTTTGGGCAAGTGCACGTTGCGCTTGTCCAGATTCGGGCCGCCGGCCTTTTTGATGGCGGCCACCACATCGGCCGCGGTGACCGAACCGAAAAGCTTCCCCGTATCTCCGGCCGTCTTCACGGGCAGGGCTACCGCGCCCAGGCCGTCTATGGCGGCCTTCAACTCCTTGGCGTGGTCGAGGTCACGCACGCTCTTGATCTCGCGGGCACGACGAATGTCGTCGGCCTGGCGCCGTGCCCCTCGGGTGGCCACGATGGCCAAGCCGCGCGGCAGCAGGTAGTTGCGGCCGTAGCCGTCCTTCACTTCGACGGTGTCTCCGGCGGCCCCGAGATGCTCGACTTCTGCGGTGAGAATCAGTTTCATCGTTGCACTCGTTCCTAGCGGGTCGACGACATGAACGGCAGCAGCGCCACTTCTCGGGCGTTCTTCACGGCCACGGCGATATCGCGCTGATGCTGCACGCAGTTACCGGTGACCCGCCGGGCGCGGATCTTGCCCCGCTCGCTGATGTAGGTCCGCAAGAGAGCGGTGTCCTTGTAGTCGATGACCTGCCCCTTCTTGGAGCAGAACACACACTTGCGGGTCTTGACGGGCTTCTCCGGCGCGGGGCGCCGCTTGGTGGCCTTGGCCATCTATCTATCTATCTCTTTCTCAAAATTCTTGTCTAGAACGGAATCGTCGGGATTCGGCTGTCAGAAGGGCGGTTCGTCGTCGCTGCCGCCGAACGAGCCCGAAGCGGGGGCGCTGCCCCACGGATCATCGGCGGGCGCGCCGGCGCCGGCGCCGGCGGCAGAGCGCGACGCACCGCCGCCGCGGCTGGCCCGATTGACCTTGGCGGTCGCATAGCGCAGCGACGGCCCGATCTCGTCCACCTCGACCTCCACCACGGTGCGCTTCTCGCCTTCGCGGGTCTCGAACGACCGCTGCTTGAGCCGACCGGTCACGATGACCCGCGAACCCCGGGTCAGGCTCTCCGCAACGTTCTCGGCCGCCTCTCGCCAGACGTTGCAACGCAAGAACAGCGCCTCGCCGTCCTTCCATTCCCCGCTCTGACGGTCATAGATACGCGGTGTCGACGCGACCGTGAAGTTGGCCACGGCCGCACCGGACGGTGTGAAACGCAGTTCCGGGTCGGCTGTCAGGTTTCCGACAACGGTGATGGTGGTGTCACCAGCCACAAGAATCCTCCTGAAATCGGCGGTGGTGTGCTCGGGGATCAGCGATCCGGCGGCCTTACGGAGGCGGACCGACGAGTTTGGGCCCTTCGCCTCAGTGCTTTTCGGTCCGCATCACCTTGGTGCGCAGCACGGACTCGTTCAGGCCGAGCTGACGGTCGAGTTCGGACACCGTTGCAGGAGTTGCTTTGACCTCGATGACGGCGTAGATGCCCTCGGCGTGCTTGGCGATCTCGTACGCCAGGCGCCGACGGCCCCAGATATCGACCTTGCCGATACTGCCGCCGTCCTTACGGACGACGTTCAAGAACGTCTCCAGCGAGGGCGCAACGGTCCGTTCGTCGAGTGTCGGATCCAGAATGACCATGATTTCGTATGGACGCATGGAAACCTCATCACCTCCTATGGTCGTGAGCGGCCACGGCGTATCCGTGGCAGGAGGGTCGCCTGCGTCGGCAACCGGCTCAGGCTACAGGAAGGCCGGCGTGACATGCTAATTGCCCGGCGCCACATCCCTGGTTTACACGTTCAGCGCACGCCGGCTCCGGCAATGTCGTGGTCGACCTGTGCAGGTGTGAGCCGGACACCTTTGGGCCGCAGCCAGTCCGGCAACCAACGCGGTTGGTCGTCGGGAGCCCGGTCGAACAGGCCGCCGGCGGGGTCGTCGATGCGTCCGTGCCAACGCACCAAATCCGTCGCCGGCCGGTATATCTGCGTCACGACGAGCAAACACACCATCACCACCGCAATGTCGCGCACCAACACCGTCGCGGTGAACCACTGTTGGGGCAGACCCTTGTTCTGCTCGCCGTAGATGTAGAGCAGCCTCGGAATCCAAACCACGGCATCGACGGTCATCCACGCCAGCAGCACCCGGCGGTGTGGCAGGGCAAGCACCGCCAATGGCACCAGCCACAATGAGAATTGCGGGCTCCACACCTTGTTGGTCAACAGGAAGGCGGCGACCACCAGGAAGGCGAGTTGCGCCACCCGGGGCCGCTGCGGGGCCGTCAGCCCGATATAGGCGATGACCACGCAGCACAACGCGAACAACACCGCTACCACGGTGTTCAGTACAACGGGCGGCTCCCAGAGGCCGAGATTCTGGTCGAATCCCTTCCAGCCGGTGAACGACTTCATCACGTTGTACAGCGAGTCCATGTCGTCGCCGCGCCGGGCATTGAGCCGGAAGAACTCCGACCACCCACGCGGGAACAGCACCATCACCGGTGCGTTCACCACGAACCACGCAACCAACGCGGCGGCCGCCGTCCGACCGACGTCACGCAGGCGCCCGGCGCGCACCGCCAGTATCAGCAGCGGCAGCAGCAGCAGCCCGGGATACAGCTTGGCGGCCACACCCAGACCGATCAGCACGCCGGCCAGCGTGGGTTTCCGGCGAGCCCAGGCCAGCATGGCGCACGTCGCGAACGCGGTGGCCAGCGCATCGAAATTGGTGAACGCCTGGAAGACGAGGATCGGTGAACCGCCCACCAGGGCGGCGTCCCAGATGCGCCGTCCGGACAGGCCGGCAGCGGCCCAGACCGTTGCCAGCCACGCCATGGCCAGCCCGAGCGCGGCGATGTTGAAGAACATCACGACTTCGGCCACCGTCGGCAGCGACACGCTCTTCGTCAGTGCCGTGTAAGTCTTGGCCAAGGCCATCGACACGTACTGGTAGAGGCCGGTCAGCACCGGATACTCCATGTAGCGCACCGCGGGCGTGCCGTCGTACTGCATCCTCGGATGCCCCTCGGAATCCAACTCCAGCCAACTCGACTTGTAAGGAAACTTGCCCTGGCTGAGCAACTCGGCCCCATAGAGGGGCACGGTGTCGGAATAGCACATCGCGAAGTACGCCCGCTGGTTCGCCCAGTTGGCCACCTTCTGGTCCGGCGTGCCGATGCCGATGGTCTGCAGGCACGGGGACTTCGTCGTCCACCCCAGCGCCAAGAGGACGAGCGCGATCATCAGCATCACCCGCAACGGCGTGAAGACCCGCTGCCTACCGATCAGCGCGTGCCGACCGACCGGGCCGCCCACCACCTCGGACAGTCCCGCGCTCAGCGCGTCGGTTCGGCTCGGGAGATCCCGCTCGTCGGCGCTGCGCAGGTCGCGGGCCAACCGGCACGGAGACACGATCTGCATACTCGCCGGTTCCTGCCGCACATCGCCGGCCGTCACGGTGCCGGCGGGGGTGCGATGCCGGGCGGCTCCCCCGGCGGCGGCGCGAGCGGCTCGACCGGCGGCGGCGCGACGGGAGCCGGCTCGACAGGCGGGGGTGGCAGCGCGGGCACCGTGGTCGGCGGCCCGAGCGGAATCGTGATGCCGGGGGCGATCTCGACGCTGGGCTGCACCACGGTCCCTGGCATCAGAGGCGGGACGGGTTCGGGCGGCCCGGGCTGGGCCGGCGGCGGTGCCGGGGCAGGAGCCGGGGCCGGCGGCGGTGGGGGTGGAGCGGGCGCACCCGCGTAGCCGCCGATTTCGGAGGGCTTGGGGAACGCCTGGAAGTCAGTCCCCTTCAACGCCCCGTCCATGGTCGCCTTCCAGACGTCCGACGGCAGGCCGGAGCCGTACACCGGGCCGCCCCACCGGTTCACCAGCGGCTTGGTGCCCTCGGTGGTCCCGACCCAGACAGCCGTCGACAAGGAAGGGGTGAATCCGACCATCCAGGCGTCGCGGTTCGCGTCGGTGTCGCCGAGTTGGTTGGTGCCGGTCTTGGCGGCGGACGGACGGCCACCGGCCAGGTTATGCCCGTTGGACCAGCCCGCGATCGGCTGCATCGCGGAAGTGACGTTGTCGGCGACCGCCTTGGAAAGCCGTTGTTCGCCGCTGTTGTCCTGCGTGTCGGCGTCGAAGAGCACCTGGCCCTCGGCGTTGACCACCTTCTGTACGAAATGTGGCGCGCGGTACACGCCCGAGGCCGCTAGTGTGGCGTACGCCGACGCCATGTCGAGCACCCGGGTCTGATACTGACCCAGCACGATCCCGTTGTTCGGCGGACCGCCCTTGCCGTCTTCGGACAACGTGTGCTCGACGCCCGGGAAGGTCTTGGCGACGCCGGCCCGGTGGGCGGCGGCGGCGACGTCCTCGGGACCGTTCTTCAACTTCAGCATGAGCCGGTAATAGCTGGTGTTGAGCGATCTCTTGAGCGCCTCGGCAATGTTGCATGTGCCGCAGCTGTTGCCCTCCACGTTCGTGATCTTGATGCCGTCGACGGTCAGCGGCGAGCTGTCCACCTGGTAGCCCAGGCCGATGCCCTGCTCCAGGGCGGCCACCAGCGCGAACACCTTGAACGCCGATCCGGTGGGCAGCCCTGCCTGCGCGAAGTCGAAACCGTTGGCATCCGAACCGCCGTAGTAGGCCTTGATACCACCGGTGTCGGGGTCGACCGACACCACAGCCGCCCGCATTTGAAGTTCCTGACCGTCGAGCGCGTCGGCCACGGCCCGTTCGGCAGCCCGCTGCACCTTCGGGTCGATCGTCGTGGTGATTTGCAGGCCCTCGGTGTTCAGTCGCTGCTCACTGATGTTGAAAAGGTCGAGCAGTTCCTTGGTGACCTGACGCTCGATGAGACCGTTGGGCCCGGTGGTCTGATTCTGATACCCAGCCTGGTCCTGGGGTGCGGTCGGCGGGAACACCTGGGCGGCGCGTTCCTCCGGCGACAAAGTGCCCATGGTGACCATGCCGTCGAGAACCCAGTTCCATCGGGCCTCCGCACCCTCGGGGTCGACCGCGGGGTCCAAGGTGGACGGTCGCTGGATCAGGGCGGAGAGGAGGGCCCCTTCGCTGACGTTCAATTGTTCGACCGGCTTGTCGAAGTAGGCCCTCGCCGCCGCCGAAACACCGTAGGCACCCCGGCCGAAATAGATGATGTTGAGGTAGGACTGAAGGACCTCGTCCTTCGACCATTCGCTGGACATCTTCGTCGAGATGACGAGCTCCTTGGCTTTTCGCACCAGGCCGCCGACACCCCGGCGCTGGTCACCGACGAGCGCGTTCTTGACGTACTGCTGGGTGATCGTCGAACCACCCTGCAGTTCCCTGCCCAGAAGGTTGTTCCTCAGTGCGCGTGCGAAGCCGGTGAACGAGAAGCCCGGGTTGGAGTAGAAGTCCCGGTCCTCGGCGGCCATCACCGCGTTACGGACGTGGACGGGAATCTGGCCGATGTCGACGTCCACCCGGTTGCCTTCCGGCGGTACGATCTTCGCCAGCTCAGAGCCGTCGTCAGCCAGGATCGTCGACACCTGGTTGGTGCGGATGTCGCCGGGCTTGGGGACGTCGACGATGGCATAAGCCATGCCGAAGGTGACCATCGGCAGCAGGACGAACAGCGCCACGCACACCATGGCGGCCCGCCGCACCAGCCGCTGGTCGATTCTGCGGGCGGTCCGGGGCGGCCGGCCGCCGTTCTCGCCCCCGCCGCCGGACGGCTTCCCTCGAGGTGGCGGGACCGGCGGCGGTGGTCGCGTGGGCGGTTGCTTCGGTCGTTGTTTGGGCCGGGCTGGGGCCGACCGTCCGTCGAGTGCGGCCTTGACGGCGTCGATGGGGTCGCGCAGCCGGGGGTCGATGCCGGCCCGGACGGGCGGTATCAGGGTCGTCCGCCGCCCGTCGGGAGGTATCGCTGCGTGCGCCCCCTGGCGGGGCCCCGCGGGCGTCGTATCGGCCGGCGCCGGCACCCGCGGCGAGCGCAACGTAGGGGCGCTGTCGTCGGAGGTTTGGGCAGATCCGGGGCCGGTGGGCGGCCAAGCCGGCCGACTCGCCGCGTCATCAGCCGCTGGGCCCAGCGGGCCTTCAGGGGCTGACCGGTCCTGGCGCCCGTCGCTATTCACTGGCTGTTCGCGCGCCCTTGCGCGCCGGTTGCTTGCCGGCATCTTTGGGAGGCCGCGGACTGCCGAGCACATACGACTTCACCAGGTGATTCCAACTGCAGGTCCGGCACACCTCCACCACATGTACCGAGAACTCGTCGTAGCGGCTGGCCAGCAGCACCAATTCCTCGGCAGTCCGGGCTGAACCGGATACCGGGCCCAAATGGTCGCCGAACACCCAGGACACCAGCGTCAGCTGCTCCTTGCGGCAGATTGGGCATATGACGGCGCTGGGCTTGCCGTGAAACTTGGCGGCGCGCAGCAGGTAGGGATTGGCGTCACAGACCTCGGTGACACCAGTTCGGCCCGAGTACACCTCAGCCAGCAGTGAACGACGCCGGAGCGCGTAATCCACCACCTGTCGCTGCAATCGCACGGTCACCAGAGTACGTCGGCACCATGGACGCGGCGGCGTGAAGGTCACACCTTTACGATCACAAAGTGGCGACGCGGCAAACGGCGAATACCCGTGCCAAGGACAGCGATCGCAACGACACCTGCACAGTCCTCGACAGCGCCTTGGCCGACGGCCAGCTGAGCGGTGAGGAACACCGCCTCCGTGTTGCGTCGGCCACCACGGCCACCACCCTGGGGGCACTGCAAGCGCTCGTAGCCGACCTGCAGACCGCAAACGCACCGGTTCAGCTGCCCGCCATCAAACCCCCGCCACGGCTGTCCGCCGGCGGCCGGGGAATGCGGTTGGCGATTGCCATCGGGCTGGTGGCTCTCGGCGTCGGGATTGGCTGGGGGTTCTACGGCAGCACCAGTTCACCGTTGGGTGTCGACACGGACCCGGGTGCGAGGCCGGATGGAATCGGGCCCGTCGTGCTCACGCCACCGCGTCAACTTCACTCACTGGGCGGACTGAACGGCCTGCTCGAACAGATGAGAGAGCAGTTCGGCGATACGACCGGCTACCGGTTGGTGGTTTACCCCGACTACGCCTCGCTGGATCGCCGCGACCCCGGCGAGGACCGGCGCAAGCTCAGCTACACCTACCGCGGCGGCTGGGGCGACCCGACGAGTTCGGCCAAAGACAGCGATGACATCCCGGTCGACCTGAGCGCATTCGACGTCACGACAGTTGTCGGTGTATTGCGCGGTGCTCCCGAAACGCTGGGTATCAAAGCCCCGGACATCCGCACCACCTACCTCATAATCGAACCCGGCAGCGACAAGACTGTCCCGGCCGGTGCGCTGGACATCTCGATCTACGTGCCCAGCGACTACGGCAGCGGCTACATCGCACTCGCTCAGGACGGCAGCGTCAAACAGATCAATTACCCGTCCTGACCAGCATCCGAAGCCGCGCAGGGGCTCCCGGAATGAGCCCCGCTTACCGCGCCTGCGACACGCACAGCCATACGGCACGACGCTTAGCGTGTGGCGCGAAATATATCGAGGCGATACTATTGTTCGAGGTGTCGTACCGCCGTAACGGCCAAGCAAAAGGAGGTGAAGCGTTGCTGGAGCTTGCAATCCTGGGACTCCTGCTCGAATCACCCATGCACGGCTACGAGCTGCGTAAGCGCCTGACCGGCCTGTTGGGCGCGTTCCGCGCGTTCTCCTACGGTTCGCTCTACCCCGCACTGCGCAGGATGCAGGCCGACGGCCTGATCATCGAGGACGCTGCCCCGCTGGGCGCCCTCATGGTGCGGCGCGCTCGACGCGTCTATCAGATCACCGACACCGGCCGGAAGCGGTTCGCCGAACTCGTCGCCGACACCGGCCCGCAGAACTACACCGACGACGGTTTCGGTGTGCACCTGGCGTTCTTCAACCGCACGCCGGCCGAGGCCCGGATGCGGATCCTCGAGGGTCGCCGCCGTCAGGTGGAGGAACGCCGGGAAGGCCTGCGCGAGGCCATCACACGGGCCGGCAGCTCGTTGGACCGCTACACCAAGCAACTGCACCAACTCGGCTTGGAGTCCAGCGAACGAGAAGTCAAGTGGCTCAACGATCTGATTGCGGCCGAACGGGTCGCACAAAATAGCCCGGACCAAGCTTGAACAACCACCAAGACAGCACTACAGCAGTTCCGTTTGGAAGGAGAACACATGAGTGAGACCAACGCGACGGCGTCGACTGATGTGCGGGTCGCCATTGTCGGCGTCGGTAACTGCGCGTCCTCGCTTGTGCAGGGCGTGCAGTACTACTTCGACGCCGATGAGCACTCGACCGTGCCGGGCCTGATGCACGTCAAGCTCGGGCCGTACCACGTTCGCGACGTCAAGTTCGTCGCCGCGTTCGACGTCGACGCCAAGAAGGTCGGTTTCGACCTGTCCGAGGCCATCTTCGCGTCGGAGAACAACACCATCAAGATCGCCGACGTTCCGCCGACCAACGTCGCGGTGCAGCGCGGCCCGACACTCGACGGCATCGGCAAGTACTACGCCGACACCATCGAGCTCTCCGACACCGAGCCGGTCGACGTCGTGAAGGTGCTCAAGGAGAACAAGGTCGACGTGCTGGTGTCCTACCTGCCGGTGGGATCGGAGGAGGCCGACAAGTTCTACGCCCAGTGCGCCATCGACGCCGGTGTGGCATTCGTCAACGCGCTGCCGGTGTTCATCGCCAGCGATCCGGTGTGGGCCAAGAAGTTCGCCGACGCCGGTGTGCCGATCGTCGGCGACGACATCAAGAGCCAGGTCGGCGCCACCATCACCCATCGCGTGATGGCCAAGCTCTTCGAGGACCGCGGCGTGCAGTTGGACCGAACCATGCAGCTCAACGTTGGCGGCAACATGGACTTCCTCAACATGCTCGAGCGTGAGCGCTTGGAGTCCAAGAAGATCTCCAAGACCCAGGCCGTCACCTCCAACCTGCAGCGCGAGTTCAAGACCAAGGACGTGCACATCGGCCCGTCCGATCACGTCGGATGGCTCGATGACCGCAAGTGGGCCTACGTGCGCCTGGAGGGTCGCGCATTCGGTGACGTACCGCTGAACCTGGAATACAAGCTCGAGGTGTGGGACTCACCAAACTCGGCGGGCGTGATCATCGACGCGGTGCGCGCCGCCAAGATCGCCAAGGACCGCGGTATCGGCGGCCCGGTCGAAGCGGCCTCGGCGTACCTGATGAAGAGCCCGCCCAAGCAGCTGCCAGACGATGTCGCACGCACGCAGCTGGAGACCTTCATCGAGGGCTGACCAGCCTCTCGTCCAGACGGCGGCCCCGGGGACATCTTCCCTGGGGCCGCCGTTTCGTCCCAACAGGACATCGACGTATAAAAGCAGCGTGATGTCCGACGACGAACTGCAATCGCTCACCGAATTCGCCCTGCTGTCCGAAAATGCCGAACAGGCCGGGGCGACCGGGCGCACTTCCGCCGGTACACCGCGTCGAGCTCGGGGGAATCAGCGCCATCGTCTGGGGCGAAGGGCCGGCACAGGCCGTCTTCCTGCACGGCGGCGGACAGAACGCGCACACCTGGGACACCGTGATCCTCGGGCTGGGGCTGCCCGCTTTGGCCGTCGACCTGCCCGGACACGGCCATTCGGCGTGGCGCGAAGACGGCGACTACGGGCCCCGGCCCAACGCGCAAGCGCTACGGCCGGTGTTGCGTGAGCTCGCACCGCACCCCCGCCTGGTGGTGGGCATGTCGCTCGGCGGGCTCACCGCGATACGGCTGGCAGCCTGCGAACCCACCCTCATCCCCGAACTGGTCCTCGTCGACGTCACCCCGTCGGCGCCCGAACGCCACGAGCAGATGGCCCGCGCCCAGCTCGGGACCGTGGCCCTGCTGCAGGGCGAACGACGCTTCCCGACGTTTGCCGCGATGGTTGACGAGGCGGTCGGCTCCGCACCGCATCGCAGCCGGAACTCGTTGCGCCGCGGCGTCTTCCACAACTCGCGGCAACTCGACGACGGCAGCTGGACGTGGCGGTACGACTCGTTTCGCACCGGGAAGGGCTTCGAAGGGCTCTGGGCTGACGTCCCGGCGATCAGCATGCCGACCACACTGGTGCGGGGGGCCAACTCCTACTTCGTCAACGACGCCGACGCCGCACAATTCGCCCGGGAGGCGCCCGGCTTCCGGCGCACCATCATGGTGTCTGACAGCGGCCACTCCGTGCAGGGCGACCAGCCCCGCCGGCTGATCGAGATTCTGCAGGAAGTGCTGGCCGAACAGAACTAGGGTCGAATGGGTGAGCCCTCCCATCCGCATCGGCGTCCAGCTTCAACCACAACATGCCCCCGACTACGGCGCCATCCGCGATGCGTTGCGGCGCTGCGAGGACGTCGGCGTCGACATCGTGTTCAACTGGGATCACTTCTTCCCGCTCTACGGTGACCCCGACGGCGCGCATTTCGAGTGCTGGACCATGCTGGGCGCCTGGGCCGAACAGACATCCCGCATCGAAATCGGCGCGCTCGTCACGTGCAACTCGTATCGCAATCCGGAGTTGCTCGCCGACATGGCCCGTACCGTCGACCACATCTCCAACGGCCGGCTCATCCTGGGCATCGGGTCGGGATGGAAGGAGAAGGACTACGACGAGTACGGATACCCATTCGGCACCGCGGGAAGCCGCCTCGATGACCTGGCGGCGGCGCTCCCGCGGATCAAGTCACGCCTGGCGAAACTGAATCCCGCACCACTACGCCAGATTCCGCTACTGATCGGTGGGCAGGGTGAACAAAAGACGCTGCGCTTGGTCGCCGAGCACGCCGATATGTGGCACGGCTTCACGACGGTCGACACTTACCCCGGCAAAGCCGATGTGCTCGCCCGGCACTGCGCAGCCGTCGGCCGTGATCCCGCCACGATCGTGCGCTCGGCCGGGGTCGAGGTCAGCACCGGCGTATTCCGCGGGGAGGGCACCGACGCGCTGCTTGCCAACGCCGATGCGCTGGCCGGCCTCGGCGTCACCCTGATGACCGTCGGGGCCAACGGGCCGAGCTACGACCTCGCCGGTGCGCAGGCGCTGTGCCGATGGCGCGACAACCGGTGACCCAGCTTGACGTATTCGGCGAATGCGCTGCTCTAGGGTGGTAACAGGTTAGACTGGCGAATTATGTCCGACGTCGAGGCAGGATCGGTGACCGCCCCGCAGGTGACTGAAATCGCCGAGGGCCTACATCGAGCACTGTCCAAATTGTTCACGGTATTGCGCCGGGGTGACGTCAACCGCGAGACGGCCGGCGAACTGACGTTGGCGCAACTATCCATCCTGGTCACGCTGCTCGATCAGGGTCCGTTGCGGATGACCGAACTGGCCGCACGCGAGCGGGTCCGCACCCCTACAACGACGGTCGCGATCCGTCGGCTGGAAAAGCTCGGCCTGGTGAAACGGTCCCGTGATCCGTCAGACCTGCGCGCGGTGCTCGTCGAGATCACCCCCAAAGGCCATGCCCAGCATGCCGAATCGATCGCCCACCGGCGCGCCGCCCTGGCCGCGATGTTACGCCAGCTGAGCACAGACGAACTCGATATTCTGGCCCGTGCGCTCGGGCCGCTGAGCCGGCTGGCCGGTGATGAGTAGGGCGCCGAACTCTTATCCGAGCCAGTCGAGCACCGCCGCCGCAGTCCAGGATTGCTGCATGCTGCCCAGCGCCTCGCCCGTGAACGGTTCGTAGTACTCGGCGAAGGAGCCGTCACTGGCCTGGCGCAAACCCTCCCGCCGGAGCATCGATGCGCGTTCCGCCCAGCCCCGGCGCGCGAACGCCCAGGAGAACAACCACGTCATCACCGGCCACACCGGTCCCCGCCAATATTCCCTCGGCCTGAAGTCTCGCGCCACCGGTGAGGTCGACGGTAGGAGCGGGAATTTCAGATCGGGATGCCCACAGAATCGTGGCCCTTCCAATAGCTTGAGCAGGCCGCGCTCCTTGTCGTGCGTCAGCCCGCCGCACAGCAGCGGCGCGAACTGCGCTACCGTCTCCGTGGCGATCCACCGCTCCGCCCGAACGTCGTAATCCCTTGCGGCGCTGGTGCGTTGGTCGGCGCTCTCGATGACACCGGCCTGGAACCGGTCGGCCCAGGCGAAGAGATCGCGCACGTCGGCTCGGGGACGCTTGTAGTCCTCGCCGATCTCGGCGAGCACCGCGCACGCCACCGCGAAGATCGCCGACACGAAAACATCTTCGACCGCGAAACTCATTGCCTTGGGGAGGAGTTCGTCGTCGTAGCGAACGGCCTTCATCTCTTCCAACAGCCACAGGTAGCGGTCGTACTCGCCGTCGGACGGCCGCTGGCTGGCGTCGGTGACGATGTTGTTGTCTTCTCGCTGATACTCCGGCACCTCACCGGCGATGACGTTTGCATACGCGCCGTCCCAGCGTGGCGAGTTGTCCATCCCCGACTCCCAGCCGTGGTACAGCGTCACCCGTCCCCGCTCGTTGGGATCGCGGGCCTCAGCCAGCCAGCGGTGCCAGCGGACCAGGTCGTCCCACCGGCGGTCGAGGAACGCATCCGCCACCGCCCGGGTTGAACGGCCGCGGTTTCGAGCCCGATCGAGGATCCGCTGCACCGCGATCGCATGCACCGGCGGTTGGGTGATTCCCGAGGTGTGCCGGCTGCGGGGCGCGTTGCTGGTCAGCGCCGCACACGCCCAGCGGGCGGGCCCCGGGAAATACCCATCCACGCCACTGGCGAACACGATGTGCGGGATCATCCCGTTGCTCCACTGCGCGGAAAGCAGGGTGTCCAGTTCGACAACCGCCCGCTCGACGCTCAGCGGGGCCAATCCCACCGCGACGAATGCCGCATCCCAGCTCCACATGTGCGGGTACAGCAGTGGCGCGGCGGTCGTCATCACCCCCAGGTCGTTGCCCCGCAGCAGATAGGCGGCGCGGGCCGCCAGCTGCGTGGGCGAAAAACCGGGATCGGGGGCCACGCCTCCATTCTGGGGCCATCCAGGCGTACTCGCTCGGCAAGGAGTGCTCCCCTCGCCGGCATCGTCGGAACGACTCAAACCCCACCGTCGTCCTCCTCCCCCGGCTCGTCCCTCGCCGGCATCGTCGGAACGACTAAACTTCGGCTATGCCGACCGCGATGATCACCGGCGCAGGCGGTGGTCTGGGTGCTGCGATCGCCGACGCACTGGCGCCCACGCATACGCTCCTTCTGGCCGGCCGTCCGTCCGATCGGCTGGACACGGTGGCGCAGCGGCTGGGTACCAGCACCTGGCCGCTGGACCTCGCCGACCTCCGCGCGATCCCGGCTGTCGTCGAACCGATCGTCGAACTCGATGTACTGGTCCACAACGCGGGCTTGGCGCTTCCGGGCCGGGTGGCCGAGTCGACCGTCGAACAATGGCGGGCCACCATGACAGTGAATGTCATGGGTGCCGTGGCGCTTACACTCGCGCTACTGCAGGCACTGCGGGCCGCGAACGGTCACGTGGTATTCATCAACTCCGGCGCCGGCCGGACACCATCGCCCGGTTTGGCGTCGTATTCGGCAAGCAAGTCCGCATTGCGCTCCTTCGCGGACTCGCTCCGCGCCGACGAGCCGAGCCTGCGGGTCACCACGGTGTACCCGGGCCGGATTGATACCGACATGCAGCGCGACCTGGTGGCCTATGAAGGTGGCGACTACGACCCCACCTGGTTCCTTCGGGCGTCGACGGTCGCGCAGTTCGTGGCACAGGCCGTCAACGCCCCGGCCGACGCCGACGTACACGAGGTGGTCATCCGCCCACGCTGATCGGTTCCCAGCCGCCGAGCGTGCGGATCCCGGGGCAAACACCGGCGCGTCGGGCCGGGACACGCATGCTCGCGCAAGAGAGGCACGCCAAGGGGGGAGGCCAAGGGCAAGAGGCAGGGCGAGGGAGTCAAACCACCAGGTTGACCAACTTGCCCGGTACCACGATCACCTTCCGCGGTGCCGCGCCGGCGAGGAAGGCCTGCACCTTTTCGTCAGCGAGGGCCGCGGCCTCCAACGTATCGTCCGGCGCACCGGGAGGGACCATGACCCTGCCCCGGACCTTGCCGTTGACCTGCACCGGAAGTTCAACGGTGTCCTCGCGTAGGTACTGCGGATCGGCGGTGGGGAACGGGCCGTGCGCCAGCGACTCGCCGTGACCGAGCAGGTTCCAGAGTTCCTCTGCGAGGTGCGGGGCCAGCGGAGCCAACATCAGCACCAGTGGTTCGACCGCGGCACGCGCAGTCACTTCGCCTTTCGTCAGGTGGTTGGTGTATTCGATGAGCTTGGCCGCAGCCGTGTTGTTGCGCAGATTCGTGTAGTCCTCGGACACCCCGTCGATGGCTCGGTGCAGCGCCTTCAGGGTGGCGGTGTCCAGCGGTTCGTCGGTCACTCTCGCGTTGCCGGTGTTCTCGTCGACGACGAGCCGCCACACCCGCTGCAGGAACCGATAGGCGCCGACGACGTCCTTGGTGGCCCACGGCCGCGACGCCTCCAACGGTCCCATCGACATCTCGTAAACCCGAAGCGTGTCTGCACCGTATTCGTCACAGATCTGGTCGGGCGAGACGGAGTTCTTCAGACTCTTACCGATCTTGCCGAATTCCTGGAAGACCTCGGAGTCCCCTAGATAGAACTTGCCGCCCCGCTCCACGACGTCTACGGCCGGGACGTAAGAGCCGCGTGCGTCGGTGTAGGCGAACGCCTGGATGTAGCCCTGGTTGACCAGCCGCCGGTAGGGCTCGCGTGATGTCACATACCCGAGGTCGTAAAGCACCTTATGCCAGAAGCGGCAATACAGCAGGTGCAGCACTGCGTGTTCGACACCGCCGACGTAGAGGTCCACGCCACCGGGGTCGTCCGGTCCGTGCTCTGCTGGACGTGGACCCATCCAGTAGGCCTCGTTTTCGATGGCGCAGAACTGTTCGGTGTTGCGTGGGTCGGCGTAGCGCAGCTCGTACCACGAACTGGCGGCCCATTGCGGCATCACGTTGGTGTCGCGGGTGTAGGGCCTGCGCCCGTCGCCGAGGTCCAGGTGCACATGCACCCAATCGGTCGCCTTGCCCAACGGTGGCGACGGATCGCTGGCAGCGTCGTCCGGGTCGAACGACACCGGCGAGTAGTCCCGCATGTCGGGGAGCTCCACCGGCAGAGCCGATTCGGGCAGCGCATGGGCACGGCCTCCGGCGTCGTAGACGATCGGGAACGGCTCGCCCCAGTAACGCTGCCGAGCGAACAGCCAGTCGCGCAGCTTGTATTCGATGCGCTCCTGCCCGCGTCCGTCGGCGACGAGGCGCTCGGTGACGACCTTCTTCGCCTCGCCGACGGACAGGCCGTTGAGGTAGTCCGAGTTGACCAGAACGCCGTCTCCGGTATAGGCGGCCTGCGAGATGTTACCTCCGGCAACGACTTCCACGATCGGCAGGCCAAAATCCGTGGCGAAGTCCCAGTCCCGCTGATCGCCGCCGGGCACCGCCATGATGGCGCCCGTGCCGTAACCGATCAGCACATAATCGGCAATGAAGATCGGAATCCGTTGCCCGTTGACTGGATTCGTCGCATACGCGCCGACGAAGGCGCCTGTCTTGGACTTGTTCTCCTGACGCTCCAGTTCGGACTTGGCCGCGGCGTCCGCACGGTAAGCCGCGATTGCGGCGGCCGGAGTGGCGGCGCCGTAGGTCCAGCGCTCATCCACGCCATCCGGCCACCGAGTTGCGGTCAGCGCGTCGACGAGCGGGTGTTCGGGCGCCAGCACCATGTACGTCGCGCCGAACAGGGTGTCTGGCCGGGTGGTGAACACCTCGATGTCGATAGCCCCGGCCGTCGATTGGCCGGCGAAGAGCACCGACGCCCCGGTGGACCTCCCTATCCAGTTGCGCTGCATGGTCTTGACCTTGTCCGGCCAGTCCAGCACGTCGAGGTCGCCGAGCAGCCGGTCGGAGTAGGCGGTTATACGCATCATCCACTGCCGCAGCCGCTTCCGGAACACCGGGAAGTTCCCCCGCTCGCTGCGGCCGTCGGAGGTGACCTCCTCGTTGGCCAGCACCGTGCCCAGGCCGGGGCACCAGTTGACCATCGAATCGGCCCGGTAGACGAGGCGGTGGCCGTCGATGACGTCAGCGCGCTGACCTCCGTCCAGCTCGGACCACCGCACACCGTCGAGAGTCCTCGCGCCGGAATCCAATTCGGCAATCAGCTCGGCGATCGGCCGCGCCTTGCCGGCGTCGGAATCGAACCACGCGTTGTAGATCTGCAGGAATATCCACTGGGTCCACTTGTAGAAGTCCGCGTCGGTGGTCGAGAAGCTGCGCCGCGTGTCGTGACCGAGCCCGAGCCGCCCCAGTTGCCGACGGAAGTTCACGATGTTCGCCTCGGTCCGGGTACGCGGGTGTGTTCCGGTCTGAATGGCGTATTGCTCGGCGGGGAGGCCGAAGGAGTCAAACCCCAGGGCGTGCAACACGTTGCGACCACACATGCGGAAGTACCGCGCGTAGACATCGGTAGCGATGTAACCCAGCGGATGACCTACGTGCAAGCCCTCACCAGACGGATAGGGGAACATGTCCTGGACGAACACCTTGTCCGCCGGAACCACGCCGTCGGCCGGTGCCAGTGAACCCACCGGGTTGTCGACGTTGAAGGTGCCCAGCCGGGCCCAGTTCGCCTGCCAGGTCGCTTCGATGCGGCCTGCCACGTCCGCGGTGTAGCGGAAGGCGGGCTCGTCGGATCCCTGGCCGGAGCCCATCGACGGGGATTCGGTCACGCGATCAGGGTATAAGGACGCGTCCGGTGGGCGGAAACAGCGGTCCTGCGACGTCGATCGCCAAACCGGACGCGCCGGAAAGGTCTCGGTTGCATCGCGGACCAGTCATCAGTTGGTCCCAAGTCGATTCCAGCTTGCATTCCCACGGTGCCGCCTCCATCGGACGCCGATACAGTCTGCTCGGTAAAGGGTGTGGTGTGCGGCCCCAGACAACCGTTACGGACCGGAAGGAATGACGTCGATGTTTTCCAGCGCCGGTAGCCGACGGGTCATCGCAGGTGGCATTGCCGTCGGCATCGCGGCCGTGTTCGGATTGGCGGGGACCACCGCCGCCGCCGATCCGGCCCTGCCGCCGGTCCCCGGTCCAGCACCCGTCACTGTCACGCAGACTGTCACCGTGGCACCGACCCCGCTGGCGGCGACGAGCGCGCCCCAGGTGGCGGCGGCGCAGCCGGAGGCCCCGAGCACGGCTGTCGCTCAGCCCATTCAGCCCACGCAGGTGACCCTTCCCGAAGCCACCCCGTCGGCGCCGCCAACCCCGGTTCTCGTTCCGGCCAGCTCGGGCACCCTGACCGACTTCTTCCGGGCGAAGGATGTCTCGCTGGAACCTCAGCACCCGCACGACTTCAGGGCCCTCAACATCACGTTGCCCATGCCGACCGGATGGACCCAAGTCCCTGACCCGAATGTGCCCGATGCGTTCGCCGTGATCGCCGATCGCACCGGAGGTGACGGCTTATACACCTCCAACGCGCAGGTCGTCGTCTACAAGTTGACCGGCGATTTCGCTCCAGAAGAAGCGATCACGCACGGTTTCGTGGACAGCCAGACGCTGCCCAACTGGCAGTCCACCAACGCATCCCTCGCCGGCTTCGACGGATTCCCGTCCTCCCTCATCGAGGGCACGTACCGGCAGAACGACATCGTGCTCAACACATCCCGCAGACATGTGATTGCGTCATCCGGCCCGGACAAGTACCTGGTGTCGCTGTCTGTGACAACGTCGGCCAATCAAGCCGTGGCAGCCGCGAACGCGACGGACGCGATCGTCAGCGGATTTCGCGTCGCGGACCCGGCAGCGCCGCCGACCACCCGGCCGGTCACTCCTGCCCTCCCCGCCGTTCCAGGCACACCGACACCGCCAACTGTGCCGCCGTCGATCAGCTGATCCTGGCGCGACAGCCCTCACCGGACCCCCTAAGGTGTGGGTATGCCGATCGCGTTGGTGCTGTGCTGGTGCGCGGCCGTCCTGTGCGCGGTCACCGGCCTGCGGTCGCTGAGGCGCCCCCGCACTGATGATCCTCTCGGTCACGCCGCGCGCGGGTTGGCTCCGACGCAGCTGGCGGCGGCACTGATGCTGGCCGCCGGCGGCATTGTGGCACTGGCGGGCAGCCCCCGCACCGGGCTGATTCTGGTCGGTGTGTGCATCCTCGGTGCGGTGGGCACGCTCGCAGCGGGCTCGTGGCAGGGTGCCCGGTACCTGGCGCACAAAATGGATGCCACCCTGTCGGCACCGCCTACCTGCGGTGGCGGTTGCGCTACGTGCACACTGTCGTGTGACCATTAGTCGCTCCGGCGGACGCCAGGCGAAGGAGCAGCCACGGAAGGCCTTAGGAAGGTCGGGGAGGGTGGGAAAGGATCCTTGAAGGATCCGCCGACCGTCTGGTCTAGTTGCGGCTGACGTCGATCGGATGTGTTGCCAGCATCGACAACGGCAGGGGCTGGCGGCGCAGTATCCGCGCCCATAGGTCGACTTTCTGCTCGACGAACACATCCGTGGGCAACGCGGACAACACGATCCAGTCGTCGCGTTCGATCTCGCCCTCCAGCTGACCGATCGTCCACCCCGAGTAGCCGGCGAAGACCCGGACGCCCTCCACGAC
Source organism: uncultured Actinomycetota bacterium (assembly GCA_963846905.1). Classification (GTDB taxonomy): domain Bacteria; phylum Actinomycetota; class Actinomycetes; order Mycobacteriales; family Mycobacteriaceae; genus Mycobacterium. The sequence goes on from CAWJYB010000028.1 coordinate 27,158, forward strand.
TGTGGCGAGCGCATCGGCGTCGGCGTCGAGATCCACCATCACGATGCGGCCCGCGACATGCCGAAGTCCCGGCAAACCCTGCGGATCGATTCCTACCCGCAGGGCTCCCAGGCACAATGCGGCATCGCGTTTCACGGGACCGCCGATGTACATCGTCTTCGGCTTCGCGGCCAGCTTGGCCCATTGCGGCAAGACGTTGTAGACAGCGGTTTCGCTTGGCCGGTTGAGCACAACGCCGAGCGTCCCGCCGTCGTTGTGCTCCACCACATAGATCACGCTGCGCCGGAAGGTGGGCTCCAAGAGATCGGTGTTGGCGAGCAGCAGCGAACCCGCGCGCACCCGGTATGCCGCGGGAGCGATAAAATCCTCGGGGTCCTCGGGCTGAGCCACCTATCCATCATGTCACCCGCCGACCGCGGACGGGGCGCACAAACGGCGGCTCGACGGATATTTGTACTGTAGATCCGGGCCGCTGATTTCCCCGCGCGCTCTGCTGCCCGATCGAGGAAGTGGTTCAGTGGTTGACGCACGCGCGGCCAGCGCCGTCTGGCGGTCGGTGCGCAACCTGCCGGAGTTCTTCCGCCTGGTCCAAGTGCGGCTGGCCAGCCAGTTCGGAGAAGGCCTATTTCAGGCCGGCTTGGCCGGGGCGCTGTTGTTCAGTCCCGAACGCGCGGTCACACCGTGGGGAATCGCGGGAGCATTCGCTGTGCTGTTCCTGCCTTATTCGCTGTTGGGCCCGTTCGCCGGCGCCCTGTTGGACAGGTGGGATCGCCGCTGGGTCCTGGTTGGTGCCAACTTGGGACGACTCGTACTGATCGTCGCCGTCGGGGTGATGTTGGCAGCCGGCGCCAGCGACCTGGCCGTGCTCTGCGCAGCTCTGGTGGTCAACGGGTTCAGCCGCTTCGTCGCGTCCGGGCTGTCAGCGGCCCTGCCGCACGTGGTGCCGCGGGAGCAGGTTGTCACGATGAACGCGGTCGCCACCGCCGCCGGCGGTGCGGCTGCATCTCGCCGGCGCCAACTTCATGTTCTTGCCGCGGGTACTGTTCGGCGCCAACAACACCGGCTCCGCGGTTGTCATTTTCTCGTCGTGGTCCCGGTGGCACTGGCGCTGTTCCTCGCGCTGCGGTTTTCTCCGCACGTGTTGGGTCCCGACGACACCGCGCGCGTCGATCCACGGGTCGGTGTTCTACGCGGTGGCCTCCGGCTGGCTGCATGGCGCGCGGACGGTGGCTACGTCGCCGACGGTTGCGGCGACGCTGAGCGCGATTGGCCGCGCACCGCATGGCCCTGGGCATCAACACCCTGCTGGTATTTTTGCTCGTCCGCCAATCCGACTACGCCTGCGATGGAGGTCGCCGCGCCCGGCAAAGTCGCGCTGGTCTTCGGCATTGCTACCGGTGCAGGGTCATTTCTCGCCACCATCGCCACCCCGGCCGCTGTACGGCGGTGGGGCCGCGCCGCCAGCGCCAATGGCGCCCTGGGGTGCGCCGCCCTCATCCAATTGTGCGGAGCAGGCCTGCAGCTGCCGGTGATGGTGGTGTGCGGGTTCTTTCTCGGCGCAGCCGGACAGGTGGTCAAGCTCTGCGCCGATTCGGCCATGCAGATCGACGTCGACGATGCGCTCCGCGGCCACGTGTTCGCGGTCCAGGATGCGCTGTACTGGGTGTCGTTCGTCGGCGCCGTCGCCGCGGCGGCCACGGTGGTGCCCACCGACGGGCAGGCGCCTATGCTGGTCGTGGCCGGATCGGCGATCTACTTCGGCGGACTCGCCGTCCACGCACTGCTCGCCCGTCGCGGATCAGACCCGAGTTAGAGGCCGGCAATGGGCGTAGCGGCGGGCAGTATCGTCGACGAACTCCGCGCCGAAAGCAACAGTCTCGACGAGCTGGTCGCGGAGCTCCCCGAGGACGGCTGGGCAAGGGCCACTCCCGCTGCGGGCTGGACCATCGCCCACCAGATTGCCCACCTGTTGTGGACGGACCGGGCGGCATCGATCACGGTCACCGACGAACCGGCCTTTTCAGACGTGCTCACCGCCGCTGCAGGCAATCCGACGGGTTTCGTCGATGAGGGCGCCGAAGAACTGGTGGGTATGGGCCCGGTGCGACTGCTCGCCGAATGGCGGGCCACCCGCCGGCTGCTGCACGCCGAACTCGAAGCGGTGCCCGAGGGACGCAAGCTTGTCTGGTTCGGACCGCCCATGACCGCCGCCTCGATGGCAACCGCCCGGCTTATGGAGACCTGGGCTCACGGGCTTGACGTCGCCGACGCGGTCGGCGTTGCCCGACCCGCCACCACCCGGCTGCGCTCGATCGCGCACCTCGGTGTTCGCACCCGGGACTACGCCTTCGTGGTCAACGGCCTGACGCCGCCGACCGAACCCTTCCGGGTTGAGCTCCGGGCACCTGACGGCAGTGCTTGGACGTGGGGGCCCGCGGAGTCGGCGCAGCGGGTCACGGGGTCGGCTGAGGACTTTTGCGCGCTGGTCACCCAGCGCCGCCCGCGGGCATCGCTCGACGTGGTCACGATGGGCGCGGACGCCGAGCAGTGGGTGGGGATCGCGCAGGCCTTCGCCGGCCCGGCCGGCGTGGGCCGCTGAGCGCCTCGCGAGGGAGCCGCAAGCGTGGGCCGCTGAGCGCCCTCGCGAAGCGGAGCCGCTACAGGGTTCGCGCGTCGTCGGCCGATCCGTCGCCGTCACGGTCGACGAGCATGACATCCCACTTGCCGTCACCGTCAGCGTCAACGTAGCCCCGCGAGTATCCGCCCGATCCGTCGCCGCAGAACACCCGATCGGCCAACCCGTCATCGTCGGTGTCCAGGACACGGTCCCTGACACCGTCGGCGTCGAAGTCGACCACGCCACTGCCCGACTCCGGCGTGCCGTCGAGCGAGAACCAGCGCAACGTCCGCGTCCGGACAGGCCCGCCCGGCTCCGCCGGCGTCGACCACGTGCCCGCCCCATCGTCGGTGAACCAGCGCTGGTCGGCGCCGACATCGAGCACCGCGTGGTCTGCTACCCCGTCCCCGTCCAGGTCGACCAATGCGTCGTCGCGCAGGCCGTCTCCGTCAAAGTCGAGGCTGATCGCCTCCAGCGTGCCGTCACCGTCGAGATCCGAATCCGGATCACCGTCCCACATGGTGGCCGCGCCGTCTTGTCCGAAGCAATACTCCATACCTGTCAGACGGAGCCGCCGCCGCGCGCGTTCCACCACGTCAGAAGTTCGGCTTCCGCGTCCTCGGGTGTCATCGGGCCACGCTCCATGCGCAGTTCCTTGAGATGCCGCCACGCCTCGCCGACTTGCGGTCCGGGCGGCAGGCCGAGCAGTTGCATGATCGCGTTGCCGTCGAGGTCGGGCCGGATCCGGTCGAGGTCCTCCTGCGCGACAAGTTCGGCGATGCGCGTCTCCAGCTGGCCGTAGTTGGCCTGCAACCGAGCGGCCCGGCGCTTGTTGCGGGTGGTGCAATCGGCGCGCACCAGCTTGTGCAGCCGCGGCAGCAGCGGGCCGGCATCGGTGACATAGCGGCGAACGGCCGAGTCGGTCCACCGGCCATCCCCATACCCGTGGAAACGCAGATGCAGGTAGACCAGCTGCGACACGTCGTCGACCATCTGCTTGGAATATTTCAGCGCCCGCATACGCCTGCGGGTCATCTTCGCGCCGACCACCTCGTGGTGATGGAAGCTGACACCGCCGTCCGCTTCGTGACGGCGGGTGGCCGGCTTCCCGATGTCATGGAGCAGCGCCGCCCAGCGCAGTACCAGGTCGGGTCCCTCGCCGGGACCCTCCAGGTCGATCGCCTGCCGCAAGACCGTCAGCGAATGCTGGTAGACGTCCTTGTGCTGGTGGTGCTCATCGATCGTCATCTTCATGGCGCCGATCTCGGGCATCACCTGTTCGCCCAGTCCAGTCCGCACCATCAGATCGATGCCGGCTGCCGGGTCTGCGCCCAGGATGAGCTTGTCGAGTTCTGCCGCGACCCGTTCCGCGGTGATGCGGGCCAACTGCGGGGCCATCTGCTCCATCGCCGCGCAAACCCGCGGCGCCACGGTGAAGCCGAGTTGGGACACGAAGCGCGGCGCCCGCAGCATCCGCAACGGATCGTCGCCGAATGATACTTCGGGAGCCGACGGGGTGTCCAGCAGCCCGTCACGGATGGCGGAGAGCCCGCCCATCGGGTCCACGAATTGTCCGGGGCCGTCCCCCGTGATACGCACCGCCATTGCGTTGGCGGTGAAGTCGCGGCGCACCAGATCGTCCTGGAGGTTCTCCCCGAAACGCACTTGGGGGTTGCGCGAGACCTGGTCGTAAGTGTCGGCGCGGTAAGTCGTGATCTCCACCCGATGGCCGCCGCGAACCGCACCGACGGTCCCGAACGCGATTCCGGTGTCCCACATTGCCTCGGCCCACGGGCTCACCACCTGCTTTACCTGGTCAGGCCGGGCATCCGTGGCGAAGTCCAGGTCTGCGCCGAGGCGACCCAGCACGGCGTCGCGGACGCTTCCGCCGACCAGATAAAGCTCGTGCCCTGCGGTGTGGAATAGCAGGCCCAGAGCCCGCAACGGTTCGCCGTGACGGTTCAGCGCGACGGCGGCGCGTGCCAGCAACGCGGTGTCGTCAGGAGCGCCGTCGCCGCCGGAACCCGATACAGCCACGTTCGGTGAGCCTAGTGCGCGGGGTGTGCCGAACGTAATCGGCCGATGCGAGCCCGCATCGATCCACTTCGGCAGCGCCGCGGTGCAGTGCGTACCGGCGAGTGGTCACGTACGCTCTTTCGGGCGCCAACTACTATCGCTGAGGTGTCGGACGGCGAACAAGCCAAACCACGACGGCGCCGCGGCCGGCGCCGTAGCCGTCGCGCAGCGGGTCCCGCTCAGCCCCTCGCCGGGCCTGAGTCCGTATCCGGCGCCGCCGGGGAGGCCGACACACCACCAGCGGCACCTCTTGCGGAGGAACTCGAACGTGTGCCGGTGGTCTCTCGGCGTCAACGGCCGAGCCGGACCGACTCCCGAGCGCTCCGAACCGTCCATGAGACCTCGGCGGGCGGGTTGGTGATCGACGGGATCGACGGTCCGCACGAGGACCAGGTTGCCGCGCTGATCGGTCGGGTCGACCGCCGTGGGCGGATGCTGTGGTCCCTGCCCAAAGGCCATATCGAACAGGGTGAGACCGCCGAGCAGACAGCCATCCGGGAGGTGGCCGAGGAAACCGGCATCCACGGCAAGGTGCTTGCGGCGCTGGGCAGCATCGATTACTGGTTCGTTACCGAAGGTCGCCGCGTTCACAAGACGGTTCATCACTATCTGATGCGGTTCTCGGGTGGGGAACTGTCCGACGAAGACATCGAAGTCAGCGAAGTGGCATGGGTTCCCCTGCGGGACCTGCCGTCACGACTGGCCTACGCCGACGAACGCCGACTGGCCGAGGTGGCCGGAGAACTCATCCGCAAACTGCAAACCGACGGCCCCGGCGCGCTGCCCCCGCTTCCGCGGACGTCGCCGCGGCGACGTCCCCAAACGCACTCCCGCACCCGCAACGCTCGTTCCGACGGGTCGGTACCCGGACGGCCCCACGGTTGCGGGCCGGCAACGTGACACCGCGGCGGCGCCGGTTGTCCGGGGCGCCGTGGGTGGCCGTGCTGATCGCCGGCTTCCATTCGTCCCTGGCGCCACCCCTGGCCAACGCGGGCGAGCCGGGACCAAAGCCGTTCCTGGTGGTGCGGATTGACCGCGTCACACCTGACATCGTTACCGCCACCAGCGGACCCGTCCTCACGGTGACGGGAACGGTATCCAATGTCGGCGACCGCCAGGTGCGCGATGTGGTGGCACGCCTCGAACACGCACCGGCAATCCGGAGCTCGGCCCAGCTGCGCACCGATCTCGGCGGTGACACTTCGCAGTTCGGGCCGGTCTCCGAATTCGTCAACGTCGCCGGCGAACTGGAACGCGGCCAAAGCGCCGGATTCTCGTTCTCGTATCCGTTGCGGTCCGACACCGGCCCCGCGCTGGGGCTGGAAGGACCCGGGGTCTATCCCCTGCTGGTCAACGTCAACGGCACTCCCGATTACGGCGCGCCTGCCCGTCTGGACGATGGCCGCTTTCTTCTTCCGGTGCTGGCCCTGCCCGCCCAAAACCTATCGACGAGCGCGGAGCTCAACGCCGCAGTCGCCCCCGACACGACGACTCCCGTGCAAACCACCCTGTTGTGGCCGCTGGCCGACAAACCGCGGCTGGCACCCGGCGTGCCTGGTGGCACCACCCCGGTGCGACTGATGGACGACACGCTGGCGAGCTCCCTGGCCCCCGGCGGCCGGCTCGACACGCTGCTGGGTGCCGCCGAGTTCGCGATCAGCCCCGCCGTCGATCCCGACGGAGCGGTGGCGCAAGGGATGTGTCTGGCGGTGGACCCCGATTTGCTCGTCACCGTCAACGCGATGACGGCGGGCTACGTCGTGTCCGACGCCGCCGACGGGCTCGGCAGCACCACCCACCCCGGTGCAGGACTAGCCGCGGCCACCGCATGGCTCGGCCGTTTGCGCGCACTGGCCGCACGGATGTGCGTCGTCGCGGCGCCCTACGCGCAGGCAGACCTCGACGCGCTGCAGCGGGTCGGGGATGTCCGGCTCAACGCGTTCACCGTCGATGGGTCCACCGATGTCGTCGACCAGCTGCTGGGCGTTCCGACGACCCGGGGGGCGATACTGGTCGGCGACGGCCCGTTGAACAGCCGTGTAGTCGACTTGCTCAGCTCCGGGGGCCCCCACGTCGCGATCGCCGCTGCAGACTGTTCGGCACCGGATAGTGGTGGCGGCAGCTCCGGCACTGCCGACCTGACGCCCTGGCGGGTGTCGCCACAACTGGTGGTTGCTCCGTTCGACCCGACTGTCGGGGCGGCGATGGCAGGGGCCGGCACCGATCCGGTGACACCGTCGTACCTGGACCCGTCGCTGTCGGTTTCCTTACGCCATGACTCAGCTGTCGCTCGTCGTCAGGATGCGGTGGCGGCGATGTTGTGGCGGTCGCTGAACCCCACCGCCGATTCGCGCGCTCAGATCTTGATGCCGCCACTGGCGTGGAGCCTTCGGCCCGGCGACGTGCAGGCCGTGCTGACCGCATTCGCCGCCGCCATCCGTGCGGGTCTCGCGGTGCCGCGGCCGTTGAGCGCCGTCATCGCGGAAGCCTCCGGTGACCCGCACCCGAGCCGGCCGGTAGGTCCCTCCGCAGCAGACGACACCTCGGCGAAGTTCGGCGACGGCGTCGTCAGTCAGATGGCCGGTCAGGTCGAGCGGCTGTGGGGTTTGACCGCTGCGTTGACCACCAACCAGCAGACCGGCCTCACCGGCGGGCAATACACGGCACCGCTGCGCGAGGACATGCTGAGGGCCCTGAGCCAGGCCGAACCACCCGATACCCGAAACGGCCTGGCCAAACGAAAGCTGACCACCGTCGGAAAGACGGTCGACGACCTGTTCGGTGCCGTCACGATCGTCAACCCCGGCGGCTCCTACACCCTGGCGACCGAACACAGCCCGCTGCCGTTGGCGCTGCGCAATGACCTGGCCGTCCCGATCCGGGTTCGGCTGCACGTCAACGCGCCACCGGGAATGGCGGTGACCGACATCGGGGAACAGGAGCTGCCACCTGGATACCTGCCGCTGCGGATACCGATCGAGATCCACTTCACCCAGCGGGTCGCCGTCGACGTGGCGCTGCGGACCCCCGACGGTGTCCCCCTGGGTCAGCCTGTCCGGCTGTCGGTGCACTCCAACGCCTACGGAAAGGTGCTCTTCTTCATCACCATGACTGCTGGAGCGGTGCTGGTCACCCTAACCGGACGTCGCCTGTGGCACCGATTCCGCGGCCAGCCCGACCCAGCCGACCTGAACCCTCCCCGGCGGCGGCCATGAGCGCCGTCGATCCCCCCTCCACCGACTCGATCAAGCCGCCCGCACCGGCTCAGCCCGCCGGCAGGGGCACCCTTGGGGCCCAGCCCGCCGGCGAAAGCACGAGCGGGCGTTCCGAGTTGTCTGACGCCGCAGTGGTGTCGAGGTCGTGGGGCATGGCCTTTGCCACACTGATCAGCCGCATCACCGGATTCATCCGGATAGTCCTGTTGGCCGCGCTCCTGGGTGCTGCGTTGTCCAGTGCATTCTCCGTGGCCAACCAGCTGCCCAATCTGGTGGCCGCCCTTGTGCTCGAAGCGACGTTCACCGCGATCTTCGTGCCGGTACTTGCCCGTGCGGAGCGCGACGACGCAGACGGAGGCGCGGCATTCGTGCGCCGGCTGGTGACACTTGCCGCTGCCCTGCTCGCGGTGACCACCGCGCTGTCGGTGGCGGCCGCCCCGCAACTGGTGCGGCTCATGCTCGGCAGCGATCCCCAAGTCAACCAACCGTTGACCACCGCCTTTGCATATCTGCTGTTGCCCCAGGTGATCTTCTACGGACTGTCGTCGGTGTTCATGGCTATCCTGAACAACCGGAACGTCTTCGGCGCCCCCGCCTGGGCGCCGGTGGTGAACAACATCGTGGCGATAGCAACACTGGGTGTATACCTGCTCGTGCCGGGTGAGCTCTCGGTAGACCCGGTGCACATGGGCAACGCCAAACTGCTCGTACTGGGTCTCGGCACCACAGCAGGGGTGGCGGCACAAGCGGCGGCACTGCTGTATGCGATCCGCCGCGAGCGCATCAGCCTGCGGCCGCTCTGGGGCGTCGACCGCCGGCTCAAACGCTTCGGAGCAATGGCGGCCGCGATGGTCCTCTACGTTCTGATCAGTCAGTTCGGCCTTGTCGTGGGAAATCAGGTTGCTAGTACGGCGGCTGCATCCGGTCCGGCGATCTACAACTACACGTGGCTGGTGCTGATGCTGCCGTTCGGCATGATCGGGGTGACCGTGCTGACAGTGGTCATGCCGCGCCTGAGCCGAAACGCCGCTGCCGAGGACACCGCGGCGGTCTTGGCGGACCTGTCCCTGGCCACCCGGCTCACGATGATCACCTTGATACCGATCGTCGCCTTCATGTCGGTGGCCGGCCCGGCGATCGGCAGCGCGCTGTTCGCGTACGGCAAGTTCGGCGAGGTCGACGCCAATTACCTCGGTATCTCGATAGCGCTCTCTGCCTTCACCTTGATTCCGTATGCCCTGGTGCTGCTGCAGTTGCGGGTTTTCTATGCACGCGAACAACCGTGGACACCGATCCTCGTCATCGTCGCGATCACAACGGTCAAGATCGCCGCGTCGCTGGCGGCGCCGCACGTCACCGACGACCCCGAATTGGTAGCCGGCTTTCTGGGCACCGCCAATGGGCTGGGTTTCCTGGCCGGCGCCGTCGTCGGCTATGTCCTGCTGCGCCGTGCCCTCCTCCCCCGAGGCGGTCTCCTCGTCGATGTCACGGTCGTGCGCGCCATCCTGGTGACCGTGACCGCCTCGTTACTGGCGGGCCTCATCGCACATGTCTTCGACCGATTGTTAGGTCTGAACCGGTTGACCGCCGACGGCGGCGGTGCGGGTTCCTTGCTGCGTCTGCTGATTCTCGGCCTGATCATGCTGCCCATCGCGAGCGGCGTGTTGCTCGCTGCTCAGGTGCCCGATGCACAGGCGGCGCTGGCCGCCGTGCGGCGCCGCATCCGGCGCGGCACCCGGCCCGCCGATCCACGACCTGTCCCGCCGGACTCACCCTCCCCGGGCGTTGCTGTCACGTACCCTGTGCGCGTGGGAAAGCCGCCGCCGCGGCCCTCCCCCGCCCACGGTAGTGCGCGGCAGGTGGTGCGGGTACGCCCGGACGGCGGACGCGCGCGGAAAGGACCGGATGTGACCGACGAGCCCTCGGCCAGCCGTTTGCCGGACGCGACGACCAAAGTGTCGCCTCCGGACCTGCAGCCCGGCAAGCCGGAGACTGACCTGACGTCATCGAGCGCCCCCGGGCCCGACGACGGTCCGTTGATGCCCGGTACCACTATCGCCGGTGGCCGGTACCGATTGTTGGTGTTTCACGGCGGTCCTCCGGCACTGCAATTCTGGCAGGCGATCGACACCGCGCTGGATCGCCAGGTCGCACTGACCTTCGTCGATCCCGACCATGTGCTTCCACCCGAACGAGTACGCGAGATCCTGGCGCGCACGTCGCGGCTGAGTCGGATGGAGAAGCCGGGCGTCGCTCGGGTACTCGATGTAACGCAAGCCGGCACGAGCGGTCTCGTGGTGTCGGAGTGGATCCGCGGCGGGTCACTCGAGGAGGTCGCCGAGACCGAGCCGTCGCCCATCGGGGGCGCACGTGCCATCCAATCGCTGGCAGCCGCCGCGGAGGCGGCCCATCAGTCCGGCGTGGCGCTGTCGATCGACCACCCGAGCCGCATCCGGGTCAGCACCGATGGTGACGTCGCGTTGGCCTTCCCCGCGACGCTTCCCGACGCCACCCCGGAGGACGACATACGCGGTATCGGTGCCACCCTGTACGCGCTGCTCGTCAACCGCTGGCCGCTGCGCGAGACCGGCATTCCCAGCGGCATGCGCCCGGCCACGCTCGATGCGGCCGGTCAGCCCGTTGAACCCCGGTCGGTGAACCGCTCGATCCCATTCCAGATCTCCGCGGCCGCGGTGCGCTCGGTACAGCAGGGCGGCGGCATTCGCACCGCTCCAACCCTGTTGAACCTGCTACAGCAGGCGACGGCGGTCGCGGACCGCACCGAGTGGATCGCGCCCGTCGACTCCCCCACCGTGTCACGGCTCGCACCGGCCGCCGAGCCCGATCCTCTCGAGGAAGAGGCGGCCCGGGCGAAACGCAAGCGCGGCATCTTAATCGGCCTGGGCGTCGCCGCTGCCATCCTCATGGTGGCGCTCATCACGCTGGCGTCGGTGCTGAGCAACATCTTCGGAGACGTCGGCGGCGGCATCAACGGCGACCAGCTCGGTCTGAACCCGCCCACATCCAGCAAGTCCGAAGGTTCACCATCCAGTCCCAGCGGGATCATCAAACCCGTTCGCGCCAGCGTATTCTCCCCGGAAGGTGAGGCGGATGCACCCAGCCTCGCCAGTCTGGCCATCGACGGTGATCCGTCCACCATGTGGCCCACAGACACCTACTCCGACCCCTCGCCCTTCCCGGGATTCAAGGACGGCGTGGGGCTGATGCTCCAACTGTCTCGGCCCGCCACGGTGTCGTCGGTTGACATCGCCGTCACAGGAACCGGTACTCAGGTGCAGATCCGCTCGTCTGCCACCACGTCGCCCACCGCGCTGAAGGACACCGTGGCGCTCACACAACCGACGGCGCTGCGGCCCGGTAAGAACAGCATCAAAGTCAACGCTGCCCCGCCGACCGCCAATGTGCTGGTGTGGATCTCGACACTGGGCACCGTGGACGGCAAGAGCCGCACCGACATCTCCGAGATCACCCTGCACGGCACCACGTAGTGTTCTGGCGGTTGTCCCCAGCAGACATCATTGTGAAGTGCCGGCGGCTTTCCACGCCAATAATGTGCGCCACGTGGTCAGCGCCGGCTCCGTTCCCCCGACTCACCGTAGTGACGCCGAGCTGTTGGCCGCCCACGTGGCCGGGGACAGATACGCGTTCGAGGAGCTGTTCCGGCGGCACCATCGAAGGTTGCGCCGGCTCGCACGCATCAATTGCCGGTCCCCCGAAGATGCCGAGGATGTCCTCCAGGACGCGATGCTGGCCGCGCATCGCCACGCCGCCGCATTTCGACACCACGCGGCAGTCGGCAGCTGGCTGCACCGCATCGTCGTCAATGCGTGCCAGGACAAATTGCGGCACAACAGAACTCATGGCCGACTGGTTCTCGAAACCGTCTCTCAGCCGGTAGCCGACCGTACGGGACAACTGGATACCGCCATCACACTGCGAGGTGCCCTGATGCAATTGTCCGAGGTGCACCGGGAGGTGCTGTTGACGGTCGACATGCACGGATACTCGATCGCCGAAGCATCGCTGCTGCTGGGTATTCCCGAGGGCACCGTCAAAAGCCGCTGTGCCCGCGCGCGGACACGGTTGGCTGCCCTGATCCGTCGGGGCGACGAGGGCATGCCGGGCACGGGCACAGCGATCGTCACCGAGCTACCTGCCGGGGCTCCCATGTGCCGCGCCGGCTAGGGCCAAACGCCCACCGGAGCGAAGCGGGAACAGCTGGTCCTACCCTTGTGTTGATAGCCGTGCCAGTGCCCGGCGCCAAGAAAGATTCGCCTGCTCCCGCCAGAAAGGCCCGCATGACCGACAGCATGCCCATTCACGACGTCATCGTCATCGGCTCCGGACCCGCCGGATACACCGCGGCCATCTACGCTGCGCGTGCACAGCTGTCTCCGATCGTGTTCGAGGGATCGTCATTCGGTGGTGCTCTCATGACCACGACCGAGGTCGAGAACTATCCCGGGTTCAAGGAGGGGATCGACGGTCCGGCGCTGATGGACGAAATGCGCGAGCAAGCGCTTCGGTTCGGAGCCGATATGCGAACTGAGGACGTCGAAGATGTGTCGTTCGACGGTTCTGTCAAGACTGTCACGACGGCCGGAGGAGACAATCACGGCGCCAGGGCGGTGATCCTTGCGATGGGCGCCGCGGCCCGTTATCTGGGCGTCCCGGGCGAGCAACAGCTGCTGGGCCGGGGGGTGAGTTCGTGTGCCACCTGTGACGGTTTCTTCTTCAAAGACCAGGACATCGCGGTCATCGGCGGCGGCGACTCCGCCATGGAAGAGGCCACGTTCCTCACCAAGTTCGCACGTAGCGTCACACTCGTGCACCGGCGCGACGAGTTTCGCGCATCCCGGATCATGCTCGACCGAGCCCGCGCCAACGAGAAGATCCGCTTTGTCACCAACAGCGAAGTCCTCGGCGTGGAGGGCAATGGCACAGTTACCGGGATTCGCCTGCACAACAAGGTGACCGGCAGTGACTCGCTCCTGCCGGTGACCGGCATGTTCGTCGCAATCGGCCACGATCCGCGATCCAATCTGGTCAAGGGAATCGTGGACCTCGACGAGGACGGCTACGTACAGGTTCGCGGACGCTCCACGGCCACGTCGGTCGAAGGTGTGTTCGCTGCCGGAGATCTGGTCGACCGCACTTATCGCCAGGCGGTAACCGCTGCGGGCACCGGGTGTTCGGCGGCGATCGACGCCGAACGCTGGCTCGCGGAAACCACCGCACGACCGACGACCACTGACACCGACGAAACAAACCTGATTGGAGTCCCGCGATGACCGACGACACTGCCACTGTGACCGTCACTGACGACTCTTTCGCCGATGACGTGCTCAACAGCGCCGAACCGGTTCTGGTGGACTTCTGGGCCGCATGGTGCGGCCCGTGCCGGATGGTCGCCCCAGTGCTCGAGGAAATCGCCACCGAGCGGGCCGGGCAGTTGCGCGTGGCCAAGATCGACGTAGACGCCAACCCTGAAACTGCTCGCGATTTCCGCGTGGTGTCGATACCGACCATGATCTTGTTCAAGAACGGCGAGGAAGTGAAGCGGATTCTCGGGGCGAAGGGAAAGGCGGCACTGTTGCGCGAAGTGTCTGGCCTTCTCCCCTGATCATCCGGTGTAACCCCTCATGTCGGCGTGAGTGGTTTCACTGCGGCGCGCTCTTGGTGTTTCGGGGATTCCTCGGGCTGTCTGCGACAATGCTTGCTAGCTTAGCTTGCCAATTACCCGCCACCGCTGACCTCCACAACCGAAGGGCCGTGATATGTCGACTGCACGCCGTGAGGGCACCGAGGATGTTTTGCGCCTCGGGTACCGCGGTGCTGCGGTCACGGAGATCCGCGCAGCGCTGACCGACCTGGGTTTGGTGGACAGTCTTGAGGCCGATCTGACCACCGGCCGCCAGGTGGCGCCGGACGTCTTCGATGCCGAACTCGACGACGCCGTTCGTGCATTCCAGCAGCGGCGCGGCCTCCTGGTCGACGGCGTGGTGGGCGCAGCCACTTACCGCGCGTTGAAGGAGGCTTCGTACCGGCTCGGTGCGCGAGTCCTCAATCATCAGTTCGGTGCGCCGATGTACGGCGACGACGTCGCCACGCTGCAGGCGCGGCTGCAAGATCTGGGCTTCTACACCGGGATGGTCGACGGCCACTTCGGCCTGCAGACCCATAGCGCGCTGATGGCCTATCAACGCGAGTACGGATTGGCCGCCGACGGCATCTGCGGGCCGGACACATTGCGCTCCTTTTACTTCCTCGGTTCTCGGGTCACAGGCGGCTCGCCGCACGCGATTCATGAGGAAGAACTGGTCCGCCGTTCTGGTCCCAAGCTGTCGGGTAAGCGCATCATCATCGACCCCGGTCGCGGTGGCAACGACCGCGGGCTGATCATGCAGGGACCTTCCGGCCCGATCAGCGAGACCGACGTGCTCTGGGATTTGGCGAGCCGACTCGAAGCCAGGATGACGGCGATCGGTATGGACACATTTCTGTCCAGGCCGACCGGGTGCAGCCCCTCCGATGCCGCTCGCGCGGCAACCGCGAACAATGTCGGTGCGGACCTGATGATCAGCTTGCGCTGCACCACACAGCCCACGCCGTCCGCCAACGGGGTCGCATCGTTTCATTTCGGCAATTCACACGGCTCGGTCTCCACCATCGGGAAGAACCTTGCTGACTTCATTCAGCGTGAAGTGGTCGCTCGGACCGGGTTACGCGATTGCCGAACACATGGGCGAACATGGGATCTGCTCCGGCTCACGCGGATGCCGACCGTCCAGGTTGACGTCGGGTACGTCACGAATCCGCACGATCGCGACGTGCTGGTGTTGCCGAACGTTCGCGATGCAATCGCCGAAGGCATCCTGGCAGCGGTCAAGCGGTTGTACTTGCTCGGTAAGAACGATCGGCCGACCGGCACATTCACGTTCGCCGAACTGCTCGCCCACGAGCTGGCGGACGGCCCGCGCAGTCGGCTCAGCAGCTCCTGACCACGGAATCGGCAATACTCATTCCCGCGCCGACCGGCTGCTGCAGCCTGGCGGACTCCAGCAGCCTCTCCAACGCCTCCTCGACTTCTGCCTTCCAGCCGAGACCTTTGTCGAGTTCCAACCGAAGCCGCGGGAAGTACCCGTGCGGCGCGACCACCGTGAAGCCGACTTTCTGAAGGAAATCGGCCTCGATCATGCATTGGTCGAAGGCGCAGTCGCCGAGAGATTCGACCGCGCTGAGCAAGGCCGGCTCCGTATGCGGTTGATCGAGCAATTCCGCCGACAGCGCGGTGCGGCCAAATGCCTCCAGTGCCCGGACTCCTCGTCTCACGAGGTCGTTGACCACCTGCGCGACCAGGCTGCGCGAGAGGTCTTCCGAATTGCCGGGTTCCAGACCCATCGACGTGAGCAGAACCGCGTCGGCGCTCACGGGTCCGGTCGGGAACCGCAACGCTCGGGGCACTGAGTGTGGCGGCGCGTAGAGCGCATAACCCAAGCAGGGCGGATCGGTATCATCGTCTGGCGCAGGCACACCCGCCGCGGTAGCAATCTGGCCGCAAGAACCCCACTCGAGCATGACCATCGACAGCCACGCTTCTTTCTCGAACTCCGGATCGGCGAGGTGCTCGTAACGTCCGACGGCGTCAGGGCCTACTTCCCAGAACACGCATTGGCGGGCGTGCTTGGGCAATTGCTCGAAAGCTTCGAGCCGCAGCGGCGTGATGCGAGCAGACACCAAATCCCGGGTCTCCCTACGGTGCGGTCATGGACGGCTTCTCTAAGAATAGGAGACAAATCGCCAGCTCGACCACCGGCGGATTTCAAAGCGAGCACGCGCTTGGCCGCCCACCCGAATTGAGCTGCGATGCAATGTTTTCCGCCGCGCCAACGATATGTCGTCCGGGCACTCGCCGCGGTGGCGCGGCGTGCCCGCGACCGAGCGGGGTTCACGGTTGGCCGGACGCCGCTCAGCTCATCCAGCGAACCTTCAGGTCGCGACGCTGTCCATCAGCGCCACGATACGCTGCAGATCGTCCACGGACCCGAACTCGATCACGATCCTGCCTTTGCGCTTACCGAGGCTGACAGCTACTCGAGTGTCATACGTACTCGATAGGCGATCAGCAACGTCTTGCAGCCCCGGCATCTGAATCGGCTTGCGGCGGGGCGGAATCGGCTTCTTGGCATCGGCCCGGTTGGCCAACGTCACGGTCTCCTCGGTAGCGCGCACCGACAATCCCTCGGCCACGATGCGGGCCGCCAATTCCTCCTGCGCCTCCGGGCCCTCCTCCAACGCCAGCAATGCGCGGGCGTGCCCGGCCGACAGAATGCCGGCGGCTACCCGGCGCTGGACGGCGACGGGTAGCTTGAGCAGACGGATCATGTTGGTGATCAGCGGTCGTGACCGGCCTATCCGAGTGGCCAGTTCGTCATGGGTGACACCGAATTCATCGAGCAGCTGTTGGTATGCAGCCGCCTCCTCCAGGGGATTCAACTGCACGCGGTGGATGTTCTCCAATAACGCGTCGCGCAGGAGGTGGTCGTCGGCGGTTTCCCGGACGATGGCCGGGATAGTGGTTAGCCCTGCTTTTTGGGCGGCGCGCCAACGACGTTCCCCCATGACGATCTGATACCGAGGCCAACGGGCCGATCCGTTATCGCCGGAACCGTTCTGGGAGGCGGCGCGAACGACAATGGGTTGCATGAGGCCGAACTCGCGGATGGAGTGCACGAGCTCGGACATCGATTCTTCGTCGAAAGCTTGCCGGGGCTGGCGAGGATTGGGGTCGATCGCAGCCGGATCGATCTCGCGATATACCGCGCCGATCTCCTCGACAATGGGCACGATGCCGCCGCCGATGACCACATCGGCGGCGGCATCGCCCATTCGCTGCCCCAGATCAACCCCGTCGTCTTCGGTGGGCGCGGTTGGAATCAGTGAGGCAAGTCCGCGGCCAAGGCCGCCTTTACGCCGTGAGTTCGAAGCCATGTCTATCCCTTCACGTCCGGGGTGGTACTCGAATCGGCGATTTCACGGCTTGCGTCCAGATAGCTCATCGCACCCCGGGATCCCGGGTCGTACTCGATGATCGTCATGCTGTAGCCGGGCGCTTCAGACACTTTGACGCTTCGTGGGATCACGGTTCGCAGTACCCTCGGTCCGAAATACTTTCGCACCTCTTGTGCCACCTGGTCGGCCAGCTTCGTCCGGCCGTCGTACATCGTAAGAATCACCGTGGAAACACTGAGTTCTGGGTTCAGATGGGCCTTGACCATCTCGATGTTCTTCATCAGCTGCGACACGCCCTCGAGTGCGTAGTACTCGCACTGGATCGGGATCAGCACCTCCGGCGCAGCAACTAGTGCGTTGAGGGTGAGTAGGCCGAGCGACGGCGGGCAGTCGATGAAGACGTAGTCGAAGTCGGAGCCGTTCAGTTCGGCGAGGGCATCCCGCAGCCGGGTCTCTCTCCCCGACATGTTCACCAATTCGATTTCTGCGCCCGCGAGATCGATCGTGGCCGGCACGCAGAACAGCCGCTCATTGTGCGGGCTGCGACGCAGGGCCGCGGGCAGCGGCATCTCGCCGAGCAGGACGTCGTAGGACGACGGCGTACCGGCTTGCCGGCGCTCGATGCCCAGTGCCGTGCTGGCGTTTCCCTGCGGGTCGAGGTCAATCACCAAGGTCTTTAGTCCCTGGACCGACATCGCCGACGCCAGGTTCACCGCGGTCGTGGTCTTTCCCACGCCGCCCTTTTGATTGGCGACGGTGAAGGTCCGCCGGCGCGGTGGGCGTGGCAACTGCCTGCTGGCATGTCTGACCTGCATCGCGCGCTGGGCAGCGGCAGCGATGGGGGTGTCGAAGTCGACTGCGGATTCCCATGTTTCACGTGAAACCTCGGGTGCCGGGGCGTCCGGTTGCGGAACCATCATCGTGATCGTCCTCTCGCCGAAGAGCATGCTTGGCGGGTAGCGCGACGAGCGACCACCACCGTCACAGGCGGGTCTAGGTACTCGACTCCGCATTGCATAATCCTGACCTCCGATGCGCCCAGTGTCATCATGGATCCCCGGCATTCGTCCACTTCGCACACCGCTCGATCCCCCTTCATCGCCAGCATCTCGCCGCCAGAACGGAGCAACGGGAGGCTCCAACGGGTGAGCTTGTCCAGGGTAGCCACTGCCCTGGACATGACCGCATCGAGGCCCGCGTACTCGCGCCTGACGGACAGCTCCTCTGCGCGGCCGCGTACCACCGTGACGGCAGTCAGGCCCAGCGCATCCGTCACTTCGGAAAGAAACGTTGCCCGTCGAAGCAGCGGCTCGATGAGCACCACATTCAGATCTGGGCGAGCTATCGCCACTGGAATGCCGGGCATTCCCGCCCCGCTTCCGATGTCGGCAATCCGGCAGCCCTCGGGAACCAACTCACCGATTGCGGCGCTATTAAGCAGGTGACGATCCCAGAGCCGATCGCCCTCCCGGGGCCCGATCAAGCCCCGCTCCACACCCACCGTTGAAAGCAATTCGGCATAGCGCTCGGCCATGTCCATGCGTATCCCGAATACCGCCGCGGCAGACTCCGGCGCGCGAGGCACACCGTTACGTTTCACGTGAAACATCCTCCGAATCCGCGGACAGAACGAGGTTTGGCGAATTGAGCTGATTCGGCCGACTCGGGATCACATCCTAATCGACGTAACCCGGGTGCAGACTGCAACGCGTCCGTTGCAGGGGTGTCCAATCTTGGCGACGCCGTATGCCTCGCTTGGCTACGCATTGGCGACGGGTACTCATCGTGATGATCGCCACGGGTTGCACTCCGGTATGCAAACCAGGTGGTTCCAGTCAGACGAGGTGGCAATCGGGCTCGATTGCCGCCGCACAGCCATCCGCTGCGGTCGTGGCGCCCACAGACTTGCGGTGGTGTGGGTATGCCGGGGGGTGGCCCGGATTCCGCCACTGCCCCAAAGCATGCCCGGCCAGCTTGTCTTACCCGTCGAAGGCGTCAGTTGCCGTACAGGCGTCACACCGACACACAGCGCCTGCCACGGATTGCACCCCGAACCGGAGCCGTACGGGTGCACTGGTTGAACCGGTGTTGGCATCGGCGCGCTCGGGTCTCTGATGACGGACCTTCGAGTCCCGCGAATTAGGGCGCCGCGTGAATCCACCGGTAACGGCACAGCCATCGATCAAAGGAGTGAGGACACATTGGGATTGTATTGCGGAATCGATTGGGCCACAGATCATCACGATATCGCCGCCATCGACGACGAGGTCGTGTGGTGGCCCGCGCACGGGTCGGCAACGACGCGGCGGGGTTCACCCAGCTGTTGAGGTTGCCGGTCGAGGCCGGCGATAGCGCCGCACATCCGATCCCGCTGGGGATCGAAACCGATCGCGGCCTATGGGTGGCCGCGCTGCGCGAAACCGGCCGGGTGATCTATCCGATCAACCCGCTGGCGGCCTCCCGCTACCGGGCGCGGTATGCGGCGTCGGGCGCCAAATCCTATGCCACCGACGCGGTGCTGTTGGTCAACATCATCCGCACCGACCCCGGCGTGCACCGACCGCTGCCCGCCGACACCGAGCTGGCCCAGGCGATCCGGGTGCTGGCCCGCGCCCAGCAGGACGCGGGGTGGGCGCGCCAGCAGGTCGGCAACCAGATCCGCGACCTGCTCAAAGACTTCTACCCCGCAAAGCCGCCAACGCCACCTCGACCGCGATATCGAACGGCTGCGGGCCGTCTTCACCGACACCTACCTGCACCAGCCACCCGCCGTGGAGAACACGATGGGCATCCAGCTGGCCGCGCCGCTGCGCCAGTTCGACGCCGCCGGCCGTCGCCACCCCCTCTCCCGCTCGTGGCTTGACTTTAACTTCGTGAGATGTCTGACCGGTTTGAAAATGACTCCCGCACCTTGTCCCGCATCGGCCCCCTCGCAACCGGGCGCCCGGACCGATTGACCCTCATGCTCACCAAAGATCCCTCTCTCCCGCAGACAAGGTCGTCGGGCTGCACCACCCCGGCTGGGCATTCGGCCTCGTTACCGCAGCGCTGAAGCTTCAAGATGGACCGGTGCCATGCTCGCCGGTGGCCGGCATCGTGCGCCGGGCCGGTGCTGCCGGCACGGATTCTGCCCGCATCGCTCATCGGCTCTACGCCCAGCCTGGCCTTACCGCCGCCCGTGCCGTCGCTCAAGCCCCACGCCACCGGATCCAACCTGACCCCGGATCGGGCCGGTTTGCTGTCGCACGGCCAAAGCAGCCGGCCCACCGGGTAGGTCTCATTTTCCGGAGGCCGTCGGTCTAGTCGCAAGAACGGGTCCAGCGACCCTCGACGATCCTCTGGATACCGCGCCAATCCCCGTAATCCCGTCGATCTAGACATCCCAGGTCCGCAAGTTGTCAAGCGGCCTGGGTGTCGGGGGTGTTCTGACGGTGTGCCCAGGCTTTGTGTTCGTTGTAGTGGGTTCGGTGGCGTGGTACGGCAGCCGTGCAGGATGCCGACGAGGCGGTTGCCCAGGGCGCGCAGTGCTTGGTGGTGTAGGTCGCCGGCGGCACGGCGCTGGTCGTAGAAGTGGCGGGCGCCGGGGCTGGTGTTCAGTGCGCAGAACGCCCATTGGTCGATCGCGTCGTAGAGGCGGCGGTTGCGGACGTGGCGGGCCAGCACGGCGCGTTTGCGGCCCGACGCGACGGTCAGTGGTGATGTTCCGGCGTAGTTTTTGCGAGACTTGGCGGTGGTGTAGCGGTTCGGGTCGTCCCCGAACTCACCGAGCACCCGGGCGCCGAGCACAACACCAAGTCCTGGCAGGGAGCGGTAGATGTCGGCGTCCGGGTGTGCCTCAAAATGTGTCGCCAACTCGGCCTCGAGGTCAGCGATCTGGCGGTTCAGTTCGGCGATGATGCCGACCGCGGCGCGGGTGGTCGCTGCGAACGCGGCGGTGACCGCGGCCGGCGCGGCGAGCTGCTCGGTGCGCAAGACCGTCTGAATCTCCAGTGCCCGGGTGTCGAGATTGCGTTGTCGCCCCGCGGCTTTGAGCGAAGACCGGATCTTCGACAGACTCAGGCTGGCCGCCTGCAGCAGGGGTGGGCGCACGACCCAAAACGGCCAGCGCGTCACGGTCATGCAGATCGTCGAACGCCTCCAGCGCGCCCGGGTAGTACTCCCGCAGCGCCGAGCGCAGCGCATTGGTGTGCCGGTTGCGGGTCCAGATCAGGTTCTGATGTGCCCGGGCCAGGACCTTGACCGCCTCAGCGGCCGGGCTGTCCCCGGCGACCGGACGGTGGTTGTGGCGGTCGGTGCGCACCAGATCCGCCAACAGTTTGGCGTCGGCGGCATCGGATTTGGCCCCCGAGACATGGTGGCGGTCGCGGTAGCGGGCGGCCGCCAGCGGGTTGATCGCATACACCTGATAGCCGGCCGCGACGAGCGCCTCGACCCACAGGCCGCGGTCGGTTTCGATCCCGATCACGACCTGGTCGGGTTCTTCGGCGTGCCGGGCCAGGAGTTGATGGAACTCGCCGATACCGGCAAGCCCCTCGGGTAGTCGACGCGACGCCAGCCGCGCCCCGGTTTCATCCATCAGGTGGACGTCGTGGTGATCCTCCGCCCAATCGTCGCCGACAAAAATCATGTAGTTCCTCCTCCTGGTTCGTCAAACATGTTTGAGCCCAAGGGAACCCAGCGACAAGCTAATGGATCAGTGCTCGGCGGCACGACACCCCATCAGTGCTACAGGAACCCTCACCAACCGGCCGGGGCGTGATCTACCCGTAGAAGTCGACCAACGCTTCGGCTACCAACAACGCTCACCGACCGGCGGCTCGGTGAACAGCGTCCCCCGAACAAGAGAAGATCGGTCGAAGGCTCGCTGTTCGGTTCCCATGAGCTAGAAAGGTCTTGCGGTCACGAGATAGGTTCCACTCGGCGGCGCAGCGTCTTGCGTGGCTGTCGAAGTCGGGCGCGAATGCGCTGCGCTACTCGGGTTTCGTGACTTCGCCCGCCGAAACCCCGGTTCAACGCTGGCGGACGTGGCATGTTTCACGTGAAACATGCACAGAATAACGCGGTGGAACTACCGCTATGTAATTCGTTCAGCTCGGTGATACAACAACGCGCCGCGCTGGTTCCACACCTTCGCTCTCGCTGCGCACGCCCGGCACGGCCGCCACAGCGTCGTGGACGATCTTACGTTCGAAGGGCGTCATCGGTGGCAACTGCTCGCGCTCACCCGTCTCGAGGACGCGCCTGGCGATCTTCTCCCCCAATGCCGCCAATTCATCGCGGCGACGTTTGCGCCAGTTCCCGATATCGAGCATAAGCCGGCTCCGTTCGCCGGTCTTCTGGAGTACCGCCAGGCGGGTGAGTTCCTGCAAAGCGTCCAGTACCTCCCCTTTGCGACCCACCAACTTGGCGAGGTCCTCACCGCCGTCGACACTCACCACGGCCCGGCTGCCTTCGACATCGAGATCGATGTCGCCGTCGAAATCCAGCAGGTCCAGCAACTCTTCCAAATAGTCACCCGCGATTTCGCCCTCGGCCACAAGGCGCTCCTCCAGTCCCCCGGCCCTGGCGGGCATGTCACCTGTCGCCGACAAAACGGTTGTATCGACATCGGAATCGCCGCCGCTGTCGGCCGTGGGTTCGGCCATCTCACTCATGACTTCCATCCTCATCGTCTATCTCGTCGTGGATCGGACTGGCGACGCGCATCATGCAGTCATCACCGCTTACGTCTTCGGGGCTTAGCCCCCGGCCTCGGTTTACTCGCAGGTGTTCCACGCGAGGCTGGCGGCACCTGTCGGTTGGATTCGTCGGTCTCACCACCGGGGGCGGTCGGGTCGGTACTTTCGGCACCCCTGATATCAGGACCGGATGCCTCCGTCGGCACCTTCCTATCCCTTATCGGCTTCGCTCCGGGCGCAGGTGCGTTCGCGGCCCGGCGCTCCAACGCCTTCTGCTTCTTCGCTTCTTCCTCTTTCTCGATCACCGCGAAAACATAGTGCTGCTGCCCGAACGTCCAGATGTTGTTGGCGAACCAGTAAAGGATGATCGCGAGCGGCAGGAACGGCCCTCCCAGCACCACACCCAACGGAAAGACGTACAGTGCCAATTTGTTCATCATGGCGGTCTGCGGGTTCGCCGCCGCTTCCGGACTCTGGCGGGCTATGGATGCGCGGCTATTGAAATACGTCGCAATTCCTGCCATCAGCATCACCGGCACACCGACCGCGATCACTGCCGGTCGACTGAATTCCAGAAAGGCGTCCAAGCCTTTCGTCTGGATCATCGATGCGCCGATCGGTGCGGCGAACAAATGTGCGTCGAGAAAGTGCCCTACATCGGTGGCGTTGAAGAAGTAGTTTCCGGTGGCTCGGTTCTCGGCAACACTCAAGTTCGGCTGCCCGAACCCACCCTGAGTTCGGTTGAATGACCGCAATACGTGATATAGCCCCAGAAATACCGGAATCTGGGCAAATGCGGGCAAACACCCCAGGATCGGGTTGAACCCGTGTTCACGCTGGAGCTTTTGCATCTCCATCGCCATACGCTGGCGGTCTTTACCGTATTTCTTCTGTAGGGCCTTGATCTGCGGTTGCAGTTCCTGCATCTGCCGTGTCGTGCGGATCTGACGGACGAACGGCTTGTAGAGCAGAATCCGGAGGCTGAAGACCAGAAACATCACGGCCAAAGACCATGTGAAGAAATTCGCCGGCCCGAGCACCGAAGCGAACAACTTGTACCAGAGCCACATGATTCCGGACACCGGATAGTAGACGAAGTCGAGGCTAAACCAGCTAAACATGGAACTCGTTTCTGCCATCACAGGCCGTGTCATTGGTTACTACGTTGCCGGGCCTTTCCGGTACGGGGTCCCATCCCCCCCGATGCCATGGACCGCACTTCATCAGTCGGGTCCCGGTCAGCCAGCCACCGAGAACCAAGCCGTGCGCGGTCAAGGCTTCCACCGCGTACTGGCTGCATGTCGGGACGAACCGACACGTCGGTAACCTCAACGGGGACACTGTGTGCTGATAAAGCCGGATCAGATAGACCAGCGCGCCAACCACACGGCCACTGATTCGCGGACGTCCAGTCCGCACGCCGTTCACAACCGAGCCCTCCTCAGACCATGTGAACGGCGCAGCGCGCTGCGCAGCTGCTGCTCGAGTCGCGCCGAGATTGCGTGGCGACTGCCGGGCAGAGCCCGTATGACGACCCGCTCGGAAGCATCCAGTTCGCCCACGACAGTCTTCGCGACGTGCCTCAGTCGACGTGCGACCCGGTGCCGTTGCACTGCAGAACCCACCGACTTACCAATCACCAGTCCGATCCGAGGCCCTCCCGCACCTGGACGATCGTGGCTTAGATACACCACGATGTCTGGTTCAACCGCCCGAACACCTCGCTTGACCGTCGCGTCGAACTCAGCGGATCGGGTCATGCGGTATTGCATGGGGAGCAACGGTCCCACGCCAATCCGAACCGAATCAGGCAGCTAGCGCGCGCCGGCCCTTACGGCGCCGACCTGACATGATTGCGCGCCCGGCCCGGGTTCGCATCCGCAGCCTGAATCCGTGTACCCGCGCACGGCGCCGGTTGTTCGGCTGAAACGTACGCTTGCCCTTGGCCACGGCTGTTTCTCCTCATCACGTTCGATCCCCACGTTCGACCCGCACATCATGGTGAGCAGGTTGACACGGAAACCGTTTCTAAGCTGTGTGTCGCAACTGGTAACCGTCGCGCCAATCCTGGAGCCATCGCGGTAGCGGCGTTCCCGGGTCGCGGCAGTATCGCCAACGTTCGGGCGACTGTTCGAGGGTACTGACCTGCGTTCGCCCGGTCAAACCTCGACCGAGGAACCACCGCCCAGACCCCAGCTGCTCGAATACCAAATGGGCCGCCCCGCGCCAGCCGACACGCAGAATCTTCGACGGAATGTTTCCGAACAGTTGGCACACCGAGATAAAACTGTTAGCTTCTGCCAATGCCCGTCTCCACGGAGACGGACCACCACGACAGAGCAAGGACGTGCCGTCACCTAACGAAACAAACTGGCAACGCCACATCGACTTCTGCGACAGCGCAGTTCCCGGGGCGGGTTTGGTATGTCTAGCCGTTATGCTCCAGAGCGAGGTGGCTCGTTCATTCACACCTGTGGATAACTATGTGGATAGACTATCTTCGTCATCTGTGTCGATGCTGTCCGTTAGATAGGGGGGGTTCGTTCGTTGACCGATGATCCCGGCATCGCCTTCACCACCATCTGGACCGATGTCGTATCCGAACTCAACGGCGGCCCCCTCTCGGACCTTCCCCCTTCACGTTCCGACAACCACGCCCGTCCACACCAACAACTGACCCCCCAGCAGCGCGCGTGGCTCAACCTGGTCAAGCCGCTGACAATCGTCGAGGGGTTCGCATTATTGTCGGTTCCCAGCAGTTTCGTACAAAACGAGATCGAACGTCACCTACGCACCCAGATCATCGATGCCCTCAGCCGGCGGCTCGGTCAGCGCGTGGAACTAGGTGTGCGGATCTCGCCTTCTGATGATCACAACACCACTGATCCCGTCCCGACGCAGCCGAACAACAGCTCACATTCCGTAGTAGGCCGGGACTTCGCTCATCGCCGGCCATCCCGACGATGAGGAAGTCGATCCCGACGACGATGCGCATGTCAACGCACACGAAACTTGGCCGTCGTACTTCACCGATCCACGGCGCCCGGTCGCACCGGCTGAGGGTGGTGCCAGCCTGAATCTGCGCTACACCTTCGACACCTTCGTCATCGGCGCCTCGAACCGCTTCGCCCACGCCGCGGCCCTCGCCATTGCCGAAGCTCCGGCACGGGCATACAACCCACTCTTCATTTGGGGCGAATCCGGTCTGGGCAAGACCCATCTTCTTCATGCGGCCGGCAACTACACGCAACGCCTCTTCCCCGGCATGCGAGTCAAATACGTCTCCACCGAGGAGTTCACCAACGACTTCATCAACTCGCTCCGTGACGACCGGCGCGTGGCATTCAAACGCAGCTACCGAGATATCGACGTACTTCTCGTCGACGACATCCAGTTCATCGAAGGCAAGGAAGGAATCCAAGAGGAATTCTTTCACACCTTCAACACACTGCACAACGCCAACAAGCAGATCGTCATCTCCTCGGACCGACCGCCCAAGCAACTCGCAACACTGGAAGACCGCCTCCGCACCCGGTTCGAGTGGGGCCTCATCACCGACGTGCAGCCGCCGGAGCTCGAAACACGCATCGCGATCCTTCGTAAGAAGGCACAAATGGACCGGCTCGATGTACCCGATGACGTATTGGAGCTCATCGCAACCAGCATCGAGCGCAACATCCGCGAACTCGAAGGTGCGCTCATACGGGTGACCGCCTTCGCTTCCTTGAACAAGGCCCCCCTCGACAAAGCGCTCGCCGATATCGTCCTGCGGGACCTCATCGCAGACGCCAGCACGATCCAGATCAGTTCTGCCCTCATCATGGCCGTCACGGCGGAGTACTTCGACACGACCGTCGAGGAACTGCGTGGACCGGGCAAGACTCGGCCGCTGGCACAATCACGACAGATCGCAATGTACCTATGCCGTGAACTCACCGATTTGTCGTTACCCAAGATCGGTCAGGCCTTCGGCCGCGACCACACCACAGTGATGTACGCGCAACGCAAGATTCTCAGCGAAATAGCCCAACACCGCGACGTTTTCGATCACGTCAAGGAACTCACCACTCGGATCCGCCAGCGCGCCAAGCGCTGACCGCGTCATCCAGCCCCCTCGGTGGCCCGCCCATGCCGGCAAGCTCGAAAAAACTTTGGCCCCAACAGCTATCATCTGTCACACGATTGAGCTGTGCATGGCGTTGTGTACAAAACCCAAATCGCGTTGATGGTCTGAGCGGACTCCGTGCAGAACCTTCGTTCCTCCACAGCACCCGACGTTCCTCCCGACAGACATCCACCAAACATCCACAGCTCGACTACGACCTCTGTGCTGCGCAGTCAACCTTCCATCCCCAAATCCCACAGCGCCTACTACTACTACTGATTTTCATCAATCCTTCTCACCCATGAAGAAGGCCCTGTGGAACAGTCCGTGCACAAGCCCAGCGGTCGGGGTCACCCTGGTACCACTTGCCTCCAGGCCAAACGGACCACCCCACCTTCCAACTTACGAAGGAAAGCTCTACGGTTGATTTTCGACGCGGACTACCGTCGGACTCGGCGGTACCGGTGTGGGCCGACCAAATGCCGTCGGTGCGCCAGCGCCGGCAAGGCTTTGGGGAAATGACGAAGGGACGCTATGGCAGCGGTAACGACAGTTGGCCTGACCGACTTGAAGTTCCGCCTTCCGCGGGAAGACTTCGCGGACGCAGTCGCATGGGTGGCGCGCAACCTGCCCGCGCGGCCTATCGCACCGGTCCTGGCCGGCGTGTTGCTCACCGGATCCGACAATGGTTTGACGGTCTCGGGATTCGACTACGAGGTTTCTGCCGAAGTCACGGTGGCCGCTGAGATTGCCACTTCGGGAACGGTTCTGGTATCGGGTCGCCTCCTTTCCGACATCACCCGGGCATTGCCCGCCAAACCGGTGGAGGTAAGGGTCGAGGGTACGCGCGTCGAACTCACTTGTGGGAATGCCCGGTTTTCGCTGCCGACCATGGCAGTCGAGGATTATCCGACTCTGCCTATGTTGCCGGACGAAACCGGTGTCATTGGAGCCGATCTTTTCGCCGAGGCGATCGGCCAGGTCGCCGTGGCGGCGGGCCGGGACGATACGCTGCCGATGCTCACCGGAATCCGCGTCGAGATCGACCATGAAACAGTAGTTTTGGCAGCAACCGACAGGTTTCGGCTCGCGGTGCGGCAGTTGACTTGGTCGACTACCAGTACCAACACAGAGACCGCTGTCCTAGTGCCGGCCAAGACTCTTGCCGAGACCGCCAAAACAGGTGTAGCCGGTACGGAGGTGCACCTGGCACTGGGCGCGGGGATTTCGGCAGGAAAAGAAGGTCTGCTTGGGATTCGCAGTGACAGAAAGCGCAGCACCACCAGGTTGCTCGACGCGGAATTCCCGAAGTTCCGCCAACTGCTTCCCGCCGAGCACACCGCCATGGCCACCATCGGGGTCGCTGAGCTGACAGAGGCGATCAAGCGAGTGGCATTGGTGGCCGATCGTGGAGCACAGGTGAGGATGGAGTTCGGCGACGACGTACTGCGGTTGTCGGCCAGCTCCGACAATGTTGGACAGGCCGACGAAGATATCCAAGTGGAGTTCGCCGGGGAACCGCTGACCATCGCGTTCAACCCGACCTATCTGGCTGATGGGCTCAGCTCACTGCACTCCGACAAGGTGTCTTTCGGCTTCACCACGTCGAGTCGGCCCGCGGTGTTGCGTCCGGCCGACAGTGGCGCAAGTGTTCCAGATGGTCCACCGCCGTACGGGGCACGCGACACGGACTATGTCTACCTTCTGATGCCCGTTCGTCTCCCCGGCTGACAGCCACAATGAAAGCGGCTTCGGCACTGCGCAACCAGTTCGACGGCCACGCGGTACAGCGAACCGCGCTCTCGGGATGAGGTGACCGTGTGTATGTCCGGCATTTGGGACTGCGCGACTTCCGGTCCTGGCAGTCCGTCGATCTCGAACTGACTCCCGGCGCGACGGCATTCGTCGGGAACAACGGCCACGGTAAGACGAATTTGATCGAGGCCCTCTGGTATTCGGCGAATCTCCGGTCCCACCGGGTTGCGGCGGACGCGCCGTTGATCAGGTTCGGCCACAGCCGCTCGGTGGTTTCCACAATCGTCGTCAACGACGGTCGGGAACTGGCGGTCGACCTAGAGATCGCCGCGGGCCGGGCCAACAAGGCATTACTGAACCGCTCCCCCGTCCGGACTGCCAAAGACGTGCTCGGTGTGCTGCGAGCGATCTTGTTCGCGCCCGAGGACCTGGCGCTCGTGCGAGGTGATCCCGCAGAACGCCGGCGTTATCTCGATGAGCTGGCGACCATGCGGCTCCCACGAATCGCCGCGGTACGGGCCGACTACGACCGGGTCCTCAAACAGCGAACCGCCTTGCTGAAATCTGCGGCCGCGGCACGCTACCGCGGTGATCGAGACATCCCGGAAACTCTCGACGTGTGGGACGGGCAATTGGCCGCCCGCGGTGCCGAGCTGATGGAAACGCGTCTTGCGTTGGTGCAGACGCTGGCACCGGAGCTGGAAAAGGCCTATCAAGCACTGGCCCCGGGATCTCGTAGTGCGACGATGACCTACCGCAGCAGTATCGATGGGCTTGACGGCAACCCAACCCGCACCGAATTGCAGTCCGCGCTGGCGGAGGCGTTGGTTCGGCGACGCGGAGCAGAACTCGAACGAGGTGTGTGCCTGGTCGGTCCGCATCGCGACGACGTGGAACTCGTGCTCGGTGAGCAACCCGCGAAAGGCTTCGCCAGTCATGGCGAAGCGTGGTCCATGACCTTAGCGTTGCGGTTGGCCTCTTATGAATTGTTGCGCGCAGAGGGCGCCGAACCCGTTTTGTTGCTCGACGACGTTTTCGCTGAGCTGGACAGCACTCGTCGCCGAGCGTTGGCAGCGGTAGCTCAGAACGCAGAACAGGTGCTGGTGACGGTGGCGGTTCCTGCGGACATCCCGCACGAATGGGATGCCCGCAGGATCCTGATCGGGATCCGGCACATCGACAGCGGCCGGATTTCGGTGGTGGATTCGTGACTCGTCACGACCCGGACGGCAACGCGGACGCCGACGCGACGAACGAACCGCCCGCGCACATGGCCGGTCTGGCCGGCATGGATCTGGTGCGACGTGTCCTGGAAGAGGCACGCGGAACTGCCCGTGCACAGGGCAAGGATGTCGGACGGGGCCAGACTTCACCACGGCAGAGAGTAGCGGGTCCCAGCAGGCGTCGTAGGTGGTCAGGCCCCGGTCCGGATGCCCGTGATCCCCAACTATTGGGCCACGCCAGCCGTGATCTCGCCACGACGAGAGGCTGGAGTGGGCGTGTGGCCGAGGGCGCGGTGTTCGGTCAGTGGTCGGGTGTGGTGGGCGAATCCGTCGCCGCACATGCGATTCCGACCGCATTGCGGGACGGGGTGTTGAACATCGCCGCGGAATCGACCGCGTGGGCTACCCAGCTGCGGTTGGTTCAGGCGCAACTTCTCGCCAAGATTGCCGCCGCTGTCGGTGACGGGGTGGTAACGGCGCTGAAGATTACCGGCCCCGCGCCGCCATCGTGGCGGAAGGGTCCGCGCCACATCGCGGGGCGCGGACCGCGTGACACCTACGGTTGACAAGGGCGTCCATATTATTGCCTCAGAGCCGCGTGGCCGACCATTCGGCGGAGCTATAGCGCCCAGAGACTCCCATCTTCACGATATTCCGCGTACGGCCCGGATAGATAGCCAGAAACGCGGCCTTAGATCCGGTCCTGTCCGCCTTCGACGGTACGATGTGATTAAGCTTGCCGCGGTGCATGACCGCCGGCACACGATCCCCGAGGAGACTGGCCGACCGTGCCTGCCCAGAAAAAGCCCCAGCGGAGCTACGACGCCGACTCGATCCAGATCCTGGAGGGGCTTGAGGCGGTCCGGAAGCGCCCCGGGATGTACATCGGATCCACCGGCGAACGGGGCCTGCATCACCTGATCTGGGAGGTTGTCGACAACGCGGTCGATGAGGCGATGGCGGGCTATGCGACAACGGTCGACGTCCGCATTCTCCAAGACGGCGGTGTCGAAGTCACCGATGACGGGCGTGGCATCCCAGTCGCGATGCATTCGTCGGGCATCCCCACTGTCGATGTGGTCATGACCGTCCTACACGCCGGCGGCAAGTTCGAATCCGGCGCCTACACCATATCGGGCGGTCTGCACGGCGTCGGCGTGTCTGTCGTCAACGCGTTGTCCTCCCGACTCGAGGTGGAGATTTCCGTCGACGGTCACGAATGGAGCCAGTCCTACGACCATTCGGTGCCGGGCACCCTCAAACAGGGCGCGGCCACCAAGAAGACGGGCACCACGGTGCGGTTCTGGGCCGACCCGAACATCTTCGAAACCACCGAGTACGACTTCGAGACGGTCGCGCGCCGGCTGCAGGAGATGGCCTTTCTCAATAAGGGCCTTACGATAACTCTTGCCGACGCGCGCGTGAGCGCCGAGGAAGTCGTCGACGAGGTAGTCAGCGGCACCGCCGAGGCGCCCAAGTCCGCCGAGAAAAAGGCGGCAGAGGCGGCGGCCCCCCACCGGGTCAAACACCGGACCTTCCACTACCCGGGGGGCCTGGTCGACTTCGTCAAACACATCAACCGGACCAAGAACCCCATCCAGCAGAGCATCATCGATTTCGACGGCAAGGGCACCGGCCATGAAGTCGAGATCGCGATGCAGTGGAACGCCGGATACTCCGAGTCGGTGCACACCTTCGCCAACACCATCAACACCCACGAAGGCGGCACTCATGAAGAGGGTTTCCGCGCGGCCCTGACGTCTGTGGTGAATAAATATGCCAAGGACAAAAAGCTGCTCAAGGACAAGGATCCGAACCTCACCGGCGACGACATCCGCGAAGGACTGGCCGCGGTGATCTCGGTCAAGGTCGGCGAACCGCAGTTCGAGGGACAGACGAAGACCAAACTCGGCAACACCGAGGTGAAGTCGTTCGTCCAGAAGGTCTGCAACGAGGAGCTCATGCACTGGTTCGAGGCCAATCCCGCGGAGGCCAAAACCGTCCTCAACAAAGCGGTTTCGTCTGCGCAGGCCCGAATCGCGGCCCGAAAGGCCCGTGAGCTCGTGCGTCGCAAGAGCGCCACCGATATCGGCGGTCTGCCCGGCAAGCTCGCCGACTGCCGCTCCACCGATCCGCGCAAATCCGAACTGTACGTGGTGGAGGGCGATTCAGCCGGCGGCTCGGCCAAGAGCGGCCGAGACTCGATGTTCCAGGCGATCCTGCCGCTGCGCGGCAAGATCATCAACGTCGAGAAAGCCCGGATCGACCGGGTACTCAAAAACACCGAAGTTCAGTCGATCATCACGGCACTGGGTACCGGCATCCACGACGAGTTCGAGATCGCCAAGCTGCGGTACCACAAAGTCGTGCTGATGGCCGACGCCGACATCGACGGCCAGCACATCTCGACACTACTGCTGACACTGTTGTTCCGGTTCATGCGGCCGCTTATCGAGAACGGGCATGTGTTTCTGGCGCAGCCCCCGCTGTACAAGCTGAAATGGCAACGCGCAGAACCAGAATTCGCCTACTCCGATCGGGAGCGGGATGGCCTGTTGGAGGCGGGACTCAAGGCGGGCAAGAAGATCAACAAGGACGACGGCACCCAGCGGTACAAAGGCCTCGGTGAGATGAACGCCAAAGAGCTCTGGGAAACCACCATGGACCCGGCGGTGCGGGTGTTGCGTCAGATCACCCTCGACGACGCCGCTGCGGCCGACGAACTGTTTTCCATCCTGATGGGCGAGGACGTCGATGCCCGGCGCAGCTTCATCACCCGCAACGCCAAGGACGTCCGCTTCCTGGACGTCTAGATAAGTCGCCGGACAATCATATTCGCGCCATCCCCTGAAGAACGGACGAGGGCTACATGACAGATACCACCCTGCCCCCCGGGGACGATGCCACCGACCGGATCGAACCCGTCGACATCCAGCAGGAGATGCAGCGCAGCTACATCGATTACGCGATGAGCGTGATCGTGGGCCGTGCACTGCCCGAAGTCCGTGACGGCCTCAAACCGGTGCACCGCCGCGTCCTCTACGCGATGTACGACTCGGGATTTCGGCCCGACCGCAGCCACGCCAAGTCGGCACGGTCCGTGGCCGAGACGATGGGCAACTACCATCCGCACGGCGACGCGTCGATCTACGACACCTTGGTGCGCATGGCGCAGCCCTGGTCGCTGCGCTACCCGTTGGTCGACGGGCAGGGCAATTTCGGTTCGCCCGGCAACGACCCGCCAGCGGCCATGCGATACACGGAAGCTCGGCTGACGCCCCTCGCGATGGAGATGCTTCGTGAAATCGACGAGGAGACAGTCGATTTCACACCCAACTATGACGGCCGGGTACAGGAACCGACGGTGCTGCCGAGCCGGTTTCCCAACCTCCTGGCGAACGGCTCGGGCGGCATCGCGGTGGGTATGGCCACCAACATCCCCCCGCACAACCTCGGCGAGCTGGCCGAAGCCGTGTACTGGGCACTGGAACACCACGACGCCGACGAGGAAACCACTCTCGACGCAGTGATGGAGCGGATCAAGGGACCCGATTTCCCCACTCGTGGCCTTATCGTCGGCTCGGCCGGTATTTCAGACGCTTACAAGACCGGCCGAGGGTCGGTCCGCATGCGCGGCGTCGTCGAGATCGAAGAGGACAACAGAGGCCGCAACTCGCTGGTCATCACCGAATTGCCCTACCAGGTCAACCACGACAACTTCATCACGTCGATCGCCGAGCAGGTGCGCGACGGCCGGCTCGCCGGGATCTCCAATATCGAGGACCAGTCCAGCGACCGGGTCGGGCTGCGTATCGTCATCGAACTCAAACGCGACGCCGTCGCAAAAGTAGTGCTGAACAACCTTTACAAGCACACCCAGCTGCAGACCAGCTTCGGCGCTAACATGCTGGCCATCGTCGATGGCGTCCCGCGAACGCTGAGGCTCGACCAGCTGATCCGCCACTACGTCAACCACCAACTCGACGTCATCGTCCGGCGCACCGCTTACCGGCTGCGCAAGGCAAACGAGCGGGCCCACATCCTGCGCGGCCTGGTCAAGGCGCTCGACGCGCTCGACGAGGTCATCGCCTTGATCCGGGCGTCGGCTAATGCCGACGTCGCACGCGCCGGGCTGATGGAGTTGCTCGACGTCGACGAGATCCAGGCCCAGGCGATTCTCGACATGCAGCTGCGGCGCCTGGCCGCGCTCGAACGGCAGCGCATCGTCGACGATCTGGCCAAGATCGAGGCCGAGATCGCCGACTTGGAGGACATCCTGGCCAAGCCGGAACGGCAGCGCCGCATCGTGCGCGACGAGCTCAGGGAGATCGTCGAAAAGTACGGTGACGAACGGCGGACCCGGATCATAGCGGCCGACGGGGACGTCACCGACGAAGATCTGATTGCCCGCGAGGACGTCGTGGTCACGATTACCGAGACGGGCTACGCGAAACGGACCAAGACCGACCTGTACCGCAGCCAGAAGCGCGGCGGCAAGGGCGTTCAGGGTGCGGGTCTCAAGCAGGACGACATTGTCGCGCACTTTTTCGTCTGCTCGACCCATGACTGGATCCTGTTCTTCACCACGCAGGGCCGGGTTTACCGGGTCAAGGCCTACGAGCTCCCGGAGGCGGCGCGGACGGCGCGCGGACAGCATGTCGCCAACCTGTTGGCCTTCCAGCCGGAGGAACGAATCGCCCAGGTCATCCAGATCAAGGGCTACGAGGATGCGACGTATCTTGTGCTGGCCACCCGAAACGGGCTGGTCAAGAAGTCGAAGTTGAGCGAATTCGACTCCAACCGATCTGGCGGCATCGTGGCAATCAATCTGCGTGACGGTGACGAGCTCGTCGGCGCAGTGCTGTGCGCGGCCGATGACGACCTGCTCCTGGTTTCGGCCAACGGCCAATCGATCC
Source organism: uncultured Actinomycetota bacterium (assembly GCA_963846905.1). Lineage (GTDB taxonomy): Bacteria > Actinomycetota > Actinomycetes > Mycobacteriales > Mycobacteriaceae > Mycobacterium. Next base: position 61,776 of record CAWJYB010000028.1, read on the forward strand.
GGTTCTCAGCGACCGACGAGGCTTTGCGTCCCATGGGCCGTGCCACGTCGGGCGTACAGGGAATGCGGTTCAACGTCGACGACCGACTTCTTTCGCTGAACGTGGTTCGGGAGGGCACGTATCTTTTGGTGGCGACCTCAGGCGGATATGCCAAGCGGACGGCCATTGAGGAGTACACGGTGCAGGGCCGCGGCGGCAAGGGCATCCTGACGATCCAGTACGACATCCGGCGTGGCAGTCTGGTCGGTGCCGTGATCGTCGACAACGACAGCGAGTTGTACGCCATTACCTCCGGCGGCGGTGTAATCCGGACCGCCGCCCGCCAGGTGCGCAGAGCGGGAAGACAGACGAAGGGTGTTCGCTTGATGAACCTCGGTGACGGCGACACACTGTTAGCCATCGCACGCAACGCCGAGGAGCCGGATGAACCGGCCGGGGCAGACGGCTCCGCCGGGCAGGGAATCGAGTCCGACGTCTAGTCGGGCACATGTGAGGAGCAGTGGGTGAGTTCACCGAACGAACCGAGCGACACCGGCGCGGGTACGGGAAGCGACGCCGCCCAGCAACTGTCGGGCGGCGCCGGGCACGCACACGGGGCACGGCTGACCGACGCAGGCGTCTGGCGGCGCGCGGCAACCCGGCGGCTCCCCCGGCGAAGCGGGCAATGGACTCCCCCGCCCCGGCTTCCGCGGCCACTGACTCGGCCGCCCCGCCATGGCAGCGTCCCCGGGCGCACGCCAAACAGCCCGATCCGCGACCGCCGGCAGAGCTGACCCGGTCGGAAACCGCGGTGCGCGCCGAGCAGCGGCCGTCTGCGGCCAATCCGCCGGCAGACCAGCGGCCAACGGTCGTCACGCCCGCGGTACCTGCAGGGTCACCGAGCAGTCGCTACGTCACCGGGACCGCCGCACCGGCCGGGTTGCAACCGGCGAGGGCGAGCGGAGCGGACCAGGAGCTGGCAGCGGCCCGCACGGCGATCACCCGTACCAGCGAGCTGCCGGATCTGTCGGGTCCCACGGCTCGGTCTCCGCAACGGGGCGAAAGCGCTTCGGGCCCGACGTCGGCCGGCCGGGCCGCCGGCCGTATCCAGGTAGGCCCGCGGTCCAAGAGTGGGCCGGTGCGGGCCACGATGCAGATTCGCCGAATCGATCCGTGGAGCGCGCTGAAGGTGTCTCTGCTGCTCTCGGTTGCTTTGTTCTTCGTCTGGATGATCGCCGTGGCGATCCTGTACCTGGTGCTGGGCGGCATGGGTGTGTGGAGCAAGCTGAACAGCAACGTCGGAGACCTGCTCACCACCGCCAGCGGTGGTGGCGGCGAACTGGTTTCCAGCGGCTCCATTTTCAGCGGGGCATTGATGATCGGGCTGGTGAACATCGTGCTGTTCACGGCCATGGCCACTCTCGGCGCGTTCGTCTACAATCTGACAACTGACATTGTCGGCGGTTTCGAAGTCACCCTGGCCGACCGCGACTGACGTCGGCCTCGCCGTCACGGGTTTGGGGGCCGGGGTGTCGGTGCGGTAATCTCGTCGCTCGGTCGTGCAGAGCACGGGCCTATAGCTCAGGCGGTTAGAGCGCTTCGCTGATAACGAAGAGGTCGGAGGTTCGAGTCCTCCTAGGCCCACGGGGCGTCGGGACTTGTTTCTCGTCGTCGGGGACACTGCGGGGGCCTTAGCTCAGTTGGTAGAGCGCTGCCTTTGCAAGGCAGAAGTCAGGGGTTCGAATCCCCTAGGCTCCACACACCTAAGCCCGCAGTTCGGGCTGGCGTTCATACGCCCGGGCTGCGGGCGGCCGGATAGAAGAAGATCCCATCTTGTCGGAGTTTGCCCGTTACGTCCAATGTTCCGGATTTCCGACCGTAACGTAGGACAGGGACGAGGCGCCCGATGTGCTGAGGCGCGCAGTCACAGACCGGTCAACACCGCCCTCAGGAGGAAGTGTGGGATTCATCGGCGACCCCGTTTGGCTGGAAGACGTCTTGAGGGCGGCCCTCGGAGCTCGACTTGTGGTCGAAGGTGACTGGGTACACCGCGGTACCGGCGGCACCATGGGCGATATCTGGGGTGTGATGATCCATCACACCGGCAACATCAACGAGACGGTTGCGCACATCCGGGACGGCGTCCAGCAGGCAAACGGGTTTCTGCCGGGCCCATTGGCACAGTGTCTGTTCACACCGGATGGCAAATGCCACCTGATTGCCGTCGGCCCGTGCAACCATGCCGGAATCGGGAGCTACCCCGGCGTGGGCGTGAACAACGGCAACCGGCGCCTGATCGGATTCGAATGCTGCTGGCCTACTCCGCGACCGGAACTCCGCCCGCCCTACGACCCGCACGAGCGGTGGAGCACACCGCTGATCATTACGCTGCGCGACGCGACCGCCGCGGTGCTCAAGAAACTCGGCTACGGATCCGCGCGCACCATAGGCCACAAGGAGTACGCGGGCGCGGCCCAGGGCAAATGGGATCCCGGCAACATGTCGATGGACTGGTTCCGGGGAGAGGTTCAAAAGGATCTGGACGGGGTGGTGTTCCCCGGAGAGCTCGAACCGGCGCCGAGCCCACTTCCGGTCGATCCGCCGAGGCTGCCGCCCCCGGCCAACATCCGCACCGACCGGCAACTGCTCGAGGAGATTTGGGAGCACTTACGCGGTCCGGGCGGCAACGGATGGCCTCAGCTCGGTGACCGGCCGGTTGTCGATTATCTGGCCGCTATGGGCGACAAGAAGGCCGGGGGCAGGAGGGCCACCGGCAAGAAGTCATCCCGGGACAAGTCCGTCAAGAACGGCAAGAAGAAGTCGAAACCGTGAACCCTGGGATGTCTCAGCCCCGGTGCCCCCGGGGGCCGCGTTGCGTTGGCGCTAACCGACAACACGTCATCGAAATCGACGTCGTGCAGGAAAAGTTCGACTGACCACCTGCATGGCGTCAATCTCGACGGTAAACATCACCACCCCGAGGACGCCTCGACAAACCCGGACGAACTTCCGGGCACGACCACTAAGGTTTGGGCTCAACCGTGACGCTCGGCGGCAACGTCGAAGTCTCCGGCTTGCGGGAGCGTCGCACCGCCGAGAACGTCGCGGCCCCGCCCGCCAGCGCCATCGTGGCGGCGGTCGCCATCCGCCACAGTCGCCGTCTGCCCCGCCCGTCGCCCGCCGTCTCTGCGCTTGGCCTTCGCGACCGTCTGAGGTAGTGACGTGACCGCGTCTTGGGCCGCGGCGAACTCATGACGCAGGGCGTTCTGGGCATCGGTGACGTCCCGGCGCAGCTTGCTGGCACGGTAGCGCCCCTTGACGCCGGACGCCACCGACGAAATCGCCTGCGCCGTGAGTCCCACCGCGCCCCGTGCGACGTCGATGGGACCCGACAGGGTGCGGGTCAGACCCCGATTCAGGCGTTGGGCGGGGGTGAACGGAGCATCGGTCTCGGTGGCCATGGGATTCCTCTCTGCTACTAGCTTCACCCTGCCATCAACACCGATATTTGGGGGCGAACTGCGCCGACACACCCGCCTCACGCTGGGTGCTACAAGAGGGGCGCGACTGCTGATGGCACACTGTAGTGCCGTGACTACGAGCCCTATTCAAACCGCAACCGCGACGATGCACACCAACCGCGGTGATATCAAGATCGCGCTGTTCGGTAACCATGCACCGAAGACGGTCGCCAACTTCGTTGGCCTGGCGCAGGGCGCCAAGGACTACTCGACGGAGAACGCTTCGGGTGGCACGTCCGGCCCGTTCTACGACGGCGCGGTATTTCACCGCGTCATCGGCGGATTCATGATTCAGGGCGGCGATCCGACTGGGACGGGTCGCGGCGGACCGGGTTACCGGTTTGCCGACGAGTTCCACCCGGAGCTGCAGTTCAGCAAGCCCTATCTGCTGGCGATGGCCAACGCCGGTCCGGGGACCAATGGTTCGCAGTTTTTCATCACGATCGGCGCGACGCCGCACCTGAACCGGCGGCACACGATCTTCGGGGAGGTCGTCGACCCGGATTCGCAGAGCATCGTCGATGCCATCGCCACGACACCGACCGACCGCAACGATCGTCCGGTCGAGCCGGTGGTCATCGAGTCGATATCGATCTCCTGACCGGCCCGACACCCACGTCGCTGCGTCAGGCCCGACGGGGTCGGTTACCGGCGTAGCCCGAGGCCGTCAAGGCATCGAGGACGTTGACCGGGTCGGTTCCGAGGTCCCATCGGGTGAAAACCGACAGCCGGTCGTCGTCGGCGTCTATCTCGAGCAGGCGGACCTTGCGGCCGATGCGTCGAAACTCCGTGATGCGGATGAGCCGGATTTCGTCGCGGCGCAGGATTCGCGTGTGCCACCACCCGCGAATCGCCAGACCCTCGGCGGTGATTGCTAGCTTCGGGCGTGCGTGCCACGACATGACTGCAAATACAAGCAAACCCGCTGCCGCCGCGCCTGTGAGGACCCGGCCCGGCGGGTCTGATACGGCGGTCATGAATGTGATAGCCATTACTAAGCCTGCACATCCAAGAGCTGCGATTCCAGGCGTAGATGGCTGCCATTTAGTTTGCTGGACAGGTTCCACGGGGCCCTCTAGCAGCGTTGATCGAGTTATCCACAAGTACTATCCACATTGGGGATGAATCACATCGGTGTGATTGTCGGCGGCGATGTTGCCAGCGCGTAACAACCGTGGCACAGTCACGGTCGGTGGCAATGCCGGGCTAGTGCCACCGCATCGTGAGCAGCAGCCCGACGATCATGAATCCGAAGCCGATCGCGTAGTTCCACGGGCCGAGGTTGGCCAGCCAGGTCAGCTCCGAACCCGCCAACTGGAAAACCAGCAGCCACCCCAGCCCGATGAGCATCAGACCCACAAACAGGGCGACGAACCATACGCTCGACAACCCGGCGTTGACCTTGACCGGGGTGCGCGAGACCGAGTTGACAGTGAAGTCGTTCTTTTTGCGGACCTTGGACTTGGGCATGGCTTACCTTCGTGGCGGTTGAGGTGCGACGATCGCATTCGATACGAGATTAACCCAGCACCTGGCGGAACCTGGAATTTCCGCTGGACAGTTCCAACGAGGAGGCCCCCATGGCCCGGCCATCCAGCCGCTCCCGCCGGCCAGTCTGGCGCTACGGCGTTCCGGTGGCCTGCCTGCTGGCCGGACTGCTGCTTGGAGCCGCACATGGGGTGTCCGGTGGCAGGGAGATCCGCGGCAGTGACTCGCCGCGACTGGTTGACCTGGTGCGGGAGGCGCAGTATGCAGCGGACACGCTGACCGGCCGCCGAGACGCACTGGCCTGGCAGATCGACACCACGCACGGCAGGTTCTCCGACCATGCGCTTGCGGCGATGCAGGCCCGTGCCGATGGACTGGCAGCGGATGCCGGAATGAATCCGGTCCGTGGCCCTGGGCTCACGGTGACCCTCACCGACGCCCAGCGCGACGCGAATGGCAGGTTTCCACGGGATGCCTCCCCCGACGATCTTGTGGTTCATCAGCAGGACATCCAGGCGGTGGTCAACGCGTTATGGAGCGGGGGCGCGGAGGCCATCCAGATGCAGGATCAGAGGCTGATCGCCACGTCGGCACCGCGCTGCGTCGGCAACACGCTGCTGCTCAACGGCCGAACCTACAGCCCGCCCTACACCGTGACGGCGATCGGTGACATCGCCGCCATGCAGGCCGCGCTGGCCGCCGCTCCCCTGGTTGTGCTGTACAAGCAGTACGTCATTCGCTTCGGCCTGGGTTACACCGAACAGGCGCGCGAAGACATCGAAATCGCCGGCTATCGCGAACCGGTTCGGATGAGATACGCGCAGCCGGCCGGCCCGATCGGCTACTGACGCCCGCTCGCGCGCCGGTACCCTATGGCGATGCGGGTCTTGGTCGTCGACAATTACGACAGCTTTGTGTTCAACCTGGTCCAGTACCTGGGCCAGCTGGGCGTGGCCGCCCAGGTTTGGCGTAATGACGACCCGCACCTGGCCTCTGCGGAACTGATCGCCGAGGCGGCTCAGGCATTCGACGGAGTGCTGCTCAGCCCAGGTCCGGGTACTCCGCAGCGGGCCGGGGCGACCACCGGCCTGGTCGCGGCCTGCGCAGCAGCGGGTACCCCGCTGCTGGGGGTGTGTCTCGGCCACCAGGCGATCGGGGTGGCATTCGGGGCAACTGTCGACCGTGCACCCGAGCTGTTGCATGGCAAGACCAGCACCGTGTTCCACTCCGATGCGGGGGTCTTGCGTGGCATGCCGGACCCGTTCACCGCGACGCGGTATCACTCGCTGACGATCCTGCCCGAGACCGTGCCGCCCGAACTCGAAGTCACCGCGCGCACCCGCAGCGGGGTGATCATGGGCGTGCGGCACACCGAACTGCCGATCCACGGCGTCCAGTTCCATCCTGAGTCGATCCTCACCGAGGGTGGCCATCGCATGTTGGCCAACTGGCTGGCCTACTGCGGCCAGGCCTTCGATGAAGGCCTGGTGCGCCGGCTGGAAACCGAGGTCGCCGACACGGTACGCACGGCTACGAGCCGAACCTCAGCGTGACTGTACCGGTGAAATCGACACCCTGCCCCGCCGGAGGAGACTGCGATATCACCCGATTGCGGTTCTGATCACCCGCATTCGTCACGTCGGGCCCCTTGATCAGTACTCCGGTCCATCCGAGCACCCGCAAGTTGGGCTCGGCATCGACCCAGAACTGGCCCGCGAGGTCCGGCATCACGAATTGGTTGCCCCGGGAAACCCGCAGCTGGATCACTGTATCGAGCGGGACCGACTGCCCCGCGGCCGGATCAATGCTGAGCACCGTTCCCGCTTGCCGCGTGCTGTCCACCTGTGACTGGGCGAATTTGGTGAAGCCGTACACGGTCAGATTCTGCTGCGCCCGATCCACCGTTTGGCCGGTCACGTCGGGCACCTCTTTGGCCTCGGGTCCGGTCCCGACGACGAGGGTGATCTCGTTGGTGATCGCCGAAGTCTGGTTGGCCGGCGGGGTGGTGTGGAGCACTTTGTCCTTCAACTCCGGTGGGGACGGCGCATCGCTCTGCTTGAAAATGCTGAACCCGGCCGCTTTGAGTTTCTGCACGGCATCGCCGTAGGTCAGCGACGCGACATCGGGCACCTCGCGCTGCTCAGGCCCGGTGGAAATGTTGACGGTGACCTCGCCACCGGCACTGGTCGACGAGTTGGCGGTCGGGTCGGTGCTGATCACGTGGTCCGGCGGCACCGTGGAGTTGGGCTTCTGCTGCGTATGGGTCCGGAAGCCGTGGTTCTGCAGGGTCGCGACGGCATCGGCGGAAACTTGGCCTTTGACGTCGGGCACCTGCACCTCGCGTGTCTTGCCCCCGAGGGTGTTGATGGCGATGGTGACCGCGACAGTGAGCACGGCAAGCACCGCTGTGGCTATCAGCCAGCGGATCACCGAGCGGCTTCCGCCGCGATCGTCGTAGGGGCCATTGTGCCGGGGCAGGGGATCGGTGTCGGCAGACCGCCGGTCCGGCACAGCCGACAGCAGCGAGGTGCGCTCGTCGTCGGTGAGAACCTTGGGCGCTTCGGGAGGTTCGCCGTTGTGCACGCGGACCAGATCGGCCCGCATCTCTGCCGCCGTCTGATAGCGGTTGTCGGGATTCTTGGCGAGAGCCTTGAGTACTACTGCGTCGAGTTCGGGACTGATACCGACGTACCGTTTCGACGGGGGTACCGGGTCCTCGCGGACATGCTGATATGCCACGGCCAGCGGCGAGTCGCCAACGAATGGCGGCTCGCCGGTGAGGATCTCGTAGAGCACGCAGCCCAGCGAGTATACGTCGGACCGGGCGTCGACGGCATCTCCACGGGCCTGCTCGGGGGAGAGGTACTGGGCCGTTCCGATCACCGCGGCGGTCTGGGTCACACTGTGGGAGTCGGCCAACGCTCGCGCGATGCCGAAATCCATCACTTTGACCGCGCGGTTCTTGTCGATCATGATGTTGGCCGGCTTGACGTCCCGGTGGATGATGCCGTGGTTGTGGCTGAAGTTCAAAGCCTGGCACGCGTCGGCGATGATCTCGATGGCGCGGCGCGCGGGCATCGGGCCTTCGGTGTGCACAACATCGCGCAGGGTAACGCCGTCCACGTACTCCATGACGATGTAGGGGAGGGGTCCTGCCGTGGTGTCCGCCTCCCCGGTGTCGTACACGGCGACGATGGCCGGGTGATTCAGCGCGGCGGCATTCTGCGCTTCCCGGCGGAACCGCAGGTAGAAGCTGGGGTCGCGGGCCAAGTCGGCACGCAGGATCTTGACCGCCACGTCTCGGTGCAGGCGCATATCCCGCGCCTTGTGCACCTCGGACATCCCGCCGAAACCGAGGATCTCACCGAGTTCGTAGCGATTGGACAGAAGCTGAGGGGTGGTCATGTGGCCATCTCGTCGTGCACGGGCGGCATGGTCAGCCGCGGGAAAGCGGGGGATTAGCCGGGAGACCAGGAGAGCCCCCGATGAGCGTGAAACGGTCGTCAGGATGACCCTGCATCCGATGCTCCGTCCAATACGTAGGGGCTGTGGGTGGGTCGTCGGGAGGTGTCATGCTGCCTGTCACCGTGGGCGTGGTTTCCGGCTCGTGCAGGTTCTCGCCACGAGCGTTGACCACGATGAGCACGGCAATGGCGATCGCCAGCGCGCCAAGCACCCCGGCCGCCCACAGGAGGGCCCGTTGACCCGAAGAAAATGTGCGCCGGGGCGGCGGTGGACGGTGGCTACCGGTGGTCGGCCGGGGTCGCGCGGGCGCCGCCGCCGGCCGCAAATCGGCCGGGGCACGGGTGCCGGCGCCGGACGGGATTGCCGCCGGGGCCGCCCGGCCGATGGCCGGAGCGTGATTAGGCCGGGGCGGACGCCGCCCGGCGCGTACCGCAGCCACTGCGTCCGCGAACGCGCCGCCATTCCGGTAGCGCATCCCCGGGCTCTTCACCAGGGTGATCTCGATGAGCTCACGTACGTTGGGGGGAAGATCGGCAGGTAGCGGGGCCGGAGTCTCCTTGATGTGCTTCATCGCCACGGTCAGGGCGCCGTCGCCGACGAACGGGCGCTTGCCCGACACCGCTTCGTAGCCGACGACTCCCAGAGCGTAGACATCGCTGGCGGCGGTGGCGTCATGGCCGAGGGCCTGTTCGGGCGCGATGTACTGAGCGGTGCCCATGACCATGCCGGTTTGGGTCACGGGTGCGGCGTCCACCGCTTTGGCGATACCGAAGTCGGTGAGCTTGACTTGCCCGGTCGGGGTGATCAGGATGTTGCCGGGCTTGACGTCGCGGTGCACCAGGCCTGCGTTGTGAGCGACCTGCAGCGCGCGGCCGGTCTGCTCAAGCATGTCCAGCGCGTGCCGCAGCGACAATCGCCCGGTGCGTTTCAGCACGGAGTTAAGCGGTTCACCGTTGACGAGTTCCATAACCAGGTAGGCGGTCCGGCCTTCGCCGTCGATATCGGTCTCGCCGTAGTCGTGAACGCCCGCGATACCCGGGTGGTTGAGCATCGCTACGGTACGGGCCTCGGAACGGAACCTTTCGACGAACTCGGGGTCCGAAGAGTACTCGGCCTTGAGAACCTTGACGGCCACCCGCCGTCCCAACCGGCTGTCGACAGCCTCCCATACCTGGCCCATGCCACCGGTGGCGATCAGGCGCTGCAGCCGGTAGCGGCCCGACAACGTGACCCCTACTCGCGGGCTCATGATCCTCCCTGAAGAGCCGCCGCGATGACGGCCCGCCCGATGGGAGCCGCGACCGCCCCGCCAGTTGCCGACAGCCGGTCGCCGCCGTCCTCGACTAGCACCGCGACCGCAACCTTGGGGGTCTGCGCCGGCGCGAAGGCGATGTACCACGCATGCGGGGGAGTGTTGCGGGGATCGGTCCCGTGCTCGGCAGTCCCAGTTTTCGATGCGATCTGCACGCCGTGGATTGCCCCCTTCTGCTGGGTGTATTGCTCGGCGCCGACCATCAAATCTCTAAGCTTAGCCGCGACCTGGGGCGACACCGCACGGCGCTGCTGGGTGGGCACCATCGTAGCGACGTTGGCCAGGTCTGGCCCCTGGAGGCCAGACACGAGATATGGCCGCATCAGCACCCCCTCGTTCGCGATGGTGGCGGCGACCAGCGCGTTCTGCAACGGAGTCACCGCCACGTCCTTTTGGCCGATGCTCGACATCGCCAGTGCGGCGCGGTCTGCGATGGGTCCGGTGGTGGATTCGGCGACCTGCAGCGGTATCGGATCGAGTGGGCTGTCCAGCCCGAAGGAAGTCGCGGCGTCGCGCAACGCGTCGGTACCGATGCGTAACCCCAGTTGGACGAACGCGGTATTACAGGAATGCGCAAATGCAACCCGCAGGTCGACTGTCTGCCCAGATCCGCACGGCGCCCCACCGTAGTTCTCCAGGTTGGCCGAACTGTCGGGCAGCGGGATGGCCGGCAAGGCCGTGAGCTGTTCGTCTTCGCCATGGCCGGACTGCAGGGCGGCGGCGGTGGTGATGACCTTGAAGGTCGACCCCGGTGGATAGCGCTCGGAGATGGCGCGGTTGGTCAGCGGCGAGTTCGGGTCGTCTCGCAGCTGCTTCCAGGCGGTCCACTGGCGGACAAGATCGTGGGAAGCCAGCAGGTTGGGGTCGTAGGAGGGCGACGACACCAGCGCCAGAATCCTTCCGGTGGACGGGTCCAAGGCCACCACTGCGCCTTTGCACCCGCCGGTGCAACCCTGCTGCATCGCTTCCCAGCCGGCCTGTTGCACGCGCGGGACGATCGTGGTGTCGACATTCCCGCCGCGCGGGTCACGGCCGGTGAAGAAGTCCGCCAGGCGCCGGCCGAACAGCCGCTCATCGGAGCCGTTGAGAACGGAATCCTCGGCACGCTCCAGGCCCGAGCTGGAATAGGTAAGTGAGTAGAAGCCGGTAACCGGCGCGTAGACGAACGGATTGGGATATTTCCGCAGGAACCGAAACCGGCTGTCGGTGGCCACCGAGTAAGCCATGAGCTGCCCGCCCGCGGAGATTTGGCCCCGCTGGCGTGAGTACTCGTCGAGCAGAACCCGCTGGTTGCGTGGATCGGCGCGCAGCCCGTCGGCCCTGAACACCTGGGTCACCGTCGCATTGAGCAGCAGTAGAACGACCAGTGCCATGACGGTCACGGAAATCCGCCGCAGAGAGGTGTTCATACCTTCGCGATCACCTCGGTGCCGGCCGAAGCGATCGGCTGTTGCGGGACCGGCCCGGTGACGATAGGCCGCCGCGCCGCGTGGCTGATACGAACCAACAGCGCCAGCAGCACGTAGTTCGCCAGCAGCGACGAACCGCCGTAGGACATCCACGGTGTGGTCAGCCCGGTGAGCGGAATGAGCTTGGTGACCCCGCCCACCACGATGAACAACTGGATCGCCAGGGTGGACGAGAGCCCGGCGGCCAGCAGCTTGCCGAAGCTGTCACGCACCGCGATCGCGGTGCGCATGCCGCGGATCACGACGATCGTGTACAGCATCAGCACCCCGGCCAATCCGACCAGGCCGAGCTCCTCACCGATCGCTGCGATGATGAAATCGGTCGACGCCGCGGGAACCGTGCCGGGTTGTCCGTTGCCCAGCCCGGCGCCGAAAACCCCTCCGGTCGCGAAGCTGAACAACGATTGCACCATCTGGTAGCCGGCACCGTCGGGATCGGCGAACGGATCCAGCCAGGTCTGCACACGAACCCGGACGTGTCCGAACAGGTAATACGCCGCAACACCTCCGGCGGCGAACAGCGCCATGCCGATGACCACCCAGCTCAACCGCTCCGTGGCGATATACACCATCACCAAGAACGATGCGTACAGCAGCAGCGAGGTCCCCAGGTCCTTCTCGAAAACCATCACGCCGACCGAGATGACCCACGCCGCCAGCAGGGGAGCGAGGTCGCGAGGACGCGGCAAGTCCAAGCCCAGCACGTGCTTGCCCGCGGTGGCGAACAGATCGCGTTTGGACACCAGCACCGACGCGAAGAAGATCAGCAACAGGATTTTGGAGAACTCGGCGGGCTGGATGGAGAAGCCGGGGAATCGAATCCAGATCTTGGCGCCGCCCGCCTCGCTGAACCTCGACGGCAGGAGCGCCGGGACGGCCAGCAGGATCAGGCCGGACAGGCCGCATATATACCCGTATCGGGCGAGCTGGCGGTGGTCCTTGAGGAGGATCACCACCGCCGTGAACGCGATGACTCCGACGAAGGTCCACAGCATTTGCTGGCCGGCACTTGGCCGGGAACCCGAGTCGCCACCGCCGCTGGCCAGGTCCAGCCGGTGAATCATCACCAGCCCGAGCCCGTTGAGCAGCGCCACCACCGGCAGCAGCAGCGGGTCGGCGTACGGCGCGAAGCGACGGACCGCCAGATGGGCACCGGTGAACAGCGCGAGGAAGGTCGCGGTGAAACCGAGCAGATCCGGCGACAGGCCCTGCTCCTGGTTGGCCTCCACGATCAGTAGTGCCACCGTGGTGATCATGGCGGCGAAGCCCAACAACAGCAGTTCCGTGTTGCGCCGGTGGGGCAGCGGTGGCGTCAGTGCCACCGGCGACTGCGGTGCGGTGGTCATGCCGCCGCCCGGCAGTCGGTCCCCGGCTTCGGTGGTGGCGGCGACAGCGCGGTGACTGTCGAGGGCGGGGGAGGGGCGCTGGTGGTGGTGTCGGCGGTTGTGCTGGCGGCGGTGTTCGTAGTGGTGGTGGTCGTCGGTGAGGCCGCGGACGTGGTCGCGGCTGCGGTGGCGTGGTCGGCCGAGGTGGTCGGCGCTGCAGGCGGCATGGACGTTCGGGGGGCGACGACGGGCGCCGGAGTTTCGACTGGCCCTGGAGCTGGGCCAAGCACCGGAGCGTCGACGGGCGCTGAGGTCTCAACTGGCCCGGGAGCCGGACCGAACGTTGGAATCTCAACGGACGTTGAGGGTTCCGGCGGTGCGGGCGGTGGGCAGAGCGGTAGAAGCGAGGTGCGGGCCAGCTCGCGCAACTGTTCGATCGCTTTGTCGAGGGTTCCTCCCGGCAGGCCCGCCGTGACCTGCGCGCGTTCGGATGGACGCAGGTCCCGGACCTGCATCAGCCGGCAGTCGAGGTTGTCCACCGGTTGGCCGTAACTGATCTGCGAGAGTTCGTTGCGGCCGTTGAGGCAGCCGAGCAGATACGGACTTTGCATCGGGATGCCGAGGATCGATCCTGAGATTCCGCGCATGATCGAGACGGTGCCGTCGTGTGCGGCGACGTAGTAGTTGCTGCGGACGATTCCGTGGCCGACCACCAGGGCGGCGAACACCAACAGCACGGCAAGCCCGGCCGCGAAGAACATCCGGCGCCGAGATCGAGGTTTGGCGGCTGCCCCTTCCGGCTGGTGCACGACACGTTTGGCCGTACCACTGCGCGGGCTGATAGCCGATGCACGGCCGGCGGCGGTGTTGGGGGGAGCCTCCCGCTCGTCGTCGCGACCCGAAACCGCCCCGGCCAGGATCGGCTGGGTCTGTCCGTAGTCGAAGTCGACGACGTCGGCTACCACCACGGTGACGTTGTCCGGGCCGCCGCCGCGCAATGCCAGTTCGATCAGGCGGTCGGCGCTTTGGCTCACGTCCTCGATCTGCAGGGCCTCGAGGATCGTCTCCTGGCTGACCGGGTCCGACAGTCCATCCGAGCACAGCAGGTAGCGGTCACCGGCACGCGCTTCCCGCATGATGAGAGTGGGCTCCACCTCGTGGCCGGTCAGCGCTCGCATGATCAGGGAACGCTGCGGGTGGCTGTGCGCCTCTTCGGCCGTGATCCGGCCCTCGTCCACAAGGGTCTGGACAAAGGTGTCGTCCTTGGTGATCTGCGCGAGCTCGCCGTTGCGCAGCAGGTAGCCGCGCGAGTCGCCGATGTGGACGAGCCCGAGTCGATTGCCTGCGAACAGGATCGCGGTCAGCGTGGTGCCCATGCCCTCGAGCTCGGGCTCGGCTTCGACGTGTGCGGCGATGGCAGCGTTGCCGTCGTGGACGGCGGAGTCGAGCTTGCTCAGCAGATCGCCGCCGGGCTCGTCGTCGTCCAGGTGTGCCAGCGCCGCGATCACCAGCTGAGAGGCGACCTCGCCGGCGGCGTGTCCGCCCATACCATCGGCCAACGCCAGCAGCCGGGGCCCGGCATAGACCGAGTCTTCGTTGTTGGCGCGGACCAGCCCGCGATCGCTACGAGCTGAATAACGCAGGACAAGGGTCACGGGCGCAACTCGATCGCCGTCTTGCCGATACGTACCGGCGTGCCAATCGGAACTCGTACTGCCGTCGTCACTTTCGACCTGTCAAGGTAAGTACCGTTGGTCGATCCTAGATCCTCGACGTACCACTCCGATCCGCGCTGTGACAGGCGCGCGTGGCGCGTGGAGGCGTAGTCGTCGGTGAGCACCAGGGTGGAGTCGTCGGCGCGACCGACGACCACCGGCTGGGTACCCAGGGTGATGCGCGTGCCCGCCAGCGTTCCCGCAGTGACCACGAGGTAACGGGGTGTGGTCCGGCGTTGCCTTTTGGGCAGCAGGGTGCCCCGGAGCGCCAGACCGCGACGCACCATCACCGCCTCAGTGGGTGCATAGATGTCGGTCCGAAGAACTCGCAGCACCGCCCAGATGAAGACCCACAGCAGCAGCAGAAACCCGGCGCGCGACAGCTGCAGAACCAGTCCCTGCATCTGCCGTCCTTCCCGTCCTGCCGGAGCCTCGTGGCAACGTCACGATACTGTGGCGACCACCGGCGCGAGGGGAAGCGCGCCAGCTTCGCCCCGGCTACCGGCAGGTTCCGAAGGGATCTCAGTGAATGCGGACGACGATTTCGGAGTGGCCCAGCCGGATCACATCGCCGTCAGCTAGCTGCCATTCCTGGACCGGAGCGTTGTTGACGGTGGTGCCGTTGGTGGAATTGAGATCCGACAACAGTGCGACCTGCCCGTCCCAGCGGATCTCGAGGTGCCGTCGTGACACGCCGGTGTCGGGAAGCCGGAATTGCGCGTCCTGACCTCGGCCGACGACGTTGGCGCCCTCCCGCAGCTGGTAGGTGCGGCCGCTGCCGTCGTCTAACTGCAGGATCATCACGGTGGCCCCGCCGGACGGCCGATACTCACCTTGCCCATAGTCTCCGTAGCCACCCTGCGTGGGCGGTTGACCGTAGTCGTAATCACCGCGCCCCGACTCGGCGTAGCCCGGCGCGTCCGAGTAGCGGCCGTAGTCATGCTGGGGCGGCTGGGCGTAGTCCTGGCGTCCGTACGGGGGCGGGGCGTTGTAGCCCTGGTCCGGGTAGGGCGGACGGCCGTAGTCGTCGGGACGCGGCCCGGGAGGCCTGCCGTAGTCATAGCCGGGGGGAGGGCCGTAGCCGCCTGGACCCTGCCGGTAGCCCTGGTCGTAGCCGGGCGGGGCGCCGTATCCGGCCGGAGGGCGCTGATCGTAGCCCGGCGGGTAGTTGCCTTGGTCGGGATAGCCCTGCCGCGGCGGGTAGTTCGGGTCTGGCTGCGGATAGCCGCCCTGACCGTAACCCCGTGGATCCCGACCGCCGCGGGCATCCTCCTGGGGCCGGCCGGCATAGCGCTCGTCGTAGTAGTCGTCACTGGGCCGGTCCTGACCCTGGCGGTAGGTCGGGTTGTCGCTCATCGGTGGTACTCCTGGTTCTGCGGTCAACGCCCGCTGTGATTGTCGTTGAGCGGGATCGTCGGTGTTTCTGGTAGGGGTGGCGGCTTGCGGTCCGGAGGAGGCATCGGGGTTCACCACGCTGCGCGCGCGGACCTGGCCGGTGTGCAGGACCGGCGACTGCTCGAATCTGACGACCACATCACCATACGTTTGCCACCCTTGATCGCCGATATATCCCTCGAGATGTTTGGCAAACGTGTCCGATGTGAGATCAGGATCTGCAAGGACTTTCTCGTGGTCGTGCACGCTGAGGGTGACGACATATTCATTTGGTACCAATCGGCGCCCGCCTTGCAGCGTGCGCACCTGGTCGGTGGCTTCCCGGCGCAGCGCGGCTTCGATGTCTCGGGGAACCACCGAACCGCCGAACACCCGGGCGACGGCGTCTTCGACCGTGGATTCCAGCTTGCGCTCGAACCGCTCGACCAAACCCATGTCACCGCCTACTTTGGTAATCCGCGCACCCGGCGGATATCTCGCCGCGTGTCGCGTCGCCGTGTTGTTTCACCTGCATGGTATCGGGCCGAGGGACCCAAGTGGCAGCACGGTAACCCCGGGTATCGCGTTAGACCAGGTCAGACTGCTGTTTCGGAGCGACCGGCGACGCCAGCGCGGTGTGAGAGGTGGCGGCCGGCGTGATAGGCTGCCTCGGTCATTCGGGCGAGTGGCGGAATGGCAGACGCGCTGGCTTCAGGTGCCAGTGTCCTTCGGGACGTGGGGGTTCAAGTCCCCCTTCGCCCACAGCGAGCGGTTCTACGAACTGCGACGCATAAGGTCACGAACTCTTTTGGGTTCGTGACCTTTGTGTTTGGGGTGGTATGCGGGTTCGAAACTTGCGGTGACGAGCGTGGGGACTTCCGACTTCAGATCCCCACGGCGACGAAGTAGCGACTCAAAGGCTTTGTGGGTCGGTGAGCACGTAGCGCGCCCCGCGACGCTCTCCCTGCAGGGCGAGCCGCCCGTCATCGACGAGGCGCTTCAACGTTGCACGTGCTTGGACGGGAGTCGTCTGGCAGAGCTGGGCGGCCTGGCTGCGACTGATCGATCGGTAGGCGCTCACGTAATCGAGGACCATGCGTTCCTGCTGAAGGGGGTCAGCCCCTTTGACACGAACATAGGCGCTGCGGTCCTGGGCCAAGTCGTAGAAGCGTGCGGTGAGGTGAAACTTACGGCTTCGTCCCACTCCACGGGCTTCCAATATTCCTGATTCGACGAGTCGGCCGAGGGTGCTCTTCGTCGTCCCCGGAATCAGATTGAGGGCCTCGGCGACCTCCAGGCTCGTGGCAGACCCCGACGACTTCACTTCGTGGACAAGGCGCAGTTCGTCCAGGCTCAGCGGCTGCTGGTGCTGGTTCTCCCAGGTCAGAAGAAATCTCACCAAGTCCAGGTCGGCATTTCCGAGCGGCACGGTGACTACGACTGACTCCGCGTTGCTTCGGGAATAGTCGGGGACATCGCGGCCAGCGCGCAGCTGTTGCTCGAACATATCGTTGACGCCTTTACCCCTGCGTTCGACGAGGCCAGCCCGTTTGAACGCGGCGGCGAGTATCGGACTGCGGGGCCGGGACTGGTCAAGAATGTTGGCGGTTGTGACCCCGGGTGGGAAGCCGCCTGGGTTCGACACGACGAACTCGCTGCCAGTGATTTGCACAGCGGTGGGTCCCAGCTCGGCATAGTCGCGGTGTACCAAAGCATTCGCGACAGCTTCCCGTCGTGTCACGGAGGGGATGAGAGAGACCTCTACTCGATGCATTCCAACCATGAGTTCGGTGACGCTGTTGCGTCGATCGATGAGGTCGCCCAAGGCTTCGGCTGCGCGTAGCAGTGGGCCAACAATACGGATGTTGGCAGAGGTGTCACCGGAGCGAAGATCTTGAAAGAGAAACTCCGCGTTGGGAACCCAACGAGCCACGGCGTCGTGGGTTCCGAATAGCAGGATTGCTCCGAGACTTAGAGGATCGCTGAGCGGAACGAGTCCAAGCGCTCGGAGAATGTCGGCGTCAGAAAGTTCACCCAGGTCGTCACCGGCGGCTCGACAGAGGCGCCGGAAGCGGTCGAATTCGTTGGGGTCCAAGTCGTCGAGACTTGCTCCGCGGGCAGCGGCTGCGGCGAAGTCCTGCCCCCGCATTACCATGCCCATGCTTACGATCTCGTGTGCGGTCATCGGGATGCAGGCCGGCTTGCCGGTCGTATCGATCACGCGCCGGGTGAACACGCCGAGCTTGGTGCCGATCGGGCCAGGGTCCCCGCGAGGGATGTCGACGCGAATGAGTTCATGGCCCTCGACCTGTTCAATACTCACGTCGACTGCAAGGGCGGGCTCAGTGCTGGCCTGTAGGTACGCGGCAACTCGCGAGGGATCGGTGTGGTCGCCGTGTCGCGGCGCAGCGCCGACCACAGTCCCGTCGTCTTCGACGCCGATTAGGAGTACGCCCCCGTCACCGTTTGCGAGGCAGGCGACCGCGCGTGACAGCTCTTTGTCATTGATCGTCGACTTGAACTCCGTCGTCAGCGTCTCGCCGGCGTCAAGGATGGCACGGATGTCCATGGCATCGATTATGCATTGTTATGAACATCAACGAGTGTGAATCTATGGAGTTATAACTTTTGATAAGTATGATCGGTTGAACCTGACCCGGAGCTAGAGGGTGTGCGACACGAATGTAGGTGATGTGGGTTGGGGCTGGTCCGGGCGTAGTCTGGTTGTGTATATAACAACCAGATAGGAGTGAGATGTGGGCGACGGCGCGCCGGAGGATCTGGAGCAGCGACGGGCGCGACTGTATGAGCAGCTGGCCGCGACCGGTGACTTCCGGCGGGGCTCGATCAGCGAGAACTACCGTCGCTGCGGCAAGCCGAACTGTGCGTGCGCGCAACCGGATCACCCCGGCCATGGGCCGCGCTATTTGTGGACGCGCACCGTAGCCGGCCGCGGCACCAAGGGCCGGCAGCTGTCGGCCCAGGAGGTGGGCAAGGTGCGCGCCGAGCTGGCCAACTACGACCGTTTCGCCGAAGTGAGCGAGCAGATCGTGGCGGTCAACGAGGAGATCTGTGAGGCGCGCCCGCCCAATCCGGCGGCCACGGCGCCCCCGGCCGCACCGACGGGGGACGAAAAAAGGGGCTCTGCGCGCAGGTCGCGGCGGAGTTCGCCGCTGAGGTAGACCGGCTCACTGCGTTGGCTGCCGCCACGCTGGGGTCCGGCGCGGGCCTGCAGACGGTGGAGCTGGCGATCCGCACCGCGATGACCCAGCTGGGTGCGTCGCTGCTGGGCCAACTGCTGGCCGCCGACACCGGGCACCGCGGCCCGCGGATCGACTGCGGCAAGGGGCATCACGCCGAATTCGTCGGATACCGCGACAAACACCTCGACACCGTGCTGGGCCGCATCACCGTGCACCGCGCCTGGTACCACTGCGCCCACTGTGAACACGGGATCGCGCCCCGCGACGACGAGCTCGGCGTCACCGGCGCGTCGCTGTCGCCGGGACTGCGCCGCATCACCGGCGCGCGGCGGAGCGCACGCGCGAGCCGCGACTGGCCGGAATCCGGTTGACCCCCAAGCGGATCGAACGTTCCGCCGAGGCCGACGGCGCCGCTGCCGCGGCACGCCTGACCGCCGAGTCGGACGCCATCGTGCGCGGCACGGTGAGCGTGCTGGCCGCACCCGCTGACCGCGGCCCCACCCCGGACAAGCTCTACATCGCCGTCGACGGCACCGGCGTGCCGATGGTGGCCGCCGCGGTCGCCGGGCGCGCCGGCAAGTCGGCCGACCGGCGCGCCCGCACCCGCGAGGTCAAACTCGCCGCCCTGTTCACCCAGACCCGCATCGACGACGACGGGCGACCGGTGCGTGATCCGGACTCGACCAGCTACCTGGCCAGCTTCGCCCCCGCCAACCAGTTCGCCACCCTGGTGGCGGCCGAGGCCCGCCGCCGCGGCGCCGATGCCATCCGCCAACTCGTCGTCCTGGGCGACGGCGCCCCCTGGATCTGGAACCTGGCCACCGCAATCGCACCCGAGGCCACCCCCATCGTGGACCTCTACCACGCCCGCGAACACCTGCACGACCTCGCCGCCGGGCTCACCGGCACACTCGGCGACACCCACCCCGCCTGGCCGGCCGCCCGCCTGGCCGACCTCGCCGCCGGCAACATCGAAACCCTCGTCACCGAAACCGAAAGACTCCTGCCGCAGCTACCCGACGACACCGCCCACGAGACGGCAAAAGCACTGCCGTACTTCAAGACCAACGCCCACCGGATGCGCTACGCCTACTTCCGCGCCCACGGCCTGTTCGTCGGCTCCGGCGTCATCGAGGCCGGCTGCAAATCCCTCGTCGGTCAACGCCTCAAACTCTCCGGCATGCGCTGGAACATCCCCGGCGCCACCGCCATCCTCACCCTGCGCTGCCACCAGGCCAGCGGCCGCTTCGACCACATCTGGACACACCCACACAACCAGACCACCACCCACGCCACCGCCTGACCAACAGGCCAGCCGCTCAATTCAAGATCAACGCCGGCCTACCTACAAATCTGTCGCACACCCGGAGCTAGATGAGTTGCGCAGCGTTGTCGGAGCGCTCCTGTATACAGTTCCGTTCAGTTCAGGACGATGAGTTGAGGGTAGGCCGGGCAGGCGGGCAGACGGTGGCTGCGCGACTACGGCGATGTCGGTGGCAGGGCGATGATGCTCAAGAAGTGGCGGGACGAAATGCTCTCGCCCGAGAACGACGTCCACTTCTACGTCGGCAACCAGAACCGCCGTCGGCGGTCGTTCTCCGTTCTCGGTGTCTGGTACCCGAGGATTGAGGACGCTCTGTTCTAGACATGCACCACGGCCGCGTCGGTACGGGCTTCCAAGAGCCGCTGCACAACGATGTTGCGGTGGCATTCGGTGTGGTTGTGTTCGAAGCAGAGGATCGCCACGGCGCCCCCGTCAAGGAGCTCGCAGACGTGGGCGAGAGCATCGGTCGCCGCGGCGCTGTCGAGTACCTCGCGGTACCTCGCACGGGACTCCGGGGCACCGGCACGGAAGCCGGCGCGGTTGTCCTTGGGATTCCCCAGCGCGCGGTGATGAACGTAACCGATGCCCACGGCGGCCAGGGCCTCGGACAACTTGGTCTTCGACAGCAGCCGATTGATTCCGGAACTGACTGTGGTGCAGCTGGTTTCGATTTTCTCGGCGCTCTTGTGGATGGACGCCGCGGCCTTCTTGATGTCGTCGATGCGGTCCAGCTGGGCGACCGCCTCGGCGTTCTTCTCCTCGGCGGTGGACAGCTGCTCGGCGCCGCGGCGGGTACTGGCCGCGACTACAGCCGTGCGCAGCAGCATGACAACGGTGCGCACCAGGTCGGGATCATCGGATGTCGGGTCGAAGGCCATGATGATGCGCCGCGACCCGATGACGCGGATGGACTGTCTACTACCCGATATTCCTGACACATGATTCGCGCGGCTTCTGGTGTTCGGCGCGGCCGGCGCCAAAGCCCGTGAGAAGTGGATTGGCTTCCTCGGGCCGGACCCAGGACGGAGTCGACCGCACCGCCTTCTACGGTAATCGCCCCTACGCCCATCTGCGCACCGAGTTCGAAGACCGGCGACAGCAGCTGCAGAACTGCGGCCCAGACACCCGACCCGAAAACGGCGCAGATCCAACGACTCAACACCGAGGTCGACAAGCTCAAGACACCGCCCGGCGCAAGCGAATACCACAATCGGCGAACTCACCGACTTCCGAACCCGCGCGCTCGCAAACTCGCCGCCCAACACGACGAGATCAAGCGGCTCCGCACGCTCACCGATCCGAACGTCGACGTCACCCACCTGCCACGAGCACGACAGAAAGTCATCGGACCACGCTGACGCCGCACAGAGTAGTGACGTCAGCGAACGCGCCGTTTCGGTTTGTGCCGACCGCAACGCGACTACGATCGCCCGCAACGCGGGCAACAGTGGCTTGTCCCGCCTAGCCTAGCCGGCGACGGAGCAAGACATGGTCCTGAGGGTCAAGATGCCACCCGATCTGATGGCTGGTGGCGTTGACGAGGGGTATGGGAAGGTCGCCGACGTCTTCCGCCGCAACCTGAGCAGTGGTCAGGAGATTGGAGCCGCTGTTGTCGTCTACCGCGACGGCGTGAAAGTCGTTGATCTGTGGGGCGGCTTCCGCAATGGGGTCACCAGAGCACCGTGGGAGCAAGACACCCTGGTCCTGGTGTTCTCGACCACGAAAGGCATGTCGGCGCTCGCAGTAGCCGTCGCCGTCTCTCAGGGACTGATCTCCTATGACACCGAGGTGGCCGAGTATTGGCCGGCGTTCGCACAAGCCTCGAAAGAGGCGATCACCGTGCGCCAGCTGCTTTCCCATCAAGCCGGGCTCCCTGCCCTTGATCCCACGCCTACGCTGGACGATTTGTTGGACGGGTCGAAGCTCTCGGCGATGCTCGCGGCACAGGCCCCCGCTTGGACCCCGGGGTCCAGGCATGGCTACCACGCCGTCACGCTGGGCTGGTACGAATCCGAACTAATTCGCCATGCCGACCCCGCCGGGCGTTCCCTTGGCCAGTTCTTCGCCGACGAGGTGGCCACACCCCTAGGATTGGACTTCCACATCGGCTTGCCAGCGTCGGTGGATCGCGACCGCGTGGCGCACCTGCACGGCTGGTCGCAGGCCGAGATGATGCTGCACCTCAACGTGATGCCGGTCCGCTTGGTGGCAGCAGTGCTCAATCCGCGCAGCCTCAGCGCGCGCGCCCTCATCATCCCCAAAGGGATGACGCAAGACGACTACAACCGCGAAGACGTCCAGGTCATCGAGATGCCGGCCTCCAACGGAATCGGTTCCGCGCGGTCGGTGGCCAAAGCCTACGGATCCGCGGCAACGGGTGGGTCAGATCTCGGCTTGGCCGCCACCACCCTTGACGCACTTGCCCTACCCGCGGTACCACCTACTAACGGATTGCGCGACAAAGTGATGCACATCGATACGGTGTTCTCCCTCGGCTATTTCAAACCCTTTCCGCAGTGCAGGTTCGGTTCCTCCGATAAAGCGTTTGGAACGCCCGGCCTCGGTGGCTCATTCGGGTTCGCCGATCCAGATACCGGCATCGGCTTCGCCTACGTCACGAACAGACTCGGATTTCACCCATGGAGCGACCCACGGGAACTCGTACTTCGACATACGTTGTTCCATGACACCCTGGGCGCCAGGCCCCAAACCTGATTGGGCACCTCAGCCTCGGCACCGAAGCACCGAGCCAGTGTCGCCGAAAGAGGCCGAACACCGCAGAGAAGCCATTCTCCGGCTCCGCACCGCTGGCGATACTACTGCGAACGTCGCCCCGGCGCCTGGACAGAACGATCGGCCATGCCGACACCGCACAGAACAGGTGATGTCAGTCACAGTGATCCCGGGTCTTATCGCAGGGCGCACATCAGCAACGCAACCGCCCTCGGGGTCGTTGACCGCGAGCCAGCAGGCGAACTCACGCAACACGCCTTCGACCCGCACCATCGTCGAGGCCCGCAGCGAGAGCCGCGTCTGGGCGATGAGGTGCGTGCGCAGCATTTCGCTGGTGGTGGTAACCGGGCGAACTGGGAAAGTGATCTACCGCTGGTCCGGCGGGAGGTAGCCGGGGGTGAAACCCTTCTCGTCGACGACCAGATTCAGGGCACCGAGGGCGCACTCGTGGATGTCGTCCACGGCGATATCAGGCTTGAGGTCGGTGTGGAAGATCGGGCGACCATCGGCCTGATACCCACCGAATCCCTTGTCGCCGTAGAAATCAACGTACTTCTGAATGTCCATGGCCGCAGCGATCTGTCGGGCGTAGGTCGCGCCTCCACCCGACCACACCATGATCTTGGTGTTCTTCATGCTGGCAAGCACGATCAGGAGGGTCCGGATCCGCTCGTTGGCAACGATCCGATCGGCGATCGTGTTGTCCCGCAGCGTGCCGTCGACATCGAACGCGATCAGAATCTGCTTCATGAACGAGCCACCTCTGCGATTCGATCGACTCTTCGCTGTGTCAAACAGTGGCCGGCGTCAGACCTACAGCCGGGTGACCTTCTCAGCCGGGAAGCCGGTGGCCGTTACGAAGTGCTTGATCACCTCTTCCGGATCACCGCCCGCATCCGTCAACAAGGTCACCGGGTCGTCACTGACATGGGATCCCAGCAGGGCGACCGCCTCGCCCGTCTGGAGGCGAAGCATCAAGACTTCGTTTTTCGACCCATCGCCTGTCCGGCCGAAGGCCTGTTGGAGCGTGCCCATTACGCCCGCGATCGAATCGTCTAGTAGGGCGATCGGGACGGCGTGCCCGAATTCCGACCACATGTCGTCATCAAGTCGCCGGCAGGCCGGCTCGGGCCAGGGGCGCATTTCGTCCAGCCGCGCCGCCATCGCCCGTAGAAACGCGGCCACCTGCTCTTGGGTGAACTGGGGAACCCACCGGCGATTGAATGCCTCTCCCGACTCCAGACCATCATGAATCGCTCGGTAATACACTTCGGGGCCGAGATCAAAGTAGATGTACCGCACGGCTCTGTCGGCATTCCACTCAACGGTCTCGGCGGTGATCTCATCGGTGTACATCAGGCCGTACAGCACCGCATCTATCACTTCGCGCCAATTTTTTGCCATGGTCACCCCTCGGGTGAGATAAAGAAGGTAACGCGGTTGGGGTTGACTTCGACACCCTGACTTGCGAGTTGGTCGAGAAATTGCTGCATCTGCGACCGGACTGGCAGGTAATGACCGCTACGGTCGGTCACCAATTCAATCCTCCCATCCTTGACAACGATTTCGCCGGCGGCAGCCACCTCGCCTCCTGCCAGCAGGCTCGAGTGATGAAAACGGCCGAAACGTTGGAGCCCCGATGCATAGAGGTTCCCGTGCTCGTCCATCACGAAGATGGCGCGCCCACTATCGTAGGGCCCAAACGCTGAGACGCCTCCGGTCGTGTCGCACAGGTTGCCCCGCGGGTCATAAAGCAGACCATCACGGACGGTGATACGAAATCTCTCGCGATCTGCCTCGCTGAGGTAGCGCACACCAGGTGAGCCCATTGGGCCGTCTGGGTACTGCTCACCCACATACTCCGGCTGAATTCCCCCGGCTTCGTATGGCACCTCCCGTTCGAGCAGCGGTGGGATGTCCCAAGGCTGATCCAGGGCACGTTCCGTTCCCGGGGGGTGATCAGCGACGAAAACGTGTTCATTTCCGCCGCTCGACCTGCTCGCATCGACGTGGCGCCCGTTCGCGCCACCGGCCAATTCGGCATCGGTCTGCCCGCGGTGCCCGATAGCACCGGAACTTCCCTCCGTCGCAGCCGATGCATGGCTCCTGGTTCCAAGGTAATCGCCCGCTGGAACACCTTCTCGCATAGGTTGTTTGGTCAGCGACGCCGCTACCGGATCGGCAGGCTTGTCCGGCGAAACCGGACGTCCGCCGGCTGGTGGCGGCTCTGTGGCGACGGGTTTGGCGGCGATGCCGTCGAGTTTCTCGGTGATCCCGGCAGTGCCCTTGCCGATGTTGGTCGAAGCGCCTGCACCCCGGCTGATCTCGCCGACTTTGGCGGCTGCCTGCCCTGCCACGCCGGCCTGATCGGCGACCTGCCCGGCCCGCGATACCCGACCCGCCACCGAGGCAGCGTCCCCGGCAGCACCCGCTTCTCCCAGACCGGGTACGCCCAATGTCAGCAGATCCAGCGCGTTCTCAGTCAACGCGAGCGCCGGCCTGCCCTTGCTCCACTCGTCGGTACGGGCCAATCCTTCAAGAATCGTTTGCATCTTCTCCGGATCGGCCTGATAGGCGCCGACCGGATTGCTCAGCACGTTGGCGAAATCGGCCAGCCCCTGCCACGTCTGCTTGGCACCCTCCGGGTCATAGGCAAAGCGCGCCGGATCGAGGGCCGCGACACCCTCGGCGGTCGAGGCCAGCCACCGGACGCCGCCCTCGGCACTGTCCACGGTGTTGTTGAACTGAGTTGCCATAGCGTTGCCGACCCGCTCACCGAAGACGTCGACGAACTCCCGATCTGCCCACGATTGCAGTCGCAACGCCCCGCTGTCGAGTGCGGCCAGACCCTGCGCCACCAACTCCTTCTTGGCGTCAGCCTCGGTGTCGAGGTGGTGCAGAACGGTCCTGATGTCCGCGACGATCCGGTGAAACTCCTCCTCACCATGGCCCTTGACGAACTCGAAGAACGTGCCCATCACGCCGCCGATCGAGCCCAACTTACCCAGAAGATCGCGAATCGCCTGCTGGGTGTGCTCCACGCCGGCGGCGAACCCCTCCAACCCCGACGCCAACTGCTCGCACTGCGAAGCCGCCTCCGACAACTCGGTGCCGATCTCCCGCAGTGCTCCTTGAATCTGGGCGACCTCCCCGATCCGCTGGGTGCCAATGGTGTTGTCAGGCCGGGACACATCGACGCCCGCGTCACGCAGCGAAACCTCGAACGCCCGCCAGGCCGCGGCCGCTTCCCGCATTCCTGCCGGATCCCCGCTGGGCCACAGATCACCGACAAAAGCCTGCACCACAAACCACAACGCCGGCGTGGCCACCCCACCGCCTAGCACGCTCGGCGACCCCGGCGCTGACACCGGAGCAGGGCACGGCGGGGACGCCAGCGGCTGACTGCGACCGCTGATATCCGAATCAGCATCGGCCCGTGAATAGTTCGCCGCGGATACCCCGATGCCATAGCCGACATTGCGGCATGCGTTGACGCCCGCGCTGACCGACTTGAGAATGGCATCCGCCGCACTGACGTACTGCCGGCCGAAAACCGCACCCGCCGAATCCGCACCGGTGTTGGCATCAAACGACCCGGCCAACACCGAAACCGCCGCCGACAACCCGTCCCCGACCGCACTCACCGACGCCCCCGCGCCGGACAACGCGTAGGGATCGACGACTATCGGCGCCACCATCGCCTCACAGCGACGACCACATCTTCGTATTGGCTTCCGCGGCTTGCGTGTAATTGTCATGCGCAGCGGTGCCCGACCGGTGCAGCACCGTCAGCGCCTGCGTCATCTGCTGCGCACCATGGGTCCACTTCTGATGCGCCGTCGCATGTGCGACAGCCGCCGCTCCCTGCCAACTGACATGCAGGTTCTTCACCGCGGACTCGATCTCGTCCAACAACGCCCGCGAAGACCCCTGAAATCTGCCCGTCCGTTCCAGGGCATCGGTCAACGCCGCCGGGTCCACCGAAAACGCTTCAGCCATGCCCTAATTCCCCCAAACCGGCCGCCGATTCCTGCTCCCGCTGCGCATATGCATTGCCGGCGTCGCCGAGCAACCCGGCCATCGTCGACAACGCCGACTCCACCTCGCGCGCACCGGCCAACCACTGCCCCCACGCCTGCCCGTATGCCTCACCGGAGGCTCCTTGCCAACCGGTCAGCATCCCCGACACAGTGGCATCCAGCGACTTCAACTCGCCCAACAGATGCCGCGCCGCCGCCGACAACGATTCACACGACCCCGCTACCACCGTGGGATCAACATTCAACCTGTCGCCAGAAGTCAC
>CAWJYB010000029.1:0-246216 GCA_963846905.1 uncultured Actinomycetota bacterium
ACTGCGCTGATACCGGCGCCGACCCCTCGCACACCGCCGGTGACCAGCACTACGCGTGCGCTCAGCCCGAAGTTCACCGGAGGTCCGACAGGTTCGCCCAATTTCACGCTGTCAGCCTTGTCGGTCACCGTGCTAGCGTACCAAGCAAGTGCTTGCTTAGGTAACCGTGCCCCAGGACCAGCATCGTCGATCGGAGAATTCTGTGACCATTTCCTCCAAGACCGTCGAACCCGGCATCGTCTCGGTCACCGTCGACTACCCGCCCGTCAACGCCATCCCCTCACGGGGCTGGTTCGACCTCGCCGACGCGATCACGGCCGCCGGACGCGATCCAGAGCACCCACGTGGTGATCCTTCGAGCCGAAGGACGCGGCTTCAACGCCGGAGTCGACATCAAGGAAATGCAGAAGCACCGAAGGCTTCACCGCGCTGATCGACGCGAACCGCGGGTGCTTCGAAGCATTCCGAGCGGTCTACGAATGCGCCGTTCCGGTGGTCGCCGCGGTCAACGGCTTCTGCGTCGGCGGCGGAATCGGCCTGGTCGGCAACGCCGACGTCATCGTCGCTTCCGACGACGCCAAGTTCGGCCTGCCCGAGGTGGAACGCGGCGCCCTCGGTGCGGCGACCCACCTGTCCCGGCTGGTGCCCCAGCACATGATGCGGCGGCTGTTCTTCACCGCGGCAACCGTGGATGCCGCAGACACTGCACCACTTCGGTTCGGTGCACGAGGTGGTTCCGCGGACCGACCTGGACGAGGCCGCGTTACGGGTGGCACGTGCCATCGCCGCCAAGGACACCCGCGTGATCCGGGCCGCCAAGGAGGCGCTGAACCTGATCGACGTCCAGCGGGTCAACTCGAGCTATCGCATGGAACAAGGGTTCACGTTCGAACTCAATCTCTCCGGCGTCTCCGACGAACACCGTGACGCGTTCGCGGGCACGGGAAAAGGTGAAAAGGCATGAGCGGCGGGCAGGAGCGAAGCGACTGGGGACACGAGGCGCGACAAGCGCGACGACACCTGGACGATGCCGTCGCGGCGATCGAGAGCGGCATGACGATCGGCATCGGCGGATGGGGATCGCGACGCAAGCCGATGGCCTTCGTGCGCGCGCTGCTACGCACCGACGTCACGGATCTGACCGTCGTAACCTACGGCGGCCCGGATCTGGGACTGTTGTGCTCGGCGGGCAAGGTCAAACGCGTTTACTACGGTTTCGTGTCACTGGATTCGCCGCCGTTCTACGACCCGTGGTTCGCCCGGGCGCGCACCAGTGGGTCGATCGAGGCGCGCGAGATGGACGAGGGCATGCTGCGGTGCGGATTGCAGGCCGCCGCGCAGCGGCTGCCGTTCCTGCCGATCCGGGCAGGGCTGGGCAGCGACGTGCGTACATTCTGGGGCGACGAACTCCAGACCGTGAAGTCTCCGTACCCGACAGGCGACGGGTACGAGGAACTCATTGCGATGCCCGCGCTGAATCTCGATGTCGCGCTGGTGCACTTGAATCTCGGAGATGCATCGGGCAACGCGGCCTATACCGGAATCGATCCGTACTTCGACGACCTGTTCCTGATGTCGGCCGAAAAGCGGTTGCTGTCGGTGGAAAAGGTGGTCTCCACCGAGGAACTGGTGAAATCCGTTCCGCCACAGGCGCTGTTGATCAACCGGATGATGGTCGACTCCGTCGTGGAGGCGCCGGGCGGCGCACACTTCACCACCAACGAGCCCGACCACCGCCGCGACGAGAAATTCCAGCGGCACTACGCCGAGGCGGCCGGCACCGACGAGGGCTGGCAGGAATTCGTGACCACCTACCTGGCGGGCAGCGAGGCCGACTACCAGGCCGCGGTGCGGGAATTCACGGCGGCGCAGTCGGCTCAACAGCCGGCTCAAAAGGAAGGTGCCAAATGATCTCGGTCAGCCGTGCAGAGGTGTGCGCCGTCGCCTGCGCGGAATTGTTTCGCGGTGCGGGCGAGATCATGGTGAGCCCGATGACGACCATCGTCTCGGTCGGCGCCCGGCTGGCCCGGCTGACGTTCTCCCCCGACATCGTGCTGACCGACGGTGAGGCCCGGTTGATCGCCGACACTCCGGCCATTGGCGCCGCCGCGGCGATCGAGGGCTGGATGCCGTTCGGCCGGGTCTTCGAGACCCTGGCCTGGGGGCGGCGGCATGTGGTGATGGGCGCCAACCAGATCGACCGCTTCGGCAATCAGAACCTGTCGGCGTTCGGCCCGGTGCAGCACCCGACCCGGCAGATGTTCGGTGTGCGCGGCGCGCCCGGCAACACCGTCAACCACGCCACCAGCTACTTCGTCGGCAACCACTCCAAGCGGGTGTTCTGCGACGCCGTCGACATCGTTTCCGGAATCGGCTGGGACAAGGTCGACGCGGGCAACCCCGCCTACCGGTTCGCCAACGTCTACCGGGTAGTGTCCAACCTCGGTGTATTCGACTTCAACGGTCCGGACCGCACCATGCGCGCGGTGTCGCTGCATCCCGGTGTGGAGCCCGAAGAGGTGGCCGAGAACACCTCGTTCGAGGTACACGGGCTGGCCGACGCCGGCAAGACTCGGCTGCCCTCCGATGAGGAGCAACGCCTGATCCGCGAAGTGATCGACCCCAAGTCCCTGCTGGACAAAGAGGTGAGGGCATGAGCCGGATCAAGACCCCGCTGACCGAGTTGGTCGGCATCGAGCACCCCGTGGTGCAGACCGGGATGGGCTGGGTGGCCGGCCCTCGATTGGTGGCGGCGACCTCCAATGCCGGCGGACTGGGCATCCTGGCATCGGCGACCATGACGCTCGATGAGCTGCAGACGGCGGTCACCAAGGTCAAGGCGGCCACCGACAAGCCGTTCGGCGTCAATATCCGTGCCGACGCCGGGGACGCAGGCGATCGGGTCGAACTGCTGATCCGCGAGAACGTCAACGTGGCGTCGTTCGCGCTGGCACCCAAGCCCGAACTGATCGCCCGGCTCAAGCAGGCCGCCGTGGTGGTGATCCCGTCGGTGGGCGCGGCCAAGCACGCCAAGAAGGTCGCCGAGTGGGGTGCCGATGCCGTCATCGTTCAGGGCGGCGAGGGCGGCGGCCACACCGGTCCGGTGGCAACCACACTGCTGCTGCCCTCGGTGCTCGATGCCGCGGCCGGCAGCGGGATGCCGGTGGTGGCAGCTGGAGGGTTCTTCGACGGCCGCGGACTCGCGGCGGCGTTGTCCTACGGTGCGGCGGGCGTGGCAATGGGCACCCGGTTTCTCCTGACGTCCGACTCGACCGTGCCGGACGCGGTCAAACGGCGTTACCTCGAAGCCGGCCTGGACGGGACCGTCGTGTCCACGCGCGTCGACGGCATGCCGCACCGGGTACTGCGCACCGGCCTGGTCGAGAAACTGGAAAGCGGTTCACGCGTCCGGGGCTTCGGAGCGGCCGTGCTCAACGCCCAGAAGTTCAAGGAACTGAGCGGCATGACGTGGCGGTCGATGATCAACGACGGCCGCGCCATGCGGCACGGGAAAGACATGACCTGGTCACAGGTCGTCATGGCCGCCAACACCCCGATGCTGCTTCGGGCCGGCCTGGTCGACGGCAACACCGAAGCGGGCGTGTTGGCGTCGGGGCAGGTGGCCGGCATCATCGACGACCTCCCGTCATGTGCGGAATTGATCGAATCGATCATGGACGACGCCGTCCGTCACCTCCAGGCCGCGTCCAGCCTCATCGAGGACTGACCGCCCACCTTCACCGCGCCCGTCGGACTCGAAAACTGGTTCGCTTCGGCCGATCCTACGAACCCACCCGCGCGGAAATGTTCATCTGTCGGCCATCTGCGGCCCCCGGAGCACCGGCGCTCGGACGGGACTAAACTCGGCCCGACTGGGCGTTTGGATACCGCGAGGATGTGGACGATGAGCACAACAATGGCCGAGCCGATTGCGACCTCTGCGTGGGAAGGTTTCACGCCCGGGCTCTGGCAGAAGGAGATCAACGTCCGGGACTTCGTCCAGCAGAACTACGAGCCCTATCACGGCGACGAGTCATTCCTGGAACCCGCGACGGATCGCACGAAGAAACTCTGGGCGAAGCTGACCGAGTTGTTCGTCGAGGAGCGCAAAAAGGGTGTGCTCGACGTTTCACAGATCCCTAGCTCGATAACGGCTCATGGGCCCGGTTACATCGACAAGGACGCCGAGGTCATCGTCGGTCTGCAGACCGAAGCGCCGCTCAAGCGCGCGATCATGCCCAACGGCGGGTTCCGCATGGTGTTGAGCGCGCTGAAGACCTACGGGTATGAACCCGACCCGCACGTCGTGGAAACGTTCACCAAGTACCGCAAGACACACAACGAGGGCGTATTCGATGCCTACACCGCCGATGTGCTGGCCTGCCGCAGTTCCCATATCCTCACCGGGCTGCCCGACGCCTACGGCCGCGGACGGATCATCGGCGATTACCGCCGCGTTGCCCTCTACGGAGTCGACCGGCTGATCGAAGAGAAGAAGAAAGAAAGGCAAAGCCTCGATTCGGCCATGTCGACCGACGACATCATCCGGGATCGCGAAGAACTGAGCGAGCAGATTCGTGCATTCAAGGAACTGCTCCAGATGGCGGCGAGCTACGGATTCGACCTCTCAGGTCCCGCCCGCACTGCGCACGAAGCCGTGCAATGGCTGTACCTGGCCTACCTGGCGGCGGTCAAGGAGCAGAACGGTGCGGCGATGTCGCTCGGCCGCACCTCGACGTTCCTCGACGTCTATTTCCAGCGCGACCTTTCGACAGGCACCCTCACCGAGGAAATGGTCCAGGAGATCGTCGACGACTTCGTCATCAAACTGCGGATCGTGCGCTTCCTGCGCACACCGGAGTACGACGCGCTGTTCGCCGGCGATCCGACGTGGGTTACCGAGTCGATCGGCGGGATGGGCGACGACGGCAGATCGCTCGTCACCAAGACCAGCTTCCGGTTCCTGCAGACCCTGTACAACATCGGCCCGGCTCCGGAGCCGAACCTGACCATCTGGTACGCACCGCAACTTCCCGACGGCTTCCGGAGTTTCGCCGCCAAGGTGGCGATCGACACCAGCTCCATCCAGTTCGAGAACGACGAGATCATGCGTCGATCGTGGGGCGACGACGGTGCGGTGGCGTGTTGTGTGTCGCCGATGCTGATGGGCAAACAGATGCAGTTCTTCGGTGCCCGCGCGAACCTGGCCAAATGCCTGCTGTACGCAATCAACGGTGGCCGCGACGAACTCACGGGCAAGCAGGTGGCACCCCTGACGGCTCCGGTCGCCGGTGACACACTCGACTTCGATGACGTCTTGGACCGGTTCGAGAAGACGATGGACTGGCTCGCCGGCGTGTACGTCAACGCCATGAACGTCATCCACTACATGCACGACAAATACGCCTACGAGCGAATCGAGATGGCCCTGCACGACTACAACCCCGTCCGGACCATGGCTTTCGGAATCGCGGGGTTGTCCGTGATCGCCGACAGCCTTTCTGCCATCCAATACGCAAAGGTAAAGGTCGTCCGCGATGACACCGGGCTGATCACCGACTATGCGATCGACGGCGAGTTTCCGCAGTTCGGGAACAACGACAACCGAGTCGACCACCTGGCGTCCTGGGTGGTGTCGACGTTCATGGGCAAGCTGCGCAAGTACCCGACCTACCGCAACGCCATTCACACCCAGTCGGTTCTGACCATCACGTCCAACGTGGTGTACGGCAAAAGCACCGGCAACACCCCCGACGGCAGACGCCAGGGTGAACCGTTCGCTCCCGGGCGCGAACCCGATGCACGGGCGTGACTCGCACGGCATCCACGCGTCGGCCGCATCCGTGGCCAAGATCCCTTATCGTGACGCTGCCGACGGCATCTCGTTGACCACCACTCTCGTCCCCGAGGGGCTGGGCCGAGTTACCCAGGACCGAGTACCCAATCTCCGCGGCATGCTGGACGCCTTCTTCGGCTCGACCGGGTACCACATGAACATCAATGTGCTCAACCGCGAGACGCTGCTGGACGCGATGGACCACCCGGAGAAGTACCCATCGCTGACGATCCGCGTGTCCGGCTACGCCGTCAACTTTGTCCGGCTGACCCGTGAGCAGCAGATGGACGTCGTTAACCGCACGTTCCACGGCGGCTGAGAACAATGGCCGCCCCGGCACCGACCCCGCCGCTGGAAGCTCAGACTCCCTTCGAGTTAAGGCTCAACCAGAGCAGCGGCGTACAGGAGTCGGTGATCAAGCATTCGATCGACACCGGCGACATGGGATTTGTCCACTCGTTCACCACCGGCTCGGCGGTGGACGGGCCGGGTATCCGAGTCGTGGTCTGGATGGCCGGTTGCCACTGGCGATGCCGGTACTGCCACAACCCGGACACCTGGAGCCTGACCAACGGCATGCCGGTCACGCTGGAGCGCGCCGTCGAGGGAGTCCGCAAGTACCGGCACGGTGTTCGGGTGATGTCCGGCGGGCTCACCGTCAGCGGCGGCGAACCGCTGTTGCAGGACCGGTTTGTCGTGCGACTGTGCGCGGCGACGAAGGCCATGGGCGTGCACACGGCCATCGAGACCAACGGCTGGCTCAATGAGCGGCTGTCCGACGCTGACCTCGACCAGTTCGACCTCATTCTTCTCGGCCTCAAATCCTGGGGCGCGGAGCACCGCAATCTCACGGGTAAGGACATGGGCCCGACGCTGGAGTTCGCACGCCGCCTTGCGGCCCGCAACATCCCGGTCTGGGTACGTTTCGTGTTGGTGCCCGGGCTGACCGACAGCAAGGACATCGTCGGCCCGATAGCACAGTTCGCCGCGAGCCTGGGCAATGTCGAGCGGGTCGAAGTACTGCCGTTTCACCAGATGGGGCGGTTCAAGTGGCAACGCCTCGGACTCGACTACACACTCGAAGACACCCAACCTCCCTCAGCCGAATTGGCCGAAGAGACGTGTGCCGTGTTCCGGGCCGAAGGGCTGCAGGCGTTTTAGCGGCGTTTCCGGATCACTGTCCGCGAGGCGTTTGGTCAAGGCTGGTTGCGCTTCGGCGCCGTCAGAGCCGTTCGATGATCGTCACGTTCGCGGTGCCGCCGCCCTCGCACATGGTCTGCAGGCCGTAGCGTCCACCGATGCGCTCGAGCGTATTGAGCATCGTGGTGAATAGTTTGGCGCCGGTGGCACCCAGCGGATGGCCGAGCGCGATCGCTCCCCCGCTCGGGTTGACCTTGTCCGGATCGGCCTTGATCTCCTTGAGCCAGGCCATGACGACCGGCGCGAATGCCTCGTTGATCTCCACCGTGTCGATGTCTTCGATCGAAAGTCCGGTCTTTTCAAGGGCGTACCGCGTCGCGGGGATCGGCCCGGTAAGCATGAAAACCGGGTCGGCGCCGCGGGTGCTGACGTGGTGAATCCGGGCGCGCGGGCGAAGACCGTGGTCCTTGACGGCCTGTTGGGACGCCAACAGCACGGCACTGGCGCCATCGGAGATCTGGCTGGCCATCGCCGCGGTCAACACTCCCCCATTGACAAGGGTCTTCAGTCCGGCCATCTTCTCCAGCGAAGACTCGCGAGGGCCTTCGTCCACCCGGAACGGGCCGTGCTCGGTCTCCACGGTGATGACCTCACTGTCGAAGTGCCCACCGGCGATGGCGGCGAACGCACGTTCGTGGCTGGTCAGCGCGTAGCGCTCCATCTCCTCACGCGACAGGTTCCACTTCTCGGCGATCATCTCCGACCCGCGGAACTGCGAGATCTCCTGGTCCCCATAGCGGTTGCGCCACAGTTTGGATTCATTGGTGGGCGACGTGAAGCCGAACTGCTCGCCGACAGTCATCGCCGAGGAGATCGGGATCTGGCTCATGTTCTGCATTCCGCCCGCCAGTATCAGGTCGGCAGTTCCGGACATGATCGCCTGCGCTCCGAACGAAATGGCCTGCTGGCTCGACCCGCACTGCCGGTCGACGGTCACACCCGGCACCTCCTCGGGATAGCCGGCCGCCAGCCACGACAACCGCCCGATGTTGCCGGCCTGACCGCCGACGGCGTCCACGCAACCGGCGATCACGTCATCGACGGCGCCGGGGTCGACGTCGACGCGGTCGAACAGGCCCTGCCAGGCGATCGCACCCAGATCGATGGGATGCACCCCGGCAAGCGACCCGTTCCGCTTGCCGACAGCGGTACGCACAGCTTCGATGACATACGCCTCAGCCATGTTGACTCTCCTTCAAGTTTGCTTCATTTTAAGAGCTTTTCGCGATACCGCCCAGCACGATCGCCAGGTATTGCGCGCCCACCTGCTCGGCGGTCAGCGGTCCGCCGGGCTGGTACCAGCGCACCGAGACCCAGGTGGTGTCGCGGATGAAGCGATAGACGAGGTCGACGTCGGCATCCGGCCGGAAGCAACCCTCGGCAATGCCCTGGTTGAGCACATCCACCCACATCTTGCGCTGTTCGCGGTTGCGCGCGTCGAGATAGCCGAACCGCGGCTGTGCCGACAGTCGCTTGGCTTCGTCCTGGTAGATGACGACCTGGGCGTGGTGATTCTCGATGGCCTCGAAGGAGGCCATAAACAGCCCCTTGAACCGCTCCAGCGGGTTGGGCTCGGTGTCGATGATCTGCTGGTACCGGACGAACAACCAATCCAGGAAGATGCGCAGCACTTCGTCGACCATCTCCTCCTTGGAGGAGAAGTGGTGATAGAGGCTGCCCGAGAGGATTCCGGCGGCATCGGCGATGTCGCGGACGGTGGTGGCGCGCAAGCCGCGCTCGGCGAACATCGCGGCGGAGAGCGCGAGGAGTTCCTCGCGTCTGCTGGCCGGCTGGCCCGGAGAATGCGCCCCCATACGGTTGATGCTATCAACCAAGCGCTTGCTAGGTCATGTCACCTCTCGCCGTTCGGTAACGGGCCTAAGGGAATCCGGTGGGAAGCTGGTTGCGCCCAGCAGGTGCGCCGGTACGAAGGCTCACGGCTTTCACCCCGGCCAAATCGGTTTCGCCGCGGTGGCGAGTCCCCGTTACGCTCGTCGACCACCCGCTGGCCGGTGATGGAACGCTCGACGATGTTCAACAGCGAGACCCGGGTGTGTTCGTCGATCATCGAGGCGATCTTGATATTGCCGTCGGTGGTGGAGTCGAACTGGAAGTCGATCGCCCAGCACCACGTTGGGGGCGTCACCCTCGATCGGCGGCACCGAGCCGGGCTCAGAATTTTCCCTT
The DNA here is from genome assembly GCA_963846905.1 of uncultured Actinomycetota bacterium. Taxonomy (GTDB): domain Bacteria; phylum Actinomycetota; class Actinomycetes; order Mycobacteriales; family Mycobacteriaceae; genus Mycobacterium. The sequence goes on from CAWJYB010000029.1 coordinate 9,224, forward strand.
CGCGACCTCCCGCAGGGCGTCCTTTTCCAGCTCAGCCTCCCCGGACCGGGATTATCCGCGCCTCATCGCCGACATCCGGTCGGGCCGGATCAACGTGCGCGACCAGGTGAGCGCGGTCTGGCCGATCGACCGGATCGAGGAGGCGACCACGGCCCTGAAGGCGGGCGAGGTCACGCGCGCGGTTCTCGACCACGACCGATAGGTGGACGCAAAGCGTCTGGCGCTTCGATACGGACCTATGATAGCGCGCAGCACGACTTGAAATGGATGAGCAGCAGGAGATCATGAGCACGACACAGCTTGCCCTGGAGGGTATCCGGGTCATCGACATGACCCGCGTCTTCGCCGGCCCGATCAGCGCGCAGATACTGGGCGACCTCGGCGCTGACGTCATCAAGGTGGAGCGGCCGGGCAGCGGTGACGAAGGGCGCGCTTATGGTCTTGCCTGGGTCGAGGGCAAGGATGGCAAGGACCTCCGCCAGTCCAGCTTCTTCACCGCGTCGAACCGCAACAAGCGGTCGATCACGGTCAACCACTCCAAGCCGGAGGGGCAGGACATCCTGCGTGCCCTGGTCAAGACCGCGGACGTCCTGATCGAGAATTACAAGGTCGGCGACCTCAAGCGGTTCGGGCTGGATTATGAGAGCCTGAAGGCGATCAATCCGCGCCTCATCTACTGCTCGATCACCGGCTTTGGCCAGACTGGGCCGATGGCGGCGCGCGCGGGCTACGACGGGTTGTTCCAGGCGAGCGGTGGCATGATGGCCGTGACCGGCATCCCCGAAGGCCAGCCCGGCGCGGGGCCGCTGAAGGCCGGTCCCAGCCTGGTCGATTTCGTGACCGGCCTCAACAGCGCCATCGCGATCCTCGCCGCGATGAACCATCGCAACAGCACGGGCGAGGGCCAGCATATCGACATGGCGCTGCTCGACAGTTCCGTGGCGATGGTCAGCCACATCATGCAGGACTATCTCATCAACGGCGTCCAGCCGGCGCGTCTGGGCAATGGCGGCAACGGCGGCGGCCCCGCCGATCTCATCCATGCGCGCGACGGCATGATGTATCTTACGGCCGGCAGCGACGTCCACTGGCGGCGCATGTCGGAGTTGATGGGCCAGCCCGAACTCTACGCCGACCCGCGCTTCGACACCAACGCCAAGCGGGCCAAGACCAATCGCGCGGAGTTGATCGACATCATCAACGTGTGGAGCCGGCAGTTCACGACGGAGGAGCTTCAGGCGAAGTTCGATAGCGTGGGCATCCCGGCCGCGCGCTATAACGATCTGGCGGAGGTCTGGGACGATCCGCAGGTACAGCACCGGGGCCTGCGCGCGACGACGCCGCATGTGTGGGCCGCCGCCGGATCGGTCGACCTGATCGGCAGCCCGCTGGCGGGCATGGGCGCGACGCCTGCGACGATCCGCCTCGCGCCGCCGCTGATCGGCGAGCACAGCGCGGAGATACTGGGCGAACTGGGCTATGATGCGGCGCGGATCGCGGGCTTGAAGGAGCAGGCGATCATCTGATCGAGAGGGCGGTTTGCTTTGGACGCATCCGCCTCGCGATGGCGAGTTGAGTCTGGTCCCCTGACACTACTGCTCGGCCAGCCCGCCCGAGCGGGCCGGTACCGTTCAGCCCGGACGGCCCAGCTATGCGTGCTGGCTCGACACGGAAATCACTTCACCGGTGAGGTAACTGGAGTAGTCGCTGGCTAGGAACGCGATGGTGGCCGCCACTTCCCACGGTTGGGCGGCGCGGCCGAACGCCTCATCGGAGGACAACCGGTCCAGCAGATCGGCCGAACTGGTCTTCTCCAGGAACTTGTGTCGGGCGATGCTCGGGGAGACGGCGTTGATCCGCACCCCGTACTCAACGGCTTCGATGGCGCTGCAGCGGGTCAGCGCCATCACCCCGGCCTTGGCTGCCGCGTAGTGGGACTGGGAATGCTGTGCGCGCCAGCCCAATACGCTGGCGTTGTTGACGATGACGCCGCCGTGGCCGGCGGCGCGGAAGTAGCCGAGCGCGGCACGGGTCGCCCGCATCACCGAGGTCAGCGTCACGTTCAAGACGCGGTCCCACTCTTCGTCGGTCATGTCGACGACCGGTGTCTGGCCGCCGAGTCCGGCGTTGTTGACCAGGACGTCGAGCCGGCCCATCCGCGCCGTGGTGGAGGAGATCAGCGCGTCGACCTGTGCGGTGGAGGTGACGTCGCACACCACGCTCTCCACCCGTCCGAGATTCAAGCTCTGCAACTGGTCGCGTGTCTCACCCAACCGCCGTTCATGGTGATCGGAAACCACGACATCGGCACCCTCGGCCAGCGCACGGCGCGCAGTGGCCGAACCGATCCCGGTACCGGCAGCGGCCGTCACGACAACGACCTTGCCGGTCAGCAGACCGTGTCCGTCAACCTCTTTCGGCACTTGCGCCAGCTTGTTGGTGGCCCGACTCAACCTTTCACCTCCCGGGGCAGGCCGAGCACGCGCTCGGCGATGACGTTGCGCTGGATCTCGTTGGATCCGCCGTAGATGGTGTCGGAACGGGAGAACAGGAACAGCCGCTGCCATTCGTCGAAGTCCCCATCACGCAACACCAGCGAGTCCTTGCCCAGGACTTCCATGGCCAGCTCGCCCAGCCCGCGATGCCAGTTGGCCCACAAGAGTTTCGACACGTTGTCCTGGCCGGGTCGTTCGACGTCCATGGTGGCCAGGGCGTACGAGCGCATGGCACGCAGCCCCGCCCAGGCCCGGGTGAGCCGCTCCCGGATTGCCGGATCGTCGATGGCTCCGTTTCTCCGGGCCACTGCGACGATGCCGGAAAGCTCACGAGCATAACGGATCTGCTGGCCGAGCGTGGAGACTCCGCGTTCGAAGGTCAGGGTGCCCATCGCCACCCGCCACCCGTCGCCGGGTGCGCCGACCACCAGATCGGCGTCGGTGCGGGCGTCGTCGAAGAAGACCTCGTTGAACTCCGAATCACCGGTCAGCTGGACGATCGGCCGTATCTGCACGCCGGGCTGATCCAGCGGTACCAGCAGGTAGGACAGGCCGGCGTGGCGCTTGGAGCCCTTCTCGGTGCGGGCCACCACGAAGCACCACTGCGCCCAGTGGGCCAGCGATGTCCACACTTTCTGCCCATTGATGAGCCACTGCTCACGCTCGCCGTCGAAGGCCGCCGTGGTCGAAACGTTCGCCAGATCGCTGCCCGCATTGGGTTCGGAGTAGCCCTGGCACCACAGTTCGGTGACGTCGACGATTCGGGGCAGGAACCGCTGCTGCTGCGCGGGCGTGCCGAATGCGATCAGAGTCGGTCCGAGCAGTTCCTCACCGAAGTGGTTCACCTTGTCGGGCGCGTCGGCGCGCGCGTATTCCTCGTAGAACGCGACCCGATGTGCCACCGACAACCCGCGGCCGCCGTGTTCGGTCGGCCAGCCCAGGCAGGTCAGTCCGGCCTGGGCCAGGTGCTGATTCCACGCCCGTCGTTCCTCGAACGCCTCGTGCTCACGACCGGGTCCGCCGAGACCCTTGAGCGCTGCGAATTCGCCGACCAGATTGTCGGCCAGCCACTCGCGGACCTCCGCCCGGAACTTTTGGACCTCCTCCATCCCTGTAGGCTAACCTACCAAGCACTTGCTTCGGTGGCCTGGGCGAGATGATGGACACCGTCGCGCCGTGCAGAACGGTCCCGGAGGAGCTGGGCAATGGAAAACCCAGAGGAGCATCGATGACAGGATCCGGCGGGCCGCCGCACAATGCCGCTGCTGATCGCGATGGGTGAGTTCCTGGGCACCGACCGGGTGGCCGACCTGGATCGCTCGGAATTGCCGGCACTGCGCCACATCGTGCGCGTGCCGCTGGACGGGCAGGACGGAACCTGGGACGACTTCGCCACCGCGGCGACCACGTGCGGGCGTCCGCATCGACTCGGCAGCCGGCGACCCGGGCGGCCCGGGCGAGGTGGTGCTACGCGGACCCAACGTGATGCTGGGCTATCTCGACGACCCGGACGCCACCGCGGCCACGATCGACGCCGACGGCTGGCTGCATACCGGCGACATCGGCACCATCGACGCCCGGGGCAACCTGCGCATCACCGACCGGTTGAAGGACATGTACATCTGCGGGGGGTTCAACGTCTATCCCGCAGAGATCGAGCAGGTGCTGGCCCGCCTTCCCGGTGTCGCCGAAGTCGCCGTGATCGGGGTTCCCGACCACCGGCTCGGCGAGGTCGGCAAGGCTTTCGTGGTGCGGTTGCCCGGCGCCGATCTCGACGCGCAGGCCGTCATCGGCTATTCGCGGGATCACCTGGCCAACTTCAAGGTGCCGCGGTCGGTGGAGTTCCTCGATGTTCTGCCGCGCAACGCCGGCGGCAAGGTGCTCAAGCCACAGCTACGGGAAGGGGCCTGAATGGACCTGGACTTCGATGATTCAGCCGAGGAGTTCCGCACCGAGGTCCGCGACTTCCTCGCGGCCAACCGGGCGAACTTCCCGACCGAATCCTACGACCGCGCGGAAGGTTTCGAGCAGCACCGCCGCTGGGACAGGATCCTCTACGACGCCGGCCTTTCGGTGATCACCTGGCCGGAGAAGTACGGCGGCCGCGACGCCAGCCTGCTGCAGTGGGTGGTCTACGAGGAGGAATACTTTCATGCCGGCGCCCCCGGACGCGCCAGCGCCAACGGCACCTCGATGCTGGCCCCGACGCTGTTCGCGCACGGCACCCCCGAGCAACTGGACCGGGTACTGCCGAAAATGGCCAGCGGCGAGGAGATCTGGGCGCAGGCCTGGTCCGAACCCGAGTCGGGCAGCGATCTGGCCTCGCTGCGGTCCACCGCGACCCAAGTCGACGGCGGCTGGAAGCTCAACGGCCAGAAGATCTGGAGTTCGCGGGCACCGTTCGGGGACCGGGCTTTCGGACTGTTCCGCTCCGACCCGCAGGCCCAGCGCCACCACGGCCTGACCTACCTCATGTTCGACCTGAAGGCCGAGGGCATCACCGTTCGACCCATCGCCCAGCTCGGCGGTGACACGGGGTTCGGCGAGATCTTCCTCGACGATGTCTTCGTTCCCGACGAGGACGTCATCGGCACGCCGAATGACGGTTGGCGGGCCGCGATGAGCACGTCGAGCAACGAACGCGGGATGTCGCTGCGCAGCCCGGCGCGGTTCACCGCACCCGCTCAGCGCCTGGTCGAGCTGTGGAAATCGCAGCCGGACAAGACCATTCGCGATCAGTTCGCCGACCAGGTGGCGGATGCCTGGATCAAGGCACAGGCCTACCGGCTGCAGACGTTCGGGACGGTCACCCGGGTCTCAGGCGGCGGAGAGCTGGGCGCCGAGTCGTCGGTCACAAAGGTGTTCTGGTCCGAACTGGATGTCGCGCTGCACCAGACCGCGCTCGACCTGTGCGGCAGCGAGGGCGAACTGGCGGGCCCCTGGATCGAGGGCTATTTGTTCGCGCTCGGCGGGCCGATCTACGCCGGCACCAACGAGATTCAACGCAACATCATCGCCGAGCGGCTGCTGGGCCTGCCCAGGGAGGCCAGGGGAAAGTGAACTTCGAACTCGACGAACAGCAGCGAGACTTCGCCTCGGCCATCGACGCGGCGCTGGGTGCCGGAGACCTGCCCGCCACGGTGCGGGCATGGTCGGAGGGTGACACCGGCCCGGGCCGGAAAGTGTGGTCCACCTTGGCCGACCTCGGCGTGACCGCGCTGATGGTCCCCGAGGAGCACGACGGGATCGGGCGCTCATCCGGTCGATCTCGCGGTCGCCTGCGAGCGGATGGGCTACTGGTGCGTTCCCGGGCCGGTCACCGAATCCGTCGCTGTGGCGCCGGCTTTACTGGCAGGCGGTAGCACACCGGGGACCGAACGGCGGCGGCGCTGGCCGCCGGCGAACTGATCGCGACGGTGGCGGCGCCTCCCCTGCAGCCACGCGCTGTGAACGCCGACTTCGCCGGCCTGGTTCTGCTCGCCCGCGACGGCACGGTCGTCGAGGCAGTAGCCGGAGAGGGCCGCGATACGGTCGATCCCAGCCGAAAGCTGTTCGACGTCACGGCAACCGGTACACCGTCGCCGTCCGACACCGCACGGGCCATCCAGCTCGGTGTGCTGGCCACCGCTGCGCAGCTGGTGGGAGCGGGCCAGGCGCTGCTCGACGCCTCGGTCGAGTACGCCAAACAGCGCACCCAGTTCGGCCGGGTGATCGGCTCCTACCAGGCCATCAAGCACAAGCTCGCCGACGTCCACATCGCCTTGGAACTGGCACGTCCGCTGGTCTACGGCGCGGCCGTCACACTGGGCTCGCCCGATGCCACATCGGCCGGGCGCGACGTCAGCGCTGCCAAGGTGGGCGCCGCCGAAGCCGCCCTGCTGGCCGCGCGGTCTGCGCTGCAGACCCACGGTGCAATCGGTTTCACCCAGGAGCACGACCTCGGCCTGCTGTTGCTTCGGGTCCAGGCGCTGCGCTCGAGCTGGGGAGATTCCGCCTCGCACCGCCGAGCCGTATTGGAGGCGCTCTAGATGTCCGGCCAGAATCAAGAACGTGCCCTGCTCACCCGGACCGTCCGCGACCTGGTGGCCAAACATGCGCACCCGGAAGCGGTGCGGGCCGCGATGGATTCGCCGCGCGGCTATGACGAGAATCTCTGGCAGATGCTGTGCGAGCAGGTGGGTGCGGCCGCACTGGTGGTGCCCGAGGAGGCCGGGGGCGCCGGCGGCGAACTCGCCGATGCCGCGGCGGTGTTCACCGAACTCGGACGCGGCCTGGTGCCGACGCCGCTGCTGGGCACCACGCTGGCCGAACTCGCACTGCTGGCCGCCGACGAAGCTGACAACGACACGCTCGAGGCGCTGGCTGCCGGGCAGTCGATAGGCGCCGTGGTGTTCGACCCGGACTACGTGCTCAACGGCGACGTCGCCGACGTCGTCGTCGCGGCGCAAGACGGCGCAGTGACCCGGTGGACGAAGTTCACCGCGACACCGATGGTCACGATGGACCCGACACGCCGACTGGCCCGCATGCGCGCGGACTCGTCCGCGCGGATCGGCGCCGATCCCGGACTGGCCGACACCGCGCGCCCTGCTGCTGGCCGCCGAGCAGATCGGCGCGGCCTCCCGATGCCTGGAACTGACCGTTGAATACAGCAAGGAACGCGTGCAGTTCGGCCGGCCGATCGGCAGTTTCCAGGCTCTCAAGCACCGGATGGCCGACATGTACGTCAAGGTGCAGGTGGCCGGTGCCGTGGTCGATGAAGCGGTCAACGACCCCAGCGCCACGTCGGCGGCGCTGGCGCACATCACCGCGACGGAGGCGTTCCGCGACATCGCCGCCGAGGCCGTCCAGATCCACGGCGGCATCGCGATCACCGCCGAACACGACATCCAGCTGTATTTCAAACGTGCCCATGGCAGCTCGCTGTTGTTCGGGCAGCCCGCGCAGTACCTGCGGCGCCTGGAGGACGTCGCCCTGGCCGTGCCGGCCGAGCGGCGAATCGTCGTAACTGCCGACGTAGTCTCGACAGGTGAAGACCGCGCTGCGGGCCGGAATCCCGCCGTTCTACGTCATGGACGTCTGGCTTGCCGCGGCGCACCGCCAGCACACCCACGGCGACCTGGTCAACCTGTCCGCCGGCCAGCCCAGCGTCGGGGCGCCCGCCCCCGTGCGGGCCGCGGCTGCCGCCGCGTTGGCCCGTGACCAGCTCGGTTACACAACGGCGCTGGGCATACCGGAGCTGCGCGAGGTCATCGCCGCGTCCTACGCACACACCCACGGATTGTCCGTCGACGCCGACGACGTCGTACTGACCACGGGCTCCTCCGGCGGCTTCCTGCTGACATTCCTGGCCTGCTTCGACGCCGGCGACCGGGTCGTCGTCACCAGCCCCGGCTATCCCTGCTACCGCAACATCCTTTCGGCGCTGGGCTGCCAGGTCGTCGACATCCCGTGCGGGCCGGACACCCGGTTCCAGCCGACCGCGGCGATGCTGGCCGAGATCGACCCGTTACCCGACGGAGTGATCGTCGCGAGCCCGGCCAACCCCACCGGGACGGTGATCCCGCCGCATGAGCTGGCCGCGATCGCGTCGTGGTGCGCCGAGACCGGTGTGCGCCTGATCAGCGACGAGGTCTACCACGGACTGGTATATCCCGGGGCGCCGCAAACCAGTTGCGCGTGGACGACGTCGCGTGACGCAGTCGTGGTCAACAGCTTCTCGAAGTATTTCGCCATGACGGGCTGGCGGCTGGGCTGGTTGCTGGTGCCCGAGCCGCTGCACCGCGCGGTCGACTGCCTGACCGGAAACTTCACCATCTGCCCGCCGGTGTTGCCCCAGTGGGCGGCGGTCGCCGCGTTCTCAGCGGAATCGCTGGCCGAGGCCGACGGGCACCTGATGCACTACGGAGCCAATCGTGAGCGTCTGCTAAATGGCCTGCGCGGCATCGGCATTGACCGGGTCGCGCCCACCGACGGCGCTTTCTACGCCTACGCAGACGTCTCCGACTTCACCGGCGACTCGCTGTCGTTCTGCGAGAAGCTGCTCGCGGACACCGGGGTGGCCATTGCGCCGGGCATCGATTTCGACACCACGCGCGGCGGTTCGTTCGTGCGGTTGTCGTTCGCTGGACCGGCATCCGATGTCGACGAGGCGGTGCGCCGAATGGGTGCGTGGCTACACTGACCTCACGCTGCGACCCGCCGAAATCGAAATGGTCCCGAGAGCGAAAAAGCTTCCGAAATCTCGCTCTCACTACCGATTCAACGCAGGAATCAGCGGGATCCGAGTTGGATCAGCTACGGGCGCAAGCTGAGTAGCTCGTCCAGTCTGGCGTAGCCCTCGTTCACACCGGTTTCCATGCCAGATGTCAGCCAGGCGTCGCGGCCCTCGAAACTGTCGACCAGCGACTGCGCGTGCAGGCGGGTCCGGCCGTCGCCAAGATCCTCAAACCACAGCGTCTCGAGCGCGACCTCGTCGGACATACCTTCGTAGGTGAAGGTCTGCACGATCCTGTCGTCGGCCACGGTATGAAAGCAGCCCCGGAAGCCGAATTCCTCGCCGGCGCGGGTGGCGACGTAGCGCCAACAACCACCGTCGCGGACGTCCCACTCCAGGATCTTGGTTTCCATGCCGTTGGGCCCCACCCAGCGGCGGAAGAGTTCGGGGTCGGTGTGCGCCTTGAGCAACTGGGTGGGCGTGGCATGGAAGTCACGGGTGATCCGGATGATCGGGACCGTGCTGTCGGCCTCGATCACTGCTTCGCTGAAGCCGGTCATGATGCCTTTCCTTTCGTCGTGTTCCGGGTTGGGCGCCGTCGTTCATCGCCGCCAGCACCGTGTCGAGGCGTTGGTAACGATCCTCGGCCTGTCGGCGGTATCGCTCGATCCATTTGGTCATGAGGTCGAAGACATCGGCCTGCAGATGAACCGGGCGGGTCTGGGCCGCCCGCGAGCGCGTTACCATGCCCGCGTCCTCGAGCACTTTGACGTGTTTGGACACCGCCTGCATGCTCACGGCGTAGGGTTCGGCCAGCTGGCTGACCGTCGTATCCTCCAACGCCAGCCGCGCAACCATGTCCCGGCGGATCGGATCGCTCAGTGCGGCAAATACTTTCGATAACTGATCGGTCATCGTTTCCTCAACCGTCCGGTAGACTACCAGTGTCTGCCCCGTGCAGCCCCTTTGTCAACCTCTTGGTTGAATACAGCCCGGTTTCCCCGCTCGCGTGCATCCGGCCCCGATCGTCGTCAGCGGCGCTGTTACTGCCGGACGGTTGTGTCGGCGTGGACGGGGTGACCCGTGGCCGGACAGCAGGTGGGCGACCGGCAACTGTTCGAGCCGGTGGCGGGTGTCGATGAACTCACCGAGTCGCACCTCGTGCGTAGGTGGCTACCGGTCCGCAGGCGGCCTCAATCACAACCAGGTGTCGGATGTGGTGGCGGTGAGGAATGCCTCCAGGTCGTCACGCCACTGCGCCGGGGTGTTCTTGTCCGGCTCGATACCGGTGTACTCGCCACGGTAGAACAGCAGCGGCCGCGGCTTGACCCGGGGAACCTCCGAAAGGGATTGCACCGCGCCGAAAACCACGAAGTGGTCGCCGCCGTCGTGCACCGAGGCCACCGTGCACTCTATGTGGGCCAACGAACCTTTCAGGACCGGCGAGCCGAGAATTCCCGGGTTCCAGTCGACTCCGGAGAATTTGTCGGGTTCCTTCGACCCGAACCGCGCCGACACGTCCTTCTGATGCTCGGTCAGCACGTTGACGCAGAAGTACCCGCTGGTCTCGATGGCCTTCCAGGATCGTGACACCTTGGTCGGGCAGAACAGCACCAGCGGTGGTTCCAGCGACAGCGCGGCAAACGACTGACACGCGAACCCGACCGGCTCGCCCTCATGCACGGTGGTGATGATCGTGATCCCGGTGCAGAACTGACCCAGCACATGACGGAACGTCCGCGGGTCAATCCCTGCCGTGCTCACTTGTCGCGCTGTCCCACCGTGAAGTCATGGCCCCACAGGCTGATCGCGGTGCTCTCCCGCGCCACCCAGTCGTCGTCTTCGACCTCGAGCCCTTCACAGCCGAACTCGACGTCGAAGCCGCCAGGCGTCTTCATGTAGAACGACAGCATTTTGTCGTTGACGTGGCGGCCCAGCGATGCCGACATCGGCACATTGCGCCGCAACGCCCGATCCAGGCACAGCCCGACATCGTCGCTGTCCTCAACTTCGATCATGAGGTGGACGATGCCGCTGGGGGTGGGCAGCGGCAAGAAGGCCAGGCTGTGGTGGCGCGGATTGACCCCGAAGAAGCGCAGCCAGGCGGGTGCGCCGTCGGCGGGCCGGCCTACCAGCTGCGGGGGCATACGCATGGAGTCACGGAGCCGGAACCCCAGCACGTCGCGGTAGAAGTGCAGTGACTCGGCGTCGTCTTTGGTGGTCAGCACCACATGGCCAAGACCCTGCTCGCCGGTGACGAACTTGTGGCCGTACGGGCTGACCACCCGCCTGTGCTCCAGCGCAACCCCGTGAAACACCTCCAGCGTGTTGCCGGACGGGTCGGAGAAGGTGATCATCTCGTCGACTCGGCGGTCCGCGAGCTGGGCGGCACTCGCCTCCTTGTACGGGGTGCCCTCGATGTCCAGCCGGGTGCGGATGTCCTGCAGCGCGCCGGCGTTGGCCGTTTCCCACCCAGACTCCAGCAACCTGTCCCGTTCACCGGGAACGATGACGAGCCGGGCGGGGAATTCGTCCATGCGCAGGTAGAGGGCGTCGGGCTGGCTGCCTTTGCCTTCGACCATACCGAGCACCTTGAGGCCGAACTCACGCCAAGCGGCCATGTCGGTGGTCTCGATACGCAGGTATCCCAGCGAACGGATGCTCATGACCCACCTCCCAGGAAGTCAATCGTCAGTTTGTTGAATTCGTCGAATTTCTCCAGTTGCGCCCAGTGCCCGCATTGCCCGAAGACGTGAAGTTGGACGCGCGGAATCTGCTTGAGAGCCACCAGCGCACCGTCGATGGGGTTGACGCGGTCCTCGCGGCCCCAGATCAGCAGCACACGCTGGCGCAGCTTGTACGCGTCGCGCCACATCATCCCGAGCTCGAAGTCCGGACCCGCGAAGGACTTGCCCATCGCGCGTGCGGCGGCCAGCGACTCGGGCCGGCTGGCGATGGCAAAACGCTCGTCGATCAGCTCGGGCGTCACAAGCTTCTGGTCGAAGACCATGATGCGCAAGAACTTCTCGAGGTTCTCGCGCGTGGGCTCGACGGTGAACCTGCCGAGCAACTTGACACCCTCGGTGGGGTCCGGCGCGAACAGGTTCACGCTCAGACCACCCGGACCCATCAGGACCAGTCGCCCCGCGCGGTCGGGGTTGTCCAGCGCGAACCGAACCGCGGTGCCGCCGCCCAGCGAATTGCCCACCATCGCGGCGCGTCCGATGCCGAGGTGGTCGAACAGGTTGCGCAACGCGGTCGCGCTGTAGCGGTTGTACTGCTCGTGCTCGGTGTGCTTGTCGGAGTAGCCATAGCCGGGCTGGTCCACCGCCAGCACGCGGAACCGCTCGGCGAGCACGGCGATATTGCGGCTGAAGTTCGACCAACTCGACGCGCCGGGGCCGCCGCCGTGCAGCAGCACCACCGGCGGCGCCTCCGGATCCCCCGCGTCGTGGTAATGCAAGCGCATGTCGTCGGCGACCTGCGCGTAGCGCGACGTGGATTCGAAGGTGGGCGCGGCGTTTGAAGCGGCCACTGAAGCAGTGGGAGACATCAGACCATCGTGTCCTGAGGCGGCAGGCCGAACTCGTGGTTGCCGAAGATCAGGTACGCCCGCTCCGGGTCGTTGGCGGCGTGCACGCGCCCTGCGTGGGCATCACGCCAGAAGCGTTGCACGGGTGCGTCGTTGGACAGCGCGGTGGCACCCGAGGCTTCGAACAGCCGGTCGATCGACGCAATCGCCCGGCCCGTGGCGCGGACCTGGTCGCGGCGAGCCCGCGCCCGCAGTTCGAACGGGATCTCCTTGTCCGCGGTCAGCAGGGCGTACTCGTCTCCGATGTTGCCGATCAGCTGGCGCCACGCGGCGTCGATGTCGCTCGCGGCCTCGGCGATGCGCACCTTGGCGAACGGGTCGTCCTTGGCCCGCTCCCCGGCGAACGCGGCACGCACCCGCTTGCCCTGGTGCTCGACGTGTGCGGCGTAGGCACCGTAGGCCATGCCGACGATGGGGGCCGAGATCGTGCTGGGGTGCACAGTGCCCCAAGGCATCCGGTAGACCGGGGCGGTGTTGTTCTGCAATCCGCCCGCGGTGTGGTCGTTCATCTGCTTGTAGGACAGGAAGCGGTGCCGCGGCACGAACACATTGTCAACGACGACGGTGTTGCTGCCGGTGCCGCGCAGGCCGACGACGTACCAGACGTCGTCGATGCGGTACTCGGTGCGCGGGATCAGAAAGCTGCCGAAGTCGACGGGCTTGCCGTCCTTGATCACGGGGCCACCCAAGAACGCCCAGTTGGCGTGATCGCAGCCCGAGGACCAGTTCCACGCGCCGCTGACCAGGTAGCCGCCGTCGACGACGGTGCCCGCGCCCATCGGCGCGTAGGACGACGACACTCGCACGGTCGGGTCCTCGCCCCAGACCTCGTCCTGGGCCTTCTGGTCGAACTGGGCGAGGTGCCAGTTGTGCACGCCGAGGATGGAGGCCACCCAGCCGGTTGAACCGCACGCGCTGGCCAGCCGGCGGACGGCCTCGTAGAAGATGGTGGGATCGCACTGCAAGCCACCCCATTGCTCGGGCTGCAAAAGCTTGAAGAACCCGACCTCGTCGAGCTCTTCGATGGTCTCGACGGGCAACCGGCGCAGGTCTTCAGTGGCCTGGGCGCGCTCGCGCACGGTCGGCAACAATTCGTCGATACCGGCTAGGACCGACTGCGCATCACGCTGTTGAATGGACGTCACTGCAATGTCTCCAAGGGGGCTGCGGGACTGATGGAACCTGACACAGAGACTAGAACACGTTACGATTTGTGTCGAGTAGCTGGTTCCTCCACCGGCTGGACCTGCGGTATCGCATTTCTGTAACCTGTTCTAGTTATGGATGCGGAAAGGGACGAGTTGTGACGGACGAACCTCTTGGCAGCCACGTGCTGGAACTCCAGGTGGCCGAAGTCGTCGCCGAAACCGACGATTCACGGTCACTGGTGTTCTCGGTCCCCGACGGAGCCGACATCCCGCCGGAGCGGCTGCGCTACGCCCCGGGACAGTTCCTGACACTGCGTATTCCCAGCGACCGCACCGGTTCTGTGGCGCGTTGCTACTCCCTGTGCAGTTCACCGTTCGACGACGACGCGCTGGCCGTCACCGTCAAGCGCACCGTCGACGGCTATGCCTCCAACTGGCTGTGTGACCATGCCCATCCCGGCATGAAGATCCACGTGCTCGCACCGTCGGGCACGTTTGTGCCCAAAAGCCTCGACGCGGACTTTTTGCTGATGGCCGCCGGCAGTGGCGTCACCCCCATGATGGCGATCTGCAAGTCGGCGCTGTCACAGGGCAGCGGCCAGGTGACGCTGATCTACGGAAACCGGGGCGAGAATTCGGTGATCTTCGCCACGGTCCTGCGCGAACTCGCCGCCAAATACCCGGACCGGTTCTCTGTGGTGCACTGGCTGGAGTCCGTGCAGGGCCTGCCGACGGCGGCCGCACTGGCGCGTCTGGCGGCACCGTACACCGACCGCGAGGTGTTCATCTGCGGTCCGGGACCGTTCATGGCGGCCGCCCGGGAGTCGTTGGAGTCACTGGATGTGCCGGCCAAACAGGTGCACGTCGAGGTGTTCCGGTCACTGGAAACCGATCCGTTCGCGGCGGTCGTCGTCGAGGACGACAGCGATGAACCACCCGCCACCGCGGTGGTCGCGCTGGACGGCCAGACCCACGAGGTGAGCTGGCCGCGTAACGCCAAGCTGCTCGACGTCCTCCTCGACAGGGGCCTCGACGCGCCGTTCTCCTGCCGGGAAGGCCACTGCGGCGCCTGCGCGGTGCTGATGAAAAGCGGCGAAGTCGACATGGAGATCAACGACGTTCTCGAACAATCCGACCTCGACGAGGGGCTGATCCTGACCTGCCAGGCCCGCCCGAGGTCCAATTCGGTCGAAGTGACCTACGACGAGTAAGTTACCGGTTACCTTCGGACGATGAAGCGTCTGATCCCGGCAACCGCTGCCCTGTTGATGGCGGCGGCACTTGCGCAACCTGGCACAGCATCGGCTGCCTTTGACAGCGCCGATACCAATATCGCAGTCGATGCGGCCACGCAGCTGAACATGAACGTCACCGCCAACTGCGTGCTCGCCGAGGGCAGGTGCTACTTCAACACCCGCGCCAGCCTGATGACGCCGGGCGGGCTGACCGGGTTCCCCGGCGAGACCTGGGCGCGGCAGACCATCACGCTGCGCAGCTCGAAACGCGATGTGTGGCAGGAAGCCCAGTACAGCGCGCCGTCCGGAACCCCCCCGGTGGTGGACAGAGGCGCCAACAACGGCAACGTGATGTCGGTGATGTACAAGTCGCTCAACAACATGGAGATCTCCGTCACATACTTCGGCGGGGGGCCGGTTGAGCGCTTCCAGACCGATGGCAGCTCAGCACCCAGAGACTGGAGTACCGGCCTGCCGGCCACCGGCGCCGACTTCATGGTCTGCTCCAACATCCGGGTGGCCTACGCCGGGGTAAACCTCGCGGCGCCGACCGCCTGCGCTCAGACCACGTTTAGCTGACGCGCGGATACGGCCCCGCGCGTCAGCGCGGCAGGCCGAGTAACCGCTCGCCGGCGAGGGTCAGCAGGATCTGCTCCGATCCCCCGGCGATCGTCAGGCAGCGTGTGTTGAGGAAGTCGAATACCCGGTCGTCGACGACCACACCGGCCCCGTCGGCAAGTTCCATCCGGAACTCCGACAGCGCCTGCCGGTAACGCACACCGATCAGCTTGCGCGCGCTGGCCTGCGGGCCGGGATCGGCGCCGCTGACCGCCAGTTGGGCGATGCGCTGGTCGAGCAGCGACCCCACCTGCGCGGACACGATGAGTGCGCCCAGCCGATCCTGATCGGCGGGATCGAGGTCGCCGGCAGTGCGCAGCAACTCCTCCATCGGATTGCCCAGTGCCGTACCGTGCGCCATCGCGACACGCTCGTTGGCAAGGGTGGTCCGCGCCAGCCGCCAGCCGTCGTCGACGGCGCCGACCACCATCTCGTCCGGCACGAACACGTCATCGAAAAAGACCTCGTTGAACAGCTCGTCGCCGGTGATCTCGCGCAGGGGCCGGACCAGGATGCCCGGCGACTTCATGTCGACCAGGAAGTACGTGATGCCTTTGTGTTTCGGGACGTCCGGGTTCGTCCTGGCCAGGCAGACGCCCCAATGTGCTTTCTGAGCGGCCGACGTCCATACCTTTTGCCCGGTCAGTTTCCAGCCACCGTCCGCGCGAACGGCCTTCATGCGCAGCGCCGCCAGATCCGAGCCCGCGCCGGGCTCGCTGAACAACTGGCACCAGATGATGTCACCACGCAAGGTGGCGGGCACGAACCGGTCCACCTGCTGGGGTGTGCCGTGTTCGAGGATGGTCGGTGCCGCCCACCAACCGATGACCAGGTCCGGACGCGCCACCCCGCCGGCTGCCATCTCCTGATCGATCAGCAGCTGTTCGGCCGGCGAGGCGCCGCGGCCGTACGGCCGCGGCCAGTGCGGCGCGAGCAGCCCGGATTCGGCAAGCGCGGGCTGGCGCCGATCGACCGGCAGGGCGGCTACGGCCGCAACCGCGGCGGCGACATCGGGCCGGAACCGTTCCACCGAACTCAGGTCGACGTCGAGGTCTCGGCGCACGGCCGCCCGGGTCAGCGCCACCACCCGACGAAGCCGGGCCGACCGGCCGCCGAGCATCTGCGAAATCCCGTACGCGCGACGCAGATACAAATGGGCGTCGTGCTCCCAGGTGATGCCGATTCCGCCGAGCACCTGAATGCAGTCCTTGGCATTTGCCTTGGCGGCATCGATGGCGATCGCCGCAGCGACCGCCGCAGCGATCGACAACTGGTCTTCGTCGCCGGAGACGGCCGCTTGTGCGACGTCGGCCGCCGCCACGGCGATCTGCTCCGAGCGCAGCAGCATCTCGGCGCACATGTGCTTGATCGCCTGGAAGCTGCCGATGGGTTTGCCGAACTGCTCGCGCACCTTGGCGTAGTCATTCGCCGTCTGCAGCGCCCACCGCGCCACACCGGCCGCCTCCGCCGCCATGACGGCGACCGTCAGGTCCTCCACCCGCCGGCGCGGAGTCGGCAACGCCGTGAAAGGCGCACCGTCGAGGGTCACGCGGGCCAGCGGCCGGGAGAAGTCCGTGGCCGCCAGGGGCTGGACCGTGACGCCGGAATGGTCGCTGTCCACCAGCAGCCAGCCGTCGGGCCCCGGAAACAGCACGACACCGCCGGCCACCGCACCCAGCACGTACTCGGCGACACCGGACACCAGGCCCTCGGCAACGGCGACGTTCGCGTCTGGAGCGAACCCGGCGGTACGTTCGCCCGACATCAGGGCTTCGAGGAGCTCAGGGGTTCCATCCCCCAGGAGAAGTGTCGCCAGCGCAGTGGTGACAACCGGACCGGGAACCAGCGCAGCCGCTGCCTCGTCGAGCATCGCGCAGAGGTGGGTGACCGACGCCCCGGCGCCGCCGGCCTCTTCGGCCACCGCCACCCCGAACAAACCCAGGTCGGCAAGGCCGGCATAAACCGGCCGCCATGATTCCGGCTCGCCGTGGTCGGCATCGCGAACCGCGGCGATTGCACCCGACCCTGCCGCCCAGGTACGCACCAGCTCGCGGGCGGCAAATTCCTCGGAGGTAACGGCTCCCGCTAAGCCAGACACACCGGACTCCTCAGATTGTGTGGAAACGTGGGCCCGTAAAGCCCACTAGAACGTGTTCTAATAGTGCCAGCAATCGACAGTGAAGTCGAACGTCATGGAGGCCAGGACGGGCGTTGACCCGGGGAGATCACGGCGGTGACCAACCTGATTCGTCCTGCGTACCGTTGTATCAAGTACGCCACACGAAGGAGCTACCCGGCTCATGTCGAACCCAGCGGATGACCCCTCCGCCGATCCCGGGCCCGGCCGGTACCCCGGCCCGCCCCCGCGGGAGGTCCTGGCCGTCGCCGTCCTGACCGAATCCGAACTCGGCTCCGAGGCTCAGCGGGAACGCCGCAAGCGCATCCTCGATGCCGCGCTGGCGATTGCGTCCAAGGGCGGGTACGAAGCCGTGCAGATGCGCGCCGTAGCCGATCGGGCCGACGTGGCGGTCGGCACCCTATACCGCTATTTCCCGTCGAAGGTGCACCTGCTGGTATCGGCGCTGGGCCGCGAGTTCGAACGCATCGACGCCAAGACCGACCGCAATCCGGTGGCCGGCGGTACCTCGTACCAGCGCCTGAACTTCATGGTGAGCAAGCTGAACCGGGCCATGCAACGCAACCCGCTGCTCACCGAGGCGATGACGCGCGCATACGTGTTCGCCGACGCTTCCGCCGCCGCGGAGGTCGATCACGTCGAGAAGATCATCGACTCCATGTTCGCTCGGGCGATGGCCGACGGCGAACCCCACCGAGGACCAGTACCACATCGCCCGGGTGATCTCCGACGTGTGGTTGTCCAACCTGCTCGCCTGGCTCACCCGGCGAGCGTCGGCGACCGACGTCAGCAAGCGTCTGGAGCTGGCCGTCAGGCTGCTCGTCGGGAACGGCGACCCGTTCACGAACTGACGGTGGGCGACCTGCCTGCCGCGCTCTGTCGCGCCCTGGCCGAGGCAGCGGGCGTTCGCCGGCTTCTTGTTGCATCGGACTTCGACGGCACGCTGGCTCCCATCGTCAACCATCCAGCCGACGCGCGGCCGCTTCCGCGGGCCTCTGCGGCCGTTGCTGCGCTTGCTGAACTGCCGGACACGAGTGTCGCCCTCATCTCGGGTCGGTCGCGCAGCGACCTCGCCGAACTTTCGGGTGCCCCCGCCGGCGTGCACCTGATCGGCAGCCACGGCGCCGAGTTCGACACCGGATTCGGACGCGACATCGACATCGCGCTGCTCGCCAGAATCCGGCAGTCGCTTGTGCGTGTCGCGGAGAGCCATCCGGGTGTGACGGTGGAGGCAAAGCCGGCCAGCGTCGCACTTCACGTCCGCAATGCGGCTCCCGACGACGCCGCCGCCGCTCTGGATGCCGCCCGGGTGGCCGCCGCGGACTGGCCCGCCCAGCTGACCGAGGGCAAGGCTGTGCTGGAGTTTGCGGTGATCACCACCGACAAAGGCGAGGCGATCGACATCATGCGCGGGCGCATGAACGCCACCGCGGTGGTCTACTTCGGCGACGACGTCACTGACGAGAAGGCATTCCGCCGACTGCACGACCAGCCGGATGTCGGGGTCAAGGTGGGACCGGGCGAAACCGCGGCGCAATACCGGGTTTCATCGCCCTCGGCTGTCGCCGAGGCGCTGATGCTGCTCGTGCAGGAGCGCCGCCGGAGGGTCTGAATCAGGGGCCAGACCCAACCGCCGGGCCTTGGCCGAAAGTCTGATGCGCTGTCGCGAACATCGCCGCCGGGCTAGACCGGCGGCCCGGAAGTCCTGCCGCGGAGCAGCTCGGTCGGCAGTACCTCGAATGCGGGCAATCCGGATCTCGGCGGATTGTGCAACATCTGCCCGGCCCGCCGGCCCTTCTCGACGCTGGGCTGGGCGACCGTGGTCAAGCCCCGCTTCACCGCGTCGGGAATGCCGTCGAATCCGGTCACGGTCATCTGGCCCGGAACGTAGATTCCGCGTGCCCGCAGATAGTCCATCGCAGACAGGGCGAGCACGTCGGCGGTGCACATCAGGGCGGTGATCCGCGGATTGGCCGTCAACGCCAGTTCTGCGGCTGCGCCCCCGGACACCGGTCCATGGTCGGCGCTCTCGACAATGGTGAGTCCGTCGCAGGAAAGTCCCGCGGCCGCCATCGCGTCGCGGACGCCGCCGATACGTTCGGCCTGCACCCGAAACCGGGTGTCCCGGACGCGGACCGCGTCGGCGCTCCGGGCGGTCGGGGCGCCGCTGACCCTGTCGTCACCGAGACGCATTGTCAGCAACCCGATCTCGCGGTGACCCAGGCCGACGACGTAATCGGCCAGCTCGCGCATCGCCGCACGGTCGTCGATGCCGATCCTCGAAGCCCCCGCCACCCAGGCCGGTTGATCGACCACCACGACCGGCAGGTGACGCTGCAAAACCGTGCGAAGGTACGGGTCGTCGGTGGCGGCGGCGTATACGACGAACCCGTCGACACCGGCGGACAGAACCGCGTTCGAGCCCTCATCGACACTTCGGCCGGGGCCCACGGCCACCAACAACAACCCCTGTCCGGCCTCCTCGCAGCTCTCGGCCAGGCCGGCGACGAAGTTCAGGGCGGCCGGGTCGCTGAACGAGTAGGTCAGCGGCTCGGTGATGACCAACCCGACCGCGCCGGCTTTGCGGGTGCGCAGCGACCGGGCCACCGGGTCCGGGCCGGCGTAACCCAGCCGCTTCGCGGTGGCGAAAACGCGCTCGCGCAGGTCCGCCGATAACTGGTCCGGCCGGTTGTAGGCATTGGAGATCGTGGTCCGCGAGACCTTCAACTCGGCGGCCAACGAGGCCAGGGTGGCCCGTCGCCGCGGCCACGGAGTCCTGGACATGATCCCTGAGGTTAGCGGATCGGGATCCGACTCAACCGTCTATCGCGGCGCCGTGGACCGACGGGAACGCCCTGCGATCTGTCCCGGTGCGCCGTGCACCCAGCCACACCACGAACCAGACCAGGCTCACAACGGTGACGATCACGAAGCTGGGCGGCAGGTTGAACATGGCCGACACCGCCAGCCCCGCCCATACCGCGCCCACCGAGAGTGCCGTCGACACTGCCATCGCAGCGACCGGTCGCGCGGTCAGCATGATCGCCGTTGCCGCCGGAGTCACGACCAGGGCGAAAAGCAGCAGTGTCCCGACAGCCTGCACGGCCATCGTGACCGCCAGCCCGAGCAGCGCCATGAACACGACCGACAAACCCCGCACCGGCACACCCTTGGCTTCGGCGACGGCGGGATTGACCGACGCGAACATCAGCGGGCGGTAGACGACCGAAACCACCGCGGCCAGCAGCACCACCCCGAGGGCGAACGTCACCAACTGTTGATGCGTCACTGCGAGGAGGTTGCCGAACAGCACGTTGGTCACCGTGCTGCTGCTGCGGGTGGCTCGCGAGCTGAAGAACAGCCCGAGGCCTGTCGCCGCGGCCAGCACCGTGCCGGTGGCGACCTCGCGTTCGTCGGCCCGTTTGCCCAACGTCCCGATCACCAGGGCTCCGCCGATGCAGAACACCGCAAGCCCGACTCCGACCGGCAGGCCCAGCAGCACCGCGCCGGTAGCTCCGGGAAAGCCGATGTGCGCCAGGGCATGGGCGGCGAACGCACTGTTGCGAACGACGATGAAAAAGCCGATCAATCCGGCCGCCACAGCCACCAGGGTTCCGCCGACCAGCGCATTGCGCATGAACGACGACGTCAGAATCTCCCACCAATCGCCTTGGTAGCCAAGCGCTATCGAGTTCATACGCATCAGATGCTCCGCATGTACAGATCGCCCTGCGGGGTGTGCACCACCTCGACGGTGGTGCCGTACAGGTGACTCAGCAGCTCCTCGTTGACCACCTCGTCCATCGAGTCGAAGTGGGCGTGCCCGTCGAGCAGGTAGATGGCGCTGTCGAGTATCCCGAGCAACGGGTTGAGGTCGTGGGCGACCACCAGGATGGTCACGCCGAGTTCGTCGCGGATACGGGCGAGCAGGAGGACGATCTCTCGCTGATTGCGCAAGTCCAGCGCGGTCAGCGGCTCGTCGAGAATCAGCAGCCGTGGCCTGCCGATCAGCGCCTCGGCGATCGCGACACGCTGCCGTTGCCCGCCCGACAACTGGGAGAGCCGGCGCCGGGCGAACGGCGCCGCGTCGACCGCCGAGAGGATGTCGTCGACGCGGCGCCGCTCCTCTGCGGTAGCCCGTGCGAATCCCCAGCGATTGCCGGTCAGCCCGAGCCGCACCGCGTCACAGGCGCGGATTGCGTTACCCGCCACTGCGGCGTAGTTCTGCGGCACGTATCCGATCGCCGCGGTGGCCTGGCCCGCCGGGCGGCCGAGCACCTCGACCCGGCCGGAGGCGACCGGAAGAAGACCCAACACGACCTGCAACAACGTGGTCTTGCCCGAACCGTTCGATCCGATCACAGCGGTGATACCGCCGCTGGGCACCTCGAAAGTTCCCTCCGACCAGATCAACCGGCCTCCCCGAACCACGCTGACGTCGCTGAATGCCAGCGCCGGGCCGGCCTCAGACATCGACACCGAGAGCGCGGCCCAGCGCATCGAGCTGTTTCACCTGCCAAGCCTCAAACGATTTCGACCCCGGCGCAACTGTCTCGGTCACGTCGACCACGGGAATCCCGGCCGCCTCCGCGACCCCGCGAAGCTGCTGGGGCAGCGCACCCTCGGTCTGGGTGTTGTAGATCAGGACGTCGACACCATTGTCCTTCAGGACAGCGAGGAAGGCGTTCAGATCGGCGGGCGACGGTTCGGTTCCGTTGCGCGCCGCGACGGCGTAACCCGGCGGGGTCCGGTTCTGCAGACCCACCGCGGAAGCCATGTCGTCGAACACGTTCTCCGTCGCGGCGTATGTCCTTCCCGCTGCGCCGGCCCGGATGGCGTCGATCGCGGTGTGGTACGGCCGTAAGGCTGTGGCGAACGCATCACGCTGTTCGGCGAAGTAGCCTGCCGCCCCGGGAGCCAGTTCCACCAGCGCCGCGGTGACCCGGTCGGCGAGACCTGTCACCGCGGCCGGGTCATACCAGACGTGCGGATTGTCATGATTGCTGTCGGTGGCAGCGCTGATCAGCGGAGCATCGGACGACGAACCGGCGGCGATCTTGGTGGCCCATTCGTCGTACCCCGCCCCGTTGACGACGACCAGTTGCGCGTCCCGGAACGCTGCCGCATCCGCAGGCGTCGGCTCGTAGTCGTGCGGGTCGACCGACGAGTTCGCCAGGAGCGTCCTCACCCGGGCGCAGTCACCGCCCAGTTCGGCGACGATGCCGCCCCACTGGTCGACGCTCACGACGACGTGAACTGGTGTCACCGGGCATGCGCCGGTGGCGGAGGTGCTCGCGCCGGTGTCCTGAGCGTGCGAGCATGCGGCCAGACACCACACGGCCGCCGCGATGCCGGCCGCGACAGGCTGCCGCAGCGACCCCGGTCGCAGCGGCGGCAGTCGCAATGTCACGCTGTTAATGATAACCGTTTTCATTAGCCGCGGCCGCCGGCACAGGCGTGCCGGGATCGGCGAACTCCTGGGCGGCCGTCCCCTGCAGTAGCCCTAGGCTGGTGGCCATGGGCACGCCGACGGCCGTGGACCTCAACGCCGACCTCGGGGAGGGGTTCGGCGTGTGGCGACTCGGCGACGACGAGGCGATGCTCGATATCGTCACCAGCGCCAATCTGGCGTGCGGGTTTCACGCGGGCGATCCTGCGGGATTGCGCGCCGTCTGTGCGCAGGCGGCGGCCCGCGGCGTTCGGATCGGCGCGCAGGTCGGCTACCGCGATCTCGCCGGTTTCGGCCGGCGCTTCATCGACGTGTCGCCGCGGGATCTGACTGCCGACATCATCTACCAGATCGGCGCCCTGCAGGCCCTCGCCCGTTCCGTCGGCACCGGGGTCAGCTACGTCAAACCCCATGGCGCGCTGTACAACGCGATCGTCAGCGACATGGCACAGGCTTCGGCGGTGGCCGAGGCGGTTCACGCCGTCGACCCCGGCCTGCCGGTGCTCGGCCTGGCCGCGTCGGCGTTCTTCGAACGCGCCACGGCGCAGGGGTTACGCACCGTCGCCGAAGCCTTCGCGGATCGGGCCTATCGAGCCGACGGCACGCTGGTACCCCGTCGGGAGCCGGGCGCCGTGCTGGACGACGCCGCGGCCATCTCGGAGCGGGTGGCGCGCATGGTGGGCTCCGGACGGGTGTCGGCGGTGGACGGAAGCGAGGTGACGATACGCGTGGAATCGGTTTGCGTACACGGAGATTCACCCGGAGCCGTCCAGATCGCCGGGGCGGTGCGTGATCGGCTGATCGCGGACGGCGTGCGACTGGAGGCGTTCACCTGATGCGGCTCAAAACCGGACGCCCCGAGCTCACACGCTATGCGGACATGTTCTCGGTGCCCGTCGCCGCGCCGGGCGCGCCGCTTTCCGCGACGTGGCTGGGGGTCGCCACGATCCTGCTGTCCGACGGCCGGTCCGCGATCATGACCGACGGGTTCTTCACCAGGCCGCGTCTTGCGCGGGTGGCTCTGGGCAAGGTGGCCCCGTCACCGGCGCGCGTGTACGGCTGCCTCACCCGTGCCGGTGTGCGCACGCTGGCCGCCGTGTTGCCGGTGCACACCCACTACGACCACGCGCTCGATTCCGCCCTGGTGGCCGAACTTACCGGCGCGGTCCTGGTCGGGGGTGAATCGGCGGCCAATCTGGCCCGCGGCCACGGCCTGCCCGAGAGCCAGGTCGTCGTGGCGACCCCTGGCCGCCAGATGGACTTCGGGCCGTGGCAGGTCACCCTGATCGAGTCGCACCATTGCCCCCCGGACCGGTTCCCCGGCACCGTCGACGAACCCGTGCGACCGCCGGTGAGGGCTTCGGCGTACAGGTGCGGGCAGGCGTGGTCGACCCTGATCCATCACGCGCCGAGCGGCCGTCGGTGCTTGATCCAGGGCAGCGCCGGGTACCTGCCCGGAATGCTGGACGGACAACGCGCCGAGGTGGTCTTCCTGGGTCTGGGCCAACTGGGTTTGCGGCCGCACGATTACATCGCCGAATACTGGGCCCAGACGGTCGGCGCGGTTGGTGCTCGCACCGTGGTCGGCATCCACTGGGACGACTTTTTCCGGCCCTTGTCAAAGCCGTTGCGCGCGTTCCCCTTCGCCGCTGACGATCTGGACGTCACGATCCGGGTGCTGCGCCGCCTGGCCGAGCGGGACGGTGTCGCATTGCTGTTGCCCACGGTGTGGCGGCGCGAGGATCCCTGGGCTTGACATTTGTACTGATCCTTTCGGTTGTCCTGCTGGCCAGCCTGCTGTGGCGACGGGTGCTGGGCAGTCACGGCATTTCCACCAGCGTCACCGAGTTCAGCGTTTTGGGACTTCTCACCGTGCCGCGGCGGGCGTGCCCGCCGTTCAGCGGCGCCGCTGCCGGGCGATCTCGGCCAGCACCACACCGGCCGCCACCGACGCGTTGAGCGATTCGGTCGGACCGGCCATCGGGATCGACACGATGACGTCGCAGGTCTCGCGGACCAGCCTCGAAAGGCCCTTGCCCTCCGAGCCGACCACCACCACCACCGGCCCGGAGCCATCCAGGTCATCGAGGGTGGTGTCGCCAACTGCATCGAGACCCACAACCTGAAGTCCGGTACCGGCCCATTCTTTTAGCGTCCGGTTCAGATTGGTCGCGCGCGCAATGGGTACCCGAGCGGCCGCGCCCGCACTGGTGCGCCAAGCCACCGCGGTCACCGACGCCGAGCGGCGCTGCGGAAGCAAAACCCCATGACCGCCGAACGCCGCCACCGAACGCACCACCGCACCCAGATTGCGCGGGTCGGAGATGTTGTCGAGCGCAACCAACAGCGCAGGGCCAACCGACTCGGTGGCGTCGCGGAGCATGTCCGCCGGGTGGGCGTATTGGTACGGCGGCACCTGTAACGCGATGCCCTGGTGCAGTCCGTTCTTGCTCATCCGGTCCAGGTCGAGCCGTGCCACCTCGAGGATCGCGATGCCGGAATCGGCTGCGTGCATGACGGATTCGGTCAGCCGATCATCGGCGTCGATGCCCATCGCGACGTACAGGGCGGTGGCCGGAACCCCGGCGCGCAGACATTCCAGCACCGGGTTACGGCCCAACACGATCTCGGTGTCGTCGGCCCGCTTCGTCCCCTGCTTTCTGCCCTGCTGCCCCTGCTGGTGCCGGGGTGCCTTGTCGGCCCGCTTGGCCGCGGGATGGTTGGGCCGCAGATGCGCGGGCGGCGTTGCGCCGCGGCCCTCGAGCCCGTGCCGGCGGACACCACCGGAGCCGACCGCCGGCCCCTTCTTGGTGCCGGCCTTGCGAACCGCTCCCCGCCGCTGCGAATTACCGGCCACTGGTGGCGTGTCCTTCGCCCAGCGACCACTGCGGACCGTCGGCGGTGTCGGTGACCTCGATGCCGGCCTCGTTGAGCCGGTCACGGATCTGGTCGGCGCGGGCCCAGTCACATTGCGCACGGGCTTCGGCGCGGCCGTCCAATGCCCATCGGGTCAGCACATCGATGGCCGCCAATGCGGCCGACGTTTCATCCCGGGACTCCCAGCATTCGTCGAGTGGGTCGCAGCCCAGGATCGCCAGCATGGCCCGGATGGCTCCGGCTGCGGCGAGCGCGGCGCCGTGGTCACCGGTGTCCAGGGCGCGATTGCCCTCGGCACGCGCACTGTGCACCTCGGCCAGCGCGATCGGCACCGACAGGTCGTCGTCGAGCGCGGCGGCGAATCGCGGGGTCCACCGGCCTGAGTCCACCGCGCCGACCCGGGTACGCACGCGGTGCAGGAACTCCTCGATACCGGTGTAGGCCTTCGCCGCGTCCTGCAGAGCCGTCTCGGAGAACTCCAGCATCGACCGGTAGTGCGCGCTGCTGAGGTAGTAGCGCAGCTCGGCAGGCCGAACCCGCTGCAACACGGCCGGAATCGACAGCACGTTGCCCAGCGACTTGCTCATCTTCTCGCCGGCCATGGTGACCCAGCCGTTGTGCAACCAGAACCGGGCGAATCCGTCGCCGGCAGCCCGGGCCTGCGCGATCTCGTTCTCGTGGTGCGGGAAAACAAGATCCATTCCGCCGCAATGGATGTCGAACTCGGAACCGAGGTATTGATGCGCCATTGCGACGCATTCGGAATGCCAACCGGGACGGCCCCGGCCCCACGGGGTCGGCCACGACGGCTCGCCCGGCTTGGCGCCCTTCCATAGGGTGAAGTCGCGCTGATCGCGCTTGCCGGTAGCCACCCCCTCGCCCTGGTGGACGTCGTCGATCCGGTGGCCCGACAGCGCTCCGTACTCGGGCAGGCTCAGCACGTCGAAGTAGACGTCGCCCCCGCCGGTGTACGCGTGACCGGTCGCGACCAGGCGCTCGATGAGCTCGACGATCTGCGTGATGTGGCCGGTCGCCCGCGGTTCGTATGACGGCGGCAGCACCCCGAGCGCATCGTAGGCCGTCGAGAACGCCCGTTCGTGGGTGGCCGACCATTCCCACCAGGGCCGGCCCGCGGCGGCGGCTTTGGCCAGTATCTTGTCGTCGATGTCGGTGACGTTGCGGATGAACGCGACGTCGTATCCCTTTGTGGTCAGCCAGCGCCGCAGGACGTCGAAGGCAACACCACTGCGCACATGGCCGATGTGCGGCTTCCCCTGCACAGTGGCACCGCACAGGTAGATCGAGGCATGGCCGGGGCGCACCGGGACGAAGTCACGTACAGCACCGGTCATGGTGTCGTACAGCCGCAGGCCGCCCAGATCGGTCACGACGTGCCAGCCTACCGGCCCTATCCGACCGACCGGGCATCGGCGATGACGAGGGCGGTGGCGGTGGCGGCCAGACCCTCACCACGTCCGGTCAATCCGAGCCCGTCGGTGGTGGTCGCCGACACCGAGACGGGCGCACCCACCAGAGCCGACAACACGTGCTGCGCCTCCTGACGGCGTGGGCCGATCTTCGGCCGGTTTCCGATGACCTGCACGGCCGCGTTACCGACCCGATAGCCGGCCCGGGCCAACAGCTCTTTGACGTGGGTCAGCATCTGCGCTCCGCTCACCCCGGCCCAGCGTGGATCACCGACACCGAAAACCTCGCCCATGTCGCCCAGACCGGCGGCCGAAAGCAGCGCGTCGCACAGCGCATGCACCGCCACATCTCCATCGGAATGGCCCGCGCAGCCGTCGGCGTCGGCGAAAACCAGTCCGAGCAGGTGGCATGGACGTCCGGGTTCGATCGGATGAACGTCGGTGCCCAGGCCGACCCTGGGCAGGTCACCGGGCATTCAGCAACGCCTTGGCGAGCAGCAGGTCCATCGGTGTGGTGATCTTGAACGCCATCGGGTCCCCTTCCACCACCTGTACCTGTCCACCGGAGCTCTCGATCATCGAGGCATCGTCGGTGAAAGAGGTCGTCGACCGGGAGGCACCCGCACGTTGGTAGGCCCGCAGCAGCACCTCGGCAACGAACCCCTGCGGTGTTTGAACGGCCCGCAGACCTGCCCGTTCCGGGGTGCCCAGCACGACGCCGTCGGCGCCGACGGTTTTGATGGTGTCGGCGGGCGGCAGCCCGGGCACTACCGCGGTGTGGCCGGTACGCAGCGCATCGACAATCCGGGTGATCAAGCCGGGGGGTGTAAGGGGCCGTGCGGCGTCGTGTACCAGGACGAAATCCGCCGTCCCGACGGCATCCAGGGCAAGGCGCACCGATGCGGTACGGTCGGCGCCTCCCGTCACCACAGTGGCGGTCGAACCGAGGAGCCGTACCGCTTCATCGGTTCGGCCGACGGGTACCGCGACCACCACGTCGTCGACGGCGCCGGAGGACCGCAGGCCTGCGACGGCCCACTCCACCAACGTGCGTCCATCCAGCTCAACGAACGCTTTGGGTACCCCGGCCGCCAATCGCTCCCCCGACCCGGCGGCCGGGACCACGGCGACGGTATGCATCCGGATCAGGACGCGGCGGCCAGTACCTCATCGAGGATGATCTCGGCCTTGGCATCGTCGGTGTTCTCGGCAAGCGCGAGTTCTCCCACGAGAATCTGACGGGCCTTTGCCAGCATGCGCTTCTCGCCGGCGGACAGACCGCGCTCCTGGTCACGGCGCCACAAATCCCGAACAACCTCGGCGACCTTGTTGACATCACCCGAGGCCAACTTCTCGAGGTTCGCCTTGTACCGCCGCGACCAGTTCGTCGGCTCCTCGGTATGGGGAGCCCTCAGCACCTGGAAGACCTTGTCCAAGCCCTCCTGTCCAACCACATCTCGCACTCCGACGTACTCAGCATTCTCGGCGGGCACCCGAACCGTCAGATCGCCCTGCGCGACCTTCAATACCAGATACTCTTTCTGTTCACCCTTGATCGTTCGGGTTTCGATCGCCTCGATCAACGCAGCACCGTGATGTGGATAAACGACGGTGTCTCCGACCTTGAAAATCATCAGATTCGAGCCCCTTTCACGATTTCAACGATACCACGGGCGCCTGACAGGCGTTCGATCAACGGTGCAGGTCAGGGGCACAACGGCTGGAGATGCAGGGTTGACAACCCGCCCGCAACGTGCAAGAAGTGACTGTGCTCAGCAGTCGTACGGCATTGCTCCAGCGTCCACGCACGCCTACTACTACGCTGCGTACTACTGTTTGACAAAAGTGGCTGACAACCGGCAGCGCTACCGCGGCCGCCGTGAGCAGGAGGCATCCCGTGTTCCGTATTGATACCCGCCGGGCGGCCACCACCCGGGTCGGCATTGCCGCCGGCGGCCTGGTCGTGGCATCCGCGCTGGCCGGCTGCGGCGCCGGCCAGGTGTCGCAGGTCGCCACCCAGGAGCCCGCCGTCAACGGAACGGCCGGCTCCGTGGGGACGATCGCGCTTCGCAATGTCCACATCCAGGCCGTGGAGCACGGCGACGCGCTCGAGTCGGGCAGCGACGTGGACCTCGTCTTCGTCGCGGTGAACAACTCACCGGAGGTCAACGACCGGCTTATGGGGATCACATCCGAGGTCGGATCGGTCGAGGTGTCGGGACCGACCGCGCTGCCAGCCGGAGGCAGCCTGGGTGTCGGCGTCCCCGACGGCGTCGAGAAGCCTTCCGGGAGCGAGTCCGCCACGGGGTCGGAGGCCACCGTGGCCTTGACCAAGCCGATCCGCAACGGCCTGTCCTACCCCTTCACGTTCACCTTTGAAAAGGCCGGCAAGACGACGCTTTCCGTGCCGATTTCGGCCGGCCACGCGCCGCGCCGGAGCGGGTCTTAGCAGGTCTGGGCAGGGAGTCCAAGCGTGCCTCCGGCGGACTGTCACACCGGCCGGGTACCGTCACGGCGTGCCAAGGGCTGGTTCTAGACCGCGTTCGCAGTACAGCTGCTCGGAATGTCGGCATGTCGCCGCGAAGTGGGTGGGCCGCTGCCCCGATTGCGGCACATGGGGCACGGTCGCCGAGGTCACCGTGCTGTCCTCGCTCGACGGCACCCGGCGTTCGCATGCCCCCGCATCGGCCGCGGTGCCGATCAACACCGTGGACCCCGACCGTGCCAGGCATCTGCGCACCGGGGTCAGCGAACTCGACCGGGTACTCGGTGGAGGCATCGTCCCCGGCTCGGTGACACTGCTAGCCGGCGAGCCGGGTGTCGGCAAATCGACGCTGCTGCTCGAGGTGGCTCATCGGTGGGCCAGCTCGGGACGCCGGGCACTGTATGTGTCCGGCGAGGAGTCGCCCGGCCAGATCCGCATGCGGGCCGAACGCACCTACTGCACCCACGACGACGTCTACCTTGTCGCCGAATCCGACGTGCACAGCGTGCTTGCCCACCTGGAGCAGGTGCGGCCCTCCCTGGTGATCATCGATTCGGTACAGACCCTGTCGACCACCGATTCGGACGGGGTGACCGGCGGCGTCACGCAGGTCCGGGCAGTGACGACCGCACTCACCGGCTACGCCAAGTCGGGCCCGGGCGTGGCGATGATCCTGGTCGGCCATGTGACGAAGGACGGGGCGATCGCCGGTCCGCGCGCACTCGAACACCTCGTCGACGTCGTGCTCCACTTCGAAGGCGATCGCAACAGCGCGTTGCGGATGGTCCGCGGCATCAAGAACCGGTTCGGCGCTGCCGACGAGGTCGGGTGTTTCGTCCTGCAGGACAACGGTATCGAGTGCGTGGCCGACCCCTCCGGGCTGTTCCTCGACCAGCGGTCCGAGCCGGTTCCGGGTACGGCCGTGACGGTGACGCTCGACGGAAAGCGCCCGATGGTCGGCGAGATCCAGGCGTTGATCGGCACGCAGGTGGCGCCCTCCCCACGCCGTGCCGTCAGCGGCGTCGACCAGTCGCGGGCCGCCATGACGGCCGCTGTCCTCGATGCCAGGGCGGGCCTGAACATCGGACACCACGACGTCTACCTCTCGACCGTCGGCGGCATGCGGCTCACCGATCCGTCCTCTGACCTGGCCGTGGCCTTGGCGATAGCGTCGGCCTACGCCGGTTTGTGCCTGCCCACGTCGACCGTGGTGATCGGCGAGGTGGGCCTGGCCGGTGACCTGCGGCGGGTGACGGGCTTGGACCGGCGTCTCGCCGAAGCAGCGCGATTGGGGTTCACCTCGGCGATCGTCCCGCCCGGCGCCAAAGCCGTCCCGGACAAGTTGCGAACCCTCGAAGCGGCCACCATCGGGGAGGCGCTGCGCTCGATGCTGACGATCGCCGTGCCACCTGCCGGCAAACCTCCCGAGGTCAAGCCGCCCACCAGGCCGGATCTCAAGATCTTGGCCGGCGCCCCTGCATACGCCGAGGGTGATGGACAATAAGTAGCTGTGACAATCGGCAGGACGGCGAGCATTGCGCTGCGTGAGACCGTAGGGCGGCTCGCGCCCGGCACGGCACTTCGCGACGGATTGGAGCGCATCCTGCGCGGCCGAACGGGCGCATTGATCGTGCTCGGCTACGACGACAGCGTCGAAGCGATCTGCGACGGCGGATTCGCACTGGACATACGGTGCGCGCCGACCCGGCTCCGCGAGCTCTCGAAGATGGACGGCGCCGTGGTGCTGTCCACCGACGGTGAGCGAATTGTGCGGGCCAACGTTCAGTTGGTTCCCGACCCGTCGATACCCACCGACGAATCCGGAACCAGGCACCGCTCAGCCGAACGCACCGCGATCCAAACCGGCTACCCGGTGATATCGGTGAGCCATTCGATGCGAATCGTCACCGTGTATGTCGCAGGCGAGCGGCACGTCGTCGCCGACTCCGCGACCATCTTGTCGCGGGCCAACCAGGCGATCGCCACCCTCGAACGGTACAAGGCCAGGCTCGACGAGGTGAGCCGCCAGCTGTCCACCGCGGAGATCGAAGACTTCGTCACCCTCCGCGACGTGATGACGGTCATGCAGAGGCTGGAGATGGTGCGTCGGATCGGCCTCGAGATCGATGACGACGCCGTGGAACTGGGAACCGATGGCCGCCAGTTGCGGCTGCAGCTGGAAGAGCTGCTCGGCAACAACGATGCCGACCGGGAGCTGATCGTGCGCGACTATCACGCCAATCCCGATCCGCCGTCGAAGGCACAGGTCGCCACCACGCTGGACGACCTCGACACCCTCTCGGACGCCGAATTGCTCGACTTCACTGCGCTTGCCCGGGTTTTCGGCTATCCGTCCAACCTGGAAGCCCAGGACTCGGCGCTCAGCTCACGGGGTTACCGTGCGATGGCCGGGATTCCCCGCCTGCAGTTCGCCCACGTCGACCTGTTGGTACGCACATTCGGGTCACTTCAGGGCCTGCTGGCCGCGAGTGCGAGCGATCTGCAATCGGTCGACGGCATCGGCGCGATGTGGGCCAGGCACGTGCGCGAGGGGTTGTCGCAACTGGCTGAGTCGACGATCGCCGACCGCATGGCCTGAGGCCCCCGGGCGCCTCACGGGGGTGGTGCGTGCTCCGGCCCAGGAGCGTCCGGGGGCGGCGGCGGCGACCCCTCGGAGAGGATGAACGGCACGGTCGCCGAACGCAGGTTGCCCAGTTGGACGACGAGATTGTAGGTACCCGGGCCGATCGGCTGACGTGGCAACGGGCAATGCGCCTCGGACCCCATACCCGTCCATGTCACCTCGGTGGTGACCTGCTCACCCGGGTTCAACGTCTTTACGAGTGTCTCGCCGGACGGCGCGCAGTCGAGGTTGGACCACAGCCGTTTGTTGTCCAGCGTGTACACATAGGCCGCGAGCACAGCCGCGCCCACGTCGCGCCGGCAGGAAGTCAGGCCGACGTTCGTCACAACCATGGTGAACTTCGGTTGATCGCCCACCGCGTAGCGCGGTCCGCTGGTGATGCCCTTGACGGCCAGCGCCGAGTCCGGGCAATCGTCACCGGGTTTGAGCACGGGCGGCGGTTCGACGGCCGCGGTCGGAGTCGGGGCCGGCGGTGGGAGCTCCTCGGCCGGCGGAACCACGGGAGACTTCACGTCGGGTGCCGGTGCCTGTCCGAGCGGGCCCTGCGAGGTGTTGGGGTCGGTCGCTGTGTTGGTGTCGGTGGATGCGCCTCCGCGCGAAACCAGGAAGACGATCATCAAGATCACCACGACGACGGCAGCCGCAACGCCGAGCGCCAACGCGCGGCGCCGCCGGTAGATCTCGGGCGGAAGCGAGCGCGTTTCGATTTCCAGCACGTTCTCACGGTAAGCCCAGGTCACCGAGAGCAGTCCGACCCGGCCCGGCGTGTCGCCCCCAGGATCGCTCACATCCCCGCAAACGCGCGCCAGCAATGCCGCCGCCTAGGGTGAATCGCTGATCACCGACGCGGCGACGCGCGCCGAGCAGGCCTACGGCTACTCGCCGATATCGCCCAGGTGGTCACGCATCGCGACCCGGCCGTCGGCCAGGTCATAAGTCAGCCCGACGATCGCCAGAGTGCCCGCGTTGACCCGGGCGGCGATGGCGGTCGACCGTGACATCAACTGGGCACCGGTTTCGATGACGTGGCGGGCCTCGAACTCGTCCACCCGGTTCAGTCCGTCGCGCCGGCCGAGCAGGATCGACGGCGCAACTCGTTCGACAATGTCGCGCACGAAACCAGCGGGCACGACACCGTCATCGAGTGCGGACAGCGTCGCTTGAACCGCACCACAGCTGTTGTGCCCGAGTAGGACGATCAGCGGAACGTTGAGCACCGTGACGGCGTACTCGATCGACCCCAAAACGGCCGAATCGATGACGTGGCCCGCGGTCCGCACCACAAACATGTCGCCAAGACCCTGATCGAAGATGATCTCGGCGGCTACCCGGCTGTCGGCACACCCGAACACCACCGCGGTGGGCTGCTGCGCAACCGCGAGACTGGCCCGGTGTTCGATGCTCTGACTCGGGTGGGCAGGGCTTCCGCAGACGAAGCGCTCGTTACCCTCCTTGAGTGCTTTCCAAGCGGTCACGGGACTGGTGTTGGGCATGCGCCACATTCTGCCTTGCGCGCCGGATGCTCATTCGATGAGCGTCCTCCATGCCGAGTTGCTCGATTGGTTCGACAGGGAAGGCCGCGACCTGCCCTGGCGGGCTTCGGGAGTGACGCCGTGGCAGATTCTGGTGAGCGAGTACATGCTCCAGCAGACTCCGGTCGCCCGGGTGCTGCCCGTCTGGACCGACTGGGTGCAACGCTGGCCCACGCCGTCGGCGACGGCAGCCGCCGGGGCAGGCGAAGTGCTGCGCGCCTGGGGCAAGCTGGGCTACCCGCGTCGGGCCAAATGGTTGCATGAGTGTGCGACGACGATTGCGCGTGACCACGGCGACGAGGTTCCCGACGACGTCGAAACGCTGATGTCGCTGCCCGGTGTCGGCAGCTACACCGCCCGGGCTGTGGCTTGCTTCGCCTACCGGCGGCCGGTTCCCGTCGTGGACACCAATGTGCGGCGGGTGGTCGCGCGCGCGATGCATGGGCGACCAGATGGCGGATCGCCGTCGGCGGCGCGTGATGAGGCACAGGTTGCCGCGCTGCTGCCCGGTGGTCCCGATAGCGAGGCCGCACCCCGCTTCTCGGCCGCGCTCATGGAATTGGGGGCGCTGGTCTGCACTGCGCGGTCGCCGCGGTGCGGCATCTGTCCGGTGAGCAACTGCGCATGGCGTAACGCCGGATACTCCGGGCAAGGCTCGCCGGCGCGGCGGGTGCAGAGGTATGCCGGCACCGACCGGCAGGTCCGGGGCCGATTGCTCGACGTGCTGCGTGGCAGCGGCACACCCGTGGAGCGGGCACAGTTGGACGTGGTGTGGCTGACCGATACCGCCCAGCGTGACCGTGCCCTGGATTCTTTGCTGGTCGACGGCCTGGTGGAGCAGACGCCGAACGGCCTGTTTGCGCTTGCGGGCGAAGGTGACGATGCGCGCGGTATCGCGCGCTGAGGAACCGAGCCACACCTCCCGAGGTGACGATGCGCGCGGGACGATGTGTTAGCGGTGGCGGCGTCATGGTTGGGCGGCAACCATTTCACGGAAGCGAGGGTGCGGTAGACGGTGGGACGAGACATGTTGAACAGTTCGGCGAGGTCGGGTCGTAGACCTGGCCGCCAAGGGACAGCTTGATGCCAAGGGCGGCGAGCCCGTCGCCGATGTCGCGTGCGTCGGGAACCGACCGGGCGAGTCGGTCGAGTTTGGGAACGACGAGGGAGGCGATTGCGTCACAGACATATCCGAACACCGCAACCGCGGAATCGCGTTGGGTCTTGCGCCGCAGAGTGTGCCAGACGATCGATGTCGGGATCGGAGACGTCGCAGATACAGAATCTTGTCCAGAAACGCGTCACCGTTGTGCAGCCCTCTGCTCACCGCGGGCGTCTGCTGGATTTCCCCTGCGTAGTCAACTCCCGGTCCCATGTCAAAAAGCTAAGGCCCGTCACCGGCGACATCGTGAGTAGTTGACTGCGCGAAAATCTGGCCATCCCTGGGGTGATACATGGAAGCCGGAAGTACGGCTATCGACCGCCGAGCTGACGTAGAACTTCGGAGAGCTGTCCACTGACCTCATCGAATCGGCGGTCGAGCTTGACGTCCAGGGCTTCGATTTTCTGATCGACACGCTCGACCAGCTCGTAGAGCGCGTCGATATCGGCACGCTGCTGACGCACCTGACGCTGGATCTCGGGCTGGGACACCCCGGGAATCATAGCGGCCATCGAGTCTCGAGAGTGAGGGTACGACGTGCCTCACCAAGTTTGAGCGCGTGGTGGGCGGTGGTGCCTCACCGATTTTGAGCGCGTGGCCGGGAAGGCTTGCCCGATGTGGAAGGCAAGATCGACATGGCCCCGAGACGGCAGGTAACGAACAAGCTGCGAGCCCAAGCCGTCCATTCCCGACGCCCGTCAAAGCCTCTACCCGAGCGTCGGACTCGACACCGGCCACGGTTGCTGCCAACGCATCGGCGGTCCGGCCCGACCCGGCGAAGGGCTACACGTATATCGACGCCGCGCCCTGCTTGGACGCCCATTGATCGGGTTTGTTGTTCGGGGGACTTTCGGGGGACCCAGCACTTTGTCGGTGTGTCCGTTTATCGATCGCTTTTGATCGGCGGCGGTTAGTCGACTGGTCGACGTGCGCGAAGGTGCGCTGATCATCCAGAACGCTTCTCCAACCGCAACGGCGTGCGCCAGTCCCGGGCCACTACCGCCGATCTGCCGACGATCGCGATCACATGTTCGGGCCGGTCACCGATGCCGCCGCCCAGCGCGCCCGCCTGTTACGGCCCGATACCCGGTGCAGTAGCGTCGGACACGTGTCCGAACCGGTTGCCCGCGAGGCCAAACGCCGCCGGCTGACGGCCAAGCCATCCGATATCGTCGACGGCCTTGGCAGGTCTGCGGTGTCGAGCACTCAGCACGAACGCTGTTGAGCTGAAACGTGATCCGATATCTGCTTGGCTGGGTCGTCGCCCTCACGGTGGTGGTGCCGACCCCGGTGGCCCGCGCTTCCTGCAGCGCCGCACCCGGCGCGCTGGATTGCGACTTCCAGCAGCGCGTCGCGGCGGCCGATGACTATCTGGTCACCCGGCCTGGCACGGTCGGGTACGTCCTGCGCGACCGCGCAACCGGCGCTTCGCATCGCAACGCTCACGCCGGCGACCTGATCTGGACGGCCTCGACGATCAAGTTGGCGATGGTCGTGGACCTGATGGCCCGCACCAACGCCGGCCAGATCACGATGGGCGCCGAGGATCGCGCGGCCGTCGCGGCGATGCTGCATTCATCCGACGACGATGCCGCCGACGCGCTGTGGGACAGCTACGGCGGCCCAGACCACCAGAATTTCAATCGCAACTTCCCCCGATACGGCATGAGCGACCTGGTGCCCCAGCGCGGGTTCAGCGCAACATTCCCATACTGGGGATTCCAGAAGTCGACCACCGACGATCTGGACCGGTTGATCAACTACACCCTGACCCGGTTGAAACCCACCGACACCGCGACCATCGTTTCGGCGATGCAACACGTCGACACCAATCAGCAGTGGGGCGTCTGGGGTGCCGGCCCCGCCATGACGCCGGGCAACAAGAACGGATGGTCCCAGGAGCAAGGTGGCTGGGTTACCAATTCGGTCGGGTTCGCGGGATCCGGCCACCGATACACGCTGGCGGTGATGAACTCCCTTGGCGACCAGGGCGGCTACGACGACGGCGCGGCCACGACGACCAGGCTGGCCGAACTGCTGCTGGCCGGTCGCGCCGAACGATGACCCGCGCTGCGACGCCCGCCGGGCCAGACTGAACATCAACGCCACGCCCACCAGTTTGCATGGGCGCTACCACAGTCGATGCCAGCTTGGCTGCGCCTGGGCTGGGTACGGTCGTTTCCCATGACTGATGGTCGCCTGTCCGATACCGGCCGCACGCTGGGCACGGATCGGCGCGCTGATCCGCGCATGGTCGCGGCGTTCACGCCGTTCGGCCTGGACAGTCCTCTGCCGCCGCCACCGTTGACGGTCGACTCGACGCTGGAAGACCGACTCGCGGTGCTGGCGGGGATGGAGGAGCGGTTCGGCACGGTTTTCGGCGCCTGGGCGCAGGCGATGCCAATCGCCGAGGGTGTCACGTCCACAGCGGTCACCATCGCCGGGGGCGGCGGCAACCATCTCACCCTTTACATCAGCCGCCCCGCCGATACCGCTGGCCCGCTGCCGGGTGTGGTGCATCTGCATGGCGGCGGCATGGCCATCATGAGGGCCGCCGACACGGTGTATGTGCGTTGGCGCGAAAACCTAGCCGCGACAGGGGTTGTCGCGGTCGGCGTGGAGTTCCGCAACTCCGCGGGCAGGCTGGGCGTGCACCCGTATCCGGCGGGGCTCAACGACTGCGCGGCGGCGATCCGTTGGGTGGCGGCCAACCGCGGTGATCTGGGTGTCAGCCAGCTGATCGTGTCAGGTGAATCAGGTGGGGGCAACCTGAGTCTCACCGTTGCCCACAAAGCCAACCGGGAGGGTTGGCTGCACGAGATCGCCGGCGTCTACGCGCAGTGCCCGTTTATCTCCAACCGCTGGCTTGAACAGCCCGACGACCTGCCCTCGCTGGCAGAAAACGACGGCTACTTCATCAGCGGCGCGCACCTTGCCCTCTTCGGTGCCGTGTATGACCCCGGCGGCGCGAACGCGACCGACGCCACCTGCTGGGCGGGGGTCGCCACCGAAGCCGAGCTGACCGACCTGCCGCCGCACACCATCTCGGTCAACGAACTCGATCCGCTTCGCGACGAAGGGCTGCTCTACTACCGCCGCCTGCTGCGTGCCGGTGTCAGCGCGGTCGGCCGCGTGGTCGCCGGCACCTGCCATGCCGCCGACGTGCTCAGCAGCGCGATGCCCGAGGTGTACGCGGCCAGCCTGCGCGACGTCAGCGGTTTCGCCAACTCCATCGGCTGAACGCCACGCCCCGACAAGACCCTGTAGAGCCAGCCCAGCGGCGACACACAACGAGATCCTGGTCTATGCCCGCGCCGGTGATTTCCATGGACGGGAGTTCGAACATTCACAAGCGCCCACGTCCGGAACTGAACAGGATCCCGGTCGAACGCAGCCCGGGTCGCTACCGCACCCACTCCGGGTGACTACGCCGAAACTCCCGTCTGTGAGAGGTTCCCATTGTGATGCCTACTTCTGGCGTCTCGAATTTTGGCGAAGCGCGGTGAATGCGTCGTTGACCTCGCCTGGGTCGAAGTGTGCCGGGTCGTGTTGGTCGGGTCGGTCGATACCGAGCGATTCCAGTCGGTCGTGGTGTTCTTCGTGGGCGGGGTCGTCGAGGATCGCCAGCAGCTCGTAATACCCCCAGATGCCGCCGCAATCTTCCGGTGGAGCTTTGCGGCGCCCGCCGATGCACCTCGGGTAGATCGAGGCATCCGCGCGTGCCACGGTGTCCTCGACGGTGATCACGTGTTCCCAGTCGTCGCCGAAGTCGTAGGTGTAGGTGAGTTTCGTCCCGGCTGTGGCGGTGACCTGTTCGAGAGTGACCGTGGTGTCCGATCGCACCCCCAGTCCCGGATCGGGAACACCGAATTGACCGTACGCGGTGTCAAAGGCGTACAGATGCGCCGAATCCCAGTCGAATGCCACCTGGAACACCGTGTGAAGCTCGCCCAGCGTGATGTCGCCGGGAACCTGCAGGCGCCGCCAGATCGGCGGCTTGCTTCCCCGCAGGTCGACACGCAGCTGAAAAACCGGAGCCGGCCCGTCCTTCGTTTTACGTCGGGCAGAGGTGAGCCGAACCTTGTCACGTTTGGCGGCCCGGCGCAGCTCGCCGAGCGCCCCGGTCAATTCCGATGAGTCCAGCAGCAGGATCTCGGCGGCTTCGCCGCACTCTTGGAGATCGAGCACAATCATCACCGCGTGCCCCGCGCCCGCGCGATCAAAGCGGGCGGCGAGCACCAGCGCCTCGCCGTTCTCACCCAGTTCGACGCAATCCCGCGCGGTCACCGGAGCACCCTTCGCTGGGTGTGATCGCCGCGCTGCCCGACCTGCAGCAGGAACACGCCGGCGCATACTCCCCCGCCCGCAGCGGGCCGCCGCCGAACTGACGGCACCACGACCAAGACCACGACGCGCGAACAGGGCAGAGAGGACGGCCGCGTCCGCCGATGCGATCGCGCAAGATCCCTCGACAGCAGTCTCAGCGAGCTGCCGGAATCAGCGGGCCGCACCGGACGTCGAACCGGTCCCGCACGATGTCGAGGACTTGGCGTTGACGTTCGCGATCGCGACGGTGCGTGAGCATGAACCGTGCCGTGTCCACCATGCGCCGTGGCAGTGGATACCAGCGATCGGGGTCGGTTCCGCAGTGGGAAAACACCTGGGTCGGCACGCATTCGAAGATGAGGCTGATGTTGTGCCGGGTCAGCGTAAAGAGCGTGAATGTGAACGCCGCATTCGATTTGTGCCGCAAATCCATCGCGTCGAGTTCATACAGCGGAATGTCGCTGATTTTTCCCAGCATCAGCAGGTGCGTCATGAAGTAGGCCATCATCGAGGTCAATTGCAGTGTGGCGGAACACGGCTGAATGGACAGGACCGCTCCGCTGCGGGAAATGTAGGGCTGGTAGGGGCGGCCGTCGGACTTGAAGTATCCCGTGCAATTCACTATCCAGCTGCCCGGCTGGATCGCCTTGACGGACCCGCTCCGGAACACCAGATCAGTGCTGCCATTGCGGTCGACGACATCGGCGAAGTGGTCCATGACCACGTCGGTGAGACCGGCAGCGATGGTCGTGTTCTCCGCTTCGGAAAGCAGGCCCGCCAGAAAGTTGCCGGTCTGGGGCGTTAACCAGGTGCAGTAGGTATCGCGGAACCAAGTTTTGACATCTGTCTCGTTCGTTCCGTCGAAACGACGAGTCACGTCGAGCGCAAGGCTGCTGAAGGTCTTGCCGCGCCACCATCGCCGAGCCCCGCTTGGAAGCAACCGGTCGCGGTTCAGGAAGTACGTTCCCGAACCTGCCACAAGGTTCACCTGCCGGCCAGGGTATTCGGTGATCAGTGCATGCGCGGTATCCATCGCGGTCTTGCCGCCCCCGATGATCCACACTGGCATGTCGCTGGCGCGCATGTCGTCGCATCGCATGTCGCAGAAGTCAGGAGACACCGACAGGACCCGCGAGCTGGAGATCTCGAGAGGATCGTTGGGTTTGAATTGGAAGCCGTACGCCTTGATCAGCTGCTTCGCCTCGACCATCACACGCCTGCCGTCCGACGACCTGCAGCTGATCCGCACGATCCTGTCGGCTTCTTCGTGAGATTCGACTGTCCAGCCGAAGAACTCGTCGACGCATACCCGCTGCTTGATCACCTCGAGGCAGTGCTCAAAGTGATGGAGCACCTCTCCCTTCGTCGCCAAATGCGAGCGGTCTTGGCCAAGAGTCCACGCGATGTTCCCGGCGGTGAATATGGGATGCGGTTGGTGCAGTCGCACGTACGGGTAGGTGTCGACCCACATGCCGCCGACGCGCTCCCGGCGGTCAACCAAGATGACCTTCTGATCGCGAGCCAGGTACCCGCTGGCCACGAAGAGGGCGTTGAGGCCGGCCACGCCGGCTCCGACGATGCAGACCTCGCATCGCTCTACCGTGACATCTCGCTCCCGAGCTGCGGATGGTTGGAATGTGGACATCGGTGCGACCCTCCTCGCAGCACTGCGACCCGCGCAAACGCGATGTTACGACGATTCTGCGTCGACGCGGCCGGTGCGCAGCAGACCCGTCCCACGCCGCCGAGGGAATCAACTGCAGTACTACCGAGAACTCCACCAGGCTCTGTTAGCCAATGAACGCCTGCGCCCGTTCATGATGAGCCTGATTTACAACGCGAAGTCGATCCCTGGGGCCCTGCTGGGCGGTGCACTCAATCAGCAGGAAGGTGAACGCGGATCACTTCCAAAGGGTTCATCTGATCCCCCGTCAGCCGCCGGTCCTGACCCTCCATTGCACCACTGGGCGAACACGACACCCAGGCCGACCCCGAACTGCCCAATCTGATGGTCTGCCGACCGAGTACGCCGAGGCGGTGTTGCGGATCACCGCGTAGCGATAACGTGATGAGATGATCGAGCACCAGATGCTGCATACAGGCCGATCTGTTCGCGGTGGTGCACGACGGGGCGACGCTGCCGGACTGATGTCAACGGATTCGCCGCGGAGTCGGTGACGAGCCGGACATGCACGGTATCCGAATTGACAGTGCTTGTTTCGCGGTCGGCGTCGCGCTGGCGCTGGGTGGCTGCTCGGCCGATTCCGCCACCGAAACAACGACTTTCAGTACACCAACGATCAGTTCGGTACCCGCGCATTCGGCGCTGAAACCGATCGAATCGTCGGCGTTTCAGGCCGTCGTGGAGCAGACAGCCAGGCAGATGAGGGTTCCCGGCGCAGTGGTCGTAATACGCACCCCGCAGGGGAACTACACCGCGACCGTGGGCACCACCGAGTTGGGTGCACGAACAGCGCCGACCACCGACACGCATTTCCGGATTGCTTCCAACACCAAGACGATGACGGCGGCGTTGATCGTATTGCTGGCTCAAGACGGGAAGCTGCGATTCTCCGATCCGGTGGCCGAATATCTGCCAAATGTGCCGAACGGCAACAACATCACGATTGCTGAACTGCTCAAGATGCGCAGTGGGCTGTACAACTACACGGCCGATCCGGATCTCGCGGCCGCACTCGATGCCGATCCGAGCAGAGTGTGGCAGCCTGACGAGGTTCTGGCCATCGCATTCCGACACCCGCCCCAGTTCGCCCCGGATGGGTCGTACGACTACTGCAACACCAATTACGCAATTTTGGGGCTGATCGCCGAGAAGGTCGCCGGGCTGCCACTGGCCGATCAGATTCGGGACCGACTTCTGCGGCCGGTTGGGCTCCTGCAGACAACGCTTCCGGCTGCCGCCGACGCTGGAGCCATGCCCACGCCGTATTCGCACGGTTATATGTACGGCAAAACGCGCTATGCGCTCGCCGACGACGAATACCCGCCGGATGTCCAGGCTGCGGTGCGTGCCGGAACGCTGATCCCCATCGACTACACCCACCAGAATTCGTCTTACGCCACGGCCGCGGGTGGAGCGATCTCCACCGCCGACGATCTTGCTACCTGGATCCGCGCCCTGGCGTCCGGACACGTATTCAACTCCGACTACCACCAACAGTGGCTCACCAGCGTGCAGGCCGA
The DNA here is from genome assembly GCA_963846905.1 of uncultured Actinomycetota bacterium. GTDB lineage: Bacteria > Actinomycetota > Actinomycetes > Mycobacteriales > Mycobacteriaceae > Mycobacterium. The sequence continues at coordinate 51,772 of CAWJYB010000029.1, forward strand.
GGATCCGGAAAAACCCGACGGCCAGAAGTACGGCTACGGAATCTCCTATCAACGGTTCGGCCCGAATGCGGCGATGTATTACCACGGCGGGGAACTGCCCGGTTTCAACTCGTTCATCGGATACGACCTGGAAAACGATGTCTCGCTGGTGATCTGGGCGAACCTGACCCTGACTCCCAAGGGCCAGACCACCGCCAATGCCATGCTGCCGACCATTCTCGACCAGATCTACCCGGGTCTGGCGCTGGCGACTCCGGCCGCACCCACCACCACGAGATGACCGTGCCGTCCGGTGGTTGTACTGGAACGACGCACCGAAGTCGAAGGGCAACACCCCGGGCAGGTAGTTGCCGAACTGCTCCAGCGGCGGCTTGTCGAGTCCGAATTGGCGTGCCAGCGCCGCCTTCTGTTCGATGCTCACCGGCCGGCCGTGGGTCATCGCCTGCACCGGGTCGCCCAGGATGATCCGGAAGACGAAGAAGCTGGTGATAGACCACCGCGCCGCATCAACACCAGCACACCCGCCAATGCCGCCATGCCGGCCACGCCGACGCCGAACACCAGCCAGGCTCGGCCACCAGCGCCGGAGGCTCCGGTATCCCCGGCCGCGGCCGGGGATGCCGACCACCAGGTCCAGTAGGCTGTCGTGGTTGCCGCCCCGGTCCGGGGTTCATCGGGCCGATCACATCGTTGCGGAAGGCCTCAAGCTGGTCGGCGTAGCCCCAGACGGGGCCTTGAGCTTCACGACGAAGGCGTGCGCGTCGGGGCGCTGACGCTCTCGAAGTTCTCGACGAAATTGCCGTTGGGGTGGCCGCGGCCTTGTCCTGCATCATCGTATCGAAGGTCCACCGCGCATCCTCGGCCATGATCCCCTCTCCGAACATCCGCTTCCCCTGGTCCGACGATGGTGCCGACTCCTGACAGCACACGACTGCCAGACCCGGGAGTCCACCGGTACCGTGTCCGGACCACGTCGTCAACAACTTCCTGCGCCTGACACTAACTTCCCGTTGAATGCAGTGACGGGTTGGGATGCGAAGGACCGGGCCCCTGGGGCCGGGTCCTGGTGGCTCGCGGTGTTTACTGTTCGGCTCTTTGCCGGGCCTCGCTGGCCTTGGCAGCAGCGCGTGCACTTGCCGCCTCGGCGTCCTTCTGGGCCGCCTCACGCTGTGCATCTGCTTTATCCTGCTGGGCCTGGCCCTCACGTCGGAGGTCATCGCGACCCGTCACGGCACCGGCAACCTCTTTGAATTTTCCCTTGACTCCTTCGACAGGCACCCTCAATGCCTTCGGCAATTCCGCTTTTCTCGGCCATTCCAACCCAATCCTCTCGCAAGTTGCGATATGTTTCCGTTGCGCTTTGGCTAAACGCGACCTTTGCATTCCCGGGTCATCGGTCGGGACCGGAAACCGATCGGACGCTGTGTGTTTGGGGCACACCAGACGAGATTGCTTCCGGTGCAAGATGATTAGCGCGTCTTCTAGTACCAGACGCGTCGGCCGGCGACTGGACGTCCGACGGACCCGAGGATCGCCAAGACCGCTCCGATAACCAAGAGAATTATGCCCAAAGTCTCAAGAATCGACACGCCCAAGACGTATCCGACCACCAAGAGAACGATTCCTAGAACGATCACGTCGACCCGCTCCTGCCTACTACCTAAATGGATCGCCACGTTGGCGATCGTCGCGAGGACCGGCTACCCCATGCACACTGCCCACAAACGTGGACTCGTTGACAACTTGTGGCCACGGCTGCGGGAACCCGGCGTGCAGTCCACCCTGTGCACCGCCTGGCAAGCGTTCCTTGCTGGCCGAACGGGGGGCCAGGCCGTTTGATCGTTGCCTACGGTGAGGCGGGGTGGTGATGGGTTTGTGGTGGTTCGGTAGTGCTGCTGGCGGGAGACGGGCCACCGGGTTTGCTTGCAGCATGTGAGCAGATGGCTCTGTCGCTCGGGTTTCACATCGCGCTGGCGTGCGTCGGGGACGGTGCTGAGCTTCGACATCCTGCTGCCGCGGCTTATCTTGGCAATGCTTGTTCCGATGGGTATCTCAGGCATCGTCGGCACGTTTGCGTGATTGCGGTCAATGCGTGGGTGAACAACCCGACCGGGTTCACGATCGCCGACGGCCCCGATGACGTCATCGTCGGTCACGTCAATCCCTGGCGGGCGATGTTCAACGACGGGGTGTGGCTGCAGTTTCTGCACATGTGGGTCGGCGCGTTCATGGTGGTCGGCCTGGTGGTGTCTGGGGTGTATGCCGCCGGCAGCTGCGCGGGCGTACCGATACTCATCACCGGCTGGGGTTCACCAATCCCGTTCGTGTTTGCCATGCTCCTTTGACGGCACCATTTCGGGGCTGGACTCGGTTGCGAGATCGGACTGGCCACCGGTCAACATCACGCACTGTTCGTACCAGATCATGATCGGGATCGGGTTGCTGATCGCGCTCGTGGTGGTGGTGGTGTTCTGGCTGGCGCCGGCGCGGGCGCGACCTGCTCACCAACCGGTGGTTCCTGCGGTTTGCCGTCATTGCCGGTCCGGTGGCGGAAATTGCCCTGGAACTGGGGTGGGTGGCGACCGAGGTCGGCCGCCAACCGTGGACCGTCTGGCAGGTGTTGCGCTCCGCCTACGCGGTCAGCGTGAGCCCCGGATCGTGGTGGCGCTTCGCATTTCGAACGGGACCGGAGCGTTGCGTCGCAGGCGGACAGTACGCTCATCATGGCAGGCGAGATTTCACCCGCCACGATGCCGCGGTATGGCGCGGTTCGGTTGGAAGGGTCGCGAACAGGGGTGGTACGGGTGCGCTACGTGACGGCAATGTTGGCCGGTGCCGGTATCTGCATGCTCACCGTCGGGTGCATCGAGGGCGGTAGCCAGGAAACGAAGACGTCGACCACCAGATCAACGACGACAACGACCACGGTGCCTCCGCTTGTGCACACTGCGCTGCCTGGGTTGCTGCTGAGCCCCGAGCAGGTCAACGCCGCGATGGGGGCCACTGAGATGTCGGTGACGCGAACCCATTTCGCGATGTCGGATGACAGCGCGTCGATGGAGCCCAGGGAGTGCCTCGCCCTCGACGGCGCGGCACAGGAGCAGGTCTATGCCGGCAGCGGTTTTACTGCCGAGCGGGATCAGACGTTGCAGGAAGGCGACGAATTCACCCACTACGTCCAGCAGGCGGTGGTGTTGTTTCCCTCCGCCAAACAAGCCGGCGCCTTCTTCACCGCCTCCGCCCAGCAGTGGCCGGCCTGCCACCAGTACACCCACCCCCAGTCCGGGTCGCTGTGGGAGGTGGGGCCAATATCCAACACGAACGGCATGCTGAGCACAACGTCAACGCAGCAGAACGCCAGCGCCCCCGGCTGGGGCTGTGGCCGGGCGCTGGCGGCACGCAACAACGTCGTCGTCGACGTCAACACGTGCAGCGCCAACCCCGCGGACTCGGCCGTCACCATCGCCAACCAGATCGCCGCCAAAGTGCCCACGCAGTAGGGCAGAGAGGTTCGGCGGCCCGTCCGGGCCGAACTTGACGCCACGTGGCCCCGGTGGCGGTCAGCGCGTCAGCTGTTGCCGCAACCACCGATCAGGTCACCCCCGGCAGGGTCGGCGCATTCGAGCGCCGCCGAGATTGGGGTGGTGCATTACTCGCGCGGCGCTGCCGTTCCTCCGGCGACCATTTGGCATGGACGCGCTCCTTCCGCGTGTCTGCACCCGGGAAGAAAGAGGCTTGTGTCATGGCGAAAGATCACATGCGCGTCCTGAACAGGAGCGCATCTGCAACCTCGTGCCTACGCCAGAGGAAAGCACCCAGACCGATTGGCGATTCTAACTACGGCACGGTTCCGGAGGCGCTGCTGCCGTTCAAGATAAACACGACGATGTACACCGGCAGCGAGAACACCTTCTACGTGACCGCTGCGACGCGCAAGATCGCTGCCTATTTCAACCTGCAGCGCAACCTGGCCAACTGGCGCTCCTGGCTTGCGCAGCACGGCCCGATCCTCGTTGGCCTCAACGTCGACGCGACATGGGACAACGCGACCGCGACCGGCGGCAAGCTCGACACCTTCCAATCGAATACAGTCCGCGGCGGCCACGCGGTGGCGGTGGTCGGCTATACCACCGACAAGCGCTTCATCCTGCGTAACAGCTGGGGCACCGCGTGGGGCGACAAAGGCTTCGGCTATGCCAGCGAGGCCTACATAAATGCGGCCTTCTACAACGAGAGCTACGGGGTGACGCTCTGATCGACCGCCCGCGGCACTGGGCCATTCCCGGCTTGACCGTGACGGCGCCACCGGGAGCCATCCCCCGGCGGCCACCGGACGCGGTCAGACCACCCGGGAGGACGCCGGTGACGACAACCCTGACCGAGCGCGACGACGGCGGCCGGGTGCGGGTACATGTCGGCGACACGATCGAACTGCGCCTGCCCGAAAACGCCGCCGCCGGCTACCGCTGGAAGCTCGACGACCTCGACACACAGCTTTTCGAACTGGTCGAAGAGGGCTCCGACTACCCGCATGAAGCGATCGGATCGGGCGGCGAGGCATGCTTCGCGGTCAGGGTGCTCGCGTCAGGGGATGCCACACTACGGCTCAAATATTGGCGGCCCTGGGAAGGCGAGGCCGGCGTGCTGAAGCGCTACACCGTGCAGGTCGAGGCGGCAGCGTCCTAACCCATCGAGCATCGCAATGCACACGCCCATTGGGCGGTCTGCGGGCCGTTCAGTCCTTCAGGTCCGGCGAATCGCTGTTTGTCATGGCGGCTCGTCCTCGGACTCGCTCGATGGACTTCACCACGCTGTCGATGTCGGCAGCGAGGTCGTCACCGGTGATCGCCACGGCGTTTCGAGTCGCCAACCCCTTGATGGATTCGGGCAGCTCCGCCGCTTGCGGGACGACCGCCCCATCCAGGAGTACCGGGATGACGATGACTTCTCGACGCTGCAGGCCGGCTTCGATCTCGTGGCGCACCCAGTCGTCGGGGTCGTCGATCCGGCGAGCACCTTCGACGGATTGCAGCCAGTACGGCCCGATCAGTACGAGCATGACAATGCAGCCTCTGATCGCGCTGGCGATGCGGTCGGGAAATGCTTCCCCGTACGCGATCGACGCCGTATCCACGAACACACTCGCGTCGCCGTAGCGCCGTGCGAATTCTCGCCGGATGTCGCGTGCCTGCCAGGCGTTCTGGCCGCGCCGGTAGCTGATGAAGAACGCCGATGGGTCCTTTGGCGGCAGCAGATCGCCAAGTGTCTTTTGGAGCGCGGCGCGCTGACGCTGCTGCATGTGTGCATCGACGGCAATCATCCCGGCGGCACTGGCGGCCAGACCCACAATCGGGTAGACGGCCGTAACGATCCGCCCGGTGTTGAAGGCCAGTTGAACACCGACCAGGAAGAGGACAAGAGCACCCAGCGATCCCGCCAGTATGAGCAGGCCCGATTTGCGGGTGCCGATGACCGCTGGGATTGCGATCAGGGCGAGGATCAGCGCGATGTCTGCCGGTGCGCCCGCGGACTTGAGCGGGACGCCGGCGAGGACGGTCCAGAGTGCGTTGGCGTGGATCTCCACCCCGGGCATAGGAATCGAGGAGATCGACGTCACCTTCAAGTCCTCACCGATGGGATCGGTCTCACCGATCAGCACCGTCTTACCGGTGAACTCACTCGCCGCGATCCGGCCGCCCAGCACGTCTGAGAAGGAGTACTGCGGGAAGGTGCCCGGTGGCCCGCGGAAGTCGATCCAGGCGTGGTTGCCGGGGAAGTCGGTTTCGTCCACCGGCCGGCTGCCGAGCATTTGGGCGCCGCGAACGGCAAGAGTCTCGAGTTCGACCGGCGCGTACATCATCCTGCGCACCACACCATCGGAGTCCCAGTCGATGGCATCGCTGGCGATGACGGCTCCGGGTGAGTCGGGCACCCCGGCAGGCACCGTGATCGGTCCCTCGGGCCCGTCGTGGGTGGCGAGCAGCATCGGCCCGTTTCGGGCGATCGCGGCCAGCAGCTCATCGTCCCCGGCGGGATCCCACGCGCTCCGCCCCTGGAATTCGACGTCCACAACGATCAGCCGTGGTGATCCAGCACGCACATGGTCCAAGACCTGTGCGTAGTAGGGACGGGGCAGCGGCGGCTGCATGCCAAGTTCGTCTTTTGTCGTCTGGTCCATCCCGACGATCACGATCTCACTGCCCGGCGGTTGGACTCCCCGCCACGAGAACCGCTGGTCGATGCTTTGCCGCTCAAGGTTTTCCAACAACCCCAGTGCGTAACAGGCGAGCACGAAGACACCGATGACGCCCGCAACTGTCACGGCAAGCACGTCGCGGCGGGAGGGCCGCCAGCGGGGCAGCGTCAACTGCTATCCCACAGCTGCCACGGTCAGATCCCCCTCGCCGAAGATGTCAAACCCGTCGATTACCGGGGCGCCTTCGCCCTTCCCACACGGGGGGAGCCCTAACTTCGTCGGAGCATCGGGAGCCCATGCACTGCCGTCGCATCCGAATGACAGACCCGCGTCGACCAACACGCCAAAGTGAATCGAGCGTTCGGACTGCAGCAAGGAACGTGCTACGGCGTCCAACGGGACCTCCAGTGTCGTGGTCGCACCCGCTTCCACCAAAACATCCGATCTGCCGGCGGTGTATCCCTGCTCTTGAACGCCAGGCCGGATCATGTTGAGCGCCAGAGAACCCTGACATTTCACCGTCAGATTGCACGTCAGCACCACGGGAACATAGCCATCGGCGTCGGCGGTGACGGTTCCGCCGGGCACAACCGTGACTGCGGGATGTCCGCCGCCCGCCCCACCATTGAGGATTCCCGCGGCCTGGCAATATGTTCCACACCCCAGCCGGACGCCACTGGGGCGCGCTGGCCGCTTGGGGCTCGGCTGTGGTTTCGCGCTGGTCGACGGTTTGGGGATGGTGGACGGGGGGCGGTGAGGCTGGGGACTCGCGGAAGGCTGGTTAGTCACAGCCGGCGGGGTCGTCCCGGCAGACGGGTTGAACTGGCTGGACGAACCCTCGTTGCCACCGCACGACGCCAAGGTTGCGGCGGCGATGAGTCCGACCGCGACCGTCGTGGCCGACGCTAGCCGACTCGAACCTGGGGACATGACCACCCTCCCGTCCCATCGACACGCAAGGGGAAGCGTATCGCGCTCAAGCGCCGCATTTGAGTGCTAACGGCCGAGGCGGACGATTGGTCGACGTCCACCCGCTGGTATGAAACTGCACTATTAGTGCGCTATCATGCACTGTATGGACGGACATGCCGCCAAGCTCGCGTCGACGATCGGCGCGCGGGTCAAGCAGGAGCGCCTCGGGCGGGGCTGGACGTTGGATCAACTCGCCGCTGCCGCGACGGTGAGCCGTCGCATGGTGGTCAGCGTGGAGCAGGGCACGGTCAATCCCAGTGTGGGAACGCTGCTTCGGCTAAGTGATGCGCTCGGCGTGGGGTTGCCGGCGCTGGTGGAGCCGCCGGAGCCGAAACCGGTGAAGTTGACCCGCGCCGGTGAGGGTGCGGAGTTATGGAGCGGCGCAGCAGGCGGGCGCGGCGTGTTGGTGGCGGGCACGACGCCACCGGATGTCGTCGAGCTATGGGACTGGACCTTGGGCCCCGGGGACCGGTATGCCAGTGAGGCTCATGCGGCCGGCACCAAGGAACTGGTGCATGTTCTGCAGGGCACGATCACCGTGGAGGTCGATGAGCAGGTGATCAGCCTTGAAACTGGCGCTGCCCTGGCCTTTCCCGGTGATCTCGACCACGCTTACGCCAACCCTGCGGAGGAGCACGCCCGGTTCTCGCTGGCGGTCTTCGAACCCGGGGTCGGGGCTGCAACGGCGCCGTCGGAAGCCCGCCATGGCTGAGACGGGCGCCTCGCGTAGATCCGCGCTGCCACCGTGGAGTCTGGCGGTGGCCGCGATGGTGTCGGTGCAGCTGAGTGCGGCCTGGTCGGTTGGGGTGATCGCCGAGGTCGGCGCCGCCGGGACGGCGTGGCTGCGGTTCACCGCCGGGGCGGTGATCTTCCTGGCGTTGGCCCGGCCACCGCTGGGTGAGATCCGCCGCCAGGATGTGCCCGCGCTGATCGGGTTGGGGACGGCCACCGGCATGATGGGGGTTTTCTTCCTGGCCGCGATCGAACGCATCCCCCTGGGCACCTGCGTGTCGATCGAGTTCCTCGGTCCGCTCACCGTCGCCACCGTCCGTAGCCACAGCAGGCACACCCTGGTCTGGCCTCTTCTGGCACTGCTGGGCGTTTCGCTGCTGACCGAACCATGGCGGGGCACGATCGACCCCGTCGGCGTCGGATTTGCCGCCGCGGCCGCGGCGGGATGGGGTGCCTATATCGTGCTGACCCAACGTGTCGGTGACCGCTTCAGCGGCATCAAGGGACTCACGCTCACGGTGCCCCTCGCCGCGGTCACCACCGCGATCGTCGGCATCCCCCAAGTCGCCGGGAATCTGAGCCTTGGTGTCGTCGCCGCCTCGATCGGACTGGCCCTGCTGCTCCCGGTATTGCCGTTCGCGCTGGAGATGGCGGCGTTGCGCCGCATGACCCACGCCGCTTTCGGCACCCTGATGGCCCTCGAACCGGCCTTCGGCGTACTGATCGGCCTACTGGTGCTGCACCAGAAGCCCTCGATACTGCAGACTGCGGGAATCCTGCTCGTGGTGGCCGCCGGAGGCGGGGCCCAGCGCGGTGGCCAACGCCAACGCGACACGACCGACGTCCCCCCGCCGTCTCACCGGGGTGTACCCAGCGGGTTACGTCGTAATCCCCACCGTGGCTCGTACTTCCCTCACCGTCGCGAACGGTTTCCCAGCTCAATCAATGTGCGTAGGTGGGTCGGCGAAGCCGAAATCCCCAGGTTGCCGGTTAGGGCCCATCAAATCGCAGTGCTTGTCGGGCACCAGATGTGAACTGAAGCCATTGGGTATATAGCGGTAAACCGCCACACAACGTTCCCAGCTGCCGTCGGGCTGGACGGGTTCATCGCATTTGCTGATGACGTTTCCGCCGTACAGGCAGCCGGCACTGGCCGGCGGCGCTGAAGTAATCAGCGCCGCGGCCATCAGCAGGGCAGCGGATCCTCCGACGATGCAGCGCTTCATGGTTGTCTCCCGTCGCAGCGCCGCTGGGCCGTTCCCGAGTGCTTGCGGTAGCAATATCGTCGTCGACCGCCCAGCCAGCAGGCCATGACTCTACCGCTAATCCAGCCGGTTTTTCCGGCCTTTGAGGCCGTGATCCGACTTTCAGGATCACACATTGTGCGGCACCTCGTGGCTTCGCGCCTCGATCCACGCCGGGACGGGCGCTGTCGACCACAGTGAACGGAACCGTCAACACGAATGTCGCCCCGCGAGGGAACAAACGCGATGATCTCGCGCATCGATCGAGCGTTGGGCCCTCCGGCGAGCCGAGCCTGTACCCGACGGCCGATACGCTTGGATGGCCGACGTGACCAGGCCCGAACACCACCCGGATCGCCCGAGCGGCTCCGCCGAGGTCGGATCGACCTACTACCCGGTCCTCGTCGCGGTGTTCACCGCGCTGGTGATCATCTCCAACGTCACCGCGACCAAGGGCGTCGCCTTCGGCCCGATCATCACCGACGGCGGTTTCATCGTCTTCCCGCTGACGTACGTGATCGGCGACGTACTCAGCGAGGTGTACGGCTTCAGAGCCGCTCGCCGCGCCATCCTGCTCGGCTTCTGCATGCTTGCACTGGCGGCGTTCACGTTCTGGGTGACGATCCACCTGCCTGCGGCCGACTTCTACCAGAATCAGGCCGCCTTCGAAACGGTCGTGCACGCCTTCACGCAATTGCTGGTGGCGGGCCTGGCGGGATTCATCGTCGGCCAGACCATCAACGCATGGACTGTCGTGCGCATCAAGGCACACACCCGGGAGAAGCACCTGTGGGCCCGGCTCGTCGGATCCACGTTCGCCGGTCAGCTCGGCGATACGGTGGTGTTCTGCAGCATCGCCGCAAGTGCCATCGGTATCAACAGTTTTCGTGATTTCGCCGTTTACACGGCACTGGGCTGGGTCTACAAGACCGGGATCGAGGTGGTCATGTTGCCGGTCACCTACCGCGTGATCGCGTACCTCAAGCGAAACGAACCGACCTACCAGCCGATGGCGTGAATCGGGCCCAACGGCGTCAATCGGGCAAAATATTAGCCGTTGCTAAGACAGCTCTGGCGGCCCGATAAAGTTTGCGCCATTGGCCTTACGCGGCGGTAACGTCAGTTCATGAGCGGCGTTGCTTTGGACGTGAGAGTTGTCGGCATGGTGCGCGATTACGGCGATTGCGCACTGTTGCTCGAATGCGCCGACACCGCCGAGGTGCTGGCCTGGACGAGCACCCTGCGACAGGCCGAGTTGCCCGGCGTCCTCGACATTGTTCCTGCGTCGCGGACCGTGCTGCTAAAGCTGTCCGGCCCGCGTTACCAAGCGCCTACCCGGCAACGCCTGAGCAAGTTGCAGATCCGTCCAAGTGATATCGCGGCCGTCCCACCCGACGGCCGGGCCGACGCGGTGATCGACGTGATCTACGACGGACCGGACCTGGTGGAGGTGGGCCGGCTCACCGGACTCGATTCGGTCGGCGTGATCGCGGCCCACACCGGCGCGTTGTGGCGCGTCGGGTTCGGCGGCTTCGCACCGGGATTCGCGTATCTGGTCGGCGGCGACCCGAGGCTGCGGGTCCCACGTCGCACCGAGCCGCGCACCTCGGTGCCCGCCGGCGCGGTCGGCCTGGCCGGCGAGTTCAGCGGGATCTACCCCCGTGAGTCCCCCGGCGGATGGCAGCTCATCGGGCGCACCGACGCTGTGCTGTGGGATATCGAGCGCCCCGAACCGGCGCTGCTGCGACCGGGTATGTGGATTCGGTTCAGGGCCGTCTGAGGGAGCACCCATGGTCATGTTGGAGGTTCTGCGCACCGGTCCGCTGGCCCTTGTCGAGGATCTCGGCCGAACCGGTCTGGCACATCTGGGCGTCACACGTTCGGGTGCGGCCGACCGGCGTTCGCACACGCTGGTCAACCGGCTGCTGGCCAACCCCGACGACTGCGCCACCGTCGAGGTGACGTTCGGCGGGTTCTCGGCCCGGGTCCGCGGCGGCGATGTCGACATCGCAGTCACCGGGGCTGAAACAGACCCCGCGGTCGACGGCAAGCCATTCGGCGCCAACAGCATTCATCATGCTCGTGACGGCGAGGTGATTTCGCTCGGCTCACCGTACGCCGGGATGCGCAGCTATCTCGGGGTTCGCGGCGGGATCGACGTCACCCCGGTGCTGGGTTCACGCAGCTACGACGTCATGTCGACGATCGGCCCGCGGCCGCTTCGAGCGGGCGACATGCTGCCGGTGGGATCACCCACCGATGCCTATCCCGAACTGGAACAGGCGCCGGTGGCCTCGATCGAAGGCCGGTTGCTGAACCTGCGGGTTACACCGGGTCCGCGCGACGACTGGTTCGTCGACCCGGACGCGCTGGTCCGCAATGTCTGGATCGCCTCCAACCGCAGCGACCGGGTCGGCATGCGACTGACGGGCACTCCGCTGCACTACCGCGACCCCGACCGTCAGCTGCCGTCGGAGGGCGCAACGCGCGGAGCGATCCAGGTGCCCCCCAACGGACTGCCCGTGATCCTTGGGCCCGACCATCCCGTGACAGGCGGCTACCCGGTCGCGGGTGTGATCATCGACGCCGACATCGACAAGGTGGCGCAGATTCGCCCGGGGCAGACGGTCCGGTTGCACTGGGCGAGGCCACGACGCTGACCTTTGCGCACGACACGTCACATCCGGTCACCGAACGCTCCCACGCCCCGCTCTGATGCGATAGAACCAAGGTGTGCATGCCCAGGTACACACCGCCCGCCTGGTTCACACCTCGGATCTGGACCACGACGCGCGCAACGACGCGCGCCGTATGTTGGGCGAGGCATTCAGAGGTGAATTCAACAACTTCGACTGGGAGCATGCCCAGGGCGGGATGCATGCACTGATCTGCTACCACGGCGCGTTGATCGCCCACGCCGCGGTGGTTCAGCGCCGCCTGCTGTACCAGGGAACCGCGTTGCGCTGCGGATATGTCGAAGCGGTTGCCGTACGCAGGGACTGGCGCCAACAAGGTCTCGGCGCCGCTGTCATGGACGCGGCCGAGCAGGTGATCCGGGGCGCCTACCAACTCGGCGCCCTGAGTGCGCGGGGCGCGGCGCACCGCTTCTACACGGCACGAGGTTGGCACCCATGGCAGGGCAAGACACTTGTGCTGGCACCGACCGGGCCGACCCGCACGTCAGGCGACGACGGTACCGTCCTCGTTTTGCCGGTCGACGCAAGCTTGGACACCTCGGCCGATCTGGTCTGTGACTGGCGCGACGGCGCCGTCTGGTGACCGGCCGGCGCCCTAAACGCAGCCGCTGACGCGGACCCGCCTGCCGATTCCGGCGCACACGCCAACGTTCACCGGCGGGGGTGGCGGCGGAGGAGGGGGTGGAGCCGCGTTGAAATCCTCCGGCAATGGTGCGTAGGCCGCGGGCGGCGCCACCCAGGGCGCAACCGCGTCAGCGACATTGGCGCAACCGCCCACCGACACGCGACGGCCCACGCTCGCGCACACGTCCGCCAGGCTGGTTGCGGGCACGACCGCTGCGCTCACCGCTTCCAGAGCCGCAGTCATCACCAGAATCGCGATCACGGGTTTGGCGGGACGAGTCCATCCGCTCATAGCTCACCTCCTGCCGCCATTCTCTCAAACATCACCGGCGAATGTAGCTGACTGGTCGAGGCCAAGAGTGCCCTCGATCGCGCCCCTTCGCTCACGGCGAACGGCCTGGTGGAACTTAAGCGTGCTTCGCTCAAGTTATACGCAGAGAACGGATCGGTGCCGTGCCGGTCGGCCACATACGAGGAGAAGCGATGAGCAATCGAAGCAACGTGACATTGTGGGCCCGTCCCGCATGGAGTACAGACCGCTGGATCAGCGAATTCTTCGGCCCGGCTGCGGCCAGCGACTGGATCAAGCCGCTGGATGCCGGGTTCAGCCCGGCCGCCGAGGTCATCCGGGACGGCGACGACGCGGTACTCAAGCTGGAGCTTCCGGGCGTCGACGTAACCAGGGACGTCAACGTCGATGTCGAGGACGGGCGCCTGGTGGTTCACGGTGCCCGCCGCGACGAACGGGCCACGGAGAATGCCACAGACGACGGCCGCATCCTGCGAGAGGTTCGCTACGGTTCGTTCCGCCGCTCGTTCGGGCTGCCCGAGCACGTGACCGGCGATGACGTCACCGCGTCCTACCACGCGGGCGTGCTGACGGTGCGGGCCGCCGGCGCGCACAAGAAGCCGGAGAGCCCGGGCTCGCGGCGGATCGAGATCGAGAACAACTGACTCACGACAGGGAGATCCCGGTGGACTCATCGAGTCCACCGGGATCTCGTCGCACCTGGTGCCGCCATCCCGACGCCCGTTGACAGCGAGCTGCGCCACTTGACAGTGGTCTGCGCATCGGTCCGGTGCCGGCATCGGCCGTGGACTCGCCCGTTGAACATCCTGGTGACGGTTGCGCCGGGCACCTTCGCGTACGTGACATGACTCACGCGCATATCGGGAAATCGTCGGTGTCACGTGTCGTACTGTGATAGCTGGCTCCTTCAGCCCAGGAGGTCGCTCAGCCAGGAACGTCGTGTTATCCGCGCCCAGTTATGGGCGGCCTCCGCAGCGAGTAGCCACCAGCGCCGACCCTCCCCACCACGCCACAGCCGTCGAAAGGGAAACCGATCAGATGAGCGCGCCCACGACGAACTCCTCCGGCGCCGGCACCGGTGTCTTCTCGCCCGCCAGAGCGGCAATCACCCAACGCACTCTGCGCACCGACAACTGGCTCAAGTCACCCATCCTCATCGACTTGGGGTTCGCCGCGTTCGTCATCTACGCGACGGTGCGGGCCTTCCTGCAGAACAACTATTTCGTCGCCGCAGTACCACTACCTGACGCCGTTCTACTCACCCTGCGTGAGCAAGGGATGCGTCCCGGAAGCGAGTCACTTCGGCCAGTTCCTGCCCGACGTGTGGTGGCTGCCCTTCGCGGCGTTATCGTTGCCGTTCCTCCTGCTGTTCCGGCTGACTTGTTACTACTACCGGGGCGCCTACTACCGGACGGTGTGGCAGTCGCCGACCGCCTGCGCGGTAGCCGAACCGCACGCGAAATACTCCGGTGAAACCCGGCTCCCACTGCTCATCCAGAACACGCACCGCTACTTCTTCTACATCGCCGGGATCATCTCGGTGATCAACACCTACGACGCGATCATCGCCTTCCACTCCGACAAGGGTCCGTCCGGGTTCGGCTTCGGCCTGGGCAACGTGATCCTCGTTGTGAACGTCATCATGCTGTGGGTCTACACGGTGTCCTGCCATTCCTGCCGGCACGTCACCGGCGGCCGGCTCAAGCACTTCTCCAAACACCCTGTGCGGTACTGGATCTGGACTCAGGTCAGCAGGCTCAACACTCGGCACAAGCAGTACGCGTGGATCACCCTGGGCACCCTGATGGTGACCGACTGCTACATCGCGCTGGTGGCCAGCGGCACCATCTCAGACCTGAGATTCATCGGCTGACCAGGCCCATCCGAATTCAACGACGACGTTGACAAGAAGGCAAGTGAGGTCTCATGACAACAGGTGACGCTCTTCGCCCAGGGAGCTCATCGCAACTCGATAGACACCAATACGACCTGGTCGTGATCGGTGCCGGGGGCGCCGGTCTGCGCGCGGTGATCGAAGCGCGTGAGCGCGGTTTGCGGGTGGCCGTGGTCACCAAGTCGCTGTTCGGCAAGGCGCACACGGTGATGGCCGAGGGCGGCTGCGCCGCCGCCATGGGCAACGTCAATACAAAGGACTCCTGGCAGGTGCACTTCGGTGACACCATGCGCGGCGGAAAGTTTCTCAACAACTGGCGGATGGCCGAACTGCACGCGCAGGAAGCCCCGGACCGGGTCTGGGAACTGGAGACCTACGGCGCGCTGTTCGACCGCACCAAGGACGGCCGGATCAGCCAGCGCAACTTCGGCGGCCACACCTATCCGCGGCTGGCCCATGTAGGCGACCGGACCGGCCTTGAGATCATTCGCACCCTGCAACAGAAGATCGTTTCGCTGCAGCAGGAGGACAAGCGGGAACTTGGCGACTACGAGGCCCGCATCAAGGTTTTCCACGAGTGCAGCATCACCGAGTTGGTCAAAGACGGTGACGCGATCGCCGGGGCGTTCGGCTACTGGCGCGAGACCGGAAACTTCATCCTGTTCGAGGCGCCCGCGGTGGTGCTGGCCACCGGCGGCATCGGCAAGTCGTTCAAGGTGTCGTCGAACTCGTGGGAATACACCGGCGACGGCCATGCGCTCGCACTGCGCGCGGGTGCCGCGTTGATCAACATGGAGTTCATCCAGTTCCACCCGACCGGGATGGTCTGGCCGCTGTCGGTCAAGGGAATCCTCGTCACCGAGGGTGTGCGTGGCGACGGTGGAGTGCTGAAGAACTCCGAGGGCAAGCGGTTCATGTTCGACTACATCCCCGCGGTGTTCAAAGGCCAGTACGCCGAAACCGAGGAAGAAGCCGACCAGTGGCTCAAGGACAACGACTCCGCCCGCCGTACGCCTGACCTGCTGCCCCGCGACGAGGTCGCCCGGGCGATCGTCGCCGAGGTCAAGGCCGGCCGCGGCACCCCACACGGCGGGGTCTACCTCGATATCGCCTCGCGGATGCCCACCGAGGAGATCAAGCGTCGACTGCCCTCGATGTACCACCAGTTCATCGAGTTGGCCGAGGTCGACATCACCAAAGACGAGATGGAGGTCGGACCGACCTGTCACTACGTGATGGGCGGCATCGAGGTCGATCCCGACACCGGGGCGGCCAGCACACCGGGTCTGTTCGCCGCCGGCGAGTGCGCGGGCGGCATGCACGGCTCCAACCGGTTGGGCGGGAACTCGTTGTCCGACCTGCTGGTCTTCGGCAGGCGCGCCGGCCTGGGCGCCGCCAACTACGTGCGGGCGCTGTCGAGTCGGCCGACGATCACCGAAGCGGCGCTGGAGTCGGCCACCACGATGGCGCTGTCGCCGTTCGACGCGCATCCGAGTTCGGAGAACCCGTACACGCTGCACGCCGAACTTCAGCAATCGATGAACGATCTAGTCGGCATCATCCGCAATGAAGAAGAGATCGTGGAGGCGCTGGCCAAGCTCGAGGAACTCAAGGGGCGGGTACACAACGTGACGGTCGAGGGTGGTCGCGTTTTCAACCCGGGCTGGCACCTGGCGATCGACATGCGCAACATGCTGTTGGTCAGCGAGTGCGTGGCCAAGGCGGCATTGCAGCGTACCGAGAGCCGCGGCGGGCACACTCGCGACGACCATCCCCAGATGGACGCCAACTGGCGTCACACCCTGCTCGTGTGCCGGACCGCCGGCGGCGATCCGGTCGTCCCAGATGTTTCCGTCGTGCCGGAACAGCAGGTGCCCATGCGGCCGGATCTGCTCGAGGTGTTCGAGCTCTCCGAACTTGAGAAGTACTACACCAGTGCCGAGCTGGCCGACCACCCGGAACGGAGACGCTGAGATGGGTACGTACAACGCGAGCATGCGAGTCTGGCGTGGCGACGACACCGGCGGCGGGCTGCAGGATTACACCGTCGAAGTCAACGACGGTGAGGTGGTGCTCGACATCATCCACCGCCTACAGGCCACCCAGGTCGGCGATCTCGCCGTGCGGTGGAACTGCAAGGCCGGCAAGTGCGGATCCTGTTCGGCGGAGATCAACGGCAAGCCCAAGCTGATGTGCATGACACGGATGTCGACATTCGACGAAGCCGAGACTGTGACGGTGACGCCGCTGCGGACGTTCCCGGTGATGCGCGACCTGGTCACCGACGTCTCGTTCAATTACGAGAAGGCCCGCCAGATCCCATCGTTCACACCGCCGAAGGACCTGAAGCCGGGCGACTACCGGATGCAGCAGGAGGATGTCGAGCGCTCCCAGGAGTTCCGCAAGTGCATCGAGTGCTTCCTGTGCCAGGATGTCTGCCACGTGGTCCGCGACCACGAGGACAACAAGCCGGCGTACGCCGGTCCGCGTTTCCTGATGCGCCAGACCGAGCTGGACATGCACCCGCTGGATACCCTGAAGCGTCGGCCTGAACAGGCCCAGGAGGAGAACGGTCTGGGCTTGTGCAACATCACAAAGTGCTGCACCGAGGTCTGCCCCGAGCACATCAAGATCACCGACAACGCCCTGATCCCGATGAAGGAGCGCGTCGCCGACCGCAAGTACGACCCGATCGTCTGGCTGGGTAGCAAACTCTTCCGGCGATGATCCCGCTGAGGTGGGCCGTGGGAAGAAGGACGCCATGATTCGCACGGGCGGTGGCACGCCGCGCGTCGCGGCGCGTAGGCTTCGGTAGTAGCGGCCCATCAACGACGGAAGGTACCGCGAATGATTCTGCGAAACACCGTCAGCGTCAACGATATTCGCACTGCGATCAGAGAACTGTCCGCCCGGGCGGCGCTGGCCCGCAAGGAAGGCCGGCCGCAGGACGCGGCCGAACTCGAGCAACGGATTCAGGGTTACCGCGAGCAACTGGCGGGGCGCCCGTAGGCCTCACCGGCAGCCCCACCGGCGCCCTGGTCTAGGAGTCCAGTCGACGGAATGCGCTGCGGTGGAAGACGATGGGGGCAACGTCTTCGTGAACGGTGATGTCGGTGACCCGCAGGATCACGATGGTGTGGTCCCCCGCTGGGACAAGCTGTTCTATCGTGCTCTCCAGCCACACGCTGGTGCCTTCGACGAAGACCGCGCCTCCCCTTGAGACGGTGCCCAGACCGGCGAACCGGTCCCCCGTCTTTGCGGCGAGAGTACGGGCGGCGGCGTCGTGCGATTCGCCGAGCACGCTGATTCCCAGTACCGGTACCTCCCTGAGCCTGGGCCACGTCGTCGACGTGTTCTGCACGCAGAACGACACCAACGGGGGGTCCAGCGAAACCGGCACGAAGGTGCTCGCCGCCAAGCCCACCCGGCTTCCCTCCACCTCGGCGGCGATTGCGATCACTCCGGAGGGAAAATGGCCGAACGCCTCCCGCAACTCCGACGGAGTCAGGCTGCTGTAGCCGCTCATAGCGTCCGAACTCTACTCGCTGTACGGCGGCGCGGCGCCCGGCGGGCCAGCATGGCCGCGGCGGCGGCCGCCCCAGGATCGAGCGGTGGGCAGACCGCGGATTGATTAGACAATAGAACTTGCTCCGCTTACTTGCTTTTGAGTTACCCGCGCGTATCATTGGAGAGCATTACCGGCGGGTAACTTATCTGGAGTACCCAGCCGAGGTGGCGTTCTCATCGAGGAGGAAGCGCGTGAGCCACTACAAGTCAAACGTACGTGACCAGGAGTTCAACCTGTTCGAGGTACTTGGCATCGACAAGGCGTTCGGCACCGGAAAGTTCACCGAGTTGGACACCGACACCGCTCACGAGATGTTGAAAGAGATGGCCCGGCTGGCCGAGGGCCGGATCGCCGATTCGTTTGCCGACGGTGACCGAAATCCGCCTGTGTTCCATCCTGAAACGCATTCGGTGAGCCTGCCGGAACCGTTCAAGAAGTCAGTAGTGGCCCTGATGGAAGCCGGGTGGGACAAGATCGGCATCGACGAGGAGCTCGGCGGCATACCCATGCCGCGGCCACTGCAGTGGGCGTTGGTCGAACACATCCTGGGCGCCAACCCCGCCGTGTACATGTACACGATGGGGCAAGGCACGGCAAACATCTTCTACCACAACGGCACCGAAGAACAGAAGCAGTGGGCCGTCATGGCCGCTGAGCGCAGGTGGGGCGCCACCATGGTGCTCACCGAGCCCGACGCCGGCTCCGATGTCGGTGCCGCGCGCACCAAGGCCGTCCGGCAGGAGGACGGCTCATGGCACATCGAGGGCGTGAAGCGCTTCATCACCGGGGCCGATTCCGATGACCTCTTCGAGAACACCTTTCACCTGGTGCTCGCCCGCCCGGAGGGAGCGGGTCCGGGGACCAAGGGCCTGTCACTGTTCTTCGTACCCAAGGTTCACTTCGACCCGGTCACCGGCAAACTGGGTGAGCGCAACGGCGTATTCATCACAAACCTCGAACATAAGATGGGCCTGAAGGTTTCGGCCACCTGCGAACTCGCCTTCGGTCAGCACGGAATACCCGCCAAGGGCTGGCTTGTGGGCGAGGCGCACAATGGCATTGCACAAATGTTCGATGTCATCGAGCAGGCGCGCATGATGGTCGGCACCAAGGCGATCGCCACCCTGTCGACCGGTTACCTCAACGCGCTCGAGTACGCCAAGAGCCGTGTCCAGGGCGCCGATCTGACGCAGATGACGGACAAGACCGCCCCGCGCGTCACCATCACGCACCACGCAGACGTGCGCCGCAGCCTGATGACGCAGAAGGCGTACGCCGAAGGAATGCGCGCTCTGTACCTCTACACCGCATCCTTCCAGGACGACACCACGGCTCAGGTCGTGCACGGTGTCGAACATGAGCTGGCGCTGAGGGTCAACGACCTGTTGCTGCCGGTGGTGAAGGGATTCGGTTCCGAGCAGGCATACGCGAAGCTCACCGAGAGCCTTCAGACGTTCGGCGGTTCCGGCTTCCTGCAGGACTATCCCATCGAGCAGTACATCCGCGACGCCAAGATCGATTCGCTGTATGAAGGCACCACTGCCATCCAGGCGCAGGACTTCTTCTTCCGCAAGATCGTCCGGGACCGGGGCAGCGCGCTGGCCTACCTCGCGGGTCAGATCGAAAGCTTCGTCGAGAGCGAGTCCGGCAACGGCCGGCTCAAGGGTGAACGTGAGCTCCTGGCCACCGCGCTGAGCGATGTCCAGGCGATGGCTGCCTCGCTGACCGGCTACCTGATGGCCGCCCAGGAGGACCAGACCAGCATCTACAAGGTCGGGCTGGGATCGGTGCGCTTCCTGCTCAGCGTGGGCGACCTGCTGATCGGTTGGCTGCTGCAACGGCAGGCGGCAATCGCATTCGACAAACTCGACGCCGGCGCCAGCGGCGCGGACAAGCACTTCTACGAGGGCAAGGTCGCCGTGGCCTCGTTCTTCGCCAAGAACATGCTGCCCCTGCTGACCAGCACCCGCACCGTGATCGAGAACCTCGACAACGATCTGATGGAGCTCGACGAGGCGGCCTTCTAGGACGGGCCCTCCCCGGGCTCACAAGGAAGCCCCGCAGTGCCGTCGGGTCGGGGGTCGGACGGCACCGCGGAGCTTGCCGGTACATCGCGTACCCACCTGCCGACGTTACTAACTGAATCAGGCTTCCAGAATGGCAGTCACCCCTTGGCCGCCGGCCGCGCACACCGAGATCAGTCCCCGCACCGGCCGATTCTGCGATCCCGACTCCGCCCTCTTCTGCGCAAGCTGCTTGGCCAACTGGGCGACGATCCGTCCACCTGTGGCCGCGAACGGATGGCCCGCAGCCAGGGACGAGCCGTTGACGTTGAGCTTCGAACGGTCGATGGGGCCCAGCGCAGCGTCCAGCCCCAGCCGTTCCTTGCAGTATTCATCGGACTCCCACGCCTGCAGAGTGGCCAGGACCACCGAAGCGAACGCCTCGTGGATCTCGTAGAATTCGAAGTCCTGCAAGGTGAGTCCGTTGCGGGCCAAAAGACGCGGCACGGCGTAGGTCGGCGCCATCAGCAGACCGTCGCCGCCGCTGACGTAGTCGACGCCCGCTGTTTCGCCGTCCACGAAGTAGGCGAGAACGGGGTGTCCATGCGCCTGCGCCCACTGCGGCGAGGACAACAGCGCCACCGAGGCGCCGTCGGTGAGCGGGGTGGAATTGCCCGCAGTCATGGTGGCATCACCGTTACGAACGCCGAACAACGGCCGTAGTTTGGCAAGCTTCTCACGGGTGGAGTCCGGTCGCAGATTGTCGTCGCGGTACAGACCCAGAAACGGGGTCACCAGATCGTCGAAAAAGCCGCGGTCGTATGCGGCGGTCATGTTGCGGTGACTGGCGACGGCCAGCGCGTCCTGGTCCACCCGTTTTATCCCCATCTGCTTGGCGGTGATCGCAGCATGCTCACCCATCGACAAGCCGGTGCGCGGTTCGCCGTTGGTGGGGATCTGGACGCCCAGCGACGCGGGCAACCTGCCGAGCAGTTTCAGCCGACCGACGTTCGACTTCGATCGGCGCAGTGCCAGCAATGTACGGCGCAGATTGTCACCGAACGCGATCGGAGCGTCCGAGGTGGTATCCACCCCGCCTGCGGCGGCCACCTCATATCGGCCGGCGGCGATACCGTCGGCCGCCGCAATGGCGGCCTGCAGGCCTGTGCCGCACGCCTGCTGCAGGTCGAACGCGGGAGTGTAGGGCGACAACGAGCTGCCGAGCACGCATTCGCGCATCAGGTTGAAGTCGCGACTGTGCTTGAGCACCGCGCCGCCGATCACCATGTCGAGGCGTTCGCCGGCCAGGCCGAACCGGTCGGCCAAGCCGTTCAGCGCGGCGGTGAACATGTCCTGGTTCGAAGCCTCGGCGTACACACCATCCGACCGGGCGAACGGGATACGGTTGCCGCCGAGGATCGCCACCGGGCGGCGGGCCGGCGAGTTGTTCTGCGTGGTGATGGCCACGGCTGCCTCCATGGTCGACGTGGAGTGGCTACCTGTCGGGGCCATACTACCGACTCTTCTTACTCTGGAGTAAGTTCGTGTCGACAGTGACTAAATGACCTGTCTCGAGCTGTCTCGACACGAGAGGACATCGTGGCTCCAAAGCTTCCGCCCGACCTGTACGCGCAGGTGGTTCACTCCGGCCCGGGATCGCTGTTGGCCAAGCAGCTCGGCATTCCGCAACCGGAGCCACTGCGCCGCTACCGGCCCGGCGAATCCGCGCTCGCGGGACCGTTGTTGATCAGCGGGGACGGGCGGGTCGCCGAGCCCGTGCGCATCGCGCTGGCCGACGACTACGACCTGGTCGGCGACAATCTCGGAGGCCGCTGGGCCGACCGGTTCGGTGGCTTGCTGTTCGACGCCACCGGGATCGGCTCGCCCGCTGAGCTACGGGTGCTGCACGAATTCTTCACGCCGGTGCTGCGCAACGTCGGGCCGTCGGGACGCATCGTGGTCGTCGGCACCACGCCCGACGAGGCCGGCAGTGTGGACGCACACATCGCGCAACGGGCGTTGGAAGGGTTCACCCGATCACTGGGAAAGGAAATGCGGCGCGGCGCGACCGTCTCGCTGGTCTACCTGTCGGCCCACGCCAAGCCCGGCGCAACCGGACTGGAGTCCACACTGCGGTTCCTGTTGTCCGCGAAGTCGGCCTTCGTCGACGGCCAGGTCTTCCGTGTCGGCGCGGCAGACGCGACACCGCCGGCGGACTGGGACAACCCGCTTGACTCACAAGTCGCCATCGTCACCGGCGCCGCGCGCGGGATCGGTGCGACCATCGCCGACGTGTTCGCCCGCGACGGCGCATCGGTCGTGTGCGTCGACGTCGAACAGGCCGCGGAGGCGTTGGGAGCAACCGCATCCAGGGTGGGCGGCACCGCGCTGCCACTGGACGTCACTGCCGACGATGCCGTGGATCGGATCGCCGAGCACCTGCGAGCGCACCACGACGGAAAGGCGGGCGTGCTGGTCAACAACGCCGGGATCACCCGGGACAGGCTGCTGGCCAATATGGACGACGCCCGCTGGGACGCGGTCGTCGCGGTGAACCTACTTGCCCCGCAGCGGCTGACAGAGGGCCTGGTGGAGAACGGCAGCATCGGTGACGGCGGACGGATCATCGGGCTGTCCTCGATGGCCGGCATCGCGGGCAACCGCGGACAGACCAACTACGCGGCGACCAAAGCCGGCATGATCGGACTGACGAAGGCGCTCGCACCGGTGCTCGCCGAGCAGAACATCACCATCAACGCGGTGGCACCCGGCTTCATCGAGACGAAGATGACCGAAGCGATCCCGTTCGCCACCCGCGAGGTGGCCCGACGGCTGAACTCCCTGTTCCAGGGGGGTCAGCCCGTTGACGTCGCAGAAACAATCGCCTACTTCGCCAGCCCGGCCTCCAATGCCGTCACCGGCAACACCATCCGGGTCTGCGGTCAGGCGATGATGGGAGCATGATGGGGGCGATCACCACCCGGCGAGCGTCGAACCGGCCGAGCGGGCTGAAGAACATGCTCGCCGCCGTGGCGGGGGCGCTGCCCCTGGTGCCACGAGGCGACCGGTTGCCCGACACGACACTCACGGTGCCCGAGCTCGCTATCGACCCCGCCAACGTCGCGGCCTACGCGGCCGTCACGGGCCTGCGTTTCGGCGACACCGTACCGCTGACCTACCCTTTCGTGCTGACGTTTCCCACCGTGATGGCACTTATCACCCGGTTCGACTTTCCCTTCTCGGCAATGGGTGCGGTACACGTCGGAAACCACATCACCCGGTATCGGCCGATTTCGGTGACCGACACGGTGAGCGTGAAGACACATGCCGAGAATCTGCGCGAACACCGAAGAGGACTGCTGGTCGATGTCGTGACCGACGTCGGCGTCGGCAACGAGCCCGCGTGGCACCAGACGACGACGTTCCTGCACCAGCAGCGCACCAGCCTTTCCGACGAACCCAAGCCGCCCCCGCGTAAGCCGGCAAAATTGCCCCCGCCCAACGCCATGCTGCACATCACCCCCGCACAGATTCGCCGCTACGCCTCAGTCGGCGGGGATCACAACCCGATCCATGTGAGTTCGGCCGCCGCCAGGCTATTCGGCTTCCGCACTGCGATCGCGCACGGAATGTTCTCCGCCGCAGCAGTTCTGGCGAACATAGAGGGACAGCTGCCGAGCAGCGTCAACTACTCGGTGAAATTCGGCAAGCCGGTGTTCCTGCCTGCCCGGCCGGGACTCTACATCGACCGGGTCAACGACGGCTGGGACCTCTCGCTGCGCAACATGAGCAAGGGCGATCCCCATTTGACCGCCGAGGTCCGGGCGGTGGAACGGCAGGCCGGTCACCGGGGAGCGGGCTTCGAGCCTCCGGTAATCGGTCAGCTCGGGTCGTCCCTCGACCCGGTGACCCCCTCGTGGGCGTCGCGGGTGGCGGACCGGCCCTTCAATCCGCGCCAGAACAGGTTGATCAGCAACTCGGCGGCCTCGTCGACGTCGACGTCGCCCGCGCTGACCAAGGCGGCCACCGCCTCGCCGGCACCTACCAGCGCGATCGACATCATCTGAAAGTCGGTGTCGGGCTCCGGGTTGCGGGTGCCCGCACTCAGCAGGCGGGCCACCAGTTCGATGATGCGCTCACGACCGTCGCGGACCGTATGCGCGAACGCCTGCGAACTGGTGGCCTGGGTGTACAACACGATCCAAGACGCGCGGTTGGCGTCGATATAGGTCAGGAACGTCAGAATGGTGTTGCGCAGCATGTCGCGGGGCGGCAACGTGAAGTCGATGCCACCGCGGACCGCTTCGATGAATCGGCTCAGCTCGCGGTCCAGGCACGCGCCGAACAGGTCTTCCTTGGAGCCGTAATAGAGGTACAGCATCGGTTTGGATATCTCGGCCTGGGCGGCGATGGCGTCCATCGACGTCTCGTGATAGCCGTTGATCGAGAACACTTCGACGGCTGCGTCGAGCATCTGCTGTTCACGAACGGCACGCGGCAGCCGCTTGGTACCACCTGCCATCACGCGATCCGCCGCACTGACCGGGCTTCGAGGGTGAACATCGGCCCAGTTCAGCAGCGCGAGTTCGCGCCTTTGGCGCGGGTCACGGTCGCGACCGCGTCGTCGACCCGCTGCTGGGGCAGTTCCCCGGCGTTGACGGCCTGCTCCAGCCTGTCGAGCACCGCGGGAACCTCATCGGTGGTTACCCACAGCGCCACATCGGCGCCGGCCTGCAACGCCTTGAGCACCGCCTCGGCAACTCCGTAGCGCTGGTTGATCGCCGCCATCGACGACAGGTCGTCGGTGAACACCACGCCGCCGAACGGCGGACCGCCGTAGCCTCCACTGCGCAACAGGTTGTATGCAGCCGGGCTCAGGCTCGCCGGCTCGGGGCCGGTCAGGCCGGGTACCTGCAGGTGACCGACCATCACGGCCACCGGGGCCTGCCCGGCCAGGGTGCGGTACGGGATCAGGTCGTTGTTCTGCAGATCCGCCAACGCCGGGGTTTGCACGCCACCGGTGTGCGAATCACCCGATCCGTGGCCGTGACCGGGGAAGTGTTTGATCACGGGCAGCACTCCGGCGTCACGCAGTCCCTGTGCGTATGCACCGGCGTATTCGGTGACCTTGGCAGGATCCGCACCGAACGACCGGTCGCCGATCACGGTGGCGTCGGCGGCCGAGGTGACGTCGACGACGGGGGCGAAGTCCACGGTGATGCCCAGATTCCGCATCGCCTGGCCCCGCGCGAAGGCGATCTGCCGCACCTCCTCGGGCGTACGGGTCTCGGCCAGCTCCCGCGGCGACGGCTGGCCGCCGATCAGCGCGGACAGCCGCTGCACCCGGCCGCCTTCCTCGTCTACGCTCACCGCCAGCCCGTGCGGGCCGGCACTGCCGGCGATGCCGGCCAGGGAACCGTCGGTGAGCATGGACAAATCGGTCCAGCTGCCAATGAAGATGCCGCCCACGTGGTGGTTGCCGACGACGGCCCGGGCGTCGGCGGCGTTGCGCACCCCCACCATGACCAGCTGCGCGAGCTTGTCCCGCAGCGGGATCGACTGCAAGTCCCCGCACACCGCGGGCGCGGGCGCCGCGGGTGCGAGATTGCCCAGCG
Organism: uncultured Actinomycetota bacterium; assembly: GCA_963846905.1. Classification (GTDB taxonomy): domain Bacteria; phylum Actinomycetota; class Actinomycetes; order Mycobacteriales; family Mycobacteriaceae; genus Mycobacterium. The sequence goes on from CAWJYB010000029.1 coordinate 77,626, forward strand.
GGGCGGCCGGCTGCACCGCCGACGGCGGCGCGACGGTCGCCGCAGGAGCCGATGCTTGTGTCGCGGTAGCGGCCGATGCGCCGGGCGGGGCCGCCGGTGATGAACAGCCGAGCAGTAAGCCCGGAAGCGCGGCGGTCGAAACGATTGTCCGGGTCAGGACGCGGGATACAGCCATGGCCTCATGCTGTCATGCCGAAGACACCGGCGTACCGGTGGGCGATCACAGGAACCCGATGACGTGCCGGTGCACGCAGGCATCGGTGCTGATCGAGCCCACCGGGAGCTGACCAACCCGGCCCCACGCCAACCGGCCCCACGCGGACACCGTGCTAGGTTGGCCATCGATCCAGACCGACTGCTGAGGAGGCCCACATGACCCGGTTCGTGGTGCCGGCAGCCGCCAGCATTGTCGTTGGTCTGCTGCTGGGCGCGGCCGCCGTGTTCGGCGCGACGCTGATGGTGCAGCAGGACACCAAACCACCCCTGAGCCCGGGAGACCCTGCGTCGTCGGTGCTCAACCGCGTCGAATACGGCGACCGCAGCTAGCCCGAGGGCCCCTACCCAACCGGCCCTTCCGGGTGGGCCGGTAGCTTGCGTTGCGCCGCTGCCGGGTGGTCCGCTGTCACGGCGCTGGCTGTGGCTGGTCGCCGGCGTCGCCCTGGTGCTCACCTTCGCACAGTCACCCGGGCAGATCTCCCCCGACACCAAACTCGACCTGACCGCCAATCCGCTGCGTTTCCTGGCCCGCGCGGCCAATCTGTGGAACAGCGACCTGCCGTTCGGCCAAGCCCAGAACCAGGCGTACGGCTACCTCTTCCCGCACGGCATGTTCTTCGTGCTCGGCGACCTCCTCGGGCTGCCCGGCTGGATCACACAGCGACTCTGGTGGGCCGTGCTGCTGACAGCCGGGTTCTGGGGGCTGCTGCGGGTCGCGGAAGCCCTGGGGATCGGCGGCACCCCGGCCCGTATCGTCGCGGCCGCCGCATTCGCGCTCTCCCCGCGCGTGCTGACGACGCTCGGCTCCATCTCCTCGGAAACCCTGCCGATGATGCTCTCGCCCTGGGTATTGCTCCCCGTCGTCCGGGCCACCCAGGGCGCGGGCCATCCCCGCGTGCTCGCGGCCCGTGCGGGCATCGCGATGGCGCTAATGGGTGCCGTCAATGCGGTGGCCACGTTGACCGCGTGCGCGCCGGCCGTGCTCTGGTGGGCCTGCCACCGCCCGAACCGGCAATGGCTGCGATTCGGTGCCTGGTGGCTGACCAGCGCGGTGCTGGCCGTGCTGTGGTGGCTTGTTCCGCTTCTCCTGCTGGGGCGTGTCAGCCCACCGTTCCTCGACTTCATCGAATCCTCCGGCGTCACGACGCAGTGGACATCGTTGATCGAGGTGCTGCGCGGGACCTCGGCGTGGACACCGTTCGTCGCTCCCACCGCCACCGCCGGCACGCCGCTGGTCACCGGATCGGTCGCCGTCCTGGCGACCACGCTGGTGGCCGCCGGCGGACTCGCGGGGCTGGCGCTGCCTTCGATGCCCGCCCGCGGCCGGCTGGTGACGATGCTGATGGCCGGGGTGGTTCTGCTCGGCGTGGGCTATGCCGGCGGCCTGGGCTCACCGGTGGCAATCCACGTGCAGACGTTCCTGGACGCCGCAGGGGCACCGCTGCGCAATGTGCACAAGCTCGAACCCGTCGTACGGATACCGATAGCCCTGGGACTGGCACATCTGCTCAGCCGCGTGCCGCTGCCGGGCAGCGCACCGCGACCGGTGTGGGTACGCTCCTTCGCCCACCCGGAGGACGACAAGCGAGTCGCCGTCATCGTGGTGGTACTGGCCGCGCTGGCTGCCGCGACCTCGCTGGCCTGGACCGGGCGGCTGGCGCCACCCGGGACGTTCACGGGGATTCCCCGATACTGGCAGCAGGCCGCGGACTGGCTCACCGAGCACAACACCGGAGTGCCCGTCCCCGGCCGGGTGCTGGTGGTTCCGGGTGCTCCTTTCGCCACCCAGGTGTGGGGCAACAGCCACGACGAGCCGCTGCAGGTGCTCGGCGAAAGTCCTTGGGGTGTAAGGGACTCGATCCCGCTGACGCCGCCGCAGACCATCCGGGCGCTCGACTCGGTGCAGCGCCTGTTCGCCGCCGGCCGGCCGTCGGCCGGACTGGCGGACACCCTCACCCGGCAAGGGATTTCGTACCTGGTCGTGCGCAACGACCTGAATCCCGAGACGTCACGCTCGGCGCGTCCGGTGTTGGTGCACCGGGTGGTCGACTACTCCCCCGGCCTGACGAAGGTTGCCGCGTTCGGGGAGCCGGTCGGCCCGGGCAAGTTGGAGGGATTCGTCACCGACAGCGGCCTGCGGCTGCTCTACCCCGCGGTGGAGATCTACCGGGTCGTCGGCGCGACCGCAGACCCGGGCGCGCCCTACCTGGTCGGCGCCAAAGAGATGCGCCCGGGTCGTCGGCGGTCCCGAAGTGCTGCTGCGACTTGACGAACGGCGCAGGCTGCTTGGCGGGCCGCCGTTGCCCCCGGTTCTGCTGACTCAGGACGCACGCGCCGCGGGCATTCCGCTGCCGCCGGAGGCGGGCGTGACGGTCACCGACACGCCATTGTCCCGGGAGACCGACTACGGCCGGGTCGACGACCATTCATCGGCCATTCGCAGCGTCGACGATCCGCGTCACACCCATAACCGCCTGCCCGACTACCCGGTTCCGGGCGCCCCGCTCGCGTACGGCGCATGGACCGGCGGCCGGCTGACCACCTCGAGTTCAGCGGCCGACGCGACCGCGTTGCCCAACGTCGCCCCGGGGGCCGGGCCGGCGGCCGCTGTCGACGGTGACTCGGCCACCAGTTGGGTGTCCAACGCATTGCAAGCCGCGATCGGCCAGTGGCTGCGGGTCGACTTCGACCACCCGGTGACAAACGCGACCATCACATTGACTGTGGCGACGGCGACCATTGGAGCGCAGGTCGACCGACTCGAGGTGGCCACGCCCAACGGCACCACCACGGTGCTCGTCGATCAGCCGGGCAAACCCGTCGCCGCGGCGCTGCCCTACGGCGAGACGCCATGGGTCCGCATCACCGCCATCGGCACCCGGGACGGCTTGGCGGGCGTGCAGTTCGGCATCACCGACCTGGCGATCACGCAATTCGACGCCGGCGGATATGCCCACCCGGTGACCATCCGGCACACCGTGCGGGTTCCGGGCCCCCCGCTGGGGGCGCCGATCGCCATGTGGGACCTGGGCACGGATGCACTCGGCAGGCCGGGCTGTATAGGGGCATCCGACGGTGTGCATTGCGCCTCGCCGTTGTCCTTGGCCCCGGAAGAGTTGGTGAACCTGAGTCGGACCCTGACGGTGCCGCATCCGGTCTCGGTGACGCCGCGGGTGTGGGTACGGCCCCGGCAGGGCCCTGCCCTGGCCGACCTCATCCGGGAACCGGGCCGTACCCAGGCCGACGGCGACTCGGACTCATTCGACGTGCTCGGGACGGCGTTGGCCGCCGCGGACGGCGATCCTGGCACCGCGTGGACCGCCCCGCAGGGCGTGGTCTTGAACCGGGCAGCGCCGACATTGACGCTGACGCTGCCCGAACCGACCCGGGTGGCGGGCCTGCAGATCACGCCCAGCGGCTCCGCGCTGCCCGCCCGTCCCACCCTCGTGGCCGTCGACCTGGGTGACGGTCCGCAGGTCCGGGAGACCAAACCCGAAGGCGTGCAGACGCTCTCACTGCGCCCACGGGTCACCAAGATGATCCGGCTGAGCCTGCTGGACTGGAAGGACGTCATCGACCGCACCGCCCTGGGCTTCGACCAGGTCAAACCACCCGGCCTGGCGGAAGTGGTCGTGCTGCGCGCCGACGGCACCCCGATAGCCCACGCAGATGCGGCCCGCAACCGCGAGCGAACGGTCACGGTGGGCTGCGATGCCGGCCCGGTGATCGCGGTCGCCGGGCGCTTCGTGCACACGTCGGTGCACACCACCGTCGGCGCGCTGATGGACGCCGCGCCGATCGCGGCCACCCTGTGCGAACCAGACCCGGTCGCGCTGCCCGCCGGCGAACAGGAACTCCTGGTCAGCCCGGGTGCAACATTCATCGTTGACGGGGTGCAGCTGGTCGCTCCGCTCGGCGACCACATCCGCGAAGCGCCGACCACGCCGGTGGCGATCGGCGCCTGGGGGCCCGACCACCGCGAACTGCGGATACCCGGGGCGCCGGTGGCGCGGGTGGTCGTGGTGCCGGAGAGCTTCAACCGTGGGTGGACGGCACAGGCCTCGAACGGCGTCAGCCTGACACCGGTCCCTGTCAACGGATGGCAACAGGGCTGGCTGGTGCCGGCGGGATCGTCGGGCACCATCACGTTGAGTTTCGCCTCGAATGCGCTGTACCGGGCGGGGCTGATCGGCGGACTGGCGTTGCTTCCGGTGTTGCTGCTGCTGGCTTTGCTGCCCGCACGGGGGGCCGACCCCTGGCCGCTGCGCTCCCGGGCACCGAACGGATGGGTGGTGGGCGCGATTGTGGCGGTCGGTGCGGTAATCTCCGGTGTCGCCGGGGCGGCGGTGTTTGCCAGCGCGGCCGGCCTGCTGTACACGGTGCGCTATCGGCCGCGCATCGCGAACGCCATAACTGTCGGCGGGGTGTCGGCAGGGCTGATCCTGGCCGGTGCGGCGCTGTCCCGCTACCCGTGGCGTTCGGTTGATGGATATGTCGGTCATTCGGCAGGTGTGCAGTTTCTCGCGCTGATCAGCGTTGCGTTGCTGACGGCTTCCACGGTGATCGTGAATTCGTCGGGTGAGAACGGCGGGCGTTGATGCCGGCGCCCCGCCGGCGTCTCAGACGGCCACAGCCGGCTCAGGTGTATCGCTCACCGAACTGTCCAGCGGCGGCACCTTCCGGCGACGCCGCTCCCACCGGCGCAACGCCTGCCGGCACGGGTTTTCCACCAGCGCGTAGCTCACCGCCGCCATCGCGAACCCGAACACGAGGGTGATGATCAGGATGATCGGCATGTCGCCGTTGAACACGAACCGCCCAACCAGGGGGAACGCCATCGCCAACGCTGCCAGATGCCACACGAAAAGGCCGTAGGACCAGCGGCCCAACGTCACCATCACCGGGCTGGCGAGGACGCGGTGCGGTGTGTCCGGATGATCCAGTACCAACGGTGCCAGCAACGCCCCGGCCAGCACCGCCCCCATCGCGGTGCGCACCACGAACTGACTCAGTGACGCGGGCGTCAGCCCTTCCGGACCGGCCAGTGGCGACGCGGCGACCAGATAGGCGACCCCGGCGACGCCGGCCATCGCCCAGCGGTTGCGGGCCACCCGGTGGATGCGCCCGACGGGCCCCACGGTGGACTCGGCAAGCAACATCCCCGACGCGAACCAGGATGCGTAGGCCGGCGGCCAGTTCAGGAAGTTGATGCCCTGCACGGTGTGGATGGGCAGCAGTCCCCAGCCCAGGCTGGCGATCGCCACAGCGACGAGCACCGGTACCCGTGCCCGCACCGGCAGTGTCCGCGCCGCCAGGGCCAGAAACGGCAAGGCCAAATAAAACGTCACCTCGACGGACAGGCTCCACATCTGGGTCAGCCCGGGGGTGAGGGTCAGCGGCACGTACACCTGCGTCAGCGTGAGGTTGGCCAGCCACACCGTGGGGCTGACGCCGCGGGCGTCGGGCAGCAGGCACAAGATGACGATCACCGCGACCAGGTAGCCCGGCATGATGCGAACGATGCGCGACCGCAAGTAGTGGGCCGTCGGCGGGCGGTGACGCAGTCCGCGGGCCGCGGCTGCGTGTCCCCGCCACAGCAGGAACCCCGACAGCGCAAAGAAAACCGCTACCGCCATGTCGAAACGACTGAGCAGCCGCCCGCTGATCCCGGTGTGCGCACCGGTCTGAAAGGCGACGTGAGTGATCACGACCCCGATGGCGGCACAGGCCCGCATTCCCTCGACTGCGGGCAGGAAGCTGCGCGTCCCGCCGACCCGGCCGTCGTCCACGCCCCCAGTGTGCCGGTAGCGCGGCGCCAAGTTGCGGGGTCGCCTAGTTTGGGCTGTTAGGGTCTGAACAGTTTTGCCTGGCTGGACCGGAAGGAAAGGTACGCACGCCTTGAACCGAGCTGTCCTGTTGCGTATCGCCGCGTGCGGAATTCTGGGCCTGGGCGCCGCGCTGCTCGTCGCCGCACTCCTGTTGTCGACGTACACCGCGGGCAAGATCAAACGAATTCCGCTGGACCTCAACACGATGTTGGTGAGCAACGGCACCGGTTCCGCACTCGACCCTGCTTCACTGGCCGGCGACCACTACGTCATCGACAAGAACGTTCCACTGACCTCCCAACAGCAGATCACGGTCGAATCGCCGTCGAACGCCGACGTGGTGACCCTGCAGGTAGGCACGACATTGCGGCGCTCGGACCGCCAACAGGACACCGGACTGCTGCTCGCGATGGTTGACACGGTCACGCTCGACCGATCCAGCGCGCTGGCCGTCTCGGACGATACACATCCCGGCGGCTCAGTCCAGAAGCCGCGCACCATCGAGGACACCAAGCCGCCGACCAACATTGCGTTGCCCCACGAAGGGCTGGCCTATCGCTTCCCGTTCAACACCGAAAAGAAGACCTACCCCTTCTTCGACCCGATTGCCCAGAAGGCGTTCGACGCCAACTACGAGGGGGAAGAGGACGTCAACGGGCTCACTGCATACAAATTCACCCAGAACGTCGGCTACGACGCCAACGGGGAGCTGGTAGAGCCGATCAAATATGCGTCGCTGTACGAAAACGACGTCGACGGTGAGGTGACGGCGCGGGCCGCTCTCTGGGGGTTGCCGGGTAACCCGGACGAGCCGATCACGATGACCCGCTTCTACGCCGCACAACGCACATTCTGGGTGGATCCGGTGTCCGGCACGATCGTCAAGGGGCAGGAGCACGCCAACCACTACTACGCCCGGGAAGCGCTGAAGCCCGAGGTCGCGCTGGCTGACTACCAAGTGACCTCCACCCAGGAGACCATCGAGTCGGAAGTGGCCGCGGCGCGCCAGGAGCGCGACCGGATCGCGTTGTGGTCCCGAATCCTGCCCATCGCGTTCACGGCGGCCGGCCTGGTCGCGCTCGTGGGCGGGGCATTGCTCGCGTCGTTCAGTCTGCGGGCCGAGTCTGCATTGATCGATCCCGGTCTCGATCATCCGGGAGGCTTCTTCGCGGGCTTGGGCAGCCGCCGTGATGCCGACACCGGTCCCATGCCCGCCGCTGAGGCCGAGACGGAGAAGCTGCCCACCCAGCGGCCCGGCAAGCATCCCGATCAAGGCTCCGCCGACCGGTCCTGACGTGTCCGGGCTGCGCCGGTTCGCGGTGCCCGGTCACGCGCTGTTGCTGGCGGCGCTGATCACCGCGCCGCTGTCCGCGCCCGGGTACCTGGTGTTGCGCGACGCGGTCTCCACGCCGCGATCCCACCTTTCCGACGCCGCCCTGGGGGTCACCGACGCCGCACCTCGAGCAGTCCCGCAGGACTTTCTGATCGCCGTCGCCTCGCGGCTTCTCGACGGTGGCGTGATCGTCAAGGCTCTCCTGGTGTCTGGACTGTGGCTGGCAGGCTGGGGGGCATCCCGGTTGGTGGCGGCGGTGCTGCCGGAGGCCGGAATGCCCGGGTGCTTTGTCGCTGCGACGGTGGCGATCTGGAATCCGTACGTGGGTGAGCGGTTGTTGCAGGGGCATTGGAGCCTGCTGGTCGGTTACGGATGCCTGCCGTGGGTCGCTTCTGCCATGCTCCGGTTGCGTGCCGAAGGGGTCGGGGTTTCGGCGCTGGCATTCTGGACGGCGCTGGCCGGTCTGACTCCGACCGGTTTGATGCTGGCAGCCACGGTGGCCCTTGCCTGCGTCGCGGTACCGGGCGCGGGCCGGTCGCGACTGCTGTCCGCAGCGACGGCACTCGGGGTGGCCGCGCTGGCCGCCCTGCCGTGGTTGACGGCCTCGGCGGTGACGGGGTCGCTGTCGGCGTACCAAACCTCGGGCGCGCCCGGTTTCGCGGAGTTCGCCGCTCGGGCAGAACCCGGGCTCGGCACGCTGGGCAGCCTGGCCGGGCTGGGCGGTATCTGGAATTCCGATGCGGTGCCCGGTTCGCGGTCGACACTCTTCGCGGTCGCGGCGACCGCGACCCTGCTCGGCGTAGTGGCGGCGGGCTTGCCGGCGGCGGCCCGCCGGCGCCGGGCCCGGCCGCTACTGGTGCTGGCCCTGGTTGGCATCGCCGCGCCGGCGATCGCCGCAACCGGTACGGGCGTACAGATATTGCACCACGTCGTCGGCGTGATGCCGGGACTCGGCGTGCTGCGGGACGGCCAGAAGTGGGTGGCCCTGGCGATGCCCGGCTATGCGATCGCGGCCGCGGGAATCGTCGTCACAGTTCGGCGCCGGCGCCCGGTGGCGGTCGGAGCCGTGGCGTGCGCCGCCGTCGTGGTGGTGCTGCCCGACCTGGCCTGGGGTGCGTGGGGGCAGGTCAGGGCCGTGCACTACCCGCCGGGCTGGACGGCGGTGGCCGCCGCGATCAACGCCGACCCGCGGCCGGTGGCGGTGCTGCCCGCTGGTTCGACACGGCAGTTCGCGTGGGCCGGTCCGGCGCCGGTGCTCGACCCGCTGCCACGATGGCTGCGCGCCACCGTGTTGACCACCGGTGACCTGGACGTGTCTGGTCAACGGGTTCCCGGCGAGGGCGCGCACGCGCGGATCGTGCAGAACCTGTTGCTCGCCGGGGCACCGGCCGACCGACTCCGGCACGAAGGTGTCGGATGGGTGGTGGCCGAACTCGGCAGCCTCGGTCAGATGGGTGACGCCGCGAAGACACTGGCCGAGCTGCCGGTCGCCTACCGTGACGGTGAACTTGCCCTTTACCGGGTCGGCGGCGGGGCCGAGGGCGCCACCGATGCCCAGCGGCGGGCGGCGTTGGCCGCACACATCGCGTGGCTGACGATGCTCGTGGCCGGTGCCGCCGCGATGGCCCGCGGCTTCGCCGCGTCGTCCCGCGTTCGCGGCTAACGTTTCGCCTATGAGCATCGACCCGAAAACCACCGCCGTCGTGTTGATCGAGTATCAGAACGACTTCACTTCCGAAGGCGGCGTTCTGCACGACGCGGTGGCCGGCGTAATGGACAGAACGGGCATGCTCGGCAACACCCGGGCGGTGGTCGAAGCCGCACGCGCCGCCGGTGTCGGCGGTTTCCTGACCAACTGCTGCGTCGAGTCGACGATGCGCGGCGGCTACGAGCACGGATACCACGTGGTCACCCTGAAAGACTGCGTTGCGGCGACGTCTGTCGAAGCGCACGACAACGCGCTGCAGTTCGACTATCCGATGTTCTCCCAGCCTATGACCTCGACGGAGTTCATCGCCGAGCTCGCCGGCTGACCGTCACACGCGCAGGCCCTCGACCAGATGCCCGGACCGGACTGACTCGAGCACGGCCCGCATCGCTTCGGCGCTCTGCTGCCAGGAGAACTCCGCACTGCGGGCCTGGGCTTTTCGGCCCAGCTCCTCACGAAGCACTGCGTCGGCGAGCAGTTCCTTGAGACGGTCGACCAGATCGCCGCTGTTGTCGGCCAGAACCCCGGTGACCCCGTCGACGATCGAATCCGTCAGGCCGCCCGATGACCGGTATCCGACGGTGGGGACGCCATGTTGGGCGGCTTCCACCACAGCCAGTCCCCAGCCCTCCTTGCGCGAGGGCAGCAGGTGGACCCAGCAGCGCTGCAGCACATGGTGTTTGGTGACGGCATCGACGTGCCCGTGGAACGTGACCGCGTCGGAGATGCCGAGAGCGGCCGCGTGTTCGACAAGGCGCGGACGCCACCACCCGTCGCCGACGACATCGAGGTGCAGGTCCGGGATATCTGGCCGCAAGGCGGCCAGCGCGTCCAGCGCGTCCTCGATCTGCTTGTGCGGCACCAGCCGGGACAGCACCGCGACTCTCGGTGTCGCCGACCGCGGCGGCGTCAACGTCGCCTGGGGCGCATCGTCCACGCCGTTGCGGACCACCGCGATCCGGCCCGGCTCGACGCCGAGCTGGACCAGGTCACGCATCGACGGCAGGGACACCGTCACGTACTGGTTGCCGCGGTGCAGCCACGGCGAGATCTGTGACTCGATGAGCCATCCGAACGACCCCAACCAGCGCCCCGCAACGGGCCACTGCTCACGGTGGCAGTGGTGGACGAGCACCACCACCCGGCGGCCGTACAGCAGCCGCGCCATGAACGGAGCACCGTTCTGGGCGTCTATCACGACATCGGGCCGCACGTCCCGAAGGGGTCCCAGTCCGAACTGCGCCAGCAGCATCGCTCCCATGGCACTGAAATACACCGAGTACGCACCGCCGCCGCGGCTGATCCGCACCCCGTCGACGATTCCCTGGCGCGGAGCGCCCGGATAGCCGGCGGTGCGCAGTGTCACGGATACACCGGTACGCGCCAGGTGTGTCCCGATGCGCTGCAGGTAGGCTTCGCTGCCTCCACCTTGCGGATGACCGGTGTCACGCCAGCACAGCATCAGCACCGAACGCACAGTTTGGCCAGGCATCGGCTACAGACTAACGGTGTCCCACCCGGCCGACCGCACGGGAACGCAGGCATGAGTCCGATATGACCGGCACAAGCCCAGTATGAGTAGGGTGTCTGCGATGGGCGCCGCCGACGTCTTCGCCCGCAGGGCGACGTTGGCGCGCTCGTTGCGGCTGTTGGGGCAGTTCCGGTTCGAGCAGCGCAAGCCGGCCCGGTTCTACGGCGCCCTCGCCGAGGACACCGCGGCGATGGTGTCCGACCTGTGGCGCGCCGTCCACGGCGCCGATCCGGCGGGCCGCACCCTGCTCGACGTGGGCGGCGGCCCCGGTTACTTCGCCACTGCCTTCGCCGCCCGGGGTGTCGACTACATCGGGGTCGAACCCGATCCGCGGGAGATGCACGCCGTGCCGAGCCTCGGCCCGCGGGCGGGCGTGTTCGTGCGCGCATCGGGCATGGCATTGCCGTTCGCCGATGCCAGCGTGGACATCTGCCTGTCGTCGAATGTCGCCGAACATGTGCGGCAGCCCTGGCAGCTCGGCGCCGAGATGTTGCGAGTCACCCGGCCGGGCGGCTTGGTGGTGCTCTCCTACACGGTGTGGCTGGGTCCATTCGGCGGCCACGAGATGGGCTTGACGCACTATCTCGGCGGGGCCCGTGCAGCGGCGCGCTACACCCGCAAACACGGCCGGCCGCCGAAGAACAACTACGGGTCGTCATTGTTCTCGGTATCGGCCGGCGACGGACTCGACTGGGCGGGCAGCACCGGTGCGCTGGTTGCCGCATACCCGCGCTACCACCCGCGTTGGGCGTGGGGGATGACCAAGGCGCCGGTGCTGCGGGAGTTCCTGGTGAGCAACCTGGTACTCGTTTTGAGTCCTGCGGCACGCCACTGAAACCTGTTCTCGTTCTTCCCCGGCGACTCTGTATGGTATGCGTTATGACGCAGACCGCAGAATCCACCTACAAGACCGAGTACGACAAGCTCTTCATCGGTGGAGAGTGGGTTGAGCCGTCGACATCCGACGTCATCGAGGTGTTCTCCCCGGCCACCGGGCAGAAGGTCGGCCAGGTGCCGTCGGCCGCGAAGGCCGATGTGGACGCGGCCTGCGCGGCCGCGCGCAAGGCATTCGACGAGGGGCCCTGGCCACGGATGTCGCCCGCCGAGCGCCAGGCGGTGCTCGCGAAAGCGACCGCGATGATCGAGACGCGGGCCGACGAGTTCAAGCATCTGCTGACGCTGGAGACAGGGCAGCCGCAGATGATCGTCGATATCATGCAGTACGGCGCCGCCATCTCGACGCTGCTGTTCTACTCGTCGGCCGCCGACAAGTTCACCTGGAAGGACATCCGCGACGGCGCGTACGGCCAGACGCTGGTGGTGCGCGAGCCGGTCGGCGTCGTCGGCGCGGTGGTGGCCTGGAACGTCCCGTTCTTCCTGGCGGTGAACAAGCTGGGCCCGGCGCTGCTGGCCGGCTGCACCATCGTGCTCAAGCCCGCTGCCGAAACCCCGCTTTCCACCAACCTGGTTGCCGAGGTGTTCGCCGACGCGGGCCTGCCCGAGGGTGTGCTCTCGGTGGTCCCGGGCGGCCCGGAGACCGGCCGGGCACTCACCGACAACCCGGAACTGGACAAGTTCACTTTCACCGGGTCTTCGGCCGTAGGCAAGGAGATCGGCAAGATCGCCGCGGAGCGGCTCAAGTCGTGCACGCTGGAACTCGGCGGCAAGTCCGCAGCCATCGTCCTCGAGGACGCCGACCTGGATTCCACGCTGCCGATGCTGGTGTTCTCGGGCGTGATGAACTGCGGTCAGGCCTGTGTCGGTCAGACCCGCATCCTGGCGCCACGCTCGCGCTACGACGAGATCGTGGAGAAGGTCGCAAATGCCGTCGCGGCGATGCCGGTGGGGCTGCCCGATGACCCCGGCACCGCGATCGGGCCGCTGATCAGCGAGAAGCAGCGCGACCGCGTCGAGGGCTACATCAAGAAGGGCGTCGAGGAGGGTGCGCGCATCGTCACCGGCGGCGGCCGTCCGGAGGGGCTCGACGGCGGCTGGTTCGTGCAGCCCACGGTGTTCGCCGACGTCGACAACTCGATGACCATCGCCCAGGAGGAGATCTTCGGACCCGTCCTGGCGGTGATCCCCTACGACACCGAGGACGACGCCGTCCGGATCGCCAACGACTCGGTGTACGGCCTGGCCGGCAGTGTGTGGACCACCGACAACGCCAAGGCCCTGGAGATCGCGTCCAGGATCCGCACCGGCACCTACGCGGTCAACATGTACGCTTTCAACCCCGGCGCTCCGTTCGGCGGCTACAAGAACTCCGGCGTCGGCCGCGAGAACGGACCCGAGGGCATCGAAGCCTACTGCGAAACCAAGAGCGTGCTGCTGCCGTTCGGCTACACACCCGAGATCTGAGCGGTTTCCCGGCGGCCGGATTACGCGGTCCCACTGAATCGGCAACGGCCATAATGGGCCGGTGAGCGGATTCGACGCCCTGTGCGTGAACGAACCCGAACTGGTGGCCCTGCGTGCCTCGGTGCGCGAATTCCTCACCACCGACCGGACCGAACACGGCTGGGAACCCGCCGTCGACTCCTGGTTGTGCGGCGCGGACCCGGACTTCAGCTCTCGCCTCGGTGATGCGGGATTGCTGGGTCTGACCATCCCGAAGCGATACGGCGGTCGTGAGTTGGGCCATTTGCACCGCTACGTGATCACCGAGGAACTGCTGCTGGCCGGCGCACCGGTTGCCGCGCACTGGTTCGCCGATCGGCAGGTCGCCCCCGGGCTGTTGACGTACGGGACGGAGGAACAACGCCTGCGCATCCTCCCGCGGATCGCGGCCGGCCGGTTCTACTCCGCGATCGGCATGAGCGAGTCGCAGGCCGGATCGGACCTGGCGGCGGCGACCCTGCGGGCGATGCGCGCCGACGGCGGATGGGTGCTCAACGGCCGCAAGGTGTGGACCAGCGGGGCCCATCTGGCCCATCAGGTGGTGGTGCTGGCACGCACCAGCCCGCTAGATCCGCAGCATCGCCACGCCGGATTCAGCCAGTTCCTGGTTCCGGCCGACGCCGAGGGTCTGACCATCGAGCCCATCGTGACGATGGACGGTGAGCATCACTTCAACGAGACGGCGTTCGCCGACGTCTTCGTCTCCGACGCCGACGTTCTGGGTGAGATCGGCGACGGCTGGCACCAGGTGACCGCAGAGCTGTCGTTCGAGCGCAGCGGTCCCGAGCGCATCCTATCCACCGCGCCGCTGTTGCTGGCGCTGATCGGCAGCCTGTCCCGGCAGGCCCGCAATGGCGATGTGGACGACCGCACCTTCGCCGAGGTGGGAGACCTGGTGGCGCGGCTGGTCTCGCTGCGCCAGCTTTCGGTCTCGGTTGCCCGAGCGTTGTCGGCCGGGCGGTCGGCCGCCAACCAGGCGGCGCTGGTCAAGGATCTGGGCACCCGATTCGAGCAGGAGTCGGTGGAGGTGGCGGCCACGCTGCTTGACTATGTCTCACCGGAGGACGTCGGCCTGCAGGCGCTGTTGGACGCTGCGCGCCTGCACTCGCCGATGTTCACCCTGCGCGGCGGGACCAATGAGGTGCTGCGTGGGGTGGTCGCGCGGGGGATGGGTTTGCGATGAGCGCTTGCGCGAAGAGCAGAAGGCACCGATGAGGCTTGCGCGAAGAGCAGAAGGCACCGATGAGCGCACTGGCGGGCGGTGTGTTCGGCGCCGACACCGAAGACGAACTCGGCGACCTGCGCCAACTGGTCGACGACATCGGCCGGCGCGCGGCCGAGGCCCGGATGGGTCAGCGGCGGCTGCCGGAGGTGTTCGACGAGACGGCCTGGCGCAACCTCGAGGAAACCGGCCTGAGCCGGTTGACGACCAGCCCGGACCTGGACGCCGGGCCGGTCGAGGCGGCGGTCGCACTGTGTGGGCTCGCCCGCCATGCTGTCGCGGCGCCCATTGCGGAAACCGACCTGGTGGCGGCCTGGTTGGCCGGTGAGGCAGGCGTCGAGGTGCCGGCGTCGGGGCCGCTGACGTTGGCGCCGGCCGACGGCAGGCACCTCGGGGAGCGTATTACCGGAACCGCGGCAGGGGTGCCGTGGGCCCGTTCGGCGGTACGGGTCCTGCTGGCGGTGCGTGTCGGCGAATCGCTGCGAGTCGGCGCTGTCGCTCCCGGCGCGCTGACCATCCGCGACGGGCACAACCTGGCCGGCGAACCCCGCGACGCCGTCGAGTTCGACCTACCCTCGGCCGACTTCGTGGAGGCCGACCCCGCCCTCATCGACGAACTGACCCGCCGCGGCGCATGGACGCGTTGTGTGCAGTGTGTCGGCGCACTGGATGCCGCGGCGCAGCTGTCAGTCACCCATGCCCGGGAGCGGGTGCAGTTCGGCCGGCCGTTGAGCAAGTTCCAGGCGGTTCAGCACACCCTGGCGCAGATGGCCGGTGAGATAGAACGTGCCCGGGCCACAACGGAACTCGCTGTCGCCGCAGCGGCCGATCACGGCTTCGTCAGCAACCAGACCGACTACGCCGTCGCGGTCGCCAAAGTGGTGCTGGGCCGCGTCGTACCGGCAGTAACCACAGCGGCGCACCAGTTGCACGGCGCCATCGGCGTGACGATAGAACACCCGCTGTGGTCGTCGACGAACCGGGCGCACAGCTGGATCGCCGAGTTCGGAAGCACCGGGCACTACGCGCGCAGTCTGGGCCGCCTGGCCCTGGAGCACGGTGCGGACGCCGGGGCCTTGTGGGATGCGCTCACCACGGGAGCGGGCTCGGGCCGAGGGCGTTAGCCGACCGTCGCCGAACCCGCAGGCGGTTTCAGGTGCCGGTCCATTTGGGCGGGCGCTTCTCGGCGAACGCCACCGCGCCCTCCTTGGCATCGTTCGACATGAAGACCGGGCCCAGGATCTTCAGCTGCTCACCCCACATCTCCTCCCGGGACCAGCCTCGCGATTCGACGATGATCCGCTTGGTGGCGGCAACCGCGAGAGGGCCGTTTGCGGTGATCTTCTCGGCCAGCGCGATGGCGGCATCGAGCGCTCCGCCCGGTTCGGCGAGCACATTGACCAGCCCGAGCTCATGAGCGCGTATGGCGGGCAGGTTGTCACCGGTGAGCGCCAATTCCATCGCCACGGCGTACGGGATGCGCTCCGGCAGCCTCAGCAGCCCGCCGCCGCCGGCCGCCAGTCCGCGCTTGACCTCGGGGATCCCGAATGCCGAATCCCGTGCGGCGACGATCAAGTCCGTCGCCAAGGCGACCTCGGTGCCGCCGGCCAGGGCGAAGCCCTCCACGGCGGCGATCAGCGGCTTGACGGGCGGCCGCTCGGTAAATCCGAGTCCGCGGCCCGCGACCGCGACATTCTCCCCGCGCGCGAAGGCTTTCAGGTCCATCCCGGCGCAGAACGAACCGCCCGCGCCGGTCAGAACCCCCACCGACAGGCCGGGATCCTCGTCGAGTCGGTCCATGGCGTCAGCCAGGCCGCGGCTGACGGCGGCATTGACGGCGTTACGGGCTTTGGGACGGTTGATCGTGATAAGCAGGATCCGACCCCGCTGTTGCACGATTACTTCGGGTTCACCGGGCGTGTCCGGGGCTTTTTGTTCGCTCACCCGCCGATCGTAAAGCGCGCATCCGACCAGGTCGCTATGGCCCCGGTCCGGAATCGGCCCACCCCGGGTTACCATGGAAACTAGAACACGTTCCAATCCGGACGGGGGCACCTGTGACCACCAATGACACCCAAGAGAACGAGCCCGACGCTGAGATCACGAAGTGGGATCCTGTTCTCACCAAAAAGGTGATGGACCTGGTCCGGCCGGTGCTCAAGGCATGGCACCGCACCGACGTGCGAGGGCTGGACCACCTGCCGCAGGGCGGCGCATTGGTGGTGTCGAATCATTCCGGCGGGGTCTTCCCCATGGATGTGCCCGTATTCGCCACCGGGTTCTACGACCACGCCGGCTACGACCGTCCGGTTTACACGCTGAGCTTCGACCTGATCCTGACGGGGCTCACGGCCGACTTCTTCCGCAAGACGGGCTACATCAAGGCCAACCACACCAACGCCGAGCAGGCATTGCGCTCGGGCGGCATCGTCGTGGTGTTCCCAGGCGGGGACCACGACGTGTACCGGCCCACCATGCAACGCAACAGGATCGATTTCGGCGGTCGCACCGGCTACATCAAGGCCGCCCTCAGCGCCGGCGTCCCGATCGTCCCGATGGTGGCGATCGGCGGCCAGGAGACCCAGTTCTACCTCACCCGTGGCGCGGGGATCGCCAAGCTGCTGCGGCTGGACAAACTGCTGCGGGCCAAGGTCATGCCGTTCACGATCGGCTTCCCGTTCGGTCTGTCCGCGGTGTTTCCGATCAACGTGCCCCTACCCACCAAGATCGTGATGGAGGTGCTCGAACCGATCGACATCACCGCCGAGTTCGGAGACGACCCGGACATCGACGAGGTGGACAGCCATGTCCGCCGGGTGATGCAGAGAGCGCTCAACAAGCTTTCCCGTGAGCGCCGGCTGCCGGTGATCGGCTAGCCGATGGTCGACATCCCCGTCCTCGGCCGCCTGGCCACCGGCGCCGGGGTGGCGCTGACGATGGCCCGCGCCGGGGTGATCGCGCCTATGCGCCCCGACAAGTACCTACGGGTCATGGCCGCCGCCCAGCGTGAAGGTCTCTCGGTGACGAGCGGCTTCGCCATGTCGGCACAACGCAGCCCGAACCGGTTGGCATTGATCGACGAGATCGGCGAGCTGACCTACCAACAGGTGGACGAACGTTCCGACGCCCTGGCCGCCGCATTGCAGGAGCCATGGCGCCAAGACGGTCGGCGTCATGTGCCGCAACCACCGCGGTTTCGTCGAGTCCCTGATCGCGGCGAACCGCATCGGCGCCAACATCCTGCTGCTCAACACCTCGTTCGCGGGGCCGGCACTGGCCGAAGTGGTCAACCGCGAGGACGTCGACGTGATCATCTATGACGACGAGTTCACCGGCATCGTCGACCGCGCGCTCGCCGACCGGCCGGACACGCACCGCGTCGTCGCCTGGGCGGAAAATCCCCTGGCCCACCCCACAACGGTCGAAACGCTCATCGACGCAAACGCGGGCAAGCATCCGGAGCGCCCGGACACCAAGGGCAAACTGATCCTGCTCACTTCGGGGACGACCGGAACACCCAAGGGGGCCAAGCATTCCGGTGGCGGACTCAACGAGATGCGCGCCATATTGGAGCGCGTCCCGTGGCGTACGGACAAGACGGTCGTCGTGGTGGCACCGATGTTCCACGCCTGGGGCTTTTCACAGCTGGCGTTCGCCGCATCGATGGCCTGCACCGTGGTCACCCGCCGCAAATTCGACCCCGAAGCCACGCTGGAACTCGTCGACCGCCACCGTGCCTATGGGCTGTGCGTGGTGCCGGTGATGTTCGACCGGATCATGGATCTGCCCGACGAAATCCGGCAGCGCTACAGCGGCAAATCGCTGCGCTTCGCCTCGGCTTCAGGATCGCGGATGCGCCCTGACGTGGTCGTGAAGTTCATGGACGAATTCGGTGACGTCATCTACAACAACTACAACGCCACCGAAGCAGGCATGATCGCCTCCGCGACGCCGGCCGATCTGCGCGCCGCACCGGACACCGCGGGCAAGCCCCCGGCCGGCACCGAGGTCCGCATCCTCGGCCAGCACCTCACCGAGGTGCCGACGGGTGAGATCGGGCAGGTGTTCGTACGAAACGGCTCTCAGTTCGACGGCTACACGTCCGGAACGACGAGGGATTTCCACGACGGCTTCATGGCCTCGGGTGATCTGGGTCGGTTCGACGCCGACGGCCGGTTGTTCGTGGTGGGCCGCGATGACGAGATGATCGTCTCCGGCGGTGAGAACGTCTACCCCATCGAGGTGGAGAAGACGCTGACGACCCATCCGTCCGTCGCCGAGGCCGCCGTCATCGGGGTGGACGACACGGACTACGGGCAGCGTCTGGTCGCGTTCGTCGTGCTGACCCACGCCGCCGCCACCACTCCCGCTGAACTCAAGCAACACGTCCGCGACAACCTGGCCAACTACAAAGTGCCGCGAGAGATCACCGTGCTCGCAGAACTGCCCCGCAATATCACGGGCAAGGTGCTGCGCCGCGATCTACAGGACCGCGCTGCCGGCGGCGCGTAGCTGACCCTGATCGGGACGTTCGCCTGCGTTAACTTGCTCATCGGTGTCTGTATGCGTGGGCGCGGTGCTCAATGCGGACGACGAGCAATACCCGCTCGTCGTCGAGGACACGGAAGGTGACCCGGTAGTGTAGCCAGCTATCTAGCCCGTGAACTCTACTGCGGCAGTACCTTGTCGGCCACGGTGAGCGGGCCGACAAGTCCCGCCGCCCGGCGGATCGCAACGAACTCGTCGACCATCGCCTCTGTGACCTCATGAGCGTCCTGCACCGATTGATGGTCGGACAGTACCGATACGTTCAGCTGGTCGACGTAACTCCACACGGTGATGTTGAGCCCACTACCCGCCGTCAGCGGACCGACGCTGTAAAGCTCGGTGACCAGGGCACCGCCGACCCTTCCGTACTCACGGGGGCCGGGGACGTTCGAGATGTTGAGGTTGAGGACCTTGTTCTGCCCGTCCCGGCTCGAAAGCCACCTGAACAGCGCCTCGGCACCGGCCGGCGGCATGAAATTGGACCACCGACTGACCACCTCGGGCCCGATCAGGTAGTGACTCTCCTTGGCCGTCACCGCGGCGTCGTGAGACTGGCGCACCCGGTCGAGCGGAGCGTCGGCGTCCACCGGAATCGGCATCAGCACACCGGTGAACCGGTTGCCCGAAATGCGTTGCGGTGAGAAGTCGTAGCTGATCGGCACCGAGGCAAGCAGCGGATGGTCGGCATTACCGTCGTAATGCAGCAACAATTTTCGCAGCGCTCCCGCCGCGATGGCGAGCACCAGGTCGTTGATGGAGACACCCAGGAGGTTCTTCGTCTCTTTGATGTCGGCCAGCGACAGGGATGCAGCGGCGAACCGGCGCGGTGCGCTCAGCATGTGGTTCATGAACGTCGGCGGCGGGGTGAACGGCCGGGTCAGCTGGGGCGAGAGCTTGCGCGGGCTGCGCCGTACGCGGTTGATCCCCTGGGCGGTGTAGCGGATGGTCGACGGCACACTTGCGATCTGCCGCAGATGGTCCCGAAATGCCGTACGCACCAACTGCGCCTTGGTGGGCGGTGGATCGGTGGCGTAGGCAACCGCGAACCCAGGGGGCTCGGATGCCAGGTCCATGCCGAGTGCGAGCAGGTTTGCCGCGGCGACTCCGTCGGCCAGGGCGTGATGGATCTTGTTGACCACCGCGATGTGGTTGTCGGCCAGGCCCTCGATCAGGTACATCTGCCATAGCGGCCGGCTGCGGTCGAGCGGCGTGCTGGCGATTTGGCCGATCGCTTCGTCGAGTTCACGCCGCCCGCCCGGAGCGGGCAGGGTCAACTGCCGGACGTGGTATTCGAGGTCGACCTGGCAGTTCTCCCGCCACATCGGGTGATGGAACTTGAACGGGATGTCGACGAGCTCGTAGCGCAGCGGCGGCAGTTTGTACAGCCGGCTTCGCAGCACCTCGCGGAACTCGTTGAGTCCGAATGAACGCCCGCCCATCTCACGCAGCTCGACGATCACGAATTTGATCGTGTGCATGTGCACGTTCGGCGTCTCGCTGTACAGCAGGAACGCGTCCCAGCCGGTCAGTCTCTTCATGATCGCCGGACCACCTCCCTATACAGGGAACATTACAGGTCTGCGCTCAGATGACCTGCTTCGCCTCGATCGCCGGCCGGACTCGATGAATGTGCTTGAGGAACAGGCCGATTGCGGTTGCCATCGACCCGGTGCGAGCACCGTCGGTCATATCGAAGGCGTGCCCGGCACCCGGCAGCTCGACATAACTGACCGAGGAACGCGACACCGACCGGAGATCGTTGACGAAGTGCCGGGCTTGTTGTACGGGAATGATCGTGTCGCCACCGCCGTGGATCACCAGGAACGGCGGCGCGTCGGGATGGACGCGGGCGATCGGCGACGCCTTGCGAAACACGTGGGGATGGCGGTCGATGCGGCGCTTGACCACCACCCGCTCGAGGAATTCGACAAAGCGCACCCGTTCCACCGTGGAGCGGTCCTCCCAGTCGTAACGCCCGTAGATGCCCACGACGGCGTCCACCGAAGTATCTGCATCCGGTGGCAGATGATCCTGATATTCTGGGTCGCCCGCGGTCAGACCGGCCAGTGCCGCGAGGTGTCCGCCGGCCGAACAGCCTCCGATGGCCACGAAGTCGCGGTCACCACCGTATCGGTCGACATTGGCGCGTGCCCATGCGATCGCGGCTTTGACATCGCTGATGTGCTGGGGCCAGGGGTTGTTGGGCGCTACCCGGTAGTCCACCGACAGACAAACCCAGCCGTGTGCGGCCAGGTGCGCCATCAGCGCGTAGCCCTGCAGCATCCGGCTGCCATGTACCCAGGCACCGCCGGGAACGAAGATCATCACCGGTGCGGGCTGGACGGGCAGCTCCGGCAGGCGCCAGACATCCAGCAGTTGCGCGGGGTGGTCACCGTAGCGTACCGACGATCGGTGCAGGTGACGGCGATGCACCAGCGCCTTGAGCAGCGGCGCGGTGCGTTCGGGGGCGGGCCATTCGATTTCGAGGTCCTCCGGGGGAACGACACCGTGCAGCGCCGCCGCCGAAACGGCGTGCGTCAGGTCACGCTGACCGCGCCGGATTTCACCGGCACCGGGCCGCAGCCAGGACTTGAGTGTGGCGCCGAGGATCTCCGGGGCATGCCGAGCGCCCCATACGCTCATCGCGGTGTACCCGCCCAGGGGTTCGAGGTGCTTGCCGATCACCGGCAGGGAGCCCGCCGCGACGCTCATCGCAAGCAAGTAGTCGGCTGGCGTCGCACGCAACATCCAGCGGGCGCGGTCGGCGAGGGTCGGCCCGGGGTAGCGGGTCAGGGAACGAACCGTCATCGCCCAAGCGTACAACGCGATTACCGGCCGGTAATGGTAACTCGCACAATGTCGCAAACTGCCACTTTCGTGTTCACCGGCCGCGCAGGACGACTGCCGGCACTCCGAGAAGTTTGCCGAAGGATGCCCCGTGGCTGAAAAAGCCGGGTTCGGAGGCGCCCCGTGGCAGCCGGGCGGATTCGGCGCCCGGACAACGGCGTCAGCAACGCCTTCGGATGTCCCGACGAGGCGGCGGCGTCAACCCGCCCACTCGCGGCGCCGTCTGCCGAGCGGGCACGTAATGTCAGGGGCCGTGGCCGCTCACTACCACCCCGAGCTCCGTTCGGCCGCCCGCCGGTCGCCCAAACTGCCGGTCCGGAGGTCAACAGTGCCGATCCTTCGGGCGGTATCGCGGCTAAAGGACAAGTTCCCGGCGCCCGACGTCGAGGTGCTCAGGACTTCCGGGGGCATCGGTATTCGGCTACACCGGCCCAAGGACCGGGAAGCCGTGGGGCCGGCCCTGCTCTGGGTCCACGGCGGCGGATACGTCCTGGGCACACCCGCTCAGGACGACTACTTATGCAGACGGTATGCCGCCAAACTCGGGCTCACGGTGGCGGCGGTGGATTACCGGCTGGCCCCCGAGCATCCTTACCCGGCGCCGTTGGAGGACTGTTACCAGGCACTGACCTGGCTGGCGGCATTGCCCGCCGTCGACCCCGCCCAGGTGGCGATCGCGGGGGCCAGTGCCGGCGGCGGGCTCACCGCGGCGCTGGCATTTCTGGCGCGGGACCGCGGCGAGGTCGACCTCATCGCGCAGACACTGGTCTACCCGATGCTCGATGATCGCGTCAGCCACGCCGAGCACCGCCACGATCCGCTGTTCCGGGTGTGGGACCGCATCAGTAACAACTTCGGCTGGAAGGCTTACCTGGGTGACGCGGACCCCGCCGCCGCCGTACCGGCCCGGCACACCGACCTGGCCGGTCTGCCGCCGACGTGGATCGGCGTCGGCTCGCTGGACTTGTTCCACGACGAGGACCTCGAATACGCGGAACGCCTGCGGCAGGCCGGGGTGCCCTGCCGGACACACGTCATACCCGGTGCATTCCACGGGTTCGACGCCGTCACGCCCAGGAGTCGGTTGACGCGCGAGTTCTTCGGCAGCCAGTGCGACATGTTGCGCGAAGTGCTCGAGAGCAGCCGGTGACCGCCGAACATCGCGCGCTGCGGGCGGCCGTCGGAGCGCTGCTGGAAATGAGGTCGCCGGAGAGCCGGGTGCGGGAACTGATGGCAACCGAGACCGGGCACGACCCGGCCACTTGGCAGGAGCTTGCCGAGATGGGCCTGCTCGGGCTGGCCATCCCCGAAGCACACGGAGGGACCGGAGCCGGTCAGGTCGAATTGTCCATCGTGATGGAAGAGATGGGACGGGTTCTCCTTTGCGCTCCGTTCCTGTCTACTGCGGTGCTCGCTCCGGCCCTGCTGGCCGCGGTCGGCGACGCAGCCGAGCAGTCCGATGTGCTGCCGCGCATCGCCTCGGGCGACACGGTGATCACCCTGGCGTATGCCGAAGGGCGATCGGCCGCCGTCGGAGATCGGATCGCCACCCGCGCCGCCCGCAACTCCGACGGGTGGTTGCTGACCGGCGCGAAGACCTATGTCCTGGACGGGCTGGCCGCCGATGTGTTCTACGTGCTCGCCGACTCCGATGCCGGACCGTCGGTCTTCGCGGTGAACCGAGATGCCGCCGGCCTGTCCCTGACGGCACTGACTACGGTCGACGCCACCCGCAAGCTGTGCTCGCTGCGGATACGAGATTCACCGGCGCGCATGGTCGGCCGCCCCGGTGCTGGCGCGGCGGCATTCGGGGCCGCCGTGGAGCTGGCCGGGGTTGCGCTGATCGCCGAACAGGCCGGCGGCGCGCACCGCGCCATGCGGATGGCCGCCGACTACGCCGGCACCCGGTTTCAGTTCGGGCGGGCGATCGGCAGCTTTCAGGCGGTCAAGCACATGTGCGCCGACATGCTCTGCGAGGCCGAGTCGGCGGTATCGGCGGCCCGGCACGTCGCAGCCGCATACGATGCCGGTGCGGATGGCCGGCGGGCCGACCTCGCACTGGCACAGGCCTTCTGTTCAGATGCCTACGTTTTCGTCGCGGCAACCAATATCCAGGTACACGGCGGCATCGGCTTCACCTGGGAACACCCCGCGCACCTTTATCTGCGCCGTGCCCGCACCGACGCCCAACTGTTCGGTGAGCCGAGCCATCACCGTGAGCGCTATCTGCGATTGAAGGGTGCCTGACCGAGATGGCCGATGACGTCGACGCGGTGCGGGCCGAGGTCCGCCGATGGCTGGCCGACAACTGGACCCAGGGCATGGACCGTCACCGGTGGGCGGATCTGGTGCTCGGCGCGGGGTGGTCGGCACCGTCGTGGGAGCCGATGTGGTGGGGACGTGGGCTGACCGATGCCCAGTCCCGTGCCGTCGCCGAGGAGTTCGCCGTCGCGGGCGCACCCGGAACCGGGCACGACAGGTCCAACCTGTTCGCGTGCACGCTGCACGACGAGGGAACCGACGAGCAAAAGCGCAGGCTGATCCCGCCGTCGCTGCGCGGGAAGAGCAATTGGTGCCTGCTCTACAGCGAGCCGGGCGCGGGATCGGACCTGGCAGGCCTGCGTACCCGCGCCGACCGGGACGGCGACCGGTTCGTCGTCAACGGGCAGAAGGTCTGGACATCCTTCGCGGCCACCGCGGACTACGGGTTGCTGGTCGCCCGCACCGACTGGGACGTGCCCAAACACCAGGGCATCAGCTTCTTCATGCTGCCCATGCGGCAGCCCGGTGTCGAAGTCCGGCCCATCCACCAGATAACCGGCGAATCGGAATTCAACGAGGTTTTCCTGACCGATGCCGTGGTGTGGGCCGAGAACCTGGTCGGACCGCTCAACGCCGGCTGGCGGGTGCTGCAGACCGCACTGGGCTACGAACGGCGGCTGATGGGCGACCTGGCCCGCACCTCACGGAAAGCCCGCAAGCCCGACAGCCGAACCGGAGACGAAGAGGATGTTCTCATCGCGCTGGCCCGCGACTTCGGCAGGCTCGACGATGCCCACATCCGTCAGCAGATTGCCCGGATTCACGAACTCGACGCGGTCAACCGGTGGAATTCACGGCGCGCGAAGGTCTCCGGACGCGCCAAAGCCGCCGCGCTGATGTCGTTCAGCAAGATCGCGATGTCACGGATCCTCCATGAGACGGCGCGGGTGCAGACCGACATCATCGGCGCCGAGGCGATGCTGTCGGGACCGGAGCACCCCGACGGCGACGCAGTGACGTTCCGGGCGCTCAACGCATACTTCACCTCCATAGGCGGCGGGACCGACCAGATCCAGCGCAACATCGTCGGGGAACGGGTGCTGGGCCTGCCGAAAGACCCTGACCCATACCGTGATTCGCCGTTCCGGGAACTTCCGCATTGAACGCCTCCGCACGCCGTGGCGGTCGCACTGGAGGGGTGGTGGCGGTCGCGCTGGAAGGGACGGGTGGCGTCAGAACATCAGGGCCGTGAACCGCCAGTCCAGCACCAACGGGTCGGGCTCGCCCACGGCGTGCATCAGTGACCGCAGCCGCAACACCCCGCCGTTCGCCGTGGGCTCGGCGGCTTCGATGTGCAACTGGCTGTAGAGCGTGTCGCCTTCGTGCACCGGCCCGGTGTGTTCGCATGACTGCCAGCCGAGCACGGTGACCAGATTCGGCAGCAACCGAACGGCCTGTGCGAGCGCCAATCCGACTGTGTGGCCGCCGTACACCAAGCGCTGCCCGCCGGGCCGCGGATCATGGTGTACGGCAGCGATATTCAGACTCAGCCGAGCGAGTTCCGGCGCACCGCTGACAACGTCGGCAGAGCTGTTCAGGACCTGACCGGCCAGGCCGGCATCGAAATGCGGGCCGGGCACTCGCCGGCGGAAGGCATCCGCGTCCCAATCGGCGGTGGGATCTGCTCCGGGCGGGCCCGTCGTATGCATGGCCGAGATGTCGTCGGCGTGGCCGGTTGAACCCGCGCCGGGCCGCAACGGCAGCATCGCGCACCGGTGGAAGTCCAGAACCAGCCGTTCGGCCTGGTCGGTCGTCGTCACCCGCAGTACGGCCAGACCTGTCGGCGCACGCTCGGGCTTTGCCGAATTCTGCTTGAGGCCGACGACTTCCGATCGGGTGTAGAGCGTGTCGCCGATCACGGGAAAACGGTGATAGGTCAGCCCGCGGTAGAACAGGTTGGCCTTGACCCGCTGGGTGACAATCGTCGACTGACCGATCGCGATGTCGCAGACCAGCGCTGGATGCGCCAGCGTCACCCCCGCACCGATCACCGCGTGCGACAGCGCGGCATCGAGCGGCAGCCGCAGACGGTCCCCCACAATGGACTGGTGCACGGCGGCGAGCCCGGTGGTCAGGGTGATCGACGGCGCCGAGTCGAAGACGTCGCCCACGGTCAACTCACAGAAATGCGGGCCACCGCGATCATGGCCGTACAAATTCACGGCGTCTGATGGTTTCAGCGCTCTGAGCTCCATGTCAAGATATCGCGATATGGCCGTACATTTATCGGAGCTGGGCGACGAAGAATCGCTGCTCGTAGAAACCGTACGCGATTTCATCGACCGCGATGTCAAGCCGTGGGTGCGCGGCGTCGAACACGCCGACACCTATCCCGAAGCCTGGATAGAGCAGATGAAGCGCATCGGAATCTACGGTTTGGCGATTCCGGACGGGTACGGCGGCACACCGGTGTCCACGCCGTGCTACGTCCTGGTCACCCAGGAATTGGCCCGCGGCTGGATGAGCCTGGCCGGCGCGATGGGCGGGCACACCGTCGTCGCGAAGCTGCTGGACCTTTTCGGCACCGCCGAGCAGAAGCGGGAATACCTGCCGCGTATGTCGACCGGCGAACTGCGCGCCACCATGGCCCTGACCGAACCGGGCGGGGGCTCCGACCTGCAGAACATCACCACCAGTGCGCGCCAAGACGGGGATTTCCTGGTGATCAACGGCGGCAAGACGTGGATTTCCAACGCCCGCCGGTCGGGGTTGATCGCGTTGCTGTGCAAGACCGACCCCGACGCCAGGCCCCGGTACTCCGGCATTTCGGTCGTCCTCGTCGAGCACGGCCCGGGCCTGACCGTCTCACGGGACCTGCCCAAACTCGGCTACAAGGGTGTCGAGAGCTGTGAGCTGGCCTTCGACGACTACCGGGTCGAGGTCTCGGCGATCCTCGGCGGCGAGGCCGGCAAGGGTTTCGCACAGATGATGAAGGGTCTGGAGACGGGCCGCATCCAGGTGGCGGCCCGCGCCCTGGGAGTGGCCACCGCCGCACTCGACGATGCGCTGGCCTACGCGCGGGTCCGGGAGAGCTTCGGCCGGCCGATCTGGAAACACCAGTCGATCGGCAACTACCTCGCCGACATGGCGACGAAGCTCACCGCGGCCCGCCAGCTCACGCTGTATGCCGCACGCCGCTACGACAGCGGACAACGCTGCGACATGGAAGCCGGGATGGCCAAACTGTTCGCCTCGGAGGTCGCGATGGAGATCGCCCTGGACGCGTTGCGCATTCACGGCGGTTACGGCTACTCGACGGATTATGACGTCGAACGGTACTTCCGCGACGCCCCGCTGATGATCGTGGGCGAGGGCACAAACGAGATTCAGCGCAATGTCATTGCAGGACAACTCGTTTCACGCGGAGGCATCTGAGCCATGAAGTCGCCGCCGGCGCGCGGAGCAGTACACCTACCGCGTCACGTTTGAGCGATTTGTGGTGTTTGAGCCGCGCTGAGCGCGGCTCAAACACCACAAATCACCGGAGCTCGGCGAGCCGTTGCCTCAGCGCGTCGAACTCGTCCTTGATGCCGGTCGGCAACTTCTCGCCGACGAACTCGAACCACTCCGCGATCTGCGGCAGCTCGGCGCGCCACTCTTCGGGGTCGACGGCCAGCGCCTCGGCGACGTCGCCCGGGTCGATGTCCAGGCCGCTGAGGTCGAGGTCGTCCACCGAGGGCACCACACCGATCGGCGTCGACGTGCCGCCGGCGGTCTGCTCGATGCGGCCGATGATCCACTTGAGCACCCGGCTGTTCTCGCCGAAACCCGGCCACAGGAACCGGCCGTCGTCACCGCGGCGGAACCAGTTCACGAAGAACACCTTCGGCAGCTTGGACTCGTCGGAGTTCTTGCCGATATCGATCCAGTGCTGGAAGTAATCGCCGACGTTGTAGCCGATGAACGGCAGCATCGCCATCGGGTCGCGACGGACCGCACCGACCTTGCCCTCGGCCGCGGCGGTCTGCTCGCTGCCGATGGTGGACCCGATGAACACGCCGTGCTGCCAGTCGTTGGCCTCGCTGACCAGTGGAACGGTCGTCTTACGCCGGCCGCCGAACAAGATGGCCGAGATCGGCACACCTTCGGGGCTGTCCCACTCGGGCGCCAGCGTCGGGCACTGCGAAATCGGCGTGCAATAGCGCGAATTGGGGTGTGCGGCCTTCTCGCCGGATTCCGGCGTCCAGTCCTGACCCTTCCAGTCGATCAGGTGTTGGGGCTCGCCCTCGAGGCCTTCCCACCAGACGTCGCCGTCGTCGGTTCGCGCAACGTTGGTGAAGACGGTGTTGCCGGCGGCGAGCGTCTTCATCGCGTTGGGGTTGGAGCTCCAGTTGGTTCCGGGAGCGACGCCGAAGAAACCGAACTCGGGGTTGGTGGCGTAGAGTCGGCCGTCCTTGCCGAACCGCATCCACGCGATGTCGTCGCCCACGGTCTCGGCGCGCCAGCCCGACAGCGTCGGCGAGAGCATCGCGAGGTTGGTCTTGCCGCAGGCCGACGGGAACGCGGCGGCGACGTAGTACGCCTTGTTCTCCGGCGAGATCAGCTTGAGGATCAGCATGTGCTCGGCCATCCAGCCTTCGTCACGCGCCATCGCGGATGCGATTCGCAGCGAGTAGCATTTCTTGCCCAGCAGCGCGTTGCCGCCGTAGCCCGAACCGTAGCTCCAGATCTCGCGGGCCTCCGGGAAATGGGTGATGTACTTGGTGTCGTTGCAGGGCCAAGCGACGTCCTTCTGGCCGGGTTCCAGGGGCGCGCCGACGGAGTGCAGAGCCTTGACGAAGACGCCGTCGTCATCCAGCTTCTCGAGCGTGGCCGTGCCCATCCGGGTCATCGTGCGCATGGAAATCACCACGTACGCCGAGTCGGTGATCTCGACCCCGAGCTTGGGGTCTTCGGTGCCCAGCGGACCCATGCAGAACGGCACCACGTACATGGTCCGGCCCCGCATCGAGCCCCGGTACAGCTCGGTCATGAGACCGCGCATCGCGCCCGGGTCCATCCAGTTGTTGGTCGGGCCGGCATCGACCTCCCGCTCGGAACAGATGTAGGTGCGCGATTCGACCCGCGCGACGTCGGACGGATCCGAGAGCGCCAGGTAGGAGTTCGGCTGCTTCTCCGGATTCAGCTCCTGGAAGGTCCCGGCCTCGACCAGTTCGGCGCACAGCCGCTCGAACTCCTCGTCCGAGCCGTCAGCAAATTCCACCCGATCCGGTTGCGTCAGCTCGGCTACCTCCTGGACCCAGGCGAGAAGCCCCTGGTGTCGCGTCGGTGACGTGTCCAGCCCGGGAATGACTGCTGAGGTCATGTGTATTCTCCTGCCCAATCTCCTGGGTCCCTCCCGCCCCGGCGGCGGCGGGAACCTCACACCCAGCCACCATGCGCGGCGAGCTACCAGGTTGTTCCTGCAATGAGACTAACCCGGGTGACAGATCCGAGGGAATGCGGGACCATGTCCGTTGCCTCACAGGAACGATTCAGATAGGGCTCAGCTGGGGCCGGTCGGCGGGTAGATCGATTCAGAAGGATTCAGAGTGTCGGGTCGTGTTCGGACACCTCCGGCGTTGCGCTTCCGGAGCACCGGGAAGCGGACGTAGCAACGCATTCTTCCGGCCGGCGGGTCGCGGCCAAACCGGCGCCGGCAGCATCCGGGGCGCCACTGTCGACTAACCCGTTCGGCCGAGTGAGCAATTCGGCGCGCACCGCAGCGAGGGCCCGTCGCAGCCCCGGAACCTCGCGGTCGCGCGCCGCGGCAGCGGCGGCGTCGGCCACCGCCTGCTCCCGCATCTCGGCGTCGACTGCCCTCAACCGGCCCGACAGCTGCGCGTCGGCGGCCGCCGCGCGTTCGTTGAGCGCGGTGGTCCATTCCAACTCGACGGCGAGCACCCTGGTGGCGACCAGCTCGTCGACGGCAGAGCGCAACGATGCCACGGCGTCGCCAGCCCACCGGTCGAGGGCTGCGCGGTCGCTCAGCAGTCGCCGCGTCGCCACAACCCAGCCCGTCAACGCCAGACCGACCGCAATGCACAACGCCGTCGCGGCCACGGTCAACCCGGGCGCCAGCCCGGCGAACAAACGGCTCAGGGTCAACGCCACCCCGAGGCCGAACCCGGCGCCGAGCAGCAGGGCCAACCTGCCCTCCAGCCTCCGCGCCGTCATCGGCGGCGGCACCGCAATGGGCTGCCCCGGCGGCGGCGATGGGGATTCGGCCGGCAGGTCCAACGCGGCAGCGGCCGCGGTCAGGTGCTCGGTCGCGTCGTCGTTCACCTCGGCCAAGACCACGCCAAGACGCCGCTGCACCAGGGCCGGGAAGCCTGGTACCCGACTGCGGTGCAGCCCAGCCGCCTCCTCCAGCAACTCGGCGCGCAGCGACGAGCACCGGTTCCTTGCGCCATGGGACAACTGGACGCGGGCTTTCTGGAGCCGGCCACGCACCGCGATGGCCTGCTCCGACCGGGCCAGCCTGCCTGCGCGGTGCAGGTCTGCACGGGCCTTGTGCAACGCGGACGCACATGCCCGCCGGCCCGCCCCCGAAGTGGCGTTCTCATGAACACCGATCATGGATTCCAGCCGAAACTCCCAGGCCCGTAGATGATTTCGAGAAGCCAGCCGATGAGAGGCCAGGTGCACCCGCAGGGTGCCGACGAGATCGTCGACCATCTGGGGAACCCAGGTCCGGCGAGGCAGTGACCCCGACCCACGGAACTCCGTCGTAGCGCGGGCGGTGGGCGGCCAGCAGTGCCCGGTTTCGGTCCAGCGTCTCCCGCCATCGGCGGTGCAGGTCGACCTTGGACACCGCGCAGACCACCAGATCGGTATGGGCGGCCGCTGCGTCGAGCAGAGCGCAGTCGGATTCCGTGAGCCGCGCGGCCGCCGACACCACGAACACGACCGCGACCGGGGCGCAGGCATGGCCGAGGTCATCCGATTCGGCGAAATCAGTGCCGGTGATCCGCTCGCGCAGCGCCTCGAGCACCCCCGTCGTGCCTGCCAGCCGGGGGCCGGCGACCAGTACGACATTGCCGCGCCGGATCGCCGGGGGCTGCGCCGCCACACCGAAGCCGGCCACGAATGCGTCGGCGGCTTCCACCTCGGGCATCGTCCCCGTCACGCGCGTCCACCGGCCAGGAGCCGCAGCGACCCGCGCGTGATGTCTGCCGCGCAGGCACGATGCAAAGCAGTGACCGGACCGGCGCCGTAGTGCCGCCAGCGCACGGCCCGTCTCCGGTGCGCGATCGGCTCGTCCCCTGGATCGACACCGACCCCGGCGGTTTGCACCACCTCCACCGCGGCGGCCATCCGCGCCAGGACGGCCTGGTCGGACTCCAGGAAATCGGCGACACCGTCGTCGCCGATCGCCAGGGCGCGCAGTTCGACCGCTGCGGCCGTGAGCCGCAGGTAGCGCACCTCGGCAACCGCGGCGTCGATGCGGGCGCACACGGCGTCGATCCGGCTGAGCCGGCGCAGCACCCCGCGCAACCCGCCGGCAGCGAGGTTCCGGTCGTCGCGCAACGCGACCACACAATGTGCGATCCCGAACAGGTCGAGCCTGTCGACCAGCCGCTGCCGATCGGCACGCGGCAAACGATGTGAGGCGACCACGAACGCGTCCGGGGAACTGAGGTCGGCGGGTTCGGCGATCAGAATCCGCAGGTCGTCGACCATGTCGTCGGCCAGCTTGCCCGGCTCCATCGCCGCCACGGCCAGCAGCGCGGCCATCGGCTCGACGATCGCCCCGGTGCGAACCGCCAGCTCGGCGCACCGGAATGCGGCCGTCGCCAGCGGCCCGCCGCCCCCGAAGCCCGACAGATCGGCCTTGTTGACGACGACCACGCCGGGCCGGGAAGCATCGCGGATGGCCGCGATGTCCTCCGGCTTGGCCACTTCGGTCAGCACCAGGACCTCGGCGTCGGCATCGGCGTCGGGGCCGCCCAGCTGGATCCCGGCGGCGGACAGTGCTGCGGCGACCGTGCTGACACCGGCCCCGCCCCGGCCGCGCACGGCAACGGTGACCGGCCGTCCCAGCCGCTCGGCGAGCGCGCGTAAACGGGAACCGCAAGTCCCACCGCCGGACGCCCGCGCGCCCAGTTGTGCGACTCCGTCGTGGAAAACCTCGATCCCCGGCCCGCTCATGACGGCGCTATCGTGGCAGGCCTCCCCCGCAACCGCGAGCCGGGCGCGGCCACCCTTGTGGACGGAGGCAACTGTTGGATATCAATCTGACCGACCGTGCAAGAGTCCGTGGGCCGATGGGAGACGATGACCGGATGGGTGCGCAATGCGGTGCCGAGTCGCCAGAATGCGCCACCGGTCCCGCTGAGCCCACCCGCACCCGGACGTATCCGCACCCGCGGGTCAAGAGCTTCCGGTCACGGCGTTCGGCGCTCAGCGTTGGCCAGCGACAAACCTGGGACGCATCGTGGCCCGTCCTGGGCACCGACGCCCGCCATCTCGATGCGCTCGCCGGTCCGCTGGACTGTCCCCGATGGTTCGGGCGAAGCGCGCCGGTGGTGCTGGAGATCGGCTGCGGCAATGGAGCCTCAACTGCGGCGATGGCCCAGTCGGAACCCGACATCGACGTTGTGGCGGTGGAGGTGTACCGGCGCGGCCTCGCGCAGTTGCTCTGCGCCGTCGACCGCGAACACATCACCAACATACGGCTGGTCCGGGGCGACGGACTCGACGTTCTGGAACATATGTTCACCTCCGGTTCTTTGACCGGCGTCCGCGTCTTCTTCCCCGACCCGTGGCCCAAGGCGCGCCACCACAAGCGCCGGTTGTTGCAGGCCCCGACGATCACGCTGATCGCCGACCGGCTAGGGCCCGGCGGAATACTGCACGCCGCAACCGACGATCCCGGCTACGCCGAGCAGATCGCCGCGGCCGGTGACGCAGAACACCGGTTACGACGGGTCGCTGTCGACGCCCGGCTTCCCATCTCGGTGCGGCGGCCGATCACCAAGTACGAGACAAAGGCCCGGCACGCGGGCAGCGACGTTACCGAACTCGCGTGGGAGCGCATATGAGCATGACCGACATCGCTCCCAGCGATCCCTCCACCGCCAGCACCGACCCACCACTGCTTCCGCCAGGGGCGCCGGTCCCCATGCGGGTGCTGCTGGTCTGGGACGCACCCAATCTGGACATGGGCCTGGGTGCGATCCTGGGCGGCAGACCGACGGCCGCACACCGGCCGCGTTTCGACGCGCTGGGCCGGTGGCTGCTGGGCCGGACCGCGGAATGGGCCGCGGCGGCGGATGGCGTGTCGGCGGTGCCACTGGAACCGGAGGCCACCGTTTTCACCAACATCGCACCTGGCAGCGCCGACGTGGTCCGCCCGTGGGTGGAGGCGCTACGGAACGTGGGTTTCGCGGTGTTCGCCAAGCCCAAGGTGGACGAGGACAGTGACGTCGACTCCGACATGCTCAACCACATCGCACAGCGGCGCTCGGAGGGGCTGGCGGCTCTGTTGTTGGCCTCAGCGGACGGCCAGGCATTCCGCGTCCCGCTCGAGGACATTGCCCGTGACGACGGGACACCGGTCATCGTGCTCGGATTTCGCGAACATGCCAGCTGGGCGCTAGCGTCGGATAGCTTGGAGTTCGTAGACCTGGAGGACATTCCCGGAGTTTTCCGGGAGCCGCTCCCGCGGATCGGCCTAGATTCGCTACCAGAGCAAGGGGCGTGGCTGCAGCCGTTCCGGCCGCTGTCCTCGCTCCTGGCATCCCGGACTTGACTTGAAACTACGACACAACCCGCGCGCGGGCCGGTCGCGATGGAACTTGAAGAACGTTAGGAGCCGACGTGTTCTCCTGGTGGGGCCGGACGGTATTTCGATACCGATTCATCGTGATCGGGATGATGGTCGGGCTGTGCGTGCTCGGCGGCCTCTTCGGTATGAGTCTCGGATCGCACGTCACCCAGAGCGGTTTCTACGACGACTACAGCGAGTCGGCGCGGGCCTCACGCCTGGCCGACGAGGTCTACGGCCGGGACACTTCCGGCCACATCATCGCCATCTACACCGCACCCGAGGGCAAGACGGTCGATGACGCCGAATTCCGGCAGAAGGTCCTCGACAACCTGGCGCAGGTGGAGAAGGACAACCCCGACCGGGTCCTGCGGTCCATCGGCTACTTCAAGAGCCCCGAATTGCTGTCGACCATGGCCGACGCGAACAAACAGCACGCCTTCATGTCGGTACAGCTCAAGGGCAATGACGACGACACCATCCTGAACAACTTCAAGGAGGTGCAGGACGACTTCAGCATCGACGGTGTCGACGTCAAGCTCGGCGGCCTGCAACCGTTGGCCAGCGAGCTGACCGGCACGATCGCCGAGGACCAGCTGCGCGCCGAAGTGCTCGCGCTGCCGCTGGTGGCCGTGGTGCTGTTCTTTGTGTTCGGCGGCGTGGTGGCGGCGTTCTTGCCCGCGATGGTGGGCGGACTGGCCATCGCGGGATCGATGGGCATACTGCGCCTGATCGCCGAGTTCGGCCCGGTGCACTACTTCGCCCAGCCGGTGGTCACCCTGATCGGCCTGGGTATCGCGGTCGACTACGGCCTGTTCGTGGTGAGCCGGTTCCGCGAAGAGCTGGCCGAGGGCTACGACGTCGAGGCGTCGGTGCGCCGTACGGTCATGACGGCCGGGCGCACGGTCACATTCTCGGCGGTGCTGATCGTCGCCTCGTTGGCGGGCCTGCTGTTGTTCCCCCAGGGCTTCCTCAAGTCCCTCACCTACGCGGGAATCGCCTCGGTGATGCTTTCGGCGATCCTGTCGATCACCGTGCTGCCGGCCATCCTCGGGATCCTGGGACCGAACGTCGATGCGTTCGGGGTGCGCACCCTGCTCCGGGTGCCCTTCTTCCGGAACTGGAAGCCGATGAACTGGTGGCTGACCTGGTTGGCCGACAAGACCCAGAAGACCAAGACCCGCGAAGAGGTCGAGAACGGCTTCTGGGGAAATCTGGCCAACCGGGTGATGAAGAAGCCCATCGCCTTCGCGCTGCCGATTGTGGTCCTGATGATCCTGCTGATCATCCCGCTCGGGCAGTTGTCCCTCGGTGGGATCAGCGAGAAGTACCTGCCACCCACCAATTCGGTACGGCAGGCCCAGGAGGAGTTCGACCGGATCTTCCCCGGATTCCGGACGGAGCCGTTGACCCTGGTCATGAAGAACGACAACGGCCGGCCTGTCACCGACGAGCAGGTTGCGCAGGTGCGCAACGAGGCGATGCAGCTGTCCGGTTTCACCGAGCCCCAGAACAACCCCGACAACATGTGGAAGGAGCGGCCCTACCTGGACGGGGCGTCGAAGGAC
Source organism: uncultured Actinomycetota bacterium (assembly GCA_963846905.1). GTDB lineage: Bacteria > Actinomycetota > Actinomycetes > Mycobacteriales > Mycobacteriaceae > Mycobacterium. The sequence continues at coordinate 112,897 of CAWJYB010000029.1, forward strand.
CCGTCGGTGCGGGTGATCCAGAACGGTCTCGTCAACCGGAATGACGCTGCGAAGAAGGTCGCCGAACTCCGGTCGATCGGGCCACCAAAGGGCATGACCGTGTGGGTCGGCGGCACACCCGCGCTGGAGCAGGACAGCATCCATTCGCTGGTCGACGTACTCCCGCAGATGGCGATGGTTCTCCTGGTCACCACCACGGTGCTGATGTTCCTGGCGTTCGGATCGGTGGTGCTCCCGATCAAGGCCGCGGTCATGAGCGTGCTCACGCTCGGCTCGACGCTGGGCATCCTGACGTGGATATTCGTCGACGGCCACGGCTCGGACATCCTCAACTTCACTCCGACACCGCTCACCGCGCCGGTCATCGGCCTGATCATCGCGGTGATCTACGGCCTGTCCACCGACTACGAGGTGTTCCTGGTGTCACGGATGGTGGAAGCCCGGGAACGCGGGATGTCCACCGCGGAGGCGATCCGGATCGGAACCGCGACGACGGGGCGGCTGATCACCGCGGCGGCACTGGTACTCGCGGTGGTCGCCGGCGCGTTCGTGTTCTCCGACCTGGTGATGATGAAGTACCTGGCATTCGGCTTGCTGGCCGCGTTGCTGCTCGATGCCACCGTGGTCCGCATGTTCCTTGTGCCGTCGGTGATGAAACTGCTCGGCGACGACTGCTGGTGGGCGCCGAGGTGGATGAGGCGGCTGCAGAACAAGATCGGGCTGGGCGAGATCCACCTGCCCGACGAACGCAAACGCCCAGTCGCCCGCGCCGACGATCCGGCCCTGGTCACCGAAGGCTCGCCGGCGCTCATGCGGTCTCGCCAGCAGCACGATCCGACCCACCCGGGCATGGAGGGAGCACCCCGCCGCCGACCGCACGGAGCGTCTGCACCCTCCCCGCGACGAGAACACCGTGCGCCTGGAGGACCGGCCGGAAGACACGGCCGGAGCAGATGAGCCGACCACTCGTCTCGCGGCGGCCCGCAACATGGTGCGATCCGTGGTGACCAATGCGACCAATGCGGTCACCCGCCCCTCCCCTGCCCCGGTGCCGCCCACCGGCGAACGAGAAATCGAGTCCTGGCTGGGCGATCTCCGCGGCCGGTCCGCAGGCGCCGCCCAGCAGCCGTATTCACAACAGTCTGCAGAGCCGACCCGGTCGTTGCACCCGGGCGGCGCGGACAGCGACGCAACCACCGCGATTCCGGTGCAGCGCGCGACCCCGGCCAACGGCACCGACTCCGCGGACCCCGAAACCCGCGCCATCCCGGTTGGCCGTACCGCCACCAGCGACTCCGACGCCGCCATCGAACGACTCAACGTACGCGACGACGACCGGCGCGGAAAGGACGACGACAAGGCCACCCGCCGCGGTGAGGGAGTCAGTGCGCAGGACCTGCTGCGCCGCGAGGGCCGGCTATAGGGTTCCGGCGACGAAGCGGCCGCGCCGCTGAGGAGCCGGACCAACAGACCCCGTCCGGCGAGCGCGTTCACTCCGGGGCAACGTCGGCTTCGGCGGCGATCATCGGCCCGCCATCCTCGGTCGAGGCTGCCAGTCGGGCCTCCTCGACAGGTTTGTCGGCCGCCAGGACCCGCACGGCGCTGTTGAGAAAAGCGATCGTCGGCACCGCGAGCAGCGCACCGGCGATACCCGCCAGCACACCGCCGGCGGTGATCCCGAGGACGACGGCAAGCGGATGGATGGACACCGCCCGGCCCATCACCAAGGGTTGCAGGACGTGGGCCTCCAGCTGCTGCACGGCGATGATCAGGCCCAGCGTGATCATCGCATAGATGAATCCCTTCGCGAGCAGGGCCACGATCACGGCCAGGAACCCGGACACCACGGCACCGACCAACGGAACGAAGGCCCCCAGAAACACCAGGGACGCCAGCGGCAACGCCAGCGGCACACCCATGATGGCCAACCCCGTTCCGATGCCGATCGCGTCGACCAGTGCCACCACGAAGGTCGCCCGGATGTAACCGATGAGCGAGTGAAAACCCGCTGCACCCGCTTCGTGGACCCGGTCGCGCACGCTCAGCGGGAAGATCCTGGTGAGAAAGCCCCAGATATTGCGGCCGCCATGCAGCAGAAATATCAGCGTGAACAGCACGAGCAGCGCGCCGGTCACGATTTCGGTGACGGTGGCGGCGGTCGACAGCGCACCCGAGGTCAGTTTCGTCTGGTTGTTGCGTATCGCGTCGATCATCGCATCGCCAGCGTGATCGATCTGCTCCTTGCTCAGGTGCGGCGGCCCGTCGATGAGCCAGTTTCGGAGGGAGTCGACGCTGTGCGTCACCTGGTCGGTGAGTCCCGGCAGACCGGCGATGAACTGGCTGACGACGAACGTCAGGATGCCGCCGAGCACGGCGATGCTGCTCAGCAGTGTCAATGCGACGGCGCCGCCGCGCGGCGCGCCGCGCCTGTCCAGCCAGTCCACCGCGGGCAGCAGCAGCGCCGCCAGCATGGTGGCCAGGGCGACGGGCACGACGATCAGTTCGAGCTTCGCCAGAATCCACAGGACCGCGCACGCGGCGACCAGCAAGACCAGCAGGCGCCAGGCCCAGGCCGCTGCCTTTCGGACCAACGGACTGACCGCTTCGTCCGGTTCGGACCGCCGCGTCGGCATGACGCCAGCGTAACGTTCCGGTCGCATCCTTGTGCCGTGCCGCACGACGGTTGCCCGGCTGGCCACCGCCCCCGTTACCCTGAAGCGCGTGTCCCACCACAGCGCGGCCACGGATGACGGCACATCGCGCGCCGGTTCCGGCCGCGGCAAGTACTGGTGGGTACGGCATGCGGTGCTGGTGGTCGTCGGCATCGTGCTGGCCGTCGAAGCCACCCTGGTGTGGGACCAACTGGCCAAGGCGTGGGCCAGCCTGCTGACCGCCAACGGGTGGTGGGTGCTCGCCGCAATACTCGCGGCCATGCTGTCAATGCACAGTTTCGCCCAGATTCAGCGCACCCTGCTGAAATCGGCGGGCGTGCCGGTCGACCAGTGGCGGTCGGAGGCCGTCTTCTACGCGGGCAACTCGCTGAGTACCACGCTTCCGGGCGGTCCCGTTCTATCGGCCACGTTCGTATACCGCAGGCAACGCATGTGGGGCGCGTCGCCGCTGGTGGCATCCTGGCAGCTGGTCATGTCGGGCGCTCTGCAGGTGGTCGGCCTGGCTCTGCTGGGCCTGGGCGGCGCCTTCCTGCTGGGCGCGAAGAACAACCCCTTCTCGCTGCTGTTCACCGTCGGCGGGTTCGTCGTGCTGCTGCTGCTCGCGCAAGCGGTCGCATCCCGACCCGACCTGATCGACGGGATCGGCGTCCGGGTGCTCGCCTGGTTCAACCAGTTGCGCAACAAACCCGCCGAGGCGTGGCTGGACCAGTGGCGCGAGATCCTGCGCCAACTCGAGTCCGTCAGCCTGACCCGCCGCCAACTGGCCGGGGCGTTCGGCTGGTCGCTGTTCAACTGGCTGGCCGACGTCGCCTGCCTGGCGTTTGCCGCCTACGCAGCCGGCGGCCATCCCTCACTGGCGGGCCTGACGGTGGCCTACGCCGCGGCGCGCGCCGTCGGGTCAATTCCGCTGATGCCGGGCGGCCTGTTGGTGGTGGAGGCCGTGCTTGTGCCCGGCCTGGTATCCAGCGGCATGACGCTGCCCGACGCCATCTCGGCCATGCTCATCTACCGCCTGGTCAGCTGGATCTTCATCGCCGCGATCGGCTGGATCGTTTTCTTCCTGATGTTCCGCACCGACGGCCAGGTCGATCCCGATCTACTCGACGATGCCCGGCCCGAGAGTGCCGATGCGGACGTGTGGGGTTCGCCCACGCCGTCGGAGCCGACCCGAGACGGCTAGCGATCGCCGGACAAGGGCGATCATGTCGTGCTTGGATCGGCGCATGCGGCCGCGCGCGCTTCCCCGACCTGTCCCAACCCTGATCGTGATACTGTCCGCAATTCTGGCCCTGGCGGCCTGTTCGTCTGCGAAGACCACCGAACCCGCCCCGACCACGTCTATTCCGCCGGCCGTGGCGACTCCGTTGGTCGGTGCGGTGAATGCCGCCCCGGTTCCCGTGGCCACCACGGACGGCAGAACGCACTTGGTCTACGAATTGGTGTTGACCAACGCCCTGCGCAGCAACGCAGCCCTGGATTCCCTCTCCGCATCGTCCGGTGACAGCAGGCTGCTCACGCTGTCGGGCGACAACCTCACGTACTGGACACGGATCGTCGGCAACCCCGAGCCCACCAATGTCGTGGGTCCCGGTCAGACCGCGATCATCTGGCTCGACGTCGTCGTCGACGGCGGCTCGCCGGTTCCCACCGACATCACCCATTCGGTGCACCTGACCGTCGCAACGCCCGTACCAGGGCTCGTCGGATCGGACGTCACGCAGGACATCGCTCCCGTGACCGTGTCGACGCACAAACCGGTGTCCATCTCGCCTCCCCTCGACGGACCGAATTGGTTGAACGCCAACGGGTGCTGCGCCATGACCGCGCACCGCATGGCGGCCAACCCGATCAACGGCAAGCTGTGGTTCTCGGAACGGTTCGCGATCGACTACGTGCAGCTCACCAATGATTTCCGGCTGTTCACAGGCGACCCGACCAAGCTGGAGAGCTACCCCTATTTCGGAGCGGCGATCCACGCGGCCGGCGACGGCAATGTGGTTTCGGTCGTCGACAACCTGCCCGAACAAATTCCAAGCAAGTCGCCGAGCGGCCTTCCGCTGGACCAGTACCCGGGCAACCACATCGTGCAGGACCTCGGAGACGGAAATTACGCGCTGTATGCGCACCTGAAGCCCGGAAGCATCAGCGTGAAGCCGGGCGACGAACTCAAGTCGGGGCAGTCGATAGCCGCACTGGGCAACTCGGGTAATTCCGATGCCCCGCACCTGCACTTCCAGGTGATCGACGGGCCGCAACCGCTCGCGGCCAACGGATTGCCGTTCGTGATCAAGTCATTCCGGCTCGATCAGCGAGTCGCATCGCAGGCCGGGGTGGACAAGGTCTTCACCGGGCAGCCGGCGGAGCTCCAGCCCGGATTCGCCGCACGCGACGTGACCGACGTGGCTCCGCTTGTTCTTAATGTCATGAATTATTCTGCAGGGCAATGATTTCCAGGACTTCCAGGACTTCCAGGACTTCCAATGCGCCCGCCGGCACTTGGAGCCCATCGCGCTGGCGGTTGACGTCGTTTGCGTGCTGCTGTTCTGCGCCGTTGGCCATCGCAGTCATGCGGAGGGCCTCACGCTCGCAGGCGTGGCCGAAACCGCGTGGCCGTTCCTGACGGGTACCGCGGTGGGCTGGTTGCTGTGCCGCGGCTGGCGGCGTCCGGTCTCCCCGGTCCCCACCGGGGTGACCGTCTGGATCGCCACCATCGTGGTCGGAATGCTTCTCCGCAAGGCGACCGGACAGGGTGTGGCTGCCAGCTTCGTCGTCGTGGCGACCTCGGTGACGGCGCTGCTACTGCTGGGTTGGCGTCTGGCGGCCCTCAGCCGGCTGCCTGCGGCGGCCCGCCGGCCCTGAGTGCGTCCGCCCGGCGCGCCCCCGCAGAAAACCGCGGTGCGTCCCGGCTGTCACACCGACCCACCGAGGCCGCTACATCCTGGTCCGGATCCCGGTCCGGCAGCTAGTTGGACGGCAGGGCCGATCCCAGCGGGTTCAGGCCCACCCCGCATCGGTCCTTGATGTCCACCAGCGGCTGGCGGACGCTCTGCAGCTCGGCTTTGGTCCGGGGATTTGCATCCAGGTAATTCTTGACCTCCGCACGTATCGTGTCGCGCGGCGCACCCTCGAGGCTGCTGAAGAAGGCGTTCACGTCCGGGTGGGTGAACAAGTAGGCCGATGTCGCGGCCGAAACCCCGGACGCCACACCGGCCAGATCGGCCGCAGAACAATTCGGTGGCGGTGCCGCGAACGCCGACGGCGCGGCGGCCATCAACATCGCACCGGCAACGGCGCCTGCTCCGATCGCGCCGATCGCCGCGCGTCTGGCAGTGAGCAACATGATGGGCTCCTTAGAACGAGTTACAACGGGTTGAATCGGGCTGATGAGACCCTGGCGGCCAGATCAGCGGATCGCTTGGTGTCGATTCTGACGACAAATGCTAATCAACCTGGGGGGCGAGAGTCACCCAATGCGGCAGAAGCCACTCGGCAGCGGTAATTCCAGCTCAACCCGGTGTCTCGGCGGCGCGTTATCGGCCGGGATTGCCGACCGGTCCGGATGGGCGCCCGGTGGCAGCGCCGATCGCGGGCGTCCGGGCGGGCGCCGCTCCACCCGTCGCGTCCTGTCGGGTCGGGCGCGGCATCGATCACCGCCGTGCGGAGCGAGACCTCGGAAAGCTCTGCTGGCGACCCGTCGCTGCAGCTCAGCGCATTGTCCCGCACATCTGCCCACAGGTTGCTGCGGTAAACTCGCGGCACGCTCTCGACCAGAATGCGGGGAGACCGACATCCAGCAGCTAATGATGCGCCTCAGCAGCAATCTGCGCAGATTCCGCTGGCTGGTGTTCGCGGCGTGGTCGCTGGCGCTGGTACCCGCCGTCTGGCTGATCCTCACCCATGCGGGCGACCTCACCGGCGGCGGCTTCGAAGTCGCAGGGTCACAGTCACTGGACGTGCAACATCACCTCGAGGACCACTTCCCCGACCAGGGTGCGTCACCGTTGGCCCTGGTGGCGGCCCCGCGCCCGGACGCCAGCTACGCGGATATGAACGCCGCCGCCGATTTGCTGCACCGAGTCGCCGCCGAAGTGCCCAGCGTCACCGTCGTACCCGACCCGCTGCAGCCGGCGCCACAACCGGACCGCCCCTATGTCGTGCCGCTGCGGCTGGACTTCAACAACACCGGCGCTGTGGACGTCGCCAGGCAACTGCGCCAAAAGGTGGGCGTCAGCGGCGACAAACCTGGCGAGACCGCCAACGGCAAGGTACGGCTGTACGTCATCGGCCAAGGGTCATTGGGGGCAGCCGCGTCGGAGACCACAAAACACGACGTCGCCGAGGCCGAGCGGTGGAACCTGCCGATCGTGTTGATCATCCTGCTCGCGGTCTTCGGCTCGCTGGCGGCGGCCGCAATCCCACTGGCACTGGGAGTCTGCACGGTCGCGGTGACGATGGGACTGGTGTACCTGCTGTCGACCTTCACCACGATGTCGGTGTTCGTGACGACGACGGTGTCGATGTTCGGGATCGCGTTGGCGATCGACTACTCGCTGTTCATCCTCATGCGGTTCCGCGAGGAACTACGGGCCGGGCGCGACCCGTCGCAGGCGGCTGATGCCGCGATGGCGACATCGGGCCTGGCGGTGGTGCTGTCCGGCCTGACCGTGATCGCCTCTGTCACCGCGATCTACATCATCAACACCCCCGTATTGACCTCGATGGCCACCGGGGCGATCCTGGCGGTTGCGGTCGCGGTGCTGACATCGACGACGCTGACACCGGCGGTCTTCGCCACCTTCGGACGGTCTGCGGCCAAGCGCTCGTCGCTGTTGCGGTGGTCCCGGCACACGGAGACCACCGAGTCCCGGTTCTGGACCCGCTGGGTCCGGGCCGTGATGCACCGGCCATGGCTGTCGGCAGTGTCGGCGACGGCGTTCCTGCTGATTCTCGCCGCCCCGGCGTTCTCGATGGTGCTCGGAAACAGCATGTTGAGGCAGTTCCCCGCCTCGCACGAGATTCGCGGCGGCGTCGCGGCGACCGCCGAGGCGATCGGACCGGGTGCGCTGGGGCCGGTCCGGGTACTCGTCACCTTTCCCGACGGGGACGCCGATCCGCCCCGGCATCGTGCCGTTGTCGATGCGGTCGCCGATCAGATGCGCAGTGCCATCAACATCGTGTCGGTTTCGCCTTCCGCAGTCGCCGACGACGGCCGCAGCTACCTGCTCAGCGGTGTGCTTGCAGTCGACCCCGAAGACTTGTCGGCCCGCGGGACCATCGACTGGATGCGCAGGCAGCTGCCCAAGGTGCCCGGCGCGGAGACAGCCACCATCGACGTCGGTGGGCCCACGGCCTTGATCAAGGATTTCGATGACCGCGTCGCCCAAACCCAGCCACAGGTGTTCGTCACTGTCGCGCTGATCGCGTTCGTGATGCTGCTTATCGCCGTCCGGTCGGTGTTCCTGGCCTTCAAGGGAGTGCTGATGACAGTGCTGTCGGTCGCGGCCGCCTACGGCAGCCTGGTCATGATTTTCCAGTGGGGTTGGCTGCAGCGATTGGGCTTCGAGCCCATTACGTCGATCGACAGCACAATTCCTCCGCTCGTCCTGGCCCTCACGTTCGGGTTGTCGATGGACTACGAAATCTTCCTCCTGGCCCGGATACGGGAGCGTTACCTGCAGTCCGGAGACACCCGTGACGCTGTCGCCTACGGCGTGTCCACCAGTGCCCGCACCATCACCAGCGCGGCCCTCATCATGCTCGCGGTGTTCATCGGTTTCGCCTTCGCGGGCATGCCTCTGGTAGCCCAGCTGGGCGTTGCCTGCGCGGTGGCGATCGCCGTCGATGCGACCGTGGTACGGCTTGTGCTGGTGCCCGCCTTGATGGCGATGTTCGACCAGTGGAACTGGTGGGTGCCGCGGTGGCTGGACCGGATCCTGCCGTCCGTCGATTTCGAAAAGCCGCTGCCGCAGGTCGACCTGGGTGACCTCGTGATCATTCCGGACGACATATCCGCGCTCGTCGTGTCCGGGCACGATCTGCGGATGGTGGTCAAGACAGCGGCCAAGCTCAGGAGCCGGGCACCCGACGCCGTCACGGTCGCCGACCCGCTGGCTTTCAGAGGTTGCACGGGCCTGGATGACGCGCTAACGGGCCGCCGGCCGACCCGCACCGGCGAGCTTGCGGAGGCAGGTCACACCCGGGCCGGCGGCCGCACCCGCACGGCGGAACAACACGGCAGTAGCGCACCGTCCGAACCAAGACCGGTCCATCCCGTGACCATGTGGCGCGGCCGGCTCTCGGTGGCGTTGGACGCCCTCGACTCGCAGGCCGACCTGCAACACAGCGACGCCGCGTTACGACGACTGCGCCCCATGGAAACGACGAACGTCCAACTCCCGACCGGAGACCGGTTGCAGATCCCCACCGGAGCCGAAACTCTGCGCCTGATGGGTTACCTGATCCTGCGCCGGAACAGCAGCCGCGACTTCGCCGATTTCGCCAATCTGGTCGACGCGATGCAAGCGGGCACCGCGGCGGTGGTCCTGGCCGACATCGACACGTACTACTGTGGTGAACCGTCTGAGCAAAAATGGGTTGCCACCCAACTGGTCCGGCAGCTCGCCGACCCGCATCCCAGCGACGAAGGAGCCGACCCCTCCGGACTCGATCCGGATGTGGGCTGGGAGACGGTCAGGCAGTGTTGCCTAGCCGTGGCCGTGGCAATGCTGGAGGAATAGAGGGTGACTTTGACAGCGCACGACACCGGCCAGACCGGTAATGCGCGAGACCCCAGCTCTTGGCCAAGCGAAAACACGTCCGCCAGAGCCTCGGGCTCGTGCGGGGCCGGCGCCGATGGCCCAGTCGAGCACTGGCCAACCTCGGCGATCAGGACGGCCCTGCACGCCGGCGACATCTCGGTGTGGCAGCGGATTGTCATCGCGATCAAACGCGACCCGTTCGGCAGGACCGCGCGTCAGGTGGAGGAAGTCCTCGCCGACGCCCCCGACCAGGGCATCTCCAGAGCACTGGCGGAGGTGTTGACCCGCACCCGCCAACACTTGGAGAACGACGAACGCGCCGAGGGTGCCCGCCGCATTCGTCTGCTTTTCGGGCGGTCCGGCCTGTCCCGGCAGGAGTTTGCGTCCCGAATCGGGGTGCCGGCCACGGACCTGGAAACCTACCTCGACGGTGGGGTCAGCCCACCGGTTTCACTGGTCATCAGAATGCAGCGACTGTCGGACCGCTTTGCGAAAATGCATGCGCAAACCAACGACGGCACCGGCTGAGGCCGAAACCCGAACAACTCGGCCCTACGCGCTGTTGATCGGCGCAACGTCGTAGACCAACCATTTTCCGTCGTGCTTGGTCAGCGTCACACGCAGCGCGATGACGGCACGATCTGCCAGTTGACCTGGTGCATTCTGGGTGGCGCGCATGACCACCGCCACGCTGGCTGCCGCCGGGCCCAGCGCCTCGACTCCTGCCGAGATCGTCTGCGCCTGCGCCGTGACGTCTCTGCGCGCGAGGTCCGCGGTCGACTTCCCGAAGTTGTCTCGGAATGCCGCGCCCTGCTCGGGTGCCATCATGGCGGCGGCCCGGTCGATCGACGACGTGGGGTCATGTGGCGAGAACGTGGCGGTGGCTTCCGACACCGCCGATGCCAGCCGCACCACCTCGTCGGCGTCGCTGCGCAAATGCTGGTCGGGGAGGGTCCAGCGGGTATACCCCACCAGCACCGCGGCAACCAGAACAGTCGTCACCAACGCGACCACCGCCAGCCTCAGTGCCGCTCCGTCGTCATCGGTCCCCACCGTCACGTGGTCGCGGCGCATCAACACGAAGTTCACGACGACACCCTCGACGACCAGCAGGCACAACATCGACGCCAGCGCCACCCACCACAGCGGCCAGTGGAGGAAGACGCCGATCAGCAACAGCGCGGCGATCGCGACGGCCGGACACAGGATGTCGAACACCAGGAAGCGCAGGACGTTTCTCATCGCATCGACTCCAGCCGGGAGATGAGCAATTTGCCGGCGACGTCGGAGACATCCAGCCGAAGGTTCCACCGCACCGGCGGCTGGGGCGCACCCCGGGTCTGGCTCACCGACGACGCGATCACCACAACGGTGTCGGTGCGCTCGACCATTCCGGATGGCAGCGCCTGCCACGCCGACCGCGACACCGGCGCACCCGGTATCGCGTCGAGGTCGTGGTGGATCTTTTCGATGACCACCGCTTCGATCCGCCCCGTCGCGTTCGACTGAAGCTTCTGCACCACCTCGCGGTACGGACTCATCGACGCCTCGAAATCCGTGTTGAGCTGGCCGACGCTGCCGTCGCGAAGTGTCTGCAGGCTGGAATCGATGTTGTCGTGGTTCATGTTGATCAGCACACCGGTCCAGTCGGCTGCGGCCTGCATCACCCTGGTTTGGTAGGTGCGCTCTGCGACTTCGCTGTGGTGCCTGAACCAGATCCCTGCCAGCAGCGCAATCGCTACGACGCACAGCGCGCCCAGCACCAGGGAAAAGGTGCCGTACTTCGACAGTGCCTGGCCGGACGTCGAATGCGCGTCACCGCCCGTCTCGTCGACATCTTCGTCCCGGACGTCATGGGTGGTCAGCTCGGCATCGGGCATGGCCGTGAGGGTACCTGGCGGTTCTGGAAGGATGTCGGAGTGACGCCACACACAATCCGCTCGGGTCTGGACCTGGGCCATCTCGACTTGAACGTCCGGCCCCAGGACGATCTGTTCGGTCATGTCAATGGCCGCTGGCTAACCGACCACGCCATACCCGCCGATCGAGCCACCGATGGTGCGTTCCGCGCGTTGTTCGACCAGGCAGAGCAGCAGGTGCGGGTTCTCATCACCGAGGCCGCACAGGCCGGGGCTCCGGAGGGCACGGACCGGCGGCGTGTCGGCGACCTCTACGCCGGCTTCCTGGACGAGGGGGCCGTCGAAGACCGCGGCGTGCGACCACTGCTGGACGAACTGGCCCTCATCGACGATGCCGCCGATCCCGGCGCTTTGGCCACGGTCATCGGCGGCCTGCAACGCAGCGGGGTGGGCGGCGGGGTGGGTGTCTACGTCGACACTGACTCCAGGAATTCCGCGCGTTACCTGGTGCACGTCAGTCAGTCCGGCATCGGGCTGCCCGACGAGTCCTACTACCGCGACCCGCAGCACGCCCACATCCGGGCGGCCTACCCGGGCCACATCGGCAGGATGTTCTCGCTGGTATACGGGGGAACGCCCGCCGACCACACACAGACCGCTGACCGCGTCATCGCGCTGGAAGCCGAACTGGCGGCCGCACACTGGGATGTCGTCAAGCGCCGCGATGCCGACCTCACCTACAACCTGCGCGCATTTGCCGATCTGGCGTCGGAGGCACCCGGCTTCGACTGGGGCGGCTGGATCACAGCGCTGGGCAGTTCGCCCGACCGCGCCGCCGAACTCGTGGTCCGCCAGCCCGACTACCTGACGGCGTTCGCCGCGCTGTGGCGTAGCGCAGACTTCGAAACCTGGAAGCACTGGGCCCGCTGGCGATTGATACACACCCGCGCCGGAATCCTCACCGAAGCAATTGTGGCCGAGGACTTCTCGTTCTACGGAACCACCCTGTCGGGGACCGAGCAGATCCGGGAACGCTGGAAGCGCGGTGTGGCGTTGGTCGAGGGCCTGATGGGCGACGCCCTGGGCAAGCTCTACGTCGAGCGGCACTTCCCGCCGGACCACAAGGCCCGGATGGACGAACTCGTATCCAACCTGCGCGAAGCGTACCGAGTCAGCATCAGCGAGCTGGAGTGGATGACGCCCGAGACCCGACGGCGCGCGCTGACCAAGCTCGACAAGGTCACCGCGAAGATCGGCTATCCGTCGAAGTGGCGCGACTATTCGGAACTCGTTGTGCGCCAAGATGATCTGTACGGCAACTACCGCCGCGGCGAACAGGTCGCCCGTGACCGGGAACTGGGCAAGCTCGGCCGGCCGGTTGACCGCGACGAGTGGTTCATGACGCCGCAGACGGTGAACGCCTACTACAACCCGGGCATGAACGAGATCGTGTTCCCGGCGGCAATCCTGCGGCCGCCGTTCTTCGACGCCGACGCCGACGACGCCGCCAACTACGGTGGGATCGGTGCGGTGATCGGTCACGAGATCGGACACGGTTTCGACGACCAGGGTTCGAAGTACGACGGCGACGGTAACCTCGTGGACTGGTGGACCGATGCCGACCGCACCGAATTCGCCTCGCGCACAAAGGCGTTGATCGAGCAGTACGACGCGTTCACACCTCGCTCCCCTCAGGACGGCGACCACCATGTCAACGGCGCGTTCACCGTCGGGGAGAACATCGGCGATCTCGGCGGCCTGTCTATCGCACTGCTGGCCTACCGGCTGTCGCTGGCCGGTGAGCAGGCACCGGTCATCGACGGGCTGACCGGGCTGCAACGGGTGTTCTTCGGTTGGGCACAGGTGTGGCGCACGAAGTCGCGTGACGCCGAGGCGATCCGGCGGTTGGCGATCGATCCGCACTCGCCGCCGGAGTTCCGGTGCAACGGCGTGGTTCGTAACATGAATGCGTTCTACGACGCGTTCGGCGTCGGGGCCGATGATGCGTTGTATCTCGAACCGCGGCAGCGGGTGCGGATCTGGAATTAGCCGGTCCGGCCGTCGCCGGGGTAACGCGAAGACCCCCGCACGCGGCGGGGGTCTTCGCTTCCTTGTCGGCCGTCAGAACATCTGCCAGTCCGACGCGCCGTCGGGCTTGTTGTACCAGCCGCCGCCGGTGCCCTTGATCACCACCGGATCCCCGCTGCCGAAGTTGTCGAAGAACCACTTGGCGTTGGCCGGGCTGAGGTTGATGCACCCGTGGCTCACGTTTCGACTGCCCTGGTCCCCCACCGACCAGGGCGCACTGTGCACGAAAGCACCGCTGTTGTCGATCCGGACGGCGTTTTGCACCTTGAGTTTGTAGCCCTCGGCCGAATTGACCGGGACACCGTACGTCGAGGAGTCCATCACGATATCTGAGAACTTCTCCAGCACGTAGTAGGTGCCGTTCTTGGTCTCATGCTTGCCATCGGGCCGGCCCATCGAAACCGGGAAGGTCTTCTCCAGCTTCCCGTTGCGCAAGACCTCCATCTGCTTCGACTTGTCGTCGATCGTGGCCACCAGGTAGTCGCCGGTCCGGAATGTCGACCTGACGCCCGCGGCGTCGATCGTGACGACGGTGTTGGCCGGCCAGAAGTCCTGTGGGCGCCAGCGAAGCTGGCTGTCGGTGACCCAGTAGAAGCGGCCGGGGACGGGCGGCACGGACGAGATGTGGATGGCGTCCTCGGCCATCTTCCGGTCAGCGATCGGCACCGCGAAGTTGATGTAGATCGGTTTGGCCACTCCGACCATCGACCCGTTGACCGGATTGAACGTCGGCGGCCGGAACGGCGGGGTGCCCGTGAACGGAAGCGGGTTCTGTCCGGCCGGCGTGCCCGCGGGTATCACCGGCGGCGCCCCGTAGTTGTTGACCACCGGCCGCGGAGCGGGGGCCGCCGCCGGATCGACCGGCGGGGGTGCCACCTCGGCCAGCGGAGGCGGCGGCGCAGCCAGGGGTTCGGCCGGGGGCGGCGGGGGCAGCGGTTCCGCCAGTGGCGGCAGTGGCGCAGCCAGGGGATCCGCCGGCGGTGGCGGCGGCTCGACCGGCGGGGGGGCGGGAGGCGGCGGGATGTCGACGACCACCGGGTCGCCGGGATTGGTGTCCGGATCTGCGGATGCCGGCGCCACGCCGAGAACCAGCACGGCAATCAGGCCGGTGGCCCCCACCATCGCTTTCAGCGTGCTCTTTGCTCGCTGGTGCATACCAACCTCCACTTCGTGATGTCTGTCCAGTGTGGCACAGGCGCCCGGCCAGCTACCGAGTACGCCAACCCGGCATTGGCCGTCGCGGCACACAGGGCCCTGCGCCGGTCCTTTCCTTGCCATCGCAGCCAACTCGGCGTCCGTTACCCGCCGAACCGGCTGTGGATCGTGCCGCACGCTCGCGGCTACGTCCTGCCACCGATCATCCAGCAAATCCTCCCCGCGACGGTAGGGTCAGGAGCGCACCAGCCGCGCGATCGCCGCAGACGCCTCGGCAAGCTTCCGCTCGGCGTCGGCACCGCCTTCGGCGACCGCATCGCGGACGCAATGTCCGAGATGCTCGTCGAGCAGCCCCAGAGCCACCGACTGCAAGCGCGCTGGTAACCGCACTGATCTGGGTGAGGACGTCGATGCAGTACTTGTCCTCATCGATCATCTTCGCGACGCCGCGCACCTGGCCTTCGATCCGGCGCAGCCGTTTGGCGTAGTTGTCCTTGTTCGGCGAGTAGCCGTACGCCGGCGGACCCTCCCCATGCGTTACGGGCCCATGTGTCACGGGTTGGCCTCCAGCATCTTGCGCATCTGGGTGATCTCTGCCTGCCGGCCGTCGACAATGCTCTGCGTGTCGACCATGCCGCTCATGCCCATACCGGCATGAGGTCCGCGACCGGAACCGGTGGCCGGATCGGGCGCTCGGCAATGATGCGAGTGAGAGTCATATGCCCACCGTACCCGATACCCTAGCGGGGTATTTGATAAGAATTTTGGCGGCAATTACCGCAAGGGCATACTTGACATCCATGCCGTCATCGATGTCCTCCGGTCCGGATATGAAGCCACGCAGCCGCGACGTGACCGACGGCTTGGAGAAAGCCGCCGCACGGGGCATGCTGCGGGCGGTGGGGATGGGCGACGAGGACTTCGCCAAGCCTCAGATCGGTGTCGCTTCGTCGTGGAACGAGATCACTCCGTGCAACCTGTCGCTGGACCGGCTGGCCAAGGCCGTCAAGCAAGGTGTGTTCGAGGCGGGCGGATACCCGATGGAGTTCTGCACCATCTCGGTGTCCGACGGCATCGCCATGGGCCACGAGGGTATGCACTTCTCCCTGGTGTCGCGCGAGATCATCGCCGACAGCGTGGAGACCGTGATGCAGGCCGAACGCCTCGACGGCTCAGTCCTGCTCGCCGGGTGTGACAAGTCGCTGCCCGGCATGCTGATGGCCGCCGCGCGGTTGGACCTGGCCAGCGTGTTCCTCTATGCGGGGTCGATCCTGCCCGGACGCGCGAAGCTGTCGGACGGTACTGAGAAGGACGTCACGATCATCGACGCGTTCGAGGCGGTCGGCGCCTGCGCGCGGGGGCTGATGAGCCGCGAGGACGTCGACTCCATCGAACGCGCGATCTGCCCGGGCGAGGGCGCCTGCGGCGGTATGTACACCGCGAACACGATGGCGTCGGCCGCCGAGGCACTCGGCATGTCGTTGCCCGGCAGCGCGGCTCCCCCGGCGACCGACCGCCGGCGGGACGGGTACGCACGCCGCAGCGGCATGGCCGTCGTCGAGCTGTTGCGCCGCGGCATCACCGCCCGCGACATCCTGGTCAAGGAGGCGTTCGAGAACGCTATCGCCGTCGTGATGGCGTTCGGCGGGTCCACCAACGCGGTCCTGCACCTGCTGGCCATCGCCTTCGAGGCGGGGGTGAAGCTGTCGCTGGAGGACTTTACCCGGATCGGCGCGAGGGTGCCCCACCTGGCGGACGTCAAACCGTTCGGCAAGCACGTGATGTTCGACGTCGACCACATCGGCGGAGTGCCCGTGGTCATGCGGGCCCTTCTCGACGCCGGGCTGATGCACGGCGATGTGTTGACAGTGACGGGTGCGACGATGGCCCAGAACCTCGCTCGCATCGCCCCGCCCGACCCCGACGGCAAGGTGCTGCGTGCGCTGAGCAACCCCATCCACCCGACCGGCGGGATCACGATCCTGCACGGTTCGCTGGCCCCGGAAGGGTCGGTCGTCAAGTCGGCGGGCTTCGACTCCGACGTCTTCGAGGGAACCGCAAGGGTTTTCGAACGCGAGCGGGCGGCGCTCGACGCACTCGCGGACGGCACTATCGCGGCCGGCGACGTCGTCGTGATCCGATACGAGGGACCCAAGGGTGGCCCGGGGATGCGCGAAATGCTGGCCATCACCGGGGCGATCAAGGGCGCCGGACTGGGCAAGGACGTGCTGTTGATCACCGACGGCCGGTTCTCCGGGGGAACCACCGGATTGTGCGTCGGCCACGTCGCCCCCGAAGCCGTCGACGGCGGTCCCATCGCGTTCGTGCGTGACGGGGACCGGGTCCGCCTGGACGTTGCCATGGGCACCCTGGACGTGCTCGTGGACGCCGATGAGTTCGAGGCCCGCAAGGCGAACTTCAAGCCACTGCCACCGACCTACACCACCGGTGTCCTGGCCAAGTACACCAAGCTGGTGGGCTCGGCGGCCACAGGCGCGGTCTGCACCTGAGCCCCTTTCGGACCGGGGCTGCTCAGGAGATGACGAGCTTGTCCTGTTGGACGTTCACTGTCCTGGCCTGAAGCGGCTTCGTCGCCGGTCCGTTGACAACCGACCCGTCGGTGGCGCTGAACCGGCTGCCGTGGCAGGGGCAGTCGATGGTCCCGTTTCCGATGTCGGAAACGGTGCATTGTTTGTGTGTGCACACCGCGCTGAAGGCATGGAATTGACCGGCCTGAGGCTGGGTGACGACGATCTTGTTGTCCACGATGACGACGCCACCGCCCACCGGAACATCCGCAACCATGACCGCGGCCTCAGACGTGGATTCTGCCGGACTCGAGCCGCCCGCCGACTCCCCGGACGGTTCGGCGCTGCGGCATGCGGCGAGCACAACCCCCGCACCCAACGCGCCGACACCGAACAGGACACCGCGCCGGCTCGTCACCGGGTTGGGTTCGGCCATCGTCTCCTCCTCCCGCGATTTTCCATGGTGACAGATCGATGATGAACAGACCGGCAGTTCACCATGCTGAATCCGACCCTCCGCATCGCTGTCACGCCGCATTGCTGTGCGGTCACTTCACCAGTGCCAGCGCGAATCCGTCCCACCCCTTGAGCCCGACCGTCTGGACCGCTGCGGTGTCCAGCCGGGGGTGGCTACCCATCATCGCGAGCATGTCGCCGACCGCCCGCGCCTGCCCGTCGTCGGGGGCCGGGTCCAGGATACGGCCGCCACGGACGACGTTGTCGACGACGATGACTGTGCCGGGGCGGCCCAGTTCGATCGCCCACTGGACGTACGCCGAGTTGTTCTCCTTGTCAGCGTCGATGAAGACGAAGTCGAACTTCCCGGTCAGCGCGGGCAGCGTGTCCAGGGCCGCACCGACCACGATCTCCACCTGGTCTCGCACTCCGGCGCGGTGCAGGTTGGCGGCGGCAACCTCGGCATGGTGCGGCTCGAACTCCAGTGTGACGACACTGCCCTCCGGGCCGGCGGCACGGGCCAGGCAGATCGTGCTGTAGCCGCCGAGTGTGCCGATCTCGAGAATCCGGTGTGCATCCGACATCCGTACGAGCAACGACAGCAGCCGCGCGGCCTGCGGCGACACCTCGATCGGCGGCAGGCCGGCGGCCGCGCTGTCGGCCAGCGCCATCTGCAGGGGCGGATCGGGCTCCAGCAACAGGCTGTTGAGCAGTTCGTCGACGGCCTGCACGGTCGGTTCGCCCACGTGGTTACCCTAGCCGCACACCCTGCTTGACGTAGACCACTCGCAGCACGTGACCGACCTCGGGCCCCATCACCATCCCTGCGAGCTCGCAAAACGCCGATACGAACTCGCCGCCGTGGGCGGGGCCGGCCGGGCACAGGTGGTGGGCGATTTCGTGTAGCACCACCAGTTCGCGCAGCGCCCAGCGTGTCGGCTCCTCGGGCACCGCGATAACGGCTGTGCCGTCGCCGGTTTCGTAGTGTGCCGCCGTCGCCCCACGGCGTTCACGGACGTGCACAGGGGCCACCGGCCAACGATCGCGCACGGCGGGCAACGCCATCACTTTGTCGACGTATTCGCCGACGGCTGCCACCGATCCGAACCTGCCCTCCGGCGGCAGCGTGAGCGCGGTGCCGAAGAAGTCGACGGCTCGCGAACCGTGCTCGTCGGCCCGGTCGAACAATGTTCGCACGAACTGCTCGGCGGCGTAGACCGCCGCGCGCTGAGCGTCTCGCGCACTCACCGTGGCAATTGCTGGGCCGCCCGGGGCAACTCGGGCGAACTGCCCAGCCGGGCCCGTTGACCGGCACGGTCTCCGGCCCGGCGCGCACCCGACGAGTAGCCGGCCGAATGCCGGGTGGCCCGCCAGCTGCCACGCGCTTTGGACACCGAGCGGTAGTAGTCGCGCAGTTCGATCTCCTTGTTCCGCAGGGCCAACGCGGTGCCCGGGGCCCGGCTCTCGTCCCGGGTGGCCTCCAGTCGCGCCTGTTCACGCGCATCGATCAGGCGTTGTCCGATGCGCGCGCCGAACGCCAGTTGGAAGTTCAGCCGTGCCGTGATCGTCGGCGTCGGGCGGTGCGACCCGGTGGACAAATACACGTCGCACGCCTTCACCATCTGCACGACTAGGCCGGCATACAGCGCATGTGTGGCGTCGATGTCCTCGGCGAACCCGTACGCATACACGAACGTCGAATTTGAAGCCACGTCGCAACGCACGTCGTTGGCTTGCGCGATCACCGAGAACAGCTGCACGTAGGTGCGAAGCCCCCGGGTGCCGGCGTCGCCGATGGTGATTGTGCGCTGGGTCGGCGCCTGTGCGACTTCCCGTTTGGCGGATTGCGACCGCGCCAGCGCCAAGTCAATGGACGTGGCGGTAGCCAGCCGTTGTGCCGCTGCCATGAAGGCCTCGGCTTCATGCGGATTGTCGGTTCCCTCTGCCTGGCGAAGCAGTGCGGCGATGCGCGCCAACATCTTGTCGTCGGTCATAGCGCCACGCTAGGCGAAGGGTACGACGTTTCGGCGGCCACGCCGGCCGCACGCCGCCTTCCACGCGGCTCCCCTGATCCTCGCGAGCAGACCCGACAACACCCGGGACGGAAAGGGCGGGTCACTACTGCTACTACTACTACTACTACTACTACTTGCTGACGAACTGGTCGAGCGCCGATGTCAGCTGAGGCGACAACGGACCCGGCTTGGCATAGTTGGCGACACTGTCGCTGGGGTCGTCGCGCAACACGTGGCTGGCCCCCTTGAGTTCCACCAGCGTCAGTTGGGTGTGGGCGAGTGCGCCGGCCAGCGGCTTGACGTCGGCGCAGTTGGACTGCGCGTCGGCGTCCGAGCAGGTGAGCAGCACCGGGGTGCCCGCCGGGATCTTCGCCGCCACGGCCAGCGGATCGATTGCGTCGGTGCCGACGACCGCCCTCACATTGCCCGGGTTGAGCAGTGCGCTCAGGCCATCAGGCAGCTGACCCGCGGGCACCGTGCCGTTGGCACGCGCCTGCACGACCGCGGCGCTCCATGCGGCCAAAACCTCGTCGGCATGTTGGCGGGTCGCGGCACCCCGCTGGACGGCCGCCTCGGCATCGTTGCGCACCCGCGTGGTGATCAGGTCCAGGTACCGGCCGGGCAGCGGCTGCAGCAGGGCCAGCGAGTGGATTCTGGGTGCATCGGCGGCGGTGTCGGTGGCCAGCGCCATGGCATATGCGTTCCCCTCACCGAGGGCGTACACGGCGATCCGGTCCTTGTCGGTCCCCGGCTGATCGGCCAGGAACTTCGCCGCGGCCTTGGCGCCCGCGGTGAAGACGGCGGGACCCACCTCGGCGCGGCGCGTGGCGTACGGCCCCAGGCCGGTCTTGCCTGTGCCGACCTTGTCGTAGCGCAGGGTCGGCACCCCGTGATCGGACAGGTACTCGGCGAGCTGGCGCATGTTGCCCACCGGCCCGGCAACGGCGTTGTCCCCGTTCCGATCGGTGCGCCCACTCTCCGAAATCAGCAACGTCGCCGGCCGCGCCGGAGCATCCGGCCGGTGCCGGTAAGAGCCGTACAGGGTGAGCCCGTCGGCGGCGAACGTCACTTCCTCATCGACCCAGGGTTTCTCCGGTGACGAGCACCCGGCACCCGAGAAAGCCAGCAGGGCCGCAAAGAGGATGCATACCAGCGTTCTCAAATCCGGGCGCCGATCCAGGCGACGACGTCGTCGAGGACACGACCGCCTTCCGGTTCGTTGAACACCTCGTGGTAGAGGCCGGGATAGATCTTGAGGTGCACATCCTCAGATGCCAGGCACTCGACCATTCGTTGGCTGCCCTTCGCGGGAACCAGGCTGTCTTCGGATCCGTGCACCACCAGCACCGGCTTGGTGAGCGCGCGTGCCCGCTGCGGCATGGTTTCAGCGATCGCCAGCAGCGCCCGGGCAACCCCGGCGGGCACTTTCCCGTGCCACACCAGCGGATCGTTGTCATAGGCAGCGACGACTTCGGGATCGCGCGAGACGGCGCCGGAGTCGAGCGTTCGCACCGGAACCCCCGGCAGCACGGCGCCCAGGCCCTTGCACACGACGGCGAGCACCCGCGAGGCGTCGAGTGTGTCGACGGTCGGCCCGGAGAGCACCATGAGGTCGTAGTCGGCCGGCTGCTCGGACCCGTAGGCAAACACGATGCCGCCACCCATGCTGTGCCCGAGAACGATTTTCGGCAGGCCGGGGTGCTCCCGCTCCGCGATGCCGACCAACGTGGCGAAGTCCCGGGTGTACTCGGAGACGCCGGAAACATACACCCGCTTACCACCGGATCGGCCATGGCCGCGGTGGTCCAGGAGATAGGTCACCATGGCGTCATTCCCGAATCGCCGTGCCACATGGTCATAGCGGCGGGCATGCTCGCCGAAACCATGGGAGAGGATCACCACCGCTTTCGGGGGCAGCGACGGCGTCCAGGTGTCGTACACGATGCGGACACCGCCGAAGCCGTCGAAGGTCCGCTCGGTTCGGGTGGTCTCGCACTCAACCATCTGGGCAGCGTAGCCGCACCCGGGTCGGGGCCTGCGTAAGCTCGGTGAGGTGAGCGTGCTCGCACACGATGCGCACGGGGATGCGCACGGGGATCCGGACGCATTTCTCGCCGACGCACAACGGTACCGCCACGAACTGTTGGCGCATTGCTACCGGATGACCGGGTCCTTGCACGACGCCGAGGACTTGGTGCAGGAGACCTACCTTCGAGCGTGGCGGGCCTACCACCGGTTCGAGGGCAGGGCTTCGGTGCGCACCTGGCTGCATCGCATCGCCGCCAACACCTGTTTGACGGCGCTGGAAGGCCGGCAACGCAGACCCCTCCCTGCGGGATTGGGCCTACCCAGTTCGGATCCAACCGGTGAGCTGATCGAACGCATCGAGGTGCCCTGGCTCGAACCGCTGCCAGGCCCATCGGCTGACCAGGCCGATCCGTCGGAGATCGTCGTGTCGCGCGAATCGGTCCGGCTGGCATTCATCGCCGCGCTACAGCATCTCTCGCCAAGGCAACGTGCAGTGCTGGTGTTGCGGGACGTGCTGCAGTGGAAGGCCGCCGAAGTGGCCGAGGCCATCGGCACGACGACCACAGCGGTCAACAGCCTGCTGCAGCGCGCCCGCACCCAACTGAACGCCGCAGGCGCCCGCCCGGACGACATCGCGGCCGCGCCGGACTCAGCGGAGGGTAAAGAGTTGCTTGCGCGTTACATCGACGCGTTCGAGACATACAACATCGACGCGCTCGTGACGATGTTCACCGAAGAAGCCGTCTGGGAGATGCCTCCGTACATCGGCTGGTACCGCGGGGGCCCGGCAATCGGGAAGCTAATCCACCACAACTGTCCCGCCGAAGGGCCCGGCGACATGCGCCTGCTGCCGCTGACCGCCAACGGTCAACTCGCCGCGGCGATGTACATGCGAAATCCTGCGACCGGCCGGCACAACGCCTTTCAGTTGCACGTGCTCGATATCACGGGCGGCGGAATATCGCATGTGGTGGCTTTTCTGGACACATCGGTGTTCCCGAAGTTCGGTCTGCCGGAACAGCTCTAACCCCATACCAGCAGGTTCGGCAGGGATGGGTCGATGCCACGCAGGCATGTGTAGCCGACACCGGCCAAACCGCGGAACAGCCCCAGGTTGAATCTCGTTGCTCCGCCGTTCCACCGATAGGCGCCCGCCGACTCCTTGGCCCGAATCACCGCCGAAAGACATTCCCTCGCTGCGCTTTCACGACCGCATTGCCAGAAAAATTCGACAATGCCCAGCGACCCGCAGCATAGGGTGTCGACGTGGGCCGGCCACGCCAGGTCGGCTGCCTTCAACGCCCGATCCACATCCGCCGCGACGACGCCCGCCGAGGCTGCAGCCGGCTCGGCCATGCCCCACCGGGCCAGCCCGACCCCGACCGCACCGTGGCACCACTGCGACCGCCGATACTCGTCCGCGTCGTGGCGATTTCGCCCGTATTCGACCCACTCCGTTGCGGCGGCGAGGTATCGCCGGCACCCGGTCTGTGCCCCCAGCGCGGATAGTGCATATGCCAATCCCACTGCGCCATGAGACATTCCACTCAGGACGCCCGATGCTGCCGGCGTTCGCGCGAGAAGCCGCTCACCGCATTTCACGGCGCGGTCCAGGGTTTGCGGCGATCGCGTGCTCGCATACAGCCGGAGCAGTCCCAGCACCGCCCCGGCGCTGCCGCCGACTACATCGAACTGGGTGTCCGCGGCGATGAGGCCGTCGGACAACAACTCGGCGGCACGCTCAGCGTCGGCAAGCAAACTTTCGTCGGCCAGAAGCGACGCCGTGACAGCGAGCGCGTACACGACCGACCCCAGCCCGGTCGCACCGCCCACGCCCAACAGGCGGGCCAACCGCGCAGCATTGTGACCATTGAGCTCCCGCCGCAGTCGCGCGAGCGCCGCCAGGGCGAGGTCGGCCGATTCGGGGCAGGAGCGAGCCCGCGCGTGCGCAGCCAGGAACACCGCGATTCCGCAGTTCCCGTTGTAGAGGTCGTGCCCCAGCACCGCGAGTTGGGCCGCATCGGACTCCGGGAACCAGTTCAGCCCGATCCACGCTGCGTCCGGCCCGCGCCGTACGGCATGGCGCGAGATCTCGTCGGCGATCGCATCCGCCTCGGCGGCCACTTCGCGGTCGGTCATCGGAGTCGGACCGGCCACGGCGGCCAAGGGCCTGTCGGGCTCGGCCAGAAAGCTCGAGGTGTGCCGGATGGCGTCGCACTGCCAGGCGATCTCGAGATCGTCGAGTCCGTCCAGCCGGCCGCGGACGCGGCGCAGACCGGCGGACGCAGCGGAGTGGAACACCGGGATGTTCAACTCGACGAGCGCGTCGCGCTCGCTGCGCTGCAAGGCCCAGCCGGGGTCATTGTCGACACCCCAATCAGCAAGGCGGGCAAGGAAGTCTGCCTGTGACGACCACGTCACGCCGTCGTCCATCATCCGGTCATCGCGTAGCCGGTCCAGCAGCAGATGATAGAACTGCGTCGGGCGGTGGACGGTGCGGACCACGACCTCGTTGAACGTCTCCAGCACGCCGGTCCAGTCCCGCGTCAACAAGAATCGTGCGTAATCGGTGAATCCGGCCAGGAATTCGTCGAGGTACTCTCCGAGTCCCACATGACAACCATCGACGTGTGGCAAATTCGACGCGACCGTTACCCCCGCTACCCTATCCGGCCGCATGTTGTCGGAATTGATTTCACACCAACGCATTTCGTATCCGCGGGTCCATCCCGCGGCAAAGCCGCCGGCGGCATGCAGTCGGCGATCCGCCGAGCGCGCATAGCCAGGAAGAAGGCCAACCGCCAAAACAGATTCCGCGATCAACGCCTTCGCCGTATCGTGAGCGGTCAATCCGGCCTCATGCCGGTCGACCGTCGGCGGGACCTGCAGGATGGCTTCGAGGTCGACCGGTACGGGGTGCTCACCGGAGGCGATCACGTTCTCGTGGTGCATGTCCGCCGCACCGAAACTGTGCAGCAAGGCAAGCCAGGCGCCCGCGCGCCGGAAGAAGCGGGCGACTCCAGGCTCGTCCGCACAGCCGGAGTGAACGACGAACTCGGTCCACCCGTAACCCGCACGGGAGACCGCGCGGACCGCGCGCAGTTCGGCCGGAGTGCCCTGCTGTCCGTTCAGCCATTCGACCAGGTCATGCCAAGCGGCATCGACACGCAGGTCTTTGGGCTTGTACAGCACCCGGCAACCACCGGAAAACTCCAGTTCCAGCACCGAACGACCACCGAGATGACGGTCGGAAAGTCCGCCCACCATGCGCACGACCGGGCTGCCCGGGTCCGCGCCGGCGAGCCTGCGCACCACGGCATCGTCGCGGGTCCACCGCTGCAGAAATTCGCCGGTGGCGTCGATCCACTGCCGGGTCAGCGCAGCGATGAGACGAAGAAGAACCGGCTTGTCGTCGAGCAGTTGCTTCATGTCGACGCCGGCGACGAATTCGGCGTAGCTGATCGTGGAATCCCTGAAGAGCTGGTACAAAGCCGGGGCGCACAGTGCGGTCAGGTCGGCTGACAACAAGTTCCGGAGATCACGGCGTGCTGCCGAGGTCAGCCCATCGACGTGGGGTAACCGGGCCTCGGCCGCGTCGACAATGCCGTCGAAGACGTGTTCGAACGGGAATGACCCGGTTGAGCGGACGGGATCGCGCCGGCCCAAAACCGATGCGATCCATTGGGCGTCGCGCGCCCACGCGGGCGACGGCGAAAGCCTGCACGCACCCGCCAAGCGTGCCCGAACGTCGTCGCGGTCCCAGCCGTCGCGCGCCAGGCGCCGGTCGAACAACCCCCAGTCACCATCCGCGCTCGTCGCGCACCACGCGGCGAGGCGTCGTTCGGCGAGCCGGGAGTCACTGCCTGACGCGGCCGGCGTCTCGAAGTCGCTACCGAGCAACTCGTCGAACGTCGCAGCCCGGTCCTCGGGCCGGCCGCTCACCGAGCTAGTTGCAGCAGCGGTTGTAGGCGGAGGTCTGGTAGGTGTACGACAACGCCATTTCCGCTGCGGCCGCCTCGAGCTCGGCATCGGAAATCGTCGGTCGCAGGATGTCCTCGACAACTGCGGCGGTCATCTGTGATCCCTTCTGTCCTGTCGGTCGGTCATTCGGTGCCCAGGTGATCCACGTTACCGATGCGCCACCCGGCCGGGCATGGTCGGAGTTGTCGGCGACGAGCCCGAGAGGCCCCCTTGACGGCATCCGGCCCATTCTGAACGCGGGCTTGACTCTGGCCTTCCGTCTGGCCCGCGCTCGATTGCGGAATCGTGCAATCCGGCGGCGCCGGATACAAGTCACACAGGTCGCCTGAACTGGCCCACGCCGCGGGCGCACCCGAAACCAATATGCCCATTTCGTCGGGGCTATCGCAATTCCCCGGCGAACCCGCACAGCGCAAGGCATCACCGGCACTTTCGCATGCTTTTGCTTCATCTCGAAACCCCCCAGTCTCTTTGATACACACCGTTACGTGTAGGAGATGATTATGACGTTCGGGCTGTCCGAAGTCCGCAGAACGCGCGATCAGAGAGTTACGCAACATTCCGGCCAGGCCTCACCGCGATCGCAGCAATCCCCCGGCCTGTCTGCGGTCCGCCCTCATCAGTCTGCGGACACCGACTTCCACACCTTCTTCAACGTCTCCGAGGAAGCGTGCAGGCCCTGCGACTCCGCGTCCGACAGTGGGATCTCGAGCACCTTCCCAGAACCGCGGCCCGTCACCAAGGTCGGCAACGACAACGCCACATCGTCAATGCCGTAGGCGCCCCGCTGCACCGTCGATATCGGCAGCACGCGGTGCTGGTCACCCAGAATCGCCTCGATTATCCGCGCCGACGACAATCCGATCGCCAGATTCGTCGCACCCTTGCCTTCGATGATTTCGTAGGCCGCACTGACGACTTCCGACGAGAGCTGCTGTTGAACGCTCTGATCGAACACCGCGGCGCCGTTCAGGGTGAACTCCTCGGCGGGCACACCACCGATGGACACACTGGACCACAGCGAGATCTCGGAGTCGCCGTGCTCGCCGACGATGTATCCATGCACATTCTCCACCGCCAGCTCGGCGCGCTCGGCGATCAGATAGCGGAATCTGCCGGAGTCCAACACCGTTCCCGACCCGAAGATACGCCCGGGCGGCAGGTCGACGGACTGAACGGCCGCATAGGTGACGACGTCGACCGGGTTGGTGACGAACACAACCACTGCGTTCGGGGAGTGTTCCAGCAGTTGGGGCGTCAGCGATTGCGCCATGGCGACATTGGCAGCCGCCAACTCCAGCCTGGTCTGGCCCGGTTTCTGTTTGGCACCGGCGGTGACGACAACGATCTCCGATCCCGCCGTGACGGCCAGATCGTCGCTTCCGTCGACCGGGCAGTGCGGAACGAACTGGCTGCCGTGATTCAGGTCGAGCACTTCGGCTCGGACTTTCTTGGCGAAAATGTCGTAAAGCGCCAGCGATCCGGCCGACCCGCGGATCAAGCATGCGTACGCTATCGCAGTCCCGACACTTCCGACACCGACGATGGAAACCTTCCCGTTCAAGTGTGCGGTCACGTCCATATCATCGCGGGATTCCATGATCGGTGCACCGAACAATCGCCGAAGTTAGCCCAAACTCTCGGCAGCGACCGGTGATCAGCGGGTGGACGGCTCAGTCGGAGGGCTACTCTGGTCACAGAAGGCCGCCGAACAGTGAAATCCCTCGCGCTGGGCTGCGGTTGAGTGCGCGCGGGCACGTACTTCTTCAGAAGGGTGAAATGACCTCGACACCGAAGCTGATTCCGGTCCGATTCAGTCAGGATCTGCCGGACGCCCTGCACCGCAACGGTGTCGATGTCGATCGACCCGTACTTGTTTGCGTGGGCGGTGCGGCCGGGATGAGCCCGGAGCACACCGAAGCACTTCAGGCGACGTTCCGGGATTTCGTGGCTCCCGCGCTCGATCGGTGGAGCGCAGCCGTTGTCGACGGTGGAACCGATTCCGGCGTCATGCGGTTGGTGGGCAGGGCACGGTCCGAGGCCGGTTCCGCCTTCACGCTCATCGGGGTGGCAGCGGACGGCACGGTCGAAAGGCCGGGAGCTCCCGACCGCGAGGACGCCGCTCCGCTCGAACCCAATCACACGCATGCGGTGCTGGTCCCCGGCGAAACCTGGGGCGATGAAACACCCTGGATCTCGGCCGTCAGCGCACACGTCGCAGGAAGCAGTCCGTCGGTCACCATGCTGATCAACGGCGGCTCCATCGCCCTCAACGACGCGCAGGCCAGTCTGGATGCCGGTCGGCCGCTGCTGGTGGTCGCCGGCTCGGGGCGCAGCGCAGACGAAATCGCGGGTGCCCGGGCAGGCCGTCCCGCCGCCGGGCAGGCATCCGCGATCGCCTCGTCCCCGCTGACCTCCATCGTCGACGGCAGTGACGGCAGCGCGATCCTTGCCGGCATCGCCGGGGTACTGGCTGCGCCCGGAACCACCTGACACGCGCAACCGCCCGTGATCGACATCCGGCGTGCCGACGACCGCTTCGAGACCACGATCTCGTGGCTGGAGTCCAAGCACTCCTTCTCCTTCGGCCATCATTACGATCCGGCGAACACCCATCACGGCGTGCTGCTGGTCAACAATGACGATGTCGTCGAACCCGGTGCCGGATTCGAGACCCATCCGCACCGGGACATGGAGATCGTCACATGGGTGCTGAGCGGTTCTCTTGTGCACCAGGATTCCACCGGCCATTGCGGCGTCATCTATCCCGGACTGGCCCAACGGATGTCGGCGGGCCGAGGCGTTCTGCATTCGGAGAAGAACGACTCGTGGACCCTCACCGGAGACAAGGCACACGGTGAGCCGGTGCATTTCGTTCAGATGTGGGTACAGCCCGACGAAGCCGGCGTCACCCCGGGCTACCAGCAGGCGGAGATCGACGATGAGCTGCTGTGCAACGGACTGGCGACCGTCGCCTCCGGTATGCCCGAACACCGCGACCGCGCGGCGATCACTCTCGGCAACAGCCACGCCGCACTGCACGTCGCCCGGTTGCGACCCGGCCAGTCCGTCCAGCTACCCGAAGCGCCCTACCTGCACCTGTTCGTTCCACGTGGCGAGGCAACCCTCGAAGGGGCCGGCAGCCTGCGGCAAGGCGATGCGGTACGGTTCACCGCCTCCGGCGGACAGCGGGTCACCGCCCTGAAAGCAGCGGAGATCATGCTCTGGGAGATGCATGCGCGGCTGGCTGCGTAGCGCAGCGCTCCTGACAGTGGCACTTGTGGTCGCGGCGTGTTCGCACCCGCCAGCGGCCACTGAACTCTCCACACCGACGAAGACGACTTCCCCACGGCCGACCGACCCACCGCAGGCCCAAATCCCGGTCACCGTTGCCGTGCCCGAAGGCATGTCGCAGGCCCCGTTCGATCAGCCGCGGCAGGCGTTGGTCCCGGGCGGGTGGGCGATCGCTGTCTGGGCCCGAATTCCAAAAGCGCGCCTGGCCGTCTGGACGCCTGACGCCCGGTTGATCGTCTCGCTGCCCTCGAAGGGCGAAATCGTCTCCTTCACACCGCAACCCGGTGCCTCACCGCAATCCCGCGTGCTGCTGAAAGACCTGAATCAACCGCATGGCATGGCATTTCTCGGGGTCCACACTGTATGTCGCAGAGAGCGACGGGGTGAGTTCGTACACGTATGCCGACGGAGAGGTTTTCGACCGCCGCGTCGTCGCACCCGACCTGCCCGACGCCAAGAGCCTCGATCTGCGCGGTGCTTATGCTCATGCCCTCAAGAGCGTCGCGGTGGGAACCGATGGCGCGGTTTACTTCTCGATAGGATCGACCGCCAACATCTCCGCCGAGGACCGCACCGCGACGCCGCCGCGTGCGACGATCATGCGCGTTCCCCCCGGGGGCGGTGCCGCCGCCGCTTTCGCGACCGGGGTGCGAAACGGCACCGGCCTGGCCTTCGCCCCCGACGGCTCGCTGTGGACCGCGGTGAACAATCGCGACAATGTGGCCCGGCCCTCCGATGGCCGGGCTGACAGCGGATACGTCAACGAACATCCGCCCGAATCCGTTGCGCGCCTGACGCCCGGTCGCGAATTGGGTTGGCCGTACTGCAATCCCGACGGTCCACCGCCTGGGATGCGGTTCATCCGGGACGTGCAGACCAACCCGGACGGCGCAAAACTCGATTGTGCGACACTGCCACCCGTCGAGCAGGGACTCGGCGCTCATTCCGCACCATTGGGAATGAGCTTCGCGACGTTACCCGAACCGTACGGTGCCGGAGCGTTGATCGGCGTGCACGGTTCGTGGAACCGGACGCCACCACGTGCCCCCGAAGTGTCGTTCTTCCCCTGGCGCGACGGCACGTTGGCGGATCAGCAGACCCTTGTCGGCGGCTTCCAGAACGCGGACGGCTCGCGCTGGGGCAGACCGGTCGCGGCTGTGGTCGGTCCGGACGCGGCGGTCTACATCACCGATGATGCAGCCGGCGCGGTTTACCGGCTGAGTCCGCCGGGCTCCTGACCCCTGTCCCCGTTACCCAGTGACCAAACGATCGTATACGCGGGCAAGCAGGCTCTGTCGGGCGGCAACGAGCGCTAGACGGAAGCGCAATCGCCTACGCGCGCGAAAGGACCCGCCGCGTCAATATCCCGAATAATGCCCTGACCATTCTCGCTTTTTGTTATGGTTCGGTTTCGTCACGGCGGAGCTGCAGGCGGGTTCGCCGGCCTCGGGGAAGTCTGTTGTCATGACGGTGTTCGTTAGCTATTCGAGGCGGGACGAGAAGCTGGTACGGAGGCTGCTATCGGCTTTTCGGCACGCGCAAGAAGAGGTCTTGTACGACAGGGAGCTGCCCGGGGGCGAATTGTGGTGGCAAAAGATTCTGGAGCAGATACGCCGATGCGACGTATTCGTTTTTGCGTTGTCGCAGAACTCGCTGGACTCCAAGCCCTGCATTGCTGAATTACGATATGCGGAAGCTCTAGGCAAGCCGGTTCTGCCGGTTCAGGTCGGCAAAGTAATAGCCGAACGGACGGGCCCCTTCGCGGCGACGAATTACATCGACTATCGGAATCCCAACGCGGACAGCGCCAGTCAGCTTATGTCGAATCTGTACAGGTGTGCGGCGAACAAACGACCGCTGCCGACTCCTCTGCCTCCCGAGCCGCCGATGCCGTTCTTGTTCTTGATGAGGATGCAAGAGGGCATCAGCGGCCCGCAGGACATTCCACCACCGGAACAAATGCAGATGCTCGC
Source organism: uncultured Actinomycetota bacterium (assembly GCA_963846905.1). GTDB lineage: Bacteria > Actinomycetota > Actinomycetes > Mycobacteriales > Mycobacteriaceae > Mycobacterium. Next base: position 143,704 of record CAWJYB010000029.1, read on the forward strand.
GGAGCTGAAATCCCGTCTGAACGAGGAGGCCGGAGATGCCTCTGCTCGGGCCGACATCGGCCGCCTGCTGTGGCAGCTGCGCGATCGGGCGGATGCGACTCCCGTCACCCGCGCCGCGGTCGACAAAATGTTGGATGAGCTCGATTTGAAACGTGCCGACGCTCTGCGAGTCTCACGAAAGTGGCTGCTCCGCGGCGGCGCTGCGCTGCTGGTAGCGGTGGTGGGGGGCTTCGTGGGCTTTGCGATTTTCCACCGGGGGCTAGTGACGACCGAAGAGCTCCCAGGTGTTCTGCTCCCCGTCGAGCAAATCAATGCGGTCATGGGTACGGACATGACGGGCAGGGACCCGGTTGATAGGACAGAGGAGAAGCCGGGGGATTTTAAACCACCGGTTTGCATCGGGGCGTTCTACAACAACAACATTGCGGTGTATAAGGACACCGGGTACAGCGACACGCGCACCCAGGCTCTCAGGCACCCGCCCGCAGCCCGCAGGGGTCGATGCCGACGCTGTCGTCTATCAAACCGCGATTCTGTTCCCTGACCCGCAGCGGGCCAGCAAGGTCGTACGGGATTCGGCTCAAGATTGGAAGACATGCTCAAACGAGCAGCCCGTCAAGATCACCGAGGCAGACCAGACCTCGAGCATATGGAAGTTCGCCCCGATGATCGACAAGGACTCAGTGATCGTGCAGACGGCGACCATGCAGGAGCCGCAGAAGGACTACGTCTGCCAGCATGTGCTGCGAGATAAGTCGAATCTGGTTATCGAAGTGCACGTGTGCAGGAGCAATAAGCCTCTGGATAACGAGTCGCTCAAGATCGCTGACCAGATGGCGGCCAAGGTGGACGAGCTGACGCGACTGCTCTGATGCCCCCGCCGGAAAACGGGTGCCCACACGGCGCGTAGAAGGCGCCCCAGCTTCGGTGTTCGGAGTAGCTCATCGGCAGCGGGTGATCCAGCGGCCCGAAAAACCCCGGGCCATGCCACCAGCCGGCAGACAGTCCGTTGCTCGGCCCTATTGAGGACTCCCCTGCCCAGAAAGTGGTTTTCCAGCTGTCCCGTACCGCATCCGTAGTTCGGTCTTGAGCACCTTTCCGGCAGGGTTGCGCGGCAGAGCGTCGACGATCTCCAGTCCCTTCGGATGCTTGTAACGGGCCAGCCGTTCGGTGAGGAAGTCACCGAGCTCCTCCAGCCGAAGCTCCGGCCGGTTGACGGCGACGACGGCGATCGGCACCTCGCCCCACCTGCCGTCAGTGCGGCCGATAACCGCCACCTCGACGATCGCCGGATGGGCGGCGAGGGCATTCTCGACTTCGGCGCAGTAGATGTTCTCTCCGCCGGAGATGATCATGTCCTTCTTGCGATCCACCACCCAGACATAACCCTCGTCGTCCATCCGGACCAAGTCACCGGAGTGGAACCAGCCGCCCGCGAACGCTTCCGCGGTCGCCTCGGGGTTGTTCCAGTAGCCCGCCATGAGCGTCGGCGCCCGGTACACGATCTCGCCGACCTCCCCGACCGGGACGTCGTTCATGTTGTCGTCCACCACCCGCGCCGACACCGTCGGGATGACCTTGCCCACCGAGCCGAGTTTGCGGATTGCGTCGTCGCCAAGCAGCATGCACGTCACCGGTGACATCTCGGTCTGACCGAATGCCGCCAGGATCTTCGCATCGGGGAACGTATCGGCCAGCTGGCGAAGCAGCGTGTCCGACGCCGGGGCAGCACCCCAGGAGATGGTCCGCAAACGGAGTTCGCGGGGCTGCGCCCGCTGGGCCGCGCATACCGCCTGCCACTGCGCCGGCACCAGGAAGATACCCGTCACTTTCTCCGCTTCCAGCACGTCGAGAAGTTGACCTGGGTCGAACGCACCGAGCGGGTGGATCACCGTGGGAATGCCGAGGGTCAGTCCGACCAGCATGTTGCCGATCCCCGCGATGTGGAACAACGGGACACCGATGAAACCGACATCGCCGTTGATATCGGCACCGTTGGTGTACAGCATCGTCATCGTCTGGCCGGTGAGGTTGGTGTGCGTCAGCACGGCACCCTTGGGCCGGCCGGTGGTGCCGGACGTGTACATGATCAGCGCCGGGTTGTCGTTGGGAACGTCTGCGGCCCAGTTCGTTTCGTCGCCCGGGCCGCGTTCGCCGATCAGGTCCTCGTAACCGAGTGCGCCGTCGTCGGTAGGCGAACCTGCGACGACGACATCGGCCACCACCGGGGCGAGGCAGCGCACCGCCGAGGCGACACCGGCCAGCACCGGTTCGGTGATCAGCACCCGGGCCTGGCAATCCTCGACCAGGAAGGCCAGTTCGGAGGGCGTCAACCGGAAGTTCACCGGCACAGCGATCGCTCCCAAAAGGTTGACCGCCAGGAACGACTCGACGAATTCGGTGCGGTTGAGCATCAGGATCATCACCCGGTCACCGCTTTGCACTCCGCGACGATGCAGCGCCCCGGCCAGGGCGACGACCCGGCGGTGCAGTTCGGCCCAGGTCGTGGTGTGGCCGAGGAATCTCAGCGCCGCCGCACCCGGCTGCATCCGGGCGTGCCGGGCAAGTTGGGTGGTCCAGTTCTGTCGACGCGCGAGGTACGGCTGTTCGGCGGGTGTTTGCTCTGTCAGGTATCCGGCCAGCTGTGCGGTCAACGGCCTCTCTCCTCTGTTTCGGAAACAGTGCGAGTTGCGCAGACCTCGCATTTGATCAAATATGATGGCGCTCCGGTCACAGTAGGACGCGGGCAGGTTCCAGACAATTCCACCACACCGCCCCGAGGAACACGTGGACACTCCGGTTGAGGCACGGACGGGGCGCCGGCCGTTGCGGCGCGGACAGTTGTCCGACGAAGTGGCCGGACATCTGCGCGCCGCCATCATGTCCGGGACATTGCGCCCCGGCACGTTCATCCGGCTCGATGAAACCGCGGCGCAACTCGGCGTCAGCATCACCCCCGTGCGAGAGGCGCTCCTCAAGCTCAGCGGAGAGGGACTGGTGCAGCTCGAACCGCACCGCGGCCACATGGTCGTGCCGTTCACCCGCGAGGACATCGCGGACATCTTCTGGCTGCAGGCCACCATCGCCAAGGAACTCGCGGTGACCGCTTCCGCGAACATCACCGACGCCGACATCGACGAGCTGACCGCACTCAACGAAGCGCTGTCCAACGCGGTCGGCGACGAGAATCCGGAACGGATCGTCAACGCCGAGTTCGTGTTTCACCGTGCCCTCAACCGAACTGCGGGACGGGTCAAGCTCGCATGGTTCTTGTTCCACGCCGCGCGCCAGATGCCGTCGCTGATCTATGCGAATGACGTCGGGTGGGGTGCCGAAGCCGTCGACCACCACCGTAAGCTCATCGCCGCCTTGCGCGACCGCGACACCGAAACGGTGGTGGCCCTGACGGAGTGGCAGTTCACCGACGGCGCCCGCCGGCTGACCGAGCGGCTGGAGAAGACCGGCGTCTGGGACTAGCTCGAAGCCAGTTGCTCGGCGCGGGACTTGAGCTTGTTCGCCAGATGATCCAAGGCGTCGCTCACGACCTTTTTCACCATCATCGCAGGCACCGCGAACGTCGTCTCGACGTCCATGTCCACCGTCAGCAGCGAACTGCGGGGACCCATGCCGACGACGGAGAACAGCTGGTGCTGTTTGGAGAAGTGTTCACCCTGCTGCATGACGGTCTGGATCTGGTTCGGGCCGGGGTAGTACACCGCTTGGATGTAGGTGCCCCGGTTGCCCTGGATCGAGGTGTCCAAACGCAACTGGCTGGGCCGTCCGTCGTCGTAGCGGGCCAGCACCCAGCAGCCCTCCACCTCGTCGTTCCACTGTGGGTAGGACTCGAAGTCGGAGACGATCGCCAGGAGCGTCGACTCGCCTGCGTCGACCTCGACGGTCTTGCTCACCATCGCCATGGGCGCGATCCTAACGCCGACGCCCGCAGCGCGCGCCGGCCAGGGCAGGCGGCCACGGCCCCTACGGCTCAGGGGTCAGGCCGGTCCCGACTCCCAACGGGCAGTCGACGCGCACCGACTCGTCGCGGATCAGGCCCCGCAACAGCGCGGTGCTGAACTCGGCCGCGATCTCCTGCGCAGAGCGCCGGCCGTGCGGCCGCAGCCAGCGGTAGGCCCCCAGCGTCATACCGATGTAACCGAGCGCCAGGACATGGGAGTCGCACTGATAGAACTCCCCGCTGGCGATGCCCCGGTCGATCAGGCCGTGGACGTGCTCATAGACCTGGGTTTCCTTGTGCCGGACCTCGGCCACCTGCTCGTCGGTGAACCATTCGGTGATGTACGGCTGCTCCTGGAAGTAGACCGCGGCGCCCTCGGGGTTCTCGGCGATCTGCTTGAGCAGTCGCACGGTGTACTGGTAGAGCGCCTCGCGCGCGGTCCAGGCCGGGTCGTCGTGCACCGCGGCCAGCGTTCGTTCGGCCGCCCTCTGGTAGATGTCGAACAGGATCAGCGACTTGCTGGCGTAGTAGTGGTAGACCGTCGCCTTGTTCAGGCCGACGACATCGGCGACGTCGTCCATCCGGGTGCCGTGATATCCCCGGGCGGCGAACAGCTTGGTGGCCACCGCCAGGAGTTCTTCTCGGCGGGTGGAGCCGTTATCTGCAGCCATACACCAGCCTTCTCCACGCAGCCGTCAGCCCGGCCGACCAATCAACTGGTTGGATAGTTTAGGACGCGCGGGCCGTCCCCGAGTGCCACCGCCGCGATCACGCTCGCCTTCGGTAGGCTCGGCGCGATGTTGGGGACTTCCGGTAACGAGATCGCCGCCGCTGTCGAGCGAATTCTGGCAGCGCAAGGCCCGATGACCGAGGAGGCCCTGCTGGACGCCCTCGGCGCGGACGGCATCCACCTCGGGCCGGACGCGGAGGACGTGCTCACCGACGTGCTCGACGAAGAAGTCGCCGCGGCCGTCACGCTGACCGACGAGCGCTTGGCCTGGCTTCCCACGGTGCTCGACGGGCGAGTCTTCACACACCGCCTGACCGCGGCGGAAACCCAGCACGACATGCTCACGTTGAATCCGGACCTGACGCCGCTGTCCGCGCTCACCGACAGCCCCGCCTACCGGCGCCTCACCGACGGCTCGCGGATAGCCGAAGCATTTCCGTCCGTGGACAGCGACATGTTCGCCAAGCGTGGGATAGCGGAGAACACCGTCGATCCCAACGGCGTCCTGCTGTTGCCGCCCGGCCGGCTGTCCCAATCAGGTGTGTCGGCGGGCGATCTCGTCGGGTTGCGCGTGAGCGAGGACGGATTCGAGCTGTGCACGGTGGCTGATCCGGCGCCCTGCGGGATCGCCGCGGCGATGGCGGGCCTGATCTCGGACCGTGACGACCAACCCGAGATGGTCGACATCGCGGTCTGGACCGTGTGCGCCGGGGACCACGACATGTTGCGCGAACCCGCCGAACCACTGGGCGACCTGCTCTCGGCCGGCGGCCTGCACCGTGAGGGAGATTGGTTCGCCGGTCCCGGCTTCGACATCGGCCAGTGGCGCATTGACACCTGGACGGGACTGCTCAGGGCCCGGTACGGGCTCGGCGACGACGAGGCACGGGCCGTGGCGGCGATCGTGCGGCTCTACGACGAAACGGTCGAACTGGTCGACGCGGGGGCCGAGACGCCGTGGGCCGGAGGCGATCCCGAGACGGTGCGGGATTGCCTGAAACTTCTCCGCGAACCTGCGGTTGCGGCGGCCGTACTGGCCGAGACCCGGACTGCCGACGATCGGACGGCCATCGCGTTGGGGACGTTCGCCGAGACGATGGAGCCGATGGCCCCGCGGGCCGCCCGACCGGCTTTGCGATGGCTCAGGGCAAACGCCTACGAGCAGCTCGGTGACGTCGAGCAGGCCGAGGCGACCTACCTCGCCGCGGAGTCGCTGGATTCCTCGTGGCCGCTGACGCTCGTCTCGTTGGCGCGCTACGCCAGCGACCGCGGAGATGCCGAACGGGGGCTGGCCCTGCTGCGCAGGGCGGGTGCTCCGCGAGACGACGAGCTGGTGGTTCTCCTGGATCGCTTCCAGGCGGCTCCCCGCCCGGGGATCGGCCGCAACGACCGGTGCTGGTGCGGCTCAGGCCGCAAGTACAAGGTGTGCCACCTGCGCCGTGAGCAGCTCCCGCTGGAGGAACGGGCCTCCTGGCTGTACCAGAAAGCGGGAGCGAACCTGCTGGAGGGTCGGTACGGTCCACTCCTCATCGAGACTCTTGAGCAGCGGGCACGCCATTGGGACTTTCCCGGCGCCCTCGAACACGCGATTCGCGACGGTTTGTCCTTCGATGCGGTGCTGTTCGAAGGCGGGGCGTTTGCCGACTTCCTCGCGGTACGCGGTTCGTTGCTTCCCGAGGACGAACGCCTGCTGGCCGCGCAGTGGCTCCTCGTCCAGCGTTCTGTGCACCAGGTCGTGGCAGTGCGGCCCGGCCACGGGATGACGTTGCGTGACGTCCGGACCGGTGACGTCCACGAAGTGCGCGAGCAAGCCGCGAGCCGGCATATGAAGGCCGGCGAAATGTACTGCGCCCGCGTGGTTCCGGCCGGCGAGACGATGCAGATTTTCGGCGGCGCCGAGCCGGTTTCGGTCGGTCTGCGCGACGAGCTCATCGCGCTGCTCGACGGCGACCCCGACCCCGTGCAGCTCGTCGCGATGCTGTCCCGACGGTTCGTCCCGACGGCACTGCAGAACACCGAGGGCGAGCCGCTGGTGCTGTGCGATGCGACCCTGCAGATCACCGACCGGGCAACGCTGGTCGAGGCGCTCGACGACGAATACGACCGCGACTACGACAGCGACAGCGACAGCGACAACCCAGACGGCACACTGACGTGGTACGAGCACGTCTTCACCGACGGCATGGAGCGGATACGGGCGCAGATAGAGCTCAGCGGTGACCGGCTGCACATCCATGCCAACAGCGAGGCCCGTTTCGAACGCGCGCTGGACACGATCGACGCGATGGACCCGGGTGCCGAGGTGCTCAGTCAAACCCGCGAACCCGCCGGCGATCTCGCGGCCGTCCAGCGACTTTCCGCCCGCACGCCCGACAACGCGGTCGGTGTCGCCGGCCCGGCCGTAGATGCGGCCGACGAACCGACGATCGCCGCCGTCCTCGACGAGTTCGTCCGCAACTACGAAGCGGCCTGGCTCGACGAGAGCCTTCCCGCCTTGTCCGGCCGCACACCGCGCCAATGCGCCGACGACCCGACTCGGCTCCCGGACCTGCTGCTTTTGCTCGACTCCTTCCCGGACGACACCGGACGCCCCGGCGCGATGAGCCCGGCGCGGCTGCGGGCCGCGCTCGGCCTGCCCGCCGACGTTTCGGCTTGACCGAACACCACCGCGGCCGCCCACGACGCGTGGGATCATCCACGAGTGGACGCACGGGTGCACTGCCCGACGGCCGGGACGCGCCGCATCGATCTCGGCCCGGATTCACTGCTGTGGCGGTGGGCAGGCGACATGCGCATCGCCTTCGAGGGCGGCACCGCGGGGCTGATGCAGACCATGCATCCGGCGATCGGCAAGGGTCTGATCGACCACTCGAACTTCTTCGACGATCCCGTCGACCGGGTGTTCCGTTCGCTGCCCGGCATTCTCGGCACGGTCTACGACGGGCCGCGGTCCGACGACACCGGGCACCGGGTGCGCGACTTCCATCGCGATATCAAGGGCGTGCTGCCGAGCGGCCGCCGCTACCACGCGTTGAACCCGGAGACCTACTGGTGGGCGCACGCCACCTTTCAGGTCATGGTGCACCGGCTCGCCGAGCATTGGGACACCCATCGGCTGACGGGTCGCGAACGCGAACAGCTCTACGCCGAGGGCTGCGAGTGGTACCGGCGATACGGCATGACCGAGTCCGTCGTTCCGCCGACGCTGGGCGAATTCGAACGCGAGTACCGGCGCTACTGCGAAGAGGTGTTGCAGCCCAACGCCGCATCGACCTACCTGATCGAGTTCATCAACCGCCCGGTCATCCCGGACATGAGCACCTCGCCGGACTACCCGAGCCACCCGGTGCTGCGGCCGCTGCTGGACCGCCTGCTGCCCACACTGCCGGTACGCGCCGCCTTGGCCCCGCCGCTGCGGCTGGTGATCTTCGGCGGCCTGCCGGCCCTGGTTCGCAAGCGCTTCTCGATCAGGTGGGCGCCCGCCGACGAGGCCGCCTACCGAGCCATCCGCACGGCAGTCAGGCACGGCTGGCACACCGTGCCGGCGTCACTGAAGTGGCACAAGGCCGCGCGCAAGGGCTGGCTGCGTGAAGTGGGCGAGGTCCCGCGCCACGTCTGAGCCCGCTGGCCGACGAGCACCGCCGCCACCATGCGCAGGCGATTCCGGGCTGCTCTTACACTGGCATCTTCCACCTGTCCGTACATAGCGCCGAACCAACCAGATCGGACCGCAAATCGATGATCATCGGGATACCGCGAGAGTCTCTGCCTGGTGAAACCCGTGTCGCCGCCACACCACAGACGGTGGCGGAACTGATCAAGCTCGGCTTCTCGGTGCTGGTCGAGACGGGTGCAGGGGCAGGGGCCAGTTTCTCCGACAACGCGTTCGCCGAGGCCGGAGCCGACCTCGGCAGCACCGAACGGGTGTGGTCCTGCGATGTGGTGCTCAAGGTCAACGCGCCAAACAGCCACGAGATCGCCGCGCTGCGGGACGGCGCGACACTGGTCGGCCTGATCTCGCCGGCCCTGAGGCCGGACCTCGTCGACCAGTTGGCCACCCGGCCGATCACCGTTCTCGCGATGGACGCGGTGCCGCGGATTTCGCGGGCTCAGTCGCTGGACGTGTTGTCGTCGATGGCCAACATCGCGGGTTACCGCGCCGTGGTCGAGGCGGCGCACACCTTCGGCCGGTTCTTCACCGGGCAGGTGACGGCCGCGGGCAAGGTGCCGCCGGCGAAGGTGCTCGTGGTCGGCGCGGGCGTGGCGGGGCTGGCGGCGATCGGAGCGGCCGGCAGCCTGGGCGCGATCGTGCGGGCCGCCGATCCCCGGCCCGAGGTCGCCGATCAGGTCAAATCCCTGGGCGGAGATTATCTCTCGATCGAATCGCCCGAAGCCGAAGTGTCGGCCACCGGCTACGCCAAGGAGATGAGCGACGACTACCAGGTCCGCGAGGCGCAGCTGTACGCCCAACAGTGCAAAGACGTCGACATAATCGTCACCACTGCCCTGATCCCGGGCAAGCCCGCGCCGCGCATCATCACCGCGGACATGGTCGCCTCGATGAAATCCGGCAGCGTGATCGTCGACATGGCCGCGGCCAACGGAGGCAACGTGGCGGGCACTGTCAAGGATGAGGCGGTGGTCACCGACAACGGCGTGACGATCATCGGCTACACCGACCTGGCCGGCCGCCTGCCCGCCCAGGCGTCCCAGCTGTACGGCACCAACCTGGTGAACCTGCTGAAGCTGATGACACCGGAGAAGAACGGCAACCTGACCCTGGATTTCGATGACGTAGTGCAGCGTTCGATGACGGTGGTCCGCGACGGCGATGTCGTCTGGCCGCCGCCAACGGTGCAGGTCTCGGCCGCGCCGGTGGCTGCCGCGGCGGCACCTGTCGAGGTCAAGCCTGCCAAGGCTCCCATGACGACTGGGCGTCGTCTGGGTGTGACGTTCGCCGCGGCGGCGGTCCTGTTCGCCCTGATCGCGCTCTCCCCTGCCGCGCTGCAGGTGCATCTGACGGTCTTCGCGCTTGCCATCGTGATCGGCTATTACGTCATCGGCAATGTGCACCACGCACTGCACACCCCGTTGATGTCGGTGACGAACGCGATCTCGGGAATCATCGTGGTGGGAGCCTTGCTCGAGGTCGGCCACGGCGATTTGGCCATCACCGTGCTGGCGACCCTGGCGATCCTGCTGGCCAGCATCAACGTCTTCGGCGGCTTCGCGGTCACCCGCCGCATGCTCGCAATGTTCTCCCGTAGCTGACGCCGCACCAATCGGAACGGATTCCATGTTCACCGTAGAAACCGCCGCCACCGCGGCATACGTCGTCGCGGCCCTGCTGTTCATCCTGGCGCTGGCCGGGCTGTCCAAGCACGAAACATCGCGGGCCGGAAATACTTTCGGTATCGCCGGGATGGCCGTCGCACTCACCGCGACCATCGCACTCGCGCTGGCACGGCACCTCTCGCCGCTGGGGTTGGCGCTGCTGATCGGCGCCATGGCCATCGGTGCCGCCATCGGGCTGTGGCGTGCCCGGGTCGTCGAGATGACCGGGATGCCCGAACTGATCGCGTTGCTGCACTCGTTCGTCGGCCTGGCCGCCGTGCTCGTCGGCTGGAACGGCTACCTGCACGCCGAGGGCCATCCGGGGGGCGCCGAAGCGGCCAGGCTCGCGTCCGAGGGCATGCTCGGCATCCACTCAGCCGAGGTCGTCATCGGCGTGTTCATCGGCGCGGTGACGTTCACCGGCTCCATCGTGGCCAACCTCAAGCTGTCCGCGCGGATCAATTCCGCGCCGCTGATGCTGCCCGGGAAGAACATCCTCAACGTCGGTGCCCTGGTGGCGTTCTTTGCACTGACCGTCTGGTTCGTCATCGAACCACAGCTGTGGCTGCTGGCGGTGGTGACCGTGCTCGCGCTGCTGCTCGGCTGGCACCTGGTCGCCTCCATCGGCGGCGGCGACATGCCGGTGGTGGTTTCGATGCTCAACAGCTATTCGGGCTGGGCGGCTGCCGCGTCGGGCTTCCTGCTGGACAACAACCTGCTGATCGTCACCGGCGCGCTGGTCGGCTCGTCCGGTGCCTACTTGTCCTACATCATGTGCAAGGCGATGAACCGGTCGTTCATCTCCGTCATCGCCGGGGGCTTCGGCATGGAAAGCACAGGGGCCGGCTCCGATGTCGACTACGGCGAGCACCGCGAGATCACCGCCGAGGGCGCCGCCGAACTGCTCGATTCGGCCAACTCGGTGATCATCACCCCCGGCTACGGAATGGCCGTGGCGCAGGCGCAGTATGGCGTCGCCGACCTCACCCGCAAGCTGCGTGAACGCGGTGTCAACGTCCGGTTCGGCATCCACCCCGTCGCGGGCCGGCTGCCGGGCCACATGAACGTGCTGCTGGCCGAGGCGAAGGTGCCCTACGACATCGTGCTGGAGATGGACGAGATCAACGACGACTTCGACGACACCGATGTCGTCCTGGTCATCGGGGCCAACGACACCGTCAACCCTTCGGCGGCCGAAGATCCGGCCAGCCCCATCGCCGGCATGCCGGTGCTCACCGTCTGGAACGCCCACAACGTGATCGTCTTCAAGCGGTCGATGGCATCGGGCTACGCCGGCGTGCAGAACCCGCTGTTCTTCCGGGAGAACACCCAGATGCTGTTCGGCGATGCCCGCGACAGGGTGAACGACATCCTGGCTGCACTTTCCCCCGTACACGCGCGCTAGACGGCACTAGCCGACGAACTCCCGCACCGTCGCCAGGAACTCCTCCGGCTTCTCGACCATGGGGCTGTGCCCCGATCCGGCGATCACCTTGGGCGGCAGACCGGCCGCGGTGTAGCGCGCGACGTTGGCCGCCGTCGGCGTCAGCACGTCGCGGTCGCCCCAGACCACCAGCACCGGCTTGCCCAGCCCGGCCAGCCGGTCCGCAACAGGCCGCTGCCCGTTGAGCTCGTCGAGCACGTCCGAGTGGCACACGCCGTTGTGCGTCAACCGTTTCAGGGAACGGTAGGCGAAGTCCGGGATCGGGTAGTCGTCTGCGAACCCGGTTTGCAGCGGGCCCTTGTCGAAGGCGTCGACGGGCCGGAACCGGTCCAGTGCCGGCCCGAGCACCGGCCAGCACACCGCCTTGCCCAGCAGCGCCATATCGGCCAGGCCGTCGTCACCGAAGGTGTCGGACACCACCACCTTCTCGACGCGGTCCGGGTCGTCTCGGCGACGGCGACCGCCACCCCACCGCCCATCGAGTGTCCGATCAGGATCGCCCGGCGCACGCCCAGCACGTCGATCGCCTGGCGCACCGCTTCGGACTGCCCGGACGCACCATACGCCTGCGAGTCGCGTGGGGCCTCCGAGCCGCCGTGACCGACCAGGTCGATCGCGATCACCCGATGCCCGTCGGCGGCCAGAGCCGGGGCCACCTTCTGCCACCATTCGATCGATGCCGTGTAGCCATGCAGCAGCACGATCGCCTCGTCGCCGGGCGGGCCATACTCGCGCACGTTGAGGTCCGGGCCGGACAGGTCCAGGACGTGCCCGCCGGCGAACGGCCCGGCGGCATGCGTGGTGCGATCCACCACCATGGCATTGATGCCCAGAACGACCAGCAGGACGAGCAGCACGGCCGCGGCGACCTTGAGCTTCATGGGCCTGAACTGTACTGCCGGGGGTCGGCCGCCTGCCCGGCGATTTGGACAGGTGTCATATCGTGGCCGTCATGGACTTCGCGTTGTCGGCAAAGGCGCTCGATTACCAGAAGCGACTCACCGGATTCATGGTGGAGCACGTGTTCCCCGCAGAGGCGGAGTACGACGCGCACCGGGCAGCGGCCGGACCGGGCGACTTCAGCGTTCCGCCGGTGGTCGAGGACCTCAAGGCGCTGGCCCGCCGGCAGCGTCTGTGGAACCTGTTCCTGCCCGCCGAGTCCGGCCTGACCAACCTCGAATACGCGGGCCTGGCCGAAATCTCGGGCTGGAGCACCGAAATCGCGCCGGAAGCGATCAACTGCGCGGCACCCGATACCGGCAACATCGAGACACTGCACCTGTTCGCCACCGAGCAGCAGCGCAAGGACTGGCTCGAACCGCTGCTGGCCGGTGAGATCCGCTCGGCATTCTCGATGACCGAACCGGCCGTCGCGTCCAGCGACGCCCGAAACATCCAGACCCGGATCGTCCGCGATGGCGACGAGTACGTCATCAACGGCCACAAGTGGTGGACCTCGGGCGCCAACGACCCGCGCTGCAAGATCCTGATCGTGATGGGCCGCACGAACCCCGACGCCGCTCGCCACCAGCAGCAGTCGATGATCCTGGTGCCCGTCGACGCTCCCGGCGTGCACATCAAACGCTCCACGTCGGTGTTCGGCTGGCAGGACCAGCACGGCCACGCCGAGATCGTCTACGACAACGTCCGGGTGCCGGCCTCGAACCTGTTGGGCGAGGAGGGTTCCGGGTTCGCGATCGCCCAGGCGCGGCTGGGCCCGGGCCGCATTCACCACTGCATGCGGGCCATCGGCGTGGCCGAGCGGGCGCTGGCACTGATGACCGACCGGGCGACCCGGCGAATCGCGTTCGGCAAGCCGCTGGCCGAACAGGGCATGGTCCAACACGCGATCGCATTGTCGCGCAACGAGATCGACCAGGCCAGGCTGTTGTGCGAGAAGGCGGCTTGGACCATCGACCAGCATGGCAACAGGGCAGCGCACCTGCTGGTCTCGCAGATCAAGGCGGTGGCCCCGCAGATGTCGTGCAACGTCATCGACCGGGCCATCCAGGTGCACGGCGCGGCCGGTGTCAGCGATGACACGGTGCTGGCCCGCATGTACGGCTGGCAGCGGGCAATGCGGATATTCGACGGGCCCGACGAGGTTCACCTGCGGACCGTGGCACGGGCTGAAATCGGCAGGGAGAAAAGCCTGCTGGCCCAGGCGGTCGTCCCCACATGACTCACCTGAGCGGGGCGTGGAACTTTCGCGACGTAGCGAGTTGCACTGCCGGGGCCGTCAGGCCGGGCCGCCTCTACCGGTCGGCCGAGCTGACCAAACTCGACGACACCGGCATCGAGCAGCTGAGCCGGTTGGGCGTCACCGATGTGGCCGACCTGCGTTCGCCGCCCGAGGTGCAACGCCACGGCACCGACCTGGTACCCGACGGTGTGGTGGTGCACGCGTTGCCGTTCGTCGACGTCGTCGCCACCGTCGACGGTGAGTCGCCGCATGAGCACGCGTTCCAGCGGCTGCTGACCGAGAAGCCCGACGACGAATCGGTGGGCGACACGGCACGCCGATACATGACCGACGAATACCGCCGGTTCGCCACCGCACCGGGCGCGCTGCGGGCGGTGCGGCAGATGGTGGCGCTGCTCGGCGGCGGGGCCGCGGTACTGACGCACTGCTTCGCCGGCAAGGACCGCACCGGATTCGGTGTCGCGGTGGTGCTGACCGCCGCCGGCGTGGACCGCGACGCGGTGACGGCCGACTATCTCTGCAGCAATACGGCAGCGCCAGAGCTGCGGGAACACATCAGGACGACGATCCGGAACAGGGCGGGGGGCGAGATCCCGGCCGAAGCGGCGGAATTCCTCGAGGCCCGGCTGTCCGACGATGTGCTCGGCGTTCGCGAGGAGTACCTGGCCGCCGCACTGCGCACCATCGACGACGAGTTCGGCTCGCTGCGGGAATACCTGCGCGCCGCCGCCGTCACCGACGACGACGTCACACGGCTTGGCGCTGCGCTGTGCGAGTGAGCCGCTACACGACACGCGGCGCCGAAATCTACCCGGAAGCCCAAGATCAGGACGGCAGATTTGTGGTGTGTGAGCCGCGGTGAGCGCGGCTCACACACCACAAAACTGGCTACTATGCGTGATCATGACCGCCGAATCGACCGAACGGACCGTCACGGCGCCGCCCAAGCAATCACCCGATGTTCCCGCAGTAGTCGCGGGGCTTCGCAAGACCTTCGCGACCGGCCGTACCAGGCCCGTCGAGTGGCGACGCGCGCAGCTGCGCGCACTCGAAAAGCTGATGACCGAAAACGAGGCCAGAATCATCGCGGCCCTGGAGGCCGACCTCGGACGTAAGCCGTTCGAGACCTGGCTGGCAGACATCAACACCACCGCAGCGGAAGCCGCCTTCGCGGCAAAGAAGGTCGGCAAGTGGATGCGGCGCAGGTACCGGCTCCTCGAATTCCCGCAACTGCCCGGTCGCGGCTGGGTGGAATACGAGCCCTACGGCGCCGTCTTGATCATCGGGGCGTGGAACTTCCCGTTCTACTTGACGCTGGGTCCGCTGGTTGGTGCCCTCGCGGCGGGTAACACCGTCGTGCTCAAGCCTTCGGAAATTGCGCCCGAGTCCTCGGCGTTGATGGCCGAACTGGTGTCGCGCTACCTCGACAACGACGCCGTCGTCGTTGTCGAGGGGGACGGGGCGATGAGCCAGGAGTTGATCGCGCAGGGGTTCGATCGCGTGCTGTTCACCGGCGGCACCGAGACCGGGCGGAAGGTCTACGAGGGCGCGGCATCGCACCTGACGCCGGTGACCCTGGAACTGGGCGGCAAGAGCCCGGTGATCGTGGCGGCCGACGCCGACGTCAAGACCGCCGCCAAGCGGATCGCCTGGACCAAGCTGATGAATTCCGGGCAGATGTGCGTGGCGCCCGACTACGTCATCGCCGACGCCGCGATTCGCGACGAGCTGGTCAGCGAGCTGCAACGGGCGGTGGCGAAGTTCCGCGCGGCCGACCCCGGCGGTCTGCCGATCGTCAACAAACGCCAGTTCGACCGCCTGTCGGGCTACCTCGCCCAAACAAAGGGGACCGTGGTCACCGGGGGCGGTACCGACGCCACCGCGCTCACCATCGAACCCACGGTCGTCGTCGACCCCGACCCGGCCGAACCGCTGATGACCGACGAGATCTTCGGCCCGATCCTGCCCGTCGTCACCGTCCGGTCCCTCGACGAAGCCATCGAGTGGGTCAACTCGCGGCCCAAGCCGCTGGCCGCCTACCTGTTCACCCGGGCGCGGACCGTCCGCGAACGGGTGATCCGCGAGGTTTCGGCAGGCGGCATGGTGATCAACCACCTCATCTTCCAGGTGTCCACCGCCAGGTTGCCGTTCGGCGGGGTCGGGACTTCGGGCATGGGCGCCTATCACGGCAAGTGGGGTTTCGAGGAGTTCAGCCACCGCAAGGCGGTGCTCACCAAGCCGACCCGCCCCGACCTCTCGGCCCTGGTCTACCCCCCCTACACAGAGAAGGTGTGGAAGTTGGCGCGCCGGTTGCTCTGATGCCGGCCGTCCTGTCGGCGAGATCACCAAGTAACGGAAGGAAGTTTGCATGCCCGGAGTTCAGGATCGCGTCGTCGTCGTCACCGGTGCCGGTGGCGGGCTCGGCCGTCAGTACGCGCTGACGCTGGCCGGGGAGGGCGCCTGCGTCGTCGTCAACGACCTCGGCGGCGCCCGTGACGGCACCGGGTCCGGATCGGCGATGGCCGACCAGGTGGTGGCCGAGATCAAGGACGCGGGCGGACGGGCCGTGGCCAGCTACGACAGTGTCGCCGACCCTCAGGGGGCCGAAAACATCATCAAGACCGCACTCGACGAGTTCGGCAAGATCGACGGTGTGGTCAGCAACGCCGGCATCCTGCGCGACGGCACGTTCCACAAGATGGCCTTCGAGAACTGGGACGCCGTGCTCAAGGTGCACCTCTACGGCGGCTACAACGTCATCCGCGCCGCCTGGCCGCACTTACGTGAGCAGGGTTACGGCCGCATCGTCGTGGCGACGTCCACCAGCGGCCTGTTCGGCAACTTCGGGCAGGCCAACTACAGCGCGGCCAAGCTGGGGCTGGTGGGGTTGATCAACACCCTGGCCCAGGAAGGCGCCAAGTACAACGTCAAGGCCAACGCCGTCGCACCGATCGCCGCGACCCGCATGACCGAGGACATCCTGCCGGCGGAGGTGCTGCAGAAACTCACGCCGGAATTTGTGGCACCCGTGGTTGCATACCTGTGCACCGAGGAGGTTCCGGACAGCGCGTCGGTGTTCATTGTCGGCGGCGGCAAGGTGCATCGCGCGGCGTTGTTCCAGAACGAGGGTTTCACATTTCAGACCCCGCCTTCGGTCCCTGAATTGGCGTCGCACTGGGGCGTAATCCGCGACATGTCCGCGGCCAAACGAGCGTCCTTCACCCTGGGCTGAACCCACCCCGCATCGCCTCTGATGACCACCGCTGGCCTGGTTCTCGTCGCCCTTGCAATCGCGGTCGGACTGGTCGGCATCGTCGTGCCTGTCCTGCCCGGTGGCCTGCTGGTGTTGACCGCGATCGCGGTTTGGGCCGTCGTGGAGCGCAGCGCGGTGGCGTGGGTGACTCTCGCGATCGCCGCGGCGTTGTTCGTCGCCGCCGCGGTGATCAAGTACACCTGGCCGGCCCGGCGGATGCGCGAGGCACAGGTCGGCCGGACGAGTATGGTCGCCGGGGCGGTGCTGGGCATCGTGGGGTTCTTCGCATTGCCGGTGCTGGGCCTGGTGGTGGGGTTCGTGCTCGGGGTTTTCCTGGCTGAGCTCGCGCAGCGGCGTGACGGCCGGCGGGCCTGGGCGTCGACGGTGCACGCACTGAGGGGCGTTGCGCTGTCGGTCGGCGTCGAGTTCGCCGGCGCGCTGCTGGCGACGATGGCCTGGGCCGTCGCGGTGTTGGCGTTCTAGCACCGGCGGCGACGGCGGCATCGGGGGCACCGGCGGCACCGGCGTGCCCGCCTGATCGAGCTCACTTCCCTCATAAATCGCATTGCCGCCACATTGGCTTGAACGACTGAGCCGATCCCGACGGCGCGCGCGAGGGACCGCTTGTAACGCAGTCACTCCTTGCAACAGGTGTGGCTGGTGTTTGGGCGGGGCGTCATCATGAAGGCGCCACCGCGCGGTCGACTTCAAGTTGTCGGCAAGTCTCGAAACCGGTTCGGTGGCCGGCGCTCAGAGCTGGATGGACTTGATGTAGAAGAACTCCTCCAGACCGTGTGCGCCGAGCTCGCGGCCGTGTCCGGAGCAGTCGACGCCGCCGAACGGTGCGTACGGATTGAACGCCCCGCCGTTGACGTCGACCTGGCCGGTGCGGATCCTGCGTGCGACGCGCAGCGCGCGCCCCTCGTCGCTCGACCAGACCGCCCCCGACAACCCGAACCGCGAGTCGTTGGCGATCCGGACCGCGTCGTCCTCGTCGTCGTAGGCGATGATCGACAGCACCGGCCCGAAGATCTCCTCCTGGGCGATCGACATGTCGCTGCGCACGTCGGAGAACACCGTCGGCGCCACGAAATACCCATGGTCAAGGCCCGCAGGCGGCTCGGCGCCGCCGGTGACAAGCCGCGCGCCCTCCTGGCCGCCGCGCCGGATCCACTCGCGCACCCGGTCCCGTTGCAGCGCGGACACCAGGGGACCCTGCTGCGTGGCGGGGTCGAACGGGTCGCCCATCTTGTGAGCTTCCGCGACGGCGGCGGCGATCGCCTCCGCCTCGGCCAAGCGCTCGCGCGGTACGAGCAGACGGGTGAGCGCGATGCACGTCTGGCCGGAATTGAGCAGGCAGCGCGTCACGCAAGCGGTGACCGCCAGTTCCATGTCGGCGTCGTCGAGAATGACGCACGCCGATTTGCCGCCCAGCTCGAGCGCAGCGGGCACCAGATTGCGCCCGGACACCTCGCCGATGTGCCGCCCCACGCCCTCGGAGCCGGTAAATGTGACCATATCGACGTCCGGGTGGCCGATCAGCGCCTCGCCGATCACTCGGCCGTCGCCGGTGACGAGGTTCACCACCCCGGGCGGCAAGCCCACCTCGTCGAAGATCTCGGCCAGCACGAACGCCACAGCGGCGTGACTTCGGAGGGCTTGAGCACCACAGTGCACCCGGCGGCCAGTGCCGGCGCCACCTTCGCGGCGATCTGGTGCAGCGGGTAGTTCCACGGTGTGATCGCGGCAATGACGCCGATAGGCTCGCGCACGACCAGCGAATTGCCGATCTCCTCTTCGAACGCCAACTCGTCCAGCAGGCCACGCATCGACGCGAACGTCATCGTCGGCAGGCCGACCTGGATGAGCCGCGCCAACCCGACCGGGGCGCCGAGCTCGCTGGTGATGATGGCCGCGAGCTCGTCGCCGCGTGCCGAGAGGCGCTCGGCGACGGCGTCGAGCAGGGCGGCACGCTGCTCGATCGGGGTGGCCGCCCAGCCGGGGAATGCGGTCCGGGCCGCAGCCACTGCGCGGTCCACGTCGGCGGCCGTGCCGGCCGGAATGCTGGCGATCACCTCCTCGGTGTAGGGGTTGACGACGTCGATGGTCTCGTCAGCGGTGGCCTGGACCCACTTGCCGCCTATGTACAGGCGGTCATGAACAGGGATCGGAATCGTCGTTGTCATGGTGATCGGTCTCCTCAGGCGTGCACGGCGGGGCGGGCGGCGGACGCTGCGGCGGCAATCGCCTCCGCGGTTCGGTGGGCGAGCGCCATCGCCGTAATCATCGGATTCACGCCGCTGGCTGTAGGCATCGCGCTGGCGTCGCCGACGTACACGCCGGGCGTGTCGTGCAGCTCACCCCATGGATTGGCGACGGACGTGGCGGGGTTGGAGCCCATGCGACAGCTACTCATCTGGTGAGCCGAAAAAATCCGATGGCCGCCGACGGCAAGCGGGAGGTGTTGCATGGCGGTGATGAACTCCTCGAGGTCGGCGCCGCGCCGCCAGCGAGCGGGCATCGGGGTGAACGGGACGATCTCGTCGGCACCCGCCGCGGCGTGCAGGCGGATCAGCTTTTCGAGTGACTTCCGGGCGACGCGGACGTCGACGTCGTCGGTGAGCGAGTAACGCACGACGCTGTTGCCCTGCTCGTCGATCGTGACACTGCCGTGGCCGCGATCGCGCGGTACCGAGATGAGCCACGCCGCGTGCTGTAGGCGGGCCATCGTCTCCTTGTGCTCGGTACCCGACGCCCGCGCCATGCCGGCCGCGACGACCGAGAGACACCAATGCGCATTCTCGATCAGGAAGCCGTAGCCGTCCTCGATGTTCGCGAACTCGTCGATGATCGCCGTCATCGGCCCCCCTCGCCACGGCGTCTGCTCATCGGGGTAGAGGCCCAGGAAGCCAACCACCGGGTGCAGGTGCAGATACCGTCCCACGGCGGAACCGCCGATTCGTGATCGCAGCAGCAAGGCGGGTGATTCGAGTGAACCGCAGGCGACCACTACTCGCGGCGCGCGCACGGTGAGGCTTGTGGTGGCACCGGTCTGCGGGTCGGCGTAGGAGGCCTGAACCCCGGCCGCTCGGCCACCTTCGACCAGCACGCGCTCGGCGGTGCAGTGCACCACCACCCGGGCACCGGCCTCGACCGCGTCGCGCAGGTAGGTACGGCGGACGTCGATCTTGGCGCCGGAGCGGTCACCGAACCCGATATGGCCGGCCGAGTCCGGCGAATAGCAGGCGGGATCGGCGTTGCGGTTCACTTTTGTGAACGACCATCCCAGCGCAGCCGCCCCATCGCGCATCCGCTGGTGCGGGCCGTTGAGGTCCGAACAGCGGTCGTTGACCCCCAGCCGTGTCCACACGGCATCGAGGTGGCGGTCGAAATCTGGCCCCGCCACGTCCTGCAGACCGAATTCGCCGGCCCAATGTTCACGCACCCAGCTAGGCGTCCGCAGGCAGTTGGACCAGTTGATCGTCGGGCCGCCGCCGAGCGTGGCTCCGGAAAGCACACTGACGTTGAAGTCAGCGGTGGGTTGTACCCCGCCACGCCAGAACATGTCCCGCAACGCCGCCAACTCCAGGCCGTTGAAGTCGGCCTCATTGCGGTTGCCACCCGCCTCGAGCACGACCACGTCGAGCCCGGCCTTGGCGAGCTCGCCGGCGATCAAGCCACCGCCCGCGCCGGAGCCGACCACGCACACGTCCGCTTCGAGCACCGACTCCGCGCCTTGGGGTGCGAGCGTGGCGAGCGGCTCGCCACCGCCCGGGGTGCACGACGGCGGGCCGCCATAGCCCCATTCCTGCCACATCGGATTCAGCCCTGCCGCCGGGTGCGGTGCGGTGTAGGCGAAAGCCAGCGTGAGCGAATTCAGCACGTTCATGCCGACGGCCGGAGCGGTACCCATCAGCGCGACGTTGCGCAGCAGTTGCTCGCGAGAACGTTGCGACCCGGTCGCAAATCCCAACACGTGCAGACCGTCCAGCAACCCGAGCAGCCCGCTGAGCTGCTCGGGTGGAAGTTGAGCGAGAGCTTGCGCGACGCCGGCGTCGGCGCCGAGGTCACTACCGCTGGACGCCCAGAATCCGGTGGCGTCCTCGTCGCGCCGAAGCGACGGAACGAGGGTATCGGCCAGGGCGCGTAGTACGGCGCGCTGATTGTCGGTGAGTTGCGGTGACATGGGGTTTCTCCGTCTCGGTCATCGTGGGGTCAGCCACAAGGCGGGCACACTCGAGGGCAGGAAGAAAGTGGGGCAAACGGGAGCCGGGGCATAGGGCGCCTTGTGCACTAGCGTTCGCCGGCCCGGGCGGCAAATCGGCCGTCGTGGCGGTCGTGGCTGTTTGAGTAGTGCTCGTCACCATCGCTCCAACACATCCTCGAACGGGAACACTACGCGCATCGCTGGACACGATTACCAGATTTGTGGTGTCTGAGCCGCGTTCAGCGCGGCTCAGACACCACAAATCACAAGTCAGCTGGGCTCTCGCAGCGGCAGGCCCGCGGCGCGATAGATCGCGTCGATGACGGTCAAGTTCTCGACTGCATCGAGGGGCGTCGTCTTGACCGGTTCACCTCGCAGCACCGCGGCGGCGAATGCGTCGAGCTGATACGCATAAGACGCCCGACGAGGGAAGCGCTCGACGCGTCTGCCCGCTGTCGATCGGACCGAGAGCCGATGGAAAAGCTGAGGTAACACGGGATTGAGCACGCGCAACTCGCCGCGCTCGCCCACCACCCTGGCGCTGATCCGCAGCAAATCCGATGACCACATCGAGCAGCGGACCACGCCGGTGTGCCCGCCCGGGAACCGCAACTGCGCCGTCATGGCCCGGTCGACCCGCGGATCTCGCAGCTTCGCCCGCGCCGAGACGACTTCCGGGGTTCCGTCACCGAACGTGCGGACCATGTGCACCGCATAGCACCCGGCGTCCATCGTCGCACCGCCCGCCAGCGAATAGTTGTAGCGAATGTCGGAGAATCTCGGCAGCGGAAAGCACAGCGCCGCCTCCACCCCTTCGAGCCTGCCCAACTCGCCCGAGGCAACGATCTGCTCGACCCGCAGGGCCAAGGGGTGGTAGCGGTAGTGGAACGCCTCCATGACGACGCGGTCCGAGTTCTCCGCGAGGCCCGCGATCTCACGGGCTTCGGCGGCGTTGGCGGTGAACGGCTTTTCGCACAACACGTGCTTGCCGGCGGCCAGCGCGGCTCGGGTCCACCGGCCGTGCAAGCCGTTTGGCAGCGGGTTGTAGACGGCATCGAGGTCTGGGTCGGCGATCAGCGCCTCGTAGCTGTCGAGCACCCGGGGGATGTGGTGTTTGGCCGCAAAGGCCCGCGCACGCGAGACATCGCGCGCAGCCACCGCCGCGACCACGACCTCGGGATTGTCCCGGGACGGCCTGATCAACGCCGAGGGCGCGATGCGGGCCGCGCCGAGGACGCCGACCCGCAACGGGGCGGCAGCGTCGCCAGTCACGTATTCCAAACTACCGAAATGGGCCTCGGTTGGGGTGGATCCTGCCCTGCTCGGCGGCGTGGTTCCGGCTGCGGTGTCCTCAGTGGTCCGGCATATCACGCCGCATCAAAGCAGGCGTCAAAGCCGCTCGGCCACCACGAAGCTCGAGAACGGGCCGTCGTCGGGAGTCCCGACATCGACCCAGCGGCCCAATCGGCGCATCTCGTCTGTGGACCCCACCTCGGTGGCCCGCCACCCTGCCCGGTCCAGCCACGCAGCCGGGTTCGCACGCTCGGGGTCGTTGTAAATGAGGTCGCCGATATCGACGGTCCGGGGCAAGCCGAGCTCATCGGACACCGTCTCGAACCGTCGGCGCATCTCCTCGCGGCGCTCCTCGGAGCGCATCCCCGCCGTCTCGGCGGCGATACGGCTACCGGGCGCGCTGAGAGTGGTGATGTGTTCGAACAAGCGGTCCTGAGCGTCGGCCGGCAGGTACATCAACAGGCCCTCGGCAAGCCAGGCGGTCGGCCTGGCCGGGTCGAAACCCTGCGCCTTCAACGCCGACGGCCAGTCGAAGCGCAAATCCATCCCGACCTCGCGCCGCTCGGCCGAGGCCGACAAACCGTGGTCCGCGAGCCTGCCCGCCTTGTACTGCAGCACCTTGGGCTGATCGATCTCGTAGACGACCGTCCCGGACGGCCACTGCATCCGGAAGGCTCTCGAATCCAGACCGGAGGCCAGTATCACCACTTGGCGAATCCCCGTAGCGACCGCGGAGTCGAAGTACGCGTCGAAGAAGTGCGTGCGCACCGCCATGGTAGTTGCGCATATTCGTGGCGATCTTGGCCATTTCGGGATCGGCCTGCTGCATCCGGTCGATCAGCGAGTCGTCCAGCATGTGCTGCCATGGCCCGGCGCCGACTCCCTCGATGAGCAACCGAGCGTACGGATCGCGGATCAGGCCGTCCGGTCGCTCCGCTTCCGCCGCTCGGGCGGCCGCCACCATGACGGCGGTGCTGCCGACGCTGGTCTCGATGTCCCAGGTGTCGTCGTGGGTACGCAGATTGCTCATCGGGTTCCCTTTCCTAAACGGCCGGTGATCAGTTCGCTGGTCATGGCATCGGCGGCCAGGGCGGCATCCAGCGGACGGCCCAGGCGTGCCATCTCGTCGCGGCTGTTGACGCTGTGGACTATCCAGCCCCGCGCGACCAGCATCGAGGCGGCCTCCGCGCGGTCCGGTTCGCGGTAGAGGAGCGTCTCGACATCCACACTGCCCGTATTCAGCGTTTCGCGCATGCGGGACTGCCGCTGACTGCGGGCACGGCGTCCCACTGCGGTCCGGCTGCCGATGCCAGTAGGGCCGCGAAGTCATCGCGGATCAGGGGGTTTTCACGCCTGGTCTCGATGGCCCGCAGCGCCGCAACGCCCAACGCGGTCGTGCCCACACTCTCGGTGATGTTCCACCTGTCGCCGTCGGTACGCCCCGACGGCAGCTCACATGCGATGTTCATTTGATTGACATGCTAGCAATACAGTTAGTCGATCTATCCTCATTTGTGGGGGACCTCACGTCTCGACCCGTTAGCGATGACCTCACGCGCGCGGATGCGGGGCGCCACGCCCAGAACTAGGGTGCACAGTCATGGCGAGGGCCTCGTCGACCGAACTCGGACACCGCATACGGAACCGCCTCGAAGCTCTCGACCCCGACTTCGATGCGGCTCGACGGGCCGCCCGCGCCGGATTGGTGGTTCCCGTTGCTGCGACGGTCGGGTTCACCGTCGGCAGTGGGCAAACCCCGCTGTTCACCATTTTCGGCTCCATCGCATTTCTCATCGTGGTCGATTTCCCGGGTGACCGGGGTGGCCGCGCGGTCGCCTACGTCGGCCTCGGGGTGGTCGGTGCAGGGCTGATCGTGCTGGGGACCCTGGTGGCGCCGATTCCGTGGCTGGCTGTCGTGGTCACCTTCGTACTCGGGGCCGTGGTCACGCTGGCCGGTGTGCTGAGCACGGCCATCGCGGCGGCGCGGCGCGCGATCCTGCTTCCGTTCGTGTTGCCGGCCTGCACTCCACCGGGCCCAATCCCCGAACGGTTGCTGGGCTGGTTCATCGCGGTGGCAGTTTGTGTGCCCGCCGCATTGTTCGTGCTTCCACCACGCCACCACGACGACCTGCGCCGGCGTGCGGCACAGGTATGTGCGGCGTTGGCCAACCACCTCGGAGGTCAGGCCACCGCCAAAGACGTCAACACCGCGATGAACGCCCTGTACGCCGGCTACCTCGACAGCGAATACCGGCCCGTGGGCCTGACCGCGGGCAGTCGCGCCCTGGTCCGCGTGGTCGACGACCTGGGGTGGCTGTGCGACAGGGTTCGCAGCGACACCTCCGCCACTTTGGGGGTAATGGCGAAGCCGTCCGTCGAGGTGCTGCGCGCCTCCGCCCGCTTGCTGCGCATCAGCCGGGTGGCCGACCGCGCCCCAGCTCACACAGGGTTGGACGAGGCTCTCACCACACTGCGATCGATCGCGCAGGGCCGCTACCGGCAGGACATCGCCGAGATACTGCGAGAGCCCGACGATGCCGCCGCGATCGCGGTGGGCCGGCGACTGCTGAATCGTCGCGCATTCGGCGCAACGGTCGCCGTGACCGGCCGGATCATCGCGCAGGCCGCCGAAGCCGATGCACGCCCCGTGCTGATGCGGGTTCTGGGCCGGCAACTCCCCGAAAGCGGCGCCGCCACCCGTGTGATGTCGGAGGCCCAGGCGGTCGCGAGCATCCCGTCTGGCTACCTGGCCACCCGCGCGGTGGTCGTGCGCAACAGCCTTCGCACCGGGCTCGGCCTGGCGCTAGCGGTGGCCGCCACCCATCTGTTTCCGGTGCAAAACGGCTTCTGGGTGGTGCTCGCCGCCATGTCCGTGCTTCGTGGCAGCGCGCTGTCGACTGGCACCACGGTGTTGCGCGCGGTGATCGGGACGACGGTCGGGTTCGTCGTCGGCACCGTGATCATCCTGCTCATCGGCGTCGATCCCCCGGTCTTATGGGCCATCCTCCCCGTCGTCGCTTCCATCGCCGCCTACGCTCCCGGGGTTTGGTCGTTCGCGGCCGGCCAGGCAGCGTTCACCATGTTGGTGCTGATCGTGTTCAACCTCATCCATCCCAGCGGGTGGAAGGTGGGGCTGATCAGGATCGAGGACATCGTCGCGGGCGGTGCGGTTGGTTTGGTCGTGTCGCTGCTGCTGTGGCCACGCGGGTCGGGAAAGGCGGTGACGGCCGCCATCGACGGAGCCTTCGAGGCCGGGGCGCAGTACCTGCGCACCGCGGTGTTCCGGATCACTCGCAGTGCGTCGCCCGTGGCGGTCCACCAGCTCGGTCACCAGACGATGACCCTCTCCCGAACGGTCGACGACGCCCTGCGCCAGTACCTCTCGGAGAACGGCGGACCCTCCGATCACCGGGCCCCCGTCGTGCACCGCGCCAACCTGGCGGCCAAGCTGCGGGCGGCCGCCGACCTGATCGCCGACATCCCGGAACCGCCCTCGGCCGGGTCTTATCCGAAAGCCCGCGCTGTGCTCGACGCGCACGCGACGACGGTGCACGAGCGGATGTCGGGCGCCACTGCCAGTGCACACGACGGCACGCCGATCACCGGCCACTTCGTGACGGCTCTGCGCGCCGATGCGGGCAATACCGCTCACCCGGTGGCCGACGCGCTGCCGCTGGTGACGGTCGCAGCCAACCTCGGGGAGCTCGAACTGCTGTATCCGGCGCTCTCGGGTTGACGAGCGCCCGCATCGTCAACGGGCCGGCCGGTGCGGCATCAGGGCGTTCGGCGGGATCGCGCCGAACCTGCCGGCCTGGTAATCCTCGAGGGCCTGGACCAACTCCGACTTCGAATTCATCACGAACGGGCCGTAGTGGAAAACCGGCTCACGAATCGGCCTACCGCCCAACAGCAATACCTCCATCGCCGGGCGGTTGGAATCCTGCGACGCTTCAGCCGACACGGTGATCCCGTCGCCCGGGCCGAGCACCGCCAACTGACCCTGATGGATCGGATGGGCCACCGGGCCGACCGCTCCACGCCCGGACAGCACGTAGACCAGCGCGTTGAAGTCCCGGTCCCACGGCAGGTTCACCTGAGCTGAGGGCTCGATGGTGGCGTGCGCGAGTGTTATCGGGGTGTGGGTAGCGCCCGGCCCCTGCTGCCCGTCGATCTCGCCGGCGATGATGCGCACCAGCGCACCGCCGTCCGGCGAGGCGACGAGGCCGACCTGGCCACCTTCGATGGCCTGATACCTCGGTGCCGCGAACTTGTCTTTGGCCGGAAGGTTGACCCACAACTGGATACCGTGAAACACCCCGCCACTCTCGACGAGCTCGGCCGGCGGTGTTTCGATGTGCAAGATGCCGGATCCGGCGGTCATCCACTGGGTGGCTCCATCGGTGATCAGGCCGCCTCCGCCGTGTGAATCCTGATGGGCGAACCGGCCGTCGATCATGTAGGTGACGGTTTCGAAGCCGCGGTGCGGATGCCAGTCGGTACCGCGGGGTTCGCCGGGCAGGTATTCCACTTCGCCCATCTGATCCATGTGGACGAACGGATCCAGATCGGCGGCGCTCACGCCGGCGAATGCGCGGACGACGGGGAAACCTTCGCCCTCGTATCCACGCGGGCCGGTCGTCACCGAGCGAACGGGGCGTTCGGTGTCATACGGGCTCGGGGCGGATATGTGCGGCAGCGCAAGGGCCGTCGCGGTGTCGACAGTGATGGCGGGCATCGGTACCTCCTTGAAGGCTGTAGATACCCGTATAACCGGACCGTGGTCCGGTTATTCCCCGCGAGAACGCTGCGACTCGGCCTCGGGAGCCCTACCCGAGCACCGCCAGCGCCACTGCCCGCGCATCGGCGGCACTTGCGGTGGTCAGCACGGCCTCGGCGGCTTCGCGGCACTGGTCGGCCGTCACCGAGGCGACCTTGGCGCCCACCGCGGTGACCGCTGCCGACGCCGCCGACAGTGACGTGACGCCAAGCCCGACGAGCACACAGGCCAGCAGTGGATCGGCCGCCGCCTCACCGCACACCCCCACAGGCTTGCCCGCGGCCTGACCCGCCCGGCCGGTGATGCCGATCAGCGTGAGCACACCGGGTTGCCACGGATCCGTCAGGGTGGCCAGCTCAGCCGACATCCGGTCGGCGGCCATCGTGTACTGCGCCAGGTCGTTGGTGCCGATCGACACGAAGTCGACCTGTTCCAGGATGCGGTCGGCCAGCAGAGCGGCCGCGGGCACCTCGATCATCACCCCAGGGCTCAGGTGGTGAGCGCGTACCTTCTCGGCGAAGTCCCGCGCCTCGTCGGGAGTGGCGATCATCGGCGCCATCACCCACGGCGTCACCCCGGTGCGTTCGGCGGCCGCCGCGATGCCGGCGAGCTGATGCTCGAGCAGCCCCTGGTTGTTGAACGACGTGCGGATGCCGCGCACACCCAGCGCCGGGTTGGCCTCGTCGGGGCTGCTGGCGAACTTCAGCGGTTTGTCCGAACCCGCGTCCAGGGTGCGCACGACGACCTTGCGGCCGGCGAACGGTGCCAGGACTTCGGCGTAGATCTGTGCCTGCTCTTCGACGGTCGGTTCGGTCTCGCGGTTGAGGAAGCAGAGTTCGGTCCGGAACAGACCGACACCCTCGACCGGCGTCTGCGCGGCCACCCGCGCCGCCGCCCCGTCCTGCACGTTGGCCAGAATCTGAACGGCCGCGCCGTCTTTGGTGGCCCCCGGCCCCGACCAACTCGCCGCCGCCGCGGCCACCCGCTGCGCAGTCTCCACCGCTGCAGCGGCACCGGCGGCGTCCGGAGCCAGCACCACCGTGCCGCGGGTGCCGTCGATGAGCACCATGGTTCTCGCGGCTACCGCGTCGAGCCCGCTCACCGCGACCACGCACGGGATCGCCAGCTGGCGGGCAATGATCGCGGTGTGGCTGGTGGGCCCGCCCAGCCTCGTCGCCAACCCGACGACCAGTGCCGGGTCCAGGCTTGCGGTATCGGCCGGGGCAAGGTCCTCGGCGCACAGGATCGACGGCACGTCGGGCGTCGGCACCCCGGGCTCCGGCAGCCCGCTCAATTCCGCGATGACCCGGTCCCGGATGTCCTGCAGATCGGTCACCCGCTCGGCCATCAGGCCGCCCATTTTGGTGAACAGGTCGGCAAACTTTGCCACCGCCTCGGCCGTGGCACGAACCGCCGGGGAGCCGGCGCGAATCCGTTTCTCCGCCTCACCCAACCACGCGCGATCCTGGGCGAGCGACGCCGTGGCGGCGAGCACCTCGGCGGCGGTTCCGTGCGAATGCGCCGCACGGTCCCGCAACCGGCCGGCGACGGCCGACGCGGCCGCCGAGAACCGGCCGAACTCGGGCTCGCGCTCCCCCTCGGGAACGTCCGGCGCCGCACCGAGGGCGTCGAGGACCGGGTGGCGGCCGGGCCGTATCACCGGGGCATATTTCACACCGGGGACGACGGGCACCCCCGTCAGGACCGTGCCGGCCGCAGGGCCGATCGCGGCAGGCGGTGATTGAGCCGCAGAGGATGCCGCAGGAGACGGCACGGAGGACGGCACGGAAGACAGCGTCATGTGAAGTAGATTACAAGATGTCCTTGACAAGGCCACACATATAGACGTAAAACCACGTATATCCACACATTAGGGTTGTCGATCCCACGCAATTGGAGATTTGTGTACCCCGAGGAGCGCCAGGAGGCTATCGCAACACTGGTGATTTCCCGTGGGCGCGCCTCGGTTGCCGAACTTGCCGAGACGTATGCCGTCACTACCGAGACGGTGCGTCGCGACCTGGCCGTCCTTGACCGTGCGGGGGTGCTGCGCCGGGTACACGGCGGCGCGGTTCCCGCCCGCGCCCTGCACGTCGTCGAATCCGGAGTCAGTGAGCGCGAGTCCACCCGGGCGCGCCACAAGGACGCCATTGCGCTGGTAGCAGCCGATTACTTCCCACGCGCCGGTGCGAGCGTGCTGTTCGACGCGGGAACGACCACTGCCCGGGTCGCGGCGCTGCTCCCGCCAGATCGCGCTCTGGTCGTCGTCACCAACTCGGTTCCCATCGCCACTCGGGTGTCGACAATGGCCGCGGCAACCCTGCACCTCCTCGGCGGTCGGGTACGCGGCGTGACCCAGGCTGCGGTCGGCGATCCGGCGCTTCGGGTGCTGGCCACCCTGCGAATCGACGTCGCTTTCATCGGAGCCAACGGCATCAGCCTCACCCATGGGCTGTCCACGCCCGACAGTGACGAAGCCGCGGTCAAACGGGCAATGGTCGAATGCGCCAATTACGTCGTGGTTGTTGCAGATTCATCAAAGATCGGACAGGAGGAATTTGTGAGCTTCGCCCCGATCACCAAGGTCGACACGCTCGTGACCGACACCGAGATCACCGATGCCGACCGGAAACGGTTCGTCGACCGCGGCGTCGATGTGCTCTTGGCCGGACAGGTCGAGCAGTGATCGTCACCGTGACCCCTAATCCCGGCATCGACCGGACGGTCACACTCGGTTCGGAGCTGGTCCGCGGTGCCGTCCATCGGGTGGGGTCGGTGTCGAACGAGCCGGGTGGCAAGGGCGTAAATGTCGCACGCGCCCTCACCCTGGCCGGCCTCGACGTGGTCGCCGTGTTGCCTGCCGCATCCGACGACCCGTTTTTGACGCTTCTCGGCACGTCGGGTGTCGTCGCCGCACCCGTACCGATCACCGGTGCCGTACGCACCAACCTCACCATCACCGAACCTGACGGCACCACCACCAAGCTCAACGAACCGGGGGCGCCACTGCAGGGGGCCGATCTGAGTGCTCTGACCGCTGCGGTGGTCGAGCGGGCCGCGGCCGCCAGTTGGGTGGTGCTGTCGGGTTCGCTGCCACCAGGCACGCCCGACGACTGGTACGCGGACGTGGTCGCGCGACTGCAGAGCCGGGACTGCAAGGTGGCCGTCGACACCTCCGAAGGGCCGCTGACGGCACTGGCCGAGGCCTTCGACCGGGCCGCGCCCGACCTCATCAAACCGAACTCCGAGGAACTGGCCGGATTGGCCGGGCGATCCGCCGAGGAGCTGGAATCCGCTGTCCGAGAAGGTGATCCGAGTCCTGTGGTCGCCGCGGCACGCGAACTGGTACAGCGCGGTGTCGGCGCTGTGCTCGCCACCCTCGGAGCCGCCGGCGCGGTGCTGGTCGACAGCACCGGGGCGTGGTTGGCCATGCCCCCGCCCATCGTGCCGCGCAGCACCGTCGGAGCGGGTGACTCCTCGCTGGCGGGATATGTGCGCGCCGACATCGCCGGTGCGGACGCACCGGGGCGCCTTCGTATGGCGGTCGCGTACGGCAGTGCGGCGGCGAGCCTTCCGGGATCGGCGCTGCCGTCACCCGCCCACCTGGATCTCGAGCAGGTTCGCATCACATCGATCGCACCGAGCATCCCCTGACCGAAGCTTCGCAACCTGACAAACACTCGACGAAAGTGCGTCCATGAGTAATCCCTCTCCACCGGTCACCACATCCGATCTGGTGCTGCTCGATGTCGATGCCGGCGCCGACAAACAGGCCGTGATCGGAAGGCTGGCCGGCGCCCTCGCCGACGCGGGCCGGTCGACCGACCGCGAGGGCCTGACGTCCGCCGCCCTGGCACGTGAAGGTCAGTCGGCGACCGGTCTGCCCGGTGGGATCGCCATCCCACACTGCCGCTCCCCCTACGTCGACACCCCCACCATCGGCTTCGCCAGACTGAATCCGCCGGTGGACTTCGGGGCGCCGGACGGACCGGCCGATCTGGTGTTCCTGATCGCCGCACCCGACTCCGGCGGCGCCGAGCACATGAAGCTGCTGTCCAGCCTCGCCCGAGCCCTGGTGCGTCCGGACTTCGTCCAGTCGTTGCGCGGTGCGTCCTCGGCCGCGGACGTGGTCGCGCTGGTGGACGGGGTCGTCAATCCCGTCCCCACCGCCGTCCGGCCGCCGCGGCACCGTCCGCAACCGCCCCGGCTGTAGCGGCTCCCGCTGTCGCGGCTGCACAGTCGCCCACAGGCGAGGCGGCCGAGGCGAAATCGATCGTCGCGATCACGGCGTGCCCCACGGGCATCGCACACACCTACATGGCGGCCGACGCCCTCAAGCTGGCCGCCGAACGAGCCGGAGTGAACCTCGTCGTCGAGACCCAGGGTTCCTCGGGCAGCACGCCGTTGCCGGCGGCCACCATCGCCGGCGCCGGCGCGGTCATCTTCGCCACCGACGTCGGGGTCAAGGACCGCGGCCGGTTCGCCGGAAAGCCGGTAATCGCATCCGGGGTCAAGCGGGCCATCAATGAACCCGACACGATGATTGCCGAAGCCGTCGCCGCGGCCGGCAACCCCAGGGCGGCCCGCGTCGAGGGAGCCGCCACGGCAGCGGCGGCGACCGAGGGGTCGTCTGACGTCGGATGGGGCACCCGTACCCGCCAGATCCTGCTGACCGGCGTGAGCTACATGATCCCGTTCGTCGCTGCGGGCGGCCTGCTGATCGCGCTCGGATTCCTGTTCGCAGGCTACGAGATCGCAAGCGCGCCCGAAGGGCAGACCAAGTCGCTGGGCAACATCATCGCGGCAACCAATTCACTGAACAATCTGCCGGACGGCGGGTTCACCGAATACTCGGTGCGGTCATGTTCACCCTCGGAGCGCTGGCGTTCGGATTCCTGATCCCGGCGCTGGCCGGCTACATTGCGTTCGCGATCGCGGACCGTCCCGGGCTGGCACCCGGGTTCACCGCGGGTGCGGTGGCCGGGTTCGTCGGCGGCGGCTTCATCGGCGGCATCGTCGGCGGCGTGATCGCGGGCTTCGCCGCGCTGTGGATCAGCCGGATCAACGTGCCGCAGTGGCTCCGCGGGCTGATGCCGGTGGTCATCATCCCGCTGTGCGCATCGCTGATCGTCGGCCTGGCCATGTTCATGTTGCTGGGCCGGCCGCTGGCATGGGTCAACACCAGCCTCACGAACTGGCTCAACGGAATGTCCGGCGCCTCGGCAATCGTGCTCGGGGTGATCCTGGGCCTGATGATGTGTTTCGACCTGGGTGGCCCGGTCAACAAGGCCGCCTACGCGTTCGCCACCGCCGGCCTGGCGGCGTCCACTACCGCCTCGTTCCAGATCATGGCCGCCGTAATGGCGGCGGGCATGGTGCCGCCGCTGGCGCTGGCACTCGCGTCCACGGTGCGGCCGGTCCTGTTCACCGAGCCGGAACGGGAGAACGGCCGGGCCGCGTGGCTGCTGGGAGCCTCGTTCATTTCCGAGGGCGCCATCCCGTTCGCGGCGGCCGATCCACTGCGGGTGATTCCGTCGATGATGGCCGGTGGCGCCGTGACAGGTGCACTGTGTATGGCCTTCGGAGTGACCTGCCGCGCCCCGCACGGCGGCATCTTCGTGCTCTTCGCCATCGAGCACCGGCTCGGCTTCCTGATCGCCCTGGTCGCGGGCATGCTTGTCAGTGCGGCCGCGGTCATAGCAGCCAAACAGTTCATCGGGAAATCCCGCACCGCGGTGGCCGCCGTGCCTGCGGCCGCATAGCCCGAAACCGGCCCGCGGCAGGCGGCGCAACGTCCAAGATAACGACAAAGATCGAGCCACAAACGCACACGCACCAACAGTGAGGAGCACCACAGCCATGCACACCAAAACCGTGATCGTCGGATCCGCCGTCGGCCTGCACGCCCGGCCGGCGGCCATCATCGCCGAAGCCGTCACCAACGCCGGGGTACCGGTGACGCTGTCGGTGGACGGCGGCGAACCGGTGGATGCGGGATCGGCGTTGATGATCATGACGCTCGGGGCGGGCAACGGAGCCCAGGTGACGGTGGCGTCCGACGACGAGGCCGTTCTCAGCCAGATCGCAGAGTTGGTGCAAGAGGATCTCGACGCCTAGCGGCCACTAACGGATCGCCGGTACGGTTCGCCGCTCGTCGATACCGGCTGGTCAGCCGGTTGGTCGCGGCTCGCAGATCAGCAGCGGAATTTCGCGGTCGGTGTTGCGTTGATAGCCGGCGTACCCCTTGTAGGCCTTGACGACCCTGAGCCACAGCTCGGCACGCTCCTCGGCAGTTGCCGTGCGAGCACGCATCGGCACCGTTTCGCCGTTGACGGTCAGCGTGACATCAGGGTTTGCCACCGCGTTCTTGTACCAGTCGGGATGGTGCTGATGGCCGCCCTTCGACGCCACGACGACAATGCGGTTGCCATCGTGCACCGGGCTGGTGAGCATGTTCGAGTAGGGCTTACCCGATTTTCGGCCGACGGTGTGCAATTCGACGGCCAGCATCCCCATGACGGTGCGGGGAAACCGACCGCCGGTCAGTGCGAGCAACGTGCGGTGACCGTTTTCCAACAACCATGCGCCGGCTTCGGCGACGCGATCGGATTTTCCCATAGCGGCCCCCTCTACGTCAGCCTGTCACTGCCGCCAACGCTAGCCGACGCAGGCCCCGGCTGAACCGATAACATCCCCGTCATGGCTCGGGCCGACCAAACGCACCCGCAACGCGGCTCCCGAAAGCTGCGCTGCCTCGAAGTCGACGCTACGCAGAGGCTTACTCGCACTTTCGCTGCGTGGCGTCGATCTCGGCGCGGAGGGCGGGCGGGACGCACGCAGCTACTTCGCGGCGCCGCGGCGGCGAGCCTTGGCGGCGGCGCTCCTTTCGGTGACCTTCCCCTCGTGGGCCAGTTGGCCGCCCGCGTTCTCCAGGTGCGCACGGACAAACCACTGGAACTTCTCCAACTCGGCGGTGTGGCCGATGAGGATGTCCTGCGTCACAGGATCGAGATCTTCGGTCTCCGCGATGGCTTTGCGCGCGTCTTCGATCACGCCGTTGTACACGAGGTCCACGGCCGCCAGATGTGCCTGCACGGTGTCGCGGCCCACCGAATAGTCGTCCCATTGGCGGTCACGCACTATCGCCCCGGGGGTGCCCTGAGGGGAAAACCCCAGCGTCGCAATGCGTTCGGCAACTTCGTCGGCGTACCCGCGAACGAGTTCCACCTGCGGGTCGATCATCTCGTGGACACCGATAAAGTTGGGGCCGACGACGTTCCAATGAATGTGCTTGAGCGTCAAGTGCAGATCGTTGTAAGTGCTCAGCTGGTGCTGCAACAGTTCTGCGATCTGCGCGCTCTGCTTGTCGGTCAGGCCGGGAATGGTGAACGTGCTCATCGTGAAACCAACTCCTTCGCGTTACGAAGGGCCGGGTACCCGGCAGAACGGGACGCAAACCCCGCACCCCTGGGGCGCGCGTCACCGTGGCCCGCTTCAGTACGAGCGCTGTGTCAGAACGAGCGCTGTGTCAGAACGAGCGCTGTAGAACGAGCGGATGTGTTGTCAGAGCGAACCGATGTTCTGCACGGGCAGCCGCGGGCCGCGGCGCGGCTCATAGGCCAGGCCGCTGACTTCGAGCAACCTGACCACGCGGTGCCGGTGTGGACGCGTCGGCTCGAGGAGTTCCACCATGCCGGCGTCGTCCAACGGATACCCCAGTAACGTCCAGCCGATCATCCGAGAGATGTGGTAGTCGCCGACGGACAGGGCGTCGGGGTCACCGAACGCCCGTTGCGCCACCTCGGCCGCCGTCCAGACACCGATGCCGGGCAGCGTCGTCAGCGCGTGTTGCCGGCCTTCCGGGGCCCGGTCACCCAGCCGTTCCAGGCTGTCGGCCAGCTTCGCGCAGCCCACAATGGTGCGCGCCCGACCCGGGTCGACGTTGGCCCGGTGAAACTCCCAGGTCGGGATGCCGCGCCACACCTCAGGCGACGGGAACACGCGCATCACCTTGGGAGCCGGACCGGGAGCGGGCGTCCCGAACCGGGTGACAAGGAGCCGCCACGCGCGGAAGGCGTCGGCCCCCGGAACCCGCTGTTCGATCACCGCCGGGATCAGCGCCTCCAGCACACGCCCCGTGCGCCCCAGCCGCAGGTGCGCTGCCCTGCGGGCCGCGGCTGCCACCGTCGGCTCTTCCGGGGCGAACTCCGACCAGTCGTCGTCGGCGCCCAGAAACGCGGGCAGGGCGTCGGCGAATTCGACCGCACCGGCACCCCATGCCTGTGCCCGAACGGCCACCGGGCCGGTGCGGACGATGCGTGCGGTTACCGGGCCGGACGCCAGCAGCGTGGTACGCCAGATCGCGCCGTCCGGCGTGATCTGGAACGTCGGATCCCCCGGCCCGCGACGCCACGGGGCCAGCGTCGCCTTTGGGCTGGCGGGGCCGGGGAATGTCAGGGTGCGGGTCAGCGGGTCCGGGGCAGTCATCATTACGCGCGACGGTAGTCCGCGTTTTGACGTGTGCCCGGCCGGGGGGACAGGATGACGGGGTGACCACGCCGTTCGACGATCCGCAGGCCGAACTGGCGTGGATGTTCTTACAGAACCTAAGTGAGGACGGTGACCTCGACGAGGGCTTCGACCTGCTCAGCGACGATTTCATCTACTGGAACAACAGCACCGGAAAAACCTACGACAAGACCGAACTGCGGGAGCTCGCCGAACAGCTCAAGGCGACCGTCGAGGTCACATTCGAGCTGCTCAACTGTCACAACGACGGCCAGAACGTCGTCATCGAGGCCCTGCCCGACGCGCTGATGCCCTCCGGCGTCCGCTATCGCACCCCGATCGCGTATGTCTTCGAGACCAACGACGGCTTGATCACCTCGCTGCGGGAGTACGGTGACACCCGCTTCACACAGGAGCTGTTCGGCGTCAGTCCCGGATGATCTCGATATTCGCCTTGTTCGGGACCAAGGCGCCCCGCCTGGCGATACCTGCGACATCCGGGCACGCGGCCGTGACGCCATCACGGCCGGGGCACCTCAAGGCATTCCATAGAATCGCCGAATGGTCCCACCAGGAAAGCCCACCGTTTCAGCCGGCATCGCCGTCAGCGCCGGCCCGGAGGTGCTCTACAGACTGATCACCGATCTGCCGACGTTGGCCGAACTCGCCGAAGAGACCTACTCGATGCGGTGGACCAACGGCGATTCGGCGCACCCCGGCGCGGTGTTCCGGGGCAGCAACCGCAACGGTTCCCACAAGTGGACGACCACGTGCACCGTCACCGATGCAGAACCCGGCCGGGTGTTCGCCTGGAATGTCAGCAGCGGGCCGGTCCCCGTCGCGCACTGGCGCTATGAGATCGCGGGTGGTTCGGGTGAATGCCGTGTCACCGAGAGCATGTGGGACCATCGGCCGGGTTGGCTGCGCCGGATCGCCCGCCTGCTGACCGGGGTGCCCGACCGGGCCGCCGCCAATGTCGAACACATCGATGTCACGCTGCAACGGCTCAAGCAACGGGCGGAGGCGCACTGATCCAGGTCAGGGCCGGCGGGCGATGACCCACCAGCCGTGGGCGGTGTCCCCAGGGTTTCGCGGCACTGCCAACCGATGGCCGTCCACATTTCGGCGGGCAACGGATCGGCGACGATCATGGCGCTGTTCATCGGCAGCCAGCGCCAAGCGCGCTCAGCCTTCCTGGCGCGCCTTTCGCCGGCGGGCACGCACATCGACCCAGAATCGCGCCGCCTCCTGAACCGACTCCTCGACCGGACGGGGTTGCCAGCCCAGTTCACGCCGCGCCTTGGCGCAGTCGACTTCGGTTTCAGAGCACATCAGACGCACCGACTGCAGGGTCAGACGTTCGTCGCTGCCGCGCAGTCGCGCTTTGACTGAGCCGAGCGCGCCCATTGCATACAACACGGGTATCGGCACCTTCTGCTCGGGCACTGGCACGCCGGCCTCCTTGGCGGCGATCTGCACCACTTCGGCATTGCTGATCATGCGTTGCGATATCAGGTAGCGCTCCCCCAACCGGCCCCGGTCAGCGGCCAGGAGCATGGCGCGGGCAGCGTCCTCGATGCCGACGGCCTCCAACGCAATCTTGCTCAACACGAACGGAAGCTTGCCGAACACCGCGGCGGCGATGAGCGCTCCCTGCGGAGTCATCCCATGATCGCCGGCGCCGTAGGTCGTCGCCACACACATCGCGACCGCGGGCAAGGCGCGCTCGCGGGAATACTCCATCAGGAGGTCCTCGGCTTGCACCCGCGAGCGGGCGTAGTTGCCGAGCGTGCCCCGATCGATCAGGTCCTCTTCGGTGGCGCGCCGGCCCGTTGGCTTGCCTACCGTCACGTAACTGCTGGTGAACACGAACTTCTTCAGCGACGCCCGACTGGCGATGTCAAGCACGCCATGCAGGCCCACGACGTTGGTACGAAACAGCGGCGCCGGGTCGTGCAGCCAAGCACGGGTGTCGACGACGCAGTAGTAGACGACGTCGCAGCCATCCATGGCCCGTCGGAGCGTGTCGCTGTCGAAGATGTCGCAGACGAACCGGGTGACGTCGAGATCGTCGATGCCGACGGTGTTGGCACCCGACCGTACCGTCACCCGGACGTCCTCGCCGGCCTCGGCGAGTTGGCGGGTGACATGCGAGCCGAGAAACCCGTTGCCGCCGATCACCAGTTTCGGGCTCATCGACGCCCGCCGAATTTTCCGAACCACGCAGCGGCTTCATCGTCCAAGGTTCCGAGTTCGGCCGCCTTGCGGCACCACTTCACCGACGCGTTGACGAATCGCAGAGGGTTGTAGATGTCTTCCTGGCGGGACCACTTGCCGTCACCGGCGTAGGTGATGATCGAGATGTTGGTGGCGCTGATGATCGTGCCGTCGCCGGGGTCGCGCATCGGGTTGTCCAGTTCGCAGATGATCCGCCCGGTGGGTTCGTCGATGACGTGCCACAGCGAGGGGAACGACGTCATGTGACTGCCGGGGAATTTGGACATGGTCCGGCTGATCCAGGTGCGAACCTCGTCGCGGCCCTTCATGGTTCCCGCCGCGTGCTCGATGTAGTCGATGTTGTCGGTGTAGTGCTCCACCCACTCGTCCCAGTCGTGGCTGCGCGCCGCGCGGTCCACGGTCTGCTCGAACTTCCCGAATGCCGCGACCAACTCGTCGCGCGTGAACTGCAGAACGGTCACCCGGAGAACTAGAACACGTTCCAGCTTGGTTTGTCGAGAGGGCGCGGTCCGAGCCCGCAGCCCCGACCAGGGCGGTCATAAGATCGCCCCCCGCGCCGAGCAGACGCAAATCGCACGGGCGGCAAAGCATCCGCGCGATTTTGCGCGTGCCGGCCACCTAAACTCCGCACATGGAAGCCGCCGCGGACCCTGCCGCAATCGATACCCTCAGATGGGCATGGGACAAGCAGAGCGTGTGGTCCCAAACCGCGAACGCCTTGAAGCGCAACCTGTTTCACGCCCGCCGGGTATCGCTGGGGCTGACGATCGTCGCGGCAGTCCTTGCGACTCTGGCAGTTCAACTGGGTCAGCTTTCACCGCTCACGGGGCGCATCCTGGCGGCGAGCTCTGCCGTTGCGGTTGGTCTGGCGGCACTCCTGCAGAACAGGACACCTCGCGAAAGGGTCCAGTCGTGGACTCAGGCACGCTCGGTGGCCGAAGCGATGAAGGCAGAAACCCTGACCTATCTCGCCGGGGTTACCCCCTACCGGGGACCTGACCGCGTCAGCGTGTTTGGGGACAACGTCGAGCGCATCCTGGCCCACGCCCCTGACGCCGGAGGCGCCGTCATCGGCCGCACCGCCGAACAGCGTGACCTTCCCCACGTCCACGACGTCGCCAGTTACATCACCAGCCGGGTACGCCAGCAGATCGACACCTACTACGAGCCCCAGATGATGTCGATGAAGCTCAAGGCCGACCGATTTCGACGGATCCAGGCCGCCTTGGCGATCTTCGCCGTGCTCCTGACCGGCGCCGCGACATTGACCGGGTGGCAGGCATTTACCGCTTGGTCGCCCGTTCTGACCACGGTTATCGCCGCGATAGCCGCCCACGCCGCCGTCAATCGCTACGACGCGCTTGCTGGGGAGTATCACCGCATTGTCGAACAGCTCCAGCTTCTGTTGCTCGGCCGGAACTCGGACGCCGCCCTGAAGGGCCGGGCCGCCGATGACGCCGACGACCGATTCGTCGCCGCGGCCGAAGCGGTGATTTCGATACAGAACCAGGCTTGGATGACACGCAGTGTCGCAGCCGCAGTGGGCGAGCATGACGATGCGGGCGACACCCGATGACGCCGCCGCAGACGAACCCCACACGCTCGACCACCTGCCGTGCCAGGTCGCGGAATACGCCGGGCACCGGGCACCGTTTCGCGGGCATGCAGGGGCATCGGGTATGCAGGAATGGCACGATCGGGACGTCTCAAAGGAGGACACGTGAGCGACTACCGAACCGCAATCCTGGCGGGCGGCTGCTTCTGGGGAATGCAGGACCTCATCCGCAAGCAGCCCGGCGTGGTTTCGACCCGCGTCGGTTACACCGGCGGACAAAACGATCACCCGACCTACCGCAACCATCCCGGGCATGCGGAGGCGCTTGAAATCGTCTACGATCCCGCCCGGACCGACTTCCGCAACCTGCTGGAATTCTTCTTCCAGATCCACGACCCGACGACGAAGAACCGCCAGGGCAACGATGTCGGCACCAGTTACCGGTCGGCGATCTTCTACCTCGACGAAGATCAACGACACGTCGCGCAGGACACCATCGCCGACGTGGAAGCCTCCGGGCTGTGGCCGGGCAAGGTGGTCACCGAAGTCACCCCGGCGGCCGACTTCTGGCAGGCCGAACCCGAGCATCAGGACTACCTGCTGCGCATACCCAACGGCTACACCTGCCATTTCCCGCGGCCGGGCTGGAAGCTGCCCCGGCGCGAAGCGGTGTGAGCCAGGCAGCGCTTGCGCCTGTTGCGCCGTTGGCTAAATCCGTTGTGCACGTAGCTGATACAGCCCGTGGGTGGTTGCCACCACCTGGCCGGTCGCGTCGGTGACGACGGCGTCGAGCCGATAATCGGCCTTGCCCTTTGCGGCGGCTTCGGTTTCGATGCGGGCCAGTGTGTCCGCGCAGAGGCTCGCCTCGGCGCGCAGCGGCGTGGTGGCCATGCCGACGAACTTGATGTCGACACCCTTGACCAACGGGAAATACCTCGCGGAGTCGAAGCTCGCCACGGCGATGATGCCGCCGAGAATTTCTGCGACAGTGAACTGCACGCCTGCGTAGATCACGCCGAAGTGGTTGCCGTTGCCCTCAACCGGGACCGTAGCGGCGGCGAAGCCGCGGCGTGCCTCCACCACCTTCACACCCATCTGGTGCGCAGTCGGGATGGTCGACGCCATGGCGGCGTTCATCATGTCGACAATCGGATCAGTCACGGCGTCGATGGTCGCATAGTCGGCGAACGCCGCGCCGACGCAACGGCGGGTGCCACCGCACGGGATCCAGGCGAACACGGTGGGCCGTTAACCGACGAATCTGGTCGGGTCGAATCGATCAGGGAACTCCCGTGCATCGCCCGTCGCTGCATTCGACGAGATCGCCGCCAATCTGACGTGACCCGCTCTGGTCAGGGCACGTGCTCGGGCAGAACGAATGCGAACGCCCGGGGGAAGCCGACACCGGTGAGTTCGCCGCCGCGGATCTGGTCATCCTCGATGTTGCTGAACTCTCCGCAGGACGGCTCATAACAGCGGAACCCGGTCCTGCCCGCCTCGGCGAACAGCAGGACCCAATGTCGCGGGATCAACCGGCCGACCAGCATGGCGACCGGGTAGCCGCGGGCCACCGCCTTGCGGACATCGGCCAATGCATCGTGCGGGCCGACGAGCCGCCAGCGATAGCGCTCGCGGTTGTGGCCGGACAGCGCCCTAGCCATACCCGCCGGTGTGGTGCCCAGCGCCTTGGGCCAGATCCGGTTCAGCCGTTGGTGCACCCGGTGCTGTTCCTCGGCGAACCAGCGTGCGTCGGCGAGGCGCGTGCCGTAGTTCGAATCGAGCAGGGCTCGAGCGACGATGGCCACCGTCGGCCCGCACGTCACCCCGTCGCGCTGGCGTAGCTTCAGCTGCTCGATCCTCATCGCCCCAGGTTAGACACGGCGTGAGTGGTCCGCCGGCTGCGCATCGACCTGGCCGCGGGCTTCTGCGCGGGCACTACGACCAGACCCCCCGTACCCCGCGGTGGTCGCAGCGAAAGCCCCACAGGTTGCGCGGTTGTCGTTGCTTGTCACCCACGAGACACCTGATAGTCGCTACGTTGGGTGGACACCGCGATCCTGGGAGGACGGGTTGACCGACACGACCGACGTATCCGACGAGCAGGGCCGCCAGGAGGTATGGCCAGGCAAGCCGTATCCGCTTGGCGCCACCTTCGACGGTTCCGGAACCAACTTCTCGCTGTTCAGCGAGGTCGCCGACAAAGTGGAACTGTGCCTGTTCGACGCGCACGGCTCGGAAAGACGCATCACGCTGCCGGAGGTGGACGGTTTCGTCTGGCACGGCTTTCTGCCGGGAATCGAGTCCGGCCAGCGGTACGGCTACCGGGTACACGGGCCCTTCGATCTCTCCCGCGGCATCCGGTGCAACCCGAACAAGCTGCTGATCGACCCCTACTCGAAGGCCATCGACGGCTACTTCGACTGGAACCAGTCGGTGTTCGGCTACAACTTCGGCGATCCCGACAGCCGCAACGACGACGACTCCGCGGTCAGCATGCCCAAGTCGGTCGTGATCAACCCGTTCTTCGACTGGGGCACCGACCGTCCGCCGCGGCGCGAGTACGCCGACACCATCATCTACGAGGCGCACGTCAAGGGACTCACCCAAACCCACCCCGACATCCCCGAGCAGACCCGCGGCACGTACGCCGCGATCGCCCATCCGGTGATCATCAATCACCTCAAGTCGCTCGGGATCAACGCCCTCGAACTGATGCCGGTGCACCACTTCGCCAACGACGCCACCCTGCTCGCCAAGGGACTGTCGAACTACTGGGGCTACAACACGATCGGGTTCTTCGCGCCCGACGCCAAGTACGCGTCGAGCACCACCCCAGGGGGACAGGTGCAGGAGTTCAAGGCGATGGTGCGCTCCCTGCACGAGGCCGGGATCGAGGTCATCCTCGACGTCGTGTACAACCACACCGCGGAGGGCAACCACATGGGCCCGACGCTGTCGATGCGCGGCATCGACAACCCGGCCTATTACCGGCTCGACGACGACAAGCGGTACTACACGGACTACACCGGCACCGGAAACAGCTTCAACGTGCGCCACCCGCACTCCCTGCAGCTGATCATGGACTCGCTGCGGTACTGGGTGACCGAAATGCACGTCGACGGATTCCGGTTCGACCTCGCCGCCACACTTGCCCGCGAGTTCTACGACGTCGACCGGCTCAGCGCCTTCTTCGAACTCGTGCAACAGGATCCGACGGTGAGTCAGGTCAAGCTGATCGCCGAACCGTGGGATGTGGGCCCCGGCGGATACCAGGTCGGCAACTTCCCGCCGCAGTGGACGGAATGGAACGGCAAGTACCGCGACACCGTGCGCGACTTCTGGCGCGGAGAGGACGCCACCCTCGGCGAATTCGCCTCCCGCATCACGGGCTCGGCCGATCTGTACGAGCACACCGCCCGCCGTCCGGTCGCCTCGATCAACTTCGTCACCGCTCATGACGGGTTCACGTTGCGGGACCTGGTGTCCTACAACGACAAGCACAACGAGGACAACGCCGAGGACAACAACGACGGCGAAAGCCACAATCGATCGTGGAACTGCGGGACCGAAGGCCCGACCGACGACCCTGCGATCAACGCGCTGCGGGCCCGGCAACAGCGCAACTTCCTGGCGACACTGCT
This sequence comes from uncultured Actinomycetota bacterium, assembly GCA_963846905.1. Taxonomy (GTDB): domain Bacteria; phylum Actinomycetota; class Actinomycetes; order Mycobacteriales; family Mycobacteriaceae; genus Mycobacterium. The sequence continues at coordinate 186,842 of CAWJYB010000029.1, forward strand.
GCTGTCGCAGGGGGTGCCGATGATCAGTCACGGCGACGAACTCGGCCACACGCAGCACGGCAACAACAACGGCTACTGCCAGGACAACGCGATCACCTGGGTGGACTGGGCGAGCGCCGACGATGAGCTGCTGCAGTTCACGCGCAAAGTCGCCGCACTGCGCGCCGAGCATCCGCTCTTCCGCCGTCGCCGGTTCTTCACCGGACACCCGGTGCGCCAACGGGACAAGGCAGGTCTACCGGACATCTCCTGGCTGCGCCCCGACGGATCGGAAATGACGGAGGAGGACTGGGACTCCGGGTTCGGCAAGTCGATCGCGGTGTACTTCAACGGCCAGGGAATCCCCAGCCTCGACCAGCGTGGGCACCGCGTCACCGACGACTCCTTCGTGGTGTGCTTCAACGCCCACCATGAGCCGCTCCAGTTCACCATGCCGCCCAAGGAGTTCGGTGCGCTCTGGCGGGTCGTCATCGACAGCGCGACCCCGGAGAACGGGCACGGTGACACCACGGTCCCCGCCGCCAGCACCGTTTCGGTGGAGGCACGCGCGTTGATCGTGCTCCAGGCCATGGACGGGTAGCCCGAGAACACCTCAGCGGTACGCCCACCGAGCGGGCGTACCGGCCCGAACCGACGTGAAACCGAGGTGGGATGCGAAACCGTCACGCTGGAGAGCCGTTCAGCAGTTCCGACGCCGACATCGCGGCCGCTTTGGCCGAGGTGTCCATCCCCACGCTGCTGCTCTCCTGTGTTCACATGGCGGGCGCCCAACTGCTCGACGGTGAACTGGCGACGCTGCGGCCCGCGGGTCTGTTCCTCAACGAGGTGCAGGGCTACATGTCCGAAGAGGACAAATCGACGGCCCGCGCGCTGGCACTCGGCATCATCCGTGACTACCGGGACCGTGGCTGCCCCGAGCCGCCCCCGGTGGACGCCGCACTGCTGAAACGGATGATGGACTGGCTGGTCTGCGAGGACGTACCCGCGGAGTACGTGCCCATGCTGCTGGAGGAAATGGAACTCGCCGGCCACGACGAACGCGGGACATCGCTTCACTCCGACGCCGCCGCGCGGGCCGCGTTTCCGGTGGTGGTCGTCGGGTGCGGCATGTCCGGGCTGCTGGCGGCGATCAGGCTGCAGGAGGCCGGAATTCCCTACACCGTCATCGAGAAGAATGCCGGTGTCGGTGGAACCTGGTGGGAGAACACGTATCCCGGGGCAAGGGTCGACGTCGGCAATCATTTCTACTGCTACAGCTTCGAGCCAGCAGAGCACTGGAGCGAATTCTTCGCCCGCCAGCCGGAGTTGCAGGCGTACTTTCAGAGTGTCATGGATCGCTACGGGATCGGTGACCACGTTCGGTTCAACACCTGCGTCGACAGCGCCCGCTGGGATGACGCATCGTCAACCTGGTGCGTTCGGGTCACCGCCGCCGACGGCGCGACGGACATGCTGACTGCCCGCGCGGTGATTGCCGCGGTCGGCCAGCTCAATACGCCGTTCATTCCGGAAATCGAAGGGGCCAAATCGTTTTCCGGCCCCGCATTCCACAGTGCGCGCTGGGATCACGCGGTGTCGGTGGCCGGCAGGGACGTGGCGCTGATCGGCGCCGGCGCGTCGGGGTTCCAGATCGCGCCGGCGATCGCCGGGGACGTGAACCAGCTGAGCGTATTCCAGCGCAGCGCGCAGTGGATGTTCCCCAATCCGAACTATCACGAGCCCGTCGAGCCCGGCGTGCGCTGGGCGATGCGGCACCTGCCGTTCTACGCCCGCTGGTACCGATTCCTGTTGTTCTGGCCGGGCTGCGACAAGGGCCTGGCCGCGGCAGCCGTCGACCCGGACTGGCCCGATCAGGACCAGGCCGTCAGCGCGACCAACGACCTGGCCCGGATGATGTTCACGGCATGGATCACCAGCCAGGTCGGCGACGACGAGGACCTACTCGCCAAGGTGCTGCCCGACTACCCGGCCACGGGAAAGCGCACGCTGCAGGACAACGGCAGTTGGCTGCGCACACTCACCCGCGACAACGTCGAACTGGTCCGCACCCCGATCGCCCGGATCGAGCCCGATGCCGTAGTCACCTCCGACGGTGCCCGATACCCCGCCGACATCGTGGTATACGCGACGGGATTTCGGGCCAACGACCTGGTCGCCTCGCTGAAGGTGTTTGGCCGCAACGAGATCGAACTGCAACAGTGGTGGGGAAACCGGCCGGCGGCATACCTGGGCATGACGGTTCCGGAGTTCCCGAACTTCTTCATGCTGTACGGCCCGGGAACGAACCTGGCCAGCGGGGGCAGCTTGATCTTTCACTCCGAGTGCGAGGTGCGCTACATCGTCGGCTGTCTGGACCTGCTGATCGCGTCGGGCAACAGCGCCATGGAGCCGCGGCGGGACCGCTTCGACCGGTGGTACCGCCGATCACAGGCGGAACTGGCACGGATGGTGTGGTCGCAGCCCAGCATCAAGCACAGCTTCTACAAGGGCGCCGACGGTCTGGTGCACTCGTTGAGCCCGTGGCGGCTCGTCGACTTCTGGACATGGACACGCTCGCCTGAGCCCGGCGACTTCACGTTCAGCTAGTGGTGGACGTGTTCGGTTGGAACGATAAGGAGCGGCATGCGCGCAGTCCTCATTGACCCCACCGGCAGGATCGCTGTCGACACTCGTCCGGACCCCGTCTTGCCGGGCCCGGGCGGCGCCGTCATCGAGGTGGCCGCAGCGGGTATCTGCGGCTCGGATCTGCACTTCTACGAGGGCGAGTACCCGTTATCCGAGCCGGTGGCGCTGGGTCACGAAGCGGTCGGGACCGTCGTCGAGGTCGGACCCGACGTACGCAGCGTGCGGGTTGGCGACATGGTGCTGGTGTCATCGGTGACCGGCTGCGGCGCCTGCGTCGGCTGCACCACCGGCGACCCGGTCACGTGTCTGGCCGGGATGCGGATTTTCGGCACCGGTGTCCTCGGCGGGGCGCAAGCCGAACTACTCGCGGTACCCGCCGCCGATTTCCAATTGCTGCCGATCCCGGACGGCATCGGCACCGAAGAGGCCCTGCTGCTGACCGACAACCTGGCCACCGGATGGGCAGGCGCGCAGCGCGCCGACATTCCGCCCGGGGGCACGGTGGTGGTCTTCGGTCTGGGCGCGGTGGGGCTGTGCGCATTGCGCAGCGCGATCGCTCAGGGTGCGGGCACGGTGTTCGGCGTCGACCCGGTCGAAGGGCGGCGGAAACGGGCGGCGCTGTCGGGCGCGACGCCGCTGGCGCCGCCCGCCCTGGGAGCGGTGCTGGAAGCGACCGGCGGGCGCGGCGCGGCGTCGGTGATCGACGCGGTAGGTAGTGACACCACCATGACCGAAGCGCTGACCTGCGTTCGGCCTGGGGGCACCGTCTCGGTGATCGGTGTGCACGACCTCAACCCATTCCCCTTCCCCGCGCTGATGACCCTGGTGCGCAGTGTGACGCTGCGCATGACCACCGCGCCGGTGCAACGCACCTGGCCGGAACTGATTCCGCTGATCCAGGCCGGGCGCGTGGACACCGGCGGGATTTTCACGCAGGCACTGCCGCTCGGTGATGCGGCCGCTGCCTATGCGGCCGCGGCCGCCCGCTCCCCGGACTGCATCAAGGTGATGCTCACGGTCTGAGCCAGACAGCGTCCGGCGCGAGTGTCGGACGCGTGCGACCGGGGCCGCCATGCGCGGTCAGGCGCGCAACTCTCACATTTCAGCAACTTAACCATATCGTGATCAAATCGTTATCAGTACAGCTCACCCCCGGTTTTACCGGCCTCACGACGCGCTGGACTTACTCGTCGGCAACTTTCGGTGGGATAAGTAGAGTTACGGTAGTTCCGACAGCGGACACCGGCGGATCGCGAAGGAGGCGATGGGCATGAACGAGATGCGCCATGTCGTGGTCAACGGCAACCGGATCGCCTACCGCGACGAGGGCGAAGGCGAGATCCTGCTGCTCGTGCACGGCGTAGCGGGCAACTCGGCGACGTGGCGGGATGTGATCGCCGAACTGGCCCAGGACTTTCACGTGATCGCGCCCGACCTGCTCGGCCACGGACAATCCGACAAACCACGAAGCGACTATTCGCTGGGCGGATACGCCGTGTGGCTGCGCGATTTCCTGGACGCTCTGGGCATCCCGCGCGCGACGGTGATCGGGCAGTCGCTGGGCGGCGGCATTGCGCTGCAACTCGCCTATCAGCACAGGCAGCGCTGCGAACGGCTGGTACTGATCTCCAGCAGCGGGCTGGAGCCCGAGCTGAGCTGGCCACTGCGTGCGCTGTCGGCTCCAGGAGCCGAACTCGTGTTGCCGGTCGTGGCACCCCAGCCCGTGCTCGACGCCGGAAACCGAATCCGCGCTCTGATGGCATCCGCGGGCGTCAGGCATTCGGGCGGCGACGAACTATGGGACCTGCTCTCGTCGCTGTCCGACGGGGCAACCAGGCACGCATTCCTGCGCACGCTGCGGTCCGTGGTGGACTACCGCGATCAGACGGTGACGGCCATGAACCGATTGGACCTCGCTGCCCAGCTGCCCGTCCAGTTGATCTGGGGCGAACGCGATCGCGTCATGCCGATAGCACACGGCTACGCTGCGCACAAGGCGCTCCCGGGTAGCCGGCTGGCCGTACTCGCCGGTGTCGGCCACTTCCCTCACGTCGAAAGCCCCGGGCTGGTGACCGGCGCGATACGTGACTTCGTGGAGTCGACGGAACGTCGCTCCGTGCGCATGACCCGCTGCTGACGGTTCCCGTCGTGGCCGTCCACGCGCCGTTGAATCCCGTTGGGGTGCAAGCGACTTCTACTGGGCTGAGACGGTCAGCCGACGACGTCAGCGCGCAGACCGTCACCTCGACGGCCGTCAGTACGCGATGAACAGAATCTCGTCGCGCGAGTAGTCGTGACCGGGATGGTTCTCGGCCAGGTGCTGCTGAGTCTTCTCGACCAGGTCATCCTCGTCGGCGCCCACGATGGACTCCCCGCAGGGACAGTTCAGATGCGTCTTCATGGCTACAGGTCTACCCGACCGGCGCCGCCTCCGGTAGACAGGTGCCATGTGGGATTTCGAGACCGACCCCGACTACCAGTCCAAGCTCGACTGGGTTGACGGGTTCATGCGGGCCGAAGTGGAGCCGCTCGACCTGGTGGGGCTCGACCCCTACGACAAGTCCAACCCGGATGTGATGCACCTGCTGCGGCCCCTTCAGCAGGTGGTCAGAGACAACGGATTATGGGCAGCGCACCTCACCCCGGACCTCGGCGGGCAGGGCTACGGCCAGGTGAAGCTGGCCCTTCTCAACGAGGTCCTGGGCCGCTCCCGTTGGGCGCCTTCGGTGTTCGGTTGCCAGGCACCCGACTCGGGCAACGCCGAGATCCTGGCGTTGTTCGGGACCGCGGAACAGAAGCGCCGCTACCTGCAGCCGCTGCTCGACGGTGAGATCTCGTCGTGCTACTCGATGACCGAGCCGCAGGGCGGTTCCGATCCCGGGCTGTTCGTCACCCGCGCCCACCGCGACGGCGACGCCTGGCTGATCAATGGCGAGAAGTGGTTCTCGTCGAACGCCCGGCACGCTGCGTTCTTCATCGTCATGGCGGTGACCGATCCCGAGGCGCGCACGCGCGACAAGATGTCACTGTTCATCGTGCCCGCCGAAACCCCGGGCATCGAGATCGTCCGCAATGTCGCGGTGGGCGGGGAAGCCGCCGGCCACGGATCACACGGCTATGTCCGCTACACCGACGTCCGAGTGCCGGCCGACCACGTGTTGGGCGGCGAGGGCCAGGCGTTTGCGATCGCGCAGACCCGGCTGGGCGGTGGCCGCATCCACCACGCGATGCGCACGATTGCGCTGGCCCGCAGCGCGTTCGACATGATGTGCGAGCGGGCGGTTTCCCGGCAGACGCGACAGGGTCCGCTTGCGAGTTTTCAGCTGACACAGGAGAAGATCGCCGACAGCTGGATTCAGATCGAACAGTTCCGGCTGTTGGTGCTGCGCACGGCGTGGCTGATCGACAAACATCACGACTACCAGAAGGTGCGCCGAGACATCGCGGCGGTCAAGGTGGCCATGCCCGAGGTACTCCACGACGTCGTGCAGCGCGCGATGCACTTGCACGGAGCACTTGGCGTCTCCAACGAAATGCCGTTCGTGAAGATGATGGTGGCCGCCGAGTCGCTGGCCATCGCGGACGGTCCGACCGAGGTGCACAAGTTGACACTGGCCCGGCGAACGCTGGCCGGCTACCAGTCGGTGGACACGCTTTTCCCGTCGGCGCACATCCCCACCCGCCGCGCCGCGGCGGCGGCCCGGCTCGCGGAGCGTCTGGAGCATGACGTGGCCGAGTTGTGAGCGGCTCCTGCCTCGCCTCGCCTTCCCGCCTGCCTGCCTGCCTGCCTGCCCACGTTGAAATGGCAACCAGAGCCACCAATGCGGGAGATTCCTCGCTCTCAGTGCCATCTCAACGCGGGTGTGGGCATGCCGAACGCGGGCGTGCCACCTCAACGCGGCGACTAAAGCTGAAGCCGCATCAGGCGCTCGGCGTTTCCCGTGGGCAATGGCGTTTCTTTCGTGGTCGGTGAGGTCGGCCTGGTGGAGGAATTCGGCGACGTTGTCGCGGACGACGTAGGGAAAGTCCCATGTGGGCCAGACCGTTCCCGCCCAATCGTTCGGCAGAGTCCTGTTCCGGCATGAAGCCCTGAAGGAATCTGCCGAAGCCGCTCGTCAGGATCAACCGGTACCGGCCCGTGCAGTTGCAGAACCGCAGCAATGACGTCCGGGTCATGGAAAGGCTCTTCGACGGTGATGATTCGCAACGAACTCCCCTTACCTTGCGACTGAAGACCGGACCGCTGATCACGCCCCGATGTAGCGCAGGATGCTCTCGGCGACGCAGGCCGGCTTGGTTTCGCCCTCGATCTCGACCACAGTCGAGACCGTCAGTTGCACTGTCGCGCTTCCGACGTCCTCGGCCTCGACGAGGGTGCTCACCGCGCGAACCTTCGAGCCGACGGGCACCGGCGAAGGGAAGCGAACCTTGTTGAGCCCGTAGTTGATCGCCATCCTGATGCCGTCGACGGCGTAGATCTCGTGCATCAGCCGGGGGAGCAGGGACAGCGTCATGAATCCGTGGGCGATGGTGGTGCCGAACGGCCCGCTTTTCGCCCGCTCCGGATCGACGTGAATCCATTGGCGGTCGCCGGTGGCGTCGGCGAAGAGGTTGACGGCCTCCTGGGTGATCTGGACCCAGGAACTCGCACCGAGCACTTCGCCTTTGGCGGCGACGAGGGCGTCGAGTGATCCGAAGGACCGCATGGGCTTCTCCTGTTCGTCATGTCATTCGGGCACTGTGCGGAGCACGGCCCGCCAGTCACTGCCGGGCCGCAATCAACCCTTCCTGGGCCAGAGTCGCGGTGATCAGACCGTCGGTGCCGATCAGGCTCGCGGTCACCAGTCCGCGCCCACGGGCGGCTGCCGGGGACCTCGATTCCAGCAGGTTCCACCGGTCGGCCCGGATTCGTCGATGAAACCACGCGGACGCGTCGGTGGTTCCGCTGCGATGACTGCGGTCGCTCATCGAGTGCCCGTGCACCCGCAGCACGGGATCGATCATGTAGACGTCGGTGACGAACAGCGCCACGCACGCGTGGACAACAGGATCGTCGGGAAGGGAAACCTTTGCGCGCCACCAGAATCTGCGCACAAATCCCTCGCCCTCGCCGGCGTCGGAGATCCTGATGTCGATCTCGTCGAGCGGCAGGCCCGGCGCGGGGCCGGCGGGACCGGTGGCGGCGAGCAGGTCCGGGTCGTCGGGCAGGTCGCCATAGTTTCCGTGCTCCGGGCCGGGCACCGGGGCCGCGAACGCAACCGTGGACGCGGTGATGAGGCGGCCGTCCTGCCGGGCGAGCACCCGCCGCGCCGACGCGGTCCGGCCGTCGTAGAGCAGGTCTACCTCGTAGTCGGCAGTCGCACCGCCCGTACCCGCCCGCAGGAACTGCAGATGAAGGCTGACCGGAAGCTTGTGCTCATCGACCGTCCGTGCCGCAGCGGCCATCGACTGAGCCAGGAACTGACCGCCGAACGCCCGCTTTCCCGCGGGGCCGTAGCCCGGGCCGGTCCACGTGTTGCCGGCATCGCGACTCAGATCCAGAAGCTGCACAAGTGTGCTCATCAAACGTCGGATCCGGTTGCGACGGTGCCGGATAGGCACAGCGCCTGCAGTTCGGCCGACGACGCGCCGCACCACTCGGCGAGCACCGCGGCGGTGTCGTCGCCGAGTGCGGGGGCGGCCGCAGGCGCCGCGCGGGCACCGTCGACAGAGAACGGCAGACCCGGCGCCAGATACTCGCCCACGCCGGGCTGATACAGCGGCGCGAACAACGGGTTGGCCGTGACCTGCTCCCCTGCGATCACCTCCGCGAATGTCCGGTACCGCTCCCAGAGCACCGACGTCTTCGCCAGCGCGGCGGCGATCTCGTCGGCACAATGCTCAGCGAACCAGACGCCGAACAGTCCGCTCAGTGTGTCGCGGTGCCGGAATCGCTGGCCCTCGTCGGCGAAGTCGACGCCCAGTGCATGGGCGAGCGCGCCGACCGCGCCGGTTGTCCCGGTCAGTTCGGTCAGATCCCGGAAGTGTCGGGCGGTCAGTGCCACCACCATGAACGAGGCGCCGTCGGCACTGACGAACGTCTGGCCGTACTGGCCATAAATGGCGTTGCCCAGCCGCTCCCGCTGAGTTCCGTTGACCATCGCCTCGGTGAGGAAGCCCAGGTTGCCGGCGATGGCCAATGCGACATCCTCCAGCGGAAGCCGGATGCTGGCCCCCGCGCCGGTGGCGTCCCGCTGCCGCAGCGCAGCGGTGACCGCCAGGGCCGCGTACAGGCCACACGAAACGTCCCAGGCCGGAAGCACGTGATTGACGGGCGCCGACTGCGTCACCGGTCCGGTGACCAACGGAAACCCCAGACCGGCGTTCACCGTGTAGTCCACCGCCGTGCTGCCGTCGCAACGGCCGGAGACTTCGAGGTGGATCAGGTCGGGCCGGATCCGCGCCAGCTGCTCATACGAAAGCCACTGACGTCCGACAACATTGGTGACGAGAATCCCGCCCTGCGGACCGCCTTCGGCAATGAGCCGGGCCACCAGTTGCTGCCCCTGCGGAGACCGCATGTCGACGGCTACCGACCGTTTGCCCTTGTTCAGGCCAGTCCAATAGATACTGGTGCCATCGCCGGTGAGCGGCCATCGGCGATAGTCGGCCGCGCCGCCGACCGGGTCGACCCGGATCACCTCGCACCCGAGCTGGGCCAGCGTCATGCCTGCCAGTGGCACGGCGACGAAGCTGGAGACCTCGACCACCCGCACGCCCGCCAGCGGCAGGAAGTGTCCGGGCGTCGGCGCCATTGGCTCACTCCCATCACGCGCGGCCGCGATACGACCTCTGTCGGTGGCGATGCATAGTCAACCAGCCCGGCGGGCAGAGGTGGTGGGCGGTCCCATGCCTTTCGGAGAGCAACCGGGAACGTGGCGGTTTGTCAGATGCCGAACCCGAAACCGAAACTGTAATCGTTGTCTGGGCATGCCACGTCGACATAGACGGTCGTAAAGGAGTGCTGGGGGCCTGCCGAACGGTCGGGATTGTGGATCGCGCTGACCGTGCACTGCGACAGCGGCGTGCTGGTGTCACCTCGAACCCAGTTGATCTGCACGTTGTAACCCTGAGCTTCCAGGTCGGCGATGGTGTCGCTGGCCGAACCCCCGCCGGGTAGCGGCCACACCGGCTCGGCGGCGGCGACGGCCGTGACAGCGATGGGCGCGATCATCATCGCCACGGCTGCCAATCCTGCCGCGCCATTCCTCGGCGCGAGGGTCCTCGCGGTGTGTGTTCCAGCGGCGAGTGCCATAGCGTGCTCCGACCAGCAGACTTCCTTGGACAGCGTCGTCTCTTTTCATCGTGGCCCGCGGCAGGGCGGTTGGCAACCACTTGCGGCACCGATGCGGGTGTGCCGGAGGCGCTCGGTGCCGTCACCGCCCCGTGCCCGTCAGGCCGTTGCGTTTGCTGGTATGACACGCCGCCGGGGGTGCGACGCACTGGGTAGGCTTTGGCTGGCGACGGGGAGTCGATCAGGAGGGTTTGGTGAGCGAATTCGACCTGGCTGGGCTCGGGCGTACGCGTCCCCATCGCCTGCGCCCCATGTCGGGCCGCGACCCGGACGAGGAACACCGCACCGCAACGCCACTGGAACTACTGTTCGACCTCACTTTTGTCATCGCGTTCGGTATCTCGGCTTCCGAATTCGCGCACTTGATCACCGAGAAACACATCGCGGCCGCCGCAGCGGGTTTCGCATTCTCGACCTTCGCGGTGTCGTGGGCATGGATCAATTTCGCGTGGTTCGCATCGGCCTACGACACCGACGACTGGGTATACCGCATCTGCACGATGCTTCAAATGGTCGGTGTCATCGTCTTGGCGATGGGCATTCCTCCCGTGTACTCGTCAATCGCCGGGGGCCGTACCGTGGACAACAAAGTGCTCGTCGGGGGCTACATCGTGATGCGAATCGGCATGGTGTTCCAGTGGTTACGGGCTTCCCGGCAGGATCCCGCACGGCGCGCCTCGTGTCTGACCTACGTCCTCGCCATCGTGATCACGCAGATCGGCTGGGTGGGCGTCTTCATCCTGCACACTTCGGTCCCGGTGACACTGGTCCTCTACGGGCTGCTGATAGCGCTGGAGTTCCTCGGCCCGTGGCTGGCCGAGAACGTCCGGGGCGGCACACCCTGGCACCCGAATCACATCGCCGAACGGTACAGCCTGCTGACCATCATCGCGCTCGGCGAGGGCGTCGTGGGCACTGTGGCAACGATGTCAGCGGTGGTCGGCGAGCAGGGGTGGTCCGTGGGCGCGGCATTGCTGGCGATCACCGGCACGGGGCTGACTTTCGGCATGTGGTGGGTGTACTTCGTCGTACCCGCGGCACCGCTGCTGCACACTCGCCGCAACCAGCCCTTCGCGTTCGGTTACGGCCACATCCTGATCTTCGGCGCCATCGTGGCCACGGGTGCCGGGTTGCACGCCGCTGCCTATTACATCGAGGGTCGATCGAAGCTCAGTTCGGTCGAAACGGTCTTGACGGTGGCGTTGCCGGTCGGCATCTATCTGCTGTGCATCTTCGCGCTCTACATCTACACCGTGCGCTCGATCGACATGTTCCATGTGCTATGGGTGTGCGCATGCTTGGCCGTGCTTGACCGGAGCGGTGCTGTTGGCCGGCGTCGGCGTTTACATGGCCGTTTGCTTGATGATTGTGATGCTCGCCCCGGTCGTGGTGCTGATCGGCTTCGAATTCGTCGGGCATCAACGTGCCGAAAGCGCGCTCCACCGCGCCATGTCGAAGGAGCTGTGACCACCAGTCGTACCTGCATAACCGACGGCTTCCAATCCATTGATCGCACCGCACAGCCACGATGCCGCGGGCAGCGTCGACTCGGCTTTGGAGTCCAGCGCGATCGGCATCCGCACGCTCAAGAGCAGCCTGCTCGCACTGGGGTCAACCGCCGTTGTGCAGATGGCGATCGTCATCTGGTCCGGATCGATCGCGTTGGCCGCCGACACCATCCACAATTTCTCCGACGCCCTGACCACGGTCCCGCTATGGATCGCCTTCGCGTTGCAGGCCGCAAGGCCGCAACCCGGCGCTACACCTACGGATTCGGACATGCCGAAGACCTAGCCGGCCTGTTCATCATCGCCATGATCACCCTGTCGGCTGCCATCGCCGGCTACGAGGCCATCACCCGCTGATCCACCCGGTGCAGGTCGAGCATCTCGGCTGGGTGGCCGCTCGGCGGTGTCGCTCTCGGCTACCCGCTTGCCGACGCCATCGTCGGCCTGCTGATCACCGTCGCGATCCTGGCCGTGCTGTGCAACAGTCATATCTCCGGCCGGCGCTCACCTGCCGGTGCGCTCGCGATGCTTGCACCCAGGCCAGCAGCACGGCCGGCGCCGGCCTTCCTCCAATTCCTCCACAGTCCGGCGAATGCGCCGCTCGCGGGTCTTCTCCTGCTTGGCGTCCTCAACCCAGCAGATGAACTCGTTGCGCGCCAAGGGCGTGATGTCCATCCAGGCAGCGATCGCCGTGGCGTTGGCGTTTAGGGCCGTGCACAAATCTGCAGGCAGGTCATGCACAACCCCGCCCGGCACTGCCTTGCCACTCACCCAAGCAGGGTAACCCCGAGCAACACGAACCGTGATCATGACAAGCGTCGCCGCGACGGCCCGGCGGGGCTCCCGGGATGGGTTGGGTTCGCCCGCGTTCTTTCGGCCCAGTCCAGGTAGTCCGCGCGAGCGCCGTTGAAGACGTCGAGGGCGACGGATTCCGCGGCCGCGAAGGCCTCGTGTTCGACGCCGCCGGCGAGCACGAAGCTGTCGCCGGCGTGAACCTCGAGATGGGTATCCCCGCAGGACAGGCGTATGTGCCCGCTGATCAGGTACGACAATTGATCCTCTGGATGCGAGTGCAGCGGGATGACCGCTCCCGCGGCTATCACGTGCATCACTGCCATCAGATTCTCGTTGTAAGACAACAATTTTCGGGTCAGTCCCGGATAGATCTCAGCCGTGACGGCATCGTCGGTGCGAACCATGCTCAAGCCCTCGTGAGTCGTCCGCTCGCCTTCCATCCACTCCCCCTTCAGTCGACCGGCATCCGGCGACTCGGGCCGCGTAGCCCACACTTTCCCCAACTTTGCTGCGGTTATGGCGATCCCCGTCGATTCAGGGAGGGTACTACGTCCTGCGGACAGCGCACTCGACACCACCGCACGGGAAAGCCGGGCCGGCGAACTGCAACGACGGGATAACGGATCGGAATCCATAGGACTCCCAATCGTTAGGCAACCGCGACCGCCACCACGAGTTTCGGCAAGCTCCGCAATGGCAAACCCGTGTTTCACTTGCGTCACATCAATAACAAAATGTGTTGGGGTCACTCATGCACACGGAGGAGCACAGTCGTGAAGTTCGTTGAGAAGATGCGTGCTGGGGCCAGGGCATCCCTGCGCCGAATAGCGGTCGCAGCGGTTGCGGCGGCGGCCCTGCCCGGCGTGATCGGCGTCGCAGGACAAACCGCGACCGCCGGGGCATTCTCTCGTCCCGGGCTTCCCGTCGAATACCTGATGGTCCCGTCGCCGTCGATGGGACGCGACATCAAAATCCAGTTCCAGGGCGGCGGACCGCACGCCGTCTTTTTGCTCGACGGCCTGCGCGCCCAGGACGACTTCAACGGCTGGGACATCAACACCGAGGCGTTCGAATGGTTCGAGCATTCAGGCTTGTCGGCCATCATGCCCGTCGGCGGTCAGTCGAGTTTCTACACGGACTGGTACCAACCTTCCCAGGGCAACGGCCAGACCTACACCTATAAGTGGGAGACCTTCATGACGCAGGAGCTTCCTGCGTGGCTGGAGGCCAACCGGGGCATCGCCCGCACGGGTAATGCGGCAATAGGGATTTCGATGGCCGGCGCTGCGTCGCTGACCTACGCGGTCTGGCACCCCGAGCAGTTCATTTACGCGGGTTCCCTCTCCGGCTTCCTGAACCCGTCGGAAGGCTGGTGGCCGACGCTCATCGGACTCTCCATGAACGACGCCGGCGGATTCAGCGCCAACAGCATGTGGGGGCCGGCGAGTGACCCGGCCTGGAAACGCAACGACCCGATGGTCAACGTCGCCCGTCTGGTCGCCAACAACACCCGCCTCTGGGTTTACTGCGGCACCGGTACACCGTCCGACCTGGATGCGGGCAACGGTGGCGGCACCCTACTGGCTGCGCAGTTCCTGGAAGGTTTGACGCTGCGGACGAACCGTACCTTCCAGGACACCTACACGGCCGCCGGCGGCCGCAACGCTGTCTTCAATTTCCCGCCGAATGGCACCCACGACTGGGCCTACTGGGGACAGCAGCTCCAGCAGATGGTGCCCGACCTACAGCGGGTGCTCAGGGCTGCGCCGCCCGCCGTCTGAAAGCCCTCGACCACTGTGGCCCCCGCTCCCGGCGGGGGCCACAGTGCGTCACGGCCAAGTACCGGTTCACAACGAGTTCACCCGTCGGCCAGTCGTTGACGCAAGCCACTGGCACGGACCACGCGGCGCGCCAACGCCGCACGGACCTGGGCCGGGGTGCCGACGATGCGTACCCTGCGCTTCGCGCGAGTGACCGCGGTGTAGAAGAGCTCACGCGACAACAACCGCGAATCTTCTTGCGGCAGCAGCACCGTCACGTCGTCGGCCTGACTGCCCTGGCTCTTGTGAATCGTCATCGCATGCATCGTCTCGACGTCGGCGAGCCTGCTGGTCGCAAACTGCACGACGCCGGTGGCACCGGCGATCGCCACGCGCAAACACCCGTCGTCGAGCACCGTCACGCCGGTGTCGCCGTTGTACAGCCCCAGTCCATAATCGTTGGCGGTCACCAAGACCGGGCGGCCGGGATACCACTCGGCCCAGGTCGGTACCCCCGATTCCTCGGTCAGCCAGCGCTCGATCTGGCGATTCCAGGACCGGATCCCCAGCGGGCCTTCGCGATGCGCACACAGCAGACGATGCTCGTCGAGCGCGGCCAACGCCGCCGCGGTGTCACCCTGCACGGCGTCGCCGCGGATCCGAAGCGCCTGCGGTACGAGGACATCCCGCAGCCGTTCGGTGGCCGCCGGCGACAGCACATCGATGGCGATGAACTCGATGTGCTCGTCACCGTCGGACAGCAGAGCGAGCACCCGGTCGGCGTCACCGGACCGAATCGCCTGCGCGAGCGTGTCTATGGACTCGCCGAACCGGTGCGATGTGTTCAGCTCGGCGATCCGAACGTCGCTGCGCCGGCCGAGCCCGCCGACGAGATCGGCCAGAACCGCGCCCGCCTCCACCGACGACAGCTGGTTGGGGTCCCCGACCAGGATCAGCCGGGCATCCGGGCGCACCGCTTCGAGCAGCCGCGCCATCATCGTCAGCGATACCATCGACGTCTCGTCGACGACGATGACGTCATGCGGCAGGCGGTTGCCCCGATGGTGCCGGAACCGCCCGGCGGTTTCCGGCCGTCTGCCCAGCAAGCGGTGCAGCGTGACCGCCTGCAGCCCCGGAAGCCGCGCCCGGTCGGCCGGGTCGAGATTGTCGATCTCCAGCCGCACCGTCTCCTGCAGCCGGGCGGCAGCCTTTCCGGTCGGCGCCGCCAACGCGATTCGGGCCCGTGGCCGCCGGGCAGCCTCGGCCTGCTCGGTAAGCAACGCCAACAGGCCGGCGACGGTGGTGGTCTTGCCCGTCCCGGGGCCACCGGTCAGCACGGTGGTCGACTGCGTCAGCGCAATCTCCGCGGCCGTTCGCTGCTCCCCGGACCCCGGTCGGTGGAACACCCGGTCGAGCCCCGCCGCCAGCCTCGCCGAATCCACCGCGGGGTCGACAGCCTGCCGCGCGAGCAGATCGGTGCACACCTGCTGCTCCTCGATCCAATAGCGGTCGAGATACAACAGTCGGTCCTGGTAGAGGCGCAGCACCGGCGGTGTTCCCGCCAGCGGGCTGCTGCGTACCGCGGCAAGCCACGAACCGCTTTCCGGCCAGGGCAGGTCGGGCTCGCCCGAGTCCTCAGCGACCGACATCAGATCCAGACACACCGAGCCGTTGCGCACGGCGCGCACGGTGAGCGCCAATGCAAGCGCCACGACGTCGTCGACGGACGGTGCGGCCAGCTCCGAGAGGCGCGCGGCCACCCGGACATCGGCGGCGTCGATCACGCCGGCCGCGTTGAACTCGCGCAACAGGCCGGATGCGGACATCGCAAGGCGCCGGTCCGCGGCGGCTTCGGCCACGTAAGGGGTCACGTCTATCGTCACGCTGACGTCCTCACCGCGTCGAACAGATCCGACAACGCGACCACCAGCCGGCTGGGCGGACGCCAGCCGAACACACCCGCGGGCACACCGGCGAACACCGGGGTCCGCTTCCCGCACATTCCACGCACGAACAGATAGAGCACCCCGGCGTAGTGCAGGTCAGGGTCATAGCCTGGTTGACGCCAGCGCAGATAGCGATGCAGCACAACCGAATACAGCAGTGCCTGCAGCGGATAGTCGGAATGCAGCATCGCCCGGGTCAGCAAGGGTGTTGCGTAGTCGGCGGCGGTCAGAGGCCGGTTCGAGTCGCCTAGGCGGTTCGTCTTGTAGTCGACGACGAGGTAGCGGTGAGCCTCCCCACGAGGCAGCCGCAGAACGGCGTCGATCGAACCGGACAGATAACCCCGCAGAGACTGGCCACCCAACTCGGCGGAACGCAACCGGTCGGCGTACGGCGCCACGGGATCGTCTGCCGGGAGACGGTCGGCGAGCAGATCCCCGACGTCGCGCAGCCGGATGTCCGGCGTCGACCCGGCACGCAAATCCCCTCGTGCCAGCGGCATTTCGAACTCCAGCTCGCACAGGCGGTCCCGCCGACCGAATGCCCGCAACGTCAAGCCGTCCGCCAATGGGCCGAGCGGCGTGTCGTACACGGGCAAGAGCGCTTCCGCGAGTTCGTCCGCGGCCACCGCCGTCGGCCACCAAACCCCGTTGGCCCGGATGTGTCGTTCGAGTTCGGCGCCCAAGTCCGGAGCGGATGGGTCGGCACCTTCCAAGACCGCATGCACCAGCGAACCAAGCGCCGCCCCGCCGGGCACATCGGCCATCGGCGACGGCACGGCGACTGCGGCCGGATCAACATTTGCGCCGGGGTCAGCCGGCAGGTCTGCCGTTTCGTCGTCCTTGCCCGCAACGTCGGGCTCGCTGCGCACGCCGGAACGCTCGGCGGCACGGATCAGACCGGAATAGGATGTCCGCCGCCAGTCGGCATCGACCCGGCGGTGAAAATGTCGAGCCGCCAGATCTGTTGGTATGCCGTCCTTCTCGATTGCGACGGGCGGTGCCACGACTGAATCCTCGACCACGGGGCCGCCGGCTTCCTGCCAGGACCGGAAGACCTGAGCGGCCTCATCGTCGGTGAGTTCCTGCACCGGTGAACATGCGTCGGGGACTTCAGAGGCGCCGATGCTCCTGCCTCTCATCAGCCTGGACAGACCTCCGTTCGGTTCATCTCTCGAAGGTGCCCACCACGCCACGACCTGACTCTGCGCGCGTGTGAGCGCAACGTAGGTCAACCGGATGTCGTTGCCGGCGGCTTCGGTCCTGCCCAGTTCCTGCACCTCACCGTAGTCGGGACTGTCGTTTCCCCCGACGTGCAGGCAACGGGTGGTGCCCTCGTGATGGAGAACGAAGTCGAACTTGTCGACGTAGCGGTTGAATGCGTATGGCAGATAGACGATCGGGTACTGCAGACCCTTGCTCACCCAAACGGTCATGATCTGCACGGCCGCGGCATCGCTTTCGAGGCGCCGGTTCCGCACACCGTCTTGGCTTCCCGCCCCGTCGCATTGGCCGCGGAGCCAATCCCGCAGTGCGGGAAGGCCGTAGTGCTCGCGGTGTGCCGTTTCGTGCAGCAGTTCGGTCAGATGTGCCAGGTCCGTCATGTGACGTTCACCGCCCTGCCAGGACAGCACCCGCCGCGCCATTCCGGACAGCCTGGCCGCCTCATAGACGGCGGCGATCCCGCGTTCCCGTGCGTGGTCTGCCCATTCGCGCAGCGTGCTGGCGGTCCGGTCGGTCAGCGCGTCACCGCCGTCGGCCAGGGACTGCGCCGTCTCGCCGAAGAACATCGTCGCTGCCGCCGCACGGACCAAGCCGCTGCGGTGTGGCTGATCGAACGCCTCCAGCAGGCACAGCCAGTCCTGGGCGGCCTGCGACTTGAATATGTCGGTGTCACCCGTGTACACGGCCGGGATGTTCGCCGCGGTGAGCGCCTCGTGACAGGCGCGCGCGTCACGGTGCTTCTCGACGATGACCGCGATGTCGGCCGCCCGCACCGGCATGCCGTCGAAAGTCGCCCCGCTGGAAAGCAACCCGGCGATATCCGAGGCGAGGTCGGCACCGATGTGCCGGCGCAGCCGGTCGATTGGAATGGTCTTGTTCGGGGCGACGCCGAACTGTTCCCGGCGCACCACCCGCAGGCGGAACGGCGCATTGGCCGGGGCGCCGGCGAGTCGAGTCGGGCGGCGCGCCTCGACCTCGCGGACGACGATGTCGGGATGCCCGAGGGCCGCGCCGCGCAGAACCGCCTGGAGGCTGGTCGCCAGCGCGGCGTCACTGCGCCAGTTGAACCCGAGTGTCCGGCGCTCCGCCGTGCGAGCTGCCTCCAGATAGGTGACGATGTCGCCACCACGGAACCCGTAGATGGCCTGCTTGGGATCGCCGATCAGGATCACGGTGGACCGGTTGACGAACGCCCGGTCGATGACCTGCCACTGCACCGGGTCGGTGTCCTGGAACTCGTCGACCATCACCACCCGCCAGCGCTGCGCCATTCTGTCCCGCACAGGCGAATCCGGCGACTCCAGTGCGGCGGCCAGTCGGCTCAGCAGGTCGTCGTAGCCCATGACGCCGAGCCGGCGCTTTCGGTGTTCGAGTTCGGCGAGGACCGCGGCGGCGAACTCGAACCGGGCGCCGGCCGCCGAGCCCGCCGGGGGTGCGCCGGGCGCAGTTGTGCGCCCGGATTGTCGACCACGCTGCGTGCGAGTTTGACCGCCAGTTCTCGGGTGAACGGAGGGTCGTCACGCTCCTGGCCGAATCGCGCCAGGTACAGATCGTCGACGATCTCGTCGATCAGATCGCCCAGACTGTCGACCAGTCGGACGCCGGAATCCGTATCACCGACCACCCCAAGTGATTTCAGCACCAGTTGACAGAACTGGTGGGTGGTGGCGATGGTTGCGGCATCGAAGCCGGACAGCTCGAACCACAGCCGGTCGCGCCTTGCGGCGACGACCTCGGGCGGTGCGTCGCGCAGGTACCGGATCAGCTCGTTCTCGCCCCCTTCGGCTGGCTGACCCAATGCGGTTGCGGTATCACGGATCTGGCTGCGTACCCGCTCCCGCAGCTCCTGGCTGGCCGCTCGGCCGAACGTGATGAGCAGCATGTCGTCCAAGGTCGCGACGTCCTCGGCGATGTATCGCGTCACCAATCCGGCCAGCACGAATGTCTTTCCGGTTCCCGCGCTGGCCTCCAACACCGTCGTCGATGACTCAGCGGGCAACGGGCCAAGCAGATCGAAACCTTCCATCAGGACCCGTTGACCTCCGCCCGCAGCATGGGCAGCCACAGCCGGGCAGCGAACGCCCCGAGCCGGGTGGATTCGCCGCGGACCTCCTCGCCCGGTTGAGGCGGCCCGAGGAGGGCACGCAGCGGCGCGTGCAGCCCCCACACTTTCTGGCAGGCCGCATCCGCATCCTCACCGGAAAATTTGTTCGTCTTCCAACGGCGGTCGGCCGCGCGCTCCGGCGGATAGCCCTCCCGGCGCGCTTCGGCCCACGCGTAGGACGTCTTCATCGGCAGCGGCAGCGGCTGCCGGCGGCCGGCGTCGTAGAGGTCCACCAGGTCGCCCAGCACCTCGACGGCCGGCACATCGGGCGGACCGAGCCGTCGGACGGCGGCACCGCTGCCGCGTTTCCGGCGCCCGATGCACACCGCGGTCCTTTCTTCGCGCGGGTGCGCCGCGGCCAGCACCAGCAGCTTGATCCACGCTTCCAGCAGATGCTTGCCGGCAAGCTTGGAATAGGTGACCGCGACGATCCGGTCGCCATAGACGGGTGCCACGGTGCCGGTCAGCCGACGGCCCGATCCCATGTCGATGTCCACGTCGGTGCCGGAGGCGCAGCATCCGGCCCGTTCGACGATAGCGGTGCGCGCCAGTTGAGTTGCCTGGTCACGGATTTCCTTCGCCTTGCGGTACCCGAGCCGGCCCGGCGGCAGGCTGCCGCGGCGCCATTCGGCGTTGGCGGCATCGTCGGGACGCATGCCGCGCAGCATGTCGTGCAGCATCCGGTCACCGACCCCCCACTCCTCCAGAGCGCCGATCTCGACGGGCATCGCATCGCAGATTCCCTCGACATCCCGGGGCAGGGTGAAGTCGAGGGCAGTGAAGAAGCCGCGCACCGGGTCGCGGAAGAACCGCAGCAATTCGGCAAGCACGATGTCGGTCTGCGGGACTTCCGGCAGGGGTTGACCGAGGAAGGCCGGCTGGGGCGGCCGCTGACCCGCCGCCGCGCGGGCCGCCACAACGGCCGCGGGGTCGAAGGTGAACGGTTGTTGCGGCACCCCCAACGCCCCGGGCAGCACATTCTTGATGTCGAAGGGCTGCAGCGGTTGTTCGATGACGATTCGCTCGCGCACCGGCCCCGTGGTCGTCGCATCCAGGGCGTCCAGCAACTCGACCAGGGGGACCGCGGGCGGCCGTCGCTGCCCGGTGCTTTCGTTGGCGCCGGTGTAGGTGACGACGAGTCCCTCGGTGGCCGCGCAGACGGCGTCCAGGAGCAATTGTCTGTCCTCGGACCTGACATCGCGCTCACCGGTCCTCGGGCGGCGGGCCAGGGCGTCGTCCCCGTCGACCAGCCCGATCCGGGGGAACGCGCCGTCGTCGAGACCCACCAGGCACACCACCCGGTGCGGCACCGACCGCATCGGAACCATCGTGCACACGGTCAACGTTCCGGTGCGGAAGTTTGCCCGCGTGGGACGGCCGGCGAGGTGACCGCCGAGCAGCGCCCGGACATCCGACAGGCGAAGCTCGGTCGTGCCGAGTTCGCCCGAAGAGCCCAGCACGGCGGCGAGGGCTCGCTGCAACTGGCCGGTCTGCCAGGCGTCGTCGCCGTCGGCCCGGCTCAGTCGCTCGACGCCGTCGCCCAGGGCGTCCACCCATGCCGCCAACGACTGAATGCCGCACAGCCGGTCGGTCGCCGACACCAAGCGGTCCACGAATTCCGCGAATCGTCCCGCGAGCTCAGCCCGGTCGCTGCCGACGTCGTCGAGGGGCAGCGTGGTGCCCAGCCATGCGCGCGAATCGTCGGACATCGCGACCCCGCACAGCACTCGGTCGATGCCGAACCGCCAGGTGTTCTGGAGGAACCCGTCCAGGCGGTACGGCGCGCGGTGGCGCTGGTCGAATCCCCAGCGCACCCCCGAGCTGCGAACCCAGGCGGAGAGGACGTCCAAATCGTCGTCGGTGAACCCGAACCGCGCCCGCACCGGGGCGGCGTGCACGAGGTTGAGCACTTCACTGGCGGTGGCGCGCCCGTCCGCGAGGGACAGCAATTGCGACGCCACCCCGAGCAGCGGATTGGTCTGGGTGAGGGCACGGTCGGCCAGCATGACGCGCAACCCGTGCGCCGGGTGGCCGCGGGGAACCACGTCGCCGAGACCGAAGCCCGCGACGATCAGCGGGGCGTAGGTTTCGATGTCCGGGCACATGACCAGGATGTCGCGCGGTTCCAGAGACGGATCCTCGGCGAGCAGACCCAGCAGCACCTCGCGGAGCACATCCACCTGGCGCGCGGGTCCGTGGCAGCAGTGGACCTGCACCGAACGGTCACCGGCGGCCAGCACCCGGTCGCCCGGGCGCACCGCGTCGGCGCGGATGTCCGCCTGCAGCCAGCCCAACAGGTTGTCGGACTCCGGGGTGCCCCCGAGGTCGTCATCGACAGCCCGGTCGGCGGGCAGGCAAGTCTGCAGCTCACACAGGTCGCGTCCGAGCGTAGCCATCAGCGGGTGGCCGATACGGCGGCTGCTGATGTCGTCGCGCCGCGGCACCGGACCGCGCACGCCTGACAGCGACCGCCACGCCTGATCGCTCGGGTGCGGCAGCCACAGGTGCAAATCGTGATTCGCCGACAGTGCCTCCAGCAGTTCGATGTCGGCCGACGGCAACCGGGTGTGCCCGAACAGAGACAGTCGTGGCGGTACCTCGGCGACCGCCGAAACGCGCAGCCTCTCAAGGGTTTTCCGGTGCCGCTCATGAGGCGGTTCGGCATCCATGGCAGCGGTGAGCAGGTTCCAGAGCCGCGCCTGCCAGCACAGGTCGGCGGGAAGAACTCCGCCCGCCCCGTCGGTGAATTCGCCGGAGGACCAGTCGATGAGCAGCCTCGGCCGTTGTGTCGCATAGGAGGCGAACAGTCCGGCGATCCGCCGCGCGACCGCGTAACGCCGGCCCCGGCGGAGTTCAGCCTCGTCGCCGTCGTCGAACCGGCCCAGGTGGGCGGCAAGTACGCGGCACCACGGTTCGTCCAACGACGCGTCGATCACCGCCAGCAGCGGCCACACCATCGCATCGGGCGACCACGGGTCGTTGTCCGCGGTCGCGGTGATCTCGGCGATCAACGACCGCGGCGACCGGAACACTATCCCGGCACACACCCCGTCTGCGCCGTCGCCGCGGCCCAGGACGTGCGAAAGCCGCTGGCCCAGCCATCGCTCGACCCCGTGGGCCGGCACCAGGACGAGTTCTTGGGCGAACGGGTCCGGCAGGGGCGTGGCGAGCAGCTCGCCGAGACCGTCGGCAAGCATGTCCGTGCGATGTGCACGGTGAATGTAGAACCCCATCGCCGATCAATGTAAACGGTGCCCCGACAGGTTTGCCGGACACGGGGCGGGATGCGGCGCGCCACGCCCGGTGCGACGGCACGCA
The DNA here is from genome assembly GCA_963846905.1 of uncultured Actinomycetota bacterium. Taxonomy (GTDB): domain Bacteria; phylum Actinomycetota; class Actinomycetes; order Mycobacteriales; family Mycobacteriaceae; genus Mycobacterium. The sequence goes on from CAWJYB010000029.1 coordinate 209,452, forward strand.
CGCCCCCGCCGGGCCGGTGTCAGGCCGGCGCCGTCCACGCGACCGGAAGCCGCTTGATGCCGTGGATGAACGGCGATCGCAGGATCGCCGGCTCCTCCACCGCAACAATGTCGGGAACCTGGCGGCGCAACTCCTCGAAAAGCACCCGGATCTCGCGGCGGGCCAGATTGGCGCCCAGGCAGAAGTGTGCTCCGCCGGCACCGTACCCGACATGCGGGTTGGGATTTCGGGTGACGTCGAACAGCCACGGGTTGGCGAATTTGGTCTCGTCCCGGTTCGCCGAGGCATACCACATCGACACCTTGTCCCCGGCCTTCATCCGTACGCCGTTCAGTTCGACGTCCTCGGTGAGATTGCGCCGCATGAAAATCACGGGTGTGGCCAAGCGCACGATCTCCTCGACCGCACTGGCAGCCACATTGTCGAAGTCGTTCCACCAGATGGCCCGCTGCTCGGGATAGCGGGTGAGCGCGACCATGCCGTGGCTGATCGCGTTGCGGGTGGTTTCGTTGCCGGCCGCCGACAGCAGGATGAAGAACGACGCGATCTCGCTGGAGGTCAACCCCTCGTCGCCGATCTCGGCCCGCACCAGGTTCGTCGTGAGATCGTCGCGGGGGTGGGCACGCCGTGATTCCGCCAGCTCGGTGCCGTATTCGGCGAGCCCCAAGACGGCATTGACGATTTCGGTGAAACCGCCCGACGCTTCCTCGTCACCGGCGCCCAGCATGACGGTCGTCAAATGGAAGACCTTGGCTTCGTCCTCCTCCGGGATCCCCATCATGTCGCAGATGACATGCAACGGCAGCGGGCCCGACAACGACTCGACGAAGTCGGCGCGGCCGTCGGGATGCCCGGCGAGCATGTCGGCGACCAGCCGGCGCGACCGCTCGCGGACGCTTTCCTCGATCCGCGCCACCACCTTCGGGGTGAAAGCCCGGTTGACGATCGACCGCAGCCGCTGGTGCCGCGGATCGTCGGAACTGATCATCGAGCCGGTGAACTCGGCCAGCTCGGGGGTGACGTCGCTGAGCGTGGTGCTGGTCGGAATCGAGCTGAAGACCTCGGGATGCCGGCTGGCGTGGTGCACGTCGTCGTATGTGGTGAGCGCCCAGTGTCCGGCGCCGGCCTCAAACCCCGCCATCACCGGGGCCTCGAAGAATGCGATCGGCTTTTCCCGCCGAAGCGTCCTGAATGCCCCGTCTCGCAGATGGTCGTCCCACGCCCAGAAGTCGAACGAACCGAGGTCGATGTCCGAGAGCGGAATCGCCGGGGGCGGTGCCCCGTTGTCGCGCCGCGCGATTCGGGACGCAGATCGTTGCCGTCAAGGCGGCCTCCCTGCCAAATGAGTGTGACATTCCCCACTATGACAGGTTCTGCTGCTTTGCCGCATCCCGATGATTGCCGAATCACCGCGTGTCGGTCCAGCCACTTCTTCGGTGAATGTTGTATAGGCGCGTGAAAATCGGGACAACTGGGAACGGTTCTGCCACCCTCATCGAATGACGTCGCCGCATCTCCATTATCGGCGCCGCGCGCTCGCAGCGATCGTCGTGGTGGTCGCGGGCGTGGGTGCGATCGGAGCGGCGGCCGCTCTGCATCACAGCCGGGTCGCGATCCGCTATGAGCAGGCCCAACCGGTGTCCGTCGGCGACTGCGTCGTGGTCACCGCCTCCGCACCGCACGCCGTCGCCACCCGTCGGGCTTCGTGCGCCGAGGACCCCGGCTACACGGTCGGCGCGATGGCCGACATGACGGGCGCCTGCCCCAGCCCCGAATACCAGCATTTCCCCGCACCCGCCGCCGACCGCCTAACCGCAGGGCTGTGCCTGGTACCCAACCTGGCCGCCGACCACTGCTATCGCCTCGGCATGCCCATCGGCGTCATCGAACGGGCCGCATGCACCCAGCGGTCCACCCGACCCGACAGCGGAGTGCTGGTGCAGGTCACGCGCCGGCTCGACGTGCACGACCAAAACGCCTGCCCCTCGTCGGGCGGCAGCTTCGCCTGGGCCTATCCCTCCCCGGCCCGCACCTACTGCACTTCGACGCTGGACTGACCCACGCGCTTCGTCCCTCAGCGCTACGTCGACTCGACTTCGCTCAATTGTCTCGCTCCCACGCGCTTCGTCCCTCAGCGCTACGTCGACTCGACTTCCGCCTTGATGCGGTTGAGGGTCTTGGTCATGTCGCGGATGTTGCGCCGCGTGCGGAGCTGACCGCCGAGCATCCCGAACAGCTTTGTGAACAGCCCCTCAGACATCTGGAAAGACTCCGTGACGTCCGTCCCGTCACCGGACGGCGCGAACGCGTAATGCCAGTTGTTGACCGAGCGGTCACCCGCCAGCACGGCGAAGCCGAACTCCTTGCCCGGTTGGCATGCGGTGACCCGGCACGTCGTCCAGTAGACCGGGCCGATCTCGTTGCGCTTGACGTGTCCCCGGAACTTCGCGCCGAGGACCGGCCCGGTAGCACCTCCGAGCCATTCGGCTTCGATCACCTCCGGCGAGAACCGGCCGGTGTTGCGCACGTCGGCAACCAGGTTCCAGATCTCGTCGGCGGGTGCGGCCATGTGAACGGTCACCGAGGCATGCATGTTGCGGGTCCTATCTCGCGGGGGATCAGTCGAGCAGACGACTGATCGAGCGTATCGGCATGGGCAGCCATGCCGGACGGTGCCGCGCCTCGTAGGCCGCTTCGTACACCGCCTTGTCGAGTTCGTAGGCCTCTAGCACGGCGGCCGAATCCCGGGGGTCCGACCCGGCCGCCGCCGCGTATCCCTCACAGAAGGCGTCGGAGTTGCGGACCACCCACTCGCGGGCACGCGCGGCCAACTGTTCCTCCTGAAGGCGGTCGCCACGGCCGACCAGCGGTTGGTGGGCCGCGTAGTCATAGGACCTGAGCATCCCGGCGACATCGCGCAGCGGGGAATCCGGGGCGCGGCGCACCTCCAGTGGGGTGCCGGGTTCCCCCTCAAAGTCGATGAGCAGCCACGTTTCGGGTGTCCGCAACACCTGACCCAGATGCAAGTCACCGTGGACCCGCTGTGCCGCGATCTGCTCACCCGCCAACCCGGCGAACCGTTTTTCGATGGCAGCGGCGTAAGGCTCGAGTTCGGGCACCGTGTCGACCGCGGCGGCCAGCCGCCGCTGCGCGGTGTTCACCGGGAACCCCATCGTCGACGACCCGAATTGACGGGCCAGCACTGAATGCACCGACGCCACCGCCTCGCCGAGCCGGAACGACTCCGCGGCGAAGTCACCGCTCACCTCGTCGACATAGAGGTCACCCTCGTCGTAGAGGTCGCGGGTGCTCGCGGTGGCCATGTCCCAGCCTTCGGCGGAGTTTGCGGCGAACGAGGTCACCATGCCGAGCGGCCAGGGCTGCCCGGCACAGTCGCTCGCATAAGTCCCCAGCAGGCGCGCGACGTTCTTACATCCGGCCAGGCCCAGGGCGCGGTTGATCTCGATGTCGGGATTGATTCCGGGACTGACCCGGCGAAAAACCTTCAGGATCGCGTTCCCGCCGAAGACCACACTGGTGTTGCTCTGCTCAGCACCGAACACCCGGGGCGGCTCACCGATGGGCAACTCGATGCCGGGTTCACGGGTAAAGGACACGTCGCCACGCACTGCCGACTCATCGAACAGCATCAGCAGGAATCCGGCGGCATCAGCGTTGTACAGCGCGTCGTAGCCGGTGCGGTCACCTTCCGAACCGATTCGCGCAACCGCGGCATACTCGGCCGGCAGTTCGGCGTTCCACGCCACGATCACCTGGTAGCGGTCGGTCGACCCGTCGGCGAACACCGCGTCCACGAGCATCAGATCGATGTCGTCGCGCAGCGGAGTCACCAGACCCGGTGCGGCGGAAGCCAGTTCTCGGCCCCGCCCGGCATACCAGCGCTGGGCGGGAAGCCAATCGGCGAATGGCAGCCTCACTACCTCACCCCCGGACGGGCCGTCGCCCGTGCCGGCCGCGGCTCGACCAGGCCGTCCTGCGGATGTTGAATGGTTACAGCGGATCGCGGATTCGCGACCTGTCTCACAATCTCACGTTACCCTTCGAAGCGCGGTTATCAATCCGGTCACTTGACGGCGAATGTCGGCCATTTCAGTAAACTGCCCGCGAGGGGGCGAGCGATCGGCCGCCGCGGTAGGTGGCGGTCACGGCCCATTTTCGGGATTCCGAAAAGCTCTGGTCAAAGGTTCATGCCCCGGGCTGCCCGCGGACCACCAGCACTCCGTCTGCGGCGACCCCCAACATGACCCGGGTATCGGTTCCCAACGCCGCCGCCTGCGAGCTGAGGAGCTGCGCGGTCACCTGCGTGCCGTCGGCAAGTTCACACGTCACCTGTGACACGGGCCCCAGGAAGGACACCGCCGCGACCCGCGCAGGTCCGGACGGATCGGCATCGACGGTGATCGCTTCGGGGCGGACCATGGCCAAACCCGGTCCTGAGGTCACCGACCCGGGCACCACGGGCAGCGTCGACCCCAGCACGGTCGCGGTTCCGCCGGACACCTCGCAGACAATGGTGTTGTTGAGCCCGACGAAATTGGCGACGAATGGGGTCGCCGGGCGGGTGTACAGCTCGGCCGGAGCGTCGATCTGTTCCAGGCGGCCTTCGTTCATCACGCCGACCCGGTCGGCGATCGCCAACGCCTCCTCCTGGTCGTGAGTGACGAACAGCGTGGTCGTGCCGACCTCGCGCTGCACGCGCCGGATCTCGTCACGCAACTGCACCCGCACCTTGGCGTCCAGCGCCGAAAGCGGTTCATCGAGCAACAGAACACGGGGCCGGATGGCCAGAGCACGCGCCAGCGCCACTCGTTGCTGCTGGCCCCCGGACAGCTGATCGCTGTACTTGCCGGCATGCCCGGACAGACCGACGAGCTCCAGCATCTCGCCGGCCCGGGAATTGCGCTCCACCTTGCCCTTACCCCTCAGCTTCAGCCCGAACGCCACGTTGTCGAGCACGGTGAGGTGCGGGAACAGGCTGTAGGCCTGGAACACCATGCCCATACCGCGCTTGTTGGCGGGCACCGCGGTGATGTCGCGGCTGCCGACGGCCACCGACCCGGACGTCGGCTCGTCGAGTCCCGCCAGAATGCGCAGCGCGGTGGTCTTGCCGCAGCCCGACGGGCCCAGCAGAACCACCATCTCCCCGGCTTGCAGATGCAAGGTGAGGCCGTCAAGGGCACGCACTGCGCCATAGGCGCGGTGCAGATCCACCAGGTCCACGCTGACGCCCGCCGGGGCCGTCATACCGCGTCCTGCGGGTGTCCGATGCCGGTCGGCCCGCGCCGACGCCCCCGCGTCAGCAGCGAAAGCGCGAGCAGCAACGCGAAGGCCAGCACCAGCACCGCCGACGATGCCGCGACCGATGTCGGGCCGTCGGCCTTGCCGACCAGGACGATCTGCACCTGCAGGGTCTGGAATCCGCTCAGCGAGGCGATGGTGTACTCACCGAGGACCACGGCGATCGAGATGAACGCGGCCGACAGGATCCCCGTCCAGATATTCGGCACCACCACCCGCAGGATGGTTGCGGGCCAGCCGGCCCCCAGCGACCTGGCGGCTTCCGACAGTGTCAGCAGGTCGATCGACGCCAGCGCACCGTCAAGAGCCCGGTAAGCGAACGGCAGCACGATGATGACGTAGACGAAAGTCAGGGTCAGCGCCGATTCGCCGAGCAGGTAGCTCACCCACAGGTAGACGTTGCGCAATCCGACGACGATCACCAGCGCGGGAATGGTCAGCGGCAACAGGCACAGGAATTCGACCAAGCCTCTGGCCCACGGCGTCTTCACCCGCACCCAGATCATGGTGGGCACCAGCACCGCCAGCATCAAGGTCACCGTCAACGCCGCCAGCAGCACCGACACCACCGCGGATCGATACAACGCCTCGTCGGAGACGAGGTTCTTCCACGCCTGCAGGGTCCGTCCGGCACCGAGCAGGTTGCGCGTGCTGAAGTCGGCCATGGCGTAGACCGGGAAAAGCAGGAACAAGCCGAACCCAACACCCAGTGACAAACGCAGCGCACGGCTGCCCAGCTGTTTCCGCGGAACCTCAACCATCTCTCAGCCACCTCGACGACCGTCGCAGCAGCATCCGGTAAGCAAGCATGACCACGGCCACCACCACGACCATCTCCAGCGCCAGCACGTAGGCGAACCCTTCCTGCCCCAGCACCACCTCACTGGTCAGCGCCGCCCGAATGAGCAGCGGCACAATGGGGCTGCCCTGACTGACCAGTGCCGCGGCGGTGGCATAGGCGGCGAAGGCGTTGGCGAACAACAACAGTGCCGAACCGAGGAACGCCGGCGTGAGCAACGGGAACCCCACCTCGCGCCAGTACTGCCAGTCGGATGCGCCCAGGCTGACGGCGGCTTCCCGCCACTGCCGGCGCAGTCCTTCCAGCGCGGGCAGGAAGACGATGACCATGAGCGGTATCTGGAAGTACGTGTAGACCAGCATCAGTCCCGGCAGATCGTAGAGCCACCCATCGCCGGTCAGGTTCCACCCACAACACTGTTGCGCCCACAGCGTCAGCACCCCGTTGAGCCCCAGTGTCGCCAGGAACGCAAAAGCCAGTGCCACACCACCGAATTGGGCCAGTACGCTGCACAGTGACAGCACGGCCCGGCGAAGCGCCGACGTCGCCGGGCGGGAAGCGATCAGCCACGCCAGCAGTGCTCCCAGCATCGCACCGATCAGGGCCGTGGTCGCCGATAGCAGCAGGCTGCGCCAAAGTGCCGTCAGCGCTGTCGAGGTGAACAACGCAGCGACCCGCGCCATGGTGAACCGGCCGTCCGCCAGGAATGCACTGACGATGACCGTCACCGTCGGCACGATCAGGAACACACCGACGAACGCCAGAAATGGCAGCAGCGGCAGCCCCTCGCGCAGCCTCGCAACCCAGTTCTCGCGTACCGGTCGGCCCACGGCCCGCAGTCAGCCGATCGCCTTGGCCCAATTGTCGGCCAGGTATTGCGCCGCAGCCTTGCTTTGCGCCTCGGTCAGGATCGTGACCGGGCCGTCGATGGCCGGCATCTTGTCGAATGCCGCCTTGTCCAGCGTTCGAGCAGTGATCATCGCGTCCGCGCGAACCGGTCGCACTCCACCGAGCGCGAACAGGTTCTGCCCCTGGTCGCTGAACAGGAACTCCTGCCAGAGCCGCGCCGCGGCGGGATGGGGAGCGTCGGCGTTGATCGCCTGGTAGTAGTAGCTGGCCACGGCGGCGTCTGCTGGGACGACGACCTGCCACGACGGCAGCTTCTCGGACTGCACGCCGTTGAGGTAGTTCCAGTCGATCACGACCGGGGTCTGGCCGGACTGGATGGTTGCCGGTGTCGGGTCGACCGGCAGGAAGTTGCCGGCCTGCTTGAGCTTGTGGAAGAACTCCACACCTGGCGCAATGTCGTCGGCCGAACCACCCTGGGACAGCGATGCCATGACGACACCGGAGAACGCGGCGCCCGCCTGCGTGGGATCCCCGTTGAGTGCCACCATCCCCGTGAACTCGGGCTTGAGCAGATCGTCGACTCCGGTCACCGGCGGCAGCTTGGCCGAGTCATAGCCGATCGACATGAACCCCCCGTAATCGTTGACCCACTTACCGTCTGGATCCTTGAAATGCCCGGGGATGTCGTCCCAGGTGGCGACCTTGTACGTGGCGAAAAGACCGGGGTTGGCCAGCGCCACCGACTGACCCAGGTCGAACACGTCGGGGGCGGTGCTCTTGCCCTTCTGCTGTTTGGCGGCGTTGATCTCGTCCTGGCTGGCGGCGTCCGGCTGGGCGGAATTGACCTTGATTCCGTACTTGTCCTCGAACGCCGTGATGATCGCTCCGTAGTTGGCCCAATCGGGCGGTAGGGCGATGACGTTGAGCTGGCCTTCTTCCTTGGCCTTTGCGACAAGGGCATCCATGCCGCCGAGCTCGGCGGCCGAACTCGCCGTGGCGGCATCGCTGCCGCCGGCGGCGGTCTTCTTCTCCGGTGGTGCGCAGCCCCCGATCGCGGAACAGACGAGAAGTGCCGCGGTGGCGACCGCAAGAAACCGTGGTGTCTTCATGACCGAACAGGACCCTTCCATGATCTCAGGCGGCGACATCCCGGCCGGACGACTTCGGGTGGCGCGGCCCGCACGCGTGAACGTAACCGTTGCACCGCGCGCACAAACACGGAATCCCCCAACACATGTTGGGGGATTCCGTGTTTGTGTACAGCCGATCAGATCAGATGGGCCTGCAGGTCCGGCTTCATCGCCTGCAGCTCCCGGCCCCAGTACGCCCAGTTGTGGGTGCCGTTGTCGGGGAAGTTGAACATACCGTTCTTACCGCCCGCGGCAAGATAGGTATCGCGGAACGTGATGTTGGTGCGCAGAGTGAGGCCCTCGAGGAACGTGGCGGGTACGTCGCCGCCGCCGAGCTCGTTGGGCCGGCCATTACCGCAGTAGACCCACAGACGGGTGTTGAGGGCGACGAGCTGCGGGATCTGCACCATCGGGTCGTTGCGCTGCCAGGCCGGGTCGGAGGACGGGCCCCACATGTCTTCGGACTTGAAGCCACCGGCGTCACCCATCGAGACGCCGATCAGGAAGGGCCACCAGCCTTCAGAGGGATTCAGGAAGCCCGACATGGAGCCGGCGTAGACGAACTGATCCGGGTGGAACACCGCCATGATCATCGACGCCGAACCGGCCATCGACAGGCCGATCGCCGCGTTATTCGTGGCGCGGACGGCACGGTGGGCGGACAGCCACCCCGGCAGCTCCGAGGTGAGGAACGTCTCCCACTTGTACGTCAGGGTCGGCCCCTTGTTACGTGCCGGCTGGTACCAGTCGCTGTAGAAGCTGGACTGGCCGCCGACCGGCATCACGATCGACAGTCCGGAGTCGAGATACCACTCGAAGGCCTCGGTGTTGATGTCCCAGCCGTTGTAGTCGTCCGTTGCGCGCAGGCCGTCCAGCAGGTACACCGCGGGAGAGTTCTCCCCGCCGCTCTGGAACTGGATACGGATGTCGCGGCCCATGGACGGCGACGGGATGTCGAGGTACTCGACGGGCAGGCCCGGGCGCGAGAACGCGCTTGCGGTCGCTGTCTCTCCCGCCAAGCCGATCAGGCCCGGCAGCGCGGCTGACGCCACGGCGGCGACACCGAGTCGGCGAGCCCACTTGCTACGAAGCTTTTCAACAAATTTCATCAGTGCATTCCAGCCAATCTCTGTTTACGACGCGACTGCCGTGCATTCGTCACTTCCGCGCCCGGCCACAAATGGACATCAGGTCCATCGCGGCGATCCGCGGGTTTATTACGTGATCAGAATGGCAGACCTTTCCTCGCCCGGAGACCCTACAGGGCGACGGCCGTGTCGGCATAGCCCAGGGGCATCGTGAGACCACTCAATCAAGCCGGCCGGCGGCGGCGCTCTCGCCCTACCCTGGTGGCTATGCCCGAGAATCCCGGCGAAGCGGCGCTACGGCGCTTCGCCGGTGCGCGGGTAGCCAGACTGGCAACGGTCACGGCACGCCAGGCCGCGCACATCGTTCCGGTGGTGTTCGCCCTCCGGCGGACCGATGACGGCCATGTCGTCGTGTACACCGCGGTCGACGGAAAGCCGAAGTCGGCGCGGCGCCTGCAGCGCTTGGCCAACATCGCCGCCAATCCCCGGGTGAGCCTGCTCGTCGACCATTACGACGAAGACTGGGACACACTGTGGTGGATCCGTGCCGACGGCATCGCCGCCGTCCGCGACGACGGGGACGCAGCGTTCTTCGGAAGGAATTTTTTACGGGCGAAATACCCCCAGTATGAGACGGTTTCGTTGTCGGGACCGGTGATCGAAGTACTGGTGGAACGCTGGTCGTCATGGGGCTGACACGTCACGGCAGCCGGTGGCGGCCACCGGCGCGGGGTGTTCGACCGCCGGCCACCCTGCCGGGTGTTGTGATAAAGCCGTGACGCCTTCGGCATGCAAGGTGACCGGCCGCATCTGGCGCGGCGGCCGGTCGCAGCCCGGCTTCGAGTTCGACCGAATCTCCGACTACCTCGCCGAGGACGACACCCTGGTATGGGTCGACATGTACGACCCCGACCAGCGCGCGCTCGAAGACTTGGCCCAGGAGTTGGGGCTCAACATCTGGGCGGTCGAGGACGCCGTCGCGCCCTCGGAACGCGTGAAAGCGACGGTCTACCCAACTCATACGTTCTTCACGGTATATGCGCTGAACATGGCGACGCCAAATGCCGATGGCGAGCCTCGCACCCTGCTGACCAGACACCGGATCTCGGCATTCGTGATGGATACCGCACTGGTGACGGTCCGGCTCCCGCCCGAGTTCGATGTCGAGGAGGTGTCGCGACGGTGGGACGAACTCGACACCGTGCGGTTCGGCGTGGCTGGACTGGTACACGGATTGCTGGACGTGGTCGTCGACGGCCACTTCGACGCAGTCCAGGTCCTCGATGACGGCATCGAAGGCCTGGCCGACGAGCTGTTCGAGCCACCCGAGCGGTCGACCGGGAGCCAGCGGGCCACCTTTCAGCGGCGCAGTTTCCAGCTGCGCAAAGATCTGGTCCATCTTCGCCGGGTGGTGCTGCCGATGCGCGAAGTTGTGGGAGCGATCCAGCACCGCAGCCCCGACACCCATCACTCGCCCGAACTGAATCCGCTCTACATCGACCTGTACGACCACGTCCTGCGGGTATCCGAGTGGACCGAGTCGTTGCGGGACATGGTCACGACGGTCTTCGAAACCAACCTTTCCATTCAGGACGCGCGGCTGAACACCGTGATGAAGAAACTCACCGGCTGGGCCGCCATCGTCGCGGTACCAACGGCGATCACCGGCTTCTACGGGCAGAACGTCCCCTACCCCGGAGCGGGCGTGCAGTCGGGATTCGTCGTCAGCTCCCTGCTGATCGTGGTGATGGTGGCCGTCCTCTACGTCATTTTCAGTCGGCGGGACTGGCTGTGACTGGCCGGTATGTGGCCAGCGATGGCCCGGCGGCCGAGCGGCGGGTCACACCCGGGCTCGGCACCAGTGCGCCGTAACGGCGATCCTGCCCTGACCGACAGTTGCGATGTCACCTTCAGTTTGCCGGGCAACGACTAAAATCGGTGGTCTCGATCGTTCCGCCCTGGACACGTCGAGCGAAAGGGATGAATACGTGCGTCGAGTACTTCGCCACCTTCACGTGTTACTGGGGGTGTTGGCAATCGCTTTCGCGATCCCTGCCGCCGCGTCGCCGAACTTGCCGGCCGCCATGCCCACACCGGTCATCGGACCGGCGGTGGCCGATGTCCAGCCCGCGATCGGATCCGTCGTAGGTGTTGGGCAGCCCGTGACCGTGACCTTCGCTGGTCCAGTGGCCGACCGCGGCGCCGCAGAAGGATCCATCCGGATCGTGTCGCCCTCCACCGCGACCGGCACGTATCGGTGGCTGAGCGACCGTGTCGTGCAGTGGACACCCGATACGTTCTGGCCAGCCCACTCGGAAGTCAGGCTGAGTGTGGGCGGAATGCCGCTGAGCTTCGACGTCGGCTCATCGGTCGTCGGGGTGGCGAGCATCTCCAACCACACCTTCACGGTGAGCATCGACAACGTGGTGGCACGGACGATGCCGGCATCGATGGGCAAGCCCAGGTTCCCGACGCCGGTCGGATCGTTCAGCGTGTTGGCCAAGGAGCGCACGGTGGTGATGGACTCGCGCACCATCGGGATCCCGTTGAGCGACCCGGAAGGCTACAAACTCAAGGTCGACTACGCGGTGCGGATCACCTCGGGCGGCGTATATGTGCATTCGGCGCCGTGGTCAGTGGGTTCGCAGGGCTACGCCAACGTCAGCCACGGCTGCATCAACCTCGGCCCGGACAACGCGGCCTGGTACTACAACCAGGTCGGTATCGGAGACCCGGTCATCATCAAGTATTAGTTGGTCGTCGGTCAAAGCGCCATGCCCGGCGACGTTTCCATGGAGAATCCTCCCTGGTCTAGTCAGGAGGACCGTCGATGGCTGACAAGACAAACACGTCCCCGGGGGGAATCGCGCCCGGCGCCACCGCCCCGGCCGCACTGCGCAACGTGGTGCTCGTCGGGCCGTCCGGCGCCGGCAAAACCACTCTCGTCGAAGCCCTGCTGGTGGCAGCCGGGGTACTGTCCCGGGCCGGCGCCGTCGGGGACGGCAATACGGTGTGCGACTACGACGAGGCCGAGATCGCACAGCAGCGTTCGGTCGGCTTGGCGCTGGCACCGTTGCCGTACGGCGGCATCAAGATCAATCTGATCGACACACCCGGCTACGCCGACTTCGTCGGCGAGCTGCGGGCGGGGCTTCGCGCCGCCGATTGTGCACTGTTCGTCATCGCCGCCAACGAAGGCGTCGACGCGCCGACCCGGGCGCTGTGGCACGAGTGCAGCGAGGTCGGCATGCCCCGAGCGGTCGCGATAACCAAACTGGACCATCCCCGCGCCGACTACGCCGCCACGCTGGCCGCCGCGCGACAGGCGTTCGGCGACAAGGTGCTGCCGCTGTACCTGCCTGCGGGCGCACCCTGTACAGGACTGCTCGGACTTGTCACACAAACCCATTACACGTACGCAGCCGGCAAGCGCTCCGCGGCCGCCCCGGCTCCTTCGGACGCCGACCGCATCGATGACCACCGGGGTGCGCTGATCGAGGCCATCATCGAGGAGTCCGAGGACGAAAGCCTGATGGAGCGCTACCTCGGCGGAGAAGAGATCGATCAGGCGGTGATCATCGAGGATCTGGAAAAGGCGGTATCCCGCGGGTCGTTCTTCCCGGTGCTGCCGGTCTGCTCGACCAGCGGGGTCGGAACCCTGGAATTGCTGGAAGGAGTGTGCAGCGGATTCCCCAGCCCGCTCGAACATCCACTGCCCGAGACGTTCACCCCGCAGGGCGCACCCCGACCGGCACTCAGCTGCGATCCCGACGCACCGTTGCTCGCCGAGGTGGTCAAGACGACGTCGGACCCCTACGTCGGCAGGGTCAGCCTCGTCCGGGTTTTCTCCGGAACCATCAGGCCCGACGCGACAGTGCACGTGTCGGGCCATTTTTCGGCGTTCTTCGAAGGTCCGTCGGTGTCCGCCTCTCACCCTGACCACGACGAGGACGAACGCATCGGAACACTGTCGTTCCCGCTCGGTAAACAGCAACGTCCCGCGAGTATCGTCATCGCCGGCGATATCTGTGCCATCGGACGTCTGACCAGGGCAGAGACCGGTGACACCCTGTCGGACAAGTCCGATCCGCTGGTCCTCAAACCATGGCAGATGCCCGATCCCCTGCTTCCGATCGCGATCCGGGCCCGCGCCAAGACCGACGAGGACAAGCTGTCCGTGGGGTTGGCCCGACTGGCCGCCGAAGATCCGACCCTGCGCATCGAACAGAATTCCGAAACCCATCAGATCGTGCTGTGGTGCATGGGCGAGGCGCATGCCGGTGTGGTCCTCGACGCGCTGGCCAACCGGTACGGCGTCAGCGTCGACACCGTCGAACTGCGCGTTCCGCTGCGCGAGACGTTGGCGGGACCCGCCAAAGGGCACGGCAGGCACGTCAAACAGTCCGGCGGGCACGGTCAGTACGCCGTATGCGACATCGAGGTGGAACCGTTGCCGGAAGGCGGCGGCTTCGAATTCGTCGACAGGGTAGTCGGCGGCGCGGTTCCGCGGCAGTTCATCCCCAGCGTGGAGAAGGGCGTCCGCGCCCAGATGGAGAGGGGCGTCGACCTCGGCTACCCACTGGTCGACATCCGGGTGACACTGCTGGACGGCAAGGCCCACAGCGTCGACTCATCGGACTACGCATTCCAGGTGGCCGGTGGGCTGGCGCTGCGGGAAGCCGCCAATGCCACAAAGGTGAGTCTGCTGGAACCGGTCGACGAAGTAGCGGTGCTGGTTCCCGATGGCTTGGTCGGGGCGGTGCTCAGCGATATGTCGGGCCGCCGCGGACGGGTGCAGGGCACCGACAACCTGGGCGATGGGCGCACCGAGGTGCGCGCCGAAGTTCCGCAAGTCGAGCTGACCCGGTATGCCATCGACCTGCGTTCCCTGTCGCACGGCGCCGCGACGTTTCGCCGGGCGTTCGTCCGTTACGAGCCGATGCCGGAATCGGCCGCCGCGCGCGTCAGGGCGAAGTGAACGGCAGGCGGCGCAGACTCCCACCCGATCCGGACCCGGAGTTGGAACACGCCCTACATTGGTGAGCTACCTCGGGGATCGATCGACAGCAGGAGAATCATGGGCGACGCGGTGAGTTTCGACCTCTCGACGGTATTCCAGGCGATCGCACGGGCCATCCCGGACCACACCTTCCTGACGTGGCGCGATCGAAACTTCACCTACGCCCAGGCCGACCACCGCATCGACGGCGTCGCGCACTACCTCGCCTCGGCGGGCCTGGGCTGCCACACCGAGCGGGCCGACCTGGCCGGACACGCGTCGGGTCAGGATCACATCGGGCTCTACCTGCGTAACGGCAACGAATACCCCGAGGCGATGATCGCCGCCTACCGAGCCCGGGTGGCTCCCTTCAACGTCAGCTACCGCTACGTCGAGGAGGAGCTGGTCTACCTCCTCGACGACTCCCAGGCGACCGCCCTGGTGTACAACGCCGAGTTCGCGCCGCGTGTCGAGGCCATCCGCGACCGGCTGCCTCGGCTGCGGGTGCTCATCCAGGTCGCCGACGACTCGGGCAACGCGCTGCTGCCCGGTGCGGTCGACTACGAATCGATCGTCACCACCCCGGCACCACCGGGGGGGATGCCCACACCCTGCGGCGACGACCTCTACATCATCTACACCGGCGGCACCACCGGGATGCCCAAAGGCGTGCTGTGGCGTCAGCACGACATCTTCGTCTCCGCCATGGGCGGACGCCCGTTCGGCAGCGACACCGCGATGGCGTCCTACGACGAGGTCGCCCAGCGCGCACAAGCCGCAGCCGGGGCGATGTCCATCCTCATGCTGCCGCCGTTCATGCACGGCGCCGCGCAGTGGGCGGCCTACAACATCGTCACCATGGGCGGCCGCCTCGTGGTGCCCGATGATGTCGAGCGGTTCCGTGTGGCTGACGTGCTGCGCCTGGTCGAGCGGGAACGCGTGCTGAGCATCCCGGTGGTGGGCGACGCGATGGCCCGCCCGCTGATCGACGAGATCGAGTCCGGCGACTACGACCTGTCGTGCGTGGTGTCGATCACCAACGGCGGCGCGCCCATGTCGCCCGGTGTGCGTGACCGCATTCGTGCCGC
Organism: uncultured Actinomycetota bacterium; assembly: GCA_963846905.1. GTDB lineage: Bacteria > Actinomycetota > Actinomycetes > Mycobacteriales > Mycobacteriaceae > Mycobacterium. Next base: position 224,724 of record CAWJYB010000029.1, read on the forward strand.
CCTGCCCAACGTGCTGATGCTCGACGCCGTCGGATCCTCCGAGGCAGGCCAGCAGATGAACACGGTGGCCAGCGAGGGCCACACACCGATCTTCACCCCGCAGGCCGACACCGCCGTGGTGGCCGCCGACTACAGCCGCGTGCTCACCGCGGACGAGGGCGGCGCCGAAGGCTGGCTGGCCCGCTGCAACCTCATTCCGCTGGGCTACCTGGGCGATGCGGCCAAGACCGCAAAGACGTTCCCGACCATCGACGGTGTGCGCTGGTCGGTGCCCGGCGACCGGGCGCGCCACCTCGGCGATGGCCGGATCGAGCTGCTCGGCCGTGACTCGGTGACCATCAACTCCGGGGGCGAGAAGATCTTCGCCGAGGAGGTCGAACGCGCCGTCGCGGCACACCCGCACATCTACGACGTCGTCGTCGTGGGCCGGCCGTCGGAGCGCTGGGGCAGCGAGGTCGTCGCGATCGTGCAACTGGCCGAGGGCAGATCGGCAACCGACGACGAACTCGCCGAAACGTGCAACCGCATGATCGCCCGCTACAAGGTGCCCAAGGCGTTCATCAGGACGGCGAAAGTGATGCGCTCACCCGCCGGCAAGGCCGACTACCGCTGGGCCAAGGATCTGGCGGTCCAAAGCCTCGGCTGAGCGCGCTCAGGCCAAACCGGCCGAATTCGGCGAATACCTCACCGAGCCGGAACCGCGCTTCGCGGCCGGTACAGGCCGTGTCCGGTCACCAGCGGAAGGTCCAGGGTCGTGCGGATGCCGGGCGGGGCCGCGACCACCGCGGGGATCGCGTTGACGATGCGCCCCGCCGCGGCCAGGATCGCGGCGTAGTTGTGATCGCCGCGATCGCTGCGCTCGCAGATGTCGACGGTGTAGGACGGCTCGCCGATGATCTCCACCCGGTAGGACCCGCCGGGCTGCGCGGGCTGGGCCCAGTCGGGCCGCAGATCCTCGCGCAGCCGGGTGACATGCTCGATCACGATGACCGGTTCGCCCTTGACCCTGCCGTGGATCTCGAAGCGAAGCGCGGCGACGGTGCCCTTGGCGATGTGGCCGGCCGCGATGTCGAAGTCCTCCGGAGCGGGTTCCTGCTCGAAGCTCTCGGTGATCTCGTCGACCTCGACACCCAGCCCGGCCGCCATCTGGCGGATCGCGGTGCCCCAGGCGATGCCCAGCACGCCGGGCATGAACAGGATCGGCAGATCACCCATCGGCTTGCCGAAACCCATCACGTCGAACATCACCTCGGTGCCGTCGTAGGTGGCGTAGTCGGCGATCTCCATGGTGCGCACCTGGTCGATGCGTTGGCATGTCCCCGCCAAGGCGAAGGGAATCAGGTCGGTGACGAAGCCGGGATCCACGCCGGTGATGAAGACGCTCGAATTGCCCTGTTCGGCCGACTGCTGCACTCGGTCGATGTACTTGTCGGGCATGACGCCCCAGGGATACTGCAATGTGCCCGGCGCAGAGCCGACGACGTTGATCCCCGCCCGCAGGATCCGCATCACGTCAGCCATGGCGTCCGGCAATCTGGTGTCACCCATCGCGGAGTACAGGACGCAATCGGGCCGGGTGTCCAGCACGGCGTCCATGCCCTTGGTCGCGGTGATGCCGGTGACCGCGCCGGTCCCGGCCAGCTCGCCGGCATCCTTGCCCACCTTTTCGTCGTTGGACACACCGACGGCCGTCAGCTCGAACCTGGGGTCCTCGACCAGCTGGATCAAAGCCAGCCTGCCGCAGTTCCCGGTGCCGACAAGCGCGACGCGGATGGCCATGCATGTCTCCTCACGACGTGTGGTTTCCCACGCAGTATGCGGGCTGGGCGCCCCAATTGGAACAGGTTCTAGTCCGTGCCGGCGGTGCGGTACCCTGACGCCCCATGGGACGTGTGGACGGAAAAGTGGTACTGATCAGCGGCGGAGCCCAGGGGATGGGTGCCGCGCACGCCAAGATGCTCGTCGGCGAGGGCGCCAAGGTGGTTGTCGGCGACATCCTCGACGACAAAGGTGAGGCGCTGGCCGCCGAACTCGGAGACGCCGTGCGCTACGTCCACCTCGACGTCACCCAGGCAGACCAGTGGGAGGCTGCGGTGGACACCGCCGTCGAGGCGTTCGGCCTGCTCAACGTCCTGGTGAACAACGCCGGAATCGTCGCGCTGGGCAAGATCGGCAAGTTCGACATGGCCAAGTGGCAGAAGGTCATCGACGTCAACCTGACCGGGACCTTCCTGGGCATGCAGGCCGTGGTCGAGCAGATGAAGGCCGCCGGCGGCGGGTCGATCATCAACGTGTCGTCGATCGAGGGGTTGCGCGGATCGGTGATGGTGCATCCCTACGTCGCGTCGAAATGGGCGGTGCGTGGCCTGGCCAAATCCGCGGCCCTGGAGCTCGGTAAGGACAACATCCGGGTCAACTCGGTGCACCCCGGTTTCATCCGCACCCCGATGACCAAACACTTCCCCGACGACATGATCACCGCTCCGCTCGGCCGGCCCGGCCAAGCCGAGGAGGTGTCGACGTTCGTGCTGTTCCTGGCCAGCGACGAGTCGTCATTCGCCACCGCTGCCGAGTTCGTGGTGGACGGCGGCGTGGTCGCCGACGTCCCGCATAAGGTCCTTTTCTGAAGCCGGCGCCGGTTGGCCGCGTACCCGAGCCGTGGTCGCGGCAACGATGATCTCGATGTCCTTGGGGCCGGTTGGCGCGTAGCGCTACTTGGTACGGGTAGTCCGGGGACCTGGTAGCCCCGCGCGCCTGTCGCCTCAGGTTGGCGTGGGCGTGTTCCGCCGTGATTTGGTCACGCCGCGATAGCGGCACCTCTCGGGCCATGAATCGAACGCCTCTTCCTCAGCCTTCACGTTGGCGTCGGTCCATGTGGGCTCGTCGGGCATCGTTTCAATCCAGTCGCGCTGTTGGCGGTGAGTGATTCAATCACTACCCGGCGAAGTGCCTCGAGCATTGCTTGGTGGTACAGGGCGTGGTCACCGTCTTGAGTCGTGACCAGTCGTGGAGGCACCGCAACCCGATCCAATCGCTTCAATGCCGTATAGCCTCCTCTGCTGGTGAAAAGATCTGTATCCCAAGGGGAAAGCAGTACGATAGTTGCGGCTCCGCTGCGGGCGAGCGCGGCGAGCATTACCTCTGGGACCTGAACCAGGCCAAGACGCCCTAGCAATATGAGCACAAAGTGCGGCGTGTACTTGCGGCCTGCCTTCTGCAGCGTCCTCGAGACGTAGGCAACAGCGCGCTTCATGAAGACCAAAACTTGGGAGGCGGTGCCTTGGCCGGTCGCTGCCCCGCCATGGAGTGACCTTTTCAGACTCCACTGCCGCAGATGAATGGCACCGATTTGCCAACTCCAAATGCGCGGATTGATTAAGACGACCGAGCCGGAACCGGCAGCACGTGCGGCCTGGGCAGCGTACCAGGATCCCGAGCAGGGACCAACCATCTGCACATCGCGGACGTCAGTGGCGGCATGCTCAGCGGCGTCGATCGCGGCTCGGACGTCGCGTCGAGTGTAGATTGGCCGCCACTGCTTTCGACTGATCGGCCCGGATTGGCCGACCCCGGATCGGTCCCAGCGCAGTGCCTGTGCGCCGGATTCGGCGATACGTCGCGACAACTCAACCCACTCTCGCGAGGGCCCAACGTGCGGATCGTTAGCCGACGCGTTGAACACCACCACCTTTCCCTCACCTGGCAGAGAGTGTTCGGGTCGTGTTCTGATCGCGAATAGGCCACTAGGCCCGATACTTTCGATGCACTCGATAACGCCATGCCCATCGGATCGACCTTCGCCGGGCATTCTCGCTGAGGTCGCATATCGTGGAGTCGCACTTGTACGAACTGTCGATTCCGTCGCGTCGACCCAATCGATGACTCCATCGATTGCCTTCAGTGGAATGGGAGTTACGAGTTGTCCGGGTTGAGCAGACTCGGCTAGATCGTCGACAATTAATGATTCGGCCCTGTCGATCTCAGCGAGGGCGCTGACCTTCGCGTCTAACTCACCGGCGCGGAGAACCAGGAGATGATCGACGCCTGGCCGACTGATATCCAGGCTGAGCGCGCGAAACTCCTTGGCGGCCGGGGCGCTGAGACGAGCCCCGATAATGGAAACCGTGCCCGGCGGCGGGCTGTCGTCGCCGACGGAAACCATGAACAGAGCGGTTTGTTCACGCAGGTAACGCCGGCCCGTGCCGGCTGGATCCACGTATACCACGCGATCGACACGGTGCGAACCGGCGAGGACGTCGTTGAGGATCAGGCATCCTGCCCGCAGCCCAATCGCGGTGATCGACTGCGCACCGATATCCTTCAGATACGAGAGTGCGTACCCGACACTGAGGCGCCAGTTGTCGACCGCGTCGTCGCGACTCTGCGTGTATGCCGAGTCGCCCGTACCAAGGTAGTCGAAGCGGAGCACGCCGAACCCACGATCAGCCAGGTCGTTGGCCAGGATCCGTTGAAGGCGAACGCTGTTGATTCCCTCCCTGCCAAGCGAACCGCAAATGACCACTCCGCCACGTATCTGTTGATCTTTCGGCAGGTGAAGCACTCCGAACAACGGCGAGGCGGGAGGTCCGAAAAATGTTCCTACTTCTGACGTGTTCACCCGTGTGACCTGCTAACGGGAGAGTCGCTGCCATACGCCCACCCTGCAATTGCGAACACACCGACCAACAACGTTGGCGACTTCCACACGTCAGTTCTCACATATGTCCCGATCTACGATCTCGGCCAACCCATATTCGCTCGCACATCTGACGGCCACGATTCCGGATCGAAACCATGCGAGCGCAGAAGTGCAAGCGCAATCCGTTCCATCCCAAAGCCGACGCATGCGCTGTGAGCGACCTCGCCGGTCGCGGTCGACAGGGCGAACGTTAGGCCGAAGTGATCGCGATGGTAATTTGCTGAAACGACAGCAGTCCCGTTGTCGAGCTGGTCGTAGAGTCGGACGGTCAACTCGGTCTTCAGATTCGCGTTGAGCTGGTTGGCCGCCAGCATCTTGCCCGCCCGTCCGAAGAAAGGGTCGTTTGCCGGGGTGTTGGTGGCCGCCAATCCCAGTTCGCCCAGTACCTCTAGGCCATAGCGCAACCACGACTCGCGATGACTTTGTGCCTGCTCGGGCGTGCCGACAATGACGTACTCGTGCATTCGAAACGCTTGCATTCGTGCTGGGTCGACAGCCGGTTCGTGCCGGAAGCAGTAGCCGTAGATATCCATCAACGCGCCCGAGGCGGGCAGAACCGATGGCAAGGTCGCGTAGCACGGATGACACGCGGCTGGGACGAGCATGGTTCCAGCCGCACTCAGGTGTCCGTCCCAGGGTCGCCCAGCCTCGCGATCCGCGAGAAGCGCTCGGTGGTCTTTGGCTGCGCCGGTGAAAGTCGATACTGCGCCGGTCAGATTGGGAAACGACGCGATGTAGCCGGTTCTCTCGAACGCCTCACGCGGGAAGATCGGCGGGAAACGTAACACCGTTGCCCGATCCCCATGAACGTCCTGACCCTTGCGGCAGACCATTCGGTCGATTCCGTCGATAATCTGCTCGAAAACAGCTCCGCGCGCATAAATTCCGTCGATACCCAACGGAACCAAGAGCTCGGCCTCGACCAGTTTGGCGCGAAAGTTCTGCCGGGCCAGTTCAAGCGAATCGGCTTCAAGGTCTCTTGCAGCACTCAATTTCGTCTCCTATCCACGGTGCATCAAGTTGTGGGTTGTTTGCCCGGATCCTGTCGTTGGACCGGGGCTGGCCGCGATGTGGCGTTGCTTGCGGTACGATGGCAGCCGTGCGGGAGCGGATCCGGAGCGTTTTGCATACGCTTGGCTGTCTAGCGGTCGATCCGCGCAGTGTGGATGCCCGCTCCGACCTCCACGCGCTCGGACTGACTTCGCACGCGTGCATCATGGTGATGCTCGCCCTTGAGGATGAGTTTGACGTCCAATTTCCCGACGAGGCGCTGAACAAGTCCACGTTCGCGTCCATCGACAGTATCGAAGAGGCGCTGGCCAGGATCACGACGTAGACGGTGTGAATCTGGGCCAGCGGTTGCGGTGCACTCATGACAGAGATATTGGGTGGCGGGCATCCGACGAGCCTGTTATTCGAATCCATCGACGATCGTTGCTGCCGGTATGTCGACGTGACGGAGACCCAAGTCAAAGTACTTGACGAGACACGCGCCGTCATTGTCACCTTACCGGGGCGGTAGCTGGCTCAGTGCGTGCTGTACGGGAGCCTCGGCGGCGACCACCCACGGCATTCTGCCCCACTGGTGTGTCACCGAAACCCGACGGCCAAAGCCGCCCGCACGGGCGATGGGATGGTCGGGGCGAAGTGGCGCAAGTACGCCTCGATCCATTCCGGATTGTTGTTGAGGAACGGGAAATCGCTGCTCACCATGTGCCGGACCGCGATCAGCGGGATCGGTGATTGCAAGGGATGGAACCCGTCGTTCCACAGACCGGGCTCCTGGCATCCGTGATAGAACTGCCCGACCATGAGGCCTGCCGCGACGTAGTCGGGTTTGAGGGTGCGTTGCACCCGATCGATCAGTGTGTAGTCGACGACGTCCGGGAAGGCGATGAGTGCAGCTTTGAGCAGGGCGTCAGGACCGCTGTCAGGGAGCAGCGCGCGGAAAATGCTGCGGAACTCGTGCAGCATCGCCACGACGGGGGTGAACGCCGGCGACCTACCGCGCACGGACGCAACCCACAGAAGGTCGCGATCCAGTGATGGTCGCGCAAACGGGCATACGGGCCCGGCACGGCCGAGATCCACGTTGGGCTGGGTGAGGTAGTCGGCAACCCAGCGTTGAAGTTGGAGAATATGCGTCGGCGTCTCCGGACCGGACTCGCTGTATAAGGTGGATAACGGCGGGAGGGAGACCTCAAGCATCTTGGTGTTTCCTTCACTGTGTCACTCGACAGTTAGCTGAGTGTATCCTGCCTGGGGAGGGGTGAGCCAATCATGAGTTTGCTGCGGGTCGCGGTGGTGTACGAACCAGACTCGATCCCGCTGCTCAGCCTGGTCGCGGCCGCCGCGCGCAATCGCTTGGACCTCGTCTGGGTGACCGATAGCGGCGACGAGGACGTGCTGCGCCGGTTCGGCGAAGTGGTGTCGTTGGATGGGTGCCCCGTGGACGCCGCCGCACTACGGCTTGCGCAGGTCAACGTGTCCGGGATTACCACATTCGCTGACGCACGGATCGAGCGAACAGCGGCGCTCGCTGAAGCGCTCGGCCTTCCGGGCAACCCCCCGGAGACCGCGCGTCGTCTCGTCGACAAGATCGCCCAGCGGCGGGCGTTGAGCGCCGCCGGTGTTCCGGTCCCGCGATTCGTCGCCGTCGAGTCCCCTGATCTAACCGGGGAAAAACGCCTCGAGTTGGAGAACCTCACCTATCCGGTCGTGTTCAAACCCGCGGTCGGTTACGGCGGCCGTGACACGCTGTGTCTGCGAGACCCCGCGGCCGTGGCAGAAGAACTGGAGCACCTGTGTAGGGGTGGCCGGTGGCGGCCGGCCATTGTGGAGGAGTGCCTTGGTGGTTACCCGCCTGCGGCTCGGCATGGTTTCGGTGATTACGTGTCGGTTGAGCTCGTCGTGGATGCCGGTGTCCCGAGCGCTGTGGCGGTGACGGGCCGGATGCCGCTCGCCGAGCCGTTCCGTGAGACCGGCGCGTTTCTGCCGTGTGTGCTGGATTCGTCAGAACAGCGCGACGTTGCGCAGATGGCAGTCATCGCGGCGCGTGCGCTCGGCGTGCGATGCGGCTGCTTGCACACCGAGATCAAGCTCACCGGCGATGGGCCTCGGATCATCGAGGTGAACGGCCGGGTGGCCGGCGGCGGGATCGCCGACCTGGTGGCCGCGGTCAAGGGCATTGATATGTACGAAAGTGCGGTCCGTTCCGCGCTGGGTCAACCCGTGCAGTTGCCATCGGCGGTCGCGACCGGCGCGGTGCACTATCAGCTCGCGCTGCAACCCCCGATTGACCGGCGGGTCCGGTTGCCGCCGGACTGGTTGTCTCAGCTGCAGCAGATTCCGGGCGTGGATCGCATCTCGCTGCGAGCGGAGGAAGCCGACGTCGATGCCCGAGACGGCTCCTACGGCTACCTGGTGATGGTCGCGGGGACGGCCGAAGACCATACGGCGCTGCTCGATACTTACCGGCAGCTCTACAACCTACTCAGCCCGGCGGCACGCTCAGTAAATCCGCAGGCTCTTGCCGAGAGCGGCGGCAGTTCCACGCTGGCAATCGTCGGCCCGACCTGAAGGACACCCACCGCGCCCTTGACGCGAACCCGTCCGACGCGAAGGCGCTGACCGCCCGCCGGACCACGCGGCCGACTCGGCTCGTCGACGACACCAACACCCGGGTCGAGGTTCGGGCTGTATCGGATCTACGCCGACGAACTTTGGCACTTCGAACTGGCCGCTGTCACGCGAACTGTGCGAGCAATACTCCTGTTCGCCACCAGATCAGCAGAACGAAGAGCCCCAGCAGCCCGACGCTCGCACCGATCTGCACCCCGGCGCGGCGATCTCTCGGTGTAAAGGCGTAAATCCAACTGATTGCCCCGCCGGTGATGAGTCCACCGACGTGGCCCTGCCAGCTGATTTGCTGCGTGCTCATCGCGGGCACGACGAACGTGAACACCAGGTTGATCGCGATCAGCGTCACGACCCCCCGCACGTCGAGATTGAGCCGTCTGCCCACCACGAAGGTCGCGCCGAACAACCCGAAGATCGCGCCGGACGCGCCCACGGTCGCGGAGTTCAGCGGTGCCAGCAGGTAAACGAGCACACCGGCGCCAAGGGCGCTCAACACGTACAGTGCCGCGAACCGTGTTCGGCCGAGCCACCTTTCCAGCGAGGGACCCACAAACCACAGCGCCCACATGTTGAACAGGATGTGGGCCAGTCCGTCATGCAGGAACGCCGACGTGAGGATTCGCCACACCTCACCGTCGGCGACAGCCGGCGGCCACAGCACCAGGCGGCGTTCCAGTGTCACCGAGGCCGACTGCATCATGAACATCGCCACATTCACCGCGATCAGGGCGTAGCTCACGACAGGCGTGATAGCCGTCCGTCGCCGGACGCCAAAGATGGTGCGCGGTTGGCGCACGGTCCGCGCCGCGGCACCCACGCAATCCACACACTGGTGGCCCACCGCCGCGGCGTGCAGGCAGTCCGGGCAGGCTTGGCGTCCGCACCGCGTGCACTGCACATACGTGATCCGGTCGGGGTGCCGGTAGCACCTTGTCGCAGGCGGGGGAACGAGACGATCGGGTGTGGTCATCACCACTGACGATAGTGCGCGGCGGATATCGCTGTGGGTAGGAAACTCAGCGTCGGAACCCTTCGCGCCGAAGCAGACTGGGTGTTTGGTTGCACATCGAGTCAGCAATGGACTCCGCGAAACCCCAGCGCCCGATCCCACTGCATCCATACCGACCGGGCATCCCATGCAGGTCGACGCTGCCGGTCTCGCGCCGATCCCGACCCCCACCCCCTGGCGAATGACATCTGGACGAGGAGGCGAGCGTATGGCTGCACGCGGTTACGACGAGCTTCTGAGAACATCTAATCCGTGCGCTCGTTTATCCAACGGCGTCGCATGCCGCTGCAGTGGATGCTGCGTCATCGCCGCCGCGTCCCCGTGGGGATTTTCGACGCTGCTACGAATTGTTGGAAGGACACCACCCCCGTCACCGGCGCCACCGAGCGCAACGAACTCACGGTGGTGACCTACAACATCTGGTTCAACGATCACTTCGCGGACCAGCGCTACCATGCAATTGCGGACCTGCTGGCGCGAAACATGCCACATGTCATGGTGTTTCAAGAAGTCACTGAGGCCGCAGTGACCGTATTTCTCGCCCAGGCGTGGGTTCGGGAAAACTACTACCGCGCAGCGGTCACTGGCAACGACTTTGGCAACTACGGAATGCTGGTGCTGTCCACGATGCCGATCTCTCGCGCGACATACACCCGCCTACCCACCCGACTGGGGCGCGGATATCTCTGCGCCGAAGTCACCATCAATGGGAGCCCAATGGTCATCGCCTCGGTCCATCTCGAAAGCGGAAAGGCGGCATCGGGGTTGCGCGCCCGGCAGCTTCGCCGAGTGCTCCGCGCGCTCAGAACGGCAGAGGAAGCTGTCGTACTCGGTGACTTCAACATGCGGGATGCGGAGAACACAAGGATCGTTGCGTCGTATTGCGACGTTTGGCCCGTTCTGCGGCCCAACGACGCCGGCTTTACCGAAGACACGTCCGTCAACCTCATGCGCTGGGACACCAAGAACAAGCGCAGACAAGTACGGTTCGATCGAGTCCTTTACAAGGGAACTCGATGGGAGCCGACAGCCATTGAACTGTTGGGGACCGAACCGATATCGAGCGGGCTCCCCCGGATCTTTCCGTCAGATCACTTCGGTGTGCTCTGCCGCCTCACCAGGCGGCCAGAAGGCCGCTGATGCCGATGTCCGTCCCGGTCCCGGGCATTATGTTTGGCGACGATGACTGCGGCAGCACAGTTAGACTGACTTACTGTGAGATCGCAACACGCAGTCGCTGTCGCCGCCGCGGCGCTGATCGCCGGCTGCTGGGCCCACACCGGCGTCGCCCACGGCGACCCGGCACAGCCCCCGCCGGCCCCCGGTCCCACTCATACGAGCATCGACAAGGACGGGACGTTCAAGGTCGGAGCCGACATAGCGCCCGGCACCTACAGCTCGCCGGGCCCGGCGAACGACGGTGTGTGCTACTGGAAACGGATCAGCGGTGACACCGTCGTCGACAATGCGATGAGCAAGAAACCGCAGGTGGTCCGGATCGACGCGACCGACACCTCGTTCAAGACCAGCGATTGTCAGACCTGGCAGCAGATCGACGACTGCCTACCGGGTTGCGCGCCCGCTGGTACGACCCCGCTGGACCTGATAGGTCAGCTCGGCAACCTCCTACTGCAGCATCCGGCCGGACCTCCCGCTAGCTGAACTCGGCGGCGAGCTGACCTCAGTCGACGGCAATGTCGATGATCGGGCGCTGGACGCCGGCACCCGGCCCGTCGAAATGCCACCACTCCCCCGCGTATACGGAAAGACCCCCGGCCGCCATCGCGTCCCTGAGCAGCGTCCGGTTCTGCTGTTGGGCTGCGGTGAGTCCCTCGCTGGTGAATGTAATCGCGCGAGGAGTGAAATCGTCGAAGTCGGTTCCCATGTCGAGCCGTCCGCGCGAACCGGCCAGGGTTACATCCACCGAGCGGGCCGCCTCATGACTGCGTGAGTACGGTCCCGGCCGGGCCACCCAAGCGGGGTCTGGCACCGTGTCGAACATCCTCACCTGCACGCCGTGCGGGCGGTAGCAATCCCAGAAGACCAGTGCGAACCCCTGCGCCCGCAGCACACCGGCGGCCTTGGCCAGTCCCGTACCCAACGACTCGTGGACCAGGCATCGCGCCTGCGGCGGATATAATGGCTGGCCGACGAAGTTGTTCGCGGTGGCGTACCGCAGGTCGATGAGCGCGTCCGGCACCGCAGTACGGACGTCCACGAATCCAAGAGCCGCGGCCGCGGCCGACACGGGCGGAACTTCGGGGAAGGGCGCTGAGACCGCTTTGGGCACAACGTGAATCGCGCACAACAATGCCGCAGCACCGGCGAGTGCAAACCGCATGCGTATCATCGTAAACCTCCAACCGGGCCCGGTATCGGCAGCCGCGGCGTACCCGAATCTCCGGCCGCAGCGGCGATTCATCGATACTTTCTGACGGGCCGCCGATTTCGAGCGACCCCCGGAGCGGTCGCGACTGCCCGGTTCCCTATGGTTGGCCGATGACCGCTGATTCCGAACGGGTCACCGAACTGGCCCAGCGCGTGGTGACCGACCACGATCCCACGAAAGTTCCGATCCACGAATTCCTCGGTGCGTGCTACGACGCGGGCCTGTCCTGGGTGCACTTCCCCGCCGGCCAGGGGGGACTCGGGGTTTCCCGCGGCCTGCAAGCCGTTGCCGACCGGATCCTGCAGGGCGCGGGCGGGCCAATGCCGTTGGCGCTCAACCCGATGGGTTACGGCATGGCCGCGCCGACAATCCGCGAGCACGCCCAGAACGACGACTTGAAGCGATCATGGCTGCGTCCCTTGGCCACCACGGAAGACATCTGGTGCCAGCTGTTTTCCGAGCCGGGCGCCGGCTCCGACCTCGCCGGGCTCGCCACGTCGGCGGTCCGCGACGGCGACGAGTGGGTGATCAACGGTCAGAAAGTGTGGACCAGTCTCGCCCACCGCGCACGCTGGGGACTGCTGCTGGCCCGTACCAACCCCGACGCACCCAAGCACAAGGGCCTGACCTACTTCGTCATCGACATGCACGCACCCGGCGTCGAGGCGCGCCCGCTGCGCCAGATGACCGGGCAGGCGGAGTTCAACGAGGTCTACATGACCGACGCCCGAATACCCGACGCGCACCGACTCGGCGCCGTCGGTGACGGGTGGCGGGTTGCGATGACCACGCTGATGAACGAGCGCAGCGCGCTCGGCGGCAGTGGCAGCCGCCGAGGAGCGGGCACGATCGCCGAGGCCGTCTCGCTGTGGGCATCCCGTCCCGACCTGCAAACACCCGTGCTGCGCGACGAGCTGACCCGGCTGTGGTTGCGCTCGGAGGCGCAGCGCCTGACGTCCGAACGCTCCCGGGCCACCGCAACGGTCGGCGGACCCGGACCGGAAGGTTCGATCGGCAAGATGGTGGGGGCCGAACTCAACCAGCACATCTACGAGTGGTGCATGGATCTGCTTGGGGCCGAAGGGATTTTGTACCACGGCTACCCGGGAGACGACGACGGCGATTGGCGCGGTCCGATACAGCAGCGGTTCCTGCGCAGCCGCGCCAACACCATCGAAGGCGGCACATCGGAGGTCATGCGAAACATTCTGGGTGAACGAGTGCTGGGTCTGCCCGGGGATCTGCGCGCCGACACCATGCCCTGGAAGGAGATACCCCGTGGCTGAGTTCACGTTCACCGACGAGCAGGCCCAACTGCGCAGCGCAGTGCGGCGGTTCGGCGTAGACAACTGCGGAGAACAGGCAGCGCGCCGGCTGATGGAGTCCGATCCCCCCTTCGATCCCAATGTCTGGCTACGACTCGGCGCCGAACTCGGCGTTCTCGGGCTCTCGGTGCCCGACGAGGACGGCGGTGCCGGCGGCAGCCTGGTCGACCAGGCGATCGCCGTGGAGGAACTCGGCGCCGCCTTGGCCTGCGGGCCGCTGTTCGGAAGCGTGTACCTGGCCATACCCGCGCTGGTCGCTGCTCCGCCCGGACAGGCGCGCGCCGAGCTGCTGCCTGAGCTCGTCGAAGGACGGCGCACCGCGGCGTTCGCCGTGGCCGACCGGGCCGGGGCGTTCGACCATGAGGCGGTGACCGTCTCAGCTGAGGGCTCGGTCCTCACCGGCGTCGCAGAGCAGGTGGTCGACGCCGGTACCGCCGACGAACTGCTGGTGGCCGCCGCCGGACCCGACGGGGTGTGCCTGTATGCCGTAGACGCGTCCGCGCCCGGGGTGCGGCGCGATCGTCTGGTGACGCTGGATCTGACCAGGCCGCAAGCCGACATCCGGCTCATCGGCGCCCCTGGCCGGCTCATCGCCGGCGCCGACGAGGCCAGCCGAGTCATCACCCACGCGTTCCAGGTGGGGTCGGCCCTGCTGGCGGCCGAGCAGGTCGGTGCCGCACAACACCTGCTCGACCTGGCAGTGGAGTATGCCAAGACGAGGATGCAGTTCGGCCGCCCGATCGGATCGTTCCAGGCGGTGAAGCACAAACTCGCGGATATGCTCGTCGACCTCGAACACGCCCGCTCCACCGCATACCACGCGGCGTGGGCGTTGACGGATGCCACCGACGACCCCGCGCTCGCAGCGAGTATCGCGCAGGCGACGTGCTCGGCCGCGTTCAGCCGGATCGCGCGGGACACCATCCAGGTGTTGGGAGGCATCGGATTCACCTGGGAGCACCAGGCGCACCTGTACTTCAAACGTGCGGCAACAGATGCCGCGCTGCTGGGCACAGCGGAGCGACACCGGTCCAGGGTCGCCGAACTTGTGCTCGACGACGCCACGGTCGACCGGGCGCCCCGGGTGGCAACCGGCTCACGGTGCGGCGGCGAGTAGTTTCCGGCTGAGCAGCCCCGAGATCGACGTTACGCAGGTGATCACTCGGGCTTTCCCTGCGTAACGTCGAGTTCGGCGATGCGTCCCCGCGCGGCATCCGGCATGGACGGTCCCGTCCCGTCCCGGAGTCGCGATTCCACTCAGTCTTATTCCCGACACGCCCGGTCAAATGTTCATCGGGGGCACAGAAACGTCCGAATGGCGATTTCATGAGATCAATTTCTGCCAGCCTACAATCAATTTCTGCCACCGGAATTAAAGCTCTGAGCAGCGTGTTTAGACCATCAGACCGGCCGGAGAATCCTCAAAAGCCGGCAACCGGAATCGTCCGAACCGCGACATTATCGCCACGGTTCGAGCAGCAGAATCGGAAGGAAATCGCCATGAAGAAGTTCGGATTCGCCGCCATCGTCACAAGTGGTGTGGTCGCCGGGATGCTCGGCATAGTGGCACCTGCACAGGCTGACATCGGCCATCACGACTGGGTCGTCGATCAGGTCAGCCCCACGGTGAACGTCCCCCAGGTCGATACCACGGTGCGGCACAGCCGCTGACCCCCGAACAAAGAGGGCGCCCTTCGGGGCGCCCTCTTTGCGTCTCCGCGATGCAGCGGCAAGGCAGGGCTCGGGTGGGGGTCGGCTCAGGGTTGCACTGCATCGATGGCCCGATAGATCCGTTGCTCGCTAACCGGTCGAGGCGTGCCGAGCTGTTGAGCCCACAGACTCACCCGGAACTCCTGGATCTGCCATGCGATATCCCGCACGTCGGACACTGCGGCCCGGGCCGGCGGCAGTGCGGCGGTCAGTTCGTCATAGGCGGCCGTTACAGCGTGAACGCGCTGCATACGTTGACGATCGCCCGCGACATCGCTGGACAACCGGTCGAGGCGGCGGCCGATGGCTGCGACGTAGCGGGTGACATCGGCCAGCCGGCCCGCTCCAGCAGCGGCGACGAAGCCCACCGGCAACAGTGCCCGCAGCTGTGCGCGGATTGTTGACCGGCACTCACGATGAGCATGATGGCGGCATTGGCGGTGAGGATGTGGCTGTATGAAACCCCGCCGGGCGGTGTCCGACGGGGTCGGTGGTGTTCAGTCTGCCGTGACTTCGGCGACCGCTGCGCGGGTGGAGGATTCGTCGAGGATCGCTTTATTGGCGCCGAACGCGGCGACGAGGGCTTGCAGCGCGAGGTTGTTGACCGCGCGGGGGTAACCGCGACTGCTGGTCGGGTTTTCCGTGGGTCGGGTCGGCGTGACTGCCAGGTGGGCGGCAGGATCGGGTGATGCGCGACACTGAATTGTACCGCGATCTGTTGGGTCTGGTCGCTCCGTGGCAGGTGGAACGGGTGGAGCTGTCGGTAGCCGAGGGCCGGGTGGACGTCTGGGTTGTCCATCCGGGCCGGACGCGGTTCGCCTGCCCGGACTGCGAACGCACGCTGTCGGTGTATGACCACTGCGAGGAACGGGCGTGGCGGCATTTGGACTCGTGTGCGTTTCTGACGTTCCTGCACGCGAGTCCGCCGCGGGTGGCCTGCCCCGGGCACGGGGTGCGTCAGGTGCGGCTGCCGTGGGCCGAGCCGCATTCGCGGTTCACCGCGTTGTTCGAGCGGTTGGCGATCGACGTGCTCACCGCGTGCAACGTGGCGGCGGCGGCCGCGCTGCTGCGGGTCAGCTGGGACGAAGCGTGGCATTTGATGGACCGTGCGGTGGCCCGCGGCCTGGCCGCCAAACCGCTGAGCGTGCCCACCCTGGTCGGGGTCGACGAGAAAGCGGCCGCCAAGGGGCAGGACTACATCACCGTGGTCAGCGACCTGGACGCGGGCACGGTCGCAATACATCGACATCCCGACGAACGCCGCCAGGCCAGCCTGGACGGCTATTTCGAGAAGTTCACCCCCGAGCAGCGAGAAGGGATCGAGGCGGTGGCGATGGACATGTGGGAGCCGTTCGTCAACTCGGTACGTGCGCACCTGAGCGACGCCGACGACAAGATCGTCTTCGACCGGTATCACCTGATGGGCTACCTGACCAAGGCCGTGGACACCGTACGCAAGCAGGAGAACCGGGCCCTGGCGGCGGCCGGCGACAACAGCCTGCCCGGCAGCAAGTACCTGTGGCTGTACTCGGCGGAGAACCTTCCCGCCCGCCACACTGATCGCTTCGCCGCGCTGCGGGCCGGCGACCTCAAAACCGCGCGCGCCTGGGCCATCAAGGAAGACCTGCGCCACTTCTGGTCCTACAAACGCCGCGGCTGGGCCGCCAAACACTTCACCCGCTGGTACTTCTGGGCCACCCACAGCCGGCTCAAACCGATCATCGACGCGGCCAAGACGTTGAAGCGCCACGAGGCGGGGCTGCTGTCCTACTTCGGCCACCCGATCACCAACGCCGGCGCCGAAGGCCTCAACTCCCGCATCCAGGCGATCAGGGTCTCGGCCCGAGGCTACCGCAACCGCGAACACTTCAAGACCGCAATCTACTTCCACCTCGGCGGACTACAGCTCTACCCCGCCACCCCATGACCCACAGACTTCCCGGAAGAACCAATTTTCGTAAGAGAGAGTGCCCCCATGTTCCCATGCGCAACGCGCCGCCACCAACCCACCGCCGGGAACTCACTCGGTGGCGGATCACACCGCCAGGCCACACCGCGCCACACGACGACTACCACTACCCCGTCCGCGTCCACAGGCAGTTGCCCGTCAGCGTGATGGTGTACACCACCGGCACCACCTCGAACGTCAGCGCCTTCCCCGCGACACCCGCCGTGGCCTGCGGTACCCGACCCCGGCATCGGTGACGGCGGACTGTTCGGCACCACATGCGCTCGCACTGTCCAGTGGGGTGGCGACCCATCGCCCGGACAGAATCTCCGGATTGCGCCGACCCTGCCCGCGCAGCGTCAACGCCGACCCGTCGCCGCTCACCCAGCGGTCACTGGGCTCGAACGGTTCGCCCAGGGTCTGCCACGCAGCGGCCCTGCACACCAGGAAGGTCTGACCGTCGGGCGTCGCCGTCATCGCTCCGGCGACGCTGTCCGAACACGCCGCCCCGGCTTTCGGCTCCGCAACCGCCGGCGGCGCTGTCCCGAAAGCGACAAGCACCGCCGCAGCTGCAATCACTTTGCGCGTCATGACCTGCCTATCGCCGACGATGCCCCCGCCGCTACACCCGCACCACGCCCAGAGCACCTACCTAGTCAGTGGTTACAATAAACGTATTGCTTTATATATATACTGCCTATAATTGTATAGGTAGTATATATTTTTTTGGTTATATTGCACATAAATTAGTCGCATTTCGCAAAGTAAATGTCAAGATAAGCTTAGTACATTCAAAAGCTAATAGATTATACTAAAACCAACTTATATATTTTAAAATAGTTATTTATTATTTAAGGAGGAGAGATGGAGAAAATAGCTAGGTTTAAATATCGAGGTATTCAAATACCATGAAGAGAATATGGCGCTATAAGTGGCTATATTTAATGCTTTTGCCGGTTATGACTTATTATATTGTCTTTAAGTATATACCTATGTATGGGATAACCATAGCATTTAAAGACTATAACATGTTTAAGGGTGTGTTTGATAGCCCCTGGGTTGGTACAGATATATTTGCAAAAATCTTTAAAAGCAAAAACTTCTGGTTATCAATAAGAAACACCTTAACATTAAATTTAACAACACTAGCAGTGGAGTTTCCCTTAACCATAATAGTGGCATTGATGTTAAATGAAATCAGAAAGCTTCGTTTTAAGAAAATAACCCAATCTATCTTATACTTGCCCCATTTTGTCTCCTGGGTTGTAGTAGCTGGAATAGCAACCAACTTATTTACTATGCAAGGTGGAACAATTAATAATATATTAAACGGCTTTGGAATAAGTTCGTTCCCTTTCTAAGCGATAATAGCTGGTGGATCTTTACCTATGTCATATGTAATGTGTGGAAGAATATCGGATGGGGAACCATTATATACTTAGCAAGCCTTAACCAGTGTTGATGAAAGTCTATATGAAGCGGCATATTTGGACGGAGCATCAAAGTTTCAAAGGCTAGTCTATGTAACGCTACCATGTATAAAGCCTGTTATAGTAACGATGTTGATTTTGTCACTATCAAGGATGATGTCTATAGGGTTAGATGCTCCGCTATTACTAGGTAATAAAAAAGTTATAGGTGTGTCTGAGGTTATTAGTACATATGTATATCGATTAGGTATCGAAAGTGCAAAATACAGTGAATCAACTGCTATAGGATTATTTCAATCTGTTACCAATATTATTATTTTGTTTGTTGCAGATAGATTTCGCAAAGCTTATTGGTGAAGATGGCATTTTGTAAGGAGGTATATAGATGTCTGTAAAAAAAATAAAAAGAAGAAAGAGATTAACAGTTGGTTCAGTTATATTATATTTTTGTATAATTTTACTTACTTTTATATGTCTTTATCCCTTTTTAAATGTAATGTCCTATTCCCTAAGCGGATATAGCGCCGTATTATCGGGAAAGGTCACGTTTTTTCCTATAGATTTTGACCTTAGTGCCTATAAAGAAATATTAGGTAGATCCCAGATATGGCGTTCTATGAGGACTACAGTGTTAATTACTTTAATGGGTACATCTACGAGCTTATTTCTTACCACACTGGCTGTGGATGCCCTATTAAAAGGATCTTCCCGGTAAAAAGTTTATTTCAGGCATGATTCTTTTTACAATGTATTTTAGTGGAGGTATGATACCAACATTTATGGTAGTAAGAACGGTGGGCTTGTACGATACGCTAGGAGCCTTATTTATACCCCAAGCAATTAGTGTATTTAATTTTATCATAATGAGGACCTTCTTTAGAGAAATGCCGGAGAGCTAGAAGAAGCTGCTAAGATTGATGGTGCATCTGATTTGCAGGTTCTTACTAGAATAATATTACCACTTTCATTAGCCATTATAGCAACCATGGGGTTATTCTATGCGGTGGGATACTGGAATTCTTACTTTGATGCATTATTGTACATACAAAATCCTGACAAATTTACTTTACAATTAAGATTAAGAAGCTTGCTATTTGGTGAAGAGCTAAACAATGCAGGTGCTAATCTTGAAGGAGGGGGTACACAGGTAATGACGCAGTCGCTAAAGATGGCAACTGTGGCGGTATCTACAATTCCAATACTTATAGTATATCCTTGGCTACAAAAATACTTTGTTAAAGGGGTAATGCTGGGCTCGATAAAGGGGTAAGTTTAAGGCGATATTACATAAGGCAATATTTCATAATTATTATATATTGCAGCTATGAGGAAGAGAAAAATTATAAGAAAGAGAGGAAGGAAAAGTCTATGAAAAAGAGAATTATTGCATTTCTACTGATTTTAAGCATGGTTTTATTAATGCTTGGAGGATGTAAGAAAAGTGACCAAGCGGATAGCGGGGGCTCAAAAAAAGCAACATCTGACAAAAGTACTAATAAAGATACGGATAATAAAAAGGACTCAAGTGGAACTGATGGTGGCGATACTTCATCTGCAAGCAAGTATCAGACAACATATGGTTCAAAGATGTTTGACAATGTAAAAATTAAGGTACAATTATTTGATCGAAGTAATGCACCTGAGGGGTCTACCATTACAGAAAACAAATGGACAAAGTACGCAATAGAAGAGATGAAGAAAGTTGGTATAGATCTTGAATTTGTTCCTGTACCAAGATGGGATGAGATACCAAAGATGCAGTCCATGATGGCCTCCCAAACTGCACCTGACATTACACTTACCTATACCTTTTCACATGTTGAGCAGTATTTTAAGGATGGTGGAGTGTGGGATCTAACCGAATTTATTGATGGCCCTGACCAAGCCTTGAATATGAAGGCATATCTAGGTGAGGATGTTATAAATCTAGGTAGAACTACAGATAATGAGTTATATGGTATAGTTGCTAAGAGAGCAACAACTGCCAAATCCAATCTCTTTCTTCGTAAGGATTGGATGGATAAATTGGATCTAGAGATTCCTACAACTCCGGATGAGCTTTATAATGTTATCTATAAAATGAAATATGAGAATCCGGATGCTAGAAACACCACTCTTGGTGCTATAGTATGGAATGCATGGAACCTAAAAGCGGCATTTTCTAAGTTAGTAAATGATGCGAAGGAGATTGCAATAGCTTTAGGTGATGATGCCTTTGGTGATTACTATGATCCGGGTAATAGAGAGTATTATAGATTTATGAACAAATTATATAATGCAGGACTTTTAAATCAGGAATATTACACTATGGCAGAGGACAATTTCAAGAGTTATGTTGTTACTGGAGATGTAGCATTTTATGAAGGTAGTGTAAACCATTCTGTAGATGTTCTTAGAGGATCCTTATTAAAAACATTGCAGGAAAATGTACCTGGTGCAGATATTGTATCCATACCTCCTCTTAAAAATGTCAATGATGGAAAGCAATATAGTGCGGCATATGCGGCAGCAGGAATAATGTCATTTTGTCCGCTTACAGCCAGTGAAGAAGTAGTTGAGGCCTGTATGACATATCTTGATTGGATGTGTACTGAAGAAGGCGGATTTGTTTTCTATCATGGCTTTGAAGGAGAGCACTATAATTTTGATGAAAATGGAACTCCAAAGGTTATTGATGCTATGCATACAATGCACAGGATAAAGATTGGCTTCGTACAGATATATTCCTAGTAGGAAATCAAGGATATTTTATGACTGTTGATGACTTTAATGCTTGTACATCCTTAGAAGCACCAGGATATGAGCAGCATGTAATCGATAACTATGAAAATGCCTTAACAGGAATTATAATTAGCGACCAGACTTATACATCACCATCCACTCCTGACTTAATCACAGATATAGGTATTGTAAGAGATGAATATACTGTATCAGTTGTAACATGTCCGGAAAAAGATTTCGATGCAACATATGATGAATACATGAAGGAGATTGAAGCAGTTGGGATTAAGACTATTATAGATGAGCGAACAGCATACTTTAGTGAAGTATACAAGTAATCAATAAATAAAATAGGAGGCTAGCCAATCAATGGCTAGCCTCCTACTACATTCTTTATGGGAATGTCCAGAAGGCATTAAAGTCGTCTTCTACATCCTCGTACTCATTTTCGTCATAAAAAGGTGGTGCATATGGCGGTTCATCCTCATAATAAATCCCAGAATGTACACTACAATTTTCCTTTGGAAGAAGGTGGGGAGTATCATCTGTTACTCCTGTTTCTATTTTGTTCAGATAGACTGCTTCCTTATGACTCCCTATAGGACAGAACTCAGTAGCAAGAG
>CAWJYB010000030.1:0-68106 GCA_963846905.1 uncultured Actinomycetota bacterium
AGAAGGTTGCGTCATCGCCGGAATTATCCCGACCCAGCTGTGCAGGCCGTGCCGGAAACTCCGGCGCTGCAACAGACTTCACGCCCCACAGCATCGACATCGGGATAATCACAGAGTCCGGATAAGTCGAGGGTGAACCCGCCCGACACCGCGGGCACCAGCGGTTTGGGTTTGATCACCGTGTCGTGCCCGCCGGCCGCATACGCGGCGCGTGCCTCACCGGTGCCGTAGGCGGAATCGCCGTACACCTGCAGCCCTGCCCGGTGCCGGTGGCCGCGGCGCCACGCTCGACGTCGGTGGCCATCATCGCGACCGCAACGACCGCGGCGGTGCGGCGAGCACCGCGTCGACCGCGGCCGCGACACCACCGCGATCCTCGCCGGTCACCGACCCTGTCGCGGAATCCGGTTGCACCGCAACGTGATCGGCGGTATCCACGCCCGAGTCACGAGGTTCGTCGGTAGCTGGCGGCGCCACCGGCACGCCGCCGGCGTGGGCATCGCCGACATTGTCGGCGTGGCAGCTGTCGCGGGCGATCATCGCCTCGCCGACCACCGCGTCGCTGCCCTGCTCGCCGCAGGCCTTGGTGAGCTCGCAGTCGGTGATCAGCCCGGTCTGCGGCTCGGCGCTCACATGCCCGCGGAACCCGTCGCGGCGCACCGACTTCGACTTGCGGGTGTGGCGGGCCTCGGGATCGACGATGGAGATCACCCGATCCGGGCGACCCGGCGCGCGATGCGCCACCGCCCGTCGGCGCCGTCGGAGCCCACTGCGGGCTCCACGTCCTGGCCGGCCACCAACGCCAACAGCCCCAACGCGTCCGCGGCGGACTCGTCGCGCACCGGCGCAACCTCGCCGCACAACTCGGCCAGCACCGCAAACGCTGGTTGACCAGATCCGACACCAGCTTCGCCTTCGCGTCGGGATCGTCCCAGTCGATGTCCGGCTTGCCGGGCTTCGAATAATCCAACCGGGCCACCCGTGCGATCACCGATGCCGCGCCGGGCACCACGCGCGACCTTGCGCATCGCCGCCACCAACTGGGTCACCGTGTCCTGGGTGGCCACCGCGTCGTCGAACACCGTCGAATCCACACACCGCTTCCGACGCCCGCCCAGCACCCCAGTGTCGGCGATCACTCGCGACCGCGTCGAACACCCGGTCCGGGCGATGCGACGTAGCGATCCGTTTCCGCCAATACACCAGCGTGGACGGATCGAACGCGGTCTGCGAAAGCGACCGCCCGCACGCCACCTTCCAGCGGATGTCGTAGCGCAGCGCGTCGGCGGTCTGCGGATCCGACAGGTCGAACAGTTCCTTGAGCACCAACACCGACCCGATCAGATCCGCCGGCAGCGACGGACGCCCCGTCGACGAAGAGAACAGGTCGGCGATGAACGCCTCCGGGAACAGTCGTGGCGGTGCTCGGCCAAAAAAGCGAACACGCTGCCCGCCGGCACCAACTCCCCGACCAGCGCCTGCGCGTCCAACAACTCCCGCTCCGACCGCGTAATCCCTTGCACCACAACATCATCACACGCCACACCGCCCACAGCCGTCAGACACGACGATCGCTGGACGGGTTATTCAGTGCGCACCTAGACCGCGATCGCGGCGAACGCCACCGCAGGTTGTCGGGTCGGGGTGATCCTTGCGTTCACACCTTTGACCGAAGCCCGGTCCAGTAGCTCCTGATAGAACTCATCGGAGACAGTGGGGGTGCGGCTGAGCAGGAAGCCGCTGGTGCCGGTGGAGTCAGTGACGATGGCCCAGCTGTAGTCAGAAGCGAGGTCGACAATCCAGTAGTTGCCCGGAGGGGTGCGGGAGGCCGAACCAAGGAAGCTCACGTTCAGTTTGTTGTTCGCGGGGTCGACCGGAACCGCCGATCCGACGATCCTCGACTCCGGACCCTTATCGAAAAAGTAGTCACCAGAGTTCTCGACCCGGATCGACCCGTCGGGGTTGAGGGTGTACACGGCCTTCGTGTTCACGAGGCCGATCGAGAAGAACTGCTTCACGCTGCCCACTTCGTACCAGGTGCCCAGGTAGTTGTTCACGTCGACGGCCGGTGCAGGACCAAGCACGACCGCGGCCGTCTGGCCCATGGTTATAAGCTGATCGGGCTCCCCGTAGATGCCATACTGCGGATCGGTCGCGCCCTTCCCGGCGTACATGTCGTTGATCCAGCCGGTGGCCAGCGTGTAGACGGCTGCGGTGTTACCCGGAGGGGAGGGCTTGATCACCAGCTGGCTGATGGAGTCGATGATCGGAACGGCGCCGATCAAGGAGTCGACGTGTGAGCCGTCGGCAAGGACGGCACCGACGAACTCACCTGAGCGCAGCGCCACCAGCTCATTGGTCGTTTGGCCGTTGGCGTTCCAGGGCTGGGGTGGCGCGGCGATCTGAAACACCGGGATGTTCAAGGTGTCCAGGCTGGCCAGGGCGGGGGCAAAGGAGCCGTTCGACGAGACACCGTCGAACATCACCACGCCGAGGAGGTCGTTGTCGGCCGGTGCGACAGCGTCTGTGTAAAAGCCGCCCACAGCCGTGGCCAGCCCCCCGCCCGCCGAGTGCCCGGTCAGGATGAATTTCTCCGGCAGCGTCTCCCGCAAGCCTGCTTTTGTTGCGCTGGTGTTCAGCGCTTCACGATCGCCGAGGAACATGGTGGCGACGCCCCGTTGCAGCGGCACGCTGTTCAGAGTGCAGTCGGGGCAGCGCGGCGGGGCGAACGACGATATGTTGGGCGCGACGACGACGCTGTTGGTCTGGCGCGCAACCGCAGTCGCCAGCCCCGCATACCAGGACTTGTCGCCGAGGAAGCCGTGCTGTAGCCAGATCACTCCGTTGGCCTTGACCGACCCGTCGGCCTGGGTCGGGAAATACCAGTCCGCCGCCACGGTGTAACCCTGGGGACCCAGGGGAATCTCCAGATCGGAACGACCGACCTCGACGCCGGTCACGGTGTTGCTGGAAGGACCACTCAGCACGGTGTCATGAGCCGGGATGCCTCCGGCTGAAGACGCGTAAGGGGCACCCGCAGCACCTGGGGTGGACCAGGCAGCCAGCGCCGGGAATGCCGCCACCGCCTGGGGTCGGCGCATCAAACCTACTCCGGACAGCAGATTGAGCACCAGCTTTGCCAGAGGTCGGGATGCGGGCGCTGCTTGTGCGACCGGCGAGGACACGCTGCGGATCGCTGCGACCGTCCGCATGACCTTCGCGGGCTGCGCGGCAGTGGCTGTCGCGTCGGTCGTCGCGGCAGCGCGTCGAGGCGACGGGCTGACCAAACTGACGGGCGATGCCGTGCCGTCGGTGGTCGGCATCGACGCCATCGCCGGAGCGGTCTTCGCCTCGCGGTGTCGAGGCTGTACAGGATTGGTTGCGAACTTGTTCGCCTCGACGTCAACCGCAGAAGGCTTTCGGTTCACCACTGCTGGCAGGTGCGACTGCGGGGCCCTGTCAGCCGATTTCGACTTCGTGGCCCTCGCGTCTTCGGCTGCCATTGAGGGCGTCGGAGTGCGGAAAACCTTGAGTTTAGAAGTGCGTGCGGCAGCGACCGCGGATGCCGCACGGCGTTTGGCCGCGCCGGTCTCAGTCAACGACGTAGCCGACTTGGCGGCCGAAGATGAGTCCGAAGTTTTCACGCTCTCGGTGCCGCCGGTGTTCCTGTCGGCACCGGAGTCCGCGGCCGCTATGCCGGCGCCAGTCAGGATAGCTGCGCCCACGCCCACGACGACCACACCAGATCCGCACCAGGCACGCCGGTCGCCCATCACCCAACCGCCCATATCGTCGTTGACACACAGTATTCGAACATTCGTAAAGCCAGAATCTGTCCGCAAGCATCACGAGAAGTGCCCGCGAAACGCCCCTGCTGCATCCCCATCACCAACCCTTCTTGGTCAGGGCATCTGAAACGCCGTCCCTGTTGCTTTGGTCTTCGGCCCCGGGTGGGTGTCGGCCTCGCTGTCCAGGGGACGCGGCGGCGACGGCGATGTTGTTGAGCATCCCTGTGAAAATGATTCCGTGGAACGGCAGCAGCGAATACCAGTAAAGCTGTCCGGCAAGGCCTTTCGGAAAGAAGACGGCGCGCTGGTGTAGCTGGGTGATGTGCTCACCGCGCGGTTCGAGTCTCCATTCGAGCCAGGCGCCGCCCGGCGTGCGCATCTCGGCGCGCAGCCTGAGCATGTGCGGCCGCTGGATTCGTTCGACTCGCCAGAAGTCCAGGGCGTCTCCGGTGTGCAGGACGTGAGGGTTGCGGCGGCCACGAGCCAGACCGACTCCCCCGGTGAGTCGATCCAGCCAGCCGCGGATCGTCCAGGCGAGCGGAAAGGAGTACCAACCGTTCTCCCCGCCGACCCCTTCGACGACTCGCCACACCTGCTCGACCGTGGCATCGCAGTCGATTCTGCGGTCATCGGTGAAGATGACATGACCAGCCCAACTGGGATCCGACGGCAGCGGGTCGGCGGGTTTGCCGGTGGGAGAGGCGTTGGCCCAGGTGGTTTCGACTTCGCCGTCGTTGATGCGACGTAATGCGAGCGCGACAGCGTCCCGATATCGGGTCGTGCCTCCCGGTGGCGGCGGGATGATGGCGTCGATGTCGTGCTCGGCCGCCACGGCGTCGGTGCTCAGGGATTCGATGAGGGCGCGGCCGATGCGGGGCGGGACCGGGGTCACCAGTCCGATCCACAGTCCGGCGAGTCTCGGGGTGAGAACAGGCAGGACGAGAATCCTGCGCCGGGCCAAGCCGGCGACCTCGGCATAGATCTGGATCATCTCGCCGTAGCGCAGTACATCAGCGCCACCGATGTCGTAGGCGCGGCTGCGTGGCCCCGCTGCGGTCGCGGCGGCGAGTAGGTAGTAGAGCACATCGCGGACCGCGATGGGCTGGACGCGGTTGTTGACCCAGCGCGGTGTTGTCATCACCGGCAGGCGGTTGGTCAAGTGGCGAATCATCTCAAAGGACGCCGAACCGGAGCCGATCACGATCCCGGCCTGCAGAACAACAGTCGGGACACCGGAGTTCAGCAAGATTTCTCCGACCTGACCGCGTGACCGCAGATGCGTCGAGAGACGATCCGATTCCCCATGCAGACCACCGAGATAGACGATGCGCCCAACGCCGGCGCGCCGTGCCGCGGCAGCAAGGTTTTCGGCGCTGCGCCGCTCGGACTCGATGAATTCTCCGGGGCTTCCCATCGAGTGCACGAGATAATAGACGACGTCGATGTCGCGACAGGCGTCATCGAGCGAGTCCGGCTCGGTGAGGTCGCCGCGAACGACTTCCACATCCGCCGCCCACGGCACATCGCTGATCTTGTCGGGATTGCGGGCCAGTGCCCTGACCCGGTGGCCGGCTTCGACCAAGCGTGGGGTCAGGCGGCCTCCGATGTAGCCGGTGGCGCCGGTCACCAGCACACGCAACGAAATATCGGCGGGTTGGAACTCCGTCATACGGTCTCCTCAATGGGGTACCCACTATCGAGGTTCCGGCCGGATTCACGACCGCATCGACACATCGGCAGCGGGCGTCCGGGGAGACGTGATCCCACTGGCATTCCCCTTCCCCCCGCGTTTGGCGGCGTACCGATACAACTTTGATTGGCGCCGACGCCGGCGCCGGCAGCGGTCGCCGTGTCGCGCCGCGCCGCTCGTGCCAGGTGAATACTTCCGCCCGAGGTCCATCCCCCACCGCTATACACGATTCCCACGACACCTCACCTGAGCCAGATGCTCTCTGTCACCGATTCCTGTCAGTGATTCGGAGCTACCCGGCCCGCGGATGGTTCACACACGAAGATCCCGGCTTGCGGCAGCCGCGACTTGCCGCCGATGCTGGTCAGACTGTTGCCGGTGTTCGCGGCGGTGCCGATGCCGATGCCGATGCCGATGCCGATGCGCGCAGCTGCGCAGCAACACATCAGCAGGGCAACATGGACGGATGCCGGCCGTGTTGTGGTTCCGTCGCGATCTGAGATTGACGGATCTGCCCTCGCTGCCGGCTGCCGCCGACGTCGATGGCGAGGTGCTCGGCTGCTTCGTGCTCGATCCGCGTCTTGAGGCGTCGTCGAGCCCGCGTCGAGTGCAGTTCTTGGGCGATTGTCTACGCCACCTCCGCGACGATCTCGATGGTCGTCTACTGGTGACCAGAGGGCTCCCGGAACAGCGAATTCCTCGAATCGCCGAGGAGGTCAAAGCCGGTTCGGTTCATGTTTCAGACTGCTTCACGCCGTTTGGCCGGCGCCGCGATCAGCAAGTGCAGGCGGCGCTGGGTGAGGTGCCGATGGTGGCGACCGGCTCGCCCTATCTGGTCACGCCGGGACGCATCGTCAAAGACGACGCCACTCCGTACCGCGGTTTCACACCGTTTTTTCGGCGGTGGCGTGAACACGGCTGGCGCGCACCGGCGCAATCAACGCATGAGCCGGTGCACTGGCTCGACCCCGCAGGTCTCTCCGACACATCAGCCCAACCGGTACAAACACCCGACCCAGGTGTACAAGCCGGCGCTGCCGGTGAGAGCGCGGCGCTGCACCAGTGGAGAAAGTTCGTCGAGGACGACCTCGAGCACTATGCGGAGCACCGCGACCGGCCCGATCTCGGCCGAACCAGCCAGATGGCCGCACACCTGAAGTTCGGCACGATCCACCCACGCGCCATGGCCGCAGACCTCGACCCGCGGCACAGCGGTCATGCCGCTTATCTGCGTCAGTTGGCATTTCGCGACTTCTATGCCTCGGTGCTCTACCACTGGCCGCACCCTCGACGAGAAGCTCGCGGCCGAGAAGCCAGACGTTCTGTCACGCCGGGTAGCCGGGGGGAATCGCACCCCCCGGCCCCCACAGAATCCGGACGTGAGCCTCTCCCGTCTATGCCGAATTCGGCACAGACGGTTCATACGGCTGGTCACCAGACGGCGGGCACGGCGGTGGTCCAGGCCCAGTGCTCGAAGAACCGCGGGTACTGGGTGGTGACCTGTTGCCACGCCTGCTGGAGCCGGCTGCTGTGTAGTGCACGGAGTTTGAGGGCAGCGCTGGCGGCGGCGCATTCCAAAAACACCTGCTTTCTCCGCCAAGTACAAGCGGATCGCCGCCCGGCGCGGCCCGATGAAAGCCCTCGTCGCCGTCGAACACGCGATCCTCATCGCCGCCTTCAACATGCTCACCAACGGTGAGTTCTACCGTGATCCCGGCGCCGACTACTTCACCCGGCGTGTGCCCACCCACACCAGGGCGCGTGCGATCGGACAACTCGAAGCACTCGGCTACCGCGTCAC
This sequence comes from uncultured Actinomycetota bacterium, assembly GCA_963846905.1. Classification (GTDB taxonomy): domain Bacteria; phylum Actinomycetota; class Actinomycetes; order Mycobacteriales; family Mycobacteriaceae; genus Mycobacterium. The sequence continues at coordinate 7,280 of CAWJYB010000030.1, forward strand.
CCTGCAACCACTCGCCGACACCGCATAGCCAGACCCGCCGAACCCGCACCACCCACCGACAACCACCGGTGGGTCACCACCAACTGTGCTCACCAAGCTTGTGGTCACCTAATTTTCGAAAGAGAGTGCCTTGGAGGCGTTGTTGCTGACGCATCCCGCCTCGCCGACGCGGCCGTCATCGGGGTGGTGGACCCAGCCAGCGGCGAAGAGGTACCGAAGGCGTTCGTGGTACGACAAGCTGTCGCGGCCGGGGCCGACGACCCTGACAGCGCCAGAGATCATGAGCTTCGTCGCCGAGCAGGTCGCCCCGTACAAGAAGGTGCGCCAGGTCGAATTCGTCGATGCGATACCGAAATCCGCCTCGGGCAAGATCCTGCGCAGGGAACTGCGCGGACACTGACCCGCCGGCCCGCGGTATCGGCGCTACCCATCCTCAGGGGTCGAGACGCACCCGACTTCAGATCGCATCCGGATCCTGCGCCAGCCCGTCGGCGACCAGCTGGCACAACTCGACCGCGTGGCGCGCCCACTCCGGGGAAGCCCCGGCCAGGCCGCACGCCGGGGTGATTCCGATGCGCTCGGCGAGAACGCGCCTCGGGAATCCCAGCCGGTCGGTCACCCGTGCCGCCACGGCGGCGGCCTCCTCGACCGCCGGTCGCTGTAGCGGTGCGACAGCCGGCACCACACCCAGCAGTACGGTACGGCCGGCCTCCAGAAACTCGCCCAGGCCGTCGATATCCCGCGCCTGCAACGCCGCAGCGTCGACAGACACCGCGTCGACAGCGCTGCGCTGCAACACCTTCCACGGCACCTCCGATCCGCAGCAGTGCACGGCGACCTGCCCGGCCTGGGCCGCACACAGGTCGAACAGCTCGACCGCCGTGGCTTCGTCGACCGGGTGCACCGGTGAGATCGCCGTGACTCCGGTGAGCCTGCCGGCGAGTGCCGCCGGCAATGCCGGCTCGTCGAACTGCACCGCCACATCGGTGCCCAGCCGCCGCGCCACCTCCGCCGCGTGCAGGGCCATCCCCTCGGCCAGGGAGGCGGCCAGGTCGCGCACCGCACCCGGGTCGGTGATGGCGCGGTGACCCCCCGAGAGTTCCAGCAGGGCCGACAACGTGATCGGCCCCGGGGCCTGAACTTTGACGGCGCGTCCGCGCACGCCCGCCCCGGCCCTCTCCCACGCCTCCTCCAGCGCGTCGAGGTCCTCGCGCAGCAGGCCCGACGCCCGCCGGGCCACCGCGCCGGGCCGTGCGACGATGCGATACCCACGTGGGACGGTGTCGATCGCGATGTCGAGCAACAGGGCGCCCGCCCGCCCGATCATGTCGGCACCGACACCACGTGCGGGCAGTTCGACCAGATGCGGCAAAGAATGCAACTCGCCGACGACGACTTCGGCGCCGGCCACCGCAGATGCGCCCGGCCAGGAGCCGATACCGGTTGCCCGGGCGAAAACGCTCATCGGTCAACCGTATTGGATCGCTACTAGGGTGGACATGTGGGCCTCGTCATGCGCGCGCTGGGCGGCTGTGCGATCGCAGTGGCCGCCGCGGGTTGCACCCATCGGGTGGACGGCCTGGCGGTTCCGGCGCCCGGTCAGCCGTCGGCCGCCCCCGGCTCGGTCATCGTCGGAAATCTGATGCTGGACATCTCCCGCATACGCGGCATCACCGGCGGCGGTGAGGCACTCACCCCGATCCCGACGATGAACCGCAACTACCCGGTGGACATCGATCTGCTTGCCGACGGCATGCCGACGGAGTGCCGATTCCTGTTCGCCGAGACCGTGACCTTCGGGACCGACACCGCCGGCTTCCACAAGATCACTTATCAGGAGCCGCCGATCGGCGGACTGATCTCGCAGGGGGTCGCGGCATACCGTGACGCGGCAACCGCCCGGCGCGCGTTCAACGCTCTTTCCGCGGTCATCGCCGACTGTGCGCAATCACCGGTCGGTGATGTGTACGTCGGAAAAGTGGCCACTGACGCCGACTCGGTACGTATCAGGCCCGGGAATCGCTGCGGCCGCAACTATCGGGTGAAATCCGTGGTACTGGCCGAAGTCACATTCTGCTCCTTCCCCGATTCGGTGCCGGAGCTCGTCATGACCAACCTTCTGGCGAAGGTGCCCGGCTGACCGGTCACGCCCCAGGACGGCCGGCCTCAGCAACTCGTAACGACGCGCGTCGGCACCGACAGCTCCCTGCCCGTCAAATCACCTCGACCCGCCCTCGGTGCGGGCAAGCTCGACGATCCGGCTCTGGCGACTTCCGGCATCCACAGCATCCCGTTCATTTGTCGGCAACCAGGACGGCTCTCACCTCGTCGGGGTCCGCGCCCGGCGCAGTCGGTCGACTTCGCCGGCGTTGAGGAACACCTGGGCGATCTGGGTGAGCAGCGCCAGGTGGTCCTTGCCCGCTCCCGCGATGCCGACGACGAATTCGGCCGGTTTGCCGTTCCAGTCGATCGGCTCCGGATAGCGGACGAACGAGATTCCGGTCCGCCGGATCGCGTCTTTGGCGTCGTTGGTGCCGTGCGGTATCGCGAGGCCATTTCCCATGTAGGTGGACACCGATTTCTCGCGTTCGTGCATCGCGTCGACATAGGACGGGTCGACGGCCCCGGCGGTCACCAGCAGCTGACCGGCTTCGGTGATGGCGCCCTGCCTCGTGGTCGCGGTTCCGTGCAGCACGATCGAATCTGCCGCCAGGACATCCGGTCCGGTCGCCGGCCGGTCGACCGCATGCACTGCCGGTGCGTCCACCACGGCTGCCGGCGCTGCCGTCACGACCGGCGGCGCCGACTCGGCCTCGGGCTGCCCGCCGTTGGTCTGTCCGAGGAGGTCGACGATCTCGTCGTAGCGCGGGCTGTTCATGAAGTCGTCGACCGAGACGTGGACCGCCGACGGTGTCTTGAGCTTGGCGCGGTCGGTCAGATCGCTGTGGGTGACGACCAGACCGTAGGTGTCGGTGAGGTTGGAGATCGCCTGGTTTACGACGGTGACCTCGCGGAAGCCCGCTGTCTGGACTTTCTTGCGCAGGACCGACGCCCCCATCGCCGATGAGCCCATGCCGGCGTCGCAGGCGAACACGATATCGGTGATGGGCCCCTTCCGGGTGCCGGCCAATGCGGTCGCCACGCTCGACTTCTTGCCCTTGAGGGCTTCCATCTCTGCCGTGGCCGCGGCCAGATCCTGCTCGCCTTTCCCGCGATCGGTCTTGAGCAGCAGTGCGGCCACGGCGAAGGACACCGCGGTCGCGGCGAGCACGGACAGCGTGACCCCCAGGAAGCTGCCTCTGGCGGTCTGTGCGTAGATCGCGATGATCGATCCGGGAGCCGCCGGCGCGCGCAGTCCCGATCCGAACAGGACGTTGATGAACACCCCGGTCATGCCGCCGAGAATTGTCGCCGCGATCAACTTGGGCTTCATCAGGACGTACGGGAAGAAGATCTCGTGTATCCCGCCGAAGAACTGGATTATCGCCGCGCCCGGCGCCGAGGCCCGTGCCGCCCCGCGGCCGAACACCGTGTACGCCAAGAGGATTCCGAGGCCGGGCCCGGGGTTGGTCTCCAGCAGGAACAGAATGGACTTGCCGGTTTCCATCGCCTGGGTGGTCCCCAGCGGAGTCAACACCCCGTGGTTGATGGCGTTGTTGAGGAAGAGCACCTTGGCCGGTTCGATGAAGATCGACGTAAGCGGCAGCAGGTCGTGGCCGACCAGGAAGTCCACCACGTTGCCCGCCGCCCGGGTGAACGTCGAAACGATCGGGCCGACGCCGAAGAAGCCGATCATGGCCAGGATGACGCCCAGGATCCCGGCGGAGAAGTTGTCGACCAGCATCTCGAAGCCGGGCCGGATCTTGCCGGCCCACACCGCGTCGACCTTCTTCATCAGGTAGCCGCCGAGCGGGCCCATCATCATCGCGCCCATGAACATCGGCACATCCGAACCCGCCACCACACCCATGGTCGCGATGGCCCCGACAACTGCCCCGCGGTTGCCGTGGATCATCCGGCCGCCCATCGAACCGATAAGGATGGGCAGCATGTAGGTGATCATCGGGCCGACGATGCCGCCGCCCGCGTAGTTGCCCCAGCCGCCGATCTTGGCTACCCAGCCGCCGGGGTCCTGCAGCCCGTTGAAGATCCCGGGCAGCCATCCCGACTCGATGAACAGGGCGGTGATCAGCCCCCAGGCGATGAAGGCGCCGATGTTGGGCATGACCATGTTCGACAGCGACGTGCCCAGTTTCTGCACGCCCACCCGCACACCGGTCCACCGTGACGCTTGCTTGACCTCGGGCTGCGTCGTGGCAACCACTGTCACCTCAGACCTCCGTTCTGCTTCGGCCACGCACTCTCTTCCGGCAACGCACCGTTCTCCGGCAACCCCTGTCTACTGCTGGGTGACGCCGGGCACAGGACACCTAAGTACAGCCGATAAACGGGCATCCCCGCAGCAATTCGGGCGAAAATGGGCGACCACTGACGTGGTTTTGTGACCGTATGGCCGCTAGAGTGCTACTAGCAGCCACACTCGACCTTACAACCACACCACGGGATCGGAAGGACACAAATGAAGGCTCTGCGCTTCTACGCGCCCGAGGATGTCCGCCTGGAAGACGTGGCGGAGCCGGTGTGCGGGTCCGACGAGGTGAAACTGCGCGTGCGGAACTGTTCGACGTGCGGAACCGACGTCAAAATCTTCTACAACGGCCACCAGAACCTGACACCGCCACGCACAATCGGCCACGAGATCGCCGGGGAGATCGTCGAGGTGGGTGCCGGCGTGAACGCGGCCTACGGCAGCGACTGGCAGGTCGGCGACCGCGTGCAGGTGATCGCCGCGGTGCCCTGCGGTGAGTGTCACGAATGCCGCAAGGGCTGGATGGCGGTGTGCCAGAACCAGACGTCGATGGGTTACCAGTACGACGGCGGGTTCGCCGAATACATGATCGTCCCCCGGCAGGTCCTCAAGGTCGACGGCCTGAACCGGATTCCGGACAACGTCGGTTACGACGAGGCTTCGGCCGCCGAACCTTTCGCGTGTGCGATCAACGCCCAAGAACTGCTCGGCATCGAGGAGGGCGACACGGTCGTGGTGTTCGGGGCGGGTCCGATCGGCTGCATGCACATCCGGATCGCCCGCGGCGTGCACCGCTGCGGGCCGGTGTACCTCGTCGACGTCAACGACAGCCGACTGCAGATGTCCGCCGACGCCGTGGCCCCCGACGAGATCATCAACGGCGCCGAGGTCGACGTCGTGCAGAAGGTGATGGAGTTGACCGGCGGCCGCGGCGCCGACGTCGTCATTACCGCGACCGCCGCCAACGTAGCCCAGGAGCAGGCCCTTTCGATGGCCGCCCGCAACGGCCGGATCTCGTTCTTCGGCGGCCTGCCCAAAACCGATCCCACCATCACCTGCGATTCGAACCTGGTGCACTACCGCCAGCTGCACATACACGGCGCCAACGGGTCCGCCCCGGAACACAACAAGCGCGCGCTGCAGTACATCTCCACCGGCCAGGTTCCGGTCAAGGACCTGATCACCCGCCACATTCCGCTCGACAATGTTCTCGACGCGTTCCAGATCGTCAAGAAGGGCGAAGCCATCAAGGTCACGGTGGAGCCCCGGCCGGCCGCCGTGCCCGCTCCCGCGTAGGGCGTTACCGGGCGGCGCCGACGGTGGCGCTGCCGAGCACCTCGTCGCCGTCGACCCCGGTTGCATCGGGCCGGTACAGCACCAGCAACTGGCCCGGGGCGACGCCGCGAAGCGGCGACCGCAACCCCACCACGAGTTCGTCATCGACCAGTTCGGCGACGGCGGGCACGGCTTCGCCGTGGGCGCGGACCTGGATGTGGCATTCCACGGGTGACGCGAACGGCACACCCGATGTGAAAACCGGCTCGCGGCCGGTCAGGGTCGACACGTCGAGGTCGGCTACGGCACCCACGCGTACGGTGCCCCTGCCGGCGTCGATCCCGGTGACGTAGCGTGCGGCTCCGTCGGGCCCGGGCCCGGCGATGCCGAGGCCCTTGCGCTGACCGATGGTAAAACCGTGGACTCCGTCGTGTTCGGCGAGCACCGTGCCCGCCTCGTCCACCACGGAGCCTCGGCGGATACCGATGCGCGCACCGAGGAATGCGCGGGTATCGCCGGACGGGATGAAGCAGATGTCGTGGCTGTCCGGCTTGTCGGCCACTGACAAACCGCGCCGGGCAGCTTCCCGGCGGATGGCCGACTTGGGGGTGTCGCCGACCGGAAAACCGGCATGGCGCAACTGCTCCGCGGTCAGCACCCCAAGCACATACGACTGGTCCTTGTCCCGGTCCACCGCGCGCCGCAACCGGCCGTCGGACAATCGCGCGTAGTGACCGGTGACCACGGTGTCGAAACCGAGAGCCATCGCCCGGGCCGCAAGCGCGGAGAACTTGATCTTCTCGTTGCACCGCACGCACGGATTCGGGGTTTCGCCGCGCGCATAGGAGCCGACGAAGTCGTCGATCACCTCAGCCTTGAACTTCTCTGCGAAATCCCAGACGTAGAAAGGTATTCCGAGCACGTCGGCGACCCTTCGCGCGTCGCCGGCATCCTCCTTCGAGCAGCACCCGCGCGACCCGGTCCGCAGTGTCGCAGGGGCGGGCGTCAGTGCCAGATGCACACCCACCACATCGTGACCCGCATCGACCATCCGGGCAGCCGCGACCGACGAGTCCACTCCGCCGCTCATCGCGGCCAGCACCCGCATCAGCGCACCGGACCCATGCCGGCCAGAGCGGCGCGGCGGGCACGCTCGACTGCGGCGGGAAGCACCTGCAGCGCCGCGTCCACATGGGACTCGGTACTGGTGTGGCCGAGCGACAGCCGAATCGATCCCCGGGCCGCGTCGGCGTCGGCTCCCATCGCCAACAGCACATGGGACGGTTGCGCCACCCCGGCCGTGCATGCCGACCCGGTAGAACACTCGATTCCGTTGGCGTCGAGCAACATCAGCAGCGAGTCACCCTCACAGCCCCGGAATGTGAAGTGCGCGTTACCGGGCAGACGGAGCTGACGTGAACCGTTGAGCACCACGTCGTCGATGCCACCCAGCACGGCGTCGATCAGGTGGTCGCGCAGCACGCGCAGCCGGGCACCATCGGCTTCCAGACCATCGGCCGCCTCACGCAGAGCAGCGGCCATCCCGACCGCACCGGCGACGTCTGCCGTGCCGGAACGGACGTCGCGCTCCTGACCGCCGCCGTGAACCAGCGGCACGCAGACGGTGTCGCGACGCAGCACCAGCGCGCCCGTCCCGGTCGGCCCGCCGAACTTGTGCGCGGCCACGCTCAGCGCCGCACAACCGCTCCCGGCGAAGTCCACCGGCAGCTGACCCGCTGCCTGAACCGCGTCGGTGTGCATCGGAAGGCCGAACTCGGCTGCGACAGCAGCCAGCTCGGAAATCGGCATGATGGTGCCGACTTCGTTGTTTGCCCACATCACCGTGACCAGCGCCACGTCGTCATGGGCTGCCAACACAGAGCGCAGCGCGTCCGGCGTCACCGAGCCGTCTTTCTCGGTGGGCAGGAAGGTGATCCGCGCCCCTTCGTGTTCGGCCAGCCAGCTCACCGCATCCAGGACGGCGTGGTGCTCCACGGCAGTGGTGACGATGCGCCGCCGCCGCGGGTCGGAGCCGCTGCGGGCCCAGTAGATGCCCTTGACCGCCAGATTGTCGCTTTCCGTGCCTCCGGCGGTGAAGATCACCTCGGATGGCCGGGCTCCGAGAGCCGCGGCGATGCTCTCGCGCGACTCCTCCATCCGGCGTCTGGCGGCCCGGCCCGCGGTGTGCAGCGACGACGCGTTGCCGACCGTGGCCAGCGCAGCCAACATCGCCTCGATGGCGACGGGATGCATCGGCGTGGTGGCGGCGTGGTCGAGGTACACCGGACCGGTGGTGCTCATAACCGGTCCAGCGTACCCGCAGCGCAGGCTCTGCTACGCCGTCAGCCCTGCCTGATTGGCCGACTCCTCCTCGGTTCGCTACGTCGAACCGCATCGTCGTCAGCCCTGCCTGATTGGCCGACTCCTCCTCGGTTCGCTACGTCGAACCGCATCGTCGTCAGCCCTTGCGGGCCTTGACCGCCTCGGTCAGCTGTGGGGTGACCTTGAACAGGTCGCCGACGATGCCGTAGTCGGCGATTTCGAAGATCGGAGCGTCTTCGTCCTTGTTCACCGCGACGATCGTTTTCGACGTCTGCATACCGGCACGGTGCTGGATGGCACCCGAAATGCCCAGCGCGATGTAAAGCTGCGGTGACACCGTCTTTCCGGTCTGGCCCACCTGGAACTGACCCGGGTAATAGCCGGAGTCCACGGCGGCACGCGAGGCACCGACCGCGGCACCGAGCGCGTCTGCCAACTCTTCGACCACGGAGAAATTGTCTGCGCTGCCCACACCGCGACCGCCCGCGACGACCACGGAAGCCTCGGCCAGCTCGGGACGGTCACCTGCCACGGCGGGCTGGCGAGCGGTGATTCTGGTGGCGTTCTCGGCGGCCGCGGGAACCTCGACCGTCACCTGTTCGCCTGCGCCCGCGGCGGACTGCGCCTCGATTGCGCCGGGACGCACCGAGATCACCGGCACATCGCCGTTGGCGCGGGCCTCGACGGTGAAAGCGCCGCCGAAGATGCTGTGGACGCCCACCCCACCCGCTTTGACCTCGACGGCATCGACCAGTAGGCCCGATCCGATCCTGGCCGCCAGCCGGCCCGCGATCTCCTTGCCGTCGGCGTTGGCGGCCACCAGCACACCGGCCGGGGCCACCGATTCGGCCAGCGCGGCCAATACATCTACATAGGGGGCGACCAGCACCTTGTCCACGTCGTCGGACTCGGCAACGTAGATCTTTGCGGCGCCGGCGGCCTTGAGGTCCTCCACCAGGCCCGCCGCTGTGCCGGGCGCGGCGACCACGACGGCGGACGGCTCACCCAGCGTGCGGGCGGCGGTGATCAGTTCGGCGGTGACCTTCTTGGGGGCACCTTCAGCGTGCTCGACGAGCACAAGTACTTCAGCCATGGATATTTCAGCCTTTTTGCTTCGAAGGGTCGTTAGATGAGCTTCTGGCCAACCAGGTACTCGGCGATCTTTGAACCGCCGCTGCCGTCGTCGGCGATCTTCTCGCCCGCGGTCTTGGGCGGCTTCGGGGTCGACGAGAGTACGGTCGAGCCGGCATAGGCGACGCCCACCTCGTCGGATTCGACACCGATCTCGGCCAGCGTCAGGGTGGTGACTTCCTTCTTCTTGGCGGCCATGATGCCCTTGAAGGACGGGAAGCGCGGGTCGTTGATCTTCTCGTTGACACTGACGATCGCCGGCAGCGACGCCTCGAGCGTGAACACGCCGTCGTCGGTTTCGCGCTCGGCGGTGACCTTGCCGCCTCCCACGGTCAGCTTGCGCACATGGGTCAGCTGCGGCAGGCCGAGGTACTCGGCGATGATCGCCGGAATGGCACCGCCGACGCCGTCGGTGGATTCGTTTCCGGCGATAACCAGTTCAGTGCCCTCGATGGTGCCCAGCGCACGGGCCAGCGCCCACGCGGTCTGGATCACGTCGGAGCCGGCCATCCCCTTGTCGTTGAGGTGCACGGCCTTGTCGGCACCCATCGACAAGGCTTTGCGGATCGCCTCGGTCGCGCGATCCGGCCCGGCCGTGAGCACGGTGACGGTGCCCTCGCCGCCTTCCTTCTCCTTGATCAGCAGCGCCTCCTCGACGGCGCGCTCGTTGATCTCGTCCAGTACGGCATCGGCGGCTTCACGGTCCAGCGTGAAGTCACCGCCGCTGAGCTTGCGCTCCGACCAGGTGTCTGGCACCTGTTTGATCAGGACCACGATGTTCGTCATGACTCTGGTTCGTCCTCCTTGACGGCTTCGCGGCGGCACGGGCCACTGCGAAGGACTTGGGGCCCGGGGCCCACGGTTGGCCCCACCCGGCGATGTTACTCATTGGTAACTTTGGTGGTTCGCTTGTACACCTTAACTGGTCGGCCTGCGTTTTCAGCCTGCCCGTACCCGTCAACCAGTGCGGCTGGGGTGTGGTCTTCCACGGCGGCGCGTTAGCCTGCCTTGGCATGAGCGCTTCCGTTACCGACGGTCCCCTGGAGTCCGGGACCCGTGCCACGCCGAGCTGCGGGCCATTGCCGTCATTGCCGTTGACCGGAGAGCGCACGATCCCCGGCCTCGATGTCGAGAACTACTGGTTTCGCCGGCACGAAGTCGTGTACCAGCGGCTTGCCGGCCATTGCGCGGGGCGCGACGTGCTGGAAGCCGGCTTCGGCGAGGGCTATGGAGCCGACCTGCTCTGCACCGTCGCGCGCCGCGTCGTCGGGGTGGACTACGACGAATCGGCGGTGACTCACGTGCGCCACCGCTACCCCCGCGTGGAGGCCGTGAAAGGCAATCTGGCTGACCTTCCACTGCCCGACGGCTCGGTCGACGTCGTGGTGAACTTCCAAGTCATCGAGCATCTGTGGGATCAATCACAATTCGTGGCGGAGTGCCGCCGCGTGCTGCGGCCCGGCGGCCTCCTGCTGATGTCGACGCCCAACCGGATCACCTTCACACCCGGCAGCGACACGCCGCTCAATCCCTTCCACACCCGCGAGCTCAGCGCCGCCGAACTCACCGAACTGCTGGATGGCGGCGGGTTCACGGTGACATCGATGTGCGGGGTGTTCCACGGACCGGCGCTGCGTGCGCTGGACGCCAAGTACGGTGGCTCGATCATCGACGCCCAGGTTGCCCGTGCGCTGGCCGATGCGCCCTGGCCCGCCGATCTGTTGGCAGATGTGGCCGCGGTGCGGACCGACGACTTCGACCTGCTGGATGCCCGCGACGCGGATGTCGACACCAGCCTGGACCTGGTGGCGACGGCGGTCCGCTCGTGACCGGATCGCCCCCCGCGGGAAACCCCCGGGATGTTCAGCCTCGTCCTGCACACCCATCTGCCGTGGCTGGCCCACCACGGGCGCTGGCCGGTTGGCGAGGAGTGGCTCTACCAGTCCTGGTCGGCCGCCTACCTGCCGCTGGTGCAGGTGCTGCGCAGGCTGGCCGGCGAGGATCGCCGCGGCCTGATAACCCTGGGCATCACCCCCGTGGTGGCGGCGCAACTCGACGACCCGTATTGCCTCGACGGCATGCATCGTTGGCTGGCCAACTGGGGCCTGCGCGCACAGGAGGCAACCACGTCGCGGTCGCCATCCCTGCGCGCGTTCGGGATTCGCGAGTGCGACGAAGCGGCACGCGCGATCGCCGATTTCGCGGTGTCATGGCGCCACGGTGTCAGTCCCCTGCTGCGTTCCCTCATCGACGCCGGCACCGTCGAGTTGCTCGGCGGTCCGTTGTCGCATCCCTTCCAGCCGCTGCTGCATCCGAGGCTGCGCGAATTCGCCCTGCACGAGGGCTTGGCCGACGCACGGGGGCGATTCGGCCACGCGCCCCGCGGGATCTGGGCTCCGGAGTGCGCCTACGCCCCGGGTATGGAGCGCGACTACGCGGCCGCGGGCGTAGGGCATTTCATGGTGGACGGCCCCTCGCTGCACGGCGACACCGCGCTGGGACGCCCGGTGGGCTGCAGCGAAGTGGTCGCGTTCGGCCGCGATCTGCAGGTCAGCTATCGAGTGTGGTCACCGAAGTCCGGCTATCCCGGGCATGCCGCCTACCGCGACTTCCACACCTACGACGCTGCGACAGGCCTCAAAGCAGCCCGGGTGACCGGGCGCAACGTCGCGTCGGACGACAAGGCGCCATACGACCCGCACCGTGCTCAGGCCGCGGTCGACGTCCACGTCGACGACTTCGTCGAGGTGGTACGGCGGCGCCTGGTCGGCGAGAGCGAACGGATCGGACGGCCGGCGCATGTGATCGCCGCGTTCGACACCGAATTGTTCGGACACTGGTGGCATGAAGGGCCGTTGTGGCTGGAGCGGGTGCTGCGGGCGCTGCCCGCGGCGGGAATCGAGGTCGGCACTCTCTCCGAGGCCGTGGAGCGTGGCTTCACCGGGGCACCGGTGGATTTGCCGCCCGGCTCCTGGGGCTCCGGTAAGGACTGGCAGGTGTGGTCCGGCGAACAGGTGGCCGACCTGGTGCAGCTGAACACTGAAGTGGTCGACACCGCGCTGACCACGGTTGACAAGGCACTCGAACAGCACCCCGAGGCCGGCGGGGCCAAACCACGCGACTACGTCGCCGACCAGATCCTGCGCGAGACGCTGTTGACGGTTTCGAGTGACTGGCCCTTCATGGTCAGCAAGAACTCCGCGGCCGAGTACGCCCACTACCGCGCCCACCTGCACGCCCACGCAACCCGTGAGATTGCCGGTGCCGTGGCGGCCGGCCGGCACGATGCGGCAACCCGTCTCGCCGAAGGCTGGAACCGCGCCGACGGCCTGTTCGGAGCGCTGGACGCGCGACGATTGCCGCGTTCATGAACCCCCGCCGCCAGCGTGCGCAATCCTGCCGCCGGCGCGCGCAATTCTGCCGCCGGCGTGCGTGTCCCCGGCCAACACGCCGCCGCCTCAGCCGGCTCTGCGCACGCTCGCGCGGTGAACGAGCATTCCCGTGAAGGTCCTGATCGTGACGTGGGAGTACCCGCCGGTGGTGATCGGCGGTCTGGGCAGGCATGTTCACCACCTGGCCACCGAACTGGTCGCCGGCGGCCATGACGTCGTCGTGCTGTCGCGCCGGCCCACCGGAACCGATCCCAGCACCCACCCGACCACCGACGAGGTCTGCGCGGGCGTGCGCGTGATCGCGGCAGCGCATGACCCGCACGAGTTCACCTTCGCCTCCGACTTGATGGCGTGGACACTGTCGATGGGCCACGCGATGACTCGCGCCGGCCTGGGGGTGAAGGACTGGCGCCCGGACGTCGTACACGCCCACGACTGGCTGGTGGCGCCCCCTGCGATTGCGCTGGCCGGGTTCTTTGATGTGCCAATGGTTTCCACGCTTCACGCCACCGAGGCCGGCCGCCACTCCGGCTGGGTGTCAGGGCCGGTGAGCCGGCAGGTGCATGCGATGGAATCCTGGCTGGTTCACGAATCGGACTCGTTGATCACCTGCTCGGCATCGATGCGCGACGAGATCACCGCTCTGTTCGGTCCCGGCTTGCCGGAGGTGGCCGTGATACCGAACGGGATAGATACCGCCGACTGGCCGTTCTCCGAGCGTCGCCCACATGCCGGTCCCGCCGAGTTGCTGTACTTCGGCCGACTGGAGTTCGAGAAGGGCGTGCATGACGCCATCGCCGCGCTGCCGCGAATCCGGCGCTCGCATCCGGGCACCACGCTGACAATCGCCGGCGAGGGCACCCAACGGGACTTCCTGATCGAGGAGACCCGCAGACACAAAGTGCTCAAGGCGGTGACGTTCATTGGCCACGTCAATCACTCGGAGTTGCTGGCACTGCTGCACCGCTGTGACGCTGCGGTGTTGCCTTCTCACTACGAACCGTTCGGCATTGTGGCGCTCGAAGCCGCCGCCGCGGGCGCGCCACTGGTGACGTCGAACGCCGGCGGTCTCGGAGAAGCCGTGATCGACGGTGCGACCGGCCTGTCGTACCGGCCGCGCGATATCGCCGGATTGGCCGCCGCCGTCGGTGGGCTGCTCGATGATCCCGCCGCGGCGCAGAGACGGGCGGTGGCCGCCCGTGATCGGCTCACGTCGGACTTCGCCTGGCACACCGTCGCCGAACGCACCGCCGGGGTATATCGCAGCGCCAAGCGCGCCGAACGCCGGGCCCAGCCACGCCGGCCGATCGCCCAGCGGCCGCTGCCGGACCGGGGATAGGCTCTGGCGCCCGCGGGCCTCACCCCGGCATCCTCAGCGGGCGGCTTTTTTACGCTCGATGTCGGCCAGCGCCGCTGCCAGTTCGGCGCGCTCGGCCGCTGAGGTCTCCCAGGCCAGTTTGCGATTCTTGACCACCCTGGCCGGCGCCCCGACAGCGATCGAGTAGTCGGGAACATCGCCCTTGACCACCGCATGCGCGCCCAGAACACAGCCGCGCCCGATAGTCGTGCCGCGCAGGATGGTGACCTTGGCGGCAATCCAGGTGTCCGGACCGATGCGCACCGGGCTCTTGACGATGCCCTGGTCCTTGATGGGCAGTTCGATGCTGTCCATCTTGTGGTCGAAGTCGCACACGTAGCACCAGTCGGCCATCAGCGCCGATTCGCCGAATTCGATGTCGAGATAGGTGTTGATGACGTTGTCGCGACCGAACACCACCTTGTCGCCGATGCGCAGCGAACCCTCGTGGCAGCGGATGGTGTTCTTGTCGCCGATGTGCACCCAGCGGCCGATCTCCATCTGGGCGAGTTCCGGGGCGGCCTGGATTTCTACGCCCTTGCCGAGAAACACCATGCCCCGGGTGATGATGTGCGGGTTGGCCAGCTTGAACCGCAGCAGCCGCCAGTACCGGACCAGGTACCACGGTGTGTAGGCCCGGTTGGCCAGCACCCATTTCAGCGAGTCAACAGTCAGGAAGTTCGCCTGACGTGGGTCTTTGAGCCGCGAACCGCGCCACCGCTTGTGCAACGGCGCACCCCACATCGTCGTCATGGCGGCAAAGCCTACGTGAGCGCGCAGCGGTGACGGGTTACCCTCTGGGGGTTCGGGGCGCGTCCGGGCGTTAAGAAACGAAAGGACGGTACTGGTGCTTCGGCGACTCGTCGCTCTGGCGTCGACGGCGCTGATGGTGTCGAGTGCCACCGGCTGCCGCGGCACCGACGCATGGGTGGAAGCCACGCCCGCACCCGGTTGGCCCGCACAGTACAGCGACGCGGAAAACAGCAGCTACACACCCACCGCCGGCGCCAGGTCGCTCACTCCCGCTTGGACGCGGTCGGCCCGGGGCGAACTGGGCGCCGCCGTCGCCCTCAGCGGCGGGGGATCTCTGGCGGCCAACGCGCAGACGGCACACGGGTGCTCGCTCATGGTTTGGGAGAACGACAACAACGGGCGTCAGCGCTGGTGTACCAGGATGGTGCTGGGCGGAGGTTTCGCCAGCGCGTTGTTCGACGGCTTCGACAACCTCTACATCGGTCAGCCCGGCCTGATGCTGTCATACCCGCCGACGCAATGGATCCGGTGGCGTACACGGGTGATCGGAATGCCGATGACACCGCGGCTTCTCGGCCACGATCAGCTCCTGGTCGTCACCCACCTCGGGCAGGTTCTGGTTTTCGACGCTCACCGCGGCACAGTGACCGGAAACCCGATCGACCTGGTGAGCAACGTCGACCCGACCGATTCGCAACGAGGCCTGGCCGACTGCGCACCCGCACTGCCGCAGTGTCCGATCGCCGCCGCGCCCGCCTTCTCCGCAAAGACGGGCCTGATCGTCGTCGCCATCTGGCAACCCGGGGCGCCGGCCGCGACGCTGCAGGCGTTGCACTACCACCCCGGGCAGGCGCCGTTGCTCACCCGCGAATGGACCAGCGACGCGGTCACCGACGGCGTGCTGGCCAGCCCGGTGCTGTCCAAAGACGGCGAAACCGTATACGTCAACGGCCGCAATGGGGCGCTGTGGGCCCTGAATTCTTCCGACGGCACCGTGAAATGGTCCGTGCCGTTGGACTTCCTCGCGCAGACCCCGCCGACGGTGGCGCCCTCAGCGATCATCCTCGCCGGCGGCGGGCCGGATACCGCCCTCACCGCGATCAATGACGCCGGAAACCATGCCGAGGTGCTCTGGCGCCGTGCCGACGTCATGCCCTTGACGACGGCCGCACAGGCAGGTTCCGACATCGCTTACACAGTGGTACGCGACGGTGAGGCCGGCATGGCGCTGCTGGCCTTCTCCCCCTCCGACGGCGGCACGGTCAACCGCTACCCCCTGCCGGACGCGACCGGATTCCCGGTTGGCGTATCGGTCGGACTCGATCGCCGGGTGGTCGCGGCCACCAGCGACGGCCAGGTGTACAGCTTCGCGCCGCACAGTTGACGCCGCCCCACTCACCAGGACTCGTCGTTGTCCGATCCCCGGTCGTCCAGACCCCTGGGTGCGGAGCATTCGGTGTACCGGGCCTGATTGCCGCCCGCGCGGCGGGCCTCGCCCAGGGCCGCCTCGGCCATCTCGATGAGTTCGTCGAGCACGTCATCAGGCGGCAAGTCCGCGACGAGACGCATCGGAGTCGTCACAACCCCGATGCTTGCGGTCAACCGGGGCGGAGTGGTCGCGATCGCGCCGCGCACCCGTTCCACCAGCGGACTGACGTCGGTAGACGGGAACGTGTCCGCAATCAGATATTCGGAATTGGTGTTGTGCCCCAGCACCGCACCGCCCCGGGTGCTCTCGCGTAGCGTCCGCGCGACCGCGATGCGGGCCCGTTCACCGGCAGTATCGCCCTTGGTGCCGGTGAGCAGACTGAAGTTGTCCAGCGCCACCAGCACGATCACGAGATGCCGATCATCGAAGCGGCCCCGCACCGAGAGCAGCTCCGACGTCCGCCCGTAGAACGCCGCGCGATTCAGCAGCCCGGTGAGCTCGTCGATCTCCACTGTCGGGACGGCTCCAACCAGGGGAAGGACCAGTGCATGGAACGCCGTGGGCACCAGAATGTTGACCAGTACCACCAACGCGAAGGCGCACACCGCCAGAACCACATCTCCTTTGTTGGCCAACTGCACGGCCAGCGCGGTCATCGTCACCAACGCCACGGCGGCGTTGAACGCCATGATGCGCGGGGTGTGAAAGAACGCCGCATACCCTGCTACCGCGGCGAAGGCGCCACAGCCCAGCATCCCGGCGATCGTCCGCGACTGGATGAGGCAGGTGACGGCGATGCAGGAGGAGAGCGTCACGATGTAGAAGATGGACCACTTCTTCGAAGGCCAGCTCCTGAGCAGCCACCTCACCGAGAGCGCCGCACAGATCGCGCCGACCATCAATGCGATCAGTTGGTTGCCCCGGCCCTGCGGACCGGCGGGGCTGAGGATCATCACCGCCGGGATCACGCCGAATCCAATGGTTGCCGCCGCCATCATGCGGCACGTGGCGGTCTGCGCACCGCGCGCCGCAAGCACAGCGGTCATCCAGTAGTAGTGGTCGGCACGCTGCCACCACCGGCGCAGTGGCGAACTCACGACACCCGTCCGGCAAAGATCGAGGCGTCCATCAGTCTCGCCCACTCCCATGCTCGTAGCTAACGGCACAACGCTACCAAGCCTAGGCGACGAAACGTTCAAGTATCCATCAGCCGAGCAGCGCAACGGAAGACGGCGTGCCGCTAGCGCGACGGTCGGCAAATGTATGCCATCGGCCTGGACGCCGACCCGGAGCCGACCCGCATGATCACCACCGACAACGTCGTGGCGCCCCGGAGCCGCAGTCTGCGCCGCAGCGCGTCAGGGTCGACAGCAACTCCGCGAACCAGGATTTCCAGCGCCCCGCAGTCGCGCATCCCCAGCGCCTCACGCAACCGCTTCTCGCCGTACGACACCTCGTCGAGAACCTCGAAGCCGCGCACACCGGGCGGCAATTCGTCACCGCTCAGATAGGCGATTTCAGGGTCGACCTGCCAGAGACCGTGCCGGACGGCGTATTGGCGGACCAGTCCGGCCCGAACCACAGCGCCGTCGGGGTCCACGATCCATCGGCCCACCGGTGCGGCCACGCATTCGTCGGGATGGGCGTCGGTGATGCGCTCATCACGGTCGAGCACGACGGCACGCCGGGTGACGCCCGGTTCCGACAGTTCCCTGGGCCACAGGCATGCCTCGCGAACAGAACCGGCCCACGAGGTGACCTCCACCTCCCCCTCGAACCCCATCGCCCGCACGGCGTCGAAATCCATGCCGGGAGAGCATTTCACGACAAGTCTGCGGTCGCGGTAGGCGTCCAAGAGCCGGTCCAGGCCCGGCAGGTAGTCGCGCGGGTCGAAACGGCGTCGCCCCGCGCTGCGGCGGGCCGGGTCGGCGAACACCACGGCGTCACGGGTGACCGGTGCCAGCGCGTCGGCACGGCAAAGCAGGACACCTCCGCCCCCCACCGAGTCGAGGCCCAGGTTGTGCCGGGCCATCGCCAGCCGAACCGGGTCGACGTCGCTGCCGATGACCACCGATGCGGTGCGCTGCAACGACGCCAGTTCGGTGCCGATCGAGCAGGTGACGTCGTGCACGGCCAGGCCTGCCAGACGCGAAGCCCGGTGTGCGGCCACCGGACCGGCGGTGGCCTGCTGCAGCGCCTCGCCAGTGAACAACCAGTTGTGCGTGCCGGGAAGTTTGGCTGCCGCCTTGCGGCGCAACAACGTGGTCTCCACCAATACCGGTGCACGGTCTCCGTGACGCACCCGCAGGGCGGTGATGTCGGCCAGCCGATCGGTCAGCGCCAGGGCGTCGGCCTCGCCCAATGCCGCGGCGCCCGTGTCGGACGCCAGATATGCTACGTCGGAGAGAACGAACCGCAGTCCCTCACTCAGGACGGCTTGACCCCGGTCACCATGACGTTGTAGAACCACCCCTTGGGCATCAGCGGACGCCAGATGTTGGCGTCCACCCAGCTCAGCCTCGTCCAGCCGCCGAACGCGAACTTGGCCCAACGCCGGCCGAGCTTGCCCGGTGGAACCGTAGCCTCGAATGTCCGTACCGGCCAGCCCAGCATTGCCGCGGTGAATTCTTCGCTGGCGGTGCCGACCTCGACAGCGCCGGCGTTACGGGCCATCCGCTCGAGTTCATCGGGTGCGAAGGTATGCAGATCGACCACCGCCTCCAGTGCGGCCGCGCGCGAGGACTCGTCGAGTTCGGTCTGCGGGCGACGCCAGCCGCCAAGGCCGGGCAGCCTGGTGACGTTGGTGGTGATCCGCCAGGTCAGGGTGGACAGCTCGCGCGCGTAGCGGTTGCCGACCGTCGTGGGCTCCCCGGCGAACACGAACCTGCCACCCGGTTTGAGCACGCGAACCACCTCGCGCAGGGACAGTTCGACATTGGGGATGTGGTGCAGCACCGCGTGGCCCACCACCAGGTCGAAGGTGTCGTCGTCGTAGGGAATCCCTTCGGCGTCGGCGACCCGGCCGTCGATGTCGAGGCCCAGCGACTGCCCGTTGCGGGTGGCGACTTTCACCATTCCCGGTGACAGGTCGGTCACCGAGCCGCGCCTGGCCACCCCCGATTGGATCAGGTTGAGCAGGAAGAAGCCGGTACCGCACCCCAGTTCCAGCGCACGATCATAAGGCAGTTCGCGCTGGACCTCGACTGGGACGGCGGCGTCGAACCGGCCACGCGCATAGTCCAGGCAGCGCTGGTCGTAGGAGATCGACCATTTGTCGTCGTAGGTTTCGGCCTCCCAGTCGTGGTAGAGAATCTGGGCGAGCTTGCTGTCCTTCCGGGCCGCCTCGACCTGCTCCGCGGTGGCATGCGGGTTGGGGGCGGGATGTGTGCTCGTCATGAGGTGCCAGCCTAGCGGCCGTGCCGGCCGCAACAGGGACGGCGTCCGGCGCGAACAAGTCGCCGCGTGCCGCCGCCCGCACGCCGCACGCCTAGGTCTCGGCCTCCAGCCGGCCTGCCGCGAACACCTCCACGTAGCGGCGGCGCTGGGCGGCCACGTCCTCGGGACGCATCGCCATCAACCCGTCGATCACCGCCTTCGCGGCGGCCAGCGCGACCGGCGGGCCGTCCACGAACCGCTGGGCCCAGGCCGCGGCCGCATCGAAGACCGAGTCCGGCGCGACCACCTCGTCGATGAGGCCCAAAGCCAAACCCTCCTGCGGGTCGACGAACCGCCCGCTGTACACCAGTTCCTTGGCGCGGGCGGCCCCGACCGCCCTGGCCAGGCGCGCCATACCACCGCCGCCGGGAATCAACCCGGCCAGGATCTCCGTCGCCCCGAGCCTGACGTTGTCGCCGCTGACCCGCCAATCCGCGGCCAGCGCCAGGGTGAGGCCGCTGCCCAGCGCGTACCCGGTCACCGCGGCCACGGTCGGCTTGGGAATCGCGGCCACCGCCTCGATGGCTTCGTCGCGCACCTCCGCAGCCATCGCGACTTCGCGCGAATCAAGGGTGCGCAACTCGGGAACGTCATCGCCGGCACAGAAGATCTCATGGCCACCGAACAGGATCACAGCCGCGATGTCGGCACGGCTCGCCACGTCAGCGGCCGCGGCGATCACCTCCCGGAACATTTGTCGGGTCAGGGCGTTCGTCGGCGCGCGGTTCAGCAGCAGCGTGCCAATGCCCGGGCGGTCGCCGTCGGTGTGGACCGAGACGAACTCCCGCGAGCTCACGGCGAACGCCCAGCCCGCGCGGCGTTGTAGCGGGCACTGTCGAAGAACTCGATCTCCCAATTCCCGCCGCGCATGGTCAACGTCGGCTGCACGGCGGCGATCTGGCGTTCGACCGCCAACACCTCGGCGACCGAGCGGCCCACCAGCGAGTCCAGCTGGGTCCAGGTGGGCGGCAGCAGGAAGGTCCGCTGGGCGGTGAAGTCGTCGAGCGCCCCCGCCGGGGTCGCCCACCCCGCCTCGTCGGATTCGGTGTTCTCACCGTCGGCGCGCTGGCCCACGGGCAGGGCGCCGACGAAGAAATAGGTGTCGTAGCGGCGAGTGCGCTCCGCCTCCGGCGTCACCCAGTTCGCCCACGGCCGCAGCAGATCTGCTCGCAGCATCAGTCCCTCGCTGCGCAGAAAGGCCCCGAACGACAGCGAATTGTCTGCCAGTGCGGCCCGGGCCCGGGCGTACACGCCGGGGTCGGCGACGATGCCGTCGGGGTTGTCGGCCGGCCCCGCGAATAACACCCCGGACTCCTCGAAGGTCTCGCGGGCAGCCGCACAGACCAGGGCCAGCGCCAGATCCTCGTCGACCCCGAACCGGTGCGCCCACCATGACGGCGGTGGTCCGTGCCAGTCGATGTCGGCGCTGCGGTCCCGGTCGTCGACGCCGCCGCCGGGAAACACGATCACCCCGCCGACGAACTCCATCGCGCGGTGGCGCCGCATCAAGAACACCTCGATGCCGGCTGGGGCGTCGCGGACCAGCATCACCGTGGCCGCCGGCCGGGCGGCGAGCGGTGCCCGATCTTCTCTCAACGTCCCCTCCTGTGGGCCGCCCGGCGGCGGACTCGCCGTGCGAAGTAGCGGCCATCGATGACATCGACGGCGATCGACTGGCCGAATGCCCGCGACAGGTTTCTGGCGGTCAACACCTCGCTCAGCAGGCCGGCTGCGACCACGTTGCCCTCCGACAACATCAGGCAGTGTGAGAAACCCGGCGGGATCTCCTCGACATGGTGGGTGACCAGCACCACCGCCGGCGCATCGGCATCGGCTGCCAGGTCGGCGAGCCGCGCCACCAGTTCCTCTCGCCCGCCGAGATCCAGGCCGGCTGCCGGTTCGTCGAGCAACAGCAGCTCGGGATCGGTCATGAGCGAGCGGGCAATGAGCACCCGCTTGCGTTCCCCCTCCGACAGTGTGCCGTACGTGCGGTCGGTCAGGTGTTCTGCTCCGAGGCTCTCCAGGGTGTCCAAGGCCCGCCGGTAGTCGACGTCTTCATAGTGTTCACGCCAGCGGCCCAGCACCGCGTAGCCCGCCGACACCACGAGATCCAGGACATTCTCGTCATCGGGAACGCGTTGCGACAGGGCCGAACTGGACAACCCGATGCGGGCGCGCAATTCCGACATGTCAACGCGGCCGAGCCGCTCCCCCAGGATGTAGGCGGCACCCGATGAGGGATACTCCATCGCGGCGGCGATCCGCAGCAGCGAGGTCTTGCCCGCCCCGTTCGGGCCGATGACGACCCAGCGCTCGTCGAGTTCCACCTGCCAGGTGACCGGTCCGACCAGCACCCGCCCGCCCCGTCGGAGCGAAACCTTCCGGAGGTCGATCAGCAGGTCGGGGTCGGCGGGGGAATCGGGGAGCGTCGAGGACACCCGCTCATGGTAGCCAGCCGTTTTGGGTCAACCGCCGGCCCCGCAGGCCGCGGCCGCGTCCCCCGCTGTCCGGACCGTCCCGCGAGCATCTGCTCCGGTCACCCCGAGTCCCGACCAGCCGCTGCGCACCAGCAGTCCACGGGTGCCAGCCGCAGCATCAGCTGCACCAGAGGACCGATGCCGAACGCGTAAACCACGGTTCCCGCGCCGACAGTTCCACCCAGCAGCCAGCCTCCGACCAGCGCCGTTGCCTCGATGGTGGTCCGGACCAGCCGGACGGACCGTCCGGTTCGTGCGACCAGACCGGTCATCAGGCCGTCACGCGGCCCCGGCCCCAGCCCGGCACCGATGTAGAGGACCGTCGCGAGCGCGTTGAGCACAACGGCACCGATCATCGTCGCCACCCGCACCGGCAGGGTCGTCGGCGTGGGCAACATCGACAGCGATGCGTCGACGGTTACCGCGATGACGACGACGTTGGCGACCGTACCGATACCCGGGCGGTTCCGCAGCGGAACCCAGGCCAGCAATACGGCGACGCCGACTACCGCGGAGGCAAAACCGATGGTCCAGCCGATGGAATGCGCAAGACCCTGGTGCAGCACATCCCTGGCCGAGCGGCTGCCCGATTGGCGGCCGTGTAACGCCGACCTGCCGACCGGTGGGCTTTCCCTGTGGATTCGGCTGCCCTCGCCCGTGAGTTCGGCCTTTTCGGCGGCCGCCCTGCGGCTCGGTGCCGACATTCCGCCCGGACCCCGCTTCGGCGTCGACGGCACCCTCGAACGTTACATTCGCGTGCCCTACACCCTGCCCGAAACACAATTTGACCGAAGGAGTCTCGGTGCTCGCGCGCGCCTGGGCCCAGGTCACCGGAGCCGGCGGATCACCGGCCGGCACCTCGCCCGGCTCCCGTCGTATAGCCCCGCGACGTCGTCGGGCTCCGCGACCGGCCGTGGATCCACCCGCCCGGCTACGGAGGCGGAATCTCGACGCGCCGCGCCATTCCGTCCACCGCATCGGCGGCCTCGATCTCGCTTCGGGTCACGCCCAAGATGAACAACACCGTGTCCAGGTAGGGATGGCTCAGTGAAGCGTCTGCGACTTCGCGCAGCGCGGGCTTGGCATTGAACGCCACACCCAGACCGGCGGCGGCGAGCATGTCGATGTCATTGGCGCCGTCACCGACTGCGACCGTCTGCTCCATCGGCACTCCGACAGCCTGGGCGAAGTCGCGCAGGGCCTTGGCCTTCCCCGGCCGGTCGATGATCGGACCGATCACACGGCCGGTCAGCTTGCCGCCGACGATCTCAAGCTCATTGGCCGCCACGTAGTCGAGCATCAGCTCGTGGGCCAGCGGCTCGATCACCTGACGGAATCCACCGGATACCACGCCGCAGTAGAACCCGAGCCGGCGCAGCGTGCGCAGGGTGGTACGCGCACCCGGCGTCAACTCCAGCTCGTCGGCGACCTCGTCGAGGACCTCCTCCGGCAGGCCTGCCAGCGTCGCCACGCGCTCCCGGAGCGAGTCCTCGAAGTCCAGTTCCCCTCGCATCGCAGCTTCGGTGATTCGAGCGACTTCGGCTTCGGCGCCGGCGCGCGCCGCCAGCATCTCGATCACCTCGCCCTGGACGAGCGTCGAATCGACGTCGAACACGATCAGCCGCTTGGCCCGTCGTTCCAGGCTGTAGTCCTCCAGCGCGATATCGACGCCCTCGTCTGCCGCGACTCTCGCCAGCTCGGTTTGCAGTTGCCCGCCCACCCCCGGGGGCACGGACACCCGCAATTCCAGGCCGGTCACCGGGTAGTCGGAGACGCCACGAATGGTGTCGATATTCACTCCCAGCCCAGCCGCGGCGCGGGCCAGGATGCCAAACGCCTGGGCGGTTATCGGGCGGCCCAAAACGACGATCGTGTGGGTGGACGGATCGCTGATGACCGGGTCACCATCGCTGCGCTCGATCGTGACGTCGAGACCCAACGCACGAATGGCGCCGGTGACCTCATCGGGAAATCCGGTGTCGGCGGCAACCGCCGGCGAGCAGGCGATCAACACCCCGAGAGTCAGGCGCTTGCGGATCACCACCTGTTCGACGTTGAGCAGGTCCACACGGTGTCGTGACAGCACCTCGAAGAGCGCAGACGTCACGCCGGGTCGGTCGACCCCGGTGACGGTGATCAGCACCGACACCTTCGACATCGTCACCGGTTCAGGTACGGACGTTCTCGTCGTCGAGGCGCGTCACATCGCCGTCGGCAGGGCCGTGCGCGCGCCCTACATGGGCCTCGACCCGCATCCGCTTGACCATGTGCGGGTAGTGCAGCTCGAACGCCGGACGCTCCGACCGGATACGCGGCAATTCCGTGAAGTTGTGCCGCGGCGGTGGGCAGCTGGTTGCCCACTCCAGGGAGTTGCCGTGGCCCCATGGGTCGTCGACGGTGACGACCTCGCCGTAGCGCCAGCTCTTGAACACGTTCCAGGTGAACGGGATGGTGGACAGGCCGAGGATGAACGCGCCGATGGTGGAGACCACGTTTAGCGTGGTGAACCCGTCGGTGGGCAGGTAGTCGGCATAACGGCGGGGCATGCCCTCGTTACCGAGCCAGTGCTGCACCAGGAAGGTGGTGTGGAAGCCGATGAACGTCAGCCAGAAGTGCAGCTTGCCCAGCCGCTCGTCGAGCAACCGCCCGGTCATCTTCGGGAACCAGAAGTAGATGCCGGCGTACGTCGCGAACACGATCGTGCCGAAGAGCACGTAGTGGAAGTGCGCGACGACGAAGTAGCTGTCGCTGACGTGGAAGTCCAGCGGAGGGCTGGCCAGCAGCACACCGGACAGGCCGCCGAGCAGGAAGGTGACGATGAAGCCCACCGAGAACAGCATCGGCGTTTCGAAGGTCAGCTGGCCTCTCCACATCGTGCCGATCCAGTTGAAGAACTTGATACCGGTCGGAACCGCGATCAGGAATGTCATGAAGCTGAAAAAAGGCAGCAGCACCGCGCCGGTGGCGTACATGTGGTGGGCCCACACCGCGACCGACAGCGCCGCGATCGACAGCGTCGCATAGATCAAGGTGGTGTAGCCGAACACCGGCTTGCGGCTGAACACCGGCAGAATCTCGGTGATGATCCCGAAGAACGGCAGCGCGATGATGTAGACCTCTGGGTGGCCGAAGAACCAGAACAAGTGCTGCCACAGCATGACGCCGCCGTTGGCCGGGTCGTAGACATGGGCACCCAGATGACGGTCGGCGGCCAGGCCGAACAGCGCGGCGGTCAGGATCGGGAAGGCCAGTAGCACCAGGATCGACGTCACCAGGATGTTCCAGGTGAAGATCGGCATCCGGAACATCGTCATACCTGGCGCGCGCATGCAGACCACGGTGGTGATCATGTTGACGCCACCGAGGATGGTGCCCAGGCCGCCGACGGCCAAGCCCATGATCCACATGTCGCCACCGACGCCCGGGGAATGGATCGCGTCCGTCAGCGGCGTGTACGCGGTCCAGCCGAAATCGGCGGCACCGCCGGGCGTGACGAAGCCGGCGGTGGCGATCATCGCGCCGAACAGGAACAACCAGAACGAGAATGCGTTCAACCGCGGGAAGGCTACGTCGGGGGCGCCGATCTGCAGCGGCAACACCAGGTTGGCGAACCCGAACACGATCGGCGTGGCGTAGAACAGCAGCATGACGGTGCCGTGCATGGTGAATAGCTGGTTGAACTGCTCATTGGACAGGAACTGCAGGCCCGGCATGGCCAGCTCCGTCCGCATCAGCAACGCCATCAGGCCGCCGATGAAGAAGAAGATGAAGCACGCGACGCAGTACATGATGCCGATCAGTTTGTGATCGGTGGTCGTGATGAGCTTGTAGACGAGATTGCCCTTCGGGCCCATCCGCTCCTTGAATGGACGCGTGGCGTCGAGTTCACCAATCGGGGGCGCTTCGGCGGTCAACAGCTCCTCCAAACCTCGCGGATCGTCAACAGAATCCTAGCCTCCCGGTGCCGCATCTGTCGGCCCGGGTCCGACAATCCGTCGTAGATGTCGAAAGCCGTCGTAGATGTCGAAATCCAGGTCGGAGCGGGGACGGTGTTACCGTCGGGCCGTGCGCTCGGCCCATCCCCGCCCTGCTGTGCATGCCACTAGCATTGCCTTTGCCGCAGCCATCGTCACCGCGATGGCGGTGGTGGTCGTGGCGTGTTCCAAACCCCAGGGCTTCACGCCCGCATCGCCCGGCAGAGGTGTGATCACCAGCACCACAAAGGTTGCCAATGCCGGAGTCCTGGGAAATCAGCGCAGGCCCGACCAGTCCTGCCCCGCCGAGCCGGCGCCCCTCGACCCCGGTGAACCGGTGCGGCGAGTCCCCAGTGGCACCGAGCGCGGTGAGGTCGACGTGCCCGGCGACCCCCAGCGCATAGTGGCGATGTCCGGCGACCAGCTCGATGCGCTGTGCGCACTGGGCCTGCAGTCGCGAATCGTTGCCGCGGCGGTCCCCGACACCGGCACCGGTCAGCCCGGAGCCCAGCCGTCCTATCTCGGCACGGTCATCCACGACCTGCCCGCCGTGGGGCGGCAGCGCGCCGGACCCGGCCGGCATCGCGGCGGCCCGGCCCGATTTGATACTCGGCTCACCGCCGCTGACGCCCCCGGCGTCCGAGGAGCTCGCCGCCATCGCGCCCACCGTGTTTACCGGCCAGCCGGGGGCGCGCTGGCAGGAGACACTGCGCGCCGTCGGCACCGCCACCGGCCGCGGCGTAGCGGCCGGCGATTTGATCACCGCATTCACCGACCAGGCCAAGCAGGTGGGGGCCGACGCCGATGCCGAGCACCACCAGGCTTCGGTCGTTCAGTTCGCCCCGGATGCCGTGCGGGTCTTCGGCGCCGCCAACTTCCCGGCATCCGTGCTGGCCGCAGCCGGTGTGGATCGTCCAGCCTCGCAACACTTCACCGACCGGCCGTACCTGGAGATCGGCTCCGGCGAGGCCGAACTGGCCGCCGCGGACTTCGCGCCGGCCGATGCCGACATCGTCTACGTCTCGTTCGACTCTCCCGCCGCAAAGCAACGCGCCGCCGAGGTGCTCGACAGCGATGCGTGGCGCGCCCTGTCGGCCTATCGGGACAATCGGGTGTTCATCGTGAACAACGAGGTCTGGCAGACTGGCCAGGGCCTGGTGGCTGCCCGCGGAATCCTCGACGATCTCCGCTGGATCAACGCCCCGGTCAACTGAGCCGGGATTGTTCTGCGATCGGATGACGTTGCCCGAATCGAGGCGCGCACGTGTCGCGTCCGCACTTGTTCGCGAAGCGACGTGTGTCAGCACTACCAACACTTGGAGGGCACCAATGACCACCGTTCCCGCCTACGCCGCCGGTTCGGCGACCGCGCCGCTGAGCAAGATCACCGTCGTGCGACGGGATGTCGGTCCGCATGACGTGGCGATCGACATCAAGTTCGCCGGGATATGCCACTCCGACATCCACACCGTGCGTGCGGAATGGGGCACACCGAAATACCCCGTCGTCCCCGGTCATGAGATCGCCGGAGTGGTGAGCGAAGTCGGTTCCGATGTCACCGCGTTCAAGGTCGGCGACCGCGTCGGCGTGGGCTGCTTCGTCGACTCGTGCCGTGACTGCGACAACTGCCGGGCCGGACTTCAGCAGTACTGCATCGGCCGCGGCGGAATGATCGCCACTTACAACGCGACCGGCCGCGACGGCACGCCGACCTACGGTGGTTACAGCACCGCCACCGTCGTCGACGAGAACTACGTACTGTCGATCCCCGATGCGATTCCGCTGGACAAGGCGGCTCCCCTGCTGTGCGCGGGAATCACGCTCTTCTCCCCGCTACGGCATTGGGGCGCCGGAGCGGGAAAGAAAATCGCAATCATCGGCCTGGGCGGGCTCGGTCACATGGGCGTCAAGCTGGGCGCCGCGATGGGAGCGGAGGTGACCGTGCTGAGTCAGTCCCTGAAGAAAATGGAAGACGGTCTCCGACTGGGCGCCGCGCACTATTACGCCACCAACGACCGGGCCACCTTTGCGGTGTTGAAAGGCGGATTCGACCTGGTCCTCAACACCGTGTCGGCCAATCTGGACCTGGGCGCCTACCTGGGTCTTCTGAAGGTCGACGGCACACTGGTCGAACTCGGC
The DNA here is from genome assembly GCA_963846905.1 of uncultured Actinomycetota bacterium. Taxonomy (GTDB): domain Bacteria; phylum Actinomycetota; class Actinomycetes; order Mycobacteriales; family Mycobacteriaceae; genus Mycobacterium. The sequence goes on from CAWJYB010000030.1 coordinate 35,333, forward strand.
ATGCCCGAACATCCGATGCAGGTGCCGCCGATGCCGTTGGCCGGCATGCGGCGCAGCCTGTCCGGTTCGATGATCGGCGGCATTCCGGAAACCCAGGAGATGCTCGACTTCTGCGCCGCCCACGGCGTCACCCCGGAGATCGAGGTGATCGACGCCGACTACGTCAACGAGGCATACGAGCGCGTGCTGTCCAGCGACGTGCGCTACCGCTTCGTCATCGACGCCTCGACGATCTAGCGACGATCAGCCGGCTTCCGGGGCGGCGGCCGAGTTGCCGTTCACCCCTGCAAGTGGCCAGCCGGCGGTGGCGAGCTTCGCGGCGACTCGGCGGACGTTTTCCGGGCCCGCGTCGTGGTGTGCGAAGTCTTCGATGAAGGCCGCGATCTCGTCGCGGTCGATGATGCCGTCGGCCATTGCCGGCGAATCCGTCGCCGTGAGGTTACGAACGACCTGCTTGATCTCGTCCTCGGTCAGCGGCGTGGTGCGAAGCAGTGCCAGCAGCGGCACGCGATCAGCCCCCGGAACTCCGTCCGGGTAGCCCGCACGCAGCCAGTCAACGATGGAATGGAGAAGCGGTAACGGTGCCACGATGGCCATTGTGGCGACTCGGAGCTTCCGGCGCCAGCACGGGCGGCACAGTTACTATGGCATTCACCGCGTGTTCACCAGCGGCTATGAATCCTGCTCGACCGGTCGCAGCCGCTGATTGCCCCCGATTGTCGGCCACCAGTCGGACCGTGCCGGCCGCTAGGTCGACCAGCACCACCCCGCCACCGAGGGCGTTGGGGACCGCTGCCGGTGTGGACGGGGCGTTCGCGGTCGCGTGGACAACGTCTGGTGTGGCGGACCGCTGCGACGCAGCGCCGACGCCTGTCAGGGCGAGCGGGACGTGTTGAAGTCGGTGTAGCGCTGCTCGTAGACGCCGTCGCGTTCGGCGAACCGGAGCGGTTTTGTGGCGTCCACGACAATCTCGGTCGCCTCGGGCTGCTCGGTCAGCAGCGCCATGGTCTCGGCGATGTATTCATCGAGGGGCATAGCGTCGGGTTCGTCGACTCGCTCGTCGCGCAGGCCGGTCTGGACCCCCGGCGGCACGATCTCGATCACCTGGACCGCGGTGTTGCGCAGTTGAAACCGCAGCGATTGGGTGTAGGAGTGCAGCGCGGCCTTGGTGGCGCAATAGGTTGGCACCTGCGCCTTGGGCAGGAAGGCCAGCGCCGAGGTGACGTTGAGAACGGCTGAACGGGGCTGAGCGAGCAGGCGCGGCAGCAACGCGGCGGTCAGGCGTATGGGACCAAGTAGGTTCGTGACGATCATGGCTTCGGCTTCGGCGACACGGCCAGCGGTGAGGTTCTCGCTGTATTGGATACCCGCGTTGTTGATCAGAACGTTGAGTTCCGGGTGGCGTTGTGTTGCCTCGGTGGCGAAACGCTCGATGTCTGCGGCATCGCTTTGGTCCAAGGTCAGCGATTGCATTCCGGGATTGGCCTCTGCCACGCTCTGCAGCTGCTCGCGGCGGCGGCCAGCGATGATCACCTGGTTGCCCAGCCGATGAAACGATTCAGCCAGGCCACGACCGATCCCCGACCCGCCGCCTGTCACCAGAATCGTGTTCTGGGCTGTCCGCATGGCTTCTGCCCCCGCTGAGTCGGTGAAGATTGAAACTTATCACCCGACCCCTGAAGCGCACTGAAGGCTCCGGTGCTCCATGCACTCCATGCCACACCGGCCGTGCCGCGCCGGAGCGCATCACACCGATGGACACCACGAGCTACCGCCATACGGATAGCGAGTGGACTCACGACAAGCTGCGCGCGGCACCGCGCCGACGCCGCTCGCCACAAGACCGATCACGACCCCGCGAAGGAGTGGGCGCACCTGACCGAGCTTGATAGGGATGGCCAGACAACGCCGCCATCTCACCCCCATGACCCCGCCTGCGACGGCGTTCTTAAGTTGGCCGAGCAACGCACAACTCAGGCCGGTCCGACGGTCGCCCGTTGCGTTGTCTAGCTTCACCAACATTCGCGCCTAGCCACCGGTTGCCGGTCGGACTGCGAAGCATGATCCTGGGTACACATTACGGGGATTGGCCCCGTGAGGGTTTGGCGACCACTTACCGCATCGCACCGGCGTGGTTGTGCAGCGAGGTTTGCTCACATCGGTCCGCGAGTCTCGAAAGCGATGGGTTGATGCGACTGAGACGTCAGTTCCGTTGACACGTCCGCTTCCAGGCTCAATGACGCCGACCCCGTGTCGACCCACGGAAATGTCAGATCCGTCCTTCGCGCGGAGTCGTCATGGTGCGATGACCAGCAACTGACCGACAAATACGACGGCGAAACCAGTCCAAATCTGTTGCGCACAAAAGACTTTCACCTATGGGACAGCTACCGTCCGATGTCATTACCTGCGACCACCCGAAGCGGCACCGATAATTGCGAACGATATGAGTTTTCGGCGTTGCTGCCGAGTGGGCTTTATCGAGCGTGGTGGCCGCGGCCTCCACGTCGTCGCCGAAGAGGTGTCGACATCCAGCGTCATCGCCGCGCTGGCGTGACCCAACATCCGCTGCGCCGCCTTGACATTGGGGCCCGCCGAGACGGCATGCGGTCGGCGCAGATACTCACCGTCGCCGAACAGCAGATCTGCACACTTCCGGCCCTCACGCTGGCGTGCCAGTAGCGGCACCAGGAACTCCGGCAGGGCACGACCCACTGCTTGTGGGCCTTGGGCGTGCCGACATGCATCTGCCCGCCCGATTGCACGACGTTCTCGTGGATCAGGGCACGCTTGCGCAGCAGGTCCAGATCCCCCACTCGCAGGCCGACCACCTTGCCCCAGCGCAGGCCCGTGTAGGCGAGCATCAGTACCAGAGGGCCGTGATCCCCCGCCCCACCGGCGGGAATGTCCACCTGCTGGTGGGTCAGGTACACATGCGGCTTGCAGTGATGTCTTGGGCAGCGTCAGGCCAGCGGCGGGATTCTTGGGGATGAGGTTGTCGGCGCCGGCATCGGCGAGAATCTGCGACAGCACGTAGTGAGCGCGCTTCACCGCAGCAATCCCGAGCGCCCTTCTGGCGGTCCAGCCAGGCTTGCCCGAGGGCATCCATGGTCCTACGGGCATCGGCGGGGTTGACGTACTCACCCCGGAGTCTTGGCGACCTCGACGGTATTGGCGAACCGTTCGGCCTCACGCTTGGTGCGAAAGCCGCGCTTGTCGGTTTGCCCGGTTATCCGGGGTGCGGTACCGAACGCGGTATCGCTTGCCCTGCTTGGTCTCATACGCCTGAACGTCCGTCACGCCCACACCGTAAAGAATGTGGGCAAAAGCGCTCAGAGGCTACTTCGGAAAGGCCGACGGACCGTTTGCTGACGACGGCAGACCTGCCTCAGGTTTAGACATCGGAACAGCAGAGACTAGAAGTCCCAGTCCTCGTCGGTGGTGTTGACGGCCTTGCCGATGACGTAGCTGGAACCCGACCCGGAGAAGAAGTCGTGGTTCTCATCGGCGTTCGGCGACAGCGCAGACAGGATGGCGGGATTCACGTCAGTCTCGTCGCGCGGGAACAGCGCTTCGTAGCCGAGGTTCATCAACGCCTTGTTAGCGTTGTAGCGCAGAAACTTCTTGACGTCCTCCGTCAGCCCGACATCGTCATATAGGTCCTGGGTATATTCCACCTCGTTGTCGTAGAGCTCGAACAACAGCTCGTAGGTGTAGTCCTTGAGCTCCTGCCGCTTGGCCTCGTCCTGCATGGCCAGCCCACGCTGGTACTTGTAGCCGATGTAGTAGCCGTGCACGGCTTCGTCGCGGATGATCAACCGGATCATGTCGGCGGTGTTGGTCAGCTTGGCCCGGCTGCTCCAGTACATCGGCAGGTAGAAGCCCGAGTAGAACAGGAAGCTCTCCAGCAGCGTCGAGGCCACCTTGCGCTTGAGCGGCTCGTCGCCGCGGTAGTACTCCAGCACGATCTCGGCCTTGCGCTGCAGGTTGGGGTTTTCCTCCGACCAGCGGAACGCCTCGTCGATCTCCAGCGTCGAGCACAGCGTGGAGAAGATGTTGCTGTAGCTCTTGGCGTGCACCGATTCCATGAACGCGATATTGGTGTAGACCGCCTCCTCGTGCGGGGTCAGTGCGTCGGGGATGAGGCTGACCGCTCCGACGGTGCCCTGGATGGTGTCCAGCATGGTCAGGCCGGTGAACACCCGCATGGTCAGCTGCTTCTCGGCGGGGGTCAGAGTGTTCCACGACGGGATGTCGTTGGACACCGGAACCTTCTCCGGCAGCCAGAAGTTGCCGGTCAGCCTGTCCCAGACCTCGGCATCCTTCTCGTCGAGGACGCGGTTCCAGTTGATCGCCGAAACACGGTCGACGAGCTTTATTCGCTCGGACACCACAGCCTCATTTCGCTCGTCTCGCCCCAGGTGAATGATCGCCGGAACCGGCACGACAGACACTACCGGTGGGGTGCGACAACGGTTCGGACGCCGACATGTTGTGTCGGCGTGTCGTGGCTGACGCCGAGAAACCGGTACTCCGAAGACTTGAACCACCTGGTGGCCAGCCAGTACTCGGAAGCCAACCCCGACCACAACGACCGGTTGACACCGTGTTCGTCGAGGTACCAGCTACGGCACCCGCCGGTGTTCCACACCGTCCCCGAAAGGTCGTGCTGCAACTCCGCGTTGAACGCGTCCTGGGCGGCGCGTGTGGGTGCAAGCGCCTGAGCTCCGGCCTTGTCCACCGCATCGATCGCCGAAACGGCGTAGCGGATCTGCGATTCGATCATGAAGACCACCGAGTTGTGTCCCAGCCCGGTGTTGGGCCCGAGCAGGAAGAAAAGGTTGGGCACATCGGCAACGGTGATGCCGCGATGGGCCACCACCCCTTCGCGGCTCCATCGGTCGACCAGATCTTCGCCGTGGGCGCCCTTGATGCCGACATAGCGGAACGAATCCGTCACGTGGAAGCCGGTCGCCAGCACGATCGCATCGACATCGCGTTCGGTGCCGTCGACGGTCACGATGCTGTGGCCGGTCACCCGCGCGACGCCCTCGGTGATGAGTTCGGTCCTCGGATCGGCGACGGCCTGATAGAAGTCGGACGAGATCAGGATCCGCTTGCACCCGGGCCGATAGTGCGGTGTGAGCTTGGCGCGTAGGTCGCGATCGCGGACGTAACGGCGCATGTTGGCCTTGTACATCAGCGCGGGGACGTTCACCAGCACCGGCCACTTTGCCAGCGCCAGCGCCCTGGCGTCCATCGTCCAGAATGTCGCGGCCCGCCAGGCCGAGCGCACCCCCGGCACGACCGCGAACAATCGCTTCACCGCGGACGGGAAGGCGATGTCGATCCGCGGCTTGATCCAAGCGGGAGTGCGCTGGTAGAGCTGCAGCTGATCGACGATCTTGACGAGTTCGGGAACGACCTGGATGGCGCTGGCTCCGGTGCCGATGACGGCGACGCGTTTACCGGCCAGATCGACGCCATGGTCCCACTGCGCGGTGTGGAAAAGGGGCCCTGCGAAATCCTCGAGGCCCGCGATGGGCGGCAGTGACGGAATGTGCAGTGCCCCGGCACCGGAGATCAGGAACTGGGCGACGTACTCCCGGCCGTCCTTGGTGAAGACGTGCCAGCGATATTCGGCGTCGTCCCAGTGTGCCCGATCGACATGCGCACCGAAATGGATGTTGCGGCGCAGCCCGTGCTTGTCCGCAACCCCCTTGAGGTAACCGAGAATCTCCGGCTGGGCGCCGAATACCCGGCTCCAATCAGCCTTCGGCTCGAACGAGAACGAGTACAGGTGCGAGGGCACGTCGCAGGCGCAACCCGGATAGGTGTTGTCGCGCCAGGTGCCGCCGACCTCATCGGCTTTCTCCAGGATCAAGAATTCGACGCCGCGCTTCTGCAGCTCGATGCCCATGCCCAGGCCGGAGAAGCCGGTGCCGATGATCAGGGCGCGAGTGTGAACGGGCTGCGTTGCGCTCATGGGGCCACATTACCCGGAACCAGCGGTACTGGGTACCTGTCGACGCCGCCGCGATCCATCCGCAGCTCAGCGGACCCGCTCGCGCGGGACAGCCCTATGGATGGGCATTGCCGGGTCGATCCGGATGCCCAGCAGTGTCGTCGTGCCCATGATCGCCCCCATCATGATCGTCTTCAGGTGCGAGGCGAACTTCTCCCGTGGCATCCGCCGCGGACTCTCGGGGCCCGGACCCAGCCACCAATCGGTGGCCGATGCCGCCGCTCCGAAGGTGGCGTGAGCGGCCAACTCGAGCGCATCGCGGTCGAGTGACATTCCGCGCAGTTCGTTGTGGAACAACTCCGCCATCGCAAGCGTGATCTCGCGGCCCTGGTTGACGGCTCGCATGGTGGCTTCGGCCTGCTCGGGAAAGCTGCCCTGCAACACGAAACGCACCACATTGGGGTGATCGTCGACGAGATTGACGTACTGCTCGACACTGCGCCGGATGACCTCGTCGGCCGAATCGGTGGTCAAATTGATCACGGGGTAGATCTCGGCCCACAACATGTCGCGCAGTCGCTCACCGATCGCCTGGAACAGGTCGGACTTGTCGGTGAAGTGCCGATAGATCTTCGGCTTGGCAGTTCCGGCCAGCTCGGCTATCTCACGTACGCTCACCGCCGGTCCGCGTAGGTCGATCGCGTGAAACGCGGCGTCGACGATCTCGGCGCGAACCTTCTTGCGGTGTTCGCGCCACCGTTCACTGCGCGCGTCGACCTTTCCGACGACTGCCTCGCCGACAGGCTTCGATCTCGGCCGGGGACCTATCCGCACGGTCAAACTGTACGCCCCGCACCCCCACTGACCTGGCCGCTCGATGCGACCGACCGCAACCCGGCGTCACATTGCGCGCAGCTTCAGGATCGGAATCTCGTCGGCGTCGGATGTAACACCAGACTGACTTCGCACGAACCCGCGCGCGGATCCGGTGCGACAGCGGCGCAATAGCGTCCTCCGATGACATCGGCGTTCAGGTCGATCACCTCCTGGATGAGTCCCTGCTGGATCCCGCGGACCACCTCGGGCGCAGACGCTGCGACCTCGGCCAATGGGCAGGTGCATATTTGCGCCGTCACCTCGCCGAATGAGGTCAGCACCGAACGCACCCGGAATCCGAGTTCCCCTAACGTTGCCAACACCAAGTCGGCGGTCGACATGCCGTTTCGCTTGCGCGCCAAACGCATGCGATGTGCCAGATCCGCACCGATGCGCTGACCACGCTGTTCCCGCTCCTGCGGCGTGCCGCCCAGGTGCACGGCGAGCAGTGACACGATTTCGGCATGATCGAGCTTGGGAGCCAATTCGTAAGTCAGCCTGGGCCGTCCGACCCGCCCGGTCCTCGTTTCGCCCCCTCGCCGGATCATCCCCTGACTCTCCAGCGTCGCGAGGTGAAAACGCGCCGTCGTCACGTGGATCTGCAGACTCTGCGCGACATGCTGGACGTCGATGGGTCGTTGCGCATTGCGAAAAAGGCCCAGCACCTTCTGCCGCTGTTGACCGGCGACGCGATCCGATGGCGTGTCAGGACCGTGGGGCCGCCCCGTCAGGTCAGTCACGAGGGCGGCACCATGCCGACCACCGTGCCGCCGGCAACGGGTACGACGACCGCATGCTTGGCCACGCGGGCGACCCAGCGGCGACCGGGGCGCGTACGTGCTTCGACATTTGCAACTCCAATTTCGACGAGAGCACTCCTCTACGTGGTGGCGGCCATCGGACAGAACAGAGCCATGCCTCACCCATACTGGCTCGCCGTCGGAATCGCCGCGACCATGAACCAACCCAAGTTCAGGGTGACCTGCAGGTAGCACGCCTAAACCACCGAGGTCAGTGATTTTCACCACGGCAAGGTGCGCAGTCCGGCCCAATTCCTTGCTCTTCGAGGCGTGCGCCAACATCTTTGCTGTCGGCGCAGGCGGCTCAAAAGACCGCCACTTTGCTAGAGCCTCGCGGGTGTCGCAGCGCCCAAACGGCGCCGATCCTCACGCCGCATAGGAGTCGATGATCTTCTCGTAGCCCACCTCATAGGCATCCTGGTAGTACTCCCGGTTCTCGTTGCTCATGTAGGGCGCCGGGTAGCTGCCGTGCGCCTGCACCGACTGCTTGAGTCGCTTCCAGTCATCTTGTGCCGGGATGTCGATGCCGGCGTCGGCAAACAACTGGCGCACACGGTCGGTAGTCGGCACCCAGACCTGATCGTCACCCGGCCCGTACCCGAAAGTCTACTGGTAGCAGGGCTTTTCGAGCTTGTAGTCCTTGGCGGTCGGTCCGGTGAAGAACGGCTCCAGCTCGCTGATCCCGGACGGTGCGGCCCCGTCGGGCTTGTGGATCTCACTCTGTCTGAACACGTTGTCGTTCGGGGTACCGCTGTAATTACCTGCGCCCGCCGGCAGCATGCCCTCGTAGTCCACCGAGGTCAGTGACTTCGCCGCGGCGAGTAGCCCAGCTCGGGTGAGGTCCTTGTTCTCCGCCGCCCTCTCCAACGCCGCCTTGAGCGGGTAAGACAACACCCAGCCCGCGGTGTGGCCGTCGTTGGGCTGCGGCACATCTCCGAGCGCCGCCCGCATCGCCTCGTGCCCGGGAGTGTTTGAGCCAAAGGGCTGCACCGGCGCCGACTGCAGGTATTGCGCGCGGATCGTTGCCGCGGCCGGGACCATTGAGGAGGCCGGGGTTCCAGGTGGGGTTGGTGCCGATGAACTTGCCCTGGTAACCGCGTGCACCTGCCTGACCGATGATCACCGCGGCGTCGGTCGGGCCATTGGTGAGGATGACGACGTCGGGGTTGCCGGACACGATGGCGTCGATCGCGCCCGCCTGATTGTCCTGCCCGGAGGCCGTTTTGATGTCGGTGAACTTCAGCCCCCGTTTCTCCGCGGCGACCCTCGCGCCGGCCGCGGCGTCGTCGCCGTAGTCGCCGGCCAGGTGCACGGCCATGATGCTCTTGGCGCCGAGCTTGTCGGCCGCGTAGTCAACCGAGTTCATCGACTCGATGCAGTAGTTCGTGCCGGACTCGAGCACGACATCCTCGAAGGCCCACAATGAGGTCCACGAGGCCGGAACCGCGACGAGGTTGCTGGACTTGAGATCCGGCAGGATGGCCGCGGTTTGCGGCGAGCCGAGGGTTTGCGCCAGCGCCAGGATGTTGGGCTTGATCTCCTGGTACACCTGGTTGTGGACCTGCGGGTTGTACTTGTTGTCCTTGACGTAGGTGGTCACGTCGATCTCGTAGCCGCCGATGCCGCCCTGCTCGTTCACCCGCTTCCAGAATGCCTTCTGCGCATCGGTGATCGGTACCGCGAGTACCTTGAAGGGTCCCTCGGTGAGGTCGCTGATCGTGCCCAGGTAGATGCAACCCTTGCTCTTGTCGATCGCCTGCGGGCAAGGCTCGTTGGTGACCCCGAAATCGACCTTGGTGCCATCCTTGCCGGTCTGAGCGGTGGTCGATTCCTGCGACCGGCAGCCGGGGACCGCGAGTGCGACCGCCAGCGGAACCGCCATCGCCGCGACCATGCTTCGTCGAATGGCCATGGGACGCCTCACTTTCCGGCCGCCCTCAGTATGAGAACGGCCACGCCTTCCAGTAATTGCGGACGCGGGTCCATATTCCGAACAAGCCTTTCGGTTCGAACAACAGAAACCCGATGATCAGTAGTCCGTAGAGGATGGCCTCGACCCGAACGACGGTGATCCCGCCACCGGTCGCGCTGGAGCTGATGAAGGGCATTACCGCGGGTAATTCCGCGGTGATTCGCGGCAGCAGCGTGATGAACATCGCACCCATGATCGAGCCGGAAATCGTTGCGACGCCGCCGATCAGGATCATGGCGATGAACTGCACGGACATCAGCAGGTTGAAGTTGCCCGCCGTGAACGTCTGCGGGATGACGTAGAGCAGCGCGCCGGCGACCCCTGCGTAGAACGAGGAAACCGCGAATGCGATCACCTTGTACCGGGTGAGGTTGATCCCGATCACCGCGGCGGCGATATCCCGGTCTCGGATCGCGGCAAACGCCCGGCCCGTTCGCGATCGCACGAGGTTGCGGGCGAGCAGGGCGAAGATCACCAGGAGGACCAGCATCAGCAGGTACAGCTGCTGGACGCGGGTCATCGACGGCCCGTCGACGTCGATGCGGGTGCCCAGGAGCGTGGCCACCGGCGCGGGCCGGCCGATGTCCGGCGGGCCCGCCATCTGCGTCCATTCCCGAAACACGTACTGCCCGATGAAGACCAGGCCGAGCGTGACGATCGCGAGGTACAGCCCGCGCAGGCGCACGGCCAGTGGAGCGACCAGCGCGCCGGCCAGCGCTGACATCGTCCCGGCGGCCAACAGCCAGACCGGCACCTCGGTGATCCCGAAGCCCAGTACGCGCCCGTCCGGGTCGCCGGACAGCACTGCTGCGGTGTACGCACCGACGGCGACGAAAAAGGCGTGGCCCAGCGACACCTGGCCGGCGTACCCGGTGACGATGTTCAAACCGATCGCCCCGATCGCCAGCGCGCATCCGGTGGCCAGCAACTGCAGCACGTCGTCATCGACCGAGTAGGTCATCGCCAGCGCGAGCACCAGCACCACGCCGACGAACACCTTCTTCGGCGTGGTGTTCAGCAGGGCCATGTCCTGTGAATAGGACGTGTACAACTCCGGGCGGCCGAACCTGGTCCGCATGGACTTCCCGATGAACAGGGTCATATCCGGATCACCTCGCGCGTGCCGAAAAGCCCGTACGGCCGCACGAGCAGCACCATCATCATCACCAGATACGGTGTGACCAAGGAGAACTCGCCGCCCAGCCATGGGGCGATGTCCGCTCCGTACGTGGCGACGAGGGACTCGATCACGCCGATCGCCAGGCCGGCGATCAGCGCTCCGCCCAGCGAGTCCAGTCCGCCGAGGATGATCACCGGCAGGGCTTTCAACGCGGTGATCCACAACTGCTGGTCGACGCCCGGCGCCGGTAGACACGAACACCCCGGCGATCGTGGCGAGCACTCCTGCGATCGCCCATGACAGCGCGAACACCAAGCCCACCGAAACTCCTTGGGCCAGAGCCACTTCCTGATCGAACGCGACCGCGCGCATCGCCAGACCCATCCGCGAGTACCGGAAGAACGCGAACAATATGGCGACCAGCACCATCATGGTGAGCAAACATGACCAGGTGCCGTTGCTGCACCTCGACTCCGAGCAGCCGCGTCGTGGACAGTCCCCATGGGGCGCCCACCGGGCGGACGTCGAGTCCGATGTAGGCGTTGACGACCACTCTGATCACGATGTCGATGCCCAGCGTGATGATCGAGATGACGAACACCGGCTTGCCGATCATTGGGCGCAGCACGGTCCGTTCCACGCCCACTGCGAGCAGCGCCACCGCCGCGGCGGCCAGCACCACCGCGAGGTAGAAGTTCACGGTTGTGACGAGATAGGTCACGAGCACCGCACCGGACAGCATCAACGCCGGCTGGGCGAAACTGATCACGCCCATCGACTTGTAGATGATCACGAAGCCGAACGCCAGCAGCGCGTACACCGAGCCGTCGCCGAGCCCGCGCACCAGACACTGCACCAGTTCGGTCATCGGTACATGCCCTCGACCTGGTCGGCGAACAGCGTTGCGATGGCCTTGCGCTTCACTTTCTGGGTCGCGGTCAGCTCGCCGTCCTCGTGGTCCAACTCCTTGGTCAGCATGGAGAACTTCTTGACCTGCTCGACCCTGGCGAACCGTGCGTTCACCTCATCGAGGATGGACTGGACAAGCGCCAGAACCTCTTGCTTCTCGCCGAGGTCGCGGTAGGTGGTGTAGGGCAGCCTGCGCGCCTGCGCCCAATGGCCGACGGTGTCCAGCTCGATGCCGATCAACGCGGTGAGATACGGTCGCGCATCGCCGATCACGATGGCCTCCCTGATGTATGGCGAGGCCTTGAGCGCATTTTCGATCTCCGACGGGGCGATATTCTTACCGCCCGCGGTGATGATGATGTCCTTCATCCGGTCGGTGATCTTCACGAAGGTGCCGTCCACCCACTCGCCGACATCGCCGGTGTGCAGCCAGCCGTCGGCGTCGATGGTTCTGGCGGTGGCTTCCTCGTTCTTCCAGTACCCGGCGAAGGTTCCCGGATGCCGGGTGAGGATCTCCCCGGTGGTTTCGTCGATGCGCAGCTCGATGCCGGCCTGCGGCTCGCCCACCGTCCCGAGCTTCACCCGGCCCGGCCTGTTCGCGGTGGCGACGGCGGTGTTCTCGGTCATCCCATACGCCTCATGCATCGGCACACCGATGCCCATGAAGAACCGCAACACCTCGGGTGCGATAGGGGCGGCGGCAGAAACCGCGTGCCGGACCTTGCGCATGCCGATCCGGTCCCGCAGCGCCCGGTAGTAGAACAGCCAACCGATCGCATACCGCACCCGTGAACCCACGGTGTGCCGACCGCCGGTGTGTACGAGTGTCTCGGCGATGCCGTCGGCCACTCGCAACCAGAATCGACCGAACGCGCGCTTGAGCCAGGTTGCCGAGTCGATCCGGATCCGCACTCCGGCGAGCACTTTCTCCCAGATGCGCGGCACGCCAAAGAGAATGGTCGGCTGCACCTCACGCAGGTTCTCCTGCACGGTCTCGATCGACTCGGCGAAATGCACCTGTATGCCGGCGCTGGCGGAGAACCAGGTGGTGAAGACCCGCTCTGCAACATGGCACAGCGGTAGGTAGGACAACATGACGTCCGAAGTCGGATGGTGGCGGTGACGCGAAGCCCCCGCCCTCGACGAGCACCTTGATGCAGTACTCGACGTTCGACACCGTGAGCATGGCTCCCTTGGGAGGCCCGGTGGTGCCGGAGGTGTAAACCAGTGTCACCACGTCGTATTCGGTGGCCTCGGCCATCCGCTGGGTCACGGCCTCTGGATCGGACTCGCGGTGCCGAGCCCCGAGGGCAAGGAAGTCCTCCCACGACATGAGTATGGGATCGGTGTAGCGGTGCCGGATGCCGCGCGGCTCAAGGTAAATGATCTTCTCCAGGTCGGGGAGCTGGTCGAGAACCTCCAGCGCCTTGTCCACCTGTTCCTGGTCCTCGGCGATCAGCACCCGGGCGCCTGAATGCGACAGCAGGTAGGCCACCTCGGGCGGCGGATTCGTCGGGTACAGGCCAACGGTGATGGTCCGCACCGCGATTGCGCCGATGTCGGAATACAGCCACTCACGGCGGTTCTCCGAATGCACCGCGACCCGGTCGCCCGGCTCGATACCCAGCGCCAGCAGAGCGTGCCCGACCAGCTCGGCGTCATTCCAGTAGTCGGCCCAGCTCACCTCCTGCCAGACGCCGAAGTCCTTCTCCCGCAACGCGATCCGGTCTCCCATGTCGCGACCCCGGTCGCGGACCCGGCTGGCCACGGTGGTGACCTTGGTATTGATCTGCGCAGCAACGGTGGTCATACCGCACCCCTGGAGGTTTCATGCTGCTGGCCCAGGTAGGCCCTGATCACGTCTGGGTTGGTGGACACCTCGTCGCGGGGTGCCGGTACAGATCGGCTTGCCGAAGTCGACCACAAGTACACGCTCGGCCAGGTCCATCACCAGCCCCATGTCGTGCTCGACCATGATAATCGGGATGCGCAGTTCGTCGCAGACGTCGAGAATGAAGCGAGCCATGTCCTCGGTCTCCTCCAGGTTCATCCCGGCGACCGGCTCGTCCAGCAGCAGCAGCGTGGGCTGCATGGCCAGCGCGCGGCCGAGTTCGACGCGCTTCTGCACGCCGTAGGGCAGCTGGCCGACGGGGAACCTCCGCCACCGCTCCAGCTCGAGGAAGTCGATGATGTCCTCGACCGCTTTCCGGTTGAGCAGCTCGCACCGGCGAGCCTTGCCGAGCCAGGAAAACGAGGAAAGCACGCCGTAGGTGTTGTGGTGGTGGCGGCCGAGCATGAGGTTGTCCAACGCGGTCAAGTTGGAGAACAGCTCGATGTTCTGGAATGTGCGAGCAATCCCCAGCTCGGCGATCTCATGCGGCCGCTTGCCGAGTAATTCGCCACCCGCGAAGGTGACTCGTCCGGACTGCGGGCGGTACACCCCGGACAGCACGTTGAAGATCGAGGTCTTGCCGGCGCCGTTCGGGCCGATGATCGCGAACAGCTCGTTGCCGCCGACCGTGAACGACACCCCGTCGATGGCCGTCACGCCCGCGAAGGACAGCTGGACGTCGTCGAATTCCAGCACGGGGATCCCAACCTCCGGCTGGGCGGCGGCCGGCTCCGCTGACCCGCGGTCATGACAGCCACCTCTTGCGGCGCTTGTAGTGCTTGACGTCGCGGAAGGACTTGGCAGCGCCTTCGGCGCCCAGTCCGAGATAGAACTCCCGCACGTCGGCGTCCTCCAACAATTCGGCCGCCGGCTTGTCCATCACGATCTTGCCGTTCTCCATGACGTACCCGTGGTCGGCGATGGACAGTGCCATCGTGGCGTTCTGCTCGACCAGCAGTACCGTCGTCCCGGCCGCGTTGATCTCCACGATCAGATCGCGGATCTGCTGCGCGATCATAGGCGCGAGGCCGAGGCTCGGCTCATCAAGCAGCAGGCAGCGCGGTTGCGACATGAGTGCCCGACCCATCGCGAGCATCTGCTGCTCACCCCCGGAAAGGTATCCGGCGGTGCGCTTGCCGTTCTGCGCCAGCACAGGGAACAGATTGTGGACCCGCTCGAGGTTCTCGCGTAGCCGTTTGGGCGCCACATGACCACCGATCCGCAGGTTCTCGTCCACGGTGAGTTCGGCGAAGATCGCGACGGCCTTCCATCACCTGCTTGATGCCCAGCGCCACGATCTTGGTCGGCCGTTCGCGGTGGATGGGTTGCCCGTCGAAAACCACTGAGCCCTTGGTGATCTCGCCATCATTGACGTCGAGAAGTCCCGTCACTGCCAGCAGCAGCGTGGTCTTGCCCGCCCCGTTGGCGCCGAGCAGTGCGACGATCTGGCCTTCAGGCACGGTCAGGCTGACGCCCCTGAGAACCTGGATCACGTCGTCATAGACGACCTCCAAGTTGTTCACCGACAAAAGCGCCGACGCGGCCGAACCCCCGGAACCCATCGCTGCCTCTGCCCTCTCCCGCCTGACGCGGGCATAGCAGGATGGTTCCACTGCCACCCCGGTTACGCAGGCAAAATAGCCATTTTTCCGTGGACGCCAGGGGCGCCCACGAACCCACACTGTGAGCGGCTCTACTCGTGGACCGCTTCTGCTGGCTGAATGCGTCGCGTGGGAGTCAACAGTGTGCACGCGGCATCGTCGACTCGGCTGAAGCGGATTGCCTCGCTCCTCAACCGCGCCCGTCCCTCACGCGGCATCGTCGACTCGGCTAGAGCATGCAGGACACACAGCCTTCGACCTCGGTGCCTTCAAGAGCCATCTGGCGAAGGCGAATGTAGTAAAGCGTCTTGATGCCGTTTCGCCATGCGTAGATCTGCGATTTGTTGACGTCGCGCGTGTTCGCGGTGTCCTTGAAGAACAGCGTCAGGCTCAGCCCCTGATCGACGTGCTGCGTGGCCGCCGCATAGGTGTCGATGATCTTCTCGTAGCCGACCTCATAGGCATCCTGGTAGTACTCCAGGTTGTCGTTGGTCATGTAGGGCGCCGGGTAGTAGACGCGGCCGATCTTGCCTTCCTTGCGGATCTCGATCTTCGACGCGACCGGGTGGATCGAACTGGTGGAGTGATTGATGTAAGAAATCGACCCGGTCGGCGGCACGGCCTGAAGGTTCTGATTGTAGATACCGTGCGCCTGCACCGACTCCTTGAGTCGCTTCCAGTCATCTTGTGCCGGGATGGCGATGCCGGCTTCGGCAAACAACTGCCGCACACGGTCGGTTTTCGGCTCCCAGACCTGATCGGTGTACTTATCGAAGAACTCACCGCTGGCATACTTGGAGTTCTCGAAGCCTGCGAACCGCGTACCCCGTTCGATCGAAATACGATTCGATGCGCGCAACGCATGGTAGAGCACCGTGTAGAAGTAGATGTTGGTGAAGTCGATACCCTCGTCCGAGCCGTAGAAGATCCGCTCGCGGGCCAAGTAGCCGTGCAAGTTCATCTGCCCCAGGCCGATGGCGTGAGACTCGTTGTTGCCCCGCTCGATCGAGGGCACCGATGTGATGTAGGTCTGGTCGGAAACCGCCGTCAGCGCCCGGATGGCCACCTCGACCGTCTGCGCGAAATCGGGCGAATCCATGGCCTTGGCGATATTCAGCGACCCAAGATTGCACGAAATGTCCTTACCCACCTTGGAATACGACAGGTCTTCGTTGAACTCCGAAGGCGTCGATACCTGCAGGATCTCCGAGCACAGGTTCGAATGCGTGATCTTGCCGGCGATGGGATTCGCCCGGTTCACCGTGTCCTCGAACATGAGGTACGGGTAGCCGGACTCGAACTGCAACTCGGCCAGCGTTTGGAAGAACTCGCGGGCCTTGATCTTGGTCTTGCGGATACGCGCATCGTCGAGCATCTCGTAGTACTTCTCGGTGATCGAGATGTCGGCGAACGGCACCCCGTAGACGCGTTCGACGTCATATGGCGAGAACAGATACATGTCATCGTTGCGCTTGGCGAGCTCGAAGGTGATATCAGGGATCACCACACCGAGACTCAACGTCTTGATACGAATCTTCTCGTCGGCGTTCTCACGCTTGGTGTCCAGGAACCGGTAGATGTCGGGGTGGTGTGCGTGCAAGTACACGGCCCCGGCGCCCTGGCGTGCGCCTAGCTGATTGGCGTAGGAGAACGAGTCCTCCAGCAGCTTCATGATCGGGATGACGCCGGAACTCTGGTTCTCGATATTCTTGATCGGCGCACCGTGCTCACGAATGTTGCTCAGCAGCAGCGCTACTCCGCCGCCGCGCTTGGACAGCTGCAGCGCCGAGTTGATTGAGCGGCCGATCGATTCCATGTTGTCTTCGATGCGCAACAGAAAGCAGTTGTGCACGACGGTGCCGCGAATCGTGTACGTATGCGTGCCGTCCACGTGGAGGTTGTACACCTCCTCCGGAATTTCCTGCGTACGCTCTACCCCGCGGACTCCGTATACGTGCCGCCCGTGGACAACCTGATACGTCGTACGCGACGCCCCCTTGCGGCCCACGTAATTGTGCAGGTTCGTGCCGACGTCGAAAATGAACTCTTCGTTCGTCCCGGGCTGCCCAGGAACGAAGACATGACCAGCAACATTGCCCGATTGATTCACGTACTGGCGGACGATGGACGTGATCCCCAGACGGCGAAGAACCAATTGGACCTGATCAACCAATTCCGGGTTCACCAGATCGAGCATCATGCCGCCGGTTGTGCAGCATCCGCCCCCGCGGAACAACCCGGCCAGCAACCCGCGCTGGAACTCTTCTTCCGCTGTCAGAACGTCATACGACAACCGCTTCGAGTTCTTTCCGGTTCCCGTCATGGAAAGAATCAGCGACGCGACGATTCTGCTGTTGCACACCATGCGCACCAACTGGTTCGACCCACTCTGCTGGACGGACAGATCGGCCGCGAATACTCGCTTGAATGATGCGGCCAGCTGCTGCTGGTGTTCGAGTTCATGTGCGCCAAGCGTGAAATGAATGCCGTCAGACGGCAATTCTTTTGAACTCGACCGCTTCGAGATGTGGCCCTCAGAAACGTACCAGCCCAAGATGAGTCCGAGATCGTACGATTCCTGGACGTAGCGGTTCACTGACACGAACTCGATCCGGTCACGCTGCTTACTCCGGTGTGTCTTGTCGGAGTTCACCTTGCGGATCAGCCCGTCGACTTCTTCATGCGCACCGGGCCCCACGTGGTCCATCAGGTCGAAGACACGCCGCTCGCGATCGTCCAGCGGCGCTGCCGTCACGATGAAGTCGCTGGGGTGCACGTCTTTCGCAGCTAGCCACACGAATCCGTTGAACGGGTCGGCACCGTCACCATCGATGAGAGTTTCGACTTCGCGCGTTGTCCAAACCAGGATGGGGTGGTCGGGCGTGCATCGAATCGGCTGCTTATGACCGAAATGCGAGATCGAGACCAGGGCTTGGTCATTGGTATTCTCGATGACGGATTCGACGACGGAATAGGACCCGTCATGCGACAGAACTCGGTCGCCCGGTTGCAGGGTTTCGATCGCCTGTGGGCCATTGGGGGTATCCACGGGAGTTCCGGCGGGAAAGCAGCTGACCGGCTCGCCACGTTGCTTCTTGCCGGAGTTGAGAAACGTCGGGGTGGCCGGCTGGAAACGGCCTTCGATGATCTCGTCGACCAACTTCTCGGCCAACGCGGTGTCGCCGGCCGCCAGCGTCAGCGCCACCATGACGACGCGGTCCTCGAACCGCTCGAGGAAACGCTTCCCGTCGAAGGTCTTCAGCGTGTAGGAGGTGTAGTACTTGAACGCGCCCAGGAAGGTCGGGAACCGGAACTTCTTGGCATACGCCCGGTCCAGCAGTGTGTTGACGAAGTTGCGGCTGTACTGGTCGAGCACCTCGCGCTCGTAGTAGTTCTCCCGGATCAGGTAATCGAGTTTCTCGTCCTGATTGTGAAAGAACACCGTGTTCTGGTTGACGTGCTGCAGGAAGTACTCGCGCGCCGCCCGGATGTCCTTGTCGAACTGGATCCTGCCGTCCGCGTCGTACAGGTTCAGCATCGCGTTGAGCGCGTGGTAGTCGTGCTCCCCCGGCCCGGAACCAGGGCGAAAGTGCGCGCCGGAGATTACCGGTTCTGCAGCTGAGACAATTGGTGGCACGTCTGTTCCTTCCAGAATGCAGCCAGGCCCGCACGGACGGCGTCCACGTCGTCCGCGGTACCCATGAGTTCGAAGCGGTACAGATACGGGATGCCGCACTTGCGGGAGACGACCTCCCCGGCGTACCCGAATTCCGCGCCGAAGTTGGTGTTGCCCGCGGCGATGACGCCGCGGATCAACGATCGGTTGTGCTCGTTATTGAGAAACGCGATGACCTGTCTGGGGACATAGCCACCACTGTTGATGTCCGGAACGGCGCGACCGCCGCCGTATGTCGGCAGGACCAGGACGTACGGCGTATCGACCTCGATGCGGCCGTGCAGAGGAATACGCGTGGCGGGCAGGCCCAGTTTCTCGACGAACCGGTGGGTGTTCTCCGACACGCTGGAGAAGTAGACGAGATTGCTCCCAGCCATCTCGGCGTCCCCTCCTTCAACAGTGGTGATCGCTTATGCGCCGACTGCGATGGCTCCGACCAGAGCCTTGATCCTGTCGGGGCGGAATCCTGACCAGTGATCACCACCGGCAACCACCACGGGCGCCTGGAGGTAACCCAGTGCCATCACGTAGTCCCGGGCCTGGGAATCCATGGTGATGTCGATGACGTCATAGGCGATGCCCTGCTTGTCCAGCGCCTTGTAGGTGGCGTTGCACTGCACGCACGCGGGCTTGGTGTACACGGTGATGCTCATCTTCGACGCGGCTCCTCGGCCAAGTTCAGCGAACTGTCATGGACTCAACGGGCGATACTGATTGCTCTTCTGCACACCGCACGACCCCGAGATGACCTGCGCCGGAGACCGGGTCCAGACAATGCGATCCTGGCGGATGCACTGTCCTCTGCGGTCCGGCCGACATGTGAACGTTCGGGGCGTGTCGGCCTGACAGACACTACACCTGGTGTCCGACATTGCGAAGGCATACAAGATGTTCTGAACAACATTCATGAAATTCCCTGGTCGTAACCCTTGATCCGCCGCCCCCTCGGCGTGTCGCAGATCACACACACCGGAGAAGGATGCTCTGTATACGTGTCTACCACCAGGTGCCGACAGAAACTCGCCGACGGCAGCGCTGTCGATCCACAGCAAATCCTGTGGGCAGGTCCCGACACACCGCCCGCGGGTTCGCCCAGTCACGCCTGCGCCAATTTCGGCCGCGAACTTCTGCGGCCCCCCGCGCCCCGCCGATGACCGCCGCGTCACGGCGTCAATCGGACTGTAGTCCGATTGAGCCGCATTGAGTTACGGTCGCGTCATGAGCGCAAGGACTCGCGAGCTACCACTGCATCAGGAGGCGCGTCAGCCACGCGGTGATGCGGCACGCAATCACCAGCGCCTGCTCGAAACCGCCCGCCTCCTCATTGCCGAGCACGGTGCCGAGGCGGTCACCATGGACGATTTGGCCCGGACCGCCGGCGTGGGGAAGGGTACGGTGTTCCGCCGATTCGGCAGCCGGGCCGGCCTGATGATGGAACTTCTCGACGAGGACGAGCGGGCGAGTCAGCAGGCGTTCCTGTTCGGGCCGCCGCCTCTAGGTCCGGCTGCCACGCCCCTGGAGCGACTGGTGGCGTTCGGCCGGGAACGCATCCGGTTCGCCCACGCCCACCACATCCTGCTGTCGGCGGCCAACCGCGACCCGCGGACGCGTCGCAACGCGCCCACCGCCGTGTTGCGGACGCATGTGCGCGTACTGCTCGAGGCCGCAGGCACCACCGGGGACCTCGACGCACAGGCCGATGCACTGCTGGCGCTGCTGGACGCGGACTACATCGAGTACCGGCTCGACGGCCGCGGACTGACCCTCGACCGGCTGACCGATGCGTGGGAGAGCCTGGCACGCAAGCTGTGCGGCAGGTGAGCGCCATCTGGATCCTGCACGTCGACCTGGACCAGTTCCTGGCCTCGGTGGAATTGCGCCGCCGACCCGATCTGATCGGGCTTCCCGTCATTGTCGGGGGCAACGGCGATCCAGCCGAGCCGCGAAAGGTCGTGACGTGCGCTTCGTATCAGGCTCGTCAGTTCGGCATACACGCGGGCATGCCGCTGCGGGCCGCCGTCCGCCGTTGCCCCGGCGCAGTCTTCTTGCCGTCCGATGCCGCGGCCTACGACGCAGCCTCCGATCAGGTGATGGCCCTTCTGCGTGACCTGGGCCATCCGGTTGAGGTGTGGGGATGGGACGAGGCATACCTTGCTGCCGAAACCGACGACCCGGAAACGCTGGCCCGCCGCGTGCGGGACGTGATCTTCACCGAGACCGGACTGTCGTGCTCGGTCGGGATCAGTGACAACAAACAGCGGGCCAAGGTCGCTACCGGTTTCGCCAAACCGGGCGGCGTCTTCACCCTCACCGGTGCTGACTGGATGGACGCCATGGGCGCCCGGCCCGTCGACGCTCTATGGGGAGTGGGGCCGAAGATCACGAAGAAGCTTGACGCGCTGGGCATTACCACGGTCCGGGATCTCGCCGACGCGGACGCCGAGCTGCTCACGTCGACATTCGGCCCGCGGACCGGCCTCTGGATCCTGCTACTGGCCAAGGGAGGCGGAGAAACCGAGGTCCGTCCCGAACCATGGGTGCCACGCTCGCGCAGCCACGTCGTTACTTTCCCCCAAGACCTCACCGACATCGACGACATGAGATCGGCTATCGCCGTCCTCGCACAGCAGACACTTGCCGAAATCGTGGCACAGCACCGCATCACGACCCGCGTCGCGGTCACTGTGCGCACCTCCTCCTTCTACACGCGAACCAAGATACGCAAGCTCGCACAGCCGGGCGTCGACCCCGGTGTCATCACGGCCACGGCAGTCGAGCTACTGGACCTGTTCGAACTCCGACAGCCGGTGAGGCTGCTCGGTGTGCGCCTGGAACTCGCCGCGCAACGCTGCCCATGAGAACCACTCGCCACCTGTCGCCCGCATACGGGCAACCCGATACGATCACTGGATGGGGGATTCGGCGCAGAGTCACGGCGTGCGGGAACGCAAGAAGCGCCAAACGCGCGCGAAGCTCGTCGAGGCAGCCGTCAGTCTGGTGGCCAACCAGGGCTACGAAAGCACCACGGTCGAGCAGATAGCCAGCGCAGTGGATGTCTCGCCGCGGACCGTGGCGCACTACTTCCCCAGTAAGGATCTCCTCCTGCTGGCCGAGGTCAACACGTACGCCGACGCCGTCGGTGCCGAGTTCACCCAGGTACCGATGGAACTAACCCCGCTGCAGGCGCTGTTGGCGGCCAACGTCGCCCTGCTGGAGAACATCGAGCGCCGTGGAGCTCCGACAACCGTACGCATCGCAAAAATGCTGCGAACCGTCTCCGTGTCGCGACCGCTGCAGATCCTGTCGACGGGCGTGCGGCCACAGCGAATCGTCGATGAGTTGGCCAGGCGCATGGGGATGGACCCCGCCGACCGCCGGGTGGAGTTGGCGATCGCCCTGTCGGTGGCCGTCGTTGCGTCGGCATGGGCCGGCGCCGGCAGGGTCTACGCCGCCGGCGAAGTCGACGCAAGTGCACTACCGGCATTGCTGCGGGAGCGCCTGATTGACACGTTCGCCGAATTCGTGTGCATATCGTCCGTCGGCACCTCGTCCTAGGGAACCCTGGGTCGCCGGTGTCGCAGGTCGGTTTTGCGCGCCGGCTCAGCGCTCCGGCGTCACACCGTGGCTCAGGACAGCCGGACGGGACGTCGAAGCCGGCCGCAACGCGCGCGAGAACAACACATTCACCCGCCCCATGGCGATACTGTACGGCCACCACGCGAATCGCTTGAACGCATACAGGGCACGGATGTCCGCCGAGGTATAGATAAGGAATCGATTCTTTTCCACCCCGGCCAGGATCGCCCCGGCCGCGTGCTCGGGCGTGACGGCATGTCCGCTGAAGCGGTGCACCCACTTGGCCACGTCGGGACTGTCCCGGTCGACCCCGGCGATCTCCACGGTGTTGACCAGCGGGGTCTTCACCGCCCCGGGAACGACGACCGAAACGCCAATACCGTACCGCGCCAAGTCGAAGCGGAGCACCTCCGAAAGCCCTCGCAGACCATACTTGCTGGCGCTGTAGGCAGCATGCCACGGCAACGCGACCAGTCCTGCCGCCGATGACACATTGACGAGATGCCCGCCGCGGCGGGCCGCGATCATCGGCGGGATGAAAGCTTCGATGACATGGATGGGGCCCATCAGGTTGATATCCACCAGCGATCGCCATTGGCGATGGGTCAGCCGGTCGACGGTGCCCCATGCCGAGATGCCGGCGATGTTCATGACGATATCCATCGGCAGATGACGGGCGTGGATGTCGGAGGCGAAAGCGACCACCTCGTCGTAATCGGAGATGTCGAATGCACGGTGCTCAGCCACCCTGGCACCGAGCGCCTGCGCGTCGGCGACGGTGGTCGCCAGCCCTATGGCGTCCCGATCAGTCAAGTAGAGCTCTGCGCCTCGGCGCGCCAGCTCGAGCGCGGTCGCACGACCGATCCCGCTGGCCGCTCCGGTGAGAAGACACCGCTTTCCCGAAAAGGCGTCCGACATGGCCGTGACCATACCTTCCGGCGCAAGCGGCCCCCGACGGCGGCCTCACTCGACGGAGCCGCCCCACAGCGACTTCAGCCACAACTGTTCCAACACTCTCACCACCCGTTTGGAGTCGGCGTCAGGTCCACGGAACGCAGAATCCCCGGACAAGGCCATCACCGTGGTCGCGCCCAGTGTGCGGATCAGCATCGGGACATCGTCGCTGATGGGATGCGCTGTGCCCGCCTCGATTTCGTTCTGCACGATTGTCACGATCTGGTCGATGACGGTCCCCATCTGGGCATCCTGGAGGCGCCTGATTTCGGCGTCGGTGCCGCGCGCAGCACTGCACGCCGACACCACCGGGTCGTTGTGGGCGAACATCACCTCGGCGCTGCCCACCATGCGCTTGGCGAAGGCCGCAGGCGACTCGCCGGCCCGTCGTGGCGCGAAGTATTCGGTGAGTTCGGCGAGCTCCTGGGTGGCCTCGGCGAGAATCTGTGCCAGCACCGCGTACTTGGAGTCGAAGTAGAAGTAGAAGCCCGATCGGGCCACGCCGGCACGGTCGCTGATCGCGCTCACAGACAGCTCGGCCAACGGCGTCTCCTCCAACAGTTCGCGCACCGCGGTGACAATCGCCTGCCGTTGCCTGTCGCCGCGTCGGCGTGGCACCGGCGCAACCTCGGCCGCATCCTGGGGAACGCTCACGGAATCACCTTGCACCACGCCGGCCGCGGAACGAAACTTGACAGTCGTCAAGTTTGCGGCTGAGATAGTTTTTCGTGTTGGACGGCACAGCCCGATTCCCGTCGTGGAGCGACAAAGGAGCCCCCGTGACGACCATCAGCACCCCTCACTATCTTCTTGACCAGGCCAAGCGACGGCTCAAGCCGACACCGAACACCATCCCGGGTATGGGCGCCATCGAGAGACGTCTGCTCGACAGGGATTGGGACCAGTTCGTGCTCGCCGACGCACCGCCCGGAAGCGATCTCAAACCGGTGACCGGCGACTCGGGACTGCCGATCATCGGCCACATGGTCGAAATCTTCAGGGGCGGACCCGATTACATGCTGCACGTCTATCGCACGTACGGGCCGGTCCACTACGCGTGTACACCTGCTCTGCGATCCGTCCTCGCGCTGGGTCCCGACGCCACCCAAGTCGTGCTGTCCAACCGCAACAAGGACTTCTCCCAGCTCGGCTGGGATCCGATGATCGGCAAGTTTTTCAAGCGTGGATTGATGTTGCTCGATTTCGAGGAGCACATGTTCCACCGCCGGATCATGCAAGAGGCATTCACCCGGACCAGGCTGGCCGGTTACGTCGGGCACGTCGACAAGGTGGTTGCCAAGGTCGTCGTCGAGGACTGGGCGGCCAACGAACCCCGCTTCCTGTTGCACCCGGCGATGAAGGAGCTGACGCTGGACATCGCGTCGGTCGTCTTCATGGGCCACGAACCGGGCACCGACCACGAATTGGTGACGTCTGTCAATGAAGCGTTCTTCACGACCACCCGGGCCGGCAACGCGATCATCCGCAGGGGCGTTCCGCCGTTCAAGTGGTGGCGGGGCCTGAAGGCCCGCAAGCTGCTGGAGGACTACTTCGTCGAACGGATAGCCGAGCAGAGGGACTCCGGCGGCACCGACATGCTTTCGGTGTTGTGTCACACCGAAGACGAGAACGGCGACGGGTTCAGCGACGACGACATCGTCAACCACATGATCTTCCTGATGATGGCCGCCCATGACACGTCGACCTCAACCGCCACCACCATTGTCCACCAGTTGGCCGCCCACCCGGAATGGCAGGAGCGGTGCCGCGACGAATCGGCACGGCTCGGCGACGGGCCGCTCGACATCGAGGCACTGGAGAAGCTGGAATCCCTCGATCTCGTGATGAACGAAGCGATGCGAATGGTGACCCCGGTCCCGTGGAATTTCCGCCGCGCGGTGCGCGACACCGAACTGCTGGGGTACTACGTCCCCGCCGGCACCGACGTGGTGACGTGGCCGTCGATGACCCACCGGCTGCCCGAGTTGTGGGACAACCCCGAGCGCTTCGAACCGGATCGCTTCGCCGAACCGCGGGCCGAGCACAAACGGCATCGCTACGCATTCGCACCGTTCGGCGGCGGAGCGCACAAGTGCATCGGCATGGTCTTCGGCCAGCTGGAAGTGAAGACCATTTTGCACCGGCTATTGCGCACATACCGTCTGGAATTGACGCATCCGGGCTATCAGCCTCGCTACGACTGGGGCGGCATGCCGGTGCCGATCGACGGCATGCCGATCGTGTTGCGGCCCCTCAACTAGCCCGATCGGCCCGAATCATGTCGGTGCATGACAACTCGACGGCTATGCGGAGCCGCCGGCGAGCGAATCGACAGCGGCCTGCAGCTTCCGTGCCACATCGTCGGCGATCTCCGCGAGCGCTGGTTGCCCGGTCACCTCGGCCGTCAACTGCGGGTTCATCGCCTCCACAATGACGGCGCCGGGCTCGGCGGTGTCTGCACGCACAACCACGTTGCACGCCTTCATGTCGATCTCGGTCAGTACGCCGAAGCCCTGCTCCGCCAAGGCGTCTCAGGTGCGCTCGACGGCTTCGCCGAAACCCGAACGCAAAGTCGTCGACAGTGCGATGTCCAATGCCTGTTCTCCTCGGTTGGGTCGGGAATCGATCGGGCGGACGCCACGGAGCAGCTTCGCGAGTTCGCATTCGTCCATCGCAGTCCTACCGACGGCGCACCATTCGGCGACGCATTCGACCATCCGGTGGCGAGATTCTCTCCACGACATCGCTATCGTCGATTGCGGGCATCCCGGGGTGGCGTCCGGGGCACGGCCCGAACCGCGGTCCGACATTCAGGAGGAACGACCACATGTGCTATCCGGTTCGCTGTCCGCGATGCGGCAAGACCACCTGGGAAGGCTGCGGCGAACACGTCGCGGAAGTCAAGGCGGCGGTCCCACCAGCCCAGTGGTGCACTTGCCCGCCCGATGTGACGCGCCGCTGACAGCGTTCCCGGCGCGCCGCGATCGCGTCTCCTGGCTGCCGGCTCCCCCGGCGACCAAGCGCTAGTTTTGGGCGGTGCCCGATCCGATCCTGGTGTTCCTCGACACCGAGACGACGGGCGTACATCGCGAGCGGCGCCCGTGGGAAATCGCGATTATCCGGCGTACCCCGGTCGACCAGACCCGGCTGCTGATATGCGTCGACGTGGAAGACCTGGATCTAGCATCGGCCAATCCGGCCGGCCTACGTATCAGCGGGTTCCACAAGCGCCATCCGCAGGCCCGCGATCGCCCGCTGCACATTCCGCGGGTCTACCGGGCCGGGGAAGCCGCGGCGCTGGTGGACGGGTGGACGGCCGGTGCCACGGTGATCGGCGTGGTGCCGGAATTCGACACCGAATGCCTGGCGAGCATGCTCGGCCGGCACGCGATCACCCCGCGCTGGCGGTCGAATCCGGTGGACGTGGTGCCTCTGGCCGTCGCGGCTGTCCGAGCGACCGGTATCGAACCCGAACGGGATTTCGGCGATCTATCCCGGCAGTGCGGAGTAAGGCCGCCTACAGGTACCCAACGCCATACCGCGCTGGCGGACGCCCGCTGGGCGATGCGCTGGTACGACAAGCTGGTCAGCGTGGCTCGCTGAACGACTGCGTCGAGGCCAGATAGGTCAGCTTGCGGCTGATGCCCGCCACCTCGCGCGCGACATTACGCAGCACCGCTCTTTCCTGCGGCGCCGTCTCCGACAACACGATGACGTCGCTCACCTTCTCATCGCGCAGCCACGGACCGGCGCGGCGGCGCCATCGAAACCTCATCAGCCACTCGAAGCAGTCGTGCAGGCTCGCAGCATCGTCGGCGTCGAGGACATGCTTGGCGGCGACGTCGAGGCGATCGAGCGTTGACAACGCATCCGACCCCGCCGACAGCGCGGCCCACCGCGCGATCTTGACCACCGGATCGACGGCTGCCCGCTTGAGGTCCACCGTGTCGCCGCCCGTGGTGAACATCCGCAGCCGGGACGGAAAGCCGGCCCGCAGTGCCGTGGCATCCTGGAGCATTGCGCGACGGGCCGGGTAACTGCGGGTTGCGGCCGCAACGGTCTGCGCGCGCAGCACCGCCTCCGGCATCCCCGACTGTCCGGGGACTGCCGTCGAATCCGCCAACAGCCCGGTCATCACCACGCCCCGGTCCTCCCTCGGATCAGCGGTCCACTGTTCGATCCCGTTGCTCCAGCTCTTCCGGCGGCGGCAGAACCGCGGGCGGCTTGCCAGCACGCCATTTGCGTCACCCCTGATGCCGCACCGTTCCAACAGGTCGTGGACCTCGGCCGCACGTGCCAATAGTGCGAACTTGGCGTCGTCGTCGATTGCATCGTCGAGCACGACCATCGTCTCGACATCGGATCCGGGTGCAGCCTCCCCTCGTGCCACGCTGCCGGACACGAGCCACGCCCAAGGCTGGCCCGCTCCGTTGATCCGCACGCCGGCCGCGACCCCGTGCCGGAGCACCTCCGACCAGGCGGCTGCGAGCGTCAGCGCCGGGGTGTGCGCACCCAGTTCGTCCCGGACCGCTTGGTGGGCGCGTTCCATCCCGGCGAGCAGAGACGGCTCATTGCTGGCAGCATCTATATCTCCGATGGTCGCAGCGATGGCACGCATACCGAACATTGTTACCCAGCGGCCATCGCGGTCACACAGTTGTGACGCGCTCGAGATGCGGGAATCAAGAGTCCACGGTAATTTCTGTCAGACGATAGTTATTCATCAACCAAGGAGCGTCACAATGACCGCCAGCTTCGACCCGGCGATCTCGTCCCAGGAGGACGCCGCCACCCTGGAAGAACTCGGTTACACGCAGGAGCTTCACCGCGGCATCGGCGGATACGCGGCGTTCGCCGCCGGATTCTCCTTCGTCTCCATCCTCACCACGGTGTTCGCGTTCTTCCCGTTGGGCTTCACGCTCGGCGGACCCGCGTTCTTCTTCACCTGGCCGATCGTGTTCCTCTGCCAGTTCTGCGTCTGCCTGGTGTTCGCCGAGTTGTCCGGCAAGTTCCCGGTGGCCGGGGCGATCTACCAGTGGTCGCGACGGCTGGCCGGCAACGCGATCGGCTGGTTCGCGGGCTGGTTCATGCTGATCGGCTACATCGTGTCGATCGCCGCGCTGGCCATCGCGATGCAGACCGTCCTGCCGCCGATATGGCGCGGGTTCCAGCTCGTCGGTGACAACATGGACCCGCTGTCGGTCGTCGGGTGCGAGCAACGGCATCATCCTCGGCACCGTGACGATCGTTTTGTGCACCATCATCAGTGCGGTCGGGTGTGCGGTTCATGGCACGTATCACCGTCACCGGCGTGACGCTGGAAATCATCGGCGTCGTGCTCATCGTCGGGGCGATGTTCGTCACCGCGGAGCGCAGCCCGGTCGCCGCGACGGTCGACACCGGCGGGCACGGCACCGGCTGGGGCTACCTGCCCTCATTCCTGGCATCGATGCTCATGGCCGCCTATGTGATGTACGGATTCGACAGTGCAGCGGAGCTTTCCGAGGAGACCCGCGATCCGCGCCGGACCGCTCCCAAGGCGATCGTGAACGCGTTGCTGGTGTCGTTCTTCGGCGGCGGCCTGATGATTCTGGCCGCATTGATGTCGGCGCCCGACCTCGGCGACCACCTGGCCCACGGCGGGCATCGCCTGGGTGATCGAGAGCCAACTGGACACCGGACTCGGCAAGACCCTGCTGGGCTTGGTGGCGGTCGCGATGTTCTCGGCGACTCTGGCCATCCAAGCCTCGGCCTCACGGGTGATGTTCTCGATGGCGCGCGACAACCGGTTGCCGTTCGGCAAGTTCCTGTCCAGGGTCAACAAGCGCACCGGCACGCCGGTCATCACCGGCATCGCCGTCAGCACACTGGCCATCCTGGTATTGCTGGTGAACATCGGGCAATCCAGTGTGTTCGCCGCCATCGCCTCGGTGTCGGTCGTCATCGTCTACCTGGCCTACCTCATGGTGACGGTGCCGGCCCTGATCCACCGCCTTCGCGGCACCAGCCTTTCCTACGGGCCTCCGGTGATGGATCTGGGCAAGTGGGGCATCGGGGTCAACCTGATCGCGGTGGTGATGGGCACCCTACTGGTGGTCAACATCGGCTGGCCGCGCCAAGAGGTCTACGACCCGGCAGGACAGTCGTGGTTCTTGCAGTACTTTGCGGTGATCTTCGTGTTCCTCACCCTGGCCTTCGGATATCTGGCCTATCGGGTCGTGCGCAACCGCGAGGGTGCGCCCGACCCGGCGGACGCCCTGGTAGGCAGGAAGAAGTAGACGAGCCTGCGGCGGACAGGTGGCAATGGGCGGAACCATTACACTTCAGCAGATCCGCGGAAGCTGTTCGCCGAGTTCCCTTTCGATGACGCGGGTGGTCCCGAACGCCGTCCTGCCCACCACCATGCCGGGATGATCGCCGACAGCTCGCCCGATGATGGTGGCGTGCTCGCCTTCGCGCCGGGCGCGCATCGCGTCCAGCACCGCCTCGCTGTGGTCGGGGTCGACGAATGCCACCAGCTTGCCCTCGTTCGCGACTTGCAGCGGATCCAGGCCCAGGAACGAACACGCCGACGACACCGTCTCCGGGACCGGGATGGTCGCCTCGTCGAGTTCGATACCGACCGAGGCCGCCCGCGCGATCTCCACGACCGAACGACCAGTCCACCGCGCGTGGGGTCGCGCAACGCGCGTATGGCATCCGGGGCACCCCAGGCGACGAGCGGCCAGCATCGCCGCCACCAACCGGTGCAGCGGCGTGCTGTCGGTGGTCACGACCGTGCCGAAGTCGATGCCCTCCCGAACACTCATGATCGCGACACCGTGTTCGCCGAGGTTGCCCGACACGATGACGTGGTCACCCGGGCGGGCACGATCCGGCGAGATGTCGACTCCGGCGGGGATCACGCCCACACCCGCGGTATTGACGAAAAGCTGGTCTGCTCGGCCCCTCCCGACGACCTTGGTGTCGCCGGTGACGATGCCGACACCCGCGTTCGCCGCGGCCCTGCCCATCGCTGGGCGACCGCCCCCAGCACCTCCAGTTCGAGCCCCTCTTCCAGGATGAACCCGGCCGTCAGGCCGATGGGCTGGGCGCCGCTGCACGCCAAGTCGTTGACCGTGCCGTTGACCGCCAGGTCCCCGATGTTGCCGCCGGGGAAGAAAAGTGGTTGTACCACAAAGGAATCCGTAGTCAGCGCGATGCGGCCGCCCGGAACGTCGAGCACCGCCGAATCGCGCGCCGGCCCACAGGTGGAGCCGAACGCGGGCAGGAACAGATTCTCGATCAGCTCCTCGGAGAGCACGCCACCGCCGCCGTGCCCGATCACGATCCGCTTGGTCTCCCGCAGGGGCAGCGGGCACACCCAGTCGGCCGGATCGACGGTCACGGGCCGGTCAGGCATGTGCGGGCGGTTCCAGCCGGCGGAACTGGTAGTACGCCGCGCAAGCGCCCTCGCTGGAAACCATCGTCGCGCCAAGCGGTGTCCGTGGCGTGCACGACGTCCCGAACGCCGGGCATTCGTTGGGTTTGAGCAGACCCTGCAGGACGTCGCCGCTTCGGCATTCCCGGGACTCCTCGACCCGCAGGTGCCCGACGCCGAACCTGCGCTCGGCGTCGAATTGTGCGTACCGGGGGACAGGGTCCAGCCCGATCGCGGGATCATGCCGATACCGCGCCACGGCC
The DNA here is from genome assembly GCA_963846905.1 of uncultured Actinomycetota bacterium. Taxonomy (GTDB): domain Bacteria; phylum Actinomycetota; class Actinomycetes; order Mycobacteriales; family Mycobacteriaceae; genus Mycobacterium. Next base: position 66,356 of record CAWJYB010000030.1, read on the forward strand.
TGTCGGTGACCACGAATACCTCGGCCAGGGTCTGTTGCGCGACAATGTTGCCGGCGTCGGTGACGGCCCGCGGATAGGCGTTGCGCAACTCGGGCTTGCCCGCCTCCAGCAGGTCGACAACCTGACGGACGCCTTCGAGCAGATCGAGCGGCTCGAACCGGTCACCACGATCGGCACTTTGAATTCCGTTGACCAGCGGGCCGTATTCGCGGTGCCCATCACGGTGCAGACATGGCCGGCCGCCAGGAAGCCCTCGACCCGGTTGGCCGGCGAACTCAGGATCGCCGTCATCGCCGGCGGCACCAGCACATGCGACACCAGCATCGAGAAGTTGGTCAGGCCGAGCCGGTGGGCGTGCACCACCGCCATCGCGTTGGCCGGCGCGGTGGTCTCGAAGCCGACACCGAAGAACACCACCTCTTTGTCGGGGTTGTCCGCCGCGACCCGGGTGGCATCCAGCGGCGAGTACACGATCCGCACGTCGCCGCCGCGGGCCCGCACACTGAACAGGTCTTCGCGGCTACCCGGTACCCGCAGCATGTCGCCGAACGAGCAGAAGATCACGTCGTCGCGCGCGGCGATCTCCAGGCCCGGTCGATCATCTCCAGCGGCGTCACGCACACCGGGCAGCCGGGGCCGTGGATGAACTCGACAGCCCCGCCAAGGAGTTGGTCGATGCCGTTGCGGATGATCGAATGCGTCTGCCCGCCGCAGACTTCCATGATGGTCCAGCTCGGGTTGTGCGGCGCTTGATCTGGTCGACCAGTGTCCGGGCGGCCACCGGGTCGCGGAATTCGTCCAGGTATTTCATGCCGGATGCCTCCTGGTTTGTCCCTCGGTGCCGGACAGCTCTTCGTCGAGCACCCCGAGATCGCCCGAACATCTTCAGTGTGGTGTTGGCGGAATCTTCGTCGAGGCGGGTGATCGCAAACCCTGCGTGCACGATCGCGTATTCGCCGACGCACATGTCGGGCAGGTAGGCAAGGCACACCGTCTTGGTGGTGCCACCAAAGTCGACGGTTGACATCCGGGTACCCGACTCGTCCCAGATGTCGATCACCTTGCCGGGGATGCCTAGGCACATGAGCCGCTCCCTCCCTTCCTGGCGTGGCGTGCGGCCGCGATCACGGCCTGGCCCAGCGCCAGACCGCCGTCGTTGCACGGCAGCACGGCGTGGGTGATGACGTCGAAGCCTTTGTCGGCCAGCGTCTTCCGGAGCCCTTGTAGCAGAATCCGGTTGACGAACACCCCGCCCGTCAACCCCACCGTGGAGATGCCGGTGGCACGCGCGCACTCGGCGACCGCCGCCGCGGTCGCACGCACGACGCCGTGGTGGAAGCCAGCCGCCGGTCGGCGGTCCCGATCCCGGCGCGCAAGCCGGCCACCAGCCCGCCGATGACCGGGATCGGGTCGAGCACACCGGCACTCACCCCGAAGTCCAGCGGCGCCGCGCGGCCGCCGCGAGCCAGATGTTCGAGTTCGACGGCGGCCTGACCTTCGTAGGTCACCGTGTGGCACACACCCAGCAGACTGGCGACCGCGTCGAACAGCCGGCCCATGCTGGATGTCGGCACACAACCGATGCCGCGGGGAATCTGTTGCGCCAGGACACCGACGGCATCCGGTCCGCATGCTGCGACGCAGGGCAACCCGGTGTCCCACGCGATGCCGGCACGGTGCAGCAGATCGAGTGCGATCCGGGCCGGGTGCCGCACCGCCCCCTCCCCGCCGGGCAGCGCGAACGGTGCGAG
>CAWJYB010000031.1:0-17626 GCA_963846905.1 uncultured Actinomycetota bacterium
CAGGACTCCGGACATAGCGACGGAATGGCTGCAGGGTCATCGGTGGGGTTTGGTGCTGTAGCGCAGGGTGAGGTTGGTGCCGGGGTAGACGGTGTTGGTGTCGTTGAGGGCGTGGCAGAGTTCGTCGATGGCGGCGGTGTGTCGTGGCGCCGAGAGTGGGTCGAGTCGGATGTGCAGGGTGTTGGTGGCCGGGTCGGGGATGATGTCGCCGGAGCCGGCGAGCGCGGTGCGGATGAGGGTGTGGGCTTCGTCGTCGGCGCGGGTGTAGCCGGTGGCGGTCACAATCATTCGGGCCAACGATTGTGCGGTGTTGTAGGCGGCGATGCGGATGGCGTGGTGGATCAGTTTGGTTTCGGTGTCGAGGACCTGCTGGCCGGGGTGGACCTGGGCCAGCGGTAGCCGGGCGGGGGTCGCCTTGTGTGTGGCGGTGGCGGCGTCGAGTGCGGTTTGGGCGGCGTGGGCGTCGGCGTTGATGGTGTTGATCGTCGCGTTGGTGAGCAGCACCGAGGTTCCCGGTTGCGGCGAGTGACGCGGCCAGCAGCGCGGTGTCGCCGGCGGTTTCGGCCGAATGCAGTGCCCGCCTAGCTTTTTCGACCTGGTGGTAGGCGGTTTTCTTGGCCGGGTTGGGCACCATCCGGGTCGGGTCGTCGTCGGTGGCGCGGTAGCTGTCATGGGAGTCGAGGTCGAAATGGATACGGGCGTAGCGGTAGTGGTTTTCCTGGCGCCAGCGTGATCCCATCCGGTAGCGGATCTGAGCGGCGGGAGGGTCGCGGCGGGTGGTCAAAATGTGCATCTGCCGGGTCCGCGCATTGTCGAACAGGCTGATCTGGCGCATCGCGAACACCTGGCCCTTGCGGGGCCCGTCGGCGATGTCCAACTCGACCGTCGGTGTCGGCCAGTGCCCAGGTGTGGGCGCGGCCGTGCTCATCGACGTGGGTGTGCTCGGCGAACTGGTTCTCGTCGATGTCGTCGATGGCGCCTTTGCGCCAGGTCACGGTGTCGAACCCGGCGGCGTGCAGGTCGGCGAACAGGGTCGGGGACCAGCCGCCGCGGTCGAACCCGACCAGCACCCGGCGCTGATCGCCGACCATGGCCCGCAGGTCGGGGATCAGCCGGCGTAACTCGGAGGCCAGCGAGGCCCCCGGTTCGGCCAGCACCACCAGCAGCGGATCCCCGGCGGCGTCGGCGACCCAGGTTTCCAGGGTGGCCGGGGCGGGGAAGCGCAGCCGGGGCACATGGGTTTTCGCGATCCTGCGGGTGCCCTGGTAGGCGCGGACATGCCCGTCCACATACAGCACCGCCGCCTGCTCGGGGCGGTCATCGACGTGGCGGCGGGCCATCGCCGCGATCCAGTCGCCGGCCTTGCCCGCGCCGGCCAGATACGTGATTTTGCGGCGGATCGTCTTGACCTCCGGCGCGCGGTCCAACCCCAGCACCCGGCCCAACGCGGGCGGGTCGATCCGGGCGGCGCCCTCCGCGCGGGCCTCCCCGAGCAGGGCCCGGAACACCGCCTCGCACAACATGGTGTCCAGCGAGTAGAACCCGTTCGGGAACCCGCCGTAGACGGTGTGCGCGCACTCGGCCAGCCCGGTCGCCGCCAGCGCGGGCAGCGCCAAGAACAGTCCCGCCAGCGGCGCCCGCCCGCACGCCGTGAACACCGGCGGCGCGTACGGAATCAGCCCGAACGCCGCCAACGCCCGCTCGCCGCCACGATCGACCGGATCGGCCAACACCGGCACCACACCCCCCGACACCCGTCCCAGCACCGGCTCGGCCACCGGTTCGGGCCGGCACACCGGCTCGGGTTGCGTCCCTGCCCCCGTCTCGGCGTCGGCGTCGGCGTGTCGGATCGTCGGTCTCGTCGGTCTCGGTCTCGTCGGAAACTCGTTGTCGGATCGTCGGTCTCAGTCTCGGTCTCGGTCTCGTCGGAAACCGTTGTCGGATCGTCGGTCTCAATCTCGGTGTCGGTTTGTCGGTGTCGGTGTCGGACAGTGCTCTGCGGACGCTGGCCTCCGAGACCGCGACCCGTTCGCCGATCGCCCGCAGCGACAGACCCTGCTCGCGCAGGACCGCGATGGTGGCGATCACCCCGGGGGTGAGTTTGGAGGGACGCCGCGGCCCCTTGCGGTGCGGGACCAGCGCGCTGACCCCCGCCGCCGACAGCGCCTGCGCCCAGCGCCACAGGGTCAACGGGGAGGTGTCGAACGCGGCCGCGACCTGCACCTGGGTGCCCGCCTTGATCCGCATCACCGACACCGCCGCGAACCGGCGCCCGGCGGTGTCCCCGGCGTCCCAGGCGAAGGACAGGTGCCCGTGCACGAAGACCCGGCCCCCGTGCTCGTCCTCGATCATCGCGGCCGCGGCACTGATCTCGGTAGCGCCGATCGGGATCAGCGGCAAGGGCGGCTGGGCGGTCATCACCGTCATCGTCGCACCCCCACTCCGCCGGACAAACCCTTCACATATTATATCGCGATAAGGCGGGGAATCGGCTCCGACACACCGGCAAATCCGCAGCTCACAACACAGAATTACCGACCGGACACGGACACCGTGTCAGGAGTCCTGTTGTGCCACGAACGCAGAAGGGAGCTTACGTGTAGGCAAGTTTCGTGATGCGGTGCTCTACGAGTGATGAAGGTAGGCCCTTCAGAACCGCCCTGCGGGGGGAGGTTCTAAACCGGCACATGCTGCGTTGGCTGAAGACCGTCGTGGTGAGCGATGTGTGAAAAGGCGCCCGTGATGGCGTCAGGTGGGGGCCGGGAAGACGAACGCAAGTGAATCGCTGTTGACGTGTCGTTACTGACCAAGGTGACATCAAAACCGGGGCGACTCAGGACTGCCCCGGGATGAGTCTGGCGGGTGCCCGTTGATTGGCCAGGCGGTGTCCGGCATGCAGGCGACGTGAGCCCGGTCTGCTGCGCTCGTAGGGAACGTGGGAAGGCACGCCCCGACACTGCTTTCTGGCCGTGACGGCAGGGGCGACAGGGAGAATCTCGACCGGTCGACGCCGGGAGGGACTGAGTACCGTCGCGGGGCGTGACGGCGGACCGGCTCGTAGTAGCGGTGAAGCCCCGGTAATCGGGGTGGAGCGAAGGGGCCGGGTCGTCTGTGGCTGTTGTTCGGTCGGTCAACCGGGAGAGGTTGTCGGGAGGAGCTGGGTGGACGAGCTGAAGTCGTCAGGCAAGTCGTTTGTGATTTCGAAGTGGGAGGTGCAAGAGGCCTGGGAGACGGTCAAGGCGAACAAGGGTGCGCCGGGGGTGGACGGGTGCTCCATCGAGGAATTCGAAAAGGATCTGCGCAACAATCTGTTTCGGATCTGGAACCGGATGTCCTCGGGGAGTTACTTCCCGCCGCCGGTGAAGGCGGTGGAGATACCGAAACCGCAGGGCGGCATCCGGGTTTTGGGGGTGCCGACGGAGGCGGCATAGTGCCGCGTCGTCCAGTGACGATTTGGGTTTCGTTGTCGTCACTCATCCGTTCCATCCGCTGAGGGGGCAGCGGCTGGAGGTGTTGTTCGTCAAGCGGCGGGGCGCGGAACGGTGTTCGTGTGTGCCGGCGGTGTCGGTGGCAGATGACGGTGCCGCGGTCGTGGACCGATCGGGGTGAGCCGCCGTTGGCGCATCGGTTGTCGATCGAGGGTCTGGCCGAGCTGGCGGCTGTGACACGCGCGATCGGGGGTTGTTGATTGTCATGGCATGTCCACGACACACTCTTGTGTAATGAATACACACAAGACCGATCTGTCGACGGTGTCGACGCGGACGTTGTTGGCGCGGCGGCGTCGGCTGGCGGCGCGGTTGGGGGACGTCGGAGCAGGTGCTGGCCGGGTCGCTGACCGAGCAGACCCGGCGGTGCGGCAAGGCGGGCTGCCGGCTGCGCCGAGGGCGAACCGCACGGCCCGTATGCCTACTTCACGCCCGAAGCCGGCTGGTCGGGGCCGGTCGAGGTACGTGCCCGCGGCGCTGGTGGCGGCGGTGCGTGCGCCGACTGGTTCGCGGCGAGCAGGTCGAGGCGGTGCTGGCGGAGATCTCGGCGATCAACGCCGAGCTGCTGGCGCGGCGGGAGCTGGGATAGCCGATGACCGCCGCTGCCGCCGCGCCGACGTCGGTCCTGGCCGGGGCTGCGCGTGTCGAAGCGGTGGCGGTGCTGGCGAACATGACGATGGCGAGTCTGGGAGGCGGCGGCGATGAACGGCGAGGCGAAGATCACCAGCGTGCACCGCGACCGGCTGGCGGTGATCTATCTGCGGCAGTCGTCGATGGCGCAGGTGCGCGAGCACACCGAGTCCACGACGCGCCAGTACGGGCTGGCCGAGGAGGCGGTGCGGCTGGGCTGGGCCCGCCCCGACGTGCTGGTGATCGACACCGACCTGGGGGTCTCGGGCCGGTGGGGCGTGGCCCGGGCAGGGTTCACCGAGCTGGTGAGCCCGGGTGTGCTCCGGCGAGGTGGGGGCGATCTTCGGGATCGAGATCTCCCGGCTGGCCCGCTCCAACGCCGAGGTGGCCCGGTTGATGGAGTTCGCCGCGATCACCGAGACGCTGCTGATCGACGCCGACGGCGTCTACGATCCCGGCGATGTCAACGACCGGATGCTGCTGGGGATGAAGTCCACGATCGGGCGAGGTGGAGCTGCATGTGATGGCCCAGCGGCTGCAGGCCAGCAAGAAGGCCGCGGCCGCCCGCGGCGAGCTGCGCACCCCGCTGCCGGTCGGCTATCGTCCACGACGAGGCCGGCGAGGTGGTCATCGACCCCGATGCCGAGGTCCAGGCCGCGATCGGTGACCTGTTCGCCGCGTTCGCCGCGTGCGGTTCGGCCTACGGGGTGGTCGCCGCGTTCGCCGGCCGCCGGTTCCCGCTGCGCGCCTACGGCGGCGCCTGGGCCGGGCAGCTGCGCTGGGGTGCGCTGACTCACGCCCGCGTGCTGGGCGTGCTCAAGAATCCCTGCTACGCCGGGGCGTACGTGCACGGCCGCTACACCTCGCGGCGCACGCGTCGATCCCGACGGCACCGTGCACACCGGGCTCATCGAGCGGCCCCGCGCCGAGTGGCCGGTGCTGATCCGCGATCACCACCAGGGCTACATCGGCTGGGCCGACTACCTGGCCAACGAGGCCGCCCTGGCCGCCAACCGCACCAACACCGGCGCCCGGCCACCGCGGGAGGGCTCCGCGCTGTGTCAGGGCATCATCGGCTGCGGGTCCTGCGGCAAGCCGATGCGCACCAACTACCACAGCGACGCGCGCCCGGCCTACGAGTGCTCGCGTCGCGCCGACCGGCTCACCACACCGACCTGCCGATCGGTCGTCGCGGCCACCGTGGACGACGCGGTCGCCGAGCCAGACTGCTGACGGCGCTGAACCCCACCGAGATCGCGCTGGCGCTGGCCGCCGCCGACGAGGTCACCGACCGGCATCGGCGGGTCAGCCGGGCCGCCGAACTCGCCGTCGAACGCGCCCGCTACGAGGCCGACCGCGCCGAACGCGCCTTCCACGCGGTCGAGCCGGAAAACCGGCTGGTGGCCCGCAACCTGGAAACCCGGTGGGAGACCAAACTCGCCGCCCTCGCCGAGGCCGAAGCAGGCCCTGGAGGCGGCCCGCGACACGCTGCCGCCGCTGCCGACACGAGCCGAACTGGAGAAACTGGCCGCCGACCTGCCCGGGCTCTGGCACGCGCCCACCACCAGCAACAAGGACCGCAAACGGCTGCTGCGCACCCTGATCGCCGACATCACCCTGCTGCCCGAACCCGACCACGCGCAAGGCGCGGATCGGGATCCGCTGGCACACCGGCGCAACCGACGAACTGCGCGGTGGCGCGCGCCGTTCACCCCGGAACCGCCAAACGCAGCCCCTCGCCGGCGGTCGAGATGGTGACCCGGCTCGGACCCACCACCGACACCGCCGAGCTGGCCGGGCATGCTCAACGCCGCCGGGCTGACCACCGGCACGGGCGCCCGTTCGACATCAAGGCCGTCCAATGGATCCGCCACGCCTACCACATCCCCGCCCCGACGCCCTACGCCGACGGCGAGATCAGCGTCGCCGACGCCGCCGAACGGCTCGGCTGCAGCATCGGCGTCGTCTACGACTGGATCAAGACCGGCAAACTCGCCGCCCGCCGCGGCTCCGGCAACCGGCTCTGCATCCCCTGGACCGAGCAGATCGAAGCCCAATGCCGTTGCCGCATAACCGAATCCGGCCACCTCAACCCAGCAGCGCCGCCGCACCACACCGCCGCAACCGCGCCTGACAACGGCCACAATGTCGGTGCCGGCAGGCACCATGTATTCCAAAGCCAATCCTGTCAACACAAGCCACAACCAGCCAGAACGATCCCAACACGCAATTGCAGGAGGGGCAGTATGAAACATCCGTCCCGACCGTGGGGGATCGGGTCGCTCAGACGGTGGTCGCCAGGAGGCTGGAGCAGAAGGTCGAACCGATCTTTCATCCGGACTCCTACGGCTACCGGCCCGGGCGCTCGGCCCTGCACGCGGTGGCCACCTGCCGGCAGCGGTGTTGGAACAGCGACTGGGTGATCGATTTGGACATCCAGAAATTCTTCGACACCGTGCCGTGGGACCTGGTGCTCAAGGCGGTGGCGGCCAACACCGACGACGCGTGGGTGCTGCTGTATGTGCGGCGCTGGCTAGAGGCGCCGCTTCAGCTGGCCGACGGGTCGGTGCAGACGCGGGACCGCGGCACCCCGCAGGGGTCCGCAGTCTCGCCCGTGCTCGCAAACCTGTTCCTGCACTACGCGTTTGACACCTGGATGAGTCGGGAGTTCCCGACCGTGCGGTTCGAACGCTACGTCGATGACGCGGTCGTGCACTGCGTCAGCTACGCCCAGGCGCGGTATGTGGCCCGGGCGATCGGGGACAGGTTGAGTCAGGTCGGGGTGCAGTTGCACCCGGCCAAGACGAAGATCGTGTACTGCAAGGACGGCAAACGCACGGATGCTCACGAGCACACCGCGTTCACGTTTTTGGGGTTCACGTTTCGGGCACGCGGGGCGCGGCGCAAGGACGGGACGGGGTTCACCTCGTTTCTGCCCGCGGTCAGCACCGATGCCCTCAAGCGGATGGGTGCGGTGGTGCGGTCCTGGCGACTGCATCGCCGCACCGGTCACAGCCTGGCCGAACTCGCAGCGCTGATCAATCCGGTCATTCGAGGGTGGCAGCAGTATTACGGCGCCTTCTACCGGTCGGCGCTGTATGGCCTCTTCTCGCGCATCAACGCCTACCTGTTGCGCTGGATCCGACGGAAATACAAACGGCTGCGGGCCTTCACCAAGGCCAAGGCGTCCTGGCGGCGAGTCACCATCGCGTGCCCCGCCCTGTTCGCTCACTGGTCCTGGTGCCGCTCAGCCTGGTGATCAAGACGACAAGAGCCGGATGAGCCGAGAGGCTCACGTCCGGATTCTGTGGGAGCCGGGGGGTGCGATTCCCCCCGGCTACCCGGCGTAACGGGAGACTGTTACGCACGGTTCTGTGGGAGCCCCGGGTTTGCGACCCCCCGGGGCCACCCGGCGGGCTAGCCCTCAGCCCTCACCGGGCGGGCCCGAGAGCCCGACACCGATGGTGATCTTGGGATGAGCCGCCGGATCGAGCCACTGCAGAACCGACTGCATCTGCTGGCGACCGATGGCGATGCATCCCCACGTGGGGCGACCGTTGGTCACGTGAAGGAAGATGCCCGCCTGTTGACCCGGGACCCTTTGTGGGTTGTGGTCGATGAGAACCGCGTAGTCGTAGATGTATCCGGAGTCGTGGAGGTTCTCGGCATCGTTGGAGGGGATTTGCGCGGATTGGACGTGGGTGTTGTACGTCGGTGAGTTGACGTCCTCATCCCACCAATCCCTGTCGGTGGTTCGAAAATAGGGCATTCCCGTGCCGGGGTTGGGCTCGCGGCCGAACGCCCGGCTGAGCGGGAACGTGCCTACAGGCGTTCGGAAAACACTGTCAGCTGGAGAGCCGACGCCGAGTTGGCCGAGATCCGCGTGCGTCGGCCCGAGCGCAACCCGCCACTCGGTCCCCACCTGTTCATACGCGGTGAGGGTGCCCGTCGTTGAATGCGCGGCCGGGGCGCTGACGACGATCGTCTGCGCGGGCGGTACAGAAGCTGCCGGCTGGCCCGATGCGGGAACGGCGAAAAGAGCACTGACAATTACGGAGCAGGCGAGCAGGACACCCATCCTGAACCACGTCGTTCTGGTCCTCATTAGGCGAAACTATCTCACAGATCAGACCTTCGGGCTGTAAGGGTGCGGGTTGTCGCGGTACTCGACCGGGGCCAGACTGGCGTCAAACCACCCGGTAGCCCGTCGTAGCCGCTCTTCGTTCATGCCGGGATTCCGGGTGCGGTGTAGGCGTCGGTGGCCTCGCTGGGGCCGTCGTGGCACGGCGACGCCGCAGTCAGCAGGTCGCGCAGGAGCGATGGGATGGAACCGCGGAGCGGACGAGCTGCGTGCTGCGCTCGGGCAGTTGCGTGACATCGGCGAGCAAGCGCATGCCAACTATTCCGGTGCGGTGGCAAACAACTCGCGGATGTGGTCATAGCGCCCGGGCCCATCGTTGTTGAGCCGGAAGTGTTTGCCGGCGGTGGTGATTCCATCAGCGCCGTCGGCGACGAACTCAGCGTCGCTCTGGGCACGCCGGCGGGGTTGGCCTGCCGAATGGCGCGGTGACGGGGCATGGCCGGGCCGGTCTTTGCATTCGCCAGGCGAATCAGCAGGCTGTGCAGGCACTGATGGATGCGGGTGCCGCCGCCGTTAATTAACGCCGGCCGGAAGGTCGGTTTCGGTGTGCAGATGTCGGCGACGATCTCGGGGCAGCAGATTCCGAGGGTGGCGCGATGGCCTCGGCCCTCTCGGGGTCTGAAGCAGGGCCGATCGGATACCGCCTCGGATAGCAAATTTACGACGCAGCTTCGAGTTCGCCGCCGACTGGGACGTTGCACGATAGCACTGTTGCTCATGGGGACGACTTCAGATTGCTATCGTCGCGACGCGGCGGTGATTTTTACCTGGGTGTAATCAGTTTGACCGATTCTGCCAACGGTCCTCGCCACGTGAAAGTCCAGGTCAACGTTGTTGAATGTGCGTACCTAACCCATAGCTGGTTAGGTGGCCTATCGATCCCCGTTTCAAAGACTACGAAGATTTCGCTAGAGTCTGCGTGACGGGTTGCCTGCGGCGTGATAGATTCCGTGCGTCTTGAGGGGCCGCTCCAGATGGACGTTTTTAGCAAACGTTGATTTCGAGCACGGGGGGTGCGTGACGATCTTGGATCTTGCGCGCGCTGAAGGGGGAATGTGTTGTGTTGTTCCGATCGGCATCGGCATCTCACGCCGCAGTCCTCGTCGGTGGTCAGGGCTTGGCTCCGCCGGCCTGCCAACCGATTTCCTGCCAGGGATGTAGCCGGTGCAAGACCCTTCGCGTAGTTGCTAACGCCTTCGCCGGATGGTGGCTAAGCCAAGATGCGATCTCTGGCCACCGGCGCCGCTGGGTTCATCGGATCTACCCTGGTCGTCCGTTTTATGGCCGAGGGTCAGCAGGTCATCGGAATCGACAACATGAAGTCGGGGTTTCGCGCACCCTCCAGAACAACGATCCGCTCGACACGAACCCTGGCCCGGTTTGGCTTCCATGAGGGCCGACGTTCTGGCGCCCGACTGACATCGTCGCGGGCGCGAACCCTGACGCCATCTCCCGTTGGGTCAGGTGCAATCGAAACCGATTCTGAAGGTGATTCCAACGTATGACTTTAGACATGTTGACAGCCGATGCGCCGGTGGTGGGTGTCGAGGCCATGGCGGCTCCGTGCAGCCGGATGCATCAGGTGTTCGAAATCCCGTGCGCGGTCGACCCGACGCGCGTGGCAATCGATCACGACGCCGGGATCGTCACCTACGGCGAGCTGGACATGCGGGCGAACCAGCTGGCACAGCACTTGCATCGTCGCGGTGTGCGAGCCGGCGCCCGAGTGGCGGTGTTTTTGCATCGGTCGTTGTCGACGTACGTGTCGTTGCTGGCGGTCGGGAAGGCCGGCGCGACGCTCGTGCCGATCGATCCAGCGGCCCCGCAGGATCGGGTCGCCTACATCCTCGGTGATGCCTCGGTCGACGCGGTGGTGACCTCGTCGGACCTGTCCGCAGCGGTGGCGGGATCGGCGTGCGTCGTGGTGGAGCTGGACGCGGAGGCGGTCGCAATCGCAGACTCCCCGGCGACGCCGCCCGTTCTGGCTCCTCCCGCTCCGGATGAGGTGGCGTATGTGATGTACACGTCGGGATCGAGTGGTCGGCCGAAAGGGGTGATGGTCACCCACGCCAGCATCTGCAACTTTCTGTCCGTGGTGCCCGAGGTCTACGACGTCCGGCCCGACGACCGGGTGTATCAAGGCATGACGATCTCGTTCGACTTTTCGATCGAGGAGATCTGGCCGACGTGGGCGCGAGGCGCGACACTCGTGGTGGGGCCGACCGATTCCCGCCGCCTCGGCGCCGAGCTGGCCGACTTTCTCGAGGAGCGCTCGGTCACCGTATTGTATTGCGTACCAACGCTTTTAGCAACGTTACCGCGGGTATTACCCGGCATCCGCTCGGTGCTCGTTGGTGGGGAAGCGTGCCCGTCGCAACTGGTCGCGCGGTGGGCCTGCCCCGGGCGGCGGATGCTCAATACCTACGGGCCCACCGAGGCGACGGTGACCGCGACTGTGGGAGAACTGGTACCGGGGCGCGCGGTTACGATCGGGCGGCCGCTGCCGACCTACACAGTGGTGCTGCTCGACGAGCAGCGCCGGGCAGTGCCCGATGGTGAGATCGGCGAGATCTGCATCGGCGGCCCGGGGGTGGCGGCCGGGTATGTGGGCAGGCCCGATTTGACCGCGGACCGGTTCATCGACCACGAGCTGGCACCGCTGGGCAGTCGGTTGTACCGCACTGGCGACCTCGGTCGCGTCGACACGAACGGCGAGATCGAGTATCACGGCCGCGCCGACGCCGAAGTCAAGATCCGCGGGCACCGAATCGACTTGGGTGAGGTCGAATCGGTGCTGTTGGAAGACCCGACTGTCGCCGAGGCCGTCGTCACTGCCGTACCCACCGAGGACGGCGCCGCGTCGGAAGCACTGGCCGCCTACGTTGTTCGCGGTCCCGAGATCGACACGGACGAGGAATTGGCGAACCGACTGCACGAGCAGATGCGGCGCAGACTTCCCCCGTACATGGTCGCGGCGACGGTGGATGTGGTGCCGGAGCTGCCGACCATGCCCAGCGGCAAGGTGGACCGCAAACGACTGCCCGCGCCTGCTGGATATCGATTCACCGGTACCGGGCCCATTGTGGCTGCGGAAACCGACACCGAGAAGCGTGTCGTGGCGGCTTGGGCGCAGACGCTCGGTGTCCCGGCTGAGTCATTGTCGGTGGAGGCGGACTTCTTCCGCGAACTCGGCGGGCACTCGCTGCTCGCGGCGCGAGCGGTCTCCCGGCTGCGTGACGGCGGATTCGTTTCAGTGGCTCTCCGTGATCTCTATGAGCATCCGAGTGTGCGCGCCCTGTCCAAGCATCTGTCCAACGCGACCGCCGCCGTTGCGGACACGACGCGGCAGCGACCGGTGCGACATCCCACCCGGCTGGTAGCGGCGGCGGGTTGTGTTCAGGCGGTGGTGCTGTACCTGCTGCTTTTCGTGATCACGGTGCCGGTTGCCTACATCTACACGATCAACGACGGATTTGTCTCGGTCGGCGTCCTTGTCCAGCTGATGGCCGCCATCCTGATCACCTACGTTGCCGTGCGGTGGATCCTGCCGCTGCTGTTCGTGCGGCTGTTGACGGCGGGGATCCGGTCGGGTCGTTACCCGCTGTGGGGGCTGACGTATCTGCGGATCTGGACGGCGAACCTGTTGCTCGAGGTCGGCCCGCTGCCGGTGCTCAGCGGATCACCGTTGCTGCCCGGATACCTGCGGTTGCTGGGGGCGAGGATCGGGCGTGGCGTTCATCTGGGCTCCAGCGAACTGGCCATGCCCTCGAAGCTGCGCATCGGCGACGGCGCGTCGGTGGGTTACGGAGCCACCCTTCGGCCGTGGCGGGTGCAGGACGGGTGGGTGCTCGTCGCGCCGATCACGGTCGGCGAAGGCGCGTTCGTTGGCGCCCATGCCGTGCTGGACCCGGGTTCGACGGTCGAAGCGGGCGCAGCCCTCGGCGAACAATCGATGCTGGTTGAAGGCGAGAAGGTGCCGACGGGTGACCGTTGGGCCGGGTCGCCGGCCGCATCCGTGCGCGGCACTCTCGCCGGCCGCGGAAGATCTGCTGGGAACCGAGCCGAGCCGCGTGCCGTGGACCGCGGGGCTGCTCGCCGCGGTCGTCGCCGGCGTGGTCGGCCTGGAACTTGCGGTCATCGCGATGATCGCTCCCAGTGTCGTGATGGTGTGGGCGGCCCTGCTGCAGTGGGGAATTCTCGCCGGATTGCTCGTCACCCTGCTTGTCGGACCGATCTTCGTCCTCACCGTGTGCCTGATCGTCGCGGTCGGCAAACGGTTCACCCTCCGCGAGCTTTCCGCCGGCTCGTACCCGGCTCGCTCCGGACTCGGTGTCCGCAAATGGGTCTCCGACAAACTGCTCGAGATCAGCCTCACCTACACCAACTCGCTCTACGCCACCCTCTACACGGCGCCGTGGCTGCGGATGCTGGGAGCCAGGATCGGGAAGGGCGCAGAGATCTCCACCGCCGCGCATCTGGACCCGGACTTGCTCGAGCTCGAAGAGGAGACCTTCATCGCGGACATGGCCAGCGTCGGAGCCGCCACTTTCGCCAATGGATACGTCGCGTTCCGACCGACAGTGGTAGGCCGTCGATCGTTCATCGGCAACGCCGCGGTCGTCCCGGCCGGAGCGTCGATCGGCGACAACTCCCTGGTCGGCGTCGCCACCGTGCCCCCGATCGGCGGCGTCCCGCCGGGGACGGCGTGGCTGGGATCACCGGCGATGAACCTGCCGGCCCGGCAGGACAGCGGCAGCTTCGCCGAGAGCGAAACCTACTGCCCGCCGCGACAGCTGGTGAAACACCGACTCGCTATCGAATTCGTCCGAGCGACCCTGCCCGCGTCGCTGCTCGGGGTCAGCACCTACCTGTTCCTGTGGGTGCTGTCGGAACTTGCGCGCGGGCGCGACCTGCTGCTGCCGGCCCTGCTGTCGCCGCTGATCGCCGCCGCGTCCGCGGTCGCGGTGATCGGCTACTGCGCAGCGGTAAAGCGCAATCTCATCGGCACCTACCGGCCGCGGGTGGAACCGCTGTGGAGCAAGTACGTCCGACGCTCGGAGCTCGTCACCGGCCTCTACGAGGCGCGCCGCGGTGCCCGTCGGGCTGGGCTTACTCGTCGGCACACCACTGCTGCCGCCGATGCTGCGCTGGTTCGGCGCCCGCATCGGGCGGCGCACCTGGATCGGGCACCACGTATCTCACCGAGTTCGATCTCGTCGACATCGGCGACGACGCCGCGATCGGCCTCGCGGCCTCGCTGCAAACCCACCTGTTCGAGGACCGGGTGATGAAGATGTCCACGGTCACTGTGGGCGCAGGCGCAAGCGTCGGCACCCGAGCCATTGTCCTGTACGACAGCGTCGTCGACCCCGACGTCGCGCTTGATTCGCTGTCGCTGCTGATGAAGGGCGAACACCTCGCCCGTGGCACGCGCTGGGGCGGAATCCCAGCCCAGCACTACCCCGGCACAGCGCCCGCCGCTCCCGTCGGCCCACCGACGTCAGCGACATCGGACGCGACTGGTAGCCGACGCCGCCTGAAGGCGCGCACACCTTCCCGCTGTGAACCGGACCACTTCGCTGGCCAGAAAGGACAAATGGTGAACACCAACTTGCTGGTGTCGGACACCCGCCACTACCGCATCGACTACGAGATCAACCCGTACATGTCCACCGGGCTGCAACCCGACCCTCGCCGAGCGGCCACCGAACACGACTCGATCGTCGACTCTCACCGCGCCGCCGGACGCGCCGTCGAATACCTTCCCTCGGCGCCGGAGTGCCCGGACATGGTCTTCACCGCGAACACGGCCGTCGTCGCGCGGTGACCGCGCGGTGCTCGGCCACCCGCCCGGCCCGCGCCTCCCGGAGATTCCTTACGTCCGGACGTGGCTGGGGCAGCGCGGCTACGACGTCGCTCGACGCCCCGTACCCGTTCAGCGGACAAGGAGACGCGCTGCGCTGCGGAACCGTTCTGCTCGCCGCGTCCGGGCAACGCACGGATCGGCGGATGCATCCCGTGCTGGCTGACGATCTCGGCCTGGAGGTTGTCGCGCTGCGTACCTCTGGCCCGCTCTGGTACGACCTGGACCTGGCCGTCGCGGTCATCGACAACCCACACACCCTGGCGTACTGTCCCGAAGCGCTCGATCGGCCCAGCGTGCACGCGCTGCATGCGCTCGGGCTCGACCTCATCGAGGTCACCGTCGAGGAAGCCGCCCGGTTCGCGTTGAACCTGATCAGCGACGGCACCACCGTGACGATGACCTCCGGCGCGCCCCGGCTCGCCGCCGAACTGCGCGAGCGGGGGTTGCACGTCGTCGAACTCGACACCACCGAACTCCGCAAGGGAGGCGGCGGGGTGCGATGCACCGCGCTGACCCTCGGTACACGGTAAGCGGGGGCCGATGACACCGTTGAAACCCCTGGTCGCTGACGGCCCCGCACACCCTGGGCGGCCACGCGAGCCCAACGCATTACCCCTGCACGGCAATCCTCGACCCCGTTGGCACTGGTCTACCGCGGCCCCGCATCCCTGCCAGGGTGCCCCGAAGCCGTCGCGGACCTCCTCGCCGCCAGCGCGCGCGGCTTCCGCGTCGACTTCGTCGGCCCCGACGAACACCGGCCGCTGGCCACTGCATCGCTTGCCGAGGCAACGCTGTATGCCCAGCCCGGTGGTTGCGACCTCGAAGAGGCGTACCGGCACCTGCGCCCGCACCGCGAGACGATCCGGCGTTTCGTCGCCGA
Source organism: uncultured Actinomycetota bacterium (assembly GCA_963846905.1). GTDB lineage: Bacteria > Actinomycetota > Actinomycetes > Mycobacteriales > Mycobacteriaceae > Mycobacterium. The sequence goes on from CAWJYB010000031.1 coordinate 15,006, forward strand.
CGGCGGGCGGTATCTCGGCTTCTGCCTGGGCGGCTACCTTGCAGGTGCCACACCCGGTTTCGATCTGCTGCCCGGCGACACCGACCAGTACATCGGAACGTCTCGCGCGCACCGTCGACAACGGACCGACGGCACCATCATCGAGGTGAGCTGGCGCGGGCACCGACGACGCCTGTACTTCCAAGACGGCCCGCTGTTCCAATTCGACGCCGACGCCGAGGTCGACATTCTGGCGACATACCCGAACCGGGCCATGGCGGCAGCGGTGACCAGCTTCGGACATGGCCGGGTCGGTGTGGTCGGCCCGCATCCCGAAGCCGGCGCGGATTGGTTCACCGACGCCGGGCTGTCCGATCCAGGCCACCATCACCCGACTCCGGCCACCGCCCGCGGGCGCGACCTGGGCCTCGATCTCCTCGAAGAGGTGATGACACCATGACGCCCACCCTGTCCACCCCCCGGCCCACCGAGGCCCCCCGGGCAAGTCGCCCGCTGGACCCGACCTTGCGCGCAGTCATACCGGCCGCCTGGACGGTGTCGACGCCGCACGTGGCGTCGCGCTAATCGGGATGATGGTCATCCACGTGCTCCCCGACGCGGATCCCGCGACCGGTTACCCGGCATGGACCTACAGCATCTGCGCCGGCAACGCCTCAGCGCTGTTCGCGGTGCTCGCTGGCGTCTCCATCGCGTTTACGACCGGGCGCGCGCGGGTCGGCCGAGAGCGGGCGACCGCCACCGTGGCCGCGCTCGTGCGCGCGCGCCGCGGTGATCGCCGGAATCGGTTTGGCGCTCGGCTATACCGACGCCGAGCTGGCCGCGGTGATCCTGCCGTACTACGCCGTGATGTTCATGTTCGCCATCCCGCTGGTGTTCCTGCCGACCTGGGGCGTCGCGGTCGCGGGAGTCGCGCTCGTGGCAGGTTCGCCGGCACTGACCCATCTGCTGCTGCCGCACCTAGCCGAACCGTGGGGGACCAACCCCGGCTTCGGCGATATCGTGTCGAGGCCGCTGCAGCTGGTCGGCGAACTCGTCGTCACGGGCGAATTTCCGGCCCTCACCTGGCTGGCCTTCGTGTGCGCCGGTGTGGTCATCGGCCGGCTCCGGTTGTCGTCTGCCGGTACCGCCGTCTGGCTGTTCATCGCCGGCGGCTGCAGCGCCGCCCTGGCGCACATGGCCTCAGGGCTGTTGCTGTATCGCTACGGTGGGCTGCAGCGCATATGGGCGGCCGCCGACACCACCACCGCCACCTCCACCATGGAGCTGCTCAGCTTCGGTGGCGACGGCACCATACCCGCAACTACGTGGTGGTGGCTCGCCATCGACAAGCCACACACCGGCACGCCATTCGACCTGCTGGCTACGATCGGTGTCGCAATGGTTGTCCTCGCGGTGATGCTGCTGGCCAACCATCTGAGGTGGCCGTTCGCCCGGCGCCTGACCGCGCTTGCCTGTACACCGCTGGCCGCGGCCGGAACGATGACGCTGACCTTCTACACGCTGCACGTGGTGTTCATCAATTCCAGACACGACACCTACGCCCCGACAACCGACTTCGTGCTGCAGATCGCGGCGGTGGCAGTGCTCGGCATGGCCTGGCGGGCCAGCGCCGGGCGCGGCCCGCTGGAAGCACTCACCGCCACCGTGACCCGCCGTGCTCGCCGCGTAGCCACCCGACGCGCGGACAAGTCGCCGCGGCATCCAACCACCGACAGCGGAAAGGTATCGCGATGATCACCCGCCGCAAGTTCGTGATGGGCGTTATCGGCACCGGCCTCCTCGCGGGGGCTGGCGTTGGGACAGTAGCCGGGAATCTCTCCGCTGCGCCTGCGCCTGCGCGTGCGGTAGTCTACCGCGGGCGCGGCGCCGGCTCCTGCGACGGATGCAGCGAGGCGGTTGCCAGGCTGCTCGGCAGCACTCCCACCCCACTGCAGGTCGAATTTGTCGGTCCAAATGAACCACGTGAGCTGAGCCCCGAAACGCTGGCCGGAGCGCTGGTCTACGCGCAACCCGGCGGGGGTGACGTCGCGACCGTGTGGCGCCATCTTCGCGAGCACACGGACACCATTAGGCAGTGGGTGCAAGGCGGCGGCAACTACCTCGGGTTCTGCCTGGGCGGATACCTCGCCGGCTCCAACCCCGGCTTCGCCCTTCTCCCCGGGGACCCAATCCGCTACATCAGCTCACCGGGCGCCACGGTCACCACGGAAAGCTACACCACAATCGCGATCGACTGGCGAGGACAGCGCAAGCAGATGTACTTCCAAGACGGACCCGCCTTCCAGTTAGCACCCAACGCGCCCGCCACGGTCCTGGCCACCTATGCCAACGGCGAACCCGCGGCCCTGACCGCCCCCTTCGGTCGCGGTCGGGTAGGCGTCGTCGGACCCCACCCAGAGGCCGACCTGCATTGGTTCGACTCAACAGTCGTCAACCCGACCGATGCGATCCATCCCGAACTCGGCCACGATCTGATCGAACAGACCATCGACGGGCGATTTTGATTGACGGTCCACAGGCCCTCCCGCATCCAGGTGCACATGCGTCCAGGCGTCCAGTCCTGAGAACCTGGCCATACCCAGACGCATTCGAACTGGTTCGGCGGCCGTCACGAACTCAAA
>CAWJYB010000032.1:0-128162 GCA_963846905.1 uncultured Actinomycetota bacterium
TACGGTTTGAAACTGTCTCATCGAACCGGTCTCCGCAGGTGTGTCGCCAGGGGTTTGGCGTCGGTAAGGTGTACTGGTGTTCTTCGACAGCGTTTGAGTAGTCGGAGGAGGGTTGGTTGTTCCTGTCGTTCGTGGATCCGGCGTTGGTGCCCACGCATCTGGATAGCCAGACGGTCGCCGCCGGCGAGGTTGTGCGTCTCCTACAGTTCCGCGCGATCCCGGTCGGCACGCCGGTGTTCCTTGACGAGCAGACAATGCGACCGGTTGAGCCGTTGTGCTCCTGGTTTCGGCATCTGGCTTACGAGGACGAGGACAGTGAAGACGCTGCGCGAGTACTCCTCTATGGCACAAGGAGGTTCGTCCATTTTCTGAGTCCCGTGGTTGCGGTCTGCTGCAGGCGACCGAGTCTGATCAGATGATGCCGAGCGGGCAGCGCCAAGTTAACGGACGACCGGGTTACCGCTGAAACGATCCGCGGATTGACCGCGTAACGCACCGGCGGCTCTTAGGCTTGGTCCGGTGGACGCAGATTACGTCGTCGTCGGGACGGGCTCAGCGGGGTCGGTCGTTGCCAACCGGCTCAGCGCAGATCCGAAGGTCCGGGTGACGGTTCTGGAGGCCGGTCCGAAGGACAACGACAATTCGTTCACATCCCCGCGGTTTCGCGAGCTGTTCCGCACGGAACACGACTGGGACTACCTCACGGAACCGCAGAACCAGCTCGACGGCCGGCAGATCTACTGGCCTCGCGGCAGGACGCTCGGCGGGTCGTCGTCGATGAACGCGATGATGTGGGTGCGCGGGTTCGCCGCCGACTACGACGAATGGGGCGAGATTGTCGACGAGCAGTGGTCGTTCGCGAAGGTGGCCCCGTACTTCGACCGCATCGAGGCCGGTCCGCTCGTCATCTCACCGCAGCAGCCCCCGAGGCTCCACCGCCGCCTGGCTCACCGCTGTCCAGGAGTGCGGCTACCGGCTGGAGCGTCCGAATGCCGATGCACCGGAAGGCTTTTCCCAGACGCTGGTAACCCAACGCCGGGGCGCGCGATGGAGCTGTGCCGACGCGTATCTGAAACCCGCACTGCGGCGGCCAACCTGACGTTGCTCACCGAGGCACGCGCTCGACGGGTGCTGTTCGACGGAAGCCGGCTGTCGGTGTCGAGTTCGAAGGGACGGCAAGCGCCACGTGGTGCGTGCGGGTCGCGAAGTGGTGCTCAGCGCCGGTGCCGTGAACAGCCCGCAACTGTTGATGGTGTCGGGCATCGGGGACGCCTCGGAGCTCATCGAGCATGGCATCGACGTCGTGCATCACGCGCCGCCGTCGGTAAGAACCTCATCGACCACCTCGCCGTCCCGTTGGGTTTCGACGTGCGCCACGACAGCCTGTTCGCCGCGGAAAAGCCTTGGAAACTTGTGAAATATCTGCTCCGCCGGCGCGGCATGCTAACCAGTAACGTCGCGGAAGCCTACGGTTTCGTCCGCAGCAACCCCGACCTCGAGTTGCCCGACCTGGAGCTGATCTTCGCGGCTGCGCCGTTCTTCGACGAAGGATTGGGCGATCCATATGGTCATGCAGTGGTGACCGGGCCCATCTTGGTGAAGCCGCACAGCCGCGGCAGCATCTCGCTGTCGTCGTCAGACCCCACGGCCAAACCGGTCATCGACCCGCAGTATCTGTCCGACCCGGACGGCAACGATCACGCGGCGTTGATGTCGGGCCTGCGCATCACCGCGAGAATCGCGCAAACGCGCGCACTCAAAGATGTGCTGGGTAAGGTCGCTCGGCCACTGGGCGCGCACGATACAGGTGAGGAGACGCTGGAAGCGGCGCTAAGGACGTGCGCGCACACCTTGTATCACCCGGTGGGTACCTGTTGGATGGGAAGTGACCCGTCGAGCGTGGTCGACCCTGTGTTGCGGGTCCGCGGTGTCGATCGGCTGCGGGTGGCCGACGCGTCGGTGATGTCGATCATCCGCGACACACGCACGCACCCAGCGTGCTGATCGGTGAGAAGGCCGCCGACCTGATCCGCGCTTGACGCTCGACGGCATAGGGCGGCCTCGGTGTCATCGTTTCGGCACGCTGCATCTATGGCGGTTCGGATTGATGAGATTTTGGGCGCGGGCCTGCACGCGGATAGGCACTGCATACGCCAAGAACTCCACCACGCCGGCCAACTCATCCCACTCAACGGCCGCCGCCAACCATGACCAATGCCGTTCTCAGCGCGGCCGCGGTCTTGTTCGGCGTTCTCCCACTTGGCACGAACACGCCGCGGCTACCATTCGCCCACTATCGCCTGGCAATAGACACCGCAGCGAGGACAGACATGGCGAACCCGTCACCCTTTCGCGGCCCGCGGGAACGCGCACAATTCACCGCGATCTACGACTCGGTAATGCGCTCCTGGCCCGTTGCGTTCGACGAACGCGATGTCGAAACAGCTTATGGCCAAACCCACCTCGTCGTCAGCGGGTCTCCTTCAGCACCACCGCTGGTCCTGCTCCACGCCGCTAGCGCCACCTCGGCAATGTGGCGCCCGATCATCGCGGCGATGAGCAGTTCGTATCCCTGCTACTGCATCGACACCATCACCGAGGCGAACAAAAGCGTGGCCACCAAACGCATCTATACGGTCGCCGACCATGTCGACTGGCTGCGACAGGCCTTCACAGCCCTCGACCTGGCAAGGGCACGGGTCATGGGCATGTCCTACGGCGGCTGGCTCGCCGCACAGCTCGCGCTGCACGCGCCGCAACACCTCAGCCACCTGGTACTCCTCACCCCGGCCGGAACCCTGGCCCCGCTCCCGCTCCAATGGTGGGTCAGATGCTGACACCCGTGCTGCTGCGGTCGCCCCAAGGGGCTCGTCGCTTCCTGCAGTGGATGTCCAGCACCCCCAACGCACCCCAACCGGCCGTAAACCTGATCGCCGTGAGCATGCTGTCCAGTCGGAACCGGCGAGGCACACCGCCGTCGCTGTTCGCCGACGACGAGCTGCGCCGCATCACTACACCAGTGACGGTATTGATCGGCGAACGAGACGTCATCTACCGCAGCGGACCCCAGGCCGCCCTCGCACGCGCACAGAAGTTCATCCCCAACGTCCGCACACACATGCTGCCGGGCGCCAACCACATACTGACCCTCAACTGCCCCGACGCCCTAATCGCCCCAATACTCGGGGCTCTCGCCTGAGCGAACTCGATCAGAACGCTTCGCTGGTGACGGCTACCCCGCTGTCTGACCCGAAAAATACCCAAGGTGAGTAGGCAGCCCGACCCAAGGTGAGCGGGCATACCGAAGGCACCCGGCGGAGCTTGCGGAGCCGGGTGTCGTTGCCAGGCTGTGTGTTTAGGGGCTACGCGGCGGGTTCGAGGGTGACGTAAAAACCCATCGCGGTCAATTGGGCGATGTGGTTGCGGACCTTTCGTTCGATGTTGACGCGGCTGGTGTGGTAGTCGGGTCCAAGGTCGTGGAATCGGGCAGTGGGATCAGCAAGCAGATGCCAGACGATCCTGAGGATGGAGCGGGCGACCGCGACCAGGGCCTTGAGTTTGCCGCGGCGTTTGACGATGCGCCGGTAGCGTTCGCCGAGGAAGGTGTTGGTCTTGGCGGCCGCGGCGGCGGCCTCGCCGAGCGCCCCTTTCAGGTAGGGGTTGCCTTTGCCGGTTTTACCGCCGCGGGTGATCGGCCCGGACTGGATGGTGCGCGGACACAGTTTCGCCCACGACACCAGGTGCTCGGGTGTGGGGAAGCGGCTCATGTCCAGGCCGATCTCGGCGATGATCGTCTGCGCCGACTTCGGCCCGATGCCTGGGATCTCGTCGAGCCGCTCGATGACGCTTGGCACGCAGTCGGCCACGGTGGCGGGATCGACCCGGGTCGGATTGCTGCCGGTGGTGTCAGGATCGCCGCCGCCGGTGTCAGGATCAGCATCGATGCCCGCACCCGGGTCGATGCTGGGGTCGCTGTGATCGATGGCCCCAGCCGCGTCGGACAGCTCGGCGATCAACTCCTCGATGCGGGCCGACAGGGTGTCGATCTGGGTGGAAAGCGCATCGATCTGGCCCAGCAGCATCCGCGCCAACTCGGCGTGATGATCATCGAACCGACCGTTGAGGGCGGCGACCAAAGCCGAGTGTTTGGTCTTCATCCGCCCGCGTGCCAGCCCGGCAAGCACCTTGGGATCGCGCTGTCCGGCGATCAGCGCCTCGATCATGGCGCGTCCGGACACACCCATGATGTCGGTGGCCACCGCCGACAACTTGATCAGGGCGTCTTCGAGTAGTTTCTCCAGCCGTTGCACCTGCCGGGACCGGTCATGGGTGAGATCGGTGCGCAGCCGGGTGTAGTCGCGCAATCGCCGGATCGGCGCCGGCGGCACGAAACTGGGCCGCAGCAGGCCCTTTTCGGTCAGCTTGGCTAGCCAGACTGCGTCTAGCTTGTCGGTTTTGGGCCGGCCTGGCACGTTCTTCACGTCCCGGGCGTTGACCAGTTGCACCGACAGCCCCGCTACCTCCAGCAGGTAATACCAGATGCGCCAGTAGTCCGAGGTGGACTCTACGGTGACCTTCTCGACACCAGACTCGCTGAGTTGCTGGGCGAGCTGGCCGATGGCGCCGGTGTGTGCGGGTACCTCCCACACCCGGGAAAACCGCCGCGCGGACTTGCCCGGTAGCCGCACACACACCATGCCGGTTGCCTTGGCGACATCGATCGCCGCGGCCCGCTCGATCACCAGCTCGTGCTCGGCGTCGGGAATCTCCACCGGCCCGGCCGCCACCGCCGGCTTCTGCTTGTGCCTGCGTTGTGCTCGCACTTCTCTTGCCCTCCAATCCAATCCATCCATTCCATCGGGTGGGTCGCCTGGGGGCCTCGGTCAAGGGAACCGAAATTCTGACCCGCGTGCTCGAAGCAACAGTGCGTGACCCTTCTGGTCGGGCCCCGGCGCCAGGCTGAACCGGCGGGCTCACATGTCCCAAGGAAACGTCGGCGTCGGCAGGCGACCCAACCCCATTTTTCACGCCTGCGAGGCGTCCCCCGGAGGGACTGGGGGGCTGACCGGAAAATAACTCAGGGTGAGTGGGCAGGCGACAGCACCCGGCGGAGCTTGCGGAGCCGGGTATCGTTGCGGAACTGTGTATTTGGGTCAGGCGGCGGGTTCGAGGGTGACGCGATAGCCCATCGCGATCAGTTGCGTGACGTAGTTGCGTGTTCTGCGTTCGGTGTTGATCCGGGTGGCGTGGTAGTCGGCGCCGAGGTCGCGGAACCGGGCGGTGGGGTCGTTGAGCAGGTTCCAGATGATGACCAGGATCGAGCGGGCGACCGCGACGAGGGCCTTGAGTTTGCCGCGGCGTTTGACGATGCGCCGGTAGCGTTCGCCGAGGAAGGTGTCGGTTTTGGCGGCCGCGGCGGCGGCCTCGCCGAGCGCGCCTTTCAGGTAGGGGTTGCCCTTGCCGGTCTTGCCGCCGCGTGTGATCGGTCCGGACTGGATGGTGCGTGGACATAGTTTGGCCCACGACACCAGGTGGGCGGCGGTGGGGAACCGGCTCATGTCGAACCCGATCTCGGCGAGAATGATCTGCGCGGTACCGGGGCCGATACCGGGAATCTCATCGAGACGCTCGATCGTGGTCGACGCGCGGGCACCGTCGGCGGTGGTACCCACGTCGCGGGGCTTGTCCGGTTCGTCGGCGCGGGTTTGGGGTTCCATCGTGGTGAGCAGCTCGTCGATGCGGGTGGTGAGGGTGGCGACCTGGGTGGCCAACGCGTCGATCTGGTCGAGCAGCATCCGGGCCAGTTCGGCGTGATGATCGTCGAATCGGCCGGTCAACGCCTCGACCAGGGCGTCGTGTTTGGGTCTCATCCGGCCGCGCGCCAGGCCGGCGAGCCGGCGCGGGTCACGCTCCCCGGCGATCAACGCCTCCAGCATGTCGCGCACCGACAGCGTGTCCAGGGTCGATGCCACTGCCGAAACCTTGATCAACGCGTCCTCGAGCAGCTTCTCCAACCGCTGCCAGTAACGCGAACGTTCCCGCGTCAGATCGATCCGCAACCGGGTGTAGTCCCGCAACTCCCGGACCGGTGCGGGCGGCACGAAGCTGGGCCGCAGCATGCCTTTCTCGGTGAGCTTGGCCAGCCACACCGCGTCGAGTTTGTCCGTTTTGGGGCGTCCTGGCACGTTCTTCACGTCGCGGGCGTTGACCAGCTGCACCGACAGCCCTGCCGCCTCCAGCAGGTAGAACCAGATCCGCCAATAATCCGAGGTCGACTCCACGGTGACCTTCTCGATCCCCTCGTCGACCAGCTGCTCGGCCAGCTCGGCGACCCCGCCGCTGCGGGCGGCCACGTCCCACACCTTGCTGACTCGCCTGCCCGCCCGGCTGCTCACCCGCACGCACACCTTGCCGCTGTCCTTAGCGACATCGATTGCACACACCCGCTCCAACACCAGCTCCTGCTCGGTGTCGGCAATCTCCTCCGGTTCCTGCTTCAACTCGCTTGTCCTCCAATAACATCCGCACTCCAACAAGGCGGGTTGCCTGGGGGCCTCGGTACAGGGAAACCGAAATTCTGACCGGCGTGCTCGAAGCAACAGTGCGTGACCCTTCCAGGTCGGGCCCCAGCGCCAGGCTAATCCACGGGCTCACACACCCAAGGGAACGTCGGCGTCGGCAGGCAACCCGACCCCATTTTCACGCCTGCGAGGCGTCACCCGAAGGGGAACAGGGGGCTAATCCGGTGGTGCTCTCAGGGCTGCCCGGTCGCCGTGGCGACGGCTCGACGGATGTGGGTGGCCACAACGTCGGGGTGGGTGTAGCCAATCATGTGGTTGGAATGGCTCAGCATCGACCGACCCGACCAACACGTCCCGGCACACTTCGACACCGACGAGGTCAACGACGCGTTCACCGCGCTTCTCCAGAATTCGACAGAAGTAGGCATCACGATTAAGAAGAACCTTCCACTTTTTCGGGGGAAACCTGGGGAATCCCACGCCGCAACCTACTTCTTGATCGGCGACAGCAGCTCGTAGGTGACGCGCAGTGCCCGATACGTCGGCTCGGCGCGCCTGTCGCACGTGATAAGCGGCAACCTATGCTCGCGGGCAGCCGCGCCGACCAGACCGTCGTAGAGCGCGCCACCGGCCAAGCCCGCTTGGACGAACTCCCGTAATAGGTCCGCCGTGTCAGCTGCCGACAGGAAGCGAGAATCCGGAAAATTCGTCACCTCTAGGCGGAATGCTGCAGCCGGACTAAGGCGCTGTGGCGGCGGCAATCGCGTGAGGACCGACAACAGCTCCACCGCAGCATGCCCAGACATCCCCCGACGGCACGCCAAGATCCTAGCTCTTGCTGCCCGGTGAAATGGGTTCTCGCGCTGCGCCAGTGCGAGCGCCGCACTGGTGTCAACAAGCACATGTTCAGCGCTGGTCGCCAAGCCGCAACTCCCTGACCGCGTCGTCGTCAAGCTCCGGCCCACCGCTGGGCAGCAGGAGAAGCCCGTCCTCTTCGACGAGCTCGTCGGCCGCCACGCTCTCAATCCGGATAGCAGCCCCGTCGACCGAGATCTCCACCTCGCCCGCAGTAATGCCCGACTGCTCACGGAAGGACTTTGGGATCACCAAGCGTCCAGCCTTATCGATGGTAGTACGCATACCATTATTTTACCATAATCGCGGTACACGCATCGGTCGTCTCAAATCTAGACAAACGAGAGTGATCAGATTCCGTCACAGCAGTCAGGCGGGGTGGCGGAGTTCGTGTTCGACGGCGCGGCGGATCCACGACGAGACCGAGCGGTCTTCGGCGGCAGCGGCGGAGCGGACTTGTTCAAGTAGTTCGGCGGTAACCGAACGGGCACTGTGGCGTTGAGTCGGCGTCGGCCGGGCCCTTGCGGCTGCTGGCTTTCTGGGCGGGCGTAGAACTCGTATTTTCCTCACCAGTTCCTCACCAGAAGTCATGTGGTGGGTCATCTGTCTCTCCGATATTGAGTGGCAAGGTGTTTGGAAGCCTCGTAGCAACCGATTGGGCGGCATGCTGTCGGATCGCCATCGCGTGCCGGGGCCAGCGGGACCATCAGCACCGTGCCGTCGACCTCGGCGACCATCAGCCAGTGCGCCGGCGGTTTGGCGGGATAGAACAGCGGATTAGAAGCCCAGGCCTCCCGGATGTCGTCAATGCCGCGATGTGGGTGTTTGAACAGGTGCGCTGTTTGGGAGTCGGTCTCAAAGGGGTCCTAGTCGTTGAGTGACTCCAGATCGAACAGCTCCGTCACCGGCCCAATGTATTACAAATGAATACGAAGGGATGCATGCAGGATTGCGACGCGGCCGGTAGCGATGAGCGCCAGGACCTGCTGCGCCGACTGGCCGCCGGGGTTCGGCAAGGGTCGTGTACCGGCAGGTCATTCTTCGCGTTTACGTCGCGTTCATCGCACACGTTCGACGACGTCGAACTGCTCTACGAGCTGAAAGGGTTTCGCAGCGGGCCCCGCGTGCAGCGTGTCCGAGCGCGCACCCGCACAGCGCTGATGGGGACCGCCCCTTCGTCGAATCTGCCGACAGCACGTTCCGGTGCCATCCCCTCAGACCCGAGGGCAGTCGGTGTCGCGGTGTAGTTCAGCCTGGATGATTACCGGAGTCCGGTGTCCGCGCAAACAGCGCGATCACCGGAAGGTAAGCGTGTCGCGGCGCATCGCCGGGGTAGCCAGTGCGCACCCAGGTGACCGCTTTGGCGACGGGATGTGGCTTTCTCATATCGACAGGATGCCACCATTCGGCGCGGTTCAGCGATTTCAGACGAGATGAACACGGCGTGTCGTTATTGAACTGTGAGTGAACTCACGCCATACGTGGTGTAAAGCATTGCGCGATAGGTCAGGCCTATTGAGCGCTCGACCGGCGGTTGGTGCGGAAAAACCGTGCCGCTTCGGCGAGTGCTTCGGTGGTGGGTCTGGGGTCCCAGCCGAGTTCGCGAACTGCCTTGTCGTGGCTCATCGGCGACATGATGTTCGTCAGTCGCAACGATAGCGGTGATAGGCGCGTGTCCTTACCCAGCAGTGCGGCAACGGATGTGGCGGCGGCACACAACATCGACATCACCGACAGCGGCACACCGATCTTGGGCGCTGTGATGCCCACCGCCGTACACACCGCGTGGTGGATCTCCCGGGCACTCATGAAGCGTTCGGAGACGATGTAGCGTTCGCCGTTGTGTCCGCGATCGGCGGCCAGGATCATCGCGCGGGCGGCGTCATCGATGCCCACCACCTCCGATGCGGCCCCTGATACGTAGAACGGCAACTTGCCGCGGGCGACGGCGGCGACCACGGCGCCGTGCGGGGTGGGCTGCCAGTCCCCGGGCCCGTAGGTGTTCGCGACGCACATCGCCACCGCGGGCAGACCCTTCTCACGGTGGTAGCCCAACACCACGTTCTCCGCTTCGACACGGCTGCGGATATAGCCGCCGCCGATGTCGAGCCAGTTGTGTTGAGTCTGCTCATCGGCCAAACCGTGTTCGACCCGGCCGATCGTTCCGAACGAACTGGTGAACACGAACCGCCGCAAGCCGGCGTCCGCGGCCACATCGAGTACCTTCCGGAGGCCCTCGACGTTGGTGCGAAACAACGGCGCAGGATCGCGCAGCCACGCCCGCGTATCCACCACGCAGTAGTAGACGTCGTCACACCCGGTCATCGCGGCCCGCACGGACTTCTCGTCGAAGATGTCGCCGCGGCGCACCTCAACATCGAGATCGTCGATGCCCCGCGTGGAACTGGTCGGACGGATCAGCACCCGGACGCGCTGACCGTCGCCGACCAGCTGCCGGGCCACGTGTGAGCCCAGGAATCCGCTGGCGCCGATAACCAGCTTCGTGTGGCCTGTCAACCCGACCTCCTACCATGTCTCACGCAGCACATCACGGGCGCACGCGCCGTGAACACAGCGACCAAGAAGGTGACGTCGACGCGCCCGGAGTCACCACAGAATTGCCGATCGCGGTGACACCCGAACCGTGGCGTCAGACACGCCTTCTACACCCGTCACGAAGACCATGTCACCGGTGCCGTCGCGCCCCCAGTATGGCCCATGGTGCCGGTCGGGTAGTTTTCGCCGAACCAAGCTGCACAACGCCGGCCACGCCTACCAGGTAATCCGATCGTCTGTACTGGCTGGCAGGCGAAGGCGAGCCTGGATCTGCAGGCTCGCCGCCACGGCGAGGCCACCGGCCTATCGCGCCGACTTCTTGCGAGTGATGTCGTCGAGCAGCGCGGTCTTTACCCAGCCCTGCTTGCCAGCGTTCGAGCCTTCGGTGACGATGGCGCTGCTCCAGTCCAGATGCTTCGCGTCGGCCTGGCCGGTGATTTCGACGCGCGCATTGAGCGCGAGCCGTGCGACCTGCTTGCCGCCATCAGCGCGTTCCATCAATGGCGTGCCTTCCTTCGCGACGTATTTGCCGATCGTGAGCGGCAGCGCGATCCTCGCCCCGCTCTGATCGGTTTTCGACGCATTCCAGAGCTCCGAGGCCCGCCTGAACTCCGTGCCAGGCGCTTCCTTCGACAACAGCTGGAACGGCTTCAACGTCGCGCTTTTCGCGCCGGCGGACTTGTCCCATCCCCAGCTGACCGACCCGTAGTAGACGCCCTTCTGCAGTCCGGAAACGGCGAGCGCACCGGTCTCGAGGCTCTGTGAGACAGCCACATTGTCGGGAATCGGACCCAGCGCTGCAGGATCGAACATCCACGCCTTGCGGCTCTCCGGATCCTTCGCCGAAGGGACGCCGAACCTCGCATTGGTTCCCGGCACAGACGCGGCGAGATCCATGCCGGACGGCGGATTCTTCATGGCGGCGAGCGGCGTATTGCTGGAGGGGCTCGGCTGATCGATATGGGTGCCGGTCTCCGTCGAACGGGCCCCCGTCGCCTCGCTTTGCGCCTTGTTGCCGATGAACCAGGGCTCATCGTTCCATGTCGAGAGGGCCGTCTGGACAAGTGCAACCTTGTCCGCGCGCACGACAGAGTTCGGCGTGAAGCGGATCTGGATCGACGAACCGTAGGAACCGTTTCCCTTCCCGTCGTTCTCGTTTTTCAGCTTGTATTCGAGGTCGTTGTCGAACGTACCTGCCCACGATTCGGCGGTCGTGCGCCTCAAGCGAGCTGGTGTGTCGATCGCATTCACCTTGCGAGTCGTCGGGTGCGCGAGCGCGTGCCGCGCAGCCTTATCGGCCGCGTGCTCCGCTGTATCCGACGGCTTGCCCACTTCCAGACGCGTCCCCGGAGCGGACGCGCTGCTTTGCTGCGCTACGTGCGCCAGTTCGTGGGCGAGCAACCGACGGCCTGCCGCCGTCCCGGGCCGGTAGCGACCGTCGGCGAAGACGATATGCGACCCAACCGTGTAGGCAGCCGCGTCGACGGCGCGCGCAGATGAACTGGCCTGCTGGTCGGCGTGAACACGCACCCGCGAAAAATTGTGACCGTAACGCGGCTCGAAATAGGCGCGCGTATCGGCATCGAGCAGCTGGCCGCGCGAGCGCAATGTTTCGCGAACCGCGGGTGGCGCGGTGGACGGGGACCGCAGCGGGGAGTCGTTGCGAGCCGCGGCCTCCCGCTGCAGCGTGGAGCGCACGATCATCTCCTTCACCCCTGTGGCGATCGTACCTCGCTCGCCACAGGACTGAAGGACCCTATCCACTGCTGTCCTTGCGTGCTCGCCAGTGCTCGATGTCGTGAGGCCTTGAGTGCCACCTCAGGTTTGGGGCCTGGTTCCCAGAATGTCATGGAACAGCACGTGCCGAAGGGCGTGTTCTCGCGGATCGAACGCGCGGTAGCCCAGCCGGTTCATCACATAGGCGAATCCGACGCCGGTGTCTGGATCGGCGAATCCGAACGAGCCGCCCGCTCCGGGCGTCCCGAACGCTTTGTCCGAGGAACCAAAAAGACCGAAGCCCGCCAACGGGGTGGGCTTGCAGAAACCGAGAGAGAATGACGTGTCGGCATGTAACACCTTGTCGCGCAGCCCCTTCGTCGGTGCTACCGCAGACGCTGTCAGAGCCTCCCGGGTGCTCGTGGTCAAACCGATCTCAGAACCGCCGATGGCGGCGCTGCCGTACAGTTTCGCGATCGAGCGTGCGTCACCGATGCCGTTGGCCGCGGGCATTTCGACCACCCGTAGCTCCTCGCGGTTGAAGTCGTCGGCTGGACCTTTGATGCCCTTGACGATCGTGGCCGACCGCGCTGTCAAGCTGAACGGATTGAACCATGCGGCCACCAGGCGCGGCGGCAGCAGGTGCAGGTGCAGCAGCGTCTTGGCTTGGGACGGGAAATGCAGGTGCGCAATGCGGTTGCGGTCCACCGACGCCGGTAGTCCGATATAGAAATCCAAGTTGAGTGGTTCGGCGATCGTCCTCGGCGAACATCTGGCCGAGTGAACGGCCCGCCGGGTCGATCCGGCGGATCAATTCGCCGGTGTACCAGCCGAGCGTGATGCCGTGGTAACCGTGTCTTGTCCCCGGGGTCCACGCGGGACGCTGCGTCGCGAGCTTTGCCGCCATCCTCGCCGGATCTGCCAAATCATCCAAGGTCAGCGGCGGGTCAATGGACGACAATCCGGCTTGATGTGACAGCAGTTGCCGCACCGTGATCGCGCCTTTCCCGCGCTGCGCGAACTCCGGCCAGTAGTCGGCCACTTTGCCGTCATAGGAGATGAGCCCTCGAGAAGCTGCCACCGCTACGGTAAGCGAGGCAATGCCTTTCGTGGTCGAGAAGACGGTGACGAGGGTGTCGTGCTCCCACGGGGTTCGGGCGATCCCATTGCGGTAGCCGCCCCACAGATCGACAACCTTGCGGCCGTCGCGATAAACGGCGACCGCGGCGCCCACCTCTTTGCCACTGCTGAAGTTGCGGCGGAAGACGTCGGCCACCTTCCCGTACCCCTCGTCGGCGTCTCCACCAATCAGATCGGGCGAAACCTTCACCTCCGAAACCATGTTTGCTCCGATGCCTGGTCGGCGGGACGAGCCGCTGTTATCGGTGTTTGGCGGTGAAAGCAAAATCGCTCACCGACCGGCGGCTCGGTGAACAGCGTCCCAGAACGATAGATGATCGGTCGAAGGCTCGCTGGTCGACTCCCACTAACGCTTGTCGGTTTGGCCGGCGGCGACCTGGTCGGCGATCCTGGTGGCCATGCCGCTGGCGAGCCGCGATGCTGCCTCAGGCGCGTTCGCGGCGAACTGCCCCATCACCTGCTGGCGAAGCGGTGCGACGGTCACCTCTCCGCGATTGCGCTCGATTGCGCTGACGACCGCGGCCCCTACCTGCTCGGGAGTGCCCATGCCCAGCAGCGAAGGCATGGCGACTCCCGAGTCGGCGAACATCCCGGCGCCCCCAATGGCGCCCGGACTGATCACCGAGACACCGACACCATCGGGTCGCAAGTCGTCTCGCAGACACAGCGCAAAGCCCCGGATGCCGAACTTCGTCGCCGCGTAGAGCGCCGCGCGAGCCGAGGCCATCTTGCCGTAGATCGACGAGAGGTACACGAAATGCCCTGAGCCGCGCGCCGTGAACGCCGGGATCAGCTGGCGGGTCATCTGGATGGGCGCCTCGAGGTTGACCCGCAATGCCCGATCGACCTGCTCGGAGGTGAAGCTGTCGAGCTTGCCGGACGCCGGCAACCCGGCGTTTGCGACCAGGACGTCGATCTCACCCGCCTCGGTCAGCAGCCGCAGCGGCGCGCCATCCTCGGCGAGGTCACTCACGATCGTCCGGTGGCCGCCTCCGGCCAGCGAGGCGGCGAGCCGGTCGAGCTCGTCGGGTTTGCGCGAGCTCAGGATGAGGCGTGCGCCGCGGTCGGCGAGCGCAGCGGCCATCGCCTGCCCGAGTCCGCCGGTGGCGCCGGTGAGCAGAACGGTCTTGCCGGTGAGTTGCACATCAACGACGGTAGTCAATCGGCAGCCGCACCGATGTGTGGGGTATTTGTCATGGGAACGGTCAGCCGCTGCTGTAGATGCGGGTCGGCTGACGAACGACGTTCGCTGCTGTTCGGCCCGGTCCGAGCGGGGACGACGACGGTCGGCTCGCCGGGAAGCCCGCTTCAGGTGCCGGCGAATTCGGCGGCCGATGCGGCGGCCCGTTCGCGGTCGGCGGCCACCAGGCCGATCCGGGTGCGGCGGTCCAGGATGTCGTCGGCGGTGAGCGCGCCTTCGTGGGTGACGGCGTACGCGAACTCGGCCCGGATGACGTCGATACCCTCGGCCACCGGGTCGGTGGGGCGCCCGCAGGCGGCCGACGAAATGACGGCCCCCGCCTCGGCGCCATACCGAGCGACCAGCGAGGACGACTCCACCCGTGGCAATGCGGGCGGTGACGCAGGATTGGCCGGTGCGCCGATCAATGGCAGGTCGCGGGTCCGGCAGGGCCCGGCAGACAATCCGCGGGCAGCGACGGCCCGATCCAGGACGTCTTGTGCCATGTACCGGTACTCGGTGAGCTTGCCGCCGATGATGCTGAACACCCCGGAGCCGGATTCGATGACCGCGTGGTCGCGGGAGATGTCGGCGGTGCGGAGCTCATCCCCGGGTCGCTTCGCTCCTGCCCGCCGACCCTCCCCCGGCTCGATCAGCGGGCGCAGGCCCGCGTAGCTGCCGACGACGTCGGCGTGGGTCAGCCGGATGGCCAGTGCCGTGTTCACGGTGTCGAGGAGGAAGTCGATCTCCCCCGGACTCGCATGCGGGACATCGGGTACCGGCCCCGGGGCATCCTCATCGGTGAGGCCCAGGTAGATACGGCCCAGCTGCTCGGGCATCGCGAAGACGAAGCGGTTCACCTCGCCGGGAATCGGCACCGTCAGCGCAGCGGTCGGATTGCCCAGAGCCGCGGCTTCGAACACCAGATGCGTGCCCCGGCTCGGCCGCAATCGCAACGCCGGGTCGATCTCGCCGGCCCACACACCCGTCGCGTTGATCACCGCCCGCGCCTTCAATTCGAAGGATTCGCCGCCACGCATGTCGGTCAGCCGTGCAGAACTGCCCGAGACCTCCGACGCACCGACATAGGTGAGGATCTTCGCGCCGTTCTGGGCAGCGGTACGCGCGATGGCGATGACCAGCCGGGCGTCGTCAACGAGCTGGCCGTCATAGGCCAGGAAGGCGCCCTCCAAACCCTCGCGACGCACGGCCGGAACCAGTTCGGTGGCACGGTCCGGCCCGACACGCCGGGAGCGCGGCAGCGTCGACGCCGGCGTGCCGACCAGCCGGCGCAACGCGTCACCGGCGGCGAAACCCGTGCGCACCAACGCACGGTTGGTCAGGTTCATTGACGGGAGCAACGGCACCAGCTGCGGCATCGCCCGCACCAGGTGTGGGGCGTTTCGCGTCATCAGGATTCCGCGCTCGGCCGCACTGCGCCGGGCGATGCCGATGTTGCCGGTGGCCAGGTATCTCAGGCCACCATGGACGAGCTTCGAACTCCAGCGGCTGGTGCCGAACGCCAGGTCGCGCTTCTCCACCAGCGCCACCGAGAGCCCGCGAGCGGCCGCATCGAGGGCGATGCCCGTGCCGGTGACGCCACCGCCGACGACGAGCAGATCCACACGATCGATGTCCGCCAGCGCGGTGAGTTCGGCGGCGCGGCGCGTGGCGTTCAGCGCCGCCGAGGCCGCCATTAGCTCAGGTACCTGTTCGGAGCATCAGGGTGAGTTCGCCGTTCAGTGTAGCCTCGTCGAGGATCGGCTCGACGATCCGGGCCGACTGCACGGCTGACTGTGCGATCAATATCATCATGGCCGCCAGCTGCCTGGTGTCGCCCGCGCGCACGGTGCCTCCAGCCTGTGCCTCTCGAGGTCAGCGGCCAGCAATTCCATCAGCTGCAGTTGCCCAGCGCCCAGCCGTTCGGATGACGAAGCTCAATGCAAGTTCGGAGCGCCGTAAGGACAGACGGCGGATACAGCGGATCATGGCGCAGCCGGGAAACGGTACAGCGACCAATCGGCAGACGATGGCCGCGCGGTCGGTGCCTTCCTTCGGCAGTTGCGCGCAGTGTGCGGATCACGCGTCCTGGTGAGCATGCCCGAAAGCAGCGCGTAGATATCCGGCCATCGCCGATAGATGGTCGGACGACTCACCCGGGCCCGGCGCGCCACCTCGGCGACGGTCACGCGGTCCGCGCCGCAGGTCCTTCACGCAGGCTCTCGGCAGCGAGCAGAATCCGATTGTCGACGGTGGCCGACCCGTCTGTGCGCACGGAGTCACTGATTGACAGCATCTGTAATACTGTAGCGAATGCAGCAACCCCCGATGGCGTGGAATGCCTGGGGTGATCCGGCGGCGCGGCCAAACCCCTCTCGGATGCCATCGCCTCCCTGCTGCATCGCGGCACTCGGGGTCGAAGGTCCGCCCGTTCCGGCGGTGGCAGTCGACGAAGTGCGGCTGGCGCCGTCGGCGCTCTCACCGGCCGACCGCGCCGCACTCGTCCGAGATCGTCGGTGACCCGCACCTCCGGGACGACAACTGTTCCCGCTTGCTGCGCGCCGGTGGAAAATCGACGATGGATCTGCTGCGCCGGCAGGGACAGCGGTGTTCAGGACGCGCCCGATGCGGTGCTCACGCCCGGCTCCGACAACGAGGTTGAGCGGGTCCTGAGGTACTGCTCGCGAGCAGACGCATCGCGGTGGTGCCCGTTCGGCGGGGGCACCAGTGTCGTCGGAGGCGTCGATCCGCAGCGCGGCGAATTCGGCACGGTCATCTCGCTCGATCTGCGGCGTTTCGACAAGTTGATCAGCCTCGACGAAATCTCCGGCGAAGCGGTGCTGGGTGCGGGCGTCACCGGACCCCAGGCAGAGCGCCTACTCGGCGAACGGGGTTTCTCGCTCGGCCATTTCCCGCAGAGCTTCGAGTTCGCGTCCGTCGGAGGGTTCGCCGCGACCCGTTCGTCGGGACAGGACTCGGCGGGCTACGGGCGCTTCGACGACATGGTGTGCGGCGTGCGGATGGTCACGCCGGTCGGCACACTGGACGTCGGCCGTGCCGCGGCCTCGGCAGCCGGACCGGACCTGCGTCAACTGGTCCTCGGATCGGAGGGGGTGTTCGGCGTGATCACCCGCGTCCGGTTGCGGGTCCACCGGATCCCCGAATCGGTGCGCTACGAAGCTTGGTCGTTCCCGGACTTCGCGACGGGCGCCGATGCGCTGCGCGCCGTCACCCAAACCGGCACCGGTCCCACCGTCATCCGGCTGTCCGACGAGGCCGAGACCGGGGTCAACCTGGCCACCGCCGCGCAGATCGGTGAACAACGGATCACCGGCGGCTGCCTGGCGATCACCGTGTTCGAGGGGACGGCCGCGCATGCCGAGAGCCGCCACGCCGAGACGCGGTCAGTGCTGGCGGCCCACGGTGGGACGTCACTGGGTGAGGAGCCGGCACGGGCGTGGGAGCGGGGCCGCTTCGGCGCACCGTACCTGCGAGACGCGCTGCTGACCGCCGGCGCGCTGTGCGAAACCCTCGAGACGGCCACGAGCTGGTCCAACATCATGGCCATGAAGGCCGCCGTCACCGATGTCCTGACCGCAGCGTTCGCCGACACCGGCGCGACCGCACTGGTGCTGTGCCACATTTCACATGTGTATCCGACCGGGGCGTCGCTGTACTTCACCGTCGTGGCCGCTCAGCGCGGTGACCCGATCGCACAATGGCGGGACGCGAAGTCCGCCGCGTGCGAGGCCATCATTCGCTCCGGCGGAACGATCACCCACCACCACGCGGTAGGTACCGATCACCGGCCGTGGATGACCCAGGAGATCGGCGAACTCGGCGTGCGGGTGTTGCGGGCCGTCAAGGACTGCCTGGACCCCGCGGGAATTCTCAACCCCGGCAAGCTTGTGCCGTGATCGGCTCGGTCACCGTTCTGACCAACCCGGCCGCCGGGCACGGCAACGCGCCGCATGCCGCCGAGCGGGCGATCGCCCGCCTGCACGCCCGGGGACTCGACGCCGTCGCGATCGTCGGGCAGGACGTGGCCCATGCCCGCCGACTGGTGCGGGACGCCCTCGACGGCGGCACGGACGCGCTGGTGGTCGTCGGCGGCGACGGCGTCGTCTCGGTGGGAATTCAGGAGCTCGCATGCGGCTCCGTGCCGCTGGCGATCATCCCGGCCGGCACCGGCAACGATCACGCCCGCGCGTTCGGACTGCCGACCGACGATCCGGAGGCTGCGGCCGACGCCGTGGTGGACGGCCGTGTCAGTACCGTTGACTTGGGCCGCATCTGCGGCGCCGACGGCACCGACAGGTGGTTCGGCACGGTCGTCGCCGCAGGATTCGACTCGCTGGTCACCGACCGGGCCAATCGGATGCGTTGGCCGCGCGGGCGGATGCGCTACAACCTGGCGATGATCGCCGAGCTGTCCAAACTGCGGATGCTGCCATTCCGATTGTCATTCGACGGCGCTGACCCGCTGGCCGTCGACCTCACCATGGCCGCGTTCGGGAACACCCGCAGTTACGGCGGCGGCATGCAGATCTGTCCTGCCGCCGACCCGGCCGATGGCCTACTCGACATCACGATGGTTGCCTCGCCGTCACGGCTGCGGCTGGTGCGATTGTTCCCCACGGTGTACCGCGGTACGCATGTCGACCTCGACGAGGTGTCCACCGCGCGCGCTGCCGTGGTTGAGGTCGAGTCTCCGGGGATCAGGGCATACGCCGACGGGGAGTTCGCCTGCGTCCTGCCGGCCGAGATCAGCGCCGTTCCGGGCGCACTGCGGATCCTGCGGCCGTAGCGCCCCGCCTCCGCTCGCCGATCCAGCCCGCGGGCTGCTAGCCGACGCCCCTGCTCAGCCAGCCGGCTTCGGCACCGTCGCCACCGTTGCGGTAGGGCTCCAGCGCATCGTCCCAGGCGGTGCCGAGAACGGAATCCAGCTCGGCCGCCAGCATGTCGGCCCCGGAATCCATCAGCGTGCGCAGTCGCATCTCGCCGATCATCACGTCGCCGTTGGCGCTCATGGCGCCGCTCCACAGGCCAAGCTGGGGCGTGTGGCAGAACCGCTGGCCGTCCACGCCGGAACTCGGGTCCTCGGTCACCTCGAATCGCAGCACCGTCCACGAGCGAAGCGCGTTGGCCAACTGGGCACCGGTGCCGACAGGACCGCGCCAGTTGGTCACGGCACGCAGCTGACCGGGCATGGCCGGCTGCGGCGTCCACTTCAGGTTGGCACGCGAATTCAGCGCCGACGACAGCGCCCACTCGACATGTGGGCACACGGCCGCGGGCGAGGCATGAACGTACACCACGCCCGTTGTCACGTCGGCGAATTGGTTCGACGCACGCATCATCTGCTCCTTCGGTTTCGCGAGGGACGTCTTCCCCAACGACCTAGCGAACCGGGTGCATCACAACTTGTGTGTCTTGCGTGTCTATTGTGCCCTGTGGGGTAGGTGTTGCGCTAGTTTGCGCCGAATTCTCTCATGACTTCGTCAGAGATCGCCGGCCACAACGGGTGCGCCCACTCACCGAAGTCGCGGTTGGTCAACACCACCAGCGCCAGTTCCGCGACCGGATCCACCCAGATGAAGGTGCCCGACTGGCCGAAATGACCGAACGTCGCCGGGCTGTTGGCCGCTCCCGTCCAGTGCGGCGATT
This sequence comes from uncultured Actinomycetota bacterium, assembly GCA_963846905.1. Taxonomy (GTDB): domain Bacteria; phylum Actinomycetota; class Actinomycetes; order Mycobacteriales; family Mycobacteriaceae; genus Mycobacterium. The sequence goes on from CAWJYB010000032.1 coordinate 19,636, forward strand.
TGCCGTCGCGAAGCTCGAATCCCAGGCCCCAGTCGTTCGGCCGCTGCGCCCCGTAGCCGGGCAGCACGCCGGCCAGACCGGGAAACTGCACCGCGGTCGCTGCGGCGTGCATCTGCGCGGACACCGCCACCGGCCGCAGCAGGTCCGCGGCAAACCGCACCAGGTCGGCCACCGTGGACGTGGCGCCGTATCCGGCGGCCCGTGTACCACCGTCGAGCGTCGTGGCAGACATGCCGAGCGGATCGAGCACCGCCCCGGTCAGGTAGTCGGTGAACTGGATGCCGCATGCATCCTCAAGCGTCTCCGCGAGGACCCGGAAGCCGGTGTTGGAGTAGATCCGGCGAGTGCCCGGCTGGGCCAGTACCGTGTCGTCGAGCATCGCCAGACCCGACGCGTGCGCCAACAGATGGCGAACGGTCGACCCGGGCGGGCCGGCGGGCAGGTCGAGTTCGAGCGCTCCCTCCTCGACGGCCACCTGGACCGCCCGCGCGACCAGCGGCTTGGTAACCGAGGCCAGTGCAAACCTCGCCGAGGTGTCGCCGTGGGCCGCCAACACGCCTGCGGTCCCGACCACCGCGGCTGCGGCGGCCGGGACCGGCCAGTCAACCAGAGCGTCGAGCGCTGCCATCGAGCAGCAGCCTATTCGGCGCTCCACGCATCGACGATCGCGGCCACATGCCGGGCATCGGTGCCACAGCAGCCGCCCAACACGGTGACCGCGGGCAGCCGGTCCCGCAGAGCGGCGTGTTGCACACCGAGCTCGTCCGGATCACCCTCGTCGAGTTCGGTCGCCTCGTCGAGTTCGGCGTGGCTTAGGGATGACGCGTTCGCGCGCAGCCCGACAAGCCGGTGGTGCCAAGCCCCCTCCCGTGCGAGCGCGCCGGAGAAATGGGTCGGGTGGGCACAGTTGACCATGAAATATGCTGCGGCACTGTCGGTTTCGGCGTCCACCTGTTCGATCGCCTCATACAGCGGTTGTCCGGTCGGCAGTCTGCCGTCGGTCTCGACGGTGAACGAGACCGCCGCCGGAATGCCCGCAGCCGCGGCCGCCCGGACAACGCCGATGGCCTCCGGGATGTTGGTCATCGTGATCGCGGTGACCTGGTCGGCCGAAGTCGACGCGAACGTGCCGATCTGGACCGCGTGGTAGTTCTCGGCTTCATCGGCTGTCATCGCGTCACCCGGGTCATACCCGTCGCCACGCGGACCGATGCACCCGCTGATCACCACGGTCAGGCCATCGGCGACGCCGGCCGCACGGACCTCTTCGGCGAGATCGACCGCCGCCCGGTTGACCGCGTCGAGCCGATCCGGCGAATACCCGAGCTGACCCGCCCAGTCGGGGTTGGCCCGCCAGGTCGGCGTCTCCACCACGAACCCGGCGCGATGCTTGCGTGCGACGTCGAGGTACCCGTCGTAGTAGCGACGCAGCCGGCCCCGGCACTGCGGGTTCTCCAGCAACGGGAACGCCGCAAAGGCCGGCAGGTCGAGGCCGTCGTGGAAGATCAGTTCGGTCTCCAGTCCCCCGTCGGTCACGAACACCCCATGACCGTGCAGTTGGGGTAAGCCATTTCGGCGAACGGCGTGGGTGTCTCGGGTGTCAGTGCTCATCCGCTGCTTCCTTTCGGGCGATGTAATAGAAATTGATCGGGTCGGATTCGATCTCGCGGACCGCCATGTCGGTAAAGCCGGCGTCCGACAGCATTGAGGTGGCCAGTTCCCGGCCCCAACACGTACCCAGCCCATCGCCGTCCAGACCCGAGCGACACGCTCATGCAGTGCATGGTCGAGACCGTGTACAGGTACGCGGCGAACGGTACGCCGATATTGTCCTCGAGTCGGCTCGACGCCTTGATGTCGACCATCAGGAACGTGCCGCCGGGCCGCAGTGCGCGGTGGATGTTCCGCAGGACCACTGCCGGCTGAGCCTGGTCGTGGATGGCATCGAACGCGGTGATGACGTCGTAGGCGTCGGTCGCGTCGAAGTCGGCGACGTCCCTCGCTTCGAAGGCCGCGTTGCTCAACCCGCGCCGTCGCGCCTCGGCGGTGCCGGCGGCCAGCCCTTCGGCGGAGAAGTCGATCCCGGTGAACCGGCTGGCCGGGAATTCCTGTGCCATCACGTTGACGGCATGGCCGCTGCCGCAACCGAAGTCGGCCACATCCGCACCGCGCCGAAGCTGTTCGGTTACGCCGTGGGCGAGCGGAAGAATCGTCTCGATCAGCGCCGCATCGAACACCTCGCCGCTCTCCTCGGCCATCAACGTGTGAAATCGCGGGTACTCGCGGTAGGACAGCCCGCCGCCGGTCCGGAAGCACCCGATCACTTTCTGCTCCACCTCGGCCAGCAACGGAATGAACTGCGCAACGCGCGCCAAGTTGTCGGGTCCGGCAGCCCGGGTGAGCACGGCCGCGCGGCGCCCCGGCAGCGAGTAGGTCTGTGCCGCCGGGTCGTAGTCGACGATGCCGCCGGCGACCACGCCGCCCAACCACTCCCGGACGTAACGTTCGTTGCATCCGGCTGCGTCGGCGATCTGTGAACTGGTGGCCGGTGGGAGCTCGGCAAGGGTGTCGAACAGCCTGGTCTGGTGTCCGATGGACAGCAGAATGGCCAGGCTCGCGGAATCGATCGCTCCGACGATGCGTTCGGCGAACTCCTCGGTAGTGTCTGGTTGATACTCGGTCAGTGTTGTCATGACTGAAAAGCTATGCGTCGCAGACCGGTCGCAACATCGGCCAAACCATGCATTTTCCGAACCGACCAGTGGTGAAGACGATGCAGACGCTCATCCCAACACGTTGTGGGCATGCGCCCACGACACCGCCGCGGTGCGCGACGACACGCCCAGCTTGGCGTAGATGTTGGCCAGGTGGCGGCCGACGGTCTTGTCGGACAGGTGAAGCTGCGCAGCCACCTGCCTGTTCGTTGCGCCGTTGGCGATCCGGGCGAGCACTTCCAACTCGCGCCGGGTCAGGCCACCCGGGGCCGGCGTGCCGCAGATGCCGGCCGGTTCGACTCCGAGCTGGGCGTAGATCGAATCTGCGGTGGCGGCATCGGCGGCGGCGGTGTCGTGGTCGCCGAGGCCGCGATGTGCGAGCGCCAGCCATTCGTAGACCTCGGCGGTCTCGTAGCGCGACTGCTGAGTCCGGTATTCGCGCAGCGCCAGTTGCAGTGCTGCCAGCGCCTTTTCGAACTCTCCCCGGCGCACGTGCACAGCACCACGCGCGTGCGCTGCCCAGGCCCGGAATCCCGGTGTGTCGAAGGCAGCCGCGCCGGATTCCAGTTCACGGCAATAGGTTTCGGCCTCGTCAAGGCTGTCGCGGCCCAGCGCGATCTCAACGGCCGCGCGCAGCAGCCGGATCCGGGCCAGCCGATCCTCGCCGGCGAGCGCGACCCGGATCGCCGTCCAGGCCGCCTGTGAATCGCCGTGGCGGCAACGCAGCAGGGCCTCGCCCGGTTGCGGGTCCATGCCGAGTTCGCGGGTCTTGGCGAACGCGGCCAGCGCGCCGTCGTAGTCGCCCAACAGTCGGTCCACCTCGCCGAGTTGATAGAAGCCTTCGGCGGCCGCCCAGATGTTGACGTCCTCGAGCGCACGGCTGGTGGCGGCGAGCCGGTCCGCCACCTCGCGGTAGTCGTCCGTGGCCACCCGGACCTGGAGTCGGTGCACGTCGCACACCCCGCCGTAAGGCAGCGATCCCGACACCCCGCACCACCGCTCCATGGACTGCGTCCACGCCCGCATCCTCGGCAGGTCAGCCAGTTTGTAGCAGTGGTGCAGCACCATGCAGTAGATGTCGCCGGCCCACTCGATCGGCACCTCGTCGGCCAGCAGCGGCAACAGCGCCTCGTCGATCTGCGCGTAGCCCTCCGCCGTGTGGGCGTGCAGGATCGCCTCGATACCGCCTGCAATCAGACCCAGCGCCTTGATCGCGGGCACGTCCAGCCGGCGGCCCATCTCCCGCAACGCCGCGACCTGTACCGCCAAGGCGTCGAGATCCTGGGAGACCGCGGCGACCGAGGCGTCCAGATAGGCCAGATAGCCGTGCGGGGGACCCTCCGGCGCGCCCGCGAGCAGTCGCCGGGCGCGGTTCATCCAGCCCTGCCCGATGTTGACGTCGCCGCGCACCACCCAGGCCAGGGCGAGTTCGTTCGCCTTCATCGCCGCGGCCACCGGATCGGTACGGGTCAGCTGCGCGAAGACCCGTTCGGCAGCGCGGCTGGACTCCTTGGCATACCCCAGCCGCCACGCGGCGAATGCCAGCGCGTCGAGGTCGTCGGTGTCCAGCGGCGCGACCTCGCCGGCCCGCGTGTAGGTTTCGTAGCTGGCATGCCAGTCCCGGCGCTGATGCGCCGCGCGGGCGGCGAGCAGGAGATCGGTGCGAGCGTCGGTGAGCATCACCTCATACGGTAGCTCCGGACGTTTGTTTTGACACTATTCCGATTCGCGCCCAAGGGATTAGGTTGTTGCCCATGAGTCAGACAGTGCGCGGTGTGATCTCCCGGAGCCAAGAAGCAGCCCGTCGAATCAGTCGACGTCGTGATTCCCGACCCGGGTCCGGGTGAAGTTGTCGTGGACGTCGTCGCCTGCGGGGTGTGCCATACCGATCTGACCTACCGGGACGGCGGCATCAACGACTCCTACCCGTTCCTGCTGGGCCATGAGGCCGCCGGAACGGTCGAGTCCGTCGGCCCGGGTGTCAACCACGTCGAGCCGGGTGAGTTCGTGGTCCTGAACTGGCGCGCGGTGTGCGGTCAGTGCCGGGCCTGCAAGCGCGGCCGGCCCTGGTACTGCTTCGACACCTTCAACGCCACGCAGAAGATGACACTGACCGACGGCACGGAACTGACACCGGCACTGGGCATCGGCGCATTCGCCGACAAGACGCTGGTCCATGAAGGCCAATGCACCAAGGTCGATCCCGCAGCCGATCCCGCCGTCGCCGGCCTGCTCGGCTGCGGTGTGATGGCCGGCCTGGGTGCCGCGGTCAACACCGGTGCTGTCGGCCGCGACGACACCGTGGCCGTCATCGGCTGCGGCGGCGTCGGCAACGCGGCGATCGCCGGGGCGGCACTGGTCGGCGCCAAGAAAATCATCGCCGTCGACACCGACAACAAGAAACTGCAATGGGCGCGCGAATTCGGGGCCACCCATACCGTCAATGCCCGCGAACTCGACCCGGTCGAGACCATCCAGGACCTCACCGACGGGTTCGGCGCCGACGTCGTCATCGACGCGGTGGGCCGCCCGGAGACCTGGAAGCAGGCCTTCTACGCTCGCGATCTGGCCGGCACCGTCGTCCTCGTCGGTGTCCCCACACCCGACATGACCCTGCAGATGCCGCTGATCGACTTCTTCTCCCGAGGCGGATCGCTGAAGTCCTCCTGGTATGGCGACTGCCTGCCCGAACGCGACTTCCCCACGCTGATCAGCCTGTACCTTCAGGGCCGTCTGCCGCTGGAGAAGTTCGTCACCGATCGCATCGGCTTGGACGGAATCGAAGACGCATTCCACCGAATGCACGGCGGGGAGGTACTGCGCTCGGTGGTAGTGCTCAAATGAGCGGCGCGAGCCGAGTGCAGCAGAACGAGCGCGCCAATGATGGGAAGAGGTGAACAAGTGACCACGCGCATCGAACGGCTCGTCACGTCCGGCACCTTCGAACTGGACGGCGGCAGCTGGGATGTCGACAACAACATCTGGATCGTCGGCGACGACAACGAGGTCATCGTCATCGACGCCGCGCACAACGCCAAAGCAATCGAGGACGCAGTCGGCGGCCGGCACGTCGTCGCGGTGGTCTGCACGCATGGCCACAACGACCACATCACCGTCGCCCCAGAGCTCGGCAGACGTTTCGACGCGCCGGTGCTGCTGAACCCGGCCGACGACATGCTCTGGCGGACGACTCACCCCGGCGACGACTTTGTGCCGTTCGCCGATGGGCAGGTGCTCACAGCCGGCGGCATCGAACTGCGCGCCATCGCCACCCCCGGCCATTCCCCCGGTTCAACCTGCCTCTATGCGCCCGACCTCGGCGCGGTCTTCTCCGGCGACACCCTGTTCTCCGGCGGACCGGGTGCCACCGGGCGGTCCTTCTCGGACTTCCCGACCATCCTCGGTTCGATCAAGGACAAGCTCGGCAAGCTGCCCGCCGACACCGTGGTCTATACCGGCCATGGCGATTTCACCACCATCGGCGACGAGATCGTGCACTACGACGAATGGGTGGCTCGCGGGCGCTGACGCATCAAGGACCACGCCTGGTACGCCGGCCCTGGCGAAGTTCGTGACGGCGCGGCAAGTGCGACTACCGTTGCGATTGCGAATTCATTTGGTCAGGAGGTCGCATGCCTGCAGACAACCTCTCGGCTCCGATGTGGCCCAACTTCACCGGTCTACTCACCGCGGGCGTCCTTGTGGACCTGCTGGCCCGACCCCGCCGACAGGTCTGATCGTGCCCGAATCGAGCATCGTGGTCCGGCCCGAGCCGCCGGACAGTCCGACCTACTCGGCGTCCTCGCGGTTGCAGGCAGCTGGATTGCAGTCCGCGATCGACCTCTTCGTGAAGGCAGCCGAAGTTGTGCCGATACCGAAGCCACCCCGGCTGGTCGTCATCGCCGACTACGGCGCCGCGAACGGGCACAATTCGCTGTTGCCGATCACCGGCGCGGTCGGGGCGCTGCGCACGCGGATGCGCAAGGAGCAGGGGATCCTGATCGCACACACCGACATCGCGGACAACGACTTCGGCGCGCTTTTCCACACGCTGGCCGACGACCCCGACAGCTACCTGGGCACCGATGACGCCGTGTTCGCAGCGGCAGTCGGTCGGTCGTTCTACCAACAGATCCTTCCCTCGCGCAGCGTCACCCTGGCGTGGACGTCCTGGGCCATCCACTGGTTGTCGCGGCTGCCGGTCGCAATTCCCGACCACGTGTTGCCGGCCTACAGCGCCGACCCGGCAGTCCACTCGGCATGCGCGCGCCAGGCGGCCGAGGACTGGCATGACTTCGTCGCCTTCCGAGGTCGGGAACTGGTCGACGACGGCCGTCTCGTCGTCCTGACGATGGGCGTCGACGAAACCGGCAAGCCAGGGCTGCGTCCTCTGGTCGATTCGGTTTACGCCGCACTGGGAGAACTCGCAGACACCGGGTTGATCACCTCCGCGGAACTGCGTGACATGTCGATCCCGATCATCGGCCGCAGCGTGGAGGATTTCGTCGCCCCCTTTGCCCCGAAGGGCAGGCTCGAAGGCCTCTCGGTGGAGTCGTTGGAAGTATTCGACGCCGAGGACCGGTTCTGGCAGCAGTACCAGCTGCACCAGAGCGCCGAAGCATTCGGCGCGGCGTGGGCGGCATTCCTGCGCGTCGCCGTCTTTCCCGCGCTACTCGCTACGCTGGAGCGTGGTGCCGCCGATCCGCGGTCAGCGGAGTTCAGCGATCGGCTCGAGGGCAGCGTCGCCGAACGACTGTCGGCCTCCCCACAGCGGATGAGCATTCCGCTGGCGAAGGCGGTGCTGGTCAAGAATTCGCATACTGGCTGAGCGGAGACTCCTGACCCCGCCGTGCATCGCCGCGAGTCGACGAGGCGATCCCCGTGCCAGCGAGGGCGGCGCCAGTGGCCCGGATTCGCCGATCATTCGCTACGAATTGTTGAAGCGTTCGCTGCCATCCAGGGTGGGCAGCAAGAATCGATTCGTCAGCGGCATTGGGCATCGCCAAGGAACGAAACGTCGACCCACCGTGCCTCGCCATGATGCCTGGGTAATGCTGTTCGTGTGACGTGGATCGCTCTGGACACGCCGGTTGACCCCAACACGCTGGCTGACCCCACCGTGACTCATGTGGTTCCTGAGGCATATGAGATAATCCGATCCAAACCTTTTGAAGTTTGCCAGTGGTATTGCTCTGACTTTGCCCAGAGAGTACGTTGGCGATGCAAATCACAAAGTGGAGGTGGGTTGATCGTGAGGGCTGCGTCATTCGTGGGTCGTGTCGGAGGCTTGGCGGTTGCACTGGGCATCGGGGTGGCGATGACCACCGGGCTCGGTGTAGCCGGGGCGTCGGACACGACGGGGGCCGGCTCGCAGGAGCCGTCGAGCGCACATGATCCGGCCGGTAGCCCCGCCACAGGGTCAACCCCGAATCCGCGATCGGCTGCGACGTCACGCCCGTCGCGCACCAAGGGACCGCTGTCGAAAGCCGCTGACCGAGTACGCGAGAACGTGAATTCCGGCACAGCCGGCACCGGTCCGGGTGCTGGTGTCGAGTCCAAGATCACCAAACCGAGGAGAACCCGACCCGGGTCGCAGGTCCGCAAGGACGCGCAGGACAGCATCGCGCCTTCGCGGGATGCCGTGGAGCGCACCGCCAACCCCGAGGCTGCGACCCACCCGGAAACCGGGAGAACCGGCAAGGCCAGGGTCCGGGACAACACGGATGACCGGCTGCGGACGCGCGGTACCGCTAAAGATACGGCCGCAGTACAGGATTCAAGTCCGGCACTGAGAGACGCAAAACCGGCCCGCCGGAAGTTGACCCCCGCCACCCCAGGCCCGGACAACCTGACCACCAAGGCGCCAACACCGACCGACGTGCCGAAGGCCAAGATCGCCGGGCCGGCCGATGACAGCTCACGAAACGTCGGCGCGGGGCTGGCCTCGCTGCGCCGCGAGGTCGATATCCCGGCCGTCACCGATATCAGTGCCGCGGTCAAATCGGTGGCACGCCAGTTCGTGGCCGTCAGCACACCGCAGGCAGCGACGGTCCGGCCAGAGCCGATCGCTCCTCGACTCGTCTCCGGCCTGCTGACCGCCGTCGGATTGGCACCGTCGGCCGGCAACAGCCCGGCCATACCCGCACAGCCGCCGGTGCTCCTGGCGTTGGTGGCCTGGGCGCGGCGCGAATTCGAGCGCAACATCAACCCGTCGGGTGCCGCCACCGGCGCAGCGGTCAGCGCCGCCCCCGTCGCCACCCTTCTGGCCGAACCCGCCACCCTTCTGGCCGCCGTGGTCGTCGACCCGAACCTGCAAACGCCCCAACCCGCGGCGCCCACGGTCGGTGCGACCAACGCGCTCGGCTGGGTGACCGGGTCGGGCATCACCACCGCCGACTACGGAACGCCCGGCAACTACGGGATTGCCGGCACGGACCTCGGGATCATGTGGGACGACGGCGGGGGCAACGTTCTGATGGTCTTCGGCGACACCTTCGACCAGCCGAATATGACGGGTGTCTGGCGGTCGAATGTACTGCTGCGAACCGTCGACCACGACCTGTCCGACGGTCTGACGATTCAGGACGCGGTCATCAGTCCCGGCGGCGTCTACAGCGCCAACGAATGGTCCGACAGCTACGGCGCGACCCAGGTCATTCGCGACCCCGGCTTTCTGGGGCTGTTCGGATCCACGACGACGATCATTCCCACCGCCGCGATCTCGGTCACCGACGACGCCGGGCAGACCACCCAGTACGCCAACGTGATGTCCGTGCGGACATGGGACACCCCCGGCAGCTGGACCACCAACTGGTCGGCCATCGCCTACTCGACCGACGACGGGAAGACTTGGAAGGTCGATCCGGACACGGTGCGTTCTTCGGGGTGGCTGCGTTCGAGCACGCCGTACGTGCCCGGCAACCAGAACTTCCAGCAGGGCGCCTTCGTGAAGGGCCCTGCCGACGACGTCAACGCCGACGGTGCGCAGTACGTGTACTCGTTCGGCACCCCGTCAGGACGGGGCGGATCGGCCTACGTCGCCCGGGTTCCGGAAACGGAGATCCGCGAACTCGGCGCCTACGAATACTGGGCCGGCGAAGACCGCGGGTGGGTGGCCAACGACCCCTCGGTCGCTGTCCCGGTAATCGGGGCCACCGACCAGTCCCCGCCGACCGGCTTCATCGGGACGATCACCAAGGCGATCAACGACTTCCTCGGCGGCATCGTCGTGGGCGGACTCACCGGCGGCAACGTCAGCGAGATATCCGTCCAGTACAACCCGTATCTGCAGAGGTATGTCGCGCTCTACACCGACGGCAACAACAACGTGGTGATGCGGGTGTCCGACTCGCCGCAGGGCACCTGGTCGGATCCGACGGTCCTGGTGGCCAACAATCCGCTGTCGACAAACACCGGGATGTATGCACCGATGATCCATCCGTGGTCGGGAACGGATCAGCTGGGCGCAGAAAACCAAGACACCTTGTACTGGAACCTGTCCTACTGGGGCCCGTATAACGTTCAGCTCATGGAAACCGATCTATCTCCCATGGGAGAGGGCACGGGCTCAGGCACCGTCATGGTGTGACCGAGGTGCATGGTGGTACGAGGTGACCGAATGATGCGTCGGATGTTGACACTGGCTGTGGCCGCCTTCGCTGCGGCCGGGTTGAGCGACCCGGCGGTGAGCTACGCGGATCCGGTTCGGCCACAGGCTGATACGGCCTGCGCACCTGAACTCGACGGCGCACTTACCGACGTCGACGGTTCAAAAGCGCTGTTGCAGTGCAGCGACGGGAGGTGGAAGGTCTACACCGATGCCTACCCGTCGTCGGACCGCTGGCTCAGCCGCGGTACGAACCTCACGGTGTACGGCCAGGGCCGGCGCAATCCCGAGTTCCCGGCGGGAGTCTGGACGGCCACACCCCAGTACAGCCAGACCCGTTGCGGGGCCGAGCAAGTGGAGGTAATCGGAGCCGGGCAACTCGGAGCCCCGCAGACGGTCGCGGGCCAGCCCGGTCAACCGCTGGTACTGGCCGTATCCGCACGGCTTTTCAAGGTCACGCTGACGGGTCATTGCCTGTGGCTCAGAAGCGGCTGATCGTCACCGTCAACGGCACGTGCGTGCCAGGTCGGCATCACGGTTGCCGAAGGGCTCGGTAACAACCGGGTCACGGTCCAGTGCGCCGTCCAGATTCCACACCCGGTACTGATTAGTGTCCCGGTGGCGCTCGAACAGCGGCAATCAGGAAGGCGGATAACTGTCGTGCTAGGACTGGCAGGAATTGGCCGGCTGCGGACGGCCACCGCCGTCCTGGTCGCACTGCTTTCGGTGGTTTTCGCCGTCACGGGTCGCCCACCACAGGCCAGGGCCTATTCCACCAACGCACCCGTCGAGCAATTGAGCGTGCCGTCGCCGGCGATGGGCCGCAACATCCGGGTCGCCTTCATGGGCGGCGGCCCACACTCGATCTACATGCTCGACGGCTTGCGCGCCCGGGAGGACGCCAACGGGTGGGACATCAACTCCGCGGTGTTCGATTGGTTCCACGGATCGGGGATCTCGATGGTGATGCCCGTCGGCGGCCAGTCCAGCTTCTACAGCGACTGGTATCGGCCGGCTGCAGGCAACACCGGCACCGTGACGTACAAGTGGGAGACCTTTCTGACCCAGGAGCTGCCTGCCTGGCTGGCGGCCAATCGGGGGCAGGATCCGCGGGGCAACGCCGTCGTCGGTGTCTCGATGGCCGGCGGTGCCGCGTTGACGCTGGCCATCTGGCATCCGGAGCAGTTCATCTTCGCCGGCTCACTGTCCGGTTTTCTCAACTCCTCGCAGGGCCTGTGGCCGACTCTGATCGGCCTCGCGATGAACGACGCCGGTGGCTACAGCGCCTACGACATGTGGGGACCTTCCGGCGACCCGGCATGGGGCCGCAACGATCCGATGGTCAACATCAACCGGTTGGTCGGCGAACAGGACCGCGGTGTGGGTGTACTGCGGCACAGGCAGACCGTCTGATCTGGATACGGGATCAGATTTCGGCGCAAATTTCAGCGCCGCGTACCTCGAGAACCTCACGCTGAACACCAACAAGGAATTCCAGCGGAAGTACCTTGCGGCGGGTGGCCGCAACGCGGTGTTCAACTTCCCGCCCAACGGCACACACAGCTGGGGGTACTGGGGTGCGCAGATTCAGGCGATGAAGCCTGATCTGGTGCGGATTCTGACCGCGCCACCGCCGCCTCTCCCCCCGGTTCCGCTCCCGCCTCCCGAGCCGGCTCCGGTTCCCGCTGACCCGGCTGCCGCCGTTGCGCCCCCGCCTGAGCCGGCGCCTGCTCCCGCGGCTGACCCGGCTGCGGCTGCCCCGCCTGCCCTGCTCCCCAGGCTGCGGCTCCTGCCGCTGCGCTCCTGCGCCTACCCCGGCTCCAGCGGCGGCTCCTGCGCCTACCCCGGCTCCTGCCGCTGCCCCGGCTCCGCGTGGCTCCTGCCGCTCCCCCCGCTCCAGCGGTGGCTCCTGCCCCTACCCCGGCTCCAGCGGCGGCCCCGACTCAAACCGCCCGCTAGAAACTGCTCCGAGGCCCACCCAGCAGGTTCTCGGCGTCAGCGAGCAGGTATTCACCAAGCTGCTCGGCCAGGACGGGTGATGCCGCCGGCGCGGGCCGTATCAATCACGTAGACACCTACGCTATCCAGGGCGCAGGCGATCGAGGACGCTCGAATACGTGTACGCCTTGACCTGGATCGCCGCCACGAGCACCCGCCACCGACCGGCAAGCGCGGCCGGCGACGCGAACTGGTCGGCCGGAGCGCTGCAGCGCAGGACGTTCCTGCGCTGGGTCTGGGGGGCCGCTTGGGTGAGCATCTCCGGTGGCGCGATCATCTTCGCCTTCCTGGCGTTCGCCGCGCCGATCCTGCTCAGCCCCGTTGAAACGCAACGCCTGCTGCTGCGGGGCGGCACAGCCATCGCGATCTTCGTGATCATCGCCTCACCGACACTGCTGCGGATTCGGCGGCGCCGCTTCGAGCTGAGCACCGCATGGCTTGGGGAGGGCCGGCCGCCGACCATGTCCGAGCTGCGGATGACCCTCGATGCTCCCGCCGAAGCGGTCCGGGTGTCGGCCGTCGTGTGGACCGTCTGCGCCGTCATGTTTGCGCTCCTCGGAGGAACCGAAACGCTCTCTGTGCCGCTGTACATCTTTTGTGCGGTGATGTTGGGCGGCATCAGCACCAGCGCGGTTCTGTACCTGGTCGTCGAGCGGGTGATGCGACCGGTGTCGGCACTTGCGCTACGCGGCGGCGCACCGAAGAACCACATCGGGCCGACCGTCCGGCGGCGGCTCGCGATGGCGTGGACGCTGACCACCGGAACGCCGCTGGTCGGTGTGGCGATACTGGCGGTGGGCTATCTCCTCGGGGTCGGGTTCCGTGCCCAACGGACCTTCGCCGCGGTACTGGTGCTGGTTGCGGTCGCCCTGGTTGTGGGGTTGTTCGCACTTCTGGTCGCGGTGCATTCGGTGGCCGAGAGCCTCAGCGCGATGCGTGCGGCACTGGCCCGGGTGCAGGACGGCGACTTCGGGGCCCGCGTCGTCGTCGACGACACAAGCGAGATCGGACAGCTACAGGCCGGCTTCAACGCCATGGCCGCCGGGCTGACCGAGCGCGAACGCATCCGCGACACCCTCACGACCTACATGGATCGCGATGTGGCCGAACACATCCTGAGGGCAGGCCAAGAGCTGGCGGGCGAAGAAGTCGACGTGACGATGATGTTCGTCGACGTCTGCGGCTTCACGTCGTTCGCCGAAGCGTTGCATCCCGCAGACGTGTTCGCCACCCTCAACCGGCTGTTCGAGCGGATCGTGCCGCTGGTTCACCAGCAGGGCGGCCATGTCGACAAGTACGCAGGCGATGGCCTGTTCGCCGTTTTCGGCGCACCCCGCCGATACGCCGACCACGCCGATCGGGCACTGGCGGCCGCGCTGCAGATCGCCGCCGCGGTGCGTGACGAGTTCGAGGGCACGTTGTCGGTGGGGGTCGGGCTGAACTCGGGGCGGGTGGTCGCAGGCAATGTCGGCGGCGCAGGGCGGCTCGAGTTCTCGGTGATCGGCGACGCCGTGAACGTCGCAGCGCGTGTCGAGTCAGCCACCCGGCAGACCGGTGATTCGGTTCTGCTCAGCGGGCGGACCCTGGGGATGCTCACCGACGGGGGCGGAGACTTCGTCGAGCGCCCAGGGCTGCTCCTGCGCGGCAAGACCGCGCCCGTGCAGATCTACGCGCCCGTGGCCTGAGATTCCCCTGAGCTGAGTGTGGTGCCGCCCACATGCCCCGGGCGCACGTGCCCGATAGGATCTCCGACATGACCGGCACAGCCGCCGGCGACCGGGTGTCGAGGAGGCCCGCGAATGTCGGTTCCCAGCCGGCCCCCGATCCTGGCTGCGTCGGCGGCACTTGCCGCGGCCGTGCTGCTGGGTGCTTGCCAGGCGAACGGTGGAAAGGCAGCGTCGACATCGACCGATACCGCTGGGCCACCACCCCCCGCGCCGGCCGCCTCGGCAACTGCTGAGCCACCGGCCTCCTCTGCGGCGGGGGAACCAGCACCGTGAAGTGGATCGACCTTGCCCCGGGTGACTGCCTGGCCGTGCCTCCCCCCAGCGATCCTGCCGTGGTGATGGTCTCCGTCATCGACTGTGCCAACCCGCACGCCGCCGAGGTCTTCCTTCGCGCATCGGTCGAGCTCAACGCCGCCGTCGCCGACGTCGCGAATGCAAAGTGCACCGCGGGGCTGTCGCAATACACCGCGAGACCCGCCGCCGGCGGTGCCTTCGCAGTGGCTTACCTGATCGACTCAAACCAGGACCGCACCTCGTCGAATCCCCTGCCCAGCACGGTCATCTGCCTGCTGCAGTCCGCCGACGGCAAGCCCCTGGCGGGGTCCGCGCGGCGCTGAACGGACGGCGGGCGGGGTCGCCGCGGCAAGTCCCGCGTCGTGGGCGCGCTGCACCGAGTGACCAGTTGTCGCCGAAACTGACTGAGAGTAAAGCCGGCTTGGCGGCGATCGCAGCCTCCAAGAGTGCCGGCTCGTTGGCTATGACCCGGTCCACCAGGCCGATGCCGAAAGGCCGGCCCAGTTCGAAGAGGTTTCGCATCGTTGCCTGGTTCTGGCAAACCCCACGGTGCAAGCGGTAACTGCCTACGAGAACGCAGACGCGGGCAGGAGGCCGACAGGCGATCTGTGCGCGCAAGTCGCGTCACGGCGCATTCTGGGCAATGCTTACAACATTCGTTCACGTCGCAGACTCAATGCAAGCGTTTGATGTAACACAGGCGTGACTACATTGACTCGACTCCCACGAACCGTTCGCAGATGGAGATATCCGTGACAGAGGTCATCCACCCACCGTCCGAGCAACCCACGGCGATCAACGGCGCTTCTCTGGCGGACGAGGTCCGCACCGGACTGACGGCCGACGCGCTGCGCCGGGCCATCTCGGATCACCTGGTCTACTCGATAGCCCGGCCACCGGCCGCGCTACAGCCCCAACACTATTACCGGGCACTGTCGCTGGCGGTTCGCGATCGCATGCAGAAGCGCTGGATGGCCACCACCCAGAACTGGCTCGACCTGTCCAACAAGGTGACCTGCTACCTGTCGGCCGAGTTCCTGATGGGTCCCCAGCTCGGCAACAACCTGCTCAACCTGCAGATCGAGGAGCAGGCGCGGGAAGCCCTCGCCGAACTGGGGCAGGATCTCGACACGATCCTCGCGTGCGAGGAGGAGCCCGGCCTGGGTAACGGCGGCCTCGGCCGGCTGGCCGCCTGCTACCTCGACTCACTGGCCACATTGCAACGTCCCTCCATCGGCTACGGCATCCGGTATGAATTCGGGATCTTCAAGCAGGAGATCGCCGAGGGCTGGCAGGTCGAGAAGACCGACAACTGGCTGTCCCATGGAAATCCCTGGGAAATCGACAAGCCGGATGCCCAATACCTGGCCTGCTGGGGGGGACACACCGAGGAGTACGAGGACGTCACCGGCAACTTCCGGGTGCGCTGGGTGCCGCAACGGGTGATCAAAGGGGTCTCCTACGACACGCCGGTGCAGGGCTACGGCGTCAACAACTGCAATACCCTGACCCTGTGGAGCGCGCGGGCGGTCGAATCGTTCGCGCTGGAAGCCTTCAACACCGGTGACTACTACAAGGCTGTCGACGAAGAAGTGATATCGGAGACGGTCTCCAAGGTTCTCTACCCCAACGACGAACCAGAGGTGGGCAAGCAGCTGCGGCTGGCTCAGCAATACTTCTTCGTCACCTGCTCACTGCAGGACATCCTCAACATCCACCTGAAGCGGACCGGGCTGCCGCTGAGCGCGCTTCCACAGAAGTGGGCCATCCAGCTCAACGACACCCACCCGTCGATCGCCGTGGCCGAACTGATGCGGTTGCTGATCGATGATCACCAATTCTCTTGGAATCAAGCGTGGGACATCACGGTCGCGACGTTCGGCTACACCAACCACACGCTCCTGCCCGAGGCGCTGGAAACATGGCCGTTGAAGATGTTCGGAACATTTCTGCCGCGGCACCTGGAACTGATCTACGAGATCAACGAGCGGTTCCTGGAGGAAGTGCGCGCGAAGTTCCCCGGTGACGACGAGCGGGTGCGACGGATGTCGATCATCGGCGAGGACGGCCACAGGTCGGTACGTATGGCGCACCTGGCCACGGTAGGCAGCCACGCCGTCAACGGTGTCGCTGCGCTGCACTCCGAATTGCTGAAAGCCAGTGTGCTCAAAGACTTCTACGAGATGTGGCCGGAACGGTTCGGCAACGTCACCAACGGAGTGACGCCGCGCCGCTTTCTGGCGTTGTCCAACCCCGGCCTACGGCAGCTGCTCGATGAGACGGTCGGGCACGGATGGCTGACCGACCTGGACAGACTGCGCAACCTCGAACGGTATGCCGACGACCCGTCGTTCCGGCAGCGGTGGCGGGAAGTCAAGCGCGCCAACAAGTCCCGGCTTGCCGAGTACCTGCACTCGGTCAGCGGCATCGAGTTGGACCCGACCTGGATGTTCGACGTACAGGTCAAGCGGATCCACGAGTACAAGCGCCAGCACCTCAACGCGCTTCACATCGTGACGCTGTACAACCGGCTCAAGCAGAACCCGTCGCTGAGCATCGCGCCGCGCGCGTTCATCTTCGGCGGAAAGGCGGCGCCGGGTTACTTCATGGCCAAGCGGATCATCAAGCTGATCACCGCCATCGGCGCGACCGTCAACAACGACCCGGCGGTCAACCGATATATGAAAGTCGTTTTCCTGCCTAACTTCAGCGTCAAGAATGCCCATCTGGTCTACCCGGCCGCCAACTTGTCCGAGCAGATCTCGACGGCCGGCAAGGAAGCCTCGGGCACCGGGAACATGAAGTTCATGATCAACGGCGCCCTGACCATCGGAACCCTCGACGGTGCCAACGTCGAGATCCGCGAAGAGGCCGGACCGGAGAACTTCTTCTTGTTCGGTCTCACCGAGGACCAGGTTCAGGCGGTCTGGCGTGACGGCTACCAGCCGGTCGAGTACATCGAACGCGATCGCGAGCTTGCGGCGGTGCTGGAACTGATCGCCTCGGGCGCATTCACCCACGGCGATACCGAGATTCTGCGCCCGGTCATCGACTCGCTGGTCCATCACGACCCGTTCCTGGCGCTGGCCGACTACCGATCATATGTCGACTGCCAGGATCGGGTTGGTTCCGCGTGGCTGAATCGGGACAAGTGGTCGCACATGTCGATCCTCAATACCGCGCGCAGTGGCAAGTTCTCGTCGGACCGGGCGATCGCCGAATACTGCGACGGGATATGGCAGGTACCGCCGATGTCGGTGGGTTTGTAGAGCCCGTCGGTGGGTTGGTAGAGCCATCGTGGTTCCGGAGGCCGACGCCGGTTGCGGGCCGGCCGCTCAAACCCCGCGCTCGATGGGCAGCCTGCCGAGGCGGACTGCCTCGACCAGGCGTGCATGGTCGGCTTCGGTCTGGTCGGCGTAACGACGCGCGAAGATGCACAACGCCTCGTCGACCCGCTCCGAGCGGCCCATATAGCCGGCGATCATCGACGCGCCGCTGGTGCGGGCATGACCTTTGGCCAGCAGCGGACCGACGACGGCCGCATAGTCGATGAGCGCGTTGGCGTCCATCGCGTCCAGCGGGACAGCTGCCTTTCATGTTGCGGAACTGGCGCACGTAGTACTGCAGGCCGTTGACCGTGGTCCAACCCAGCAGCGGGTCGCTCACAGTCTGGAGCGCCTGCTGGTACTCGACGACGCGCTGACCCTGGTGTGCGTGCCATGCGGACTCACCGTGCACGTAGCGCGCCAGGACCGAGCGACGGGCCTGTTTGAGCTGCAAGAACACCACGTCTTCGGCCGAGGATCCCTCAAGCAGCGCCACATAGGCCCGCAGGCCGACGCTACCCACGCCCACCACCTTGTGGGCCACGTCGAGCAGGGTGTACCCACCGAGCACTCGCCTCCAGTGCACTGGCAGCGTGTCCAGGTAGCCGTCGAGCGCAGCGGCCAATTCGTCGGCTTCCGCTGCGGGTAGCCGGGTGATCAGGGGCGGCTCCTCGACGATGTGCCGGACACCGTCGACCTCCCGGGCGAACCGCGGCAGCGCACGGTCGCTGGTGCGGTTGCGTGCGCGTTTCGCCGAGCGCCTCACCGCGTTCCGCAGCGGCCCCGCCGTCTCGTCGGTGAGCCGATCGACGTCGAGGCGGGTGAATGAGCGGGAGAACAGTGGCGCATCGGCCAACCGACGCAATTCGAGGCGGTAGGCGGCGACACAGGACCGCACCGACTGGGCGCAATCGTCCTCGGAGTTTGCGTTCTGACGGCCCGCAACCCAGATGCTGGCCGTCAACCGGCGCAGATCCCATTCCCATCCGCCCGGATGCGCCTCATCAAAGTCATTGAGGTCCATCACGAGGTCCCGTTCCGGCGATGCGTAGAACCCGAAGTTGCCCAGGTGGGAATCCCCGCACACGACCGGCGTGATACCTGTCGACGGCAGTCGGGCGACGTCTTCTGCCATCACCACGGCCGTACCGCGCAGGAAGCCGTACGGCGAGGCCGCCATACGACCCACCCGAACCGGGATCAGCCGCTCGAGTCTGCCCTGGTGACTGACCTCGATGAGCTGGATCGGATCGGGCCGGTCCACGGGCGGCTCCCAATCTGCAAGCGATCGCCGTGGGACTGCAGTACGCAGGCTTCCGCCCAGGGCATAGCGTTCAGCTCGGGTTATCGGACGCTGCCGAAGCGAGTGATACGCACTGCCATCCGATTCGGCCAGCGCGACGTGCTGCGCCGCCGCGATGCCGGATGGCGCGGTGTCACTTCGCACGCCGCGCCCCGCCGGTACGACGCGTCGGTCGGGTCGTGACCCCTGCCGGACGCCCGCGCCGTTTGGGCGGACTCCCAAGTCCCACCGCGGACTCCAATTCCGACAGCGCGGCCTCGGTCAGCGGTATCAGCGTCTCGATGTCGGGCACCACATTGCGGCCGGCAACGTAACCGAATGCGATGACTCCCGCATACGAATACCACCGTGATGTTGAGGCCGAGGCCGTCGAAGACCGTCGAGATCGGGTAAAAGTGTCTCAAGCCGCGCTCCGTTGAAGTAGAGCGTTTCGGCCGGTCCACGAATGTTGGAGATCGGCACGTTGTAACCCGTGCGCCACTTGGGGCTGAACGGGATCACCGACTGCAACAGGCTCGGCACGATGCTCGGCACGGCCAGCAGCGTGCTCACCGTCGAACCATGATCGGCCACTTGCTGTTTGGCCCATTCCATCGACCGGTGAATGGCCGCCAGCCGCTCGGCGGGATCATCGGAGTCGGTGCCCAGCGTGCAGAGTTCGAGGCCAAACAGGTTGGCCTGGCCGGCCTGGCCGGCGGCGCCGCTGATCCGCACCGAGATCGGGCAGAACGCCATCAATGAGCGGTCCGGCAATTCGTCGTTTGCCGCGAGATATTTGCGCAGTGCGCCGGAGACCATCGCCATGACCACGTCGTTAATGTCAGATCGCCGGTCGCCCTTATCGCCCGGATGCGGTCGAATGGCCAGGTGCCGCCGGCGACCGCGCGTTCGGGGCCCAATTGCCCGTTGAAACGCGTGAACGGCGCCGACATCGGCAGCACACTCCTTTGCCTTGCACGCTGCCGGCCAGCAGCGCCGCCTGCCCGCCGATGATGCCGCGCGCCAATCCGAATCGAGGATTCGGTGACACTGAACGCGGATTTCACGGCGGATAACGGGTTCGGCAGTATCGACAGCGACGAAAGCGCGGGCTGCGGCGGGCGGTTCTTCCCGTGCCGAGTAGAAAGGCTTGGCGCCACGCATGGTCGGATCGGTTGACAGCCCATCGACGAGCATCTGCATCGCCGATGACGCCATCGACCAGTGCGTGGTGAATCTTGATGTAGAGGGCAAAACGGCCGTCGGGCAGGCCCTCGATCATGTAGGCCATCCATTGCGGCCGGTGTCTGTCGAGTGGAACCTGATGCAACTCAGCGATCTGCTTCCACATCGCCTCCTCGCCGCAGGCTTCGGGCAACGTCAGTCGTCGAACGTGGTGGGCGAGGTCCACCGGCGCCTCCCGCCATGCCCACATCCCGAAGGGTGTCGGGCCCGATGTGGGGGTGCCGGCGCAACCGGTGGATCGATGTCAGCGGCGCCTTCGAGTCCCGCCCGGTAGAGATCGTCGAGGTAGTGCGGGCCCGCGTCGTCAGGCGGGGTGAAGATCATCAACACAGCCACATGCATCGGGCTGGTCAGGGCATCGCCGGTCATCATGGCCGCGTCCATGCCATCCATCACGCCCATGGGGGTCACCTCCACTCCGTCAGACCAGGTTCGCCGGTGTTCGACACCGACCGGCCCGCGATCGACCAACCCCGACTGCATGATCGCTGCGTCGATGAACTTCGGCACAGGACGCGCCGCAAGAACCCGGTACGAGACCACAAGGACCCGGTGTTGACCGGTGAAAACGAAGATCGTGCCCGGCGCCGACGAATGCGGCCCGTGCGGCGGGCGGCGCTTGGCCTTCCTCGTCGAGATTATGAGGGCCGTCACAACTTCGATCCTAGGCCGCAATCGGATCTAGGCCGCAATCGGAAGGGGGAGGCGGCTTGATGCGGACCGGAAACCTCGGCGTACGACTTGCGGACAGCGACCGGTCGCTTTGACTGCGACCCCTCGTGACACAGTCAAAGCGACCGTTCCCCCACTTAGCTGTCCTGTCTCAGCTGTCCCCCTTGCCTCACATCTGAACACTAAGTTCCGATGGCGTCACCCGACATGCGTAGTCGACTACTCGTTTCCTACGCCTCGTCTGGCACTTCTACTGGGGTTACTCGGATTCCGTCCCGTGCGATGACGACGCCGGACGGCGCACCACAGAAGGTGCTATTCGGGTGCGAACAAACTCCTGGTCGCCGCACGTAAGCCACCGCCTTGAACCACATCTGGTAGGACCGGACGCGGGGACTACAGGGAGGACCTCGATCGGGCTCGGCCCGTTGTTCGACACCCTGGTGATCAGGTCATTCATGACACCGTCCATCGCGGCGCTGCTTGGCCGGTGGTTCTGGTGGCCGCAAGTGGTGCGAAGCCCCGCGGCCTCGCCGGCGGTTCGCGCTGCACGCGAGGCTTCCAGTAGGTGGTTCTGCCGGCGAAGGCCAGTGGGTCGTGGCCACGGTTGTGAAGGGTTCGATGAACTGCCGCAGCTCGATCAGATGCGTCGCGTGCCGGTCGAGCCGGTGGTCCTCATCGGAGCTGGGCTCCCACCGTGGGACACGCCCGGCGTTGCCGTGCTCGTCGAGTGTGACGCGCACGCCCACCGCCTGTGCCACGAGTCGGGGCCGACTGTCGCGGGCGTTGGTGGCGGTGACCCGGATACCGCAATGGATGCTTCGGGGCCCGGTGTGAATCACTCGTGCGGTGACCCCGATCGTGTCGCCGACCGTGATGGGCCTCAGAAAGCGAATGCCGGCGCTATAGGCGGTAACGACGTCCCCGCCCGCCCAATGGGCCGCGCATACGGTCGCGACTTCGTCCATCCACCGCATGACAAGGCCGCCTGCGACTTCGCCGGCCGCATCCGTGTCGGTCGGGGGGACGACAAAGCGCTGCGTGGCGCACGGGGCGGTGCCCTCTGCGCTGTAGGTTTGGGCCGCCATGGCGTCTTCGATCCGTTTGCGCATCCGGATCCGGACCCTTGCTTGGCGCTGCCGCTGCAACTCGAGGATGGTGACCGGTGTCCACGGGGGTACCTCGACCGCGTTGCCGTTTTCGTCGACGGCAACGAAGATCATTGGGCACTGGGATGTTTGGACTGCCTTCGCCCGAACAGGGTCGTCGGAGCAGACGGTGATCAGCAAGTGCACGCTGCGGTGCCCGGTGTAGACGATGCAGGCGTGCACGTCGACGAGTTCACCGACGGCGATGGGCCGGTCGAGATGAACATTGCCGACGGAAGCCACGACGCAGCGGCGGCCACACCACTGCACGGCCACGGCGTGGGCCGCCTGATATATCCAGTCGAACAGTTTGCCGCCGTCGACACCACCGAAACGACCGACGTCGGCAGACCTGACGCGGAATCGATGTATTGCCTGGTGGCTGCGCGCCGTTGGCACACAATTCGGCTCAGTGCGCTGAGCCAGACCCACGGCCCCGCCCGGTGCTGTTGCTGTCTGCTGTGTCGACTGCATTTCGATGACCCCCTTGCGCTGATGCTGTCTCCGATGATGGGAGATATGCGACAGGGCGGGAAGGGGAACCAGTCCAATTGCATTGTTTCCTTGCATGATCCACAGATTCGGCCAAATCGACCCTGGCGCAGTTCTCTACCAGCGCGTGGTGAGCACCGCGTCGAATCCAGGCCCAATCGTCGGCGGGATCGAAGTCGACGTCAACGACGTCCTGGCCCAGGACTGCGGACAGTGGAACCTGCATCCGTGAGGTCGTAACCACTTCAAACTGTCGTGGCAGGATGCCAACCTGCCGGCCTGGTCACGACGATGTTGAGCAGCAGCGCGATAGCCAACAGGCCGATCCCGATGGCGATCGTCACCGGGTTGAGGTAGAGCAGCAACGCTGCCGCCGGGGCACACAGCATCCGCTCGGGCCAGGCCGCCCGCTTGGCCATCCACCCGCCGGTAACCACGGCCAGAGCGGCCACGGCCAAGGCACCGACGCCCGCCGTCCACACCATGTCACCGACCGACCGCAGTCCCAGCAACCCCTCGCCGTTGTCGGTGAGTACGAAGGCGAACGGCACCAGGAAGGCCGGCAGCGTGCACTTCCATGTCTGCCACATGGTGCCCATCACGTTGCCACCGGTAATCGCAGCGGCGGCGACCGCCGCGAGCGCCGTCGGCGGAGTGACTTCGGACAGCACCGCGAAGTAGAACACGAACATCGCGGCGGCTGGCGCGGCGACGCCGAGGTCTTGCAGCGCCGGACCGATGATCACCCAGCTGATCACGAACGACGCGGTGACCGGCACCGCGAGCCCGAGGACGGATACCGCCAGCGCGGCGAACATCGCGGTCAAAATCAATACAGCCGTGGGATTCTCGGTAATCGAGCGGGCGGCGTTAACCAGGATGGAGTTCAGTTGCAGGCCCAGCCCCGTTCTGGTGATCATCGCGGCGATGACACCGGCGGCAGCGCACACCGCCGCGACCGACAACACACCCCGGACACCGGTGGCCAGCGCGGCGTAGAGCCGGGGCGGGGTTAGCCGGTGTTCGCGATCCAGGAACGACAACACGACCTGCACCGCGGTCGCATAGACCACCGCCCGCACCGCCGACACATCCATGGCGAGGAACACCACGATCATCACCAGCGAGATCAGGTGGTAGCCGGATTTGACCAGCAGCCGCCACGGGGACTCCACAACGACGTCGACTTCGCGCATGCCATAGCGGCGGGCGTCGATTTCAACCGCGAGCAGGATGCCCAGGTAGTACAGGATCGTCGGCACGGTTGCCCAGACCAGAACGGTCAGGTAGGACACCTGCAGGTACTCGGCGATGATGAAAGCCGCCGCGCCCAGCGTCGGGGGGGACAAAATGGCGCCGATCCCCGCCGCAGCCAGCATGCCTCCCGCGTTCTCGCTCGGATAGCCGGCGCGGCGCAACACCGGCCATGTCACCGATCCCAGGCTGACCGTCGTCGCGGTCCCGGACCCGGAGACACTGCCCATCAGGAACCCGGCCAGTGTCACGGTCCGGCCCGGCGCGGCACGAGACCGACGGAACACCGCGAACGACAGGTCGATGAAAAACTTGCTGGCACCAGACGCATCCAGCACCGCTCCGTAGATGGTGAACAGCACGATATAGGTGGCGGCGACGTCCAACGGCACGCCGTACAGACCGGTCGACTGAAGGAACGACGAGTTGATGATCTGGTCCCAATCGACCCCGGCATGCGCGATCGCCGCGCTCTGCGGCAGATAGCCGCCGTAATAGGCGTAACCGAGGGCCAGTACGCACACGATCGGCAGTGCGGCCCCCGTAGTCCGGCGGCAACCCTCCAGCACGAGCAGCAACACGATGGTCCCGGCAATGACGTCGGCCGTCGCGGGCGCCGCCTGCCGACTCAGGAACGCGTCGAATCCCCCGCCGCCATCGGCGATGTGGAACGGAAGCAAGGGGTATAGGCACGCCGCCAACGCCACTGCGGCCAGCAGCCAGTCGACCGGCGCTGGGTTCTCCCGGTTTGCCCGGGTGCCATGGCGCAGCCGCAGCCGCATCCGCAGCCCGGACCGGTAGCACAGAAAGGTCAGCGGCAGCACGGCCGCCAGGAACACGATCAGCGAGACCTGGTTGCCCTGCGCAAGCGGAAAGAACACCTGATACAGCACGAAGAGACCGACCAGGGCACAGCCCGCGGACACAAACCGTCCGACCCAGCCGCTCAGCTGACGGGCAGGCTTCTCCTCTTCGAAGGACGGGGGCACGGCGGCAATTCCGGCCGGCGGGGGCCGGTCGGCGTCGGGTCGCGCCTCGTCAGCGGGGCGCACCGAGCTCGTCGAGCGCCTTCTCGGCACCGGCGTGCAGCGGCACCGGGCTGGTCATGCGGGCGTTCTCCAGCGTGATGCCGTCGGCCGCCTTGTTGGTCTTGACGAGGTCGGCCTTGTGGCCGAACAAAGCTTTGGTGAGCACGCAGGCGGTATTGCCGTCCATATCCGCTTTCACCAGAAGCACATTCGGCACCACCACGGTCGGCACGTCGGACGGCGTCTGGTACGTGCTCGCCGGGATGACGCCTCGTTCGTAGATCGGATTGATCTGCTGTAGCTTGCCCAGCGTGTCCGTCACGTCGAGAAACCTGACATTGTCGCGCTCACTGACGAACAGGTCGGTGATTCCGCCGGTGGGCAGACCACCGGACCAGAACATGGCATCGATGGAGCCGTCCTTCATGGCCTCGACCGTCTTGCCGAGTTCGGTGCGCTGCGTCCGGACGTCCCGGCCCGGATCGAGACCGGCCGCTTGCAGCATCCGGTTGGCTATCACTTCGGTTCCGGAGTTCGGAGCCCCGGTGGAGACCCGCTTGCCGCGCATCTGGGCGAGCGAGTCGATGCCGGCGGCGCTACGGACGATCACCTGCGTGTAGTTGGAATACAGCCGGCTCAGCGCGGCGATGGGCTGTTTCTCCGTGAACGCCGCGGTGCCGTTGACCGCGTCCGCGGCGGTGTCGGCGAGCGAAAACGCGATCTGGTAGTTGCCCGCGACAAGCTGCTGGATGTTCTGCAGGGACGCAGAGGTCTCGGCGGCGGTGGCCTTCAATTTTCCGTCGGTCTGTTGGCTGATCGCCTCGGCATAGGCGCCACCCAGCGTGTAATACACCCCGGTGGTGTTGCCGGTGGCGATACTCAGCCGGGCGTCGGCGGTGACTTCGCACGATGTCGGCGCCGCCGCGGTATCCCTCTTCTGCTCACTGCGCTGGCCGCCACAACCGATCAGTACCAACAACATTGCGCCGACCAGGGCGGCCAATCCGTGCCGTTTCACTCGTCCAGCATAGGCAACATCGGCGCCCGACACGCGAGATCGGCCCGCCGGTCGCGTGGGCGCCGCCGCTGCGGGGTGCGGTAGCTTCACGCAGACCAGCTGGTACCCGACTGAGGAACGGTGTTCGTGAACGCTGTTGAACCTTTTACGTTCTCGATCGACTGGGGCCATGAGCTCGTCAATTCTTCGATCTGGATTGCCGGCGTCTGGGCTGTCACGGCCGTGTGCACGCTGGCCGTGCTCATTGTGATCGCCCGTTTCACGAGTTGGGGACGGCAGTTCTGGCACGTCACGGGCGCCTACTTCAGTGGGCGGCACAGCGTGAAGGTCTGGCTGTGGCTGGCCGGCCTGCTGCTGTCCGTGATCACCGGAGTGCGCATCAACGTGCTGTTCAGCTACCAGAGCAACGACCTGTTTTCGGCCATCCAGGTCGCCATGCAGGGCCTCGCCGCGGGCAACGACGAGGTGAAAAGCTCTGGCGTCAGCGGCTTTTGGGTGTCGCTGCTGATCTTTTTCATCATCGCCGTCGCCCAGGTCGCGCGAATCCTGATCGACCTTTTCATGATGCAGCGCTTCATGCTGGCCTGGCGGATCTGGCTGACCGATCGGCTCACCGGCGACTGGCTCGACGGGCGGGCGTACTACCGCTCGCGGTTCATCGACGACACGATCGACAACCCCGACCAGCGGATCCAGACCGACATCGACGTGTTCACCGCGATCTCGGGGCCACAACCCAACACCCCGCACCAGACGAGCAATGGCACGCTGCCGTTCGGCGCGATATCGGCAACCGTGTCCGTGGTCTCTTTCGCGTCGATCCTGTGGCAGCTGTCCGGCGAACTGTCGCTGTTCGGCGTCGAAGTCTCGCATGCGATGTTCTGGTTCGGGTTGATCTACGTCGCCTTCGCTTCCGTGATCGCGTTCTGGCTGGGCCGGCCCTTGATCCGGCTCACCTTCAACAACGAGAAGTTCAACGCCGTGTTCCGCTACGCGTTGGTGCGGCTGCGTGATGCCGCCGAATCCGTGGCGTTCTACCGCGGTGAGAACGCCGAGCGGGTCCAGTTGCGGGAGCGGTTCGCGCCGATCGTCACGAACTACCGGCGTTTCATCGACCGGACGCTGGTTTTCACCGGCTGGAACCTGTCGATGAACCAGGTCATCATTCCGCTGCCGTGGGTGCTGCAGGCGCCGCGGTTGTTCGCGGGTCAGATCAAGATCGGGGATGTCACGCAGTCGGTGGCGGCCTTCAGCATCGTCCAGGAATCACTGTCGTTCTTCCGCAACTCCTACGACGTCTTCGCCGGTTGGCGCGCGTCGATCATCCGGTTGTACGGTCTGGTCACCGCCGACCAACAAAGCCGCGCAATGCCGCGCGTAGCGGTTTCGCCCAGCGCCGGCGGCCTGGTCGAGCTCGACGCCGTCGAAGTGCGCAATCCGGCAGGCCAGCCGTTGATCAGCAACCTGAACCTCAGCTTGCGGCCCGGAAACGCGATGATCATCACCGGCGAGTCGGGCACCGGCAAGACCACTCTGCTGCGCAGCCTGGCCCAGCTGTGGCCGTTTACCTCCGGCAGCATGCGGTGCCCGTCCGGCGAGAACCAGACGATGTTCTTGTCTCAGCTTCCGTACGTGCCGTTGGGCGATCTTCGCACCGTCGTCTCCTACCCGCGCCGGGCGGGCGAGATTGAGGACGAAACATTGTGTGCGGCAATGGAATCAGTTGCGCTTCCGCGTTACACCGACCGTCTCGACGAGGTGGAGGACTGGGCCAAGGTGCTCTCCCCCGGCGAGCAGCAGCGCATCGCCTTCGCCCGGATCCTGCTGACGAAACCAAAGGTTGCCTTCCTCGACGAGGCGACGTCGGCACTCGACGAACCCCTGGAGTTCATGATCTACGGACTTGTGCGCCGGGAACTGCCCGAAACGGTGTTCGTCAGCGTCACGCACCGCAGCACCGTCAACCGTCACCACAACCGGCATCTGGAGCTGCTCGGCGACGGCCGCTGGCGATTCGGCCCGATGGAAACCGATGGAAGGGAATTGGTCGGTTCTGGCGCCAACCCGGTCAGTCCGGGATGAGCTCGAACACGGGTATGACCCGGTCGGTCTGCTGTTCGTAGTCTCCGAAGCCCGGCGCGCGCTCCACCACGATCCGATAGATGCGGTCACGCTCGTCGCGCGGAAGCTCCCGAGCCGTTACCGACCTGGGGGCATCCGCACCGATCTCGACGGAGACGCCGGGATGGGTCCGAAGGTTGTACGCCCAAGACGGGTCGCTCTCGCGTCCGGCCGAGGACCCGATGACGTAGATACGGCCGTCGATGTCGAAATGCGCCACCGGGTTGGTGCGCTCGGCGCCGCTGCGCGCACCGGTCGAGGTCAGGAGCAGCAATGGGAAGCCTTCGAACTGGCCGCCCACTTTGCCTCCGTTTCGGCGGAACTCGTCGACGGTGCGCTGGTTGAATGAGCGTTCGCCCGCCATTGCGTCGTCGGACATCGCTTCATCGTGTCACGATGTTGCCCGGTTCCAAAGCGCTTCCCCACGTTGAATTCCGGAGCCGCACCGTCCGCCGACACGATCACGTGACGCGACGTCGCCGCCGGGCCACGGATTTGTCCGAGCCGCGGGTGCCGGCACATGGATCGTTCAATAATGCCCGGCATGGAAATCGTCGCGGCGGTGATCGTCGTCCTCACGCTGGCAGCTATGACGAGCGGGAAAGTCCCGCCAGTGCTGGCGATCATCTGCGCGCTCGTCGTGGCGGGGCTGCTGCAAATCGCCACCCCGGGCCAACTCTTCGCCGGGCTGGCCAACGGCGGTGTCATCACCATCGCCGCGATGCTGGTCATCGCAAAGGGAGTGCTGTATACCGGGGTTGTGTCGCGGGTGGCCTATCGGCTGCTCTCGGGGGTGACCACCGCCAGCCAGGCACTGCGCCGCCTCATCCCGCCCGTGGGAGTCGTCTCCGCGCTGATCAACACGACACCGATCGTGGCCATGCTGATCCCCGCCGCCAAGGAACTCGAGCAACGAGCCGGCGTTCCCGCCCGCGGCGTTCTACTGCCCATCGCTCATGCGACCACGCTGGCCGGCTCGGCGACGCTCATCGGCACCAGCTCGAATCTGCTCATCGCGGGTCTGGCCGAGCCCGCCGGGGTGGAGTTGAAAATGTTCTCGTTCGTGCCGATCGCGGTGCCGGTGGCGCTGGTCGGCTGGGTGGTGCTGATGATCACCGCGCCGCTGATGCTGCGCGGTGAACCGGTGACGACCGAACGGGAACTGCGCTGGCGTGCCGAGATCCCGATCTCGGCACACGCCAACGTCATCGGCCGAAACGCGGCCGAGCTGGGTATCGACACCACGACCGACTTCGAACTGCTGGAGATCCAGCGGTGGGGGGAAACGGCCGACAAGGACAGCATGATCGAGGAAGGTGACGTTCTGATCTACCGGGCCACCGAGGCGGGGGTCCGCATGCTGTGGGGCAGCCCGCGTTTCACCCTGTCTCCGCAAGACCTCTACTTGGTGTCGGTCGCCACCGACGAAGAGGCGACGGTGCGGGATCTCGAGGAAGACGACGACATCCAGGTCGTCGCCGCCCAGACCACCAAGCTGCTTCGCCACACGCCGGCCAATCCGGGCGAGATGTGCCTCGTGACGGCCAAATCCGCCGATGTACTGACCGGGCATCCGCTTGATCGGCATATGGCAGAAGGTGGCAGGCAAGGCACCTCAGACCAGCAAGACGTGGATCGCGCTGGCCATCCTGGTCGGCCGTGATCGTCGCCGGGTCCCTGGGCCTGGCCCCCATCGAACTGATCGCCGTGACGGGCGCGGTCGCTCATGGTGGTCACCAAGGTGCTGACACCGCGCTCCGCTGCCCGCGCCCTGAACTGGAACATCCTGGCGATCATCGCCGGCTCGGTCGGTGCTGGGGTGATCGTCGTCGAAAGCGGTCTCAGCCGTCACATCGCCGACGCGATTCTGTACCTGTCGAGCGGCAGCACCCCACTGGTGGTGTTGGTCATCGCCGTCGGCACCACCCTGCTGACCAATGTCGTCACCAACGCCGCCGCGGCGGCCATTCTCACCCCGGTGGCCCTGAAGGTGGCCGTCGACCACGGGCCTCGACCCCGTCCTGCTTCTCGCATTGATCGGCACCTGCATCTCGTTCACGTTCATCAATCCGTTCAGCCACCAGTCCAACCTGATGGTGATGCAGCCCGGAGGCTATTCCACTGCGACGTTCGTGCGCTTCGGCATACCGCTCACGCTGGTGAGTCTGGTGAGCGGTTTTCGGTGTCGGCTGGGCGCTGCTGTCGCGGTGAATGGCATTCGACAACACCGCGCTGCCGGAACCGGCTGCCGGAAAAGCCGGTGTCCTGGTCACCGGCGGAACGCGGTGTGGCGGATATCTGGACCTGGATACCGAAATTGGGAAGGATGGATTCGTGGGTCCATACTCCGGCGCCGCAGGGCAGGCCGCATCGACTGCCGCAATGGCGCGGCGCGGAAAGCATGGTGCGCGATGAGCACGATCGTTCCGCGCTGGGAGTGGCGCGCGTTCGGCCGGAACATCGGACCGGCCGAGGAAGCGTTCGCCGGGATTGACACCCGAACGTGTACAGGAGAGCGACGAAATCTACCTGGTGTCGCCGTGCGGCAAGAACGTGAAGGTTCGCGATGACCTGTTGGACATCAAGGTCCTCCACGAGGTGAACGACGATGGGCTCGAACGGTGGGAGCCGGTGATGAAGGCCGGCTTCCCCCTCTCGTCCGAGGACGCAGCGCGGGTGTTCGATGCGCTCGGCCGGCCCGCTCCGGCGTTCGCGGCGGACGCCTACCCACTCGACACGTTCCTCAGCGAACTGGTCGAACCCCAGGGCCTGGGTCGCATCGTGCGGGTCCACAAACGCCGGGCGCGGTACACGGTCGGCGGCTGCACTGCCGAACTCTCCGAGGTGGAGGCGGACGGTGAGCGGCTGCAGACGGTCGCGATCGAATCCGAGGACGCCGCCGCGGTGATCGCGGCGGTACGCGAGGTCGGCCTGGCCGGTTGGGCGAACACAAGCTATCCGAAAGCCCTCGAGCGGATAGCCGACCGCAAGCCGGCGCGGTTCGCGGTGATCGACGTCGGCACAAACTCCGTCAAGTTCCACGTCGGCGAGCGCGCAGCGGACGGCACGTGGACCACGATCGTCGATCGGGCCGAGATCACCCGACTGGGCGAGGGACTCGGAGATCGCGGTGAGATCGCCCCGGCGGCGATTGAGCGGACGGTTGCCGTGGTCGCCGGTATGGCGGACGAGGCGCGCCGGCACGGCCCGGCTGCGATCGTCGCGGTCGGCACTTTTGCACTCCGGATCGCACGCAACGGCCGCGAGGCCGCGCAGGCCGTGCGCGATCGCGTAGGTTTCCCGATCGAGATCATCCCGGGCGACGAGGAGAGCCGCCTCGGCTATTTAGCCGTGGCGTCGGGGCTCGGGCTCGGCGAGGAATCGCTCGTGATCTGCGACACCGGTGGCGGTAGCACCGAGTTCACGTTCGGCTGCGCCGGTCACGTGGACGAACGCGTCAGCCTGGACGTGGGGGCCGTCGGATACACCGAGCGCTACAGGCTTATGGAGGCCGTGTCGGGTGAGACCCTGAACGCCGTGATTGCCCGCATCGCCGAAGACCTCGCGCCCTTGGACGGGCGTCAGCGGCCCCATGGCCTCGTCGGGATGGGCGGCACGATCACGAACATCACGGCGGTGCAGCACAAGCTGGCAACCTACGACCCCGGCGTGGTTCAGGGCTCGGTGCTCGACCGCGACGAAGTGGACCGGCAGATCGAGCAGTACGCGTCCCTGGACGCCGAAGACCGCCGGTCGATCGTGGGGCTGCAGCCCAAGCGCGCGGACGTGATCCTTGCTGGTGCCTGCATAGTGCGCACCGTGATGGAGAAGCTCGATCAACGCTCGCTGACCGTGAGCGACCGCGGCCTGCGCCACGGCGTGCTGCTGGATCGCTTCGGCTGAGCAAATCCCGACTCCCTCGTCGGCGGCAACGCGACGGGTCACCCCGACGACCGCCGTTCGCCGCGGGACACGTCATCGAAATGGACGTGGTGCAGGAAAAGTTCGGGTGACCACCTGCAAGACGTCAATCTCGACGGTCCACCACCCCGAGGACGCCTCTTAGCTTAGGTAAGGGCACGAAAGGCGTTGCCAGTTCCCAGCAAACCGCCAATACTCAGCGCACCGCCTACACCCAGCGCGCTCAACACGGCCAAAGCCGCGCGCCACGTCAATTTGTCCATCATCACCACCACCTTCATTTAGTCCGTTGTCGCCCAGCCACGGAATAGGCGGGTATGCCGCGATCGAACCTGCCTGCGATGTGCGGTTTCGCCGCCATACCTTCGACGGTACTAACGCCGGCCAGAAGCCGCCCCCGTTTTCCGCCCACGACAGGCGCGGGCCGGGTGTGGTCGCCTGTTGATCAATCAACGCTCGGACCGTCGGGCTGTGCGGGCTCCGAAGCGAGGGACAGCTGTTCCTCCACCAGTTCGTCGACGAGAGGCAGGTCCCCGACTTCTGCGTCCACCACGTCGGGCGCCCATGCGTGCGGGTCGAGGTCGTATTTCTCGGTGAGAAAGCGGAGCCGGTAGGCGCGTTGCGCGCGTTCGAACGTGTGACGGGCCATCTGGGCGTTGAGACCGCCGTTGATCAGCGTTCCGGCGATCGGAACCACTTGGGCGAGCTTCTTCTGGGTCAGCTTGAAGCCCAGCGCCGTTACGATCTTCTCGATGATTGCGACGAGCTGGTGTTGCTGGAGCTGGCGCCACGTCGCGCGGCGCATCATGTCCTGAGTGAGGCGCGACAAGGAGGCCAGCGCGGCTGTTTTCTCAGCGGTGTTGCCGGCGGTCGAATAGGTCAGCACGCCGGAGGCGAACACCTGCTCTTCGGGTTCGCGGACGTCGTATCCGTAGTGTGCTGCCACGAGCGCGACGATGCGTCCCATGCCGGTCAGGACGGCAGTGACGTCGACGATCACGGCCCCGGCCGCAACGCCGAGCGTCGTGCCGCCGGAGACGCTGGAGGAGACGGTAGCGCCGGTTATCGCCAGCGAAGTGGCTGCGCCTTGGGACGCGGCCAGCATGACGTAGCGCTCTTTTCGCCGCGGTACGGTGCGGTCGCACACTTTGAGGTCGAGTTCGCGGATGTCGTCGTAGCTCTGAACCGTGACGCCCTCGTCGGCGAAACTCTGAAATATCTTGGCCGGGGTGACCGAATGAAGGCCTCGCTCCACGAACGTGGTGTGGAGGCCCTCGACCGCCTTGTGCATGGCGTTATCCACGGCCGAGAGGGCTTGCTCAGCTCCGGGGATCCGCACCACTGTGGTTCGCGCAAGTTCGACGACATCGCGGGCCCGTGTCATGGCGGCATCGAAGAGCGCGCCGTAGCGACTCGCGCTTTCCGGTTCGGTCGGCGCAGCTGCCGTAAGAGTGCGCCATGCTCTGCTTTCGTAGTCTGACATGTCGGGATGTGCGTGACGCGGCATGCAGTCAGCGTAGTGAGAGCAGCGGCAAAATGAGTGCGTGGTCCCTTCGACGGGTGGGGTCCGGCGGCGATCACCTACCGATTCGCGGTGTACCCGCAACGCCACGACGGACCGACCGAATTCTCGAGTAGCCGACTACTCGCGCCTCGTCGGATAACGCCCCGCACAATTCGGTCGACGAGCCGTTGCCGGGAGTCGGCATGGCCGGCTCGTCCGCCCCAGGAGGAACAATGTCGAACGACGATGGCACCAGCGTGGAAAAGCGCTCGTGCGAGTACAACTCAGGACCTGTGGCCGGTACGGCAGTCGTATCGGGAGCCACCTTCACAGACAAGGAACTGCAGTACGCCAAGGTCGACGGTCTGGCGATCTTCGAGGGCGACATCGTCCTGGGCACCCTCGACGAGGTGGAGGGACCTCAGGCCAAAGGCATCGGCATTACCGGCGAGACTTTCCGCTGGCTGCATGCGACGGTGCCTTTCGAGATCGATCCCGGGCTGCCCAACCAGCGCCGCGTCACCGACGCGATTACGCATTGGCACACCAATACCAAGGTGCGGTTCGTGCCGCGCACCGGTGCGAATGCGAGCTACTTCCCGAATTTTGTGCGGTTCCGGCCGGCCAACGAATGTTCGTCCCCGGTGGGCAAGCGCGGCAACGGGCAGGACATTCGGTTGGGCCCAAACTGCACCACCGGCAACGTCATCCACGAAATCGGCCACGCGGTGGGGTTGTGGCATGAACAGAGCCGCGAAGACCGCAACAACTTCGTCACCATCCAGCTCGCAAACGTCGATCCGGACGCACGCCACAACTTCAATCAGCACATCTCGGACGGCGACGACATCGGGTCATACGATTTCGGATCGATCATGCATTACGGTCCGACGGCATTCTCGACCAACGGCAACGCCACCATCGTCCCCAAAGTTCAGCTACCACCGGGGGTGGTGATGGGCCAGCGCCGTGCGCTTTCCGCCGGCGACATGGCCGCGGTCAACGCGCTGTACCCACGGGCGGGCCGCCTGGTCGATCGTTCCGCGGAGTTCGGGACACCGCCCGCGGCGAGTCCGCCAACGGCCTGTGTGATCCCGGGGCTGGGCGTACACAATATCGCCTATCGCGACACGTCAGGGCGGCTGCACGAGCTGTGGCGTGACGCCCAAGGTGGCACCGGCACAACGAATCTCACCGCCAACGCAAACGCGCCGACCGCGGCCGGAAACCCGTTCGCCTATGTCGACACGGCACGCAGCACCGAGATCCTGTTGTACCGCGGCGGCGACGGAACCGTGCGCAGTCTGTATTGGTCGACGGGTCCGGTCGGCCATGACAATCTCAGCGGGACCGCCGGCGCTCCGAAGGCGTCTGGCGACCCGGTCGGCTATTACGTCCCCGCAACAGACGGCCATCACGTGGTTTACCGCGCCGGTGACGGGCATCTCCATGAAATGAACTGGACAGGCGTTGCCCCCGTCGTCTACGGCGGCAACCTGACCGGAGCCGTCTCTGCGCCGCGTGCGGTCGGCAACCCGTCCGCATACAGCGGCGGGGGCTACAACATCGTCGCCTACCGTGGCACCAACGGCCACATCCTGTCCGTTTACTGGCAGAACGGTCCGAGTGGTCTTGACGATCTGTCCGGGTACGCCAGCACACCCGCAGCCGTCAGCGACCCTGCCGCGTACTACACCGCACACAACGACACACATCAGATCGTGTACCGCGCCGCCAACGGACACCTCTACGAGCTCTATTGGGTCGGCGTGGCACCGGTGGCGGGCTGGGATCTCACGGCGGCAACGGGGGCGCCCGCGGCGGTCGGCAACCCGTCCGCCTACTACGTCGGCGCCGAGAACACCAAGCACGTCATCTACCGCTCGTCCGACGGTCGGTTGCACGAGATCTGGTGGTATCCCGGCCAGGCACCCGGCTACGGCGACCTCACGGCGTTCGCCGGTGCGCCGCTCGCCGCGGAAAATCCGGCGGGGTTCACCGAGAACGGCCGGCAGCACGTCGCCTACCGCGGCACCGACGCGCGCATCTACGAGATTCGCTGGTAGGACCTCATACGAGGCTCACCGGCACATCCAAGAAACTCACGTCCCCTTCGGTGGGCACCGGGACGGACTGAGTCGACAACAAATCACCGGCGGCCACCCCTGGGTGTCGGGCGGCGACGCCGCCGGTGATGGCGATGTGGCACTCCAGCGAAAGCTGTTGTTCAGAGCCAGATTCCGGAGCAATCAGCTCGAACGCAATGCGTCCGTGCGGACGCACTATGGCGTCTGGCACCATAGTGCTGGCGACAATCGGCGCGCGGGCGTCGGCGTATGACACGTCGCGCAGCTCGACGATGGCCCGGCCGAGCGCCGTCGGCGCTTCGGCGGGCAAGACCACTGTCCCCCGGATTCGCCTCGTCACACCAATCACGCTACTCATGGACAGGGCGCGGCTGCCAGGTGCGACCGTGCCGGCTACCCCGGCAAAGTCCGCCGCCGAGTACACACCGAGGAAGCATGTTCAGGTGTTATTGGCGACGAATCGGCGGAACAGCGGCCAGGCGATAGCCAGGTTGTAGACGATGCCGCCGAGCAGATAGGGCCACCACGTGCCGTGGTCGTTGGCGACCCAGAACGCCTTGGCGGCCCAATACGGCGGCAGCACACCGAACGCGAGATTCCAGGCGGAATCGACGAACCAGGGCAGACACGGCAATCCGGCGATCAGGATCCCGAGCACGCGTACCATCGCGATGCCCTGGATCTTGTTGCTGGCCACCGCGACGATCAGCAGAAGCGTCACCACCGCCGACAGGCCGGCGACCATTCCGATCGGGATGAGCGCCGGCACCAGGCCCGGCCCCAGGATCCCACTGAACGACATGGTTGTCACCACGTAGATGGTGGTTACCACCACGACGGTGGCAGCACGGTAGGCGAAGAACGTCGACAGGGGAACCGGGGTGACCCGCAGCGCGGTCAGGGTGCCGGCGTCGATTTCGTCGAGGACGAGGAACGCCGCGAGCCCGCCGGCGATGATGATGCTGGTCAACAGCAGCAGCGCGGTGATCGCCAACGGGTAGTAGGGCACCAGGTCGAAGTCGTATCGGCGGGCCAGCGTGTCGGTGAGCCGCGGCACCAGAATGGCGGTACCGACCGTCCAGATGACCGGGGCCACCACCAGCATGACCAGCAGTGGATCGCGGTATGTTCCGCGAATATCGTTGCGGCCAAACGCGGCCCAAGCTCGCATGACTCGCCGTATAGGTGCGGCATCACAGCACCCCTGCCCGTTCGATCAGGTAGCGGCCGAACAATTTCGCGGCAAGCCGGTAGAGGCCGGCCGCACACGCGACCGGGTACAGCAGGGCGTAGATGACCTGCCACGGCGCCAGGCTCACCTGATCGAACGCCGCCCCGAACAACAGCAGCGGACCCTGGGTTGGAACGAGATAGAGCAGCGGACTGGCCCACACACCAGACAAGTGCAGCACCGGAAGCGACAGGACCGCCAGCGGCACCGTCGTCGACAGGAACCAGTCGCTGACCGAGGCGAACGGCAGCGACGAGGCGAATCCGGCCAGCAGCATCACCGTTGTCCCCAGTACCACCCCGGCCAGCACCGGCAGCAGACGGAAATCGGTGCCGTGGGCAACGCACACCACGACCATCGCAACGAACAGCGAAATCGCCATGAGGACCATGATTTTGGCCGATAGGTACTCCCAGAACCGCAGCGGGCTGCAGATCACCGCGCCCAGGGTGCGCTCCTGCTTCTCGAAGAACACCGAGCCGCCGATGAAGAAGAACCCGATGATCGTGATGTCGCCCGTCAGAATGTAGGGCTCGACGATGGGGCGCAGACGCTGCGGCATCGGCAGCAGCACCGCCAGCCACAGCAGCCCGGAGAACACCGCGGCATGGGCGAACCGCTGCCGCACCAGCGTGGTGGCTTCCAGCCGCAACGCACTTACCCACCTGCTCACGACAGACTCCTGCCGGTGACCTCGACGAACACATCGTCAAGGCTCGCTTCTTCACTGTGGATCGTCTCCACCCGGTGGTTGCGCAGCACGGTGTGAAACTCGTCGTTATCCGCCAGGTCATCCATGGGGAACTCAGCAGTCGCGAGTGCGCCGTGCTGGTTGCGGTATTGCACCCGAACCAGTCGGCGGCTTCGGGCGATCTTGAGCTCCGCCGGTGTGTCCAGCGCCACGATGCGACCATCCACAACAAACGCCACCCGATCACACAGTTCGTCGGCAGTGGCCATGTCATGGGTAGTGAGGAAGACTGTGCGGCCTCGTGCCTTCAGGTCCAGGATCATGTCTTTGACGGTGCGGGCACTGACCGGATCCAACCCGGATGTCGGCTCGTCGAGGAACAGCAGCTCGGGGTCGTTGATCAACGACCGCGCAAAAGTCAGGCGCATGAGCATCCCCTTGGAGTACTTGCCCACTTGCATGTCGGCCGCGTCGGTGAGGCCCACCGCGCCGAGCAGACCCCTCGGATCCAGCGTGGGTTCCGCGTACAGAGAGGCAAAGAACCGCAGATTCTCCGCGCCGGTGAGCTTCAGGTAGTGATTGGGCAGCTCGAATGACACCCCAATACGTTGGTAGTAATCCTTCCCCCACGCCGGCGGAGCCTTACCCCACACCAGCGCCTGGCCGCCGTGGCCGCACAGAAGGCCGATCAGGAGCTTCTGGGTGGTGGACTTGCCGGCGCCGTTGGGGCCCAGGAACCCGAAGATCTCTCCGCGCCCCACGGCGAAGTCCATGCCGCGCACGGCGGGCTCGGCCATCCTCGGATACGTGAAGGTCAGCCCTTGAACATCAATTACTTTCGTCGCGGCGTGAGGCGAATTGGCCGCCGTCGTCACCGCCCCCATCGGTTCTCGTTCGCCCTCCGGTGGGCACGGCCCGTCGAGGTTCCGACGGCCACCGCGTGCAGGTGGACGCCATGCTTCCGACCAGATTTTCCCGAACACTCGAAATGACTGTACCAAACCTTCAGGAATACTTGAAGGACGTTGCGGGTCAGGAGGATTCGGCCCCACCCCCGGTGTGACAACCCCCATAAGCCAAGCAGAACCGATCGGCTGACCTGCGCGCCACGCCAACCGGGAGTCATGTGCATCACGGCAACCCCGACAACGTGTCGAACATCGCACGCAACAACGGTTTTCGAAACGCTAGCGTGGGATTGACAGTGAAAACAGGAGATGACATGAAGACCTATCACACCGTGGTCGTCGGTACCGACGGTTCCGACACGTCGATGCGAGCGGTCGACCAAGCAGCCTCGGTCGCCGCCGCCTCGGACGCGAAGCTGGTCATCGCGACGGCCTACCGACGCCAGACCGACGACACCCGCGCGGCCGACATTCTCAAAGGCGAGGCATACCTGGTACAGGGAGCCGCGCCGATCTACGCGATGCTGCGCGGGGCCCGCGACCGGGCGAAGGCTGCCGGCGCCAAGAACGTCGAAGAGCGGGCGATCATCGGCGGCCCCGTTGCCGTTCTCGTCGACGTGGCCGACGAGGTCGACGCCGACCTGCTGGTCGTCGGCAATGCCGGAATGGACAGTCTCGCCGGCCGGGTATTCGGGTCAGTCCCGCGGGGTGTCTCCCGCCGGGCCAAAGCCGAGGTCCTGGTCGTGCCCACCACCAATTGATGACCCCTCCCCCGGCCGGCATCGCCGGCCGGGGGACAACGCCCAGGCGAGTCCGGGGCGGAACCAATTCACGGACGCGGCAAACGAATAGCCGTAACCGCTTTACGAACCGTCGAACACTGCGGAATACTGCTGGTCATCCAACCCTAACGGGGGTGCTTGGTGTGGCCATCTCGGACACGATTGGGCAGGTTCCACAGGCGGCGCAGAGGTCGGTGCCGCTGACGGGCGAAAACTCAGGGGCTCCACAACGCCCAGGCGTCGGTGCAGTGCCTCCTCCTCGGCGGACAGTGGTACCCCGTACGTCGACGCCCGGCGTGTTCATCCGCCTCCTGGGGCCTTTTGAGATCTTGAAGATGGGACGGCCCGTCTCCCTGCGGTCCGGCGGCAAGGCCGAGAGGTTGCTCAGCTATCTCGCGCTGCACCCCCGGGCAGGCGTCCGCCGCGCGAGCCTAGTTGAGCTCATCTGGCCCGATACCCCGGTTCCGCTGGCCAACCAGTGTCTGAACACGCTGATGCATTCCCTGAAGGCGCAACTCGCCGATGGGCTGGCCGGCCAGCCGCCGGTCGTGCACCTGCAAAACCATTACGCGCTGAACCTCCACGGCGGCGTTTCGGTCGATGTGCTCGAATTCGAATCGGCCCTCAGCACAGGTCACCGGCTGCTTTCGGAGGGCTCGACGGAGCAGGCGATCGAGGCATTCGACCGCGCCGTCGCACTCTATGGAGGCGATCTGGCGATCGGCTCGGACATCGCCGAGTTGTTGGAGCGCGAGCGGTTGCGCGTCGCGTGCCTGACCACACTGGCGCGCCTCGCCGATGCGCACTTCGAACTCGCCAACTACGAGCAGGCACTGGACAACGCGCTGCGGTTGTTATCGGTTGACCCGTGCCGCGAAGACGCCCACCGAATGGTCATGCGCACCCATGTCCGCCTGGGATCCCGGGCGCAGGCACTGCGCCAGTACGGCCTGTGCCGGCTGATCCTTCTGGACGAGTTCGATGCCGTTCCCGAACCCGCCACCGCGCGGCTCTTCAACCTCATTCGCAGCGATCCCGGCCGGGTGTGAATCCGGCGGCGTAGGGCACCCGCCGGAACCGGCCAAACCTCAGCCAAACCTCAGTGGGAACTCACGCGACGGCTCACCGATCCGCTCCTGCGATCTCACCTTGTGCTCAATGCGCTCGGTTACAACTGACCTCCTAACCGAGACAACGAGGCCCCATGA
This sequence comes from uncultured Actinomycetota bacterium, assembly GCA_963846905.1. Lineage (GTDB taxonomy): Bacteria > Actinomycetota > Actinomycetes > Mycobacteriales > Mycobacteriaceae > Mycobacterium. The sequence continues at coordinate 59,893 of CAWJYB010000032.1, forward strand.
TCGAGGGTGACCCGACGGACAGGCTTTCCGAAAAGCGTCAATTCGTCCTGGTACTGCGCCTCGTTGTCGAGGTCGGCGGGGAGGTGATGGGAGAACTGGTGGATCCACTGTCGCAGCGTCGACAACGGTTCATCGGGCGAGCCTGCCTCGCCGCCGCTCTGCAGGCGTGGATCGACGACGTCGTCAGCGGTACCGGGACCGAGTCGAGTAGTCAGCTGGCACGAGACACCTAGCCGATCACCGAGGGAAACGGAGGAACATATGCCAAACATCAGCTGGGTGGTCAACGTCCAGGTGGACGGCCGGGTGGCGATGTCGGCGTCGACCCCTGCGGAAACCGCGGAAGCGATCGAATCGCTACAAGTGACCATTGCACCCGGCGACGCGGACAAAGTGGTCGACCTGATGCCGGGCGCGGGCACCTCGGTCAAGTTGGTCGTCATCAAATCGAGCTACTACGGCGGCGAGCTCAAGTTCAAGGCGTCGGACGGCGCGACCGACTCCGATCCCGTCACCCTCAGCGCACCCCAGATCTACACCGGCGGGAGCGTCGCCTTGTTCGGGCTCAATCCGAACCAACTCAAGTTCACGAACACGAGCGCAACCAAGAGCGCCGACGTCGCGATCTTCGTCGCCCGCGATGCCACCCCCTGATCGCCATCGCCCGCCAAGGAGGAGCACACCACCATGACTGCACCACGGACATATCCGGGGGTCTACATCCAAGAGGTCCCCAGCGGCGTGCACACCATCACCGGCGTGGCGACGTCGATCACGGCCTTCATCGGCCGCGCCCGGCGGGGCAGGGTGAACCGCGCGACACGGGTGCAGAGCTTCGCCGAGTACACCCGGCTGTTCGGCGAGCTCTGGCAGGAAAGCACGATGGGCTACGCGGTCGACCAGTTCTTCCGTCACGGTGGCAGCGACGCGTTGATCGTTCGGGTGTTCAACGGCACCATCGCGAGCAGCCACCCCGAGCATCACACTGCCCACGTCCGGCGCCACACTGGTGCTCGAGGCCGCAAGCCCGGGATCCTGGGGTTCGGCGCTGCGCGCCACTGTCGACCACCTGACCGCGAATACGGCCGATCCGCTGCTGTTCAACCTGACCGTTGCGGAGATGGATGCCGGCGGCACGACCGCCGTCGTCACCGAAACTCATCGCAACGTCTCGGTCGATCCGCTGCACCCGCGGTTCGTCGACCGGGTTCTCGGGTCCGCTTCGGCGCTGGTGGGTGTGCGACAGTCCGCGCCACCGGCCGAGAGCCCCAACGACACCCCGGTACCGGTGGCGGCGGTGGGAACCGTGACCGATGACGGTGCCGCCATCACCGACGCCGAGCTGGTCGGTGCTCGACCTGCCCGGACGGGGATCTTCGCGCTGGAGACGGCCGAGCTTTTCAACATGCTGGTCATTCCGCCGCCCGAGCGCGATGTCGACGTCGCGAACAGCACTTGGGCCACAGCCGCGGGTTACGGCCGCGAGCGCCGAGCGGTAGTGCTGATCGACGCGCCCGCCGCGTGGACGGCCAACCCCGCCACCGCCATCGCCGATGCTGTGTCCGGGGTCAACGGGCTGCGCACGATGGTCGGCAACGACAACGCGAGCAACGCGGCGATCTACTACCCGCGGCTGAGCATGCCCGACCCGCTGAGCGAGAACCGGCCGGCCGAGTTCGCCCCGGGAGGTGCGGTGGCCGGCATCATCGCCCGCACGGATGTACAGCGCGGAGTCTGGAAGGCGCCAGCCGGGCTGGAGGCCTCGTTCTCCGGCGTGCAGGCTTTCACCTACACGATGACCGACGGCCAGAACGGACAGCTCAATCCGCTGGGCGTGAACTGCCTCCGCACGTTCCCGGTCACCGGAAACCTGGTGTGGGGCGCCCGAACGCTGGCGGGGGCCGACCAGCTGACCTCCGAGTGGAAATACCTGCCGGTGCGCCGCCTCGCGCTCTACATCGAGGAGAGCCTGTTCAGCGGGACACAGTGGGTCGTCTTCGAACCCAACGACGAACCGCTGTGGGCGCAGATCCGACTCAACGTCGGCGCTTTCATGCAGAGCCTGTTCCGGCAGGGGGCTTTCCAGGGCGCCACACCGAGCGCCGCCTACTTCGTCAAGTGCGACAAGGAAACCACCACCCGAAACGATATCGACCTGGGCATCGTCAACATCGTGGTCGGATTCGCTCCGCTCAAGCCCGCCGAGTTCGTCGTCATCAAGATCCAGCAGATCGCCGGTCAGGCCGAGGTTTAGGACCCGCAATGGCACAGTTCAGCGTTAACGCGCAACGCTTCGACCCGTACAAGAACTTCAAATTCCGCGTCAAGTGGGACGGACGCTACGTCGCCGGCATCTCGAAGGTGGGCGCGCTCAAACGCAGCACCGAACTCGTCGAGCACCGGGAAGGCGGCGATCCGTCGACGTCGCGCAAATCGCCCGGCCGAACCAAATTCGAGGCGATCACCCTGGAGCGCGGCGTGACCCACGATGTCGCGTTCGAGCAGTGGGCCAACAAGGTCTGGAATTACGGCTCGGGCCTCGGCGCGGAGGTGTCGCTCGAAGACTTCCGCAAGGACCTCATCCTCGAGGTCTACAACGAGGCGGGCCAGCTTGCGCTCGCCTACAAGGTTTATCGCTGCTGGGTCTCGGACTACCAGGCGTTGCCGGATCTCGACGCCAACGCCAACGCCGTGGCGATCCAGACGATCAAGCTGGAGAACGAGGGCTGGGAGCGCGACTACACGGTGACCGAGCCCGACGAACCGCGCCTCACTTGATCGGCCCGGAGAGCAGGTGTTCCATGAAGCCGCTGTCGGCCCACGATTTGCTCACCGCCTGGGAGCGAGGACGGCGCCGCCATCCGGTGGACCGAGCGCACCTGCTGCATATCCTGTCGGTGCCCGGTGCCGACCCGGCGGCCCTCGCCGGGGAACCACTCGGCGCACGTAACGCCGCGCTGCTCGAGTTGCGTGCGGCCACCTTCGGCGGGGTGTTGCGTGCGCGGCTCGACTGCCCGCAGTGCGCGGCTCCGCTGGAGATCGAACTGGACACCATCGCACTGCTCAACACCCGCGCGGAGCCGCAGGACTCGGTCGAGGTCACCGGCCTGCGATTTCGTCCGCCCTGCAACCGCGATCTCGCATGGATCGCGGGCGAGGCCGACGCGGACGCCGCGGCCCTCCGCCTGCTCACGCTGTGCGCGATCGACCAGCCCATCGACATCGACACAGACATCGACGCGTTACTCGCCGAGGTCGAGTGCGCACTCGAGGACGCGGACCCGTGGTCGGAACTGTCGCTCGCGGTGCAGTGCGATGCCTGCGAACGGCGGTGGCCGGAACCGCTCGACGTGCCGGCGCTGCTGTGGGAAGAGCTGGAGTACCGCGCCCGCACACTGCTCGACGAGGTGCACATGCTGGCGCAGGCCTACGGCTGGACCGAGGACATCATTCTCGACCTCTCCGACGAGCGCCGGGCCGCGTACCTGCAACGGGTCACGGCATGACCGGACTGCTGCGGCGGTTGGCCGAACGTACCCTGACCGAGAATGCGCATCGCGTACGTTCACTCCCGCCGATGCCCTGGCTCCCGGGGCCGGACGTCCTCGAAGTGGCCGCGCCGGCTATAGCGGAGTCGGAGCCGACGGTGCCTCCGTCACGCTCAGCCAGCCGTTTCCGATCCGAAGCCGAGGCGCTGGGCCCGCCAATTCCCGAACCGTCGAGAGTTCCACCGGAGCCGGGCCCAGCGCCGGAGTATCCGCATACGCGACCTGAGCCTGCGCCGGCCGCCTGCCCCGGGCCGCCGCGCTCCGGGGCGGCACCCGCTCCGGCTGTGGATCGGCCGGAGCAACGACAGCATGTCGCGCTCGAACCCGTGGAGCAGCGTCCCGGCGCCGGGCAGCAGGTCACCTCCGCGACGCAAATCGATTCGCCATTCGATTCGCCAGGTGCGAACGCATCACCCGGCACACCGCTGCGAGCCTTCGCGCCAGGGAGTCATTTCGTTTCCAACAGGCAGCCGGCGGAGCCGTCGTTCACTTGGCCATCCAGCACGACAACACCACGAAGCGGATTCCACGATGCGCGTCCCGTCGCGCATCTCCCCGCGGCAAGCGAACCCGCGACCGAGGTGCACGTGCATATCGGGCGGGTCGAGGTGACCGCGGTGTCCGAGCCATCGGCACCACGAGGCACAACACAGCCCGCCCGCACCGCACGGTCGCTCGATGAGTACCTGCAACAGCGGCGGGACCGGTCGGGATGAGCACCGCCTTGGCCCTGGCGGGTGTCACCGCCGTGCTTCGAGACCTTCTGAACGACGGGTTGATCAACCACAACGTCGCCAGCGTGATCGGCACGACCGTGACCGTGAGCGTCATGCCGCCGGACCGGGTGGTACCGACGAACGGCACCGAGGCGAGCCAGCTCAACCTGTTCCTGCACAAGGTCACGCCGAACATGGGCTGGCGCAACGACCGACTGCCCGCCCGCGACTCGTCCGGGAGCGTACGCCTCAGCGACCCGCCGCTGGCCCTCGATCTGCACTACCTGCTGACCGCCTTCACCTCCGCAGATCTGCACGCCGAGATCCTGCTCGGCTACGGCATGCAGTTGCTGCACGAGAACCCGGTGCTGACGCGCCAGGCCATCCGCACCGCACTCAGCCCGGCGCCGGACGTCGGCGTCGGCTTGCCCGCCGCGCTGCGCGCGCTGGACGCCACCGGGCTGGCAGACCAGATCGAGCAGCTGCGCATCACGCCCGTTCCGCTCGACACCGAGGAACTCAGCAAGCTGTGGACCGCGATCCAGACGCACTACCGCCCCACCACCGCGTACACGGTTTCGGTCGTCCTGATCGAGTCGTCGAAAGCCGGCGTGTCGCCATTGCCGGTGCTCAGCCGCGGTCCCGTCGATCCGGTGAGCGGCCGCGAACGCGGGGTCGTCGTGCGGCCGGACCTCGTCCCGCCCCTGCCCACGATCGAGTCGGTCGAACCTGCCGGAAATCAGCCCGTCGCGCGACTCGGCGACACGGTCGAGCTCAAAGGCCACCACCTCGACGGCACAAACCGTCAGGTCCGCCTCGTCTCCGAGCGCTTCGGAATAGCGGAGGTGCTTGCGGCCGACGCCGGCAACGAACCCGGGCTCATCCGGTTCGCCATTCCGGCCGCGCGGGCGGCGGACTTCCCCGCGGCCATCTACCAGATCTCCGCCGAGGTGATCCGGCCCGGAGAGGCGACGCCGCGGCAGACGAACCGGATGGCTCTCGTCGTGGCGCCCCGGATCACCAACGTGCCGATGAACACCGCCGTGGACGGCTCCGGCACCGCCGCCTTCACCGTGACGTTCACCCCGGACTACCGCCCTGGCCAGACCGCTTCGCTCGTGCTCGGTTCGGCCGAGGTCGAGCCGCAGGACACGTCCGCCCAGACGGCGTCGATGGCGTTCGAGATCACGAACGCTCCGCTGGGCAGTCACCTGGCGCGCCTACGCATCGACGGCATCGAAAGCCCGGTGGTGAACCGCACCACCACCCCGCCCACCTTCTTCGACAACCGCATCCACATCTCATGACCACCGCTGTCGACCAGGACTGGACCGAAGCGAATCAACGCCTGCTGTCGGCCGAACTGGCCCGGCTCTCGGCGCTGCTCGGCGACGGCGACGAGGCCACCGCGGCAGCCGACGTGGCGGCCGCGCACGCTGCCATGCCCGCCCCGGCGGCGATCGACCGGATCACCGAGATTTTCGACCTGTCCGCATTCGAACGCGACGTGCTGTTGCTGGCCGCCGGCGCGGAACTCGACACCCGGCTGGCCCAGCTGTGCGCCGCGGCCTCCGGACGGCCCGGTTGCTCGTCGGTGACCTTCGGCCTGGCATTGGCCGCGCTGCCCGACCCGGTATGGAGTGCGCTGGCACCCGTTCGGCCCTTGCGGCACTGGCGGCTCGTCCACGTCCAGGAACAGGCCGGGCTGACCGGCGCCCGGATCTGGATCGACGAACGGGTCCTGCACTTCCTGGTCGGATTGACGTTCCTCGACCCAGACCTGGAGCCGATCCTCAACCGGGTACCGGAGCCGGCGATCATGGCCGGCGCGCACGACGCAACGGCCAGCGCGGTGGTCGCCGCGATGGAAGGGCACGACCCGCCGGTGCCGGTCATCCAACTGCACGGCGACGACCCCGACGGCCAGGAGGACGTCGCCGCACGCGCAGCGACCCGACTCGGCCTCAACCTGTATCTGCTCGGCGCCGGGGACCTGCCCGTCGATCCCGCCGAATGCGCGAGTCTCGCCGCGATGTGGGAGCGGGAGGCAGCCTTGACCCGCAGCGCGCTGCTCATCCGGACCGAAGACGGGTCCGGGGGTCTGATCCGCTTCGCCGAACGCGTGGCCGGATTGGTTTTCCTCGCCGGTGAATGCCCGCTCGACCTGCGTCGCCCGGTGCTGCGCTATGCGGTGCGCCGCCCGGTGCAGGGTTCGCAGAAAGGTCTGTGGGAGGCGGCGCTCGGGCGGGAGGCGGCCGCGCTCGACGAACAGCTCGACGGCGTGGCCGCCCAGTTCCGATTCAGCGCGCGAACGATAACCCGGGTCGCGACCGGGTTGACCGCACCCAACAACGGCGACGCCGCAGCATCGCTGTGGCAAGCGTGCCGGGAAACGGCCCCCGCCCGATTGGACGCGCTGGCACAGCGGATCGAGCCGGTCGCGAGCTGGGACGACCTGGTGCTGGACGAGCCGCAACACGACGCGCTGCGGCAGATCACCATGCATGTCCGGCAGCGGCTCGAGGTGTACGACCGGTGGGGCTTTGCGCGGAAAAGCTCGCGCGGCCTCGGGATCAGCGCGCTGTTCGCCGGTGAGAGCGGCACCGGCAAGACGATGGCGGCGGAGTTGCTGGCCGCCGACCTCGACCTCGACCTCTACCGGATCGACCTGTCCGCCGTGGTCAGCAAGTACATCGGCGAGACGGAGAAGAACCTCAGGCGAGTGTTCGACGCGGCCGAGGAAAGCGGATCGGTCCTGCTGTTCGACGAGGCGGATGCGCTGTTCGGTAAGCGCAGCGAGGTCAAGGACAGCCATGATCGTTACGCCAACATCGAAGTCAGCTACCTGCTGCAGCGCATGGAGGCCTACCACGGTCTGGCAATCCTGACGACCAACCAGAAGGCCGCGCTCGACCCGGCCTTCCGCCGCCGGCTGCGCTTCATCGTCGAGTTCCCGTTCCCCGGTCTGGTGCAGCGCGAAGCGATCTGGCGCCGGATCTTCCCGGCCGAGACACCCCTCGACGGCATCGACTACGCCAGCCTCGCCCGGCTCAACGCCCCCGGGGGTGTCATCCGCAACATTGCGCTCAACGCGGCCTTCCTTGCCGCGGCGGAAAACGTGCCGGTCACGATGCGTCATCTGCTCCGGGCCGCACGCACCGAGGCCGGCAAGCGGGAGCGGCCGATGTCCCCTACGGAGGTGCTGGGATGGCAGTGACGCGGATCGTCGTGACCATCGACCGGCTGCGTCTGCACGGCGTCGCGCGCGAGGACGCGCCGGCACTGGTGGCCGCGCTGCACAGTGAGCTCGAACGTTCGCTGGCGCAGCACGCCGGCGCACCCGACGGGTGGACCTCGGCGGCGGTGGCCGTGCTGCGCCCGAAGCCGGTGCGCGTCGGCGGCGGCCCGCACCGGACGGGCCATGCTCTCGGACAGGCGATGGCCAGGGGTCTGACGCCATGACCGGATTCCTCAACTCCCCCAAGCTCACCAAAGCCGGCATCGTCCTGGTCGACGCCACGACCGGGCAGGTACAGCGCGTGATCACGCTGCAGTACAACCCCGACTCGCTGACCCGTTCGCTGCAGGCCAAGACCCTCGGAGACGGCCAGCATTCCCAGGCGCTGCGGCTGACGGGACCGGCCACCGAGACGATCAAGCTCGACGCCGAGATCGACGCCACCGACCGACTCGAGTTTCCCGATCGCAACCCGCAGACCGTCCGGCACGGCATCCAGCCCGAGCTGGCCGTTCTCGAGTCGCTCGTGCATCCGCCCAGCAGCCGGCTGATCGCCAACAACGCACTCGCCAACGCGGGCACGCTCGAGATCGCGCCGATGGAGTCGCCCTTGCCGCTCTTGGTGTGGGGCGCGAGCCGCATCGTGCCGGTCAAGGTCACCGAGCTCAGCATCACCGAGGAGGCTTTCGACACGGCGCTGAACCCGATCCGCGCCAAGGTGAGCCTCGGGTTCCAGGTGTTGTCGGTCGACGACCTGGGCTTCGACCACAAGGGCGGCAGCCTGTTCCTCAACTATCTGCAGGCCAAGGAGGATTTGGCCCGCCAGGCGCGGGCCGGCGCCCTCGAAACCCTCGGCATCGGGGGCATCCAATGACCGACCCTGTCCAAGCCTTCCTGCAGGCCACCTCGCTGGAGCCGGCGGCCTTCCCGCCCGGAAGCCGCTACCAGGGGCTGGCGATCGCCCGTTGGAAAACGGCCGACGGGCGGCCGGTGGCCTTCGTGCGCAGGCGCACGGTGCCGTCGCCCGACCGCTTCGTCACCCTTCGGCTGCACACCGTCGTCGAGGGCGACCGGATGGACAACCTGGCCGCCACCCATCTCGGCGACCCGCAGCAGTACTGGCGGCTGTGCGATGCCAACGGCGCCATGCGGCCCGACGAATTGACCGAGACCATCGGGCTGGTGCTGCGCATCACGCTGCCCGAGGGCACGCCGGGAGTCACCGATGCTTGACGCGATCCATCTGACGCTGCTCATCGGGCCGATAGTGCCGGTACCGGCCCCGCGGATCGTCATGGATGCGCTCAAGAGCGTGACGGTGACCACCGCGGCGGGATCCCCCAGCGGCTTCCAGCTCGACTTCGAATTTCCCAACGACTCGGCGCTCAACACGCTGTTGCTGATCGCCGCGGGTACCAACGCCAGTCCGGCCACCCCACCGCTGCGGATCATGCTCATCGTCACGCTGAACGGAGTGCCCACCCCGCTGTTCGACGGCGTGATGAACACTTTCGACGTCCAGGCCGGCCAGAACGGCTCGGCGGGAGCCGTCACGGTCACCGGCACGGATCTGACGGCCGTGATGGACATGATCGACTTCAGCGGGCTGCCCTACCCGGCCATGCCGATCGAGGGCCGGTTCGCCGTCATCTGCGCCAAGTACGCCGCCTTCGGGCTCATCCCGCTACCGGTGCCCGTGCTGTTCCCGGATGTGCCGATCCCCGTCGAGCGCATCCCGACCCACCAGGGCACCGACCTGCAGTACGTGCGGAAACTTGCCGACGACGTCGGTTACGTCTTCTACCTCGAGCCTGGCTCCGTGCCGGGCACGAACATCGCCTACTTCGGGCCGGAGATCAAGATCGGAATCCCGCAGCCGGCGCTGAACATCGACATGGACGCGCACACCAACGTCGAATCAATGAGCTTCGCCTTCGAGCCGACCAAGGGAGTGCTGCCGATCGTGTTCATCCAGAACCAGGCGACCCGGGTGCCCATTCCGATCCCCATCCCGAACCTCAACCCGCTGCAGCCGCCCCTCGGCGTCCTGTCGACACCGCTCGCCAACGTCACTGTGCTGAAGGACACCGCCAAGCTCAACCCGATGCAGGCGATCTCACGCGGACTCGCCGAGGCCAAGAAGTCCCAGGACTCGGTGACCGCCAGCGGCGAGCTGAACGTGCTGCGCTACGGCCGGATGCTCAAGGCGCGCGGCCTGGTGGGTGTGCGCGGCGCGGGCGTCGCCTACGACGGGCTGTACTTCGTCGAGAGCGTCACCAGCACCCTCAGCCGGGACAGCTTCAAACAGCGGTTCACCCTGACCCGCAACGGCCTGATCTCCATCACACCGGTGGTGCCCGCATGACCGGCCAACAGAAGTACTACGGCAAGTATCGCGGCGTCGTTCTCAACAACGTCGATCCGATGCAGCAGGGCCGGCTTCAGGTCCAGGTGCCCGATGTCACCGGCCTGCCACCCGCCTCCTGGGCCATGCCTTGCGTTCCCATCGCCGGCATCCAGAGCGGGATGGTCGCCCTGCCGGTACCGGGTTCGGGCGTGTGGGTCGAATTCGAGCAGGGCAACCCCGACCACCCGATCTGGACCGGCTGCTTCTGGGGCAGTGCGGCCGAGGTGCCGGCGCTGGCGCGGGCGACACCGCCCGCAATACCCGCGATCACCCTGCAGACTCCGCTGCAGAACGGGTTGACGGTGTCGGATCTGCCGGGGCCGACGGGCGGGATCATGCTCAAGAGCGCTACCGGCGCGATGCTCATCGTGAACGACACCGGCATCTACATCCAGAACGGCAAGGGCGCGATGATCACCCTGGTCGGGCCCACGGTGACGGTCAACAACGGCGCGCTGGTGGTGATCTGATGCCCGGTCCCCTGCTCCATGTCGGCGCGTCTGTGCTGTGCGCGCACGGCGGCACCGCGACCCCCACCGCGCCTAATCCGCGGGTGCTCGTCAGCGGCCAGCCGACCGTGCTGATGCCCGCGCCCTACGCGATCGCCGGCTGCCCCTTCGTGACCGGCACCAACCCGATGCCGTGCGTCACCGGCGCGTGGACGGTGGCGGCGATGCGGGTGACCTCGAACGGCCAGCCGGTGGTGCTGATGGACAGCCGGGCGGTGTGCGCTCCGAACGGAACACCGCTCGTCGCGGTAGCGGCCCAGACCCGGGTCGTCGGGACCTGACGTGGCGCCGAACCTGCACTATCCCTACCAGTTCGACGGGCGCGGCCACACCCGCGCCGACACATACGCCGATTGGGTCCGCGGACTGGTTGAACAGGTGCTTTTCACCGCGCCCGGCGAACGGGTGATGCGTCCGGACTTCGGCAGCGGTCTGCGCCAGCTGGTATTCGCCCCCAACAGCGACGAGCTCGCCGCGACCACCCAGGTGCTCGCCCAGGGCGCCCTGCAGCAGTGGCTCGGTGAGCTGATCGTCCTCGAGTCGTTGCAGGTACATGCCACCGATGCGACCCTCACCGTCACCGTTCGCTACGTCGTGCGGCTCACCGGCGAACGAGGCGGAGCACACCTTTGACCACGGCGGTGCGGCGTGATCTACACCTGCTGCGACAAGAACCGGCGCGCCGCTGTGGATGCGCACGCCACGCTCAACGGGATCGATCAACTGGAGGTGCTCGACCTCGACGCACCCCCGGGTGTCCCGCCGCAACGGACGCTGATGGTCCGGCTGCTCAAGCCCGTGCCGGTCGGCCTGGCCCCCGGCAACGTGCGCGTCGAGGGCGGCGAGCGGGTACGCGACATCGGCGTCGAGTGGGTCGCTCCGGCGAACGCGGCCGCGGAGGCCCCGGCGTTCTTCGCGGCGCTCGACGATGCCGACCACGTGCTGCTGGTGCGCACCGACAGCAATGGCGATTTCACCACCTACACCCTGCGACTGGTCCGCGACTCAGACGATGCGCGGCCACCGGACGACTTCGACCCGGTGCTGTCGGCGGTGCCGTTCAGCTTCAAAGCGGAGTGCCCGAGCGACTTCGACTGCCGGCCCGTGCGCCAGTGCCCGGCCGAACCCGCCGCCGCGCCGGACATCGACTACCTGGCCAAGGACTACGGCAGCTTCCGCCGGTTGATGCTGGACCGACTCAGCCAGCTGGTCCCCGGCTGGCGCGAGCGAACCGCCGCCGACCTAGGGGTGACCCTGGTCGAGCTGCTGGCCTATACGGCCGACCATCTCAGCTACTGGCAGGACGCGGTGGCCACCGAGGCATACCTGCAAACCGCTCGCCGCCGGCCATCGCTTCGGCGGCTGGCCCGGATCGTGGACTACGCCGTGCACGAGGGCTGCAACGCGCGGGTGTGGGTGCAGCTCCGGGTGTCCGGTGACGCGGTGGACGTCGACCCGCAGACCGTGCGGTTGTACACCCGAGTGCCGGGCGTGCCGGATCGAATCGCTGTCGACTCTCCCGACGATGCGGCGGCGCTGCGGCAACGGCCCGAGGTGTTCGAACCCATGCACTCGGCGACGCTGCAGTGAATCCCACAACGAGCTGTTCTTCCATACATGGGGCGACAAACAGTGCTGCCTGCCCGCCGGGTCGACCCGGGCCACGCTGCGTGGCCATCATCCCGGCCTGCGAGCGGGTGACGTGCTGGTCTTCGTGGAGGTGTGCGGGCCGCTGACCGGCAACCCCGCGGACGCCGATCCCGCACACCGGCACGCGGTACGGCTGAGCCGGACACAAGCGTTCGACGGCGCAACGCCGCTCACCGACCCGCTGACCGAAGAAGCGATCACCGAAATCGAGTGGCCGGCCGACGATGCGCCGCCCTTCCCGGTCTGCGTGTCCGCGATCACCGAGGAAGATCACGGCGCGCACCTGGTCGAGGACGTCAGCATCGTGCTCGGCAACATCGTGCTCTGCGATCACGGCCGCACTGTCACCGGGGAGGCTCTCGGCGCGGTGCCGCCGCCGCGGCTGCGGTATCCGGCTCGACGACACGGATCACTGCTCGCCGGCGCCGCCGGCGCCGATACCGCCACGCTTCCGGCCGTCCCTGGCGCAAGCCCCGCTGACGCGACTCGGCACGGTGGCGCGGTCCGCCGTCGAGAACGGCGTCCGCGTCACCACCCGGGCGCCTTTCGACCCCGGCGCTCCCGCGCGTCAAGCATTCGAGTGGCCGATGGCCGACGTCGTTGCTGACATCACGCTGGAGTCGCGGACGGGCGCGGCGACCGAGCAATGGGTGAGCCGGTCCGACCTGCTCGCCAGTTCCGGCCTCGGACAACCACTTCGTGGTCGAGACCGAACACGACGGCTCCGTCGCGCTGCGGTTCGGCGACGACGTGCACGGCAGACGCCCCGACAGCGGGACCACGTTCACCGCCACCTACCGTGTCGGCAACGGGGTGGCCGGCAATGTCGGCGCAGGGACCATCGCTCACGTCGTCACGGACGACGGGCGCATCTCCGCGGCCGTCAACCCGATGGCGGCTCGCGGCGGTATCGATCCGGAGACGGCGGCACAGATCCGGCGCAACGCACCGCAGGCGTTCCGAACCCAGCAGCGCGCGGTCACGCCGGCCGACTACGCCGAGGTCACCGAACGCTACGACGGTGTGCAGCGCGCCGCCGCCGGCCTGCGCTGGACCGGCAGCTGGCACACCGTGTTCGTCACTGTCGACCGGGTCGGCGGAGAGCCCCTGGACGCGGCATTCACCGATCCGCTGGCGCGGCACGTGAACCGGTATCGGATGGCGGGGCATGACCTGCGCTTCGACGACCCCGTCCACGTCTCCCTGGAACTCGACCTCTTCGTGTGCGTGGCCCGGCACCATTTCCGTGGCGATGTGCGGGCCGGCCTGCTCGAGGTGCTCGGCAGCACAGTGCTCCCCGACGGCCGGCGAGGCGTGTTCCACCCCGACAACTTCAGTTTCGGCCAGACCGTGTACCTCAGCCCGGTTTATGCCGCGGCACATCAGGTCCCCGGCGTCGAGTCGGTGCACGTGACGCACTTCAACCGCCAGGGTCGCCACGACACCGCCCCGCTGGACGACGGCTTACTGCGGCTCGGGCGGCTCGAGATAGCGCGGCTGGACAACGACCCGAACTTTCCGGAGCACGGAGTGCTGCGGCTCGAGCTGTCGGGAGGCAAATGATGGCGGGCACCGCTCCGCACACCACCGACTGCGGTTGCTGCGCCGGTATCGACCGCGAGACCCCTCGTCGGATAGCCAACACGGCGGGGATGTCGGCGATCGCATACCGGGTGGGAACCTGGGCTCAGTTCAAAGAGTCAATGCTCACGCGGCTGTCGAGTTCGAGCACGCCCGCCCTTGCCGGGCTGAGCACCCGGGCGGACGACGACTTCACAATCGCGCTCTGCGACGCACTGGCGATGTCGCTGGACGTTCTCACGTTCTACCAGGAACGCATCGCCAACGAGCACTACCTTCGCACGGCGACCGAGCGGCGCTCGATGGTAGAGATGGCGCGTCTCATCGGCTACCAGCCGGCGCCCGGTGTCGCCGCCTCCACCTACCTGGCCTTCACCCTGCACGAAACGCCGGGCGATCCCGCGTCGACACCGGTACCGATCCGGGTGCCCGTCGGCACCCGCGTGCAGAGTGTCCCCGGCCAGGATGAGCAGCCGCAGTCATTTGAAACCGTGGCGGAGGTCGAGGCGCGCGCCGAGTGGAATTCGATCCGCGCACAGCAAACCCGGCGGTGGCGGCCGGCGCACGGCGACACCGACCTGTACCTGGACGGCCTGGACACGCGGTTGAAGGCCGGCCACGCGATCCTCATCGTCGGGGAGGACCGTCGCATCGACAGCGGCAGCCAACGATGGGACGTGCGCGTCCTGGCGGCCGTCGAGGAAGATCGGGACAACGGACGCACCCGCGTCATGTGGGACGACCCACTCGGACACGACGGCCCGCACTCCGATGCGGCATCCGGAGCGGTGCAGGTCTTCGCATTGCGGACCCGCGCCGCACTGTTCGGCCACAACGCGCCTGACCCGAGGCTGATGAGCCGCACCGGATCCCGCCTGCGCCACCTGGTCACCGGCAGTGCGGCCGGGCTGCGGTGGGCCAACTACGCGATCGGCACCACGATCGACCTCGACCGCGCCTATCCGGGAGTCACGACGGGCAGCTGGCTGGCGCTGGTGTCCAACGAAGAGGGCTACGGAACACCCAGCCTGCCCGGCTACACCGAGCTCTACCGGGCCGCCGAGGTCAACGAAGTGAGCCGCACCGACTTCGCGCTGAGCGCAAAGATCAGCCGGGTGCAGCCGGACACCGCCGAAAACCTCACCCGCTACGGGCTGCAGCAGACCCTGGTGCTCGCGGAGAGCGAGGAGTTGGCGACCACACCGCGCCCGCTGCTGTACCCGGTTTACGGCGACCTGATCGCTTCGGACACCCCGGTGGCCGGTCTTTACCCCGGCCAGGCGCTGGCCGTCCGGGGGGTGCGCCAGCGCATCGCGATTGCGCCGGGCGTCAACGACCTGGTCCTGACAACCGACGCCGGCCTGATCGTCAACCTGTCGGAGGGCGACAGCCTCGTGCTGGTGGCCGCGCCCGCCGAGGTGCAGGGCGGCACCCCGATTTACCGGACCCCGGAGGAGTTCGGGCTCCTCGTGGGCGACACCGCGGCGCTGCTGCGCCTCACGGTGGTGGACCGGGACGGGGTCGCCGGGACGCTGCTAGGCGCTGGGATCGCAGATCCGCCTAGGGCCGGCACTGGACAACGATCCGTGGGTCTCGGAGGTCGTCGCCATCAAGGCGAGTTCCGATGCGGTCAGCTCCGAGGCGGGGCGCACCACCGTGCGGCTGGCGGGCCCGCTCGAACACATCTACCGCCGCGACAGCGCTCACATCAACGCCAACGTGGCAGCGGCGACACACGGCGAGACGGTCGTGGAGATTCTCGGTGGCGGCGCCGCCGGGCAGCCGGACCAGCAGTTCCCGCTCCGGCAGGGACCGCTGACCTACGTCAGCGCCAACACCCCCACCGGCCGGGCGTCCACGTTGCGGGTGCGGGTCAACGACCTGCTGTGGACGGAGGTGCCCACGCTTTACGGACACGGCGGGGAGGAACGCATCCACACCGTTGCGCTGGCCGACGAGGCGGCGTCGACGGTCTGCTTCGGTGACGGCGTGTCCGGTGCGCGCCCGCCAACCGGACAGCACAACGTGCGTGCGACATACCGCAAGGGCGTCGGTGCCCGGGGCAATGTGGGTGCCGCGAAGCTGACGACCCTGCTTGAGCCGCCCCATCGGGGTCGACACCGCGACCAATCCGGTGCCGGCGACCGGCGGCGAGGATCCGGAGCCCCTGGCCCGGGCGCGCGACAACGCGCCGCTGACGGTGCGGACGCTCGACCGGGCGGTGTCGGTAGACGACTACGCGGACTACTCGCGGGCCTTCGCGGGCATCGACAAGGCGCACGCTCTGTGGGTGCCGGCCGGGCCGGCGCGCGGCATGTTCGTCACCGTCGCGGGGGTCGGCGGGGCAACGGTGGGCCTGTCGGCGAACGAGACCGGTGGGCGCCTGCTCGAGTCGTTGCGCAGCTATGGAGATCCGCTGGTGCCGATCAGCATGCAGAACTATCGGCCGGTGCGGTTCCGGACTCGCCTGTTGGTCAAGGTCGGTGCGGAATTCGAGCACGACCAGGTGCTGGACGCGTTGGAGGCGACGCTTCGGGAGCACTTCTCGTTCGCGAGGCGGGATTTCGGGCAGGGGGTCACGTTGGATGAGGTGGCCGCGACCGCGCACGCCGTCGAGGGCGTGGTGGCCGCGCAGGTGGGCCGGCTGTATCCGGCGACGCCCGGCGCCGTTGCGGCCCGCGAGCAGCGGCTGTCCGCGGCGCTGCCGATGGTGTCGCTGACCTCCGCGCCGACGCCGGCCGAACTGCTGACCCTCTCCGACGCGCCGCTCGAGCTGGGGGTCATGCCATGACCCGCCGCACCCTGTTCGAGCTGTTGCCGGCCATCCACCGGATCCGGGATGCCGCGCTGGCCGCCGCCGGCGAGCTGAAACGGGGGCCGCAGGAGGAGCTGCTGGCGGTGTTCGCCGACGAGATCAGCGCCGTCGAGGAGAACCTCGAGCAGCTCTACGACGATCTGTTCATCGAGACCTGCGCCGAATGGGTCACCCCGTACATCGGTGACCTGATCGGTTATCGCGCCCTGTACGGCGTCGTGCCGAGCGTGGCCAGTCCGCGCGCCGAAGTCGCCGACACGATCGCCCTGCGCCGTCGAAAAGGCACGGCGCTGGTGCTGGAACAGCTGGCGCGCGATGTCACCGGATGGCCTGCCCGCGCCGTCGAGTTCTTCGAACTGCTCACGGCCACGCAGTACATGAACCACACTCGCCTGCACAGCCGGCGGTGTCCCGACCTGCGGGACCGCGAGTCGCTGGAATGGATCGGCAGCGCCTTCGAAGCCGCGAGCCGCTCGGTGTGCGTACGCCTGATCGAGTCCGGCGGCGGACGGCACAACATCCCCAATGTCGGTGTGTTTCTCTGGCGCATCGGCTCCTACTCGCGCCGCGAGGCCCCCGCGGTCCGGGTGGATTCGCGCCGCTACCGGGTCAGCCCGCTGAACCACGACGTGGCCCTCTACAACCATCCCGAGGCCGAGGACGACATCACCCATCAGGCTGAGCCGTTCAACGTGCCGGCGCCGATGACCCGCCGGCACCTGTCGGCGCACCTCGCGCGGCACTACGGCGAGCGCCCGGCGGCCGGGCAGCCGGTTGACAACCCGAACCCGGGTCTGAACCTGTTCGTCGACGGCGCGGCGATAGACCGCGGCCGCATCGACGTGTGCAACCTGTCCGATGACGGCGCGGCCTGGGCGCATGTGCCGCCCGCCGGGCGGTACGCGGTTGACCCGGAACTGGGCCGGATCGCCCTGCCGCCCGACGTGGCGGACCCCGATGGCGACCCCGCGGCGGTCCGCGTGACCTGGCACGAAGGCGGGCTCGCCGATTTCGGCGGCGGCGAGTACGAGCGCGGTGACACGCTGCCCCTACCCGAACCCGGTGTCGCGGTCGTGCGGGTGCCCGATGACGAGCCGGACCTGGGCGCCGCTCTCGCGGCGGTGGCCGGCGACGGCGTGATCGAGATCACCGACAGCGGTCGCTACGACGCCCCCGCGGCGATCCAGGTGGCCTCCGGCGGGGAGGTGCAGATCCGGGCCGCCAACGGCCGCCGTCCCACGGTGCTGCTGTCGCAACCCCTGGTGGTGACCGGCGACACCGGCAGCGTGTGCACGCTCAACGGCCTGCTCGTCACCGGCGAGCGCATCAGCGTTCCGGTCGCCGGTGGCAACGCCCTGTCCCGATTGGCGCTGCTGCACACCACCGTCGTGCCCGGCTGGGCGCTCACCGAAACGGGCTTCTCCGCAGCACCCGGACGAACCCGCGCTGGTATGCGAACTGCCCGGTCTGGCACTCGACGTGGAGCGCTCGATCGTCGGAGCGCTGCGTCTCGACCCCCACGCATCCTGCCGGGCACTGGACAGCATCGTCGACGCCACCGCCCGTGACCGGGCGGCCATCGCCGGCCTGGACGGTCAGGCCCCGGGTGGGCAGCTGACCCTCGAATCCTGCACCGTGATCGGCAAGGTGCACGCCGCCGAAATCGCGATCGTCTCGGATTCGATCCTGGCCGCCGAGCTGGGCGCGGGCGACGCCTGGCCGGTTGCGGTGCGGGCCCTCCGCAAGCAGACGGGCTGCATCCGGTTCACCTTCCTGCCGTTCGATTCGATCGTGCCGCGGCGCTACCGCTGCCAGCCGGACTCGCCCGCGGCGGCGCGCCGAATCGCACCGCGGTTCACCTCGCTGCGCTACGGCACGGCGGCGTACGCCCAGCTGCAGACCCGCACCGCCGACGCGATCCGGCGCGGTGCCGACACCGAGGGCGAGATGGGCGTCTACCACCATCTGTTCGGGCCCCAACGCGAAACCAACCTGCGCATCCGGTTGGCGGAGTATCTCCGGGTCGGCTTGCGCGCCGGCATCTTCTACGAGTCATAAGGACGCCGACCATGGGACTGGACTTCAGCCGCATCCGTTTCGACCAACGCAAAGATTTCCTGGGCGTCCTCATGCAACAGGGCCGCGTCCAACTCGACTCGGACTGGAACGACTGGGTCGCCGAGTTGGCGCGGCGCCTGCAGGCGGGCGCACTCGACACAATGGGGCCTGCTGTGGTACCCCGGGAGACCGCCGACGGGTTCCTGATCGAGGCCGCCGGCGGTGCGCTGACCATCGGCGCCGGCCGGATGTACGTGGACGGGCTGCAGGCGGAGAACCACGGTGCCCCGCCGGGCGAGGAGTGGAACCCGAGGCTGGCGGAACTCACCGGCACCGATCCGGTCGACTACACCGACCAGCCGTACCTGCCCAACGCGCCGGCGCTTCCGGCCAACCCCGGACCACACCTGGTTTACCTCGATGTCTGGCAGCGCGAGGTGGGCCATTTGCAGGATCCGGGTCTGGTCGAAAGCGCGGTCGGGGTCGATTCCACCGGCCGGCTGCAGACCGTGTGGCAGGTCAAGGTGCTCGCCGACGTCGGCGATGTGACGTGCACCAGCACCGACGCCGACGTCCCGAACTGGCCGGACACCATCCGGCCGTCGGGCGCCCGGCTGTCCACCTCGACCGGCACCGTGTCGGACCCACCCAACCCCTGCCAGGTGCCGCCGGGAGCCGGCTATTCGGGGTTGGAGAACCAGCTCTACCGCATCGAGATCCACACCCCCGGTCCGGCCGGGACGGCCACCTTCGTCTGGTCGCGTGACAACGCCACCGTCGCGACGCGGGTCACGCACATCAACGCCGCGGCCGACGAGCTGACGGTGGACAGCATCGGCCGCGACGACGTGCTGCGCTTCAACGACGGCGACTGGATCGAGGTCACCGACGACTGGCTCGAACTGCAGAACCTTCCCGGTGAGCTGCGGCGGGTCAAACTGTCCGGGGGGGTCGACGACGTAACACGCACGATCGGGTTGGAGTCGCCGCTGACGGCGGCGCTGTTCCCCGTGGACGCGCAGAACGCGACCGACCCGGGCCGCCACACCATCATCCGCAGATGGGACCAGGGCGGGCAGGTACGCAACGAGGACGGCACCGGCTACGCCGATCTCGACGAGCCCGGCAGCACCGGTGACATCGTCGTCCCGCCGGCCGGCAGCCGGGTGTTCCTGGAACACGGGATCCTGGTGGACTTCGACCTCGACCCGACGGGGGGTGAATTCCGTTCGGGCGATTACTGGGTTGTGGCCGCCCGCGCGGTCGACGCGTCGATCGACGAACTCGACCGGGCGGCGCCGTTGGGCATCCACCACCACTTCGCGCGCCTGGCCGTCGTTACGTTCCCGGACGACGAGACCGACTGCCGGATACTCTGGCCCCCCCCGTCGGAGGGCGAGAGCTGCGACTGCACGGTGTGCGTGACCCCCGAGGGCCACAACTCGGGCACTGCCACCATCCAGCAGGCCGTCGACACGGTCAAGGCCGTGGGCGGGACGATCTGTCTCGGCGCCGGCACGTACCACATCCGCGAGCCGATACGGATCGACGACGCTCGGTCACTGCGGCTGCGCGGACAGGGCTGGGCCACGATCCTGCTGGCCAGTTCGGTGGGGACCGTCATCGCCGTGTCCGGCGGAAGCGGGATCGCGCTGGAAAACCTGTCGGTGATCGGCGGTGGCCTGGAGGTCGACGAAGGCCGCACGGTGATCGTTTCCGCGACGAACGTCATCGATTTCCGCATGCAACACTGCAACGCGCTCGGCGTCACCAACCGGGCCGCCACCACGGTCGGGCTGGGACTTTCCGGCGCGATGCTCGGGGCAGCTGTCACCGATTGCGTGTTCGTGGCAGTCGACGGGGTCGCCGGCGGCGCGGGCAACGAGAAATACCTGCTCGCCGCGCATCTGCGCATCGAGGACAACGTCCTGATCTGCCGTCAGCGCGGCGTCGCCTTCGAGCGGGCCAGCTTCTACCTCGGCGACTGCAGACTCGGCGACAACCTGATAATGGGGTGCGCGGACACCGCGCTCGTCGCCACCGGCGGCACCATTCCGGGTGGGTGCCTCACCATCTCGGGTAATGCGATCCACACCCAGGGAACCGGAATCCGGGCCGGTACCGACGACTTGTCCATCCGGGAGAACCAGCTCACCGGTCGAAGGCCAGGAGCGCACCGGCGACGGCATCGTCCTCACCCGCGGGCTTGACCCCGTGGCCATCGACCGGCTGCAGGTGATCGGTAACCGGGTGCGCAGCGTCGGCGGACGCGGGATCGTCATCGAACACCGTGTCGAGACCGGCATGATCAAGCAGAACGCGATCGACGGCACCGGCGGGCGCGGGCCTGGTCGTCGAGCCGGGCGGCAGCCTGGGATATGTCTCCATCGAGAACAACCACTTCACCAACGTGGGCACCGGCGAGAGCCCTGATCTTCCGTTCGCCGGCCTGCAGATCGTCGCCGCGGACCGCGTCGACCTGGTGGGCAACGTGCTGGAAGGCGTGGGCCGGCAGTCGCTGGCGAACCCGTTCGTCGCCGGGATCGCGGCCGGTGCCGTCGGCGAGCTGCGCGCCGCGGGCAATCGGCTGAACGCCGTCGGACCCGATGCCGGCCCGCGGCTGATGGCCGGGATTTTCATCGCCCCACCCGTGCCGCAGATCGCCCTCGACGACAACACGGTGACCCGGACCGGCGGCGACGGGCAACAGCCGGTAGTGGCCTGGGCCGCGATCCTGATCTTCCCGGTCAGCGCGATCGACCGCGACCAGGGCGGGAACCCGGCGGTCGATCCGGCGGGCCCCGGTATCGGCGGGTTCACGTTCGTCCACGCCGCCGACTCGACCTTCGTGCTCAGCCCGACGCACCTGACGGCGGTGCGGAGGGTGCAGTCGGATGT
Source organism: uncultured Actinomycetota bacterium (assembly GCA_963846905.1). Classification (GTDB taxonomy): domain Bacteria; phylum Actinomycetota; class Actinomycetes; order Mycobacteriales; family Mycobacteriaceae; genus Mycobacterium. The sequence continues at coordinate 81,313 of CAWJYB010000032.1, forward strand.
TTCGGTGCGGAGTAACCGGCTGCAGTCCCGCGACGTCCGGGTTCCGCTGGTGGTCGTCGGCGGCGGCATAGGGACCTGCCTGTTCTCGGACAACCACTGTCGCGTCACGGGCCAGATTGCGATGGAGCCCGTGCACGGATCGCTGACCGCGGTGGTCAACAACGTGGCCAACAACCGGCTCACCGCGGAAACCGACGGCGAATCCCTTCTCCTCGTCAACAGCAGCAAGCGCGCCGTCGTCTTGGGCAACATCAGCAGTGGACGCATCCGCGTCGACGGCGGGCCCGTACCACCGCCCTTTGACCAGCTCAACCTGCTCGTTCCCTGATCAAGGATGCCGCCATGTACATCACCATCGTCCACGAAGCGACCACGGTCGACGCCCTGGTCGAAGCGATGTCCGCGGGTCTCGGGCCCGACGGGCGCAAGCGCGTCGCCGCCGCGCTGGTCAAGGCCAACCCCGGTCTGGCGGGACGGGACCAACTCGACGTCGGGACTGTCCTCGCGGTTCCGGCGCTGGACGGTGTGACGTTTGACGCCCGCGCCGGGAACGTCGGGTTTGGACGACCCGGTCGGGGAGGTCGGCGATCAGTTCGCGCGCGCTGTCAAGGACTACGGCGCCCACCTCGCTCAGCGTCACGAGTTGTGCCAGGAGCGGCTCAAACAGGAGGCCACGCTGCTCGAGAGCGAAGAACTGCGGAAAGTCCTGCCCACTCGACCGGACGCCCAACAGCTCGTGCCCGGGATCGAGGCCGCGATCAGGGCACGCTCCGAAGCGTCTGCGGCGCTGGACCGGGAAGTTCAGGAAGCGGTGGGCAAACTCGTGGACACTCTCGGAAGGCTGTGACCAGACGGTGGCGGACACCGGAGGGCCGCAGGTGACGGGGTGCCGATGACGCGTCTGCAGGGAAGCGTGGCGCTGCGGCCGAGCCGGGCGGTCAGTGCGCGGCCCAATGCAACGTGGGTGCACCGGCCACCTATGCCGACGCGGTTCCCCGAGGCCGGACCCGCCGACCGGCCCGGCTTTCGCTTCGAGCACCTGCGGGTGACCGGGCATGACGGCGTCGCGAGAACGCCTGCCGTCGAGTCACCGGATCCGGTCGTTGGTCGCGACGGTCCGGTCGAGGTGACCGACCCCGACGACCCGAGCGAGATCGAGGCCGATCAGTTCGCCGACGCGGCGGTCGAACTGCTCGCCCCGACCACTGCGGTGACACCCGCGCTGCCGGCCGCGCCGATGCCGGCCACGTTGCCCACCGTTTCACCATCCGAGCCGGAGTTCGGCGAGGAACAGGACGACGACGCCGAGCAGGTCGCCGACGGAGCCAAACAATCCACCGGCGCGCTCCCGTCCGGCGACGACGACGGCGGTGCACCGGTCAGCCGCGCAGCAACGTCGATGTCCGGCAGCGTCGGCGTCCCCCTGCCGGCCGCTGTCCGCGAGCGCATGGAGCCCGTGCTCGGCATCGACCTGGGGCGAGTGCGAATCCATACCGGCGCCGAGGCCGCCGCGCTCGCGGGGCATTTCGAGGCTCGCGCGTTCGCAAACCGCAATGACATCTTCTTCGCTTCCGGTGCCTATGCGCCCAGCACGCGTTCGGGTGTGCATCTGCTGCTGCACGAGGTGGCCCATGTCGTGCAGAACTCGGGTCGGTCGCCCCGCCCCCACACCGTCGCGCGCGCGCCCCTCATCAGCGGCAAAGGCATCCACGGCAAGCTCGAGGACATTCTGATCGAGAAGCACAAAGCCACCGACCTGATCGCCGAGGGCGTGCTCCCGGCGGCCACCGCCTCCGGCAAGGATCTCGCCAGCCTGGGCTACCCGGACCTGTACCGTTCGTCGGCCGGGGCAACGGTCCCGTGGGTCCGCGGGGAAACGCAGGACGACGGCTCGCTGAAGTACGTGCCCACCGTCCTGGCCCCCGGACACAAGCATCCACGCACCCACGGCGGGCGTGCCAAGCATGCACCGACCGTCGACACGAACCAGAATTTCACCGGCGACTTCCCGGCGACGTTCGAAGTGGCGGAGATCAAGCCGGTGGGGTTCTTCGCCGGCGCCGCGGCCAAGGTCGGCGAAGGTTTCGCGCAGTCGCACAACTACGTCGAGGGATTTCCCCAGTTCGCGAAGCAGGCCCGCGCCGACGGCAAGAGTCAGACCATTCCGTCGGCGGCATTCCTCACCAAGGTCCCGAACTTCCTCCCGCCGGCCATCGACTACAAGCAACTTCACCGCCGACGCCGCGAATTCGTCGCCGGCCAAGCCGAATCTGGTCTTCGGCTCGCGACGGTACTGGGTGTATCCGCAGCAGAGCGCACCCGTCCTGCACTACTTCGACCTTCCGCATCCATACGCCGCCTCCGACTACACCAAGGCACTGGATGACGTCTTCGCCGTGCTCGAGGGCCTGAAACACCGCCTCGGCACCAGCCAGTCCCCGCCGAAGTACAAGTTGAAGTCGGCCCGGCACCGCAACGCCCGGCACCGCAACGCCCGCCGCCGGGCCCGTCGCGTCGCACGCAAGACCAACTGGACGGCGGCCCACACTGCATGGGAGACCGAACGCGCGAAATGGGATGACACCAAGGCCAAGCCATACCTCAAGTCGGACGCGGCCAAGGCGGTCGAGGAGAAGGCGAAGGTCGACCGATCCCTGAAACTGCCCGCCACCCTGGACGCGCAGGGCGCCGAGCGGGCACGCAGGTTCCGGCAGGTCGAGCTATTCAGCGGCCGGACCGGGAAGATCCTCGGCGACATCCGCTACGCGCTCGCTCCGGTGTTCGAGAAGATAGGGCCGTTCTTCGAATGGCTGAAGACAGAAGTTCAACGGCTTGGTCGGCAAGCTCAAGCAGGCGAAGACGCTGAGCCTGAGTTGGGCGCAGACGATCTTCGACGCGGTACTCGTCGCGCTGCGGACCACCGTGCAGGAGGCCGTCGCCCTGCTGTTCGACAAGTTCCAGTCCTGCATCATCGGGATGATCGACAATTTCGTGCAGGGATTCGCTCGCGATTTGACCGATGAGCTGGAAAAACCGTTCGAAGCCGCGAAGAAGGCATTCTTCGATTGGCTCGGCACCGATGAGCAGACGGCCGGGCAGCTCATCGCCGACGTCCAGGCCTCGTTCACAAAATACGAGGCGATCGTCGACGGCGTCATGGACGTCAAACGCCTGGTCGATGAGATCAAGGTCTACGAGTGGGTCATCCGGGGCATCGTGGAGGCGATCTCGTGCGCCACCCCTCCGGGCTTGGGATGTCTGTGGGGTCTGGTCGCACAGTTCGCACTCCCGGAGATCGTCGACCTCGCCATGACGTCGGATCTTTTTCAGGACCGGGTTGTCCGCCCGCTCGTGCGGGATCTGCTGTCCGACATCCTCGACGAGCCGTTCTCGCGCATCGTGTCCGCGAGCATCGAGGCGATCGGACTCGCCAAGTACGGCGAGGGGGTGAACGCCTGCCACATCACGCCGATCGACATGAAGAAGCTGCTCGACCAGGCCATCACGCCGGGCCTGAAGATCACCGATCCGGAGCTGCTCCGCAAGCGCGGGGAATGGGAGAAGGCGCACGAGGGCGCGATCCTCGACGCCGCCGAGGGCAAGTTCATCAAAAAGGACGGCAAGCCCGCGACCCGCGAGGAGATCAAGAAGCTGATGGACGCGACGCGGGATCTGCTGCCGAGCGCCGGCAACATCCAGGATGCCGTGGCAGGTGCCCGGCGGCCCGACGGGAAGATCGACTTCCAGAAGCTCTCGGACTGGGCGCAGGGCAAGGTCCGGGCCGAACCTCGGCGCATCGCATCGGACGGGTTCTCCGCGGACCCAGGTCACCGGCCTGACCCGAACCATGTCAAGGACACCCTCGGACGGCTCGACCTCACCAAGGCGTCGGCGTCACAACTCGTCGCGGTGCTGGAGGACTCACGCGACGGCGACGGCAACGTCAACGTCGACCAGTTCGCCCGCAGAATGGAAAAGCACCTCGAACGCCAACAACTCAAGCGCGATATCGAGGCCCAGCAGCCGGACCTGCCCGGTGTGCCCAAACAGGTGGGCCGCGACTTCACCGACGCGGGAGGAACGGCGCCGAGCAATGATCAGATGCGCGAGTTGGTGGAGAGCCTGGCGGAGGCGAACCTCGGCGGACTCAGCGCCGCCGAGAAAGTCGAAGCGGCAAGGGGTACCGACGGGAAGGTCGACGTGGCCCGACTCAAGGGTGCCGTTGACGCTGCGGCCGGCGGCCTGTCCGGATCCGGAGCCGGACCCGGGTCCCAGACACCCTCGCCCGGCCCGGGCACCGACGAAGCGCCGCCTCAAGAGAAGCCCGAACCGAAGGTGCCAGACCAGGACTTCAGGCGGGGACCCCGGGACACCGGCCCACCGTTGCGGATCGGCCCGTTCGACGTTGGCCCACAGCCCATGGTCGGGCCGGAGGGGACCGGCAGTGTCACCCCGGGACTCAGGTTCGACTTCGGCACCGGCGGCAAGCGAAACGATTGAGCGAGATGCCGCGCCTTCGATCGGCCCGGCATCTCGCATCGACACGATGTCGATGAACTGATCGGCCAATCGGTGTAGACATGTGGGTAACCGCGCTACCTACCGAAGCAGGTAAGGGGCTTGATCATGAGCACGCGATTGCACCACCCAGGACCCACACGTTCCGCTTTGAGTCCGGCGCCCCGCAGGCTGCTGCAGCGCAAATGTGCCTGCAACGGAGCGTGCGACGATTGCCGTGACGAGCGGCTGCAACGGAAGCTGAGATCGCCGCACCCAGAATCCGTATCCCGGAACCACGACGCCGTCCGTTCCATCGTGCACGGGGCGCGGCACTCCCCCGGCCAACCGCTTGACGGTGCCACCCGCGCGGTGCTCGAACCGTCGTTCGGCCACGACTTCAGCCGGGTACGCGTACACACGGACGCGGAGGCCTCCCGGTCGGCGCGCGCGGTCAGCGCGCGTGCGTTCACGGTCGGTCAGAGCATCTATTTCGATGGCGGCGAGTACCGGCCTGAGAGCCCGGCGGGGAAGAGGTTGCTCGCCCATGAATTGGCCCACACGATCCAGCAGCGCGGTGTGGACGCCGGTGGCCCGCAATTCTCACCCGGTTGGGCGGCTCCCGAGAGTCGCCACCTGGAGGACGAGGCGGACCGCGCAGCCGAGAAAGTGATCGAGGGTGGGGCCGCACCCGCGCTCGGAGCGGCTTCGGCCGTCGCCACACAGCGCCAGGGCAAAGACAAGTCCAAGGAACCCAAGCCCCCGAAGGTCGTCCCTCCGGTGGCACCGAATGCGGCGCAGAAGAAGGTCATCGACACGGCACGCCGGGCCGCCGCCGTCCGCACGCAGGTGGCCGCGTTCAAGGCCACCGGTATCCAGGGCGATGCCGCGTTGCAGGAGGCCCGCGAACTGGCGCGAATCAAATTCGACTGGGACGTCCCGAACATGGAACAGATCGGCCAAGTACTCAACGGCATGGGAGGTGGGCTCGTCTCGGTGGACGTCAAGGTGGCCGGTCCGGGCGACCCGCTGTGCGGATCGAGGTCCGGATATGTCAGCAACCACAGGCCGCCGATCGTGGTCTGCCCCGCGTTCTTCCAGGACCCCACCGGCGCCGAGGGGCGCACCCGCACGATGATTCACGAGATGGCGCATGTGAACGGGGTTGGCAACGCCGGCGTCGACGAGCACTACTTCGTGACGTTCGATTGCACGTCAAAGGGTGAGTTCGAATCCGCCGACTCGTGGGCCAACTACGTCCACTGCCTCAGCGGCCAAACTCCCGACAAGCCGGATGAGATCAAGGAAGGGCAGCGGCAAGGTCAAAGGTGTTGGCTCCGGCGCGGGCCACTAGTATCCGGCTCTTCGCTCGGCGACGCCCGTACGCCCGTACGCCCGTACTCAACCGTGCGCTTCGCGTTGACCCGAACCCGCGCCCCGCGCTGGGGTACGAGGATCACATGCTTCAACCGCTGCCGCTCCCCGATGGCCGCCGTCGTGTCCAAGGACACCCGGCGCAGGATCTCCCGTAGCACCACCCGCATCTCGACCATCGCGAAGGTCGCGCCCAGACAGCGCCGGTTCCCGCCACCGAACGGAAACCATGTCGTGGGCGTCAGCGTCGCGCCCACCATCCGGTCCGGGTCGAACCGCTCCGCCTCCGGAAACACCCGCGAATCTGCGTGCACCAGACCGATTCCCGGAACCACCATCACCCCGGCCGGCAGCCGGTACCCCGCCAACTCCACCGGCTGTTGCAGCACCCTGCCCACGTCGAACACCACCGGCCGGACCCGCAGCGTCTCCTTGCACACCGCATCCAGGTAGTCGTCGTCGCCGGAATCGGCGGCCTGCACCGCCTTCGCCAGAATCGGCGGGTGGCGGGTCAACCGCTCCAGCGCCCACGACAGCGCCGTTGCCGTGGTGTCGTGCCCGGCCACCAACAAGGTCATCAACTGATCCCGCAACTCGGTATCGGTCATCGTGCGGCCGTCCTCACCGGCGGCACGCACAAGCATCGCCAACGCATCCGCGCGGTCGGCCAACTGCGGATCACCGCGACGCTCGGCGATCTCGGCGTACAACAATCGATCCGCGTCCCGGATGCGTCGCCGCAACCGGCGCCACGGCGGCAGCCGCTGCAGGTCAGGCTTCATCAACGCCGGCGATGTCCACGGAGTCACCTTCAACAGCGGCGGTATGGCAGCCCGCAGTGCTGCCAACCGTGCCGGGTCGGTGGCACCGATCACTGTCCGAAGGATCACCTCCAGGGTGATCTCCGACATCTTCGGAGCCACCGCGAACGCCTCGCCGACCGGCCAGCCCGCGACGTTCGACGCGGCGATTTCGGCCATCACGTCGGTCTGGCGGGCCACCGCATCGCGATGAAATGGCGGCAACATCAGCCGTCGCCGCTCCCGGTGCACATCGTCGTCGACCACCAGCACCGAGCTGTCACCCAGCAGCCCGCGCAGCATCGCGTTCGCCTCTCCGGCGTGGAAGACGGCTGGATCACCGGCGAACACCTTCTTGATCTCGTCCGGATCGGACAGGTACACCATCGTCCCCATCGGCGCGACCCGCAGCGTGAACGCCCTGCCGTAGCGGCGCCCGCAGGCGGCCACGTACCTCGGGCCACGCCGCATCAACAGCGCCGTCTGCACCCACGGCGGCAGCGACGGGCCCGGCGGTAGCGCAGTTCCCCTCATCACCGTCACCCTACGAGCGCAGGACCCGCGACGCCAGACCGCGCCGCGGCCGGACCGCTCGCGTCGCCGTCGCCGTTCTCGTCGATCTGATTCACATACGGTGGTACACATGCGCCGGAACCGGCTGTGCAGCAACCATGGTGAACGGAACCGTCAGAGCGAAATCGCTTTGCAGCGAGCGGATCTCGACCCGCCTCACGATCGTCGCCAGAGCCAGCGTCGCTTCGAGCATGGCGAAATGCTCGCCGATACACGACCTGGGCCCGCCGCCGAACGGCACGTACTGCCAGCGATCACGCCTCTTGGCGCCGATCCTCACCGAACCGCCCCGGATCGAACACCAGCGGGTTCTCCCAATACGCGGGATCGCGATGGACGGCGTAGATGCCGTAGGCGACAAGTGAACCGCGCTCGACCCGGTGACCGTCGACTTCGATGTCACGCATCGCAAGGCGGGGGATGGTGGCCCCCGGTGGGCACAGTCGCAATGCCTCGCGAAGCACCTGCAGGGTGTAGCCCAGCCGGGGGACGTCCTCGGAGGTCAGCTCGCGATCACCGACCATCCAGGCCTCGGCGGCGACCTTGCCTTGGATCTCCGGGTGACGGCCCAAGGCCCACAAGGCGTAGACGAGCGTCGTCGCCGTGGTGTCATGGCCGGCGACCAGGAATGCGATGAGCTCGCTGCAGATCTCGTCGTCGGAAAGGCTACGGCCGGTGGCCGGGTCGCGGGCCGCGATCAGCGCGTGCACCAGTGGTGCGTCCCGGCTGGGGTCGGTGCGGCAGGCCTGCAGAATCTCGCTGGCGAGTCGGCGCAGCGTCGCGGCGGCGGCACGCGCCCGCCGGCGTGCTGGGGTGGGCAGCCACACCGGGGCGCGTATCGGCCGCAGTGACCGATCGGTGACGTACTTGAGCGCGATCCGGATCGGCACGCCAATGGCGTCGGCTTTCTCGTCGAGGTCCAGGCCGAGCACCGAGCGGCCCAGCGCACACAGGGTCAGTTTGCGGCACTGCGCGTCCAAATCGACTTCTACTGTTTCGCACCACTTTTCACACGCCTTCTCGGCGGCCTGCGCCATGTGCCCGGCGAATAGGCGCACGTTCTTCTTGGTGAAGATGGGCTGCAGCGCTCGTCGCCGCATCAGCCAGCGGTCGTGGGGCAGATCGAAGAGGTTGTCGCCCATCAGCCGGCGCATCTCGTCGTGGACCATGATCTTGTCGACGAATGCGTCGCTGCGGCCGAGCACATCGCGGCCGCCGCGCGTTGACGTCGCGATCACGATCGGCGGCAGCAACCACTTGGGAGCGAGAGTCAAGCGTGTCACCGGACCACCCGCATCACGCAACTCCTCAATCCCGGAGTGCAGGTTGCGCATGGCTTTCAACTGCCGCACGTACGGCAGCGGATTGCGCGGTGCCAGCGGCAGTTCAGTGATGTCGGCGTCGTCGAGCGTATCCGTCATGCCAGTCCCCCACCGCTAGGCTCAACTCCCCACAAGTATGCAGCGGTGGGACACCGGTGGCGAGAGTGGCGCGCTACTCGTTTCCCCTCGAGGGCCGAGATGGATCCATTGCGTCGCCTACGACAGGATGTGCGATGAGACGTGGGAAGGACGGCATCCTCGTCATCTGAAGCGACGGTGACACTTGGGATCTCGCTTGAAGACCTGTGATCAAGTACAAGGCGGCAACCCGCCGCACAATCTGACGTCCGTCAGCGGCACTCGGCGAACCACTCGTCCTCCCAACCGCAACGGATCGTGCGCCGACCCTGGCTACATTGTGCAGGTGGCCGGAAACGGGGGTGGTGCATGACATCACCCAGACCGACGGCGGACACGACCTCGACGTGGGCACCCTTCAGATCGCCGGTCTACCGCGCGCTGTGGATCGCGCAGTTCGTGTCCAATCTCGGTACTTGGATGCAGACCGTGGGCGCACAGTGGATGCTGGTCGACGATCCCCGCGCTTCGGTCCTCGTTCCATTGGTGCAGACCGCGACCACTTTGCCGATAATGCTGCTGGCACTTCCTTCCGGTGTCCTCGCGGATCTGATTGACCGCCGTCGGCTTCTGATCGCGGCGCAAAGTGCAACGGCGGCCGGCGTAGGCATCCTCGCGTCGCTGACGAGTGCCGGACTGACAACCCCGGCGGTGCTGTTGACATTGCTGTTCCTGATCGGTTGCGGACAGGCCCTGACTGCCCCGGCATGGCAGGCGCTGCAGCCGGATCTCGTCCCACGCGAACAGATTCCGGCCGCGGCGGCACTGGGCAGCATCAGCATGAACGGTGCGCGGGCGATCGGACCCGCCGTCGCGGGCGCCCTGGTTTCGTTGTCCGGGCCCACACTTGTGTTCACCCTCAACGCGCTGTCGTTTCTGGGAATCGTGGTCGTGCTGTTCGCGTGGCGCAAGCCGACTGCCGAGCACCTGTTGCCCGCCGAACGGCCGCTGGCGGCACTGAGCGCCGGCGGCAGATTCATCCGTAGTGCACCGATCATCCGGCGAATACTGTTGAGAGCGGTGCTGTTCATAGCGCCTGGGAGTGCTCTCTGGGGCTTGCTCGCGGTGATCGCGAAAGATCAACTGGGCCAATCTTCTTCGGGATATGGCCTGCTTCTCGGGGCGCTCGGCCTGGGCGCTGTCCTCGGAGCGTTCGTGTTGTCGCGGCTAAGTGCAGCGCTCAGCCAGAACGCGTTGCTCGTCACCGCCGCAGTCGGCTTTGCCTCGGCGACCCTGGTTTTGGCGTTGGTGCGTAACGTCGCTCTGGTCCTGGTCGCACTGGTGATCGGGGGCGCGGCATGGTTGTTGGCACTGGCAACTCTCAACGCATCGATGCAGCTGAGCCTGCCTGCCTGGGTGCGCGCCCGGGGCTTGTCGGTCTATCAACTCGTGTTCATGGGTGGGCAGGCGATCGGTTCCCTGTTCTGGGGGCTGCTGGCCGGCGCCACCAGCAGTGTCACCGCCCTGCTCGTCAGCGCGGCGCTGATGCTGACGTGCGCACTGTCTGCGTACTGGTGGCCGCTGCATGCGCGCACCGGCAGTCTGGACCTGACGCCGTCGGCGCACTGGCCCGAACCGGACCTGGTTTTCGAGCCCGAACCGCTCGACGGCCCGGTGGTTGTGCTGACGTCGTACCGAGTCGATCCCGACGAGGAGCAGGAGTTCTTGACCGCCATGGCAGTACTCAGCCGGTCCCGCCAACGCACCGGCGCTTCCCAGTGGCAGCTTTTCCGCAACGCGGAGCGGGAATCCACATTCGTTGAGGCTTTCGTCGTGCGTTCCTGGGCCGAACACATGCATCAGCACCGTACCCGGCTCACCGGCGATGACCTGCTCATCGAGCAGGCGGTCGCGCGGTTCGTCCAGGGCGAACCGAGGCCACAGCATCTGATCGCGGTCAACAAGCAGCGGTAGCGGGCGGGTCACCGCCGCCGCGTGTAGCGCTGGACGAAGTTACGCAGAATCGACGGTGGATGCCGCGCGTCCCGTCGCCGGGCTGCGGCTTTGAGTTCCTCGGCGGTCTCGGGCGGGAAGTATCCGTAGTTCTGGTAGACGTCGATGCGGGTACACAGGCCATCGAAGTCGAGTTCGGGGTGAAACTGAGTGGCGTAGGCGTTCTCCCCCACCTTGAACGCCTGCACGGGACAACTCGCCGATGAGGCCAGATGCCTCGTGCCGGCGGGAAGTTCGGCAGCAGCCTCCTTGTGGCCACCGTATGCTTCGAATGTCTCCGGCAGATCGGCGAACAGGGGATCCAGACGGCCTTCTTCTGTCAGGGTGACGGTCACCGCTCCGACCGGCTCGCTGTAGGTACGGTCGACCGTCGCGCCGACGACTGCACCGAGCACACCCACCCCGTAGCAGCAGCCGAGGAATGGAAAGTCCGCATCGACGATCCGGCCCACCAAGTCCAGCAGTTCAGATTCCGCCCGCTGCTCGGTGGGCGACTTCGCTGCATTGGGATCGCTGACGGTGTACGGCCCGCCGCCCAGGATGACACCCGACCAATCACCGAGATCGATCGGTCCGAGTGGACGGTGGGTCAGCCGGATCCGGTGCAATGCGTCTCCGTAGAGTCCGGCGAAGCGCCCCACCGACCGGTACTCGTCGTCGGCGGCCTCGTCCTCGGCACGAATCGACAGCAGCAGGAAGGGCGCATGCTCGGGCGGAGTCGTCATCGCTGCAAATTTAACCGGCCCACCGGTCGGCGTTCGGCGGCATGTCGCCGTTGTCACCGCGCCTTCGGATGGTTGACCGCCGAGCGCAGGCGTAGTCCAGGCCCGTAACGCTCGGCCCAACCGGCTATTGGATGTTTATAACAGCGTGATCATTTCTTGATTTTCTCGTAAAGTGCTTCCGATGAGTCGGGATGTATCCGCCAGAGGCCGCTGGAGGCCCTCAAATATCCTGGCTGCGGTCATTGCCCCAGCCGCCGTGTTCTTCACAGTCGGAGGAGATGTCCATGCCTTCGGCTCCGGACCCGGCACACCTCCAGTTGCCGACGCCGCGCCTTGTTGCTTGGAGATCGTGAAAGCGGAGCCGATGGCGTTCGCGTCGGTTTCGTCCGGCGGGCAAGCGGCGGTGAGTGCCGCTGCCGGCCAATCGGGCTGGGCATCCAGGTTGCGGGTGATTGAACCTCATATCCCGAAGTTGTTGCCTGTCGGGATCGCCCCTGAGGAGGGGTTGCAGGTCAACACCATCCTGGTCGCGCGGACCATCAGCGCGATGTTCCCCGAAATTCACAGCATCGGCGGAGTCAGACCGGATGCACTGAGGTGGCACCCTGACGGCTTGGCACTCGATGTCACGATCCCCAACCCGGATACCGCTGAGGGCATAGCAATCGGAGACAGGATCGTCGCCTTCGCGCTGGAGAACGCAGGCCGATTCGGGTTGCAAGACGCCATCTGGCGTGGCGTCTACTACACCCCCGATGGCCCGAACGGACACGGGTACGGCCACTACGACCACGTTCACATCACCACGACCGGTGGCGGCTATCCCACCGGGTCGGAAAGCTATGTCGGCTACGTCGACTAGACCTTCAGTAATCGTGTCGCTGCCTCCGACGATCGCCGAGCGACACGTCTTCGTCGAGTCTGAACTTGCGGCCCACGTCGAGGCAGCGATGCTCGAGATCTCCAGGCTCGATAGTGCCGCGAGCACGGACCGAACGCCACTCGCGACCGCGACCCAATGACACCCGGCCGGTCATGGTGGGGCTGGGGAAACACCGCCGAGCAGGCGACGGACACCGAAGTGAACTTTCTCGTCGACCGGTCCGCGGTGCTGCTTCCCGACCACGACTTCACCGACCACCCACCGCCGGACGCGGCCTCGCTCGAGGTAGTGCCGCCGCGGGTTGCCGCGCCGCCGAGCCTGGCGTCGCTGTGCTCGGATCAGCCGATCGACCGCATCGCTCACGCCCGGGGCAAGGCCTTCCGCGACGTCGTGCGCAACCTGCACGGCCGGCTCGAGCACGTGCCCGATATGGTCGCGCGACCACGCACCGAGCAGGATGTCGTCGACCTGCTGGACTGGTGCACCCGCGGCAGCATCCCCGTGATCCCTTACGGCGGTGGAAGTTCCGTGGTCGGAGGCGTCGAGCCCCGGTTCGAGGGGCCCGCGGTCACCATCGACATGCAACACCTCGACACGGTGCTCGAACTCGATGCAACCAGCCGCGCGGGCCGCATCCAGGCCGGCGTCTACGGGCCACACCTCGAGGACCAGCTGCGTCCCCACGGTCTGACACTGCGACATTTCCCGCAGTCGTTCGCGTACTCGACGCTCGGCGGCTGGCTGGCCACCCGGGCCGGTGGGCATTTCGCCACGCTGTACACCCACATCGACGACCTCACCGAATCGATCCGCGTGGTCACACCGGTGGGAATCAACGAGTCCCGGCGACTGCCCGGGTCTGGCGCAGGCCCGGCACCGGATCGGATGTTCCTCGGATCGGAAGGCACCCTGGGCATCATCACCGAAGCCTGGATGCGGCTGCAGGAACGGCCGCGGTGGCGCGAAACCGCATCAGTCGCCTTCGACACCTTCGCTGGCGCGGTGTCCGCGACTCGGGAGATCGCCCAGTCCGGCCTGTACCCGTCGAATTGCCGCCTGCTCGACCCCGCGGAAGCCTTCCTTAACGCCGGCACCTCGACGACCGGCGGGGTGCTGGTGGTAGGTTTCGAGTCCGCCGACCATCCCGTCAGCGCATCGCTCGATCGAGCCTTGGAGATTGCCGGTGGGCACGGCGGAACCGTGGCGCCACGACGAGGTGACGTGCCCGACAACACTTCGGGAACGTGGCGGTCGAGCTTCCTGCGGATGCCGTTCCACCGGGACGTGCTGGCCAGGCGCAGCATGATCGTCGAGACGTTCGAGACGGCCTGCACGTGGCACCGGTTCGAGGAATTCCACGCCGCGGTCACCGCGGCCGCCCACGCAGCGATCGTCGACGTCTGCGGCGACGGCATGGTCACTTGCCGGTTCACCCACGTCTATCCCGACGGGCCTGCTCCGTACTACGGCATCTACGCCTCGGGTCGGTGGGGCAGCACCGTGAGCCAGTGGGACGAGATCAAGGCCGCTGTGTCACAGGCCATCGTCGATACCGGCGGCACCATCACCCACCACCATGCGGTCGGCCGCGACCACCGACCGTGGTACGACCGGCAACGCCCCGAACCCTTCGCCGCCGCTCTCGTCGCGGCCAAACACGCTCTCGATCCCGCCGGGATTCTCAACCCGGGCGTGCTCCTGCCTGTTTCACGGTAAGGACCGGACATGGCAGGGCCCGTGGAACAGCGGGTCGGTGTCGGCGCCGAGTCCGGGGTGCGGTTTCGCGGTGCTCGAGGTAGTCGGCGACGAGCCGGGCGGTTGGGCCCATCAGGGGCACGTACCGGATTGTGGAGCCCTTCCCGTGGATCGTCACGGTGATCGGGTTGGCGGGCCGGATGTCGGCGACGTCGAGGTCGCAGACTTCTTGGGCACGGGCGGCGGTGTCGTAGGCCAGGGCGAGCAGCACGGTGTCGCGGATGGCGTGTTACTGGCGGTGCCGGGCTGGGCGAGCAGTACCTTGATCTCGTCGCCGGTCAGGTGTCCCAGATCCGGGGCGGGGGTGTTCTTCTGCCGGATCGCCAGGATCTGGGTGAGCTGATCGAGGCGGTCGGGCTGCTCGACGGCGGTGTAGCGGCAAAACGACTTGATCACCGCCAGGTGCTGGTTGCGGGTGGCCGCCGAGCAGCACCGTTCGGTTCCAGCCAGTCCAGGAACCGCAGGATGTGGGGCCGGTCGATGTCGGCCAGGCGCAGTTTCTCGGGAGGTATGCGCTCTGCGGTTTTGCAGGCGGTGCAGCACGTTCAGATGGATTCGTCGAACTCGTTCGAGAACTTTGTTCGAGTTCTCAAGTCCGACCAGAAGCATGTGGCCGAGCTTGAGTCTGGAATCGCCGACGTGCTCCGCCGACTTTCCACTTTGCATCTAGATCGCTCGCACGGTGTGTGGGACCTCGTCTTCAGCAGTGGTGAAGTGGACGAGTTATGCGGACCTCCTACAAGCTGCGGGAACTGGGGAAGACGTCGGTGACGGCTCATCCCGGGACATCATGATCGAGATGGTCCGCGAATCCGACGGTTCGGTGGGCGCTTTCCGGTCATGGCCGCGTAGAACCTCATGGCCGGTCACCTGTTCGTCGTTCACGGCGACCTGACAGCGATCGCCTGCGAGCCATCCTCATACCCACCGACGCCGTCTTCAAGTTCACGAAGGCGTGGAAGGCGCTTGACCTGCAGAGCCGGTCAGCGGCTGGGGTGATGACACCGTGGTGAAAGTCCGCGCCAACCCCAAGGAGCCACGAATCTGGCTCGGCAATGTCGGGAAGGCTGCGGATGCAACGAAGTTCGAAGAGTTCGAGCCGGTGTTACGGCGCTTCGTCGAATGCGCGGTCGAGGATCTGGAGTCAACCGAACAAGCCGAATGGATCTACCCATGGCCCAAGTGGCGCCTCGCGGGGCATCGTCAAGTTGTTGACCTTGTGTGGTGCTGTCAGGGTGGGTCGGTGGCGATTGCGGCGAGGTACAAGGGTTATCGGTATCCGATCGAGGTCATCGGGCACGCGGTGTGGCTGTATCACCGTTTTCGCGTTGAGCCTGCGCGACGTTGAGGAGCTGCTGTTGGCTCGCGGTGTGGTGGTCAGCCACGAGACGGTCCGGTCCTGGTGTGCCAGGTTCGGGCCGGACTACGCCAAGAAGCTGCGTCGGCGGCGAGCCCGCCCCGGCGACAAGTGGCACCTCGACGAGGTCTTCATCCGCATCAACGGCACGATCCACTACCTGTGGCGCGCGGTCGACGCAGCACGGCAATGTGCAGGACATTCTGGTACAGTCACGCCGGGACACAAAAGCGGCCAAGAATTCTTCCGCCGACTCCTCAAGGGCCTGCAGTACGTGCGCGGGTCATCGTCACCGACAAGCTCGCCAGCTATGGGGCGGCGCGCCGCGTGGTGTGCCGTCGGTGACCCATCGCCGCTCGAGGTAACTCAAGATCGGGCGGAGAACTCTCATCAGCTGACCAGGATCGCGGGAACGGGTGATCACACGCTTCGCCTCGCCTGGGCAGGCCCAACGGTACCTGTTTGCCATCAGCCACTCCGAGAGCACTTTCGGCCCCGCCGTCATCTGATGAGTGCGCCCCAATGGCGGACCGAGATGACCGACCGCGTCCCGACCTGGCACCAGGTCATCACCGCCGCAGCGACCTGAAAGACGCAGTCAGCCAACATCTTCGCCGGGCCATTCGATTCACATCGACTGCACCACAAGCACTCCCAAACAACTGGCTGATCCCCCTTGAGCATCCATCTCGAAGCGACGCACGGCGTCAACACCGCGGCATTCGAACACGTTTGCTGAGATGCTTGCCTACTGGTAACCGCCTTCACCATCACCAGACGGTGCTGCGAAGTTGTTGCCACAGAACGGATAGGAATGACGGATGCCTGAGCCCACAATCTTGCTGCTGTCGACGTCCGACACCGACCTGACCACTGCCCGTGCCAGCGGCGCGACCTACCGGTGGGCGAACCCATCACGGCTCATCCTCGATGATCTGGTTGAACTGCTCAACGGGGTGCACGTCGTTGTGGTGCGCATTCTCGGCGGATTCCGCGCCTGGGAGGAAGGCATCGCGACGGTCGCCACCAGTGGCATCCCCACGGTGGTCGTCAGTGGCGAGCAGGCCCCTGACGCCGATCTGATGGAACGCTCCACCGTCCCGGCCGGCATCGCGCTGCAGACCCACATCTACCTGGCGCAGGGCGGTACTGAGAATCTGGCCAATCTCCATTCATTTCTGTCCGACACAGTCCTGATGACAGGCATCGGCTTCGACCCGCCTGTCAGTACACCAACGTGGGGCGTGTTGGAGCGTACGGAGGGCAGCGGCGAAGGCCCGACGATCGCGGTGCTTTTCTACCGAGCCCAGCAGTTGGCGGGCAACACCGCCTACGTCGAATCGCTCTGCCAGGCCATCGACGCAGCAGGCGGCCGCGCAGTGCCCATCTACTGCGCATCGCTACGCACTCCCGCACCGGAACTGCTTGAGATGCTCACTACCGCAGACGCGTTGGTGGTGACCATGTTGGCCGCCGGAGGCGCTGTCCCCGGCACCGCGGGCGCCGGTGGTGACGACGACAGCTGGAACGTCGCACATCTGGCGGCCCTCGACGTTCCCATCCTTCAGGGCCTGTGCCTTACCAGCGCGCGCGCCCAGTGGGAGAGCAACGATGATGGTTTGAGTCCGCTCGACGTCGCCTCGCAGGTCGCGGTGCCGGAGTTCGACGGGCGGATCATCACGGTGCCGTTCTCTTTCAAGGAGATCGACGACGAGGGACTGATCTCCTATGTCGCCGACCCGGAACGGTGCGCGCGGGTGGCAGGCCTTGCGGTGCGCCACGGGCGGCTGCGTCACATCGCGGCCGCGGATAAGAAGGTGGCACTCGTCTTTTCGGCCTACCCGACCAAACATGCCCGCGTCGGCAACGCGGTCGGCCTGGACACCCCGGCCAGCGCGGTCAAGCTGCTGCAGGCCATGCGCGCGGCGGGCTACCGCATCGGTGACGTGCCAGGGGTGGATGCCTGCGACGGCGACGCGTTGATTCACGCGTTGATCGAGCGTGGCGGCCAGGATCCGGACTGGTTGACCCAGTGCCAGCTGGAGGGCAATGCGATTCGGTTGTCCGCCAAGGTGTATCGGAATTGGTTCGACACCCTGTCGCCGGACTTGACGGACAAAGTCACCGAGCACTGGGGGCCGGCTCCTGGCGATCTGTTCGTAGACCGTAGTCACGACTCTGATGGTGAGATCGTCATCGCCGCCATGCAGGAGGGCAACGTCGTGCTGATCGTTCAGCCGCCCCGCGGTTTCGGCGCGAATCCGGTTGCCATTTACCACGATCCGGACCTGCCGCCCAGCCACCACTATCTGGCTGCCTACCGCTGGCTCAACATGCCCGTCGCAGCGGGCGGTTTCGGTGCGGATGCGGTGGTGCATCTCGGCAAGCACGGCAACCTGGAGTGGCTGCCCGGCAAGACCCTGGGCATGTCGGCGTCCTGCGGCTCTGACGCCGCACTGGGCGACCTGCCGCTGGTGTACCCGTTCCTGGTCAACGACCCCGGCGAAGGCACCCAAGCCAAACGCAGGGCACACGCGACACTGATCGACCACCTGATCCCGCCGATGGCCCGGGCCGAAAGTTACGGCGATATCGCCCGCCTGGAACAACTGCTCGACGAGCACGCGAATATCGCTACCCTGGATCCGGGCAAGCTGCCCGCCATCCGTCAGCAGATCTGGACGTTGATGCGCGCGGCGAAGATGGACCACGACCTCGGCCTTGCTGAGCGGCCGGAAGACGATTCGTTCGACGAGATGATTCTGCACGTCGACGGCTGGCTGTGCGAGATCAAGGACGTGCAGATCCGCGACGGGTTGCACATTCTTGGACAGGCACCCGAGGGCGAACCGCAGGTGGACTTGGTGTTGGCGATTCTGCGCGCCCGACAGTTGTTCGGCGGTGACAGCTCGGTTGCCGGGTTGCGCCAGGCCCTCGGACTCGCCGAGGACGGCACCGATGCCCGTGGCGCCGTCGACGACGCCGAAGCACTGGCTCGCGCCCTGGTAGCAGGCCTGCAGGCGACGGGATGGGACCCCGGCCAAGTCGATCAACTGACCGACAACCCGGCTGTCGCCACGGTGCTGAAGTTCGCGGCCACGGAGGTAGTGCCGCGGCTGGCGGGCACCTCGTCGGAGATTGACCAGGTGCTGCGCGCCCTAGATGGCCGCTTCATCGCGGCGGGGCCTTCGGGTTCGCCGTTGCGCGGTCTGGTCAACGTGCTGCCCACCGGGCGTAACTTCTACTCCGTCGACCCCAAGGCGGTGCCGTCGAGGCTGGCCTGGGAAACCGGTGTGGGCCTGGCAGAATCGCTGCTGGAGCGCTACCGCGCCGACTACGGGCACTGGCCGCAATCGGTCGGGCTGTCGGTGTGGGGAACCTCGGCCATGCGGACGTCAGGCGACGATATCGCCGAAGTCCTTGCGTTGCTGGGTGTTCGGCCGGTCTGGGACGATGCCTCGCGGCGCGTCGTCGACCTTGAGGCGATGTCGCCGGACGAGTTGAATCGGCCACGCGTCGATGTGACGGTGCGAATCTCAGGTTTCTTCCGGGACGCCTTCCCTCACGTCGTGACCATGCTCGACGACGCGGTGCAACTGGTAGCGGCGCTCGATGAGCCTGCCGAGCAGAACTACGTCCGTGCCCACGCTCAGGCCGACCTCGACGATCACGGAAACCAGCGGCGGGCGACCACGCGGATATTCGGGTCGAAGCCCGGGACGTACGGCGCTGGCCTGTTGCAGCTGATCGACAGCCGCAACTGGCGTGACGATGCCGATCTGGCCGAGGTCTACACGGCGTGGGGCGGGTTCGCCTACGGTCGGGGCCTCGACGGTGCACCGGCCACCGATGACATGAATCGCCAGTACCGTCGAATCGCGGTGGCCGCCAAGAACACCGACACCCGCGAGCACGACATCGCCGACTCCGACGACTACTTTCAATACCACGGCGGCATGATCGCCACCGTTCGGGCGCTCACAGGTCAGGCGCCCGCCGCTTATATCGGCGATAACACCAGGCCCGATGCGGTGCGCACCCGTACCCTCAGCGAGGAGACGACGCGGGTGTTCCGGGCCAGGGTGGTCAATCCCCGCTGGATGTCGGCGATGCGCAGACACGGCTACAAAGGCGCGTTCGAGATGGCAGCAACTGTGGACTACCTGTTCGGCTACGACGCGACTGCGGGTGTGATGGCCGATTGGATGTACGAACAGCTCACCGAGAAATACGTGCTGGACGACGACAACCGCACGTTCATGGAGCAATCCAATCCGTGGGCGCTGCATGGCATCGCTGAACGGTTACTGGAAGCAGCCGGCCGAGGCATGTGGGCCGAACCCGACGCAGCCACCATGGCCGGACTGCGGCAGGTGCTGCTGGAGACCGAAGGCGACCTCGAAGGTTAGGCAAGGTGGTGGTAGACAGCGCCCCCGAGACCGCTGGATTCAAGCGCCACGTGTGCTCATACGCTGCCGACTCCGAATTCAGGTGTCCTTCGGGTTGGCTCGAGGGCGTCCATGCGCGACGATAGAGGTATGCAGTGCGATGTGGCGCGCGAAGCGCTGTCGGCGCGCATCGATGGGGAGCGCGAACCGGTGCCCTCTGCGCGCGTGGATGAGCATCTCGAGACATGCCGTGAGTGTTGTGCGTGGTACATCGTGGCCGACGAGCAGGCGAAGACTATGGCATTGCGGGCCGCCGAACCACGTCGTGATTTATCGAAGCACGTCCTTGCTTCAGCTGGAATCGAGGCGGTCGGGCTTCCTCGTCGATCGGCCCGCTGGACCGGCCGGTACGGGGCACGGTGCGCGCTGGTCGGTGTCGGCGTGCTCCAGGTGGCGGTAGCGCTCGCGCAGGTCGACGGGGCCGATTTCGGCATGCTGAGCGCCGCTCACCAGTCCGGTGCGATGGACGGCGAGCATTTGATGAACGAGACCACGGCATGGTCGTTGGCGTTGGGTCTGGGAATGGTCGTTACCGGCGTGTGGCCGATAGCCGCCGCCGGTGTCGCTTGCGTCGTCGGCATTTTCACCGCATCGCTCGCGTGGTTCGTGGTAACCGACTCAATGAGTGGTCAGGTGACAGCGACCCGGGTGTTGAGCCACCTGCCGGTGCTGCTCGGCGCGGTGCTGGTGGCACTGGTGTACCGCCAGTTCCGCGCGAACCGACGTACACCGCCGGCGGCCTCCGCGGACACTGGCTATGACGATATTGTGTTGCCCGGCAACGCCAGTCGAGGACGCCGCCGGGGTCATCTACAGCCGAGCACCGATTCGGCTGCCTAGCGGGACCGGTTGCCCGGCCTCAGCTCATTGCAGCGCGCCGACGGGGACGTCGTCGCCGTCCTTTTCGGCGGGGACGGCGTCTTGCTGTGCCCCAGGGTCACTGTGACCGCCCCGGGACATCTGCCACGCGGTCAGTGCCGCTTCGATAGCCGCGACCACGAGCAGCGATACCCCGAAGGATGGGTAGAGCACCCCCAGCGCGACCGCGGACGCGGTTATCGCGATGAGCGCACCCCTCGGAGTGGCCGCACGGGTGACCTCGGTGGTCGGTCCGGGTAGGCCGGTGCCCCCTCTCGGACGGCGCTTCCACCACATCAGGAATCCGGTCAGCACGCTGGTCAGCACGCCCAGGCACGCGATGGTGGCCGAGATTCGGGTGAGCACGCCGAGCTGGTTGCCCATGTGCATGGCGATGCCGAAGCTGGTCAGGCGCGACAGGGCCCCGTCCTGGGCGGCGGTGGCGTTGGTGATGGTCGCGCCGGTGAACTGGTTGAGGTACAGGGTGCGCTGCTCGGAGATCCTCTGCGGCCAGTGGTTGACCACGGTGTAGCTGCCGTACACGGTTTCGCCGTCGGCGGTGGTGTCCGAGGGCGGGATGATCGAGTAGCCGGGGACCATGTGCTCGTCCTTGGCGATCCGGTCGATGTCGGCGAATCCGAGCGGAGCGGGGCCCGGCACCGCACCGGGTTCCGAGGCGTAGACCGGGTCATCGGTGGCGGACCACGCGATGCGCCGGCCCAGCCGGTCGTAATCGCCCATCTTCGCCGATGTCGACGGCGCATCGATCGATGTCGACGGGGTCACCGTGGCGGCGAAGGCCCGCCAGTTCTCGCCCCAGTACCGCGACCAGGTCAACCCGGACAGGATGTAGCAGATCAGGATCAGTGCGATGACAACCCCGGTCAGCGCATGCAGGTCGCGCCACCGAACCCGGCCGCCCTTGGACCATCGGATCTTCAGCAGCGGTTTGGTGCTCTGGATGGCCCGCGGCCACCAGAGGAAGACACCGCTGGCCAACAGCACCAGAATCCATCCCGCGGTCAGTTCCATCCACAGGTTGCCCACACCGACGGGGATGGTGGCGTCCGGATAGGACGACGGGGCGATCAGATGGCCCAACGACGGCAACTGGATCTTCGGCCCATCGTTGCCGAACATCCGATGTAGCTGGTTGGCCCAGCCCACCAGTCCGGACAGCTCACTGCGTTGCCCGAGGTACTGCCCGGTGTAAGGGTCGACGAACACCTGGGTGACGTTGCTCTCCCCGGCCGGGTACTGCGGAGCGCCCGGAGGAAGAAAGTCAATCTGCGTAGACCGGTCGGCGAATGCCGATGGTGTCACGGAATCGAGCGAATAGTCGGTGCCGACATGCTGGCGCGCAGTGGTCACCTGCTCGTCCAGCGGAACTGTCTGGGGCCCCTGTGTGACCACGAACAGATCTCGGTTGAGCAAGGTGCCCAGCGGCTGGCTGTACAAGATCACCAAGCCGGTGCAGGCCAGCACCACAAGAACGGGCGCCGCGAACAACCCCACCCACAAGTGCAGTCGCCAGATCCGCCGCAACAGCGCGGACTGGCCACTCGGCGTCGAACTTACCGTGCCATCCATCGGCCCCTCCATAGATCGCGGCGCGCCAGTGTGATCCCCGACCCCGCCCGGGATCGTCATGTCACTGGTCGTACCGACGGCGGTGTCGGTTCCCAGGAGGCTGCCAGCAACTGCCTTCAGGGCATCACGCCGAACATGATCGCCATACCAGCGGCCATCAACCCTTGACACAGCGTTCCGGCGTGAGCCCTCGGCGCGGCGCCCGACGACGAATCCCTACGTCGCTCAACGATGCACCGGTACAACCAGAAGACCGCAGCCAACCCGAAACCCACCGTCAACAGCCAGTTGACGGCGGTAATCCACTGCGGTGCCACCTGTGTCGAGACGTCGGAGGACGGCATCGCCATACCCGGCATACCCGGCATGCTCACCGATGGCGCATCAGGATCGTGCGACCCATCGGCGCCGGGAAAAAGCGCACCGTCCATCACGGCGTACATCCACGCCATCGCGGCCATCATCGCCGCGTGGTACTGGTTGGTGAGCCGGTCGACCGGGCCATCCGAACCGACGGCGGCCATGCCGACGAACCACAGGGCAGCCACAAGGAAGAACACCATCGGCGGCCGGTCGGGCACCATCATTGCGAACGGCCACGCCATCACGATCATCGCGAGCGACATCACCAGGTGCAGGGCGTGACGGACAAAGTCTGTCCACTTCCTGTGACCGCCGGCCAGCGCGTACAAACACTCGACGATGGCAACGCCGAACAGTACGGTGACAACCCACCGCAGGGCGAGGTCGGCGATCATGCCACGGACACCCAACTTGCGCTGAGCAAGGGATATACAGCCACGGTCAGCTTCCTCGGTTTCAAATCTTCGCCTTCTGGATTGGGGACTGGGTACACGCTGGAAAGTGGTCGCGCCACGCAGCTGCAAAGTTCCCGTCGAGACTGAGCCACGGGAACGTCTGCGACACAGCGTCGTACACTCGCACAGGGCCAGGGCGAAGGTCTTGAAGGTCTTAGCCGTGGTCACGGAAAGTGTGAGGGCATGACAGATTCGGTTGCAGTGACCGAAGCACCCACCCAGCCGGGTCGCCGCAGAGTCAGCGTTCTGCTTGCCGGTGGCGCCGTGACGATGGCCGTGCTGCTGTTCTACGCGGCCGTCTCTGGACCCGACAAGTACCTCGAGGCCGGCGATTCCCCGGCTGGGCTGCTGACCGGCGCGCTCATGCTGGGCGGAACTTTTCTGGGCACGCTGTCGGGCGGACTGTGTTTGGGTGCGATGGTCTCCGTATTGGTGGTGGCTCGTCCCGACGCGCGGAGCGTGATTGATGCCGCCGCGTTCCGGGCGCATCTGATCGCGGAACGTTCCGCGGTGGCGTGGGTGGTGTGCGCGGTCGCGATGGTGGTCGTCTCGGCCGCTGATGACGCCGGTGTCGCGGTGACCCGCCTGCTCACCAGTGCTGCGATCGGCGATGCGATCGCCGCTGACCAACGATCTGCGGCCTGGATCGTCACAGCGTGCTGCGCGCTGCTGGTGGCCGCATACCTGCGTTTGTCGGTGCGGTGGACGGGTCATGCGGTGCTACTCCTTCCCTCAGCTATCGCCACGGTGGCCGTACCCGTCACCGGTAACGCGGCCTCTGGGCCCAACCACGACTACGCCACCAGCGCCGTCATCGTGTTCGCGCTGGCCGTTGCCGTCCTGTTGGGTGTGAAAGCGGTGGCAGCCACATCCGCGGCGGTGGACTGGCGACTGCGCGTCGTGATGGTGGTCTCCGGTGCGGTCGCGGTTAGCTACGGCGCGCTACTGTTGTTACTCCTCGTGCCGGCCCGGTTTGCGCTGACTACTGCCTACGGCCGGTGGGGCCTGGTGGCGGCGGTGTTACTGGTATCGGTGTTCGCCTCGGACGCTGCTGCGCTGTACCGGCAGCGGCGAAACGATCGGGCGTACCCGGGTGCGGACCTGGCAGGGGCGCTGGCGATGATCGCGGCGGTCGCCGCCGTCTCCGCGATGGCTGTGCGCACGGCGCCCGCGCTGTTGGCGCATCAGTTCACCGCCTGGGATGTCTTCCTCGGCTACCAACTGCCCGGGCCGCCTGGCGTCGTGACTCTGCTGACGATGTGGCGGTTCGACACCCTGATCGGGGTCGCCGCACTGGTGGCCGCGGCCGGCTACGTCACCGCGGTGATCCGGCTGCGCCGGCGCGGCGACACCTGGCCGCCCGGACGGGCGGTCTCCTGGCTGATTGGTTGCGCTGCACTGCTTTTCGTGTCCAGTTCGGGAGTCAAGGCCTACGGTTCGGCGATGTTCAGCGTGCACATGGCCGAGCACATGGCCCTGAACATGTTCATCCCGGTGGTACTTGTCCTCGGCGCACCGGCGACCCTCGTGCTGCGCGTCCTACCGGCCGCGTCATCCGACTCCCGGCCGGGGCCTCGGGAATGGTTGCTGACGATCCTGCAGTCGAAGGCCGCCGGC
Organism: uncultured Actinomycetota bacterium; assembly: GCA_963846905.1. Lineage (GTDB taxonomy): Bacteria > Actinomycetota > Actinomycetes > Mycobacteriales > Mycobacteriaceae > Mycobacterium. Next base: position 106,021 of record CAWJYB010000032.1, read on the forward strand.
TTCTTCTCCCACCCCGGCGTCGCCTTCGTGCTGTTCGTCGCCTCCCTGTACCTGGTGTACTTCACCCCGTTGTTCGACACCCTCGCCCGGTACCACTGGGGCCACGAACTGATGGCCGTTCACTTCCTGATCACCGGATACCTTTTCTACTGGGCCATCATCGGGATCGATCCCGGCCCACGGCGGCTGCCGTTCCTCGGCCGACTCGGCCTGCTGTTCGCAGTCATGCCTTTTCACGCCTTCTTCGGCATTGCCACGATGAGCATGACCTCGATCATCGGCGGCACCTTCTACGGCCAGCTGGATCTACCCTGGGTGTCGAGCCTTACCCACGACGAATGGCTGGGCGGTGCAATCGCCTGGGGTGCAAGCGAAGTCCCCATTCTTATCGTGGTGATCGCATTGGTCACACAATGGGCGCGACAGGATCGCCGCGACAGTGAGCGGATCGACCGCCAATCCGACACCTACCACACCGACGACGACCTCGATGCCTACAACGCCATGCTGCGCGAACTCTCCCGCTCCCGCCGCTGACCTTTCCGATAGCACACGCGGTCAGTCGACGACGGAGCAGTTGCGTTTGGCATCAAGGGCGGATTGGACGTCCCGGTGCGACATCTTCTGGTGAAGCGATACCTGCGCGGCCGAAATTGCGTAGCCGCAGGCTGTTGGACACGACGAAGAATGATGAGAAAGCCATCGCGGCACCGGCGATCAGTGGATTGAGCAGTCCTGCGGCGGCGATGGGAATGGCGGCGATGTTGTAGCCGAACGCCCACATCATGTTCGTTCGGATGGTGTGCAGTGTTGCCCGGGCTAGGGCGAGGGCCTGCGGTACCGTTTCGAGGCTCTGGCGGACCAGGATGATGTCGGCGGCGCCGATCGCGACGTCGGTGCCACGTCCGATCGCCAATCCCAGATCGGCGCCGGCCAGCGCGGGCCCGTCGTTGATGCCGTCGCCGACCATGGCCACCGTCCGGCCCTGCGCGCGGAGTTGATCGATGACGGCGACCTTGCCATCGGGCAGGACGTCGGCGATGACTTCGGCGATACCGACTTGATCGGCGATGCCTTGCGCTGCCACCGGGTTGTCGCCGGTGACCAGCAGGGTCCGCAGACCACGGTCGTGCAACTGCGCGATCGCCGCCGCCGCGGAATCCTTGACCACGTCGGCGACACCGATCGACCCGCATACCTCGCCGTCGATCGCAACGAACACGACTGTCTGGCCCAGGGATTCGCCGCGGTGGCGGGCGTCTACCAGTTCAATGGCGACGTCGCGGTTGCGAGCGACCCACGCGGGCTTGCCGACTTCGACAAGAATACCGTCGACCCTACCTCGGGCACCCCGCCCGACCACGGAACGAAATTCCGTCACCTCGGCGACGGTCAACGATCGCGCTTGGCCGACGATCGCGAGCGCGACCGCATGCGCAGAGGCGGCCTCGACAGCGGCCGCCGCGGCCAGTACGTCGTCACGCTGCCAGCCGGGCGCCACCGTCACGGCGGTCACGGTCAACCGACCGGTCGTGATAGTCCCGGTCTTGTCGAAGACGACGGTGTCGATATTGCGCACCGCGTCCAACGCCTGGTGACCTTTGAGGAAGATGCCCAGCTGCGCACCCCGGCCCGAGGCGACCATCAATGCCGTGGGTGTCGCCAATCCCAACGCGCACGGGCAGGCGATCACCAGGACCGCCAAACCGGCGGAGATCGCCCTGTCCACGTCGCCGGTCAGCAACAGCCACGCCGCGACCGTCACGACCGCGATCGCGAAAACCACCGGAACGAACACCCCGGCGAGGCGGTCAGCCAGGCGCTGGGCGTCCGCTTTCCCGGACTGTGCCTTCTCGACCAATCGGATCATCGCAGCGAACTGGGTGTCAGGTCCGACGGCGGCGGCCTCCACCAGAAGCCTGCCGTCCAGGGCCACCGTGCCACCCACCACCGCCGATCCCGGAGCGGCCTCGACCGGTTGGGATTCGCCGGTCATCGCACTCATATCGACAGCGGCGCGCCCGCTCACGACCAGGCCGTCGGCCGCGATCGTCTCGCCGGGGCGCACGACGAACTGTTGCTGTTCCTTGAGTTCGCTGACCGGAATCCGCAATTCGGCACCATCGTCGAGCAGCACCGACACATCCTTGGCGCCCAGCGCCGCCAACGCGCGCAACGCTCCACCGGCCTTCGACTTGGCCCGCGCCTCGAAATACCGCCCGGCCAGCACGAACACTGTGACACCAGCCGCGACCTCAAGGTAAATGGAATCCGCCCCGATGATCGCGTGCCACACCCCGGGCTGCGCTGGCGCACGGTCCCGGAAAAAAATGGCGTACAACGACCAGACTGTCGCCGCGGCGATACCGGTGCAGATCAACGTTTCCATGCTCGCCGCACCATGCCTGGCATTCTTGGCCGCGACGCGGTGAAACGGCCATGCCGCCCAAGTCACTACCGGCGCTGCCAAGGCGATCAGCAACCACTGCCATCCGAGGAACCGTGCGCTGGGTACAGCGGCAAACAGCGCCGACAAATCAGCGAGCGGGACGAACAGCACCACGGCAACCACCAGGCGACGAAACAGGCTCCCCGCCCGGTCGGATTCTGGATCCTCTGTGCCGTCGGGCAGTGCCGTCCGCTCGGTGGCCTGATAACCCGCCTGCTCGACCACCCCGCATAATTCGTCGGAATGAATCACCGCAGCGGCATCGATGGTGGCAATCCCAGTCGCGACGTTCACCGACGCACGAACACCAGGGACGTGGTTCAACGTGCGTTCCACCCGGCTGGCGCATGACGCGCACGACATCCCCGACACCACCAGTTCGAGACGCCGCACCTGCTCGGCGCTGCCGGCATCGGCCACCGTGGTCACAGTTGTCCTCCTCGCTCAACGCAGTAGGTCGGCCAACGACAGTCCGTAGTTCCCGGTGACCGAGTACCAGATAGGGTCATCGATCGTGACCTCCCGCGGCGACGATGACCAAGTTACCGCCCTGGCGATCGCCGCAGGCCACGGCGATACGCAGGCGCTGGAAGACTTCATCAGAGCCACCCAACGCGACGTGTGGCGCTTCACCGCGCACCTCGCCGACGTCGCCAGCGCCGACGACCTCACCCAGGAAACATTCCTGCGGGCAATCAATGCCCTGCCGCGATTTTCCGGCCGCTCCAGCGCCCGCACTTGGCTGCTGTCCATCGCCCGCCGGACCGCCGTCGACCAGATCCGCTACAAGCAGGCCCGACCCCGCATCACCCACGGCGCAGACCTCGAACATGCCGCCAACCGTCGCCGGCCCGCTCGCGGTTTCGAAGATCTCGTCGAGGTCAACATTCTGCTGGCAGACGTCGACACCGATCGACGCGAAGCCCTGCTGCTCACTCAACTGTTGGGTCTGTCGTACACCGAAGCAGCCGCCGTCTGTCAATGCCCCGTGGGCACCATCCGCTCTCGCGTCGCCCGCGCCCGGGAAGAACTTCTCGGCGCCGCCGAACGCGACGACCTCACCGGCTGAGCGGACAAGGTGGCTGATCGGCTGGACAGAGACGTCGTCAAAAGCGGTGAATAAATGGTGACTCAGCGAGCCTGATCTTGAAAAAAATAGGCTCTGGCGTGGGGCTGATCAAACGCTACTCGAAACCCTTCTACCAGGGGCGACCACTGCGGCGGATGGTCGAATTGGCTGAGAAATCAGCGAAAATGCCGGTCAGGGAGCCGGTTTCACTCCCCCATACCCATCGGTTAGACCGTCGGCTGTCCGCCGAGACGATCGCTGAACTCGTCCAGGCCTACCGCAACGGTGCCTCGACACCAGAACTCGAACGACGCTATGCGCTGGGCCATGCCAGCGTGATCAGAATGCTGCACCGACATGGCGTCACCATGCGCAACCAGGGACTTGACGACAGCGATGTCCCCGTAGCTGCAGAGCTATATCGCAACGGCCAGACACTGGCTCAACTGGGTTTGCAGTTCGGCGTCTCCCCCAACGCTGTGCGGCGAGCACTAGTTTCAGCCGGCGTGATGATGCGGGGGCGCGCGGCGGGAGCAAACCGAGGAGGTAACCTCCCCTGATTCGACTCCCGTTCGCGCTGAACGTCTTTCGCTGCTAATACGGCGGACGTTTCCAGTTTCACTGTGAGCCGACCAAACTCGCGACGTCTAGCGGGAGTTTCCGCCCTTGGTCGTTGGCGGGCGTTGTTTGTGCTGGTCAGTGGTGGTTTTTGTGGGTGGTGTGTGTATTACCCATCGTCGGGGTCGGTTAGCGGGTGGGTGCGTAGCGGTCGATGCCGAAGAGGTCGGCGAGGCGGTCCTGGGTGGGGGTGGTGTCGGTGAGTATGCGGCGGGCGCGGGGGCGTCCTTTGCCGCCGTCGTGGTAGAGCAGGACGGTCTCTTCGATGCCGGCGAGTTCGTGCAGTAGTTCACGCACTGACATGTGTAGGCCGGCTTGGTCGGCTTGGCGGCGCATGAGGTGGGCGACGGTGAGGGCCAGGACGCTGTAGAAGACGTGGACGCGGATTTTCTGGTCGGTCCAGTGGTGCATCGGCCCGAACGAGACAACGTGAGGGTCTTTCTGCTGGCGGAACCCGGCTTCGACCTCGGATTGGGAACGGTAGGCCGCGACCACCTCGGCAACAGACCATTGGGTGCGGTTGGTGAACAGGATCCGTTTCCCGAAGATCCTGTCTTCCAGTCTCTTTCGGGCGCGGTGGTCGGTGCGCAAAGTCAACCGGAGCGTCGGCCGGGATCTTCGCCGGTCAGGGTGACGGTGAGGATCTCGTTCACCCAGCGGGGTGTGAGGATCGCGGCGATATCGGCTTGCGACGGCGTCGCGGGTCCGCCGCGTTCTGCCGCGCGCGAGCCGGGTTTGCAGTTCGGTCAAACGTTTCCGTGCTTTGGCCAGGGTTTGATCAAAACCGCGGGACTGGGCGGCGTGCAGGGTCGGGGAATGGGTCAGCACCGCACGCCGTGTCACCCCCAACGCGGTCACCTCGGTGTCCACACAGCTCAGGCCGGGGTACCGGTCGGCATCGACGGCAACGTAGGTTTTCCGCGGTATCGCGAGCAGGTCGGGATAGTCTGACGGGGGCAATGATCCGACGAACCCGAGCCCGGACTCTTCGATGAGGGCGTGGTTGTCGGCCGAGTTTTGTCCGGCGTCGTAGACCACCGTCAACGACTCCATCGAGGTGCTCAATGCCCGGTACCGGGTCACCAATTCCTCGATCACCATGGGGAATTGGGTGACGTCGGGGCGATCCCCGGGGTAGGCGTGCGACACCACGGGCACCCCGCCGTCGCGGGTCACCACCAACGCCAACCCGACCAGCCGCAGATCCATGCGTTTCTGTTTCGCTTTGCCGCGTTGAGCGATCGGGGCGCGGTCGTTGGCCGAGTCGATGTAGGTGGCGAAGTTGGTCATGTCCAGCACCAGCCCGGACAGGTCCAGCCCGAACTCGGTGACCATCCGCCGCCCAACTCGGTTTCGATACGCGCCAACGCCTCGGTGTCCAGGTGATCCATCGCGTCCCAGAACCGGCGGTGATCCAACGCCCCCGCCGGTGTCTTGACCCACCGCGACCCCGCGGTGCCCGCCCACCAGTCGGCGAACGCCAGCTTCGAGCACGGGGCCACGACCCGGTTGGCGGTGGCCAACGCGATGTAGGTGCCCACCGACACCGCGGCATCCGCGCGGCGAGGCGCGACCGTATCGATGACCTCGGCCACCCCGAGGCGCTGCAGAACCGACCACACCGCGGCCAGGTCGCCGAACCGTTTGTGCTGGCTACGCACCGGTTCCCCGGCACCACCACCGGCCAGTTTGGCCATCACTTCCTCGGCGGTACCCAAATATTCCTGCGACACGATCCGCGGCTTGCCGTCCACCCGTGCCGATTCCACCAGGTAGTAGTACGTGTACTTCCCGCGGCGCTTCCCCACGATAGACGGCATATATGGGTAATACACTTAATCATGTCAAAAACCAAGCACCACAACACAAGACACGCCGATCAACTACACAGGGCGGAAACTCCCGCTAGCGGAGATGGTGCGGGCGAACGGGCCGGGGCACTGGTAGGAACCCTCGATCACGAGGTCCGATTGGTCGACACCCCACTGATCGTGAGAGTGCGCCACCGCTACCCGCGCGTGGCAATCTGCCGTGGACGGTTCGGTCAGAACCACGCCTTTAGGGTTCCTGAATCTTGGCGAGCTGCATATCGGTGCCTGCTAGTACCGCAGCCGTAATTCGTGACCTGGGTGGTTGGGCGTGTCTGCGCTGGTAGGGGCGGTGGCCGGGGCAGTGTTCGGAGTTTGTGTCAACATCAGAGATTGCCGCGGCCACCGCGGCTCATAGCGTAGACCCTGACCGGTGGTCCGCGGAGTTCTCGGCGGTGATCGACCGGATCGCGCCGCGGTTCAGCAGGTATGAACCGCTGGGCCATGCCGGGGAGTTGATGCTCGGGATGGTTTCGGGTCTGGACCGCAAAAATTGCTGGACGATCGCCGAGCACCGCGGAGATGCCACCCCCGACGGGTTGCAGCACCTGTTGTCGCGGGCCAAATGGGACGCCGACGCGGTGCGCGATGATCTGCGTGACTATGTTGTCGACGCCTTCGGCGACCCCGGCGCGGTCCTCGTGCTCGACGAAACCGGCGACGTCAAGAAGGGCACCCACAGTGTCGGCGTGCAACGCCAGTATTCGGGCACCGCCGGGCGGATCGAAAACGCCCAAGTCGCGGTCTATCTGACCTACGCCGCCCCGCGCGGGCACGCCCTGATCGACCGCGCCCTCTACCTACCACGATCATGGGCGCAGGATCCCCGGCGTTGCGACGACGCCGGAATCCCCACCGAAAGAACCAATTTCGCAACCAAACCCACGCTCGCACGCTCACTGCTGGACCGCGCCGTCACCGCCGGGGTTCCCGCATCCTGGGTCACCGCCGACGAGGTCTACGGCGCCGACCCGACACTGCGCGCCGCCATCCGCGCCCACCACCTCGGCTACGTGCTGGCCATCGCCGCCAACCGGTATGTGCCCACCCACGCCGGCAAAACCCGCGTCGATCGACTCCCGGCGATGGTGCCGAAACGGGCCTGGCAAAAACACTCCGCCGGAGCGGGCAGCCACGGGCACCGCTACTACTCGTGGGCCTGGATCCAGTTGCTGGCCGAAGACCCCACCGACACCGGCTACCACTATGTGCTGATCCGCCGCAACGACAAAACACGCGAGCTGGCCTACCTGCGCTGCTACTCACCCCGGCCGGCCACCCTGCACACCCTCGTACGCGTCGCCGGGCAGCGCTGGCGCATCGAAGAATCCTTCCAATCCGCCAAAGGACTCACCGGACTCGACCAGCACCAGGTCAGGCGCTGGACCTCCTGGCACCGCTGGACCACCCTGGCCATGCTCGCCCACGCCTTCCTGGCCGTCGCCTGCGCCACCGAACGCGACCGCAACCCCACCCCAGAAGGACTGATCACATTGACCGTCAACGAGTTCCGCCGCCTCTTCGACGCCCTACTGCTCGTCACCAAACACACCATCACCAGCCTGCTGGCCTGGTCACGATGGCGACGACAACACCAACACCGAGCCCGCCTATCCCACTACCGGGCACGCGAACACCAATGATCACGAACTACCGCTGCGGTACTAGCCTTGGGTGCGAGATGCGGCCTCTGAACAAGGTCGAGGTGCTCTCCTTGCGCTTAGCTTTTTGGGGAGGGGTTCGAATGGTATTCGATTCGTCCTGGCTCGGACACATACCTGAGCCAAACCTCGACTTGATTGAGAATCCCGGGCTCAGGGAAATCGTCGCCGGCGGGCGGACTCACCTTCAAGGAATTGGGCTTAGTGAATTATTCCCCGGATTCGCCTGGAGCGTCCTGGTGGGTCAAGAGGATGCTCAGCTGGCTCAGATCAACGCCCAATACCCGTGTGTTGCGCGTATCGCTTTTGGCTTCGCCGACCCCGACACAGACTATTACGTCGAAGAACCGAGCCTCGCCGTTATTGTTCACATTTGTCCACCGATAGACCCGTTCGGGTCAGACAATCTAGAGCCGATCTTAGGTTTCCTCGCGAGGCGGCAAATTTTCATAGGGCGGGATCAGTCAGCAACTTCCTTCCCAGTCATACCTCGAGTAAGCGTTCAAGATCCACAGGTCGGCCTGTCCCTGCCGGGGTCGGCGATGCTCACTGCCTGGATGCGCATTCGCCGTAGTACCAGCGGCACCCAAAAAGAGGGGTGGTTGCTGCCCCTGCATGCAGTCCGTGCTGGTGGTGGAGGGCTCTACGTGCAGTACACCGACAGGTCAACTGGAATGGTCATCGACAGCCTCGGCACCTGCATGGATGCAGTGGTCGCGTCAAGTTCGAACCCCCCGCAACACGGGCAGCCATGCAATGCCGAACACGTTCTGCCCCCCGGACTTCCAGTCGCAGTCACCGACCAGAACGGAACGACATTCAACCAGACACTGGTGGATATCGACATCAACCTCGGATTACTCAGCTACCAAAAGGCACCCATCAGACTGACCTACGACTGGTCGTCAAGCACGCCGGGTGATTCCGGCGCACTGATATCTCACGGCGTAACGGGCGCCCCAGTCGCGATGCACCAAGGCGCGTCCTGGCTCCGGGACCCAAACGGAGCGCAAAAGCTCGATAGCCACAACAATCCGATACGCCGAGCATTCGGTATTTGCCTGTATCAAATAGCACATCAACTAGATGGAGAGTTCTACCCATGACCCGTCAGAGCAACACCCCAGAGCCTATCGGCGCCATTCCGGTCTTGTTCCTAACGGAGACCGAGGCCGCTGATATTGTCGTCGAACCGCAAGAAGGTGACGTCGAAGAACAAGTAAGACTGCCGTGGAAACCAAAGGCGACCAAAGCGGTCGTCGAACAGATCGACGGCGACGAGTTGAAAAAGAGCCTCGACACAATCACTGGTCAGCTGCAAAAAGTACTCGACAACCAGGGCCAGCCCCCCAGCGGCGGCTTCGCTCTGGACTCATTCAAGATCGGCCTCAAAATCGTCGGAAAAGGAAAGATTGCGCTCGTCGCCGAAGTTGGCGGAGAAGCGTCAATCGAGTTGACGTTTAACCGACGCTAGCCGACAGCGCCAGGAGCGGCCCCGCCTCCTCCAACCATTGGCGACGTTACTGTTTCGTAACTAGTCCTTCAGTAAGGGTGTCGTCGGGGGTGGATAGGGCAAAGGCCTTACCCTGACCGGGTTTGCGACGTCAACGCAGCCCGGCGGGAAAGGCCTTTGCCCTATCCTCCCCAACCGACGGCATGCTCAAATCCACGGTCCGCGGCTATGCCATCGAGCATTCTCTGTGGCTTGTTCCGCACGAGCGAGCGTTGTGAACAGTTCGCCCGAAGCCCGCCGAAGGACCGGGGTCTCATTCGTCAGGTTTCGAGTAAGCACATCAAGGTGTCCGGTGTGATTAGCGATGGTTCGCATTAGCTGTTGTTTCACAATATAATGGCTTGGGCCTCGCTATTGCTGATTGCTCGCAATTCTCGGCGGGTCTCAGTCATAAGGTGACAAATATATATTGTGCCGGCGGTGGCCCTGGCGCAGGTGTCCGCTCGGGGTGAATCAACCCGTCATGGCGAACCCTTCGCCACCCTAAGGGGGTATCATCGGCGTTGACGCCGGGCCACCTGGTCTATTGCGCCCGCACCCGGTAGCGGTTGAGGACGATCTGCTCGGCGAGGGTCCAGCCGGTGAAGACGCCGACTCGTGGGCGAACGGTCCGACGGTCTCGCGCGGCTGGTCTGTCCCCCGTTGGCGGCCAGCCGCGCCGAGGCGGTGGTGATGACGGCGGCGATCTCCTCGTTGGGTTCGTCGCCGTCGAAGCCGCGGCCGCGGGTGTACGCCTTGGCCATCGCGGTGATGAGCGGCACGGCTGCTCGACCGCGTTGGTGCGCCGTCGAGCAGGGCCGTCACGTCGTCGGGATCGACCTCGGCCACGGTTACGCCTCGGTCAGCAGGGTGACGGCCTTGGCCTGCAGCAGTGCGGTGTCCCAGCGGGACACGACGCGGATGCCGATGCTGTCGTAGTCGCCCCAGGTCTGGTCGAGAATCTTCACCTCGGCGTTGACGTCGCGGGCCACGACGACCTTGGAGAAGTCGACCAGGGCGACGCGGGTCTTCGTCGGTCACGGCCGGGATGTTGTCGGTGATGATCACCGGCAGGCCGAGCAGGCGGAGCGCGGTGCCGTTCTGGATCGTGTTCGGGTCGATGACGTAGCGCGCGTCGGCGGTGCCGACCTTGACCTTGCGGATCGCGGCGAACGACGCCGCGGTCATCACCCAATGCGATCGGGGTGACCTTGTTGCCTTGCGCGGTGGCCAGGCCGTCGATCAGGCTGATCGGGGTCGGTGAGGTCCAGGGTGCCGGTGGCGATGCCGGTGGCCCGCAGGATGCCCTTGATGGTGTTCGATGTGCCTGCGCCGTCCCACAGGGCCGCGTCGAGGGCGTTGGCGACGTCGGTGACCAGCCGGGTCCGCGAGACCGCGTCGAGGCCGACCACGCGAGGTGCGGATCAACTCGTTGCGACAGCTTCACCAGCACCTTGAGGCCCTTAAAGTGTCGAGGGCAGCAGGGTGACTTCGTCGAACGCGACGTCGCCATCGGTGATCTGGGCGCCTTCGGCGACGAACCCGGCGGTGACGCCGTTGACGATGCGCGGCACCCGGACCGGGCTGGAGCAGTCGAGGACGACGGGGCCGGCGGCCAGGAACGTGCTGGCCTGCTCCGAGCGGCTGGACGAGCAGGGACGCGACTTGCGACTGGATGAGAGTGGTATTACCGGAGGTGACTTCGATGGCCACGATGAACGTCCTTAACGTGTCGTGTCGGTTGGATGGTTCGACACGTCGCCAGGACGTCAATCGGTTGGGCGCCAGGCCCGGTAGATCACGTCGTAGCAATGTTACCGGGTCCGCGCATGTATGCTCGCCCCTGAGGGCCGACCCGCTTCTCACCCCGCAGCGTGGCGGATCGGTCTTCTCCGACGCACGGTTCACGTCCGTTCTTTGAGCAAGCCGAGCAGTGAGAACGGCGAGACGCCGCGCCCGTTGCCCTTGCCCGATGTCGCCGGCTGGCCTGCGGGTCGCCAGGTGCGGCTTCGGTCGAGCAGTCGTCGATCGCGGCCGCCAGGGCGTCGGGGTCGTCGAGGTGTTCCTCGTCGAACTCCAGATCGGTGGGATCGGCCAGTCGTCCTGTCGCCCTGACCAGCTCGGTGTGCAGGCGTCGGGCGAGGCGTCGGCCTGCTGGGCGCGTTGCCGGTACTTGCCGTTCTCCTGGCGCAGTTTCTCGACAACCTCACGCGGGAACGTCTCGGGTCGTCGTCGGGTCGGATTCAGATCCGGCCCTTCGGGGCGTCCGCCGGTGGACATCCTCGGGGTGTCGATCTGCTCGACGTCCTCGACGTCGGTTGTCTCGGTGGTGTTCTCGCTCATGGTGTTTTCCTTCGTTGAGTTCGGTCGACGGCGTCGGCGAGGTCGTTCGCCAGGTCGATCGCCTCGGCGGTATCCATCAGGTAGGACAGGCCTCCGATCCGCAGCCGTACCGGCCGGGCGACGTCGGCGCTTCGGCCAGTCCGACGTGATACGTGAGGTCGCGTGCGCTAAGTCGCATTCAGGCCACCACCGGAACGGGTGGGCCACCGGCGGCACGGATCTTGGCGATCTCGTCCTCGGAGTAGCCGAGCTTCGACAGCGCATAGGCCCGCGGCAGCAGACCGGCCTGGTACAGCTTGGTCACGGCGTCGGCCTCCTGGGCGACCGAGCGGGTTGCGGCGTCGGCCCACTGCACGCGGATGTCGTCGATCATGTTCGGGTCACGGCCATCCCGGACCGCGATCATCAGCCGGGCGACCTGTTCCCACGCCCGGCCGAACGTGCGCTTGCCGGGCCTCGGCGCGGGCCGTCAGCGATGCCTCAGCGGCCCGTAGGGCGTCAGCGGAGGCCGGGTTGTCGGTGAACACTCCGACGTAGTGCGCGGGCAGCGTTGACACGGCCATGATCTGCCCGAGGATCACCCGCACCGACTGCCTCGTAGCCGGCGAGGTCGGCGGCGTGCAGTTGCCCGAACTTCGCGGCGTCGTTCTCCGAGATCATCGCCCGGTGGCCCTCGGGGATCGGGTTGACCTCGGTCGTCACCGGCTGGCCGTCGTCGTCGAGGACCGGGTTGCCGTCGTCGTCGAGGACCGGTTCCTCGGTCAACTCGATGCCGGTGGCCCAACGCCGCGGCCTGCCAACGTATTCGGAGGTGACCATCATGTCGGCCAAGCGACTTGTTCAGCGCGTCCACAAGCGGCTTCAAATCGTCGATCTCCGAGCATCCCCAGTCGCCGAGGATGCGGTCGGTGTTGCGGAGGTTCACCACCGGGACCACGCCCAGCGGGTTGGCGAGCTCGTCGACACGCGTGAACCCGTTGGCGACCGCACCCTGCTGGTCGGCCCGCAGCCGCACGATCCGATCCGGCAGGTACAGCACGGCCTCGGTGGTCTTGCGCTGGTGTCCTCCCACCGCTTGATCGCCGGCGTACGTCTGCCGGCGTGCCCGGATCGGTCAGCACCGCAACCTGTTTCGCAGACTCGACGGTGACATTCGGGCCGGCCGAACTGATCGGCCCACACGATCACGAAGCAGTCGCCGAGCAGCAGCGCCTCGCGGTGCGCGACACCCGAGGTCTGATCGAGGTCGTTGCGAATCCAATCGGCCCACAGGTCGGCGTCACCCGAGAATCCGGTGATGCGCAGCCGCTCGGCCAGCGCGGTGACGGCCAGCCGCGGGATATTGCTGGCCATCACGCCGAACCTGTTGCCCAGCGCCACCTTGGCCTCCGGGACTAGGAACGCCAACGGTTGCTTGCCCTGGTAGTAGCGGTCCAGCTCGGCGTACCGGGCGGCCGGCTCGTCGAGCCGTTGCAGCAGTTGGGTCAGTAGTTCGTCTTGATTCATGCGGCGAAACTCCTTGCCTTCTTGCGTTTCTTGTGGGTTGCGCGCCAGGTGGCGCGACTATGAGCCATGACCAAACACGCGGCCAGGTCGATCTTTCGGGCGGCCCGCGAACGGGATGCCTTGGCCAGCCGGATACCGCGGGCGTCCTCCCTGATCACCGCGGCCGCGACGTGCTCGGCGAGCTGGCGATTACCGGAATGGGTGAGCTTCCCGTTCACCGCGGCGCTGTAGAGATCACCCGGTGGCGGCGGTCAGCCGGGACGGCGAGTGCGGGAACTCCACGACGGGCAGCCTCTCGGCCTCCAGCGCCTGCAGGGTGCGGGTCCAGCGGAACGGGTCGGCGATGATCTCCACCACCTGCCAGCGTCGGCACGCGTCGCGGATCGTCTGCTCCACCTCGGCGACCGGCACCCGATACGGGATCGCCGGTGGGCCGCTGCCACACCCGCAGCGTGTCGAAGTGCGGTTCGGCTGACAACCGTGCCGACCAGCAGTGCGGTGGTGTCATCGGAGAACGAACCGTCGAGCGCGATGACGACCTCGGCGCCGTCCGGGACCGGCTCACCGGTCGACAGCCCATCCCACACACCGGGCGGCAGGAACGCACCCTCGGTGTCGGTGGCGAACTGGCACAACCGAGCACGCCGAAACGTCGCCTCGCGCGTCTTCGGCGGCAGCAGCGCGTGCATGGCGTCGCGGTGCAGAAAGTCGCCCAGCGCCGGATTGGCCAGCTCCCAGCAGTGCTGGCAATCAACCGGGTGGTCCTCGAAGCCGGCAGCGGAGAACTCCCGCCACACCAGCGACGTGTCGTCGGGGTGATCGGCGGCGTAGGTACGCAGGTCGGCCAGCACGTGGTTGTGGGGGTCGGGGCCCGGTGTCCCGATGGCGATCAGCGTCGAGTGTTCCCGCTTGCCCTGGGCCAGCGTCAGCACCTCGTAGCTGTCCCGGTTGACCACGCCGGCCTCGTCGAGCAGAGCCAGGGTGTAGTCCAAGCCCTCCAGCCGCTTGGCTCGGCGGGTAGGCAATGAAAATGGGCGTCCCGTTCGGGGATGAACAGCCGATCCTTGAACACCTGACGACGTGACGACAGCTCGTCCGACAGTCGACCATGCGGCGAGCGATGCTGAAGACGATGCCGGCCTGGCGCTCGTCGACAGCGACGACACAGACGACCGCACCCTCATCGCCGCAGTAAAAGTCGTACAAGCCGAGCGCCGAGCAAGTTGATTTGCCTTGCCCGCGCGGCAGCATCCACCCGGCGGTGCGGGGCCGTGGATAGGCGTCGAGCACCGACGCAGCCAGATCCCGCTGCCAGTCCCGCAGCCGCAGCGGTGAGCGGGCCCGGTGCCCTTCGGCACCTTAATGAACTTCTCGCAGAACGCCGCGAACCGCGCCGAGCCGGTGCGCGATGACCGAAAAGGCAATTCACTGTTGTCAACGGAGGGTTTAGGTCCCGCTCTCATGGCACGCTCGAGGTATGGCATTCACGGTGTACCTCTCCGCAGACGAGGGCATTTACCATTTGTACGGAGATAAGGACAGGTACGAGCTTTCCGCCGCGGGCAGGTTGGTTGTCAGACCTGCGGACGGGACCGAGACCTACACGTACTCGCAGTGGGTCTACTTGAAGGCCGACAGCGACCACACTGCGGGCGGCCCGAAGTCGCGTTCGGGGAAAACGACATTCGTCTAGCAGCGCCGCGTGTGTATCGCCCCCTGCGCCTTGCCCGGGTGGTTGAGCGGCGCCGTTTGGGGTATCCCCCCTGGTCGCTGACGGGCCGCGTGCGGCGCCAGCGGCGCGGTTGCACGGGCCGCATCGGACTACCGCGTCGATGCCCAGGCGGATGGGCTTGCCTTGGGCCTTGCGTTCCCATGCCGAGGAAGGTGGTCGAGTTGGAGATCGTCGACTGCTCCGCATTCGCACCACGGTTGGAGTCGTCTGGCGCGCTTGGACAGCTTGCGCCAGGCGGCGTTGTAGCCGCGGGCTTCGGGTGTGCCCTTGGGGTCGGTGGTGTGCTCGGGGCAGCGCGGGCCGGCCGATGGCAGGCCGCACGTCAGGCAGGGGCGCAGCGTCATGCGATGTCCCCGTTGGCTAGGGCGACTGCTAGTTGATCCTCGGTGATCCGCTCGTCGTGGCTGGCGTGGAACGTCAAGAACTGTCGACTGACGCGGAGGATCACCTGATCGAGTCGGCCGGTAGTGATATGCAGCCAGCCGGCGTCGTAGTTGCGGTGCATTGGTGTGCGGGCCATGAGGTCGGCCAGCGCTGCGACGACGGACTCGGTGGTGACGTGCACGCCGGAGTTCTGCGCGATGCCGCGTCGCACCTTCCAGATGAGTAAGCCGTTCAGTAGGTCGCGTTCGCGGTCGGTCAGTGGGCGGTCGACGGGTACGGGTTTCTCGCTCACTGGTTGCCCTCGGCTTCCATGCCGGCCAGGGTGCGGATGCCGGCGTCGAGGAGTTCCGTGCCGATCTGGGTTGTCAGCACCGGCATGACTGCGGCGTAGACGTCGATGGTGGTGAGGATGACGGGGGTGGCGTTGTCGTCGGCGGTGTCGTTGATGATGGCGGACATCTCGGCGTGCTCTTTGAGGCCGTGGGCGGCGATGAGGCGCGCAGCTCGCCGCCAGGTGTCGGGGTAGTCGCCGAAGTCGGGCATGGCGTAGGCGTGTATCCATTCGTCGAAGCCGCGCAAACCGACGCCGGTGAGGAGTTGTTGTGCGACGGCGTCGAGGGTTTCGAGCAGCGCCACGACGAGGTTGGTGGCGCGTCCGGCGCTGACGGCTTCTTCGAGGATGACGTTGACGCCCGCGCAGTTTCGGTCGATGTGGTGTCTGAGGAGGGCGCCGCCTCGGCGGTAGTCGCCGGCCGTCACGGTCATGGTGTCCTTGCGTGTCCAGTAGTCGGGGTCGGGGAAGATGATTTTTCGCCTGGTCATAATGTGCCCTCACGTGTTTGCTGGCGATCCCGGTGGCGGTGCCGATGGCTGGTGATGAGTGCGGGATGGGCGCCCCGAACCGGCATCGAGGACGGGGCCGCTGACGGAGACGGCGTAAGTGGTGTTGTAAGTGTTGTAAGTGTCGTAATGCCTGGTGAGGGGCTGTTTTCGATTACAACACTCTCATCGATTACAACACTTACAACACTTGCCGATTCCGCGGTTTTATCCGCCTGACCTGCGATTACATCACTTACAACACTTACAACAGGTGTAGGTATCGGGGAGTAGTGTCCGCGGGCTGACTTGACGATCAGGTTCTGTCGACAAGCCGTCCAGTGTGGTGGATGCGGTTTGCGGGCTGACCTTGAGATAAGCGGCTAGATCCTTCGGGGTGGTTTCCTTGCACGACTGGACGTAGGCCAGCGCGGACAGGGACCGGTCGGCCAGTCGGGCTTGCTTCTGCTCCCGCGCAGCCTCGGCGCGGCTACGGGCGGACTCAGCGGCTGCGGCGAGATCCGGGCCGTCGAGGGACCAGCGGCCCGCGGTGAGCGTCAGGGCGTATTCCGCCTCGCAGATATCGCGGCCGGTGACCGAAAGAAGCCCGCCGTCGGACTGCCGCTCACGGCGCAGAACCAGCACGTAATCTGCGGAACCGACGATCCCCTGAGTGCCGGATACGGTGTCCATCCAGTCCGACGCACCCTGCTTCCGCGTGTGGTGCACGGCCAGCATCCCAGCTCCGGGAACCTGATCGACAAGCCGCTTGATCCCGATGCCGAGCTGATAGTCAGCGATGTAGGGATCGTCACCGGCACGGCGCTGGGGTCGGGCACGACCGAGCGTGTCGAGGAACACTAGGGGCTTCTTGTCGTCGTCGGCGTGGATGCAGAGCCATTCGGAGATCTTCGCGGCCACGGTGCCGGGAGTCGCCTCGGTGATGATGTCCAGGCCGATGGGGAGCTGTGCACCGGGCCGTAGGTCCCACATCCGCTTCTGTAGCCGTCTGGGGCCGTCTTCCAGGGCCAGCAGCAGCACGGCCCGCGGGTCGACGGGCAGGCCGCCGAACACCATGCCACCCTCGGCGCAGGCAAGGGCAACGTCGAGGGTCAACCAGGACTTCCCGACCTTGGGTGTGCCGGCCAGGATGCCGAAGCCCTCGGTGATCAGACCAGGGACGTGCTCGACGAGATCGGGGTAGACCTGGGCGTCGATAGCGGCGGCGGTTGTCATACCGGCCAGCAGGCCCGACGACGCCGAAGAAGGCCGCCCGGCGGCGGCCCCCTCAGCGTTACCGATGGACTCGTCGTTCATGCCACCTCTGTACTTCGTGGGATATAGACCCCGGATCGGGTGCGGACGCTGCGGGCAATAGCTCCCAGTCCTCCGACGCGCTGATCTCGCGGCTGGCGTCGGCCATCGCGGCTTGGCGGGCGTCCTCGTTCACGGTCCACCCGACCGCCGCCCACAAAATCGCTTGCCACTTTGCCGGATCAGTGCCGTCGAGCTGGCACCATACGGGCGTGCCGGGGACCAGGCCCGGATCGCCGAGGAGCGGCGACACCAGTCCGTAGACAGGCAGGTAGGCGATCTGCCGGAAACCGACCCCGTTGGTCACTGGGGAGCCTCCTCGGCGGCGGCCCGGATGGGCGTCGAGCGCGGACGCGGCGGTCAGCAGGTGGCTCGCGGCTTCGTACTCACCGCGGCCGCGTAGAAGTTCGCGGCATGTTCCAGGTCGGCGGCGATCCAGGCCAGATTCGGGCGTCGTGGTGGGCGGGGTTGTGCGAAGATTGGAACTCCAATCTGGTTTGTGGTGAGGGTTGGTTCTGAAGCCTCGGAGGCGGCGACCTCCGGGGCTTCACTGTTAGGTGGGTTATGCGGCATCTGGGCCGCCGAATTGGTCGTCTTCCAAGCGATTACGTCGCTCCGCCGGTATCTAGCGTGGCGGCCAAACCTGGCGTACTTGGGTCCTTTGCCCTGCGATGCCCACTGATTAAGGGTCGCAACGGGAAGCTTCTCGCGATCCGCGACTTCCTGCCTGGTGAGCCAAGTATCGTCTCCCATTTGCTTACCTCCTTTGCGTCTAATAGACGCTTGTTATGGATATTTGCGACTAGTTAGCGTCGCTGGGACTCAGCATATGTCGCGCTTCGATAGACGCAATAAGTGGCACCCAATGAGTACTTTGCGTCTGTCGTACCTGAGGACATGCCACAGGAGAAGCCGAACTGGGAGAAAGTGCCGCCGAGGGATTGGGGCGAGGAACAGGCGCATCGCATCGCCCAGGAGATAAGGCGGCTTCGGGGAACCGTAGAGCGCAATGGGTGGCCGACCGTACGGCCGAGCTTGGCTGCCCTATTAGCCGCGCGGTGATCTCGGATATCGAGGTCGGCAGGCGACGCTACGTCACTACTGCCGAGCTGATCGTGTTTGCGAGGGCGTTGGACACGGCGCCTCTCGCGCTGCTGTACCCGGCTCCCTATCGGGATGCGATTCAGATTTTCCCGGTTCCCGAAGGTGGCCAATCCAGGGATGTGGAGAAAATTCTTGCGGTGCAATGGTTTTCGGGCGAATCCGGCTTGTACCTCGCCTATCTCGGGCTGTCGATGGTTGACCAGGCGAATTATCAATCGCACCTTCTTTCCCTTGAGCGAGCACGTACGGCGTTCACCCTCAACAAGCACAAACAGAAACTCAGCGCGGAACTTGACGGCCAGCGTCACGCCAAAGGGAGGGGATCGACGGGGTGTCCGACGATGAGCTCGATAAGTTGGTCACTGAAATCAGCGCATTGCAGGACCGGATAGATGAGCTGTTGTCGCTCGGCGGCCGAGACCGCAACAAAGAGGCCTTTGACGAGATGTTCGGAGATCAGCGTGGCGGGTAGGCCACCGTTGCGGATCGGGCAGCACGGCAAGATCACACGGACGAACCTCGGCGGTGGGGTGTGGTTGGCGCGCTGCAAGTTTCGGGATAGCGACGGCGTGGTGCGCCGAGTGGAGCGGCGCGGTCCTGCCGATGAACACGATCAGCACGGCAAGCTCGCGGATGATGCGCTGATCGAGGCGTTGAGGGACCGCCGGCCGCCATCGGATGAGGAGATCTCACTCGACACCAAGATCTCGGCCCTTGTGGAACGCCACCTATCCCGGTTGGGTGAGGATGGCCGCGCTCTCCTGCCACGCTGTCGACCTACGAGTTCACATCGGGAAAGCTCGTGAAATTCATCGGCGGTGTGCGGGTGGGCGAGGCGACACCGGCGCGTATCGACGCAGCGATCCGGTCCATGCGGACGGCGCACGGCGCGACGATGGCCCGTCAAACCAAGACGATCCTTCGGGGTGCGCTGCAGCTTGCGGTTATGGCGAATGTGCTCGGCGCGAACCCGGTGCGAGACGTGCAGCCGATCAGGTCCAGCGAGCGGCCGAAGGGTGCCGTCGCGCTCACAGCGGAGGCGCTGCGCGACGTCATGGGAAAGCTGCAGGCAGACGACTATTGCCGCCAGCACGACATTGTGGACCCGATCATCGTGCTGGTCGCCACCGGGATCTTCTCCGGGGGTCGTCCCTGGGGACGGGTCTCTGCTCCGGGCGTTTGCGCGGGTCAGAGGCTGATCTTGAGATTTTAGCGTGCACCACAGGTGTTGTGCGGGAACGTCGTTCGGCGTGTTATCGGTGTCGTGTCGCGGTGTTGAGTTGGGCGATGAGTTCGCGGTTCGCAGCGCGTGCGGCGGCGAGATCCTGGTCGCGTTCTTCGAGTTGCAGGCGCAGGTCGATGACCTGTTGTTCGAGGTTGTTAACGGTCTGGTTGACGGCGTCGATGTCCGCGGGAACGCCGAGACCTGATTCCTGCCAGGCCTTTTCGCCGAGTGCTTCGGATAGGCGCTTCTCCAGTTGGCGGACCCGGCCGTGCAGCCGTTGGGCGCGTTCGCCGGCGGCGAGCAGGTCGGCCTGCAGCGAGGCGCGGGTGACGGTCGGTCCGGGTGTGTCCCCGGCGGCCGGTGGTGTGGCCTCGAGGGCGTGGATCTGGTCGAGCAGGTCGCGGTGCCGGTAGAGGAAGCTGCGGTCGACGCCGGCGGCGCGGGCGATGCCGGATGCGCTGATCTCGGTGCCGTCGGTGGTGGCGCGGCCCAGTACGGCGATGACACGTTGCCGGCGGCGGGCCGAATCCGCTTGCCGCCCTTGCCTTATCCCTGTGGTTCGCGGGTCGGGCTGGTCGTGGTTACGGTGTTGCCGGTCATTCGGTGGCCTCCGTGCGGGTGGTGGTGGCGGGGCGGGCGGCGGGCATGCCGAGGTGGACGGCGCGGTGCCGGCGGATCACGGTGACCGCATCGTCGATCGCGACGCGGTCGATGTCGTTGGTCTGGTCGAGGTCGCCGTTGATGCGGGTGATGAGCCGCCGGATCCGGGTGATTTCCTGCTGGGTGGGGGTGGCGTCGGCGCGGGCCCAGTCGTCGACGCCGTCGATGGCCGCGGCCAGTCGTTCCCGGGTGCGGAGCAGGTCGTCGAGGTGGGCGGTCAGGTCGGGCAGGTAGGACACGTCGGTGCGAAAGTGGTCGCAGCCGGCGCAGCGGAACCGGACCGGGCAGGCGCCGCCGCCGGCCTGCACGTTGGACGGCTCGGTGCAGCGCCCGTAGGGCACGGCGACCTCGCCGATGGCGTAACGGGCGTGTTCGGCGTCCAGCAGGGCGGCGGTGTTCCGCCAGATCCGGTCCCCGTGCCGGTCGAAACTCATCGCGGTGACCGTGTCGACGGCGGCCCGACGGCGGTCCTCGCCGACCCGGTAGTACCCGCGGGTGACGTTCAAGTTGCGGTGATCAAGTAGTTCGGCGAGCACGTCGATCGGCACCCCGGCGTCGGCGTGGCGTTGGGCGTAGGTGTGCCGATACGCATAGGGAACGAGCCGGGCCGGGTCGAACTCGGTGCCGTCGCGGTGTTGAAGCCCCAACCCGCGTGCCCATGCACGGTGCCGCTCGTCGAGCATGGCGATGGTGATTGCCCTGCGCCCGTGAGGATTTCGCCGTGGCGAAGGCAGCAGTTTCAGCTCACCGATCGGGGTGTCGGGGAAACGCGCCCGGACCCGTGCCTGCTGGGCGGTGATCACCGCGGCGGTGGCCCGGGTGATCGGCAGGCGCCGGTCGAGTCGGTCGGCCTTGGCGTTGTCATAGACCAGCACCACAGCGCCGTCGGTGTCGTGGTGCAGGCAGTCCACCGGCAAGTTGAGGATGTCTTCAGGGCGCCGGCCAGTGTCGATGCCGATCTGCGTCGCGGTCCTGACCTCCACCGGTTGCAGACTGTCCAGGTGGGCGCACAGCGCGGCCATGATCTCCGGCGGCAGGTCCCGGCCCGGTTCGCCCCGTGCCGGTTCGGCGGGGATGTCACCGGGTCCGAGTGCGAAGTCGCCGGGTAGGCCGGCAGATACCCGTCCGGGTCGGGTCAGCCCGAGGGCGCGGATCCCGGACAGGGCTGCCCGGGTGTTCCGGCAGATGACGTTGCGGCGGTAGCGGCTGATCGTGCCGGTCGATTCGAGGTAGCCGGAGCACCAGGAAGGAAACGATATCCTTGCGGCCCAACAGTTCCGGTGCCAGGCCGTGGTCGTCGCGGGCGCGTAGGCTTTCCGACAGCCGGGCCAGCGCGTTGACCTTCTCCCGGACCTTGGCGGCGCCGCCGCCGCGGTGCCGGGGCAGTTCCTCACTGGCCCATGCCTTGCCGGCCCGGGCCAGCCACGGCTGGCTGATCCCGGTGAACGAGAGCCGCCCCCGGTGGCCGAACACGGCCAGGTCCCAACTGTCGGCGCCCGTCACGACCGAGATCGGTCGCGCCCGAGACATCCCGGGCAATGCGGTCAGCAACACCCAGGTGGCCTTGGTCGACACACCCTCGGTCGGGCAGGCGCCGATGGTCAGGGCCTGCTGCCGGCGCAGCGTGTGCACCCGCCCGAAGGGTCACATCCAGAACCTTCGCCCCGCCCCGGACCCGTTGCTGGACACCGAACAGCACCTCGATCACCACCAACGGTGGCAGCCCGCGCAGGCTCACCTGGCCGCCCTCGGAGACCTCGGACTCGGTGAGCTGCCAGAGCCGGCGGTCGGTGCCGGGGTCGGTGGTGAATGCGGTGCGCCATCGCACATAGTGGGTCGGGCAGTAGCCGTGTTCGGATTCCGATCTGCGGGTGCAGGCCGCGACCTGGCATGGTCCC